>MKUO01000001.1 GCA_001897855.1 Bacteroidetes bacterium 43-93
CAAGCAGCAACCAAAACCTGATCACCAACGGTAGCCGTGGTGGTAACCAAACCTTCAGTGTAATGTACCAGGCAACACCTGGCTTTAGCTACCCGGCAGGTACTTATACTACCGACGTAGTGTACACTGCTACTCAGCTTTAATCAACTCATATTTAATAGTGCAAAAGTCCTTCCTAAAGAAGGACTTTTGCTTTTTTGCTTAGTTTAGCAGCTTATATTGTTTCCTCATGAAAAGATACCTACTGCTGCTGACGACGCTTTTTACAGTTCATATTTCGTCATACGCAAAGGATTACCGGAAAGAAATAGACTCAGCACTTACTGCTTTTAACAAGCAGGGAAAGTTTAATGGTTCGGCCCTTGTGACGCAATACGGCAGTATGATCCTGGAAAAGGGTTATGGTTATAAAGACCTGAAGCAAAAGACCCTTAATGATAGTAATACTATATACCAGATAGGATCAGTTACCAAAACGTTTACGTCTACAATGATCCTGATGTTGCAGGAGCAGGATAAACTTGATGTAAAGGACAAATTATCGAATTATTATCCTGATTTTCCCGAAGGCAATGACATAACCCTTGAAAACCTCCTGACCCATACCTCCGGTATTTTCAACTATACCGATGACAGTGCCTTTATGGCAAAAGAGCCATTCAAACATCATTCGAAGGCAGAAATGATGCAGTATTTTAAAGACCATGCCATACAGTTTGCACCCGGCAGTAAATTTGGTTACAGTAACTCTAATTACAGTATTCTTGGGTATATCATAGAAGATGTTACAGGTAAGACTTATTTCTCAGCGCTTCGGGAAATGATATTGACACCTTTAGGCATGAAACATACGGGCTGTGATTTTGCCGGATTAAAAGATAAAAATAAAGCGACAGGTTACTACGCTATTGACGGAAACAGAGGAATGATAGCACCAAAGGTAGATTCGTCTGTTTCGTTTGCGGCAGGTGGTATATATACCACTGTTGGCGACCTTAATAAATGGGCAGTGGCGATGTTGCACAATCAATTGATCACAAAAGCCGACTGGCAGATAGCGACCACTATCAACCAGGAAAATTACGGTTATGGCTGGATGATAGGAGATAATTACGGAAGGGTAAGTATAGGCCACAACGGAGGTGTACATGGATTTATTGCCAATTTGTTTATGACCCCGGACGATGCAAGCGTCATTGTTTTATTGTCTAATGATATGGGCAATGACCTCTCCGCTATCAGGCGTACCATATCAGCGATCATCAATGATAAGGAATATCAGCTGCCGGCTGGGCATAGGGAGATAAAGATGACCACAAAGCAATTGCAGGAATATGCCGGCAATTATGAACTGGCACCAGGATTTGTAATGAAAGTATTTATGGATGGGAACAGCCTGATGGGGCAATTGCCTGGCCAGAATGCTTTTCAGCTATATCCTGCTGCCCCGAATGAATTTTTCTTAAAAGTAACAGATGCTGAGCTACGTTTTCTTAGAGACAAGAATAATAAGGTGGAGCGTGTATTGCTAAAGCAAAATGGTCGTGCTATCCCCGGAATAAAAAAATAGTGCGGAAGAGTTAGTATTCATCCAATACTATATCATCTACCATAAATTTGCCGGCCATCCATTTTGCGAAGAATGGAAAACCTGATAGCCGCAGTGCCATATTACGTAACCAAATGCTGAGTGCAGACGAGGGGACAAAAGATGCGGCAAATCCTTGTGCAAGTTTCTGTTTGTTGTCGATAAATGGTTTGAATTTTCTTTCGTATTCACTGAAAGCAATAGTGTGGTCACCATTAGATTTTTTTAATTCTCCCGCAAGGATATAGCTGGCTGCCATGGCAAGGGTAGAGCCTTGCCCGGAAAGAAGAGAAGGGCAATCACAGGCGTCTCCCACCAGCGAGATGCGGCCCCGAGACCATGTGTCCATTTTTATCTGGCTTACAGCATCGAAATAGAAATCTTCTGTTTTCTCCATTTCGTCAAGCATTTGCTGACAAAGCCAACCTTCATGGGCATATTCATTCCGTAGCAACTGCATTTGTTCTTTTACGTTATGATGATTGTATTTAAGCTTATTATTTGAGCGGTAGATTAATAATGCCGCCTGCCTTCCATCATTTAAGGTATAAAGATTAGCTTGCTTACCAGGTAAGCTATAAGATAAGAAGTTTTTATTGACAGTCAACTTATCTGGCATTGTAAATGACGATACGTAATAGCCGAAGAATTTTTCAAATTTGTCTTCGGGGCCAAATGCTAATTCTCTAACCTTTGAATGTAATCCATCAGCACCTATAACAAGGTCAAAATTTCTGATGGTTCCGTCTTCAAATTCTACAGCCACTGCCCCATTTTCATCTTTTAATGATTTGATGCTATTATTATAAATGATCTCAATTCCTTTGGGCAATGCATCGTAGATCGTCTTGGCAAGGGAACTACGTTTTAAGCTGAATACGCGACCTCTTAATGCTTTGCGAAACTGGTACATATTAAGGCCGCTTATTCGTTTACCATCTTTATTTACGGCTGTTACCTCGTTCATTTGAATATCTTCGTTTCGTAATGCATCTACAATGTTCATCTTTTCTGCAACTTCGAAACCAACTCCAAAAAAATCTATGATATAGCCACCGGTCCTAAAAACAGGTGACTTCTCAACGATCACAGGTTTAAAACCGTATTTGCTAAGCCAGAATGCGACTGATGTACCTGCAATGCCTGCGCCCGAAATAAGAATGTTCTCGTTTTTCATGAAGCTATATTTAGTATATGAACGGTATGAATTTTTTGGTATGAGATGCATAGCGGGTAAACTGCTCTTTGTATTTACCTGCCAGGTAAGCATCTAATTTGGGTACATTGTAGAATGCGAAAAAGCAGAAAAGAAATAAGGGTATCAAAGCAGACCATGGATTGTGGCTGAGCAAAGCATAGCCAATTACCCAGAGCATGTCCCCGAAGTAATTGATGTGCATTGAATATTTGAATAAGCCACCTGTATAAATTTTCCCTTTATTGCCAGGTTGTTTTTTCCACGCATCACGTAACAATTCTGATACTGTATTAATCAATGATCCTACGACAAATAGAAATATTGCTGTATAGTCAAGCCAGTTAATAGATGCATTTGCATTACATGTTAATAAAGCGTAGCCTACATAGTATAGCGAAAAAGCGAAGGGAATGCTAACAGCTTCTTCCCATGGCATACTGCGTTTTAGCAGGTAGAGTATGGTAACACAGATTCGCAAAAAAACGACAATAGAGAAGGTGAGGTTGATCACGTTACGGGTAGGGTTACCACCAGAGAAGGGAATATGGAACCATCTATATATAGTTGCACCAAGATCACCCAATAGTATGTTATAGGCAATAAACAAAAGAACCAGTTCCAGCGTGATGATCAACGTTTTCTGGGGTATGTTGTTCGATTGATTGCCGTACAAATCCATCTGTTATTTTTTATATGTTTGAATGATCAATTGCTCCATTTCGTCCAGGGGGTACTCCTCCTTAAAAACGTATAAATAGCCCAATGCTGCACCATCGAGCATAGCACCGAGGCGGAATGCCTCCAGCCTGGGGTTTGCTATATTCATATCTTTAAGCATTACTTCTATTACATCTATTAGTGAGGTGAAAGTATGTCGCAGCATTTCCTGCAATTGTTGCGATACACCCTGCTGTGTAATAACAGGCCATATAGTAGCATAGAATTCTTTTTTTTCTTTCAATAAAGTGAAAGTTGCCCTTACTATTTTTTCAAATTTCTCAAAAGGGTCTGTAATGGCATGGAACGACATCATAAGGTGTCCCATTTCTTCCATCATAGAGCTGATGATGTATAGCAGTAAAGCTTCTTTGCTATTAAAATAATTATACATCAATCCTTGTGACACGCCGGCCGTTTTAGCTATCTGATTAATGGATACATTGAGATAGCCGTATTCTGCAAATAGCTTTACTGCACTGTCTGTTATTTTTTCAATGCTTTTTTGCCTAGCGGCCTCGAATTGTTCTTTTGTTTTAGGGGACATTTATGAATGAATGACCATTCAAAAATAAAATATTAGAGATTAATATCCAAAATGAATTTTATTCAATATTATAGATCTGCCTTGTGTAATAACAAAAAATATCCATTTGCTATTAATACATTGAAAACCAGACCTATTGTATAAGAAAACGCTTGGCGACAATTAAGCATTATCTATACGTTAATTTTAATATTTTGTCTATATATCAAGTATATACTGTATCTTTGCGCCTCATTTTATAAAAAAGTTCTT
The DNA here is from genome assembly GCA_001897855.1 of Bacteroidetes bacterium 43-93. Classification (GTDB taxonomy): domain Bacteria; phylum Bacteroidota; class Bacteroidia; order Chitinophagales; family Chitinophagaceae; genus Polluticoccus. The sequence continues at coordinate 4,303 of MKUO01000001.1, forward strand.
TTCTAGATGATTTCATTTTCGAGCCTCTCGCTTAGAGAGGAATTGACTCGTGCCGTATCGGACATGGGCTTTGAGACGCCGACCCCTATTCAACAAAAAGTTATCCCGCAACTCTTATCTCAACCTTCTGATATCATTGGACTGGCGCAGACCGGAACCGGTAAAACTGCTGCCTTCGGACTTCCGCTACTGCACCACGTGGATGTTGCACAGAAACATGTGCAAGCTCTTGTATTAAGCCCTACACGCGAATTGTGTATGCAAATACAGGAAGAATTTAAAAAGTATGGTTATTACATGCGTGGCCTGCGTACCACAGCTGTGTACGGTGGTGTGCCCATAGGTGGGCAGATCCGCGAAGTAAAGTCGCACCCGCAAGTAATTGTTGCAACACCGGGTAGGTTAATAGACCTCCTGGAGCGTAAAGCATTATCCCTGGAGCAGGTACAATATGTAGTATTGGACGAAGCTGATGAGATGCTGAACATGGGTTTCCGCGAGGATATTGAGTTTATCCTTAAAAATACGCCTGCGCGCCAATACACATGGCTGTTTTCTGCGACGATGAACAATGACGTGCGTAACATCGCCAAACGCTTTATGAGCAAATGGCAGGAATTTGCCGTTGCCAAAGAAAACGTAACTAACGAAAATATCGATCACCAATATTACGTTACCAGCCATCACAATCGTTTTGAAACTCTGCGCCGCTTGCTGGATTTTACACCCGGTATTTATGGTATCATCTTTACACGTACCAAGCAGGATTGCCAGGATATATCCGAGAAACTGATGAAGATGGGCTATCATGTGAGCCCGCTGCATGGTGATATGGATCAAAAGATGCGGAGCAAAGTAATGGAGCGTTTTAAAAATAAGCAGCTCCAGGCCATAGTAGCTACCGATGTTGCCGCACGTGGAATAGACGTGAACGACATCACGCACGTTATCAACTACGAATTACCTGATGATCCGGAAGTGTACACGCACAGAAGCGGACGTACGGCAAGGGCAGGTAAATCCGGTATCTGTATGTCTATCGTTTCACCGAAGGAAATATCCAACATCCGCCAGGTAGAGCGCATATCTAAAACACGTTTTAATAAGAGCGATATACCTGATGGGGCGGAGGTGATCCGTAAAAAATTGTTCTATTACCTGGAACAAATTGAGACAGCATCGCCTGAGGAAGATTTTGGGCGCGTTTACCAGGCTTCGATCCATGAACGCTTTGCCGATATGGAAAAGGATGAGCTGATCCGCAGGCTGATATGGTTGCAATTAAAAGAAACAATTGCAGCTTATGGTGATGCTGAGGATCTGAATGCAGGTTATAATACCCAGGAGCCAAGAGGCAAAGCCCGTTCGGGAAGTGTACGACTCTTTATTAATGTAGGTATGAAGGATGGTATTAGCAGCAATGAAAAACTGCTTCACTTCATAACTGAATCTACAGATATTGAGGCAGGGCAGATAGACCGGATAACGGTTCGCGATCTAAGCAGCTTCTTTAACGTAAGCTCTTCTGCTGCTGAATATATCATCCAGGTGATGAGCCAGAAGAAATTCAAAGGCAGGAAAGTGCGTATAGAAGAGGCGGAACAACGTGACAGGGAAAGAGGTGGATACGCATCAAAAGGTTCATCTTCAACACGTTATGGAGGTGGATCGGGTAGGGCGCCCCGCAGCCATTCAAGTGGAGGTTCACAAAAAGTTAACAAGAGATATTACGATAAATAATTATTTCATGTTGCTTTTTAGGGAATAAAGCCCGTTCTTTGCAGTCAGCAAAAAAATTATGAGTATGAGGTTGATGTTACTATTCGCATTATTGCTATTGCCTTTTTCTAAAATCAATGCGCAGGAATCTTCGCTTGATAAACTGGATAAGGTGATTACTAAAGTTAGAAACGGCATAGCCAGTTATTATCACGACAAATTCGAAGGGCGCCTAACTGCTACCGGGGATGTGTTTGATAATGATAAGTTCACTGCCGCCAGCAATAAGCTGAAGCTGGGTTCTTACGTTAAGGTTACTAACCTGTCTAACGGAGAAGTTGTATATGTGAAGATCAACGATCGTATGGCAGCTGATAATAAACGCCTGATAGACCTGGCGAGCATCGCAGCAAAAAAGCTGGATTTTAAAAATAAAGGTGTAGCTAAAGTTAAAGTAGTAGTAGTTCCTGAAGACGAGGGTAAAATTGGGATCCTTGCACAGAATAACCTGAAAGGTGCTACTATGGCTAAATCAGAATTATAAAAAAATACGCTTCAATAGAGCCCTCCGTAAATCGGGGGGCTTTTTTTAATTTAGACTTTTCCGGACAGGTGATCGCTATTTTCTATAATTTATTCATTGATCAAACGGCAGAAAAAGGCCGTGGGGTTTTTACCTCGGAGCCCATTTCTGCGGATACAGTTATAGAGATTTCTCCGGTAATTGTCATGAGCGCTGAAGATCGATTATTGCTTGATAAAACGCTGCTGCACGATTATATTTTTGAATGGAAGCCAGATGGACAAAACCTGTGCTGCATGGCACAAGGCTATATATCAGTTTACAACCATTCCTATACGTCCAATTGTGAATATTTTATGGACTATGAAGAGGGGACAATAAGTATTAAGACAGTCAGGGAAATTAATGAAGGTGAAGAGCTTACTATTAATTATAATGGTAACTGGGATGATGCTACACCAGTGTGGTTTGATGTTTTCTAAATAATAGTTACTAAATTGGAAGCTATTATGTGGCAAGAAATAGACGATACCTTAGTTAAGACGTTTACGTTTAAAGATTTTTCGGAAGCTTTTGCTTTTATGACACGCGTAGCGCTCATCGCCGAGAAAATGAATCACCATCCACTATGGACTAATGTGTGGAATAAGGTGGACATTCGTTTGAGTACCCATGATGCAGGAGATGTGGTTACAGATAAAGATAGAAAACTCGCAGAGGCTATTGATAAGCTTATTGCCTAGGCTATTCTATTCTGAAAACCGGGTAACGCCCGTAAGTAGACTCAAAGTAGGGAGAGTGTTTATACACAAAATCAAGCTGCGCTTCTCCATCTGTAACAAAATTAGAATCTGCTTTTTGTCTTTCTTTCAACAATTGCTTTAGTTCGGGATTCTGTTTTAAAAGCTCTGCTGCTTCATCTTCAAATACATAATCACTATAGCCTTCCTTTTGCTGTAATATAGCGTCGAAAAATCCCCATGCGAAAAATCCATCGGGTGCAGTTGGCTCGAGTGTTTCCAGAATATAGCGTTTTGCAGGTTGATTGGTTGATATAATGTAATCGCCTTTCAACACCCGTACCTCCTTATGGATGGCGTGTACCTTAATATTACTATGCAGATAGTGGCCCTCGTAAGGTTTTTTCACAGTTTCATAGTCGTCAATATAATTCGCTGTTATCAGAATGGTTGTGTCTGCAGGAATGATGTCCATTTTTACCCCATTGATCTTTAGCCTATTAATAACATTTGTCCAGCCGTGGCCAATGATGTAAGTCTTAGGTACAGATGCAGATTGCGCAGGCGTATAGGAATCATGCAACGGAATTTGTTTAGTGTAAGGTTTGCTGCGGTCATAAAATAGTCGAGGCTGGCCGGATACCAGGCTAGGTTTATATCCGGCTTCATATCCCTTGAATGTGATGGTAGTATGGCGGGCCGTATCTACCTGCCATGCAATAGGTAACTTAGTTGCATTGCTGTAATATTCTTTTTGTGCTTTTCTTGTTGCGGTGATCTCATCCGCATGTAAATATGAGAAGGAAATGAAACTTTGCATCATAGCATAAGTTGCGTCAACACGTTGTTTGAAAGGCTTCAGCATATGTGTTTCTGTAACGAATGCGTATGTATGAAACAACGCTGCAAAGCCGCTCATGAAACGTGGCCCGTCATAAAACGAAATCCATCCTTTATCGGGGGTATGGCCCCAATGATTAACATAAGGCACCAGGTCATACCCGCGGTTTTTCATGTCAGCGTAGATAAGCGGCTCGAAGGTAGTACGCATATAAGAAGCCATAGATCCGCCCAGTTTATCGTGCAGGGTTGGTAACAAGGTCATTACATGCTGGTAATCTGCACCATCGCTTACATGGTTATCAATGAAAACATCGGGATCGAGCCGGCGGAATAGTTTTACCAGTGACCGCGTTTCCTTCGCATCCATTTTGATGAAATCACGGTTTAGATCCAGGTTTTTACTATTGCCGCGAAAGCCATATTCTTCGGGGCCATCCTGGTTGGCGCGACTGTAGCTACCACGATTGAGCATACCGCCTATATTAAATACGGGAATGACAGCGAGCGCTATATTGTCCGGTATTTTAAGTTTATCCTCTGCTGCATCTCTTAATAGCATCATGCTCGCGTCTATGCCATCAGGTTCTCCAGGGTGAATACCATTATTAATCAGGATGACTATCTTCCCCTGATCCTTCCAGGTTCTGATATCAAAACTGGCGTCATTGCTATAGTAAACAACATGCAGAGGATAGTAAGCGTCAGTTGGGCCAACCTGTTCCATCTTGATAGTGGAATAATCCTCATCCAATTGTCTGTAAAAAGCAATAAGCTCTTTATAAGTTACCGATCTGCTACCATTGGAAAGTTCAAAATCAGTTTTACGTGCGTAAGCTGTTGTTACCAATAAGGTACAGATAAGAGTAAGCAGTTTGTTCATTATAAGTAAAAGTACAGCTATACAATTGTAGTAATGGTATTAAATAAAAACTCCCGCTAAAAGCGGGAGTATATCTGCTAATACATTTTTTTACTGGTTTGTGTTCTGTCCCACCATCCCTCTGTTTTCCAGTTCCATGCAAAAGGCATCAGTATAAGGGAGAAATTTACGTTTGATTTACCTGTAAGTTTAAATGAGGATACTACATCATTGAAGTTGCCCTTGATGCCACCATCCTGGGTGATCAATGGCACATTGCCAAATGAATACATCATACGTATTTTAAAGCAAATACCTGCGCGGATGCCTGCTTCGGCTTTTATATAGGGGCTAACGGCAGAATTAAGCCCTACGTTATCATCAAATGCGGTAACATAATATGCAGGCAATACACCTGCACCTAGGCTGGCGCACATACGTTGGTTTTTACTGGTAGTAGCATCACAACCAAATTTAAAATCCAATCCTACAGGAACACCTATTTGGCCGGTTACGCCCGAAAAGTTAAAACCTACGGCTGAGAATAGATCATTGCCAATGTTTTTCCACCATAATATGTTGTCAATAAGATTTACATCTACGGCAAGGCAACTGGCACGTCCCAAATGTGCAATTGGAAAATAAGTACCTATCATAAATCCATAAGCAGCCTTGGTTTGTACCGTTGTTTTAAAGGGCTCATCTGTGATGGTTCCTCCGTCGGCAGATGTATAAGACCTTCTTTGTCCATCATAATCGGCTGAAGCAGTAACGAAAGAATACCCCATTTCGTATCGCTGTATCACCTTTGGAAGGCGGAATTGAGCATTTGAAGTAAATGAAAAGGCCGATAATAATACGGCAATAGCAACAAGGCTTTTGTATTTAGTAGTCATAATCAATAGTTAAAGGATCGTCGAAAAATATGCATAGAAAATTAAAAAGCAAAATTTTTGATAAATTGTTTGTGGAATTATTTAAAAAATACGTTTACAATACAAATGCCAATAGTTGATTACAGGTAATGATCTTAGCGATTTAGAGTTGCTGAAGCAATATCGTGTAGGTGGTGATACCTCGGCTCTTGGCATTTTGCTACAGCGCTACACATTGCTATTGTTAGGTGTTGCTATGAAGTATCTGAAAGATAAAGACGAAGCGCAGGACGCCGTACAGCAGGTATTTGAAAAGGCTATCAGGAACCTACCTACAGGAGCAATTCAAAATTTTAAGGGTTGGCTATATGTGTTGATGCGCAATCATTGCTATCAGCTGCTGAGGGATAAGCAATATTCTGCAGATCCTGAATTATTGAACAACATGAAGGGCGAAGGTACCGATTTGGAGGCCCTGTGGTGGAAGGATAGGGCCATTGAGGATGTACAGACAGCATTGCTGCAACTGGAAGAAGCACAGCGAATAACGATTGCTATGTTCTATCTTGAGGATAAATCCTATAAAGAGATAATGGAAGCAACCGGGTATAGTTTTTCGCAGGTGAAAAGCTATATACAAAACGGGAAAAGAAACCTGAAATTAATATTGACACGAAACGGCAATGGGTGATCTGAATAATATATGGACCGATCCTGAAGGGAAGCTGCCCGAAGATAAGCTACTAGCTTACCTGGAAGGCAAGCTGGCGCCCGGTGAGCAGCACAAGGTGGAGCAATGGCTTAACGGAGAAGGAATGGAGGCCGATGCCGTTGAGGGGCTTAAAGAACTTCCTGCCGAGGATAGCAAAGAAGCTGTCGATAGGATAAATTACAGATTGAGGCAGACTATAGACGCAAAAAGGAGAAGGCGCACTCGTGCTATAACTGGAAATAAATGGGCGTTGCTTGCGGTCGTAGTAATTTTGCTGCTTTGTATAGTGGGTTATATTGTAATTAGCCTAACTAAGAAATGAGGATCTATAAAGTCAATTTACAAGATCAACTACGATCGGCGCGGCCTAATCTTCTGTTATTAGGGATATTTATCGTTATCGGAATAATAGTTGGCGTCAACGCTCAATGGTATCTTAGTCTTGAGTTCGTAATACCAGTCTTTTTGATATTGGGATTGCCAGCAGTTATTCTGCATATTATTTATTGGAGGTATAATAAGGGCATGATTATCTCGATACAAAACGATGAAATTAATATTCAAACAAAAGCTAGCTTTTACAGATATAAACTGACTGATATCATATTGGCGGAAAAAATCATTAATGGTAGTCCTGTGGCAAAAGAAAATAGTAGCAGGCAGTTGGTTGAAAATTATGGATACATAAAATTGGGGATGAAAGACGGTAGCATGTTCTATCTCACATCACTAATGCTTGATCCCGAAAAGTTTGACATCATTACTACCGATACTGTTTACAGTCTATTCCCGATTCCCAATAAGCGTAATTACAAACAAAAACAGCGTTTGTTAGAACAAGAGAAAGACTTTGACGAGCGAGATAAGGAAACCGCTGTCAGTATGTTTGTTGAACAATTCAAGAGTATGGATGATGAGCGTTTACAAGAGAAGTTAATATTAGCGAAAAACTACAGACCTGAAGCTATAGAAGCTGTTAAACGTATTTTAGCGCAGCGTAAAACCACGTCTATATAAAAAACGTACCTTGCAATAGCTATTAGATAGATATTCATGCAGTTAGCAGGTAAAAAAATAGTATTGGCTGTTACGGGCAGCATTGCAGCTTATAAGACTCCGCAGTTGGTAAGATTATTGGTAAAAGCAGGTGCAGAAGTACGTGTACTTGTTACTGCCGCTGCAGAAGCATTTGTAAGTCCTTTATCGTTGGCAACCGTCTCTAAGCATCCGGTATTAAGTAATGTAGCTGACGGGGCGGCGTGGAATAATCACGTGGAGCTGGGCAGATGGGCGGACGCAATGCTTATTGCACCTTGCAGCGCAAATAGCCTGGCAAAATTGGCTAATGGCCTTTGCGATAACCTGGTGTGTGCAGTTTACTTATCAGCTATATGTCCTGTGTTTGTAGCGCCTGCTATGGACGAGGATATGTGGCATCATGGAAGTACAAAGCATAATCTTGAAAAGATAAAGACTTACGGCAATCATATCATTCCTGTTGCTCATGGTGAACTGGCAAGCGGGCTGGTTGGTGATGGAAGAATGGCAGAGCCGGAAGATATAGTTCATTTTTTAGACGTTTTTTTTTCAGGGAACAACAATAGACTACCACTAAATGGCGTAAGAGCCCTGGTTACTGCGGGCCCTACTTACGAGCGCATAGACCCCGTACGTTTTATAGGCAATTTTTCTACCGGTAAGATGGGCGTTGCTATTGCCGAAGAGCTTGCAAATAAAGGTGCTTCTGTTACGCTTATTTTAGGCCCTTCTCAAATAAAGGTTAGTAATAAGCATATACAATTGGTGAGTGTGGAAAGTGCTGATGAAATGTTTAATGCAGCAACCGCGGCTTACCAAACAACGGATATTGCCATATTAGCTGCTGCCGTTGCCGATTACAGGCCCGATCAAATGGCTCCGGAGAAAATAAAGAAGGCTGACGATACGTTAGATATCAGGTTGGTAAAGAATAAAGATATATTGGCAACATTGGGCCGGCAAAAGAAGGATAACCAGGTTTTGGTGGGCTTTGCCCTGGAAACCAATAATGAGTTGGAACATGCAACGGGTAAAATGAAGGCAAAGAATGCCGACATGATTGTTTTAAATTCGTTAAATGATAAGGGCGCAGGCTTTGGTCATGATACCAATAAGGTAACTTTGCTATTTGCCGATGGCAGCAACAAAGCATTGCCGCTTCAAAGTAAAAACCTTGTTGCAGAAGCTATTGTAGATAATATTGTTCAATTAAGAGATGCTAAAAAGATTGTTTAGTGTTGCACTGCTAGTTATCGTTTCCGCTTACAGCTATGCCCAGGAGCTTAACTGTAAAGTGAAAATATTGCATGAAAAGATCCAGGGGGTAGATAAGGAAGTGTTTAACAGTATGGAACGTAATATCACAAGTTTCATAAACACCAGGAAATGGACTAACGATCAGTTTCAGACGAATGAGCGCATAGATTGCAACATCATGATTAACCTGGTTAACAAACCGGATGAGGATATCTTTGAAGCTACCATGAACATACAGGCTACCAGGCCAGTGTATAATACCGGCTACACAAGCCCGCTGATCAACTTTATTGACAAAGATTTTAAGTTCAGATATAATCAGTATACGCCACTACAATTTGATGATAATCGTGTAGCTGGCAATGAACCCTACGCAGCCAATCTTACGGCCATGATAGCGTATTACGCTTACCTGATATTGGGGCTAGATTATGACAGTTTTGCGCTGAATGGTGGTTCGGACTTTTTCAAAAAGGCGCAAAACGTAGTGAACAATGCGCCGGAATCAGGCAAGTCTATTACAGGCTGGAAGGCGGTTGACGGTAATAAAAACCGCTATTGGATCATTGACCAGCTACTGAGCCCGCGGTACAAAGATTTCCATGATATCTGGTACACCTACCATAGAAAAGGAATGGATAACATGGCTTCGAAACCGGAAGAATCGAGGAAGGTGATACTGGAAACATTGCCCAAACTGATCCAGATGAACAGGGAAAACCCCGGATCGATATTGCTTCAGTTTTTCTTTAACGCTAAGAGCGATGAATATGCCAGTATAGTGTCTCAAACAGATCCCGGAGAACGTACCCGCTACTTGGCTATGCTGCAGCAGGTAGATGTGCAGAATGTTCAAAAATATAATAGCATTAAATAGGGATGAGAACGATTCTTACCGCTTTTATGGTTTGTATCATGTTGTCGTCGTGCAACGAAGGTAAACCCAAGGATATCTTAGATGCTCGTCAAATGGAGGCAGTACTCACTGATATATACCTTGCGGAGGCTAACAGTACGCTTGTTAATGACAGCGCCCATACAATTCGTAACAGAAATATAGACTCTTTGGCAGTTTATTATAAAGCTATTCTTACCCATCACAGTATCAGTATGGAAAAGCTTACCAAAAGTGTAGATTGGTACAAGAGAAACCCGGAAGAGCTCGATACCATATATGCGCGTGTAATTACAGACCTCAACAGGCTGCAAAGTCAGTATCCTCAGAAATAATAAATCTATTTGAGTTTGGATAATGCCGTGGCCATACGCTCCATTGCGATGCGTAGCTTATCCATAGAAGTAGCAAAAGACAGGCGAATGCAGTTGTCATTTCCAAATGCTCCTCCGTTTACTGTGCTGATATGTGCGTTATACATCAGGTACATAGAGAAATCCTCATCGTTTTTGATGATGGTTGCTCCGTCTGATTTTCCGAAAAATGAACTGACGTTAGGAAATGCATAAAAAGCCCCTTCCGGCACATTAATAGAAATGCCCGGCATTGCTCTTAGAGCTTCTATAACATAGTCCCTGCGCTCGCGAAAGGCATCACGCATCTTATAGGTTTCTTCAAGGCTTGAGGTAAGTGCAGTAATAGCAGCACGTTGTGTAATGGAGTTGGCTCCAGAGGTAAATTGTCCCTGGAACTTTTCGCAGGCCTGTACCAGTTCTTTAGGGCCGGCAAGATAGCCAAGCCTCCATCCCGTCATTGCAAAGCCTTTTGATAAGCCGTTGACAATAATAACCCGATCTCTCAATTCTGTGAACTGGCCAATACTTTCGTGTTTGCCATTGTAATTAATGTATTCATATATCTCGTCGCTGATTATAGCAACCTGCGGATGCCTGTTAAATACTTCAGCCAAAGCGGCTAATTCGTCTTTTGAATAGACACTACCAGTAGGGTTGCAGGGTGAAGAAAATATGAATAACCTGGTTTTAGGCGTTATTGCTTGTTCTAACCTTTCGGCAGTAAGTTTAAAGTCTGTGTCGATCGTACACGGCAGGAACTTATTAATACCCTCTGCCAATGAAACTAATGCACCATAAGTTACCCAATATGGAGTGGGGATGATCACTTCATCGCCCGGGTTAATGATGGAAAGTATTGCATTTGCCAGAGATTGTTTGGCACCTGTAGATACTATAATCTCATCAGCACTATATTCAAGATCGTTATCGCGTTTTAACTTCTTACTGATGGCTTCTCTCAATTCAGGATAGCCGGCTACAGGAGGATATTTAGTGTATCCTTGTTCCATAGCCAATGTTGCTGCATCATCGATAAATTCAGGTGTAGCAAAATCAGGTTCTCCCAGGCTCAAATCTATAATATCAATTCCTTTAGCTCTTAATTCGCGGCTCAATTTGGCCATTTTTATCGTCTGTGGCTCGGCGATACGATTCAGTCGTTGTGCTAATTGCATGTGTAAAACTGCCGTTAAAGCGACAAATTTAAGTAAGAATACCTGTTAAATTGATTTTCCTCCTGTTAAAACTACATATGAGTGTAGGCAGTAGTAAAGAAGAAGAGATACAATGCAACTATTACGATGATACCTATTACTACGGAAAGGAACAGGATAGTTTTTTTATATGCCCCGTTGATCGTTTTCATACGGTGCAGCTCACTTACATTGTTTAGGATGTTTTCCATGCGTGAAAACGCAGTTTCTCCTTTTACAACGTAATCATAGGCTCCATATTTCATACTATCAATAGCTACATCGATCTTATCTTGTCCGGAAAGCATAATTACCTGTGTTGCCGGGCTTTTTTCTTTTATCCTTTTAAGGATGGCAACTCCATTTTCGGCATTCGGCTTATGAGCGTTCAGGTGAAAATCCAGTACAATGATCTCCGGGTTGAGATTCAGATTACTTATTGCTTCTTCACCATTGTCGAAAGTTTTAATATTATAAAGAAATCTTTCTGACAGATAGTCTTTGAGCATTTCATTCTGGATAGGTTCGTCGTCTACCAGAAAGATGTAACGTGAATGTTCTGTAGCCATTGATGATTCAATTTCGTGAAAAATAGAAAAAATATTTAAAAGTTAAAAGGTGTTTGGTCAGTATTCAAAAATAAAAGAGCCCCGATTTCGGGGCTCTTCATATATTAATAATTGATCTATTTTTTTGTGAATAGTGTTGATGTAGATATCTGTTCTGATAGATTAACAACCTGTAGTGTATAAACACCTGCTGCTAACCCATTTACATCTATTGTTGTAGTCCTTGTATTAACGAAGTCCACGGTAATAACCTTTACAACCTGGCCCATTTTATTCAGTACCCTGATGTCTGTTTTACCATGTATCGGGTTACTAAAGCTGATGTTCAGTTTGGCATCTGCAACGGGGTTAGGGTATACGGACAACATATTTCTTTCATTGCCTGCTACACTATTTACACTTAGCGCAGGATCTACTATCAATGTGGATACGGTACTTGTGGTAGTGAGCGGTGCACACGCAGTGCCTTTAACAACACAGCGATAAGTGTTTTCGCTCATATCAAAACCAACAGGACTGATGGTTAGCACATTCGTTTGTGTACCGGAATAGGGTGGTGTTTCCTGCAGGTCTATAAAGCCGGTATTGTTATGGTTTTCCTGCCATTGGTATTCTGTAGCAGTATTAGGAACTGTAAAGGTTACAGAGCCAAAGAATGGTGCAACTTCCTTAACTGGCAGTGCCACCGGTTTCAGGTTTACCTTCACAGGTATATCTGTTGTATATACTGTCTGATGGCAGAAAACCGTTTCGGTAACCATACACCTGTATATAGTACCATCTGCAGTTCCCGGTGTATTTGTGAAAGTAAGTGTAGCTGTATTAGCGCCGGAGTATGGTGGTATGTTTGCTACGTTCGTATAAGAACCATTCGATTCCTTTATTTGCCATTGATATAATAGTCCGCCTCCATAAGCACCTACGCTAAGGCTTGTATTCGCGTTCTCACAAACAGTATCTGTAAGCGGTTGTGATGCAATGCCAACAGGATCGTACACACCTAATGTCAACGCCTGAGATGTAACAGATGGATAACAAGAGCCACCTACGACGCAGCGGAACAGATAACCATTCATATTGCTGCTGACAGACATAATCTTCAGTATAGGATTGGTTTGTCCCTGGTATTGCGGCGTGTTAGGTACATTCACAAAGCCCGCACCCATATTTACCTGCCATTGATAATTCAGGTTTGAGCCAACTGCGGCAACATTGAAAGTAACAGCAGTTTTAGGGCAGAGCATTGCAGGACCCGACTTACTGACATTCACTATCATTGGAAGGTCATACATAGTGAGCGTCGCATCGTTTGATGTAACGTTTGGCGCACAACCTGTAGATACAATGCAACGATATTTATTATTGTACAATGGAACGTTTGCTGTAATTGTAAGGCCACCAGTTGTTACACCGCTGTAAGTGCTGTTATTCGACAGGTTTACATAACCAGATCCGTCATCAACCTGCCATTGGTAAGTATAAGAAGGGTATGCTTGTCCGCCTACACCAATAGTGAATTGGGTAACCCCACCGGCACAAACTACTTTGTCCGATGGTTGCGTAGTGATAGTTGGCGGGGTATTAACATGGAGCATTTGTGTAGTGCTGACCGCAGCAGGACTGCATATACCCGATACAATACAATGGTACCTATATCCATTCATGGTTGCCGGAACACTACTCATAGTCAACGTGGCGGTGGTGGCACCACTGTATGTTGCATTATTTGTTATTGCAGTGAAGCCAGATCCGGTGTTTACTTCCCATTGATAGCTAAGTCCGGTACCAACTGCTGCAACGGTCATGCTGGCATTACTGCCTGCACATGTTACAGCCTCAGAAGGATGGGTATTGATGTAGGGTAGTTGGTTTACAGTAAGGCTGGCTACGTTTGATGTTACTGAAGGCGAACAGGTACCGGATATCACGCAGCGATATTGTGAACCATTGAGGTAATATTGGGCATTGGTGATGGTAAGTGTTGCTGTGTTAGGATTAGAAAACGGAGATATTGCGGCAATATTTGTCCAGGTAACACCGCCATTGCCGCTAAGCTGCCATTGGTATACAACTGAGGTGCCGGTTGCAGTAACAGCAAATGTAGTAGAACTGCCCTGGCAAATGGTTGTTGCTGCAACAGGTTGTGTAGTAATAGAAGGAGATGTATTTACCGTAAGTGTAACCGAATTTGACGTGAGAGTAGGAGCACATATTGCGGTTCCTACACATCGATATATGTATCCGCTCATAGTTGCAGGCGGAGATGTAAGTGTAAGAGTGCCGGTTGACGAACCACTGTAAACGCCTCCATCGCTTAACGCAGTGAATCCTGAACCCGTATTTACATACCATTGATAGGTAAGTCCGGATCCTGAACCCGTGAATGAAAATGACGTATTGTTGCCAAAACAGATCGTTTTGCTGGTAGGTTGACTAACAACAGCCGGTATCGTGTTTACGGTGAGTGTTGCAGAATTTGTGTTAACTATAGGACCGCAAACACCGGTTAATACGCACCTATATTTATACCCATTCTTTGCAGCTACAACGTTTGTAAGTGTTAATGAGGTTGTAGTGCTGCCGCTATAAATGCCGGTTGTATCTGATAAGTTAGTGAAGCCGGAGCCGTTATCTACCTGCCATTGATAACTGATAGATGTACCTGTTGCTGTAACTGTAAAATTAGTATTGGAGCCTACACATACTGATTGGTTAGCAGGAGATGCAGATACTGTAATAGGGCTATTTACTATAAGTTTTACTGTATCTGAAGTAATCACTGGTGCGCAAGTACCCGTAACAACGCATTTGTACAAGTTGCCGCTCAGTGTGGTTGGAGGTGTTATTAAAGATAACGTGCTTGTAGCAGATCCGCTATATACACCGCCATTGCTTAATGCAACGAAACCACCGCCGGTATTTTCATACCACTGATAAGAGAGGCCTGTACCTGTAGCATTATAAGTAAATGACGCATTGCTGCCCAGGCATATCGTGCTGGAATATGGCTGCGTCGTTGCTCGAGGAATACTGTTTACAGTAAGTGTAGCAGCAGTGCTGGTAACAGAAGGTGTACAAATACCACCTACTATGCAGCGATATTGATAGCCATTATAAGCAGGAGCGGGATTGGTTAATGATAAAGTAGCTGTTGTTGCGCCGCTATAAATGCTGTTATTTACAACATTTGCAAAACCGGAGCCGTCATCTACCTGCCATTGATAAGTACTATCTGTACCTGACGCAGTAATAGAAAAGCTGGTATTAGCACCTTCGCATATAGTGCTATTGGCTGGTGAGGAAGTGATTGCAGGTAATTGATTTACGTTTAGTGTTACAGGTACATACAATCCATCGGTGCAGGACTGATACCGGATCACACCGTTGAAGACGCGTGGTGAGAAGAATCCTCCGCCAACACCGAATATACCTTGCGATCCCTGCCCCTCTTTTATCTGTAAGTCTACGTTTTGCGCATACACATTGCCAATGCCTGTACCATTGGTGTAATTAATATAAATTCCGGGATTGGATGATACTATGTAGAATGCGTAGTCGTTATTTGCAGAGAGGCTAAGTTGCAGGTTAACAGGAATAGAAAGCGCAATTCCGGCAGTACCGGATACCACGGACGATGCCAGCAAAGTCCAGTTAGCCGCTGTATACTCAGAACCAACATGGGTGCCTGTTTTATAATATATCTGGAAGTTGAATGTACCTGACTGATTAGGCATTACATCGAAACCTGTAACTATAATGTTGCGTTTAGCATGAACATCATACATGATGCCATCTTGCCTGTTGCCACCCGCATAAGTTGTGAACAGGTTACCCAATGCAGTAACAGATTGTGCATAGTACGTCGCGTTGGTGGTAACACCCGGTAATGTCAGTGAATCTCCGAATGCTACAGACGATCCGCCATTAGATGCGGCGTACCACACAGTCAATCCGGTAGGTGAGTTCGTTGCAACTAGATGAGCTGTGCTGCCACTGCAAACAGTATCATTTTTGGTGGATATTATATGTGGAAGTGTGGTAACGGTTAAAGTATCTTCGTTCGTTGTTACCGACGGGGAACAAGTTCCGGAGATAATACAACGGTAGATATAACCGGACATGGCTGGGGTAACGCTGCTGATCATTAGCTCACCGGAAGTATTAACTGAGTATGGGCTGCTAATGGTGAGGTTAGTAAAGCCGGCACCTGTATTGATCTGCCATTGGTAATTTAAGTTGGTACCGGTTGCTCCCGGAGTAAACGCCGCACCACTACCGCTACACGCTAATACATTTCCAGGTTGTGAAGTTATTGCTGGAGCAGTGTTAATATTTAGCGTAACAGTATCTGATATTAGTGTGTCACTACATTGGTCAATCGCTTTGCAAATAAATTTGTAGCCGTTCATAGATGCTGTTGCAGCCGTAATGTTCAATGTAGCGCTTGTAGTATTAGAATAAGGAGCCGCGGCAGGTATATTGGTATAACCTGCTCCGCTATTTACCATCCATTGGTATGTTATACCGGTTGTTGTGCTTAATCCCAACGTAAAAGATGTATTGGATCCTTCGCAGATAGTTACCGAAGACGGGTTTGATACAATAGCAGCGGGTGTGTTAATTGTTGCCGTAACTACATTTGTTGTGTCTATAGTAGTACAATAGTTTTGAACAATACAACGATACATACGGCCTGAATATGCGGACGTAATATTGCTGATGATCATCTGCGAATAGCTTGTTGTTGCACTAAGTGCCACATAATTCGTAGCGACATTAACTCCTGAAAGCGTATGCCATCCGGATCCTGAATTTTCTTGCCAGATATAATAATTACCTGCTCCTGACGAATAAGTACTTGCAGATATCGTACCGCCCAGGCATGCCGCCATATTTGTAGAGTCCGGTTGGGTAGTAATAACTGCTGGCGTACTTACTATTATATTTACGGCATTCGAAGTAACTGTTTTTCCACATGCGCCAATTGCATTGCAACGGAAATAATAGCCGTTCATTGATGGATTTACAGCGCTTACGTGTACATAGTTGGAAGTGCTGCCGCTTATTACGCCGGTATCGGTAAGGTTCACCCAACCTGAGCCTGTATTTATTTGCCACTGGTAAGCTGTTGCGCCGGTAGCGGTGATGCCAAAATTAACGATGTCGCCATCGCAAAGATTAGCGCCAGATGGTTGGTTGACGATAGTTACATAATTCGTATCACCAACATAGTAAGTTGGAGCCGACACTATATTGGAGTTGGTATCCGCTGTATAAAAATGAAAGTCGGAATATCCGTAATGCATTCCCCCTAATGAGTTTGTCGGGAATGTTGTTTGTGAGCATGAGTTACAATACCTCATGTCATAAAAGTTAAGTGCAGAGTTTATTTGCGGAGAAGCACCGAAATAATATCCATCGCTGGCTCCCTGGTACATTTCAAGAAGATATTGCTGATTCTTATTCAGCCAAACAGGTGATGATAATGCGCCATAAGAATATACTGCAGCACTACCGGAAACCTGGCTTTGAGTAATAATAGCCTGTGATGAAAAATCAAACAAAGTAATGTAACGGGTAGATCCGGTTGGCTCATTTTTACCAAATTCCGTTACCAGGATGGGGTACTTAGGAGAGAAACGAAATCCTCGCTGACTATTACCTACGCCCCCGGTATTTGCTCCCGAAACCGAGTCGGTTGCAGAGAATGGCCCAAAGAATGTGGAAATTGTGGATGCTGCTGAAGCGCCAGAATTTCCATAGAACATATAGACGACCTGGCTGGAAGCAGCTTTTAAACTGTCTATCCTGATCCATATCTTGGTCATCGAAGAATTCATGCCTGAGTCTATATAATAGTTATATAGCTTCGACATACTACAATCGCTGCTAAACCTTATATCTCTACCATCAGACTGCATATAACCAGCAGATACCAGCGATGCTGTGTTAACATAGATCGGAACCTGGTAATTGACTAACAGAGGGTTTGCATTGTTATCTATACGTATAGGTATAGAATAAGACCATTGTCCATTTGCAGCAGACGATACTAACAAAAACAATACAATGCAAATGTTCAGTATACGTAAACGAGAAAAGGATACACCGCGTAGATGTTTCTTCATTTTTGGGCTTTTAAAAGAAAGTTAAAACTCTATATGTGCGTTAAATGCGCACAAATATAATTAAAGCCAAATAATAAAGATTTATTTAACGATTAAAGTATTTGTTATTAGCTCGTTAATAAGTATAGTAGGTATTATAATGTATAATATTGAATTATTAACTTTTGGATAAAATTAATTGTCGATTAAAGTTGGAGTTAGTTTAATCCGGACTGTAACTCGTCAAATGCCTTCTCACAAACCCTGCCCAGGTTTGTAATAAGTTGCGGAAGCCTGTCAAAATGCGCTGCTTCGCCAGCAGCTTGTTCAATTAAAAATATATGGCTGATTTCTTCTTTCACACCCATGTATGATAACTGTGGTTTCATTGAATGTGCTGCAATTTTTATAGCAGGATAGTCTTTTTTCTCAAGGCCTTGCTGAATAGCGTGTAATAGTTTTGGCCCGTTTTCCAAAAACATGTTGATGTACTTGGCCATCTTTTCCGGGGTATTACCGGTAAACTGTTTCAAAAATGTTTTGTCCGTTATCACATCCGGCAAAGATGGTAAAGGCGGTTGCATACCTACCAGCTTCTGTTGCTCTAAGCCCGCATTTTCGATGTTGTTTTGTAAAACACCTGACATCTTTAACAGCAATTCATCTGTAAGGAAAGGTTTAGATACGTAAGCATTCATCCCGGCGTTAAAATATTCTTTTACATCGTCCTGTAATACATTGGCTGTCATTGCAATGATCTTTACATCCCTTGCAGGCGAGGGTAGCGTAGTACGGATAGTTCTTGTTGCAGTAACTCCATCCATAACCGGCATTTGGATATCCATCAATACGATATCATAGCCTTTTGCCTGCACCTTATCCACCGCTTCACTTCCGTTTATGGCAAAATCAATGGTAATATCCGGCAGTAATTCACGAAGCGTATCTTCTGCTACCATCCTGTTAAATTCGTTATCCTCTACCAGCAGCAGGCTTATGTTATTAAGACGATCCATGAGCTTTTTGTCGATGCCGGCATTGCTTGTAGTGGCTTCCTGTAATGCAGATATTTCCATCGGTATCACTACAGTAAAAATAGTACCTGTGCCTAAGGTGCTTTTTACTTCAATAGTTCCCCCCATAAGTTCTACCAATTGGCGCGATATAGTAAGGCCGAGGCCCGTACCGCCGAATTTTCGCGTTACATCTGTACCCGCTTGTGTAAAGCTGTCAAAAATAACATTGATCTGTTCAGGGGCTATTCCTATGCCTGTATCTATAATATCAAACTGTATAGGTAGTTTATTGCCCGTCATTGGTTGAGCGCTTACCTTTACTTCAACATGGCCATGGTCTGTAAACTTGACCGCATTACCAGCCAGGTTAATAAGTACCTGGTTGATCCTGGTAGGGTCGCCCATCAGTCGGTTAGGGATATTCTCTGCAATAGAAATGCGGAAATCTATCTTCTTTTCTTCTGCCTTCAGCAAAAGCATATCGCGGATGCTTTGTAAAACATCTCTTATAGCAAAATCCGTTTGTTCAATGATGATCTTGCCGGCTTCTATTTTTGAGAGATCCAGGATATCGTTGATAATAACTAAAAGGTTATCTGCTGATAATTGGATAGCATTAAGGTATTTTAATTGTTCCGGCTTAGGATCTTTGCTTAACAACAACCTTGTCATACCTACAATTGCATTCATCGGTGTACGGATCTCGTGGCTCATATTGGCCATGAATTGCTGTTTCAATTGTGCTGTTTTCTCAGCAACCTCTTTTTCTTTTTGCGCCAGCTCTACCTGTTGTCTTGTTTGCAGGCTTCGTATCTTATTAAATGTTGTCTGTTGAAAGATTTCTTCTTTGAGTTCCTCGTAAGCTTTCAGATGATAAAACGCCTTTGGAATGTCTCCCATCTTGTCGTACAACATCGAAAGGCCCTCATGTACACTCATTACATCATGTTTCCGCATGTATTCATCTGCCAGTTCAAACGCGGCGTTCATGTGTTGCAAAGAGCTGCGGTAGTTGCCTTCATCCATCATCATCCTCCCGATATAAAAGTGGCAGATAATCTGCACTTCCACACTATTCAGGTCTTCTGAAAGTTTTAAAGCGCTGACAAGGTATTCACGGGCATGGTCAAAATCATGCATTTTGTAGTAAACTTTGCCCAGGCCGCTAATTGCCATTGCATAGGAAACCGTTTCTGGTTCGCTGAGTTGTAAATTTTCTTCAAAATATCTGAGCGCCTCGGTGGATTGTTCCTGCTTAAAATAGATGTTACCCAAGATATGGTATAACGTATTCAGGCGGTGTACGTCCTGCGCCTTTTGGAAAATAGGCAGGCATCTTAGGGCAAATTCCAGTGCATTTTCATAATCGTTGAGGTCGTAGAGAAGGTAAGCGATAGAAGACAGGTTTACCGATTGAGCTACTTCATCCCCGGTTATTTCATTGATTTTTAACGCTGCCTCAAAGTGGTTCAACGCATCAGCCAGGTCGCCACGGTCTCTGTAAATATAGCCAAGGTTGTTAAGTACGCGGGCCTCCAGCGGATTATTATTAATGTCTCTGGCAATCTTGAGTGCCTCCTGTAGTATATCAATCCCTTCATCATATTCTCCCTGCTGCCAAAGGCACCAGCCCTTCAGGTTCATACCACGCCCACGTCCTATTTTATAGCCTATGGTTTCAGATCGCCGCATAATGTCATCTGCCATATCCATGGCCTGCTCTACGTCTATATTACGTACCTCAAGTGCCATTTCAATAAGGATATCAAGACGTGCCCTTTCGTCCTTTAATGTATCGTATTCCTGCTGCAGTTGCTTATATCTTGGCGTATCCATGCTTGCTTGTTTAAGACCAATATAAAATTAAAAACCTCTTGCTATACTGCAAGAGGCTATAATATAATTAGGTTAGATGATTATCCGTTTACTTCCTGGCGTTTGTATTCCTGGTGGCCTTTATCTTCAACACTGAAGAATGTTGCGCAGCCGTGACCCAGCAGGGAAAGTCCCCACGCGGCAATGATCCATGCATGCCAGGGATAAGCCCAATGCTCACGTCCTTGCTCTTTGTGTATCATTACCATTACTACAGTGGCAATTGCAAACACTATAACATGAATAAAGAAAATTGACTTTTGACGGCCTGTTGGTTTTATTTTCTGAGGCATTATTACCGTGATTTTGTGCAAATATAATACCCAATCCTGAAAAACTAAAACAGCATTATTTAATATACCAGTGTATAATCATTGAGCAATGTATCTTCCTGTTCGGCTGCACAAGCGGCCAACTCATATGGGTTGTTATTATATCCATATTTTAATGAAAGTAATGAATATCTAAGGATGAATAGGATAGTACCAACTGTTTCGTACTGCTGTACATGTTTCAGCTCATGCAATACCCATTTTGTATTCCTAAGAAAATCCTTTGTAGAAACATGATGCAGATATATCGTTCTGCTAAATACAATAGCAACGCGGTCGGTTTTAAGTACTCGTGCAGCTATTTTAGCTACCAGCGCATTTTCTTTAATAGTTACTTTTTTCACATAATAACGATATACAAAAAAGATGCCCCGATTAACGGGGCATCTAAGAAATAAATAATATAATAAATTAAGCTTGTTGCAATTTTGGTGCGAAGGCACGTTGTCCCGCGAAGTATAGTCCAAACAGTGCTACACTACCTATCAGTTCGCTTACAATTGTATTTTTAAAGAATGGAATAGCTACTGTATACGTGGTCATCAGGCCCTTCAGATCGTAGCCATACCAGCCATTCAGGTAAGAACCAAAGTTGGAAACGATGAAAAACAGCACAGATCCCGCCAGGGAATAACCAACTACTTTAGCAGGGGTAATATTACCCATTTTAGATCCAAGGAAGGTAACGGCAGCCATTGCAGTATAAACTAAAACCTGCTCTACACCATAAAAACCTGTTACAGAGGTGAAAAACTGGAAATAAAGATCAGCAACAAACATGCTGAACAAGGGCATCAGATATGCCAAGCGCTTGTCTTTAATTACAGATCCTGCAAAGATACCTACTGCGCCAATCGGGGCAAGGTTGTAAAGATGTAGTTCCCTGTTTACAATACGTAATGTTGCTGCTGCCAATATCAGCACTATTGCTAAAAGAATATTTACCTGGTTGCGTTTCATAATTGTCGTCAAAATTAAAAAGTCAAACTGCAAAAGCAAAATAAAATACTTGTGCTGGTATTATCTAATTCACAAGATATTCAGCACAATACTACAAGCCTTTGCCGTGGCAGCTTTTATATTTTTTACCACTACCACAAGGGCAAGGATCATTTCTGCCTATTTTAGGCCCTGTTTGTACAGGAGTGCGCCTTACAGCAGTTTGATCGTTATACATATCATGTTCATCAGCAGCATAATCCTGTCCGGCATCATCTATCTCATCTTTATTCATGTGCATCTGGCTCATGTCTGTATGCTGCTGCGGTATTTCGTTAACAGCTTGTGCAGGAACTTCCTCCTGTTGCATCGGGATGCCGGCACGTAATAAGAAAGAAATGATATTCTTGTTGGTTTCCAGCATCATTTGTTTGAAGAGGTTGAATGCTTCAAACTTGTATATCAGCAACGGATCTTTTTGCTCATAAGATGCCATTTGCACAGAGTTGCGCAAATCATCCATTGCACGCAGGTGATCTTTCCATGCGTCATCTATCAGCGAGAGCGTGATGCCTTTTTCCAGGGATTGCACTACCGGCTTTGCCTGTTCGGCGACAGATTCTTTCAGGTTAGCATAAACCTGCATACCTCTGATGCCATCTGTAAATGGTATTACGATGTTTTCAACGCGATCTCCATTTTGTTCCAGTATTTGTGTCAATGGCCCTATCATTTGCTCACATACAGCAGTCCATTTGCGATGGTACAAGTCTTTTGCCTGATCGTAAAGCTGTTCGCCAAGCTGAGTGGTATTAATGGTTTTGAATTCATCAGCAGTAATGTTCGCCGGCTCCATGGCCATATGCTTCATTACCTCTATACGGAAAGCTTCAAAATCCCTGTTATCTTCAAACTGGCCTGCAAGATCTGCACAAACATCGAACATGGCATTATCTATATCCAGCGCAAGCCTGTCACCAAACAGGGCGTGGTTGCGGCGCTTGTAGATAACATCGCGTTGCGCGTTCATCACGTCATCATACTCCAGCAAACGTTTACGAATGCCAAAGTTGTTTTCCTCCACTTTTTTCTGCGCGCGTTCAATGGATTTGCTGATCATGCTGTGCTGCAACACTTCACCATCCTTATGACCCATTTTATCCATTAAGGAAGCAATACGTTCTGATCCGAAAAGGCGCATCAGGTCGTCTTCCAGCGATACAAAGAACTGAGATGTACCGGGGTCGCCCTGGCGGCCTGCACGGCCACGTAACTGGCGATCAACGCGGCGGCTTTCGTGGCGTTCTGTACCGATAATGGCAAGACCACCTGCGTCCTTTACGCCGGGTCCCAGCTTGATATCCGTACCACGGCCGGCCATATTGGTAGCGATTGTTATAGCGCCTGCCATACCGGCTTCCGCTACTATTTGTGCTTCCCTTGAGTGTTGTTTCGCATTCAATACATTATGCGGTATCTTTTTTTGCTGCAGCATACGGCTTAGCAATTCAGATACTTCTACAGACGTAGTACCTACCAGTACAGGCCTGCCTACGCCGCGCAATGCTTCTATTTCGTCAATAACAGCTTTATATTTCTCACGCTTGGTCTTATACACCAGGTCTTGCTGATCTTTACGGGAAATAGGCAGATTAGTTGGTATGCCTACTACTTCCAGTTTGTAGATTTCCCAAAATTCACCTGCTTCCGTTTCCGCAGTACCGGTCATACCACACAGTTTGTGGTACATGCGGAAATAGTTTTGCAGTGTAATGGTAGCAAATGTCTGGGTGGCGGCTTCTACTTCAACATTTTCCTTTGCTTCGATAGCCTGGTGTAGTCCGTCGCTGTAGCGGCGTCCATCCAGGATACGGCCGGTCTGCTCATCTACAATCTTTACCTTTCCATCCATTACCACATACTCTACATCCTTATCAAATAGGGTGTAGGCTTTCAGCAATTGTTGTATAGAATGTATACGGTCTGCTTTTGTCGCATATTCCTGGAGCAGGACATCTTTACGTTGCGCTTTCTGTTCAGGCGTACCTTCTGATTTTTCGATCTCGGTCAGTTCTGTAGCAATATCGGGCAGTATAAAGAAGTTTGGATCTTCGCCTGATTGAGTGATAAGTGCCAGGCCTTTCTCCGTAAGATCAACACTATTGTTTTTTTCTTCGATAGTGAAGTACAATTCAGCATCAACTACCGGCATATTTCTTTTCTGCTCACCTATGTAATAGTTCTCAGATTTTTGCAAGATCTGTTTATTGCCGTCTTCACTTAGGTATTTAATAAGCGCAGTATTTTTAGGTAGGCCACGGAAAGCACGGTATAAGTGCAAGCCACCGGAGTCTTTATCGCTTTTGCCTTCAGCTATCAGCTTTTTAGCCTCTGTAAGACTGTTGTTGATCACACGCTTTTGCGCTTCTATCAATTTTTCTATGCGCGGTTTCAGCAGATGAAATTGTTGTTCATCACCTTTAGGAACCGGACCTGATATGATCAATGGCGTACGGGCATCATCCACAAGTACACTATCCACCTCATCCACCATTGTGAAGTGGTGCTTGCGCTGCACTTTTTCGTCAGGGTGATGCACCATATTATCACGCAGGTAATCGAAACCAAATTCGTTATTGGTGCCATAAGTGATATCGGCCATATAGGCATTGCGCCTCATGGGTGAGTTAGGCTGGTGTTTATCTATACAGTCAACCGTAATGCCGAGGAACTCAAATATTGGAGCGTTCCATTCCTGGTCACGTCGTGCCAGGTAGTCGTTCACTGTTACAATATGCACGCCCTGCCCTGCAAGTGCGTTTAAGTAAGCTGGCAGGGTAGAAACCAATGTTTTACCTTCACCGGTTGCCATTTCAGCGATCTTACCTTCATGCAGTGTAATACCACCTATTAACTGCACATCATAGTGCACCATATTCCATATTACCGTATTACCAGCGGCATTCCATGTATTACTATATATAGCTTTATCGCCGTCTATACGTATATAATCACGTTCCAGCGTCAGCTCCTTATCCAGGTCTGTTGCCGTAGATACGATCTCTGTATTTTCTTTAAAGCGGCGTGCTGTTTCCTTTACTACAGCAAATGCCTCCGGAAGTATTTTTTCCAAAACTACTTCCAGTTGCTCATCGCGCTTTTTTATGAGTTTATCTACTTCATTATATATGCCTTCTTTAGAATGCGGATCGTCATTTTCCTCTTCTGCTTTAGCCTTCAGACCATTGATCTCAGCATCGATATCTTTTAATTGTTCAGCTATCTGAGCCCGGAATGCCCGGGTTTTATTGCGGAGTTCGTCAATAGATATCGACTGAAGGGTATTGTAAATACGGTTTATCTCGGCAACAATGGGCTCTACACGCTTTACATCTTTATCAGACTTGCTGCCACCGAATAATTTTGAAAGAAAACCAATCATCTTTTTTAGTTAATACTTGTATAGTTAAATAGTGCCGGAAATGTCAATCTTTGACACCGCAGACGGTATTCCTTTAATGTATCAAAGCCTGTGCTAAATTTTAAAACTGCCAGCCTGACACACAAAGGGCTCCAAAACTACGCCAAATGCCCGATTTGAACAAGCTAAAACGGTTTGATAACAAGCGGTTTAAAAAAAAATATCCCAACCTCTTGCAAGGCAAGAAAATTTTTATGTATTTTGGAAACGATTTAGAAAAAACGCGCTTAATTATGAAAAAAACCTTCATCCTCATTACAACTGTGCTGGCTTCGGTTTTTATAGCTAATAAAAGTTTTGCACAGGACGATGAATTAGTAAAGGTATACCGTTGGTATAATCCAAATGACCAAAATTACGTAACAGTTGCTGAAGGAGAATATCAGGAAGGCCAGATGTTGAACTGGAACTGGAAAGATAAGACTTCTATGTTTAGTGCGTATCGTAATCCCGGCGCTGACCGTGTTGCTGTTAATAGCTGGTACAATCCGGATACTAAGGATTATGCGAGCATTGCTGAAGATGAATATACAGACGATGCAATGATAAAGATGGGCTATACAAATAAGCACCTTCAATTCTATGCATTAACGCGCCGCGGACCCAATACGGTAAGTGTTTACCGTTGGTATGTTCCTAAAAACCACGATTGGGTTACTGTGTCTGAAGATGGAGATACAGATGCTTACTATAAAAAAGGATATCGTCGTAAAACATTCCAATATTTTGGTATCGCACGTAGCTCTGATACGCAGATATACAATCAATTATAGTTAAGATTGATAAATAATATTAAACCCCGCAATTGCGGGGTTTTTCTATTTACATCACTTGTACGATAAGGAATTTTAAATATTGTGTGCTGGGCACATGCCAGAGAATTGGGTGGTCTGATGCCTGTGTTTGCCAGGTCACTTGCCGTATTTTCCTTTTCGCATCTTTGGCAGCCATGTCTATTATCTTAAGAAACATGTCCGGCGGAACGAGGTTAGTGCAAGAAGCGGTAACGAGAAAGCCCCCGGGTTTGGTAAGTTTCATACTGCGCAGGTTGATTTCTTTATAGCCCGTGATTGCTTTCTGTATGTTTTCCCTGCTTTTGGTAAATGCAGGAGGATCGATCATAACAACGTCGTACCTTCTGTTATCCTTACCCCATTGTTTCAGCACGTCAAAAGCATTAACCGCATCAAACTTACATATGTCCTGCAGGCCATTCAATTCTGCATTGCGGCGGGCTGTTTTTACTGCTTTTTCGGAAATATCGAGGCCTAATACGCTCTTAGCACCATAGTGAGCTGCATGCAAAGAAAATGTACCTGTATAACAGAAGGCTTCAAGTACATCTGCGCCTTTTACAATGTGTTGTATGGCCCGCCGGTTATCCTGCTGATCGAGGAAATAGCCTGTCTTCTGGCCGTTTTCTATATCAACGTGAAACTTTAGCCCATTTTCGTTCAGAATGATATTTGTATCAAAAGGCTCAGATAAAAATCCTTTTTGCTGTGCCAATCCTTCTAATTCGCGCACGGGCACATCATTTCGTTCATATATGCCTTGGGGCTTGAAGATTTTTTGCAATGCGTCCACAATTGCGGGCTTCCACTTGTCAATACCCAAAGCCAGGGTTTGCAGTACCAGGTAATCGTTGAATTTGTCAATAATCAAGGCAGGCAAGCCATCGGCCTCCCCAAAAATAAGGCGGCAATTTTCTATATATCCAATGGACTGGCGATAAGCCCATGCCTCACTAATGCGGTTATAAAAGAATTCGTTGTTTATTTCTTCGCTTTTATTTCGGGAAAGTAAGCGTATACGTATTTGTGAAGCAGGATTTACATACCCTTTACCAATAAAAGAACCATTGTAAGAATAAAGTTCTACTATATCACCTGCTTCATATTCTCCATCGCTATCTCCCAATTCGTTTGCAAAAACCCAAGGGTGGCCGTTAGCAACACGGTCTCCCGCTTTTTTTCTTAAAAAAAACTTAGCCATCGTGCAAAAATAACATACTGCAGACACCGGGGGTTAATTATTTTTGCGGTATCACGCTTGTATGCTTAAGAAACTAATTATTAATAACTACGCGATCATAGATCACCTGGAGCTGGAGCCGGACGCGAACCTGAATACGGTTACAGGGGAAACTGGAGCCGGAAAAAGTATAATCCTGGGCGCATTATCTCTAATACTGGGAGAAAGGGCGGATACAAGTGTATTGATTAACAAAAATGAGAAATCTATTATCGAGGCGTGGTTCGATGTGGCGGATAACGCTTCTTTTGCAGCCATAATGGCAGAAGAGGAGCTGGATAATGATGCCATTTGCATTATCAGGCGCGAAATCAGCACTACAGGTAAATCAAGGGCATTTGTGAATGATACACCTGTAACGCTTAGTGTTTTAAATAAGCTTACATCCTTACTGGTAGATCTGCAGCAGCAATTTGGTCACCTGGCAATGGAAGATGATAATTTTCAAATAGATGTAGTAGATGCCATTGCCCAAACCACGGAGTTGAAGAAAGATTACCAGTCTTTATATAGCAAGTACAAAAAAATATCTGCCACCTTATCTGCTTTGATGGAACAGCAGGCTCAATGGCAAAAAGAGGCTGATTATAAGCAGTATCTGCTGAATGAGTTGACTGAAGTATCATTCAAAGAAAATGAAATAGAACAGGCTGAATTGCAATTGAAGCAAATGACGCATGCCGAAAGGATATTAGGCGTTTTGCAGCAAGGACAGCAGATGTTAGCAGAGGGAGAGCAGCCGCTTGTCAACGAGATAAAACGCTTATTGCAACAGGTTCAGAGCATCGCAGAGGTTTTTGAAATGGCGAAGCCGTTGCAGGATAGAATTGCTTCGACCTGGGCTGAACTGAAGGATATAGCTGATGAGTTTGAGGCATTGTCGGGCAGGGTGAATCTGGATGCCTCTCTGATGCAGCAGATGCAGGAACGTATAGATATTGGCTATAAATTATTGAAGAAGCATAACGTCCGGACTACACAAGAGCTGATGGAACTGCAGCAACAATTGCAGAATGATTTAAAGGCAAGCCTTGATTTGGGTGAACAAATTGATTCACTCATTTCAGATAAAAACAGCATATACGATGACCTTGTAAACAAGGCAAAAATATTATCAGCCGGTAGAGGTGCCGTTGTTCCTGACTTTGAGCATAAAATACAAGAGCTGTTAATCCTGGTTGGCATGCCTAATGCCCGAATCAAGATTGTGCAAAATTATTTAGCTGAACCGGTAGTTACGGGCATGGATGAAATAATGTTTATGCTAGACTCCAATAAGAGCGGTCAGTTTTCATTGTTGCATAAAGCCGCATCAGGTGGAGAAATGAGCCGTATTATGTTATGCATCAAAGCACTTACAGCAAAGGCTATGGAATTGCCTACTTTAATATTCGACGAAGTAGATACAGGTATATCAGGGGAGGCGGCAAGACAAGTAGGCATACTGCTTCGCGAATTGGCTGAATATCACCAGGTGATATGTATTACGCATCAACCGCAGGTAGCGGCAAAAGGCACCCGGCATTTTTATGTGTACAAAAATGAAGAAAAGGATGGGCGTATTACTACTAAGGTAAAAACTTTAACTAAAGATGAGCGTGTGCAGGCCATTGCCCAAATGATAGGAGGAGAAAAGCCTAGCGAGGCTGCCTTGCTCAATGCCAGGGAATTGGTTGGTGTATAAAGAAGTGGAACTTCTAAGCCATCGCATAAAATTAAAACAGCCTCGTAAAGAGGCTGTTTTAATTAAAAACTATTTTTTCTTGTCATTAACGATCTTCATTTCTTTCAACAGCCATCCTGCATTGCCAAACTTTTCTACGATGAAGAGGGTGTAGCGGATATCAAGCGAGATATTACGGCAAAGGTTCGGATCAAAATACAGATCGCTCATGGTACCTTCCCATACCCTGTCAAAGTTGGTTCCTATCAACTCACCTTTTGCATTTAATACCGGGCTACCTGAGTTTCCTCCGGATGTATGATTGCTTGCTATAAACGCGACAGGTACTGTACCATTGACAGCCCATCGGCCATAATCTTTTTTGTTATAAAGCGCTTTTAATTTTTGCGGCACTTTAAATTCATCAACATCAGGATTGTCTTTTGCAATAACGCCATCTAATGTGGTTTGATACGAATATCCTGCGGGGCCATCGGGATCAATACCATCTATTTTCCCATAGGTCAATCTCAATGTCAGATTAGCATCTGGGTAGAATACTTTATGCTTATCCAATTGCATTTGGGCATTCATATAAAGCCTGTTTAGATAAGCCATATCGTTATAATAGCGGTTAATAAACGGAGTAAGATACATGCTCCTATATTGATTAGCGGCGTTGTAAAGAATCCATGCAGGATCGTTTTTGATCTTATTAGAATCAGTTGCAGTTGAGTTACCCGCAAAATGAGCGAGATCGTCACTGCTTGCAGCTATAGACGAAAAAACGTAGTTGCCCCATTGCGTATAGTCTTTCCCTTGCTCATTGTATTGTTTCGTAAACGCGGCTGGGATACGTCCCGCACATTTATTCATAAAAAGTGGCATCAATACATCAAAAACATGTTTGTCTGTTTCTGCATCATAGTTTTTATAGAATCCGCCGGATGCTTTGGATAATTTTACCAGGCTATCCTTTAATATGCCGCCATTTAACCCTGAACGCATCACCTGTAGCATTTTATCAAGAAGCGATGCTTGTTGGATGAGCTCTATTCCGTAAACAGCCTCTTTAAAATATTCATCCGTTTTAAGGATATCATTAACAGACAGTGATTTTGCTGCCATCTGGCTAAGCAGGTCATCGGCATAGGGCAAGCTATTATCGGTAATAGCCCATTGCTGGAAGTTTCTTTCATAATCTTGTTTTTTGCCAAGAGCATTATTTATTTTCAAGCCTCTTACTTCTCCTTGCCATTTTTTCCAGCCGTTGGCAACCCCCGCGCGTTTAGAGGTATATTTAAGAAATACTTCCCTGTTCTTTTGCATTTGTTCCTGCCATGCAGTCAGTCTTTTTGTTCGGGCTTCAATGCGTATAGGATCAATAATGGAATATATCTGGTTGAGCTGGTACGACGATATATACTCACTGGTAGTGCCGGGGCAGCCATAAACCATTGTGAAGTCCCCCTCTTTGTAACCGGAAATATTAAGTGTAAAGTATTCTTTTGTTTCATACGGTTTATTGTCCTTTGAGTAATCCGCTGGTTTATTATCCTTGCCTGCATATACTCTGAACATGCTAAAATCGCCGGTATGCCTTGGCCAGCTCCAGTTGTCAGTATCCCCGCCAAAGGTTCCTATTCCATTAGGTGGAAATCCTACCAGCCGTATATCCCTGTAGGTTTCGGATAATATCACCCAGTATTGATTACCATTAAAATATGGTTTGATGGCAGCATCCAGCCCTGACGAAACTTTATATCCTTTTTCCAGATTTTTTATCCGCGTATTGACAATATTATTACGTTCGGCTTCGGGCATTGTATCAGTTAGGCCGGTTGTTATTTTGTCCGTAACATTCTCCATACGACGTATGAATGTCACTGTCAATCCTCCGCAGGGCATTTCTTCACTGTTGCTCTGCGCCCAAAAACCATCAGCAAAATAGTCGTGTTCTTTGCTGCTTAGTCCTTGTACGGTTCCATATCCGCAATGATGATTAGTTAATATTAGCCCCTTTGATGATATGATCTCTCCCGTACACCCTTTACCGAATAATACTACGGCATTGTTTAGTGAGGTTCCTGATGTATTGTAGATTTGCTCTATGGGTATTTGCAGTCCCATTTTTTGCATGTCTGTTTCCCTGCTTTTCAAGGTAGGTGGTAGCCACATACCTTCTTTAGCATAACCATGACAATTAGCGCCAACGAATGATAATAATATAGATGTCTTAATAATTGAAGAAAAAAGGGAAGACTTTAGCATTTGCAAGTGTTGATTACAGAAATAAAAATACTGCTTTGCTATAAAAGTTTTATCCAAATTGTTATATTAGCCCATAGAAAGTGAAACTCTTTTCTGCCTTATGAGAAAATGCCTACTTCTTGTAGCACTTATAATAGTGTCACAACTTAATGTTTTAATAGCCCAGCCGCTTTTTAATTCGCCGGATACGGTATGTCCGAAGCAGCCTGTGCAGCTAACAACCAATGTACCCAATGCCAAGAGCCACTATTGGGGCTTTTGTTCGGGTTACCTCTTTAACACACCCGTTGCAACGGCTTTGGGTAAAAATGGGTTGGATGCACCTACTGCAGTAGAAGTAGAAAAGGATGGTAACAACTATTATGCATTTGTTGTTAACAGGGGGAATAATGGAGCCAGGCAATCATTAATTCGACTGGAGTTTGGTAATAGTCTTGATAATCAGCCTAAAATCACGAATTACGGCACAATGGATGATGTACTTCCCAAAGATCCATCGTCACTATATATCATTAAAAATGAAACCAATGGCAACTGGCATGTATTTGTTGTAGGCGGTACAAATGTGGGAGCTTCTTCCCTCGCTCGCCTTGACTTTGGTAAATCTTTAGGTAATGTGCCGAACATCGTAAACTTTGGTAACTGGAACAATGTGCTTGATGGGCCAAGCGGATTGTTTTTTCAGCAGGAAGATAAACTTTGGTATGGTTTCACATTTAACAAGAATACAAACGATCTGCTCCGCATACAGTTCGATTCTTTACTTTCTTTAACTCCTACGTATGTAAATCTGGGTAAGTTGCCTTATATCAAGAAGCCTACAGACTATACATCCATTTTGGTAAATGGGGTTTGGCACTTTTTCGTAACCAATGAAGGTAGTGATAGCATCACCCGTGTCGACTTAGGTCCTAAACTGGCAACCACCACACCCACATCTGCTACAATAGGTTCTTTAAATAAAAATGTTAACAATGCCGGTGGTATCAGTATCATCAGGGATTGCGATAGTTTTCATTTGTTTTTTGTAAACCGGGGGTCCAGTAACTTCGTAAAAGTGGATATGACTTCCATTACGGGGCCTTACACAGCAGTAAACTTCAATACATTTAGTTCTACGCTGTTTGGACCGACGGGGTTAACCAGGCCAATTCGTGATCACGATAATATCTACTTATTCACCACCAACGATGGGGATAGCAACCTGGTAAAAGTAACATTCCAGCAATGCAGTAATGCCAGTATCCAGTCTTCTACAACTATGATGCCACCTCCTTACAGTTATGATACTGCCGGTACTTACAATATCTACTACATGGTAAATGAAGGTATGCCGGATATGCAGGTGCAATGTAAGATCATTACCGTATTGCCTACTCCGGACATCTTTATGTCTAACGACACTACAATTTGTAGTGGGGATACCATCAGTTTACGCCTGATTTCCACAGCAGCAATTAACCAAACATGGTCTCCTGATTACAATATTGATAATACGACCCAACAGTACGTTAAGGTTTGGCCGCGATACAGCACTAATTACCATGTGCTGTTGCCTTATAAATCAGGTTGTATTGTAGATACGCTTATTAAAGTAAAGGTTTTCAAAGTGCAGTCTGATGCCGGGCCAGACAGAACAATAGCAGACGGTGCTACTACCGTATTAGGTGGGCCATTTACCAGTGATGGCATAAACTATTCTTACCTATGGTTTCCAGACAGGTATATGAGCAACAACAATGTGCCTAATCCAAGTGTTACTCCGCCTAACGACTATACTTATTACCTGCAGGTAAGAGACAATAACTCGGGCTGCGCTGCATTAGATACTGTTGTAGTACACGTTAGCTGCGACGATATTAATTTACCGAATGCATTTGTGCCTAGTGGTAACTCGTCTGTAAATCGTTTCGGACTTGCTAATTCCCAGATTGTAAAATTGGTAGCATTCAGGATATTTGATCGCTGGGGTAAGGTTGTATTCGAAACAACGGACCCTGCACAGCAATGGGACGGTAAAGTTAACGGAGCAGATGCAGCACTTGGTGTTTATGTATGGGAGGCAGAAGGGTATTGTATATCAGGTAAAAGGATCAAGAGCTCAGGTAATGTTACCCTTATACGGTAAAGTTCAATGAAGTTTAAATAAAAGAGTTATTAAAAACGCCACCTTTACGGGTGGCGTTTTTGGTGTATGTAAATGTTGTAAATAAGCCTAAGAACTATGATGTAGAGTGATATAGAAATAGGGGATTATGTAGTTAATAATACAACAACGCCTCTCAGTACCCCGCATTATTTTATGTCTATGCAATCATTTATGCTATTTGATTAACGCTGAACAGCCCCTTGATAAAATTGTTTCATTGAGTGTCAGCAAGCGGGTATCATCAATCAGCCCAAGGTATCAACGGTTTTTCCTATACCAGCGGCATCAGCACAGTAAAAGTACTGCCTTTGCCAATGGTGCTTTCTACAGTCACTTTGCCCTGGTGAGCTTCAACAGTGGCTTTTACATAGCTAAGCCCTAATCCGAAACCTTTTACATTGTGAATATTGCCTGTGTGGGCACGGTAGAATTTTTCAAATACTCGGGACTGCGTTTCGCGGTTCATGCCAATGCCATTATCTGCTATCTTAATAGCAAGCATATTGCTTACATTGGATGTGCTTACTTCGATATGGAGATTGTTTTTAGAGTACTTAATAGCATTGTCAAGCAGGTTGAAGATGATATTAGAAAAGTGCACTTCGTCAGCTTCTATTGTGTGCCTTTGAGCGTCTAATTTCAGCGTTATAGTACCATTTTTTTCCTGTATTTGCAGTGATAAGTTATTAGCCACTTTATTAATAAGGTCATGCGCGTCAATTTTCTGTAGATTTAGTTTAATGTCTTGCTTTTCTATACGCGCAGCCTGTAATATCTTCTCTACCTGTTTATTCATCCGCTTATTCTCATCTTTGATCATCCCGCTGTAATAGCGGATCTTGTCCGAATCATGAATTACCTTCTCATTTGTTAATGCATCAATAGCCAGCGAGATGGTTGCTAAAGGTGTCTTTAGCTCATGGGTCATATTATTGATAAAATCAGACTTGATCTCGGAGAGTTTCTTCTGATTGAACATAGTGCGCACGGTAAGTGCAAATGCAGAAATAATGATAACCGTAAATAGGATGGAGGAGCCAATGATCCAGCCCATTTTGTTTAAAATATAATTCTTATCGTCTGCTATATGCAGGTAAAAGGTTTCCGGTCTGCTACTTTTATTTGGGTCTGATGTTAAGGGCGATGCTGTACTTGATGTGAAATATTCCGTTTTAAAGCCCGGTGAAGACATGATCGGAACATTGAAGATGTTAGTAACACAATATTCATAGTTCTCCTTTATGTTATATTTCTTCATTGCCTTGCTCACTATCGTATTCATTTCATCCGTAGTAAGCATCTGCACTGTAAAGTCTTGCAGGTAATAGTTGCGAGACTCTTCATCCATATAGCCAATATTGCCCGATTTAGTAAGGTATAATTTTTGCGCTTGTTCTTTTATCTGGCTGATGGCGTATTCAATATCAAGTGTACGTTGATTTTGGCGCAGCTTAATAGCGTCCCGTATCCAGGACATTTGAATGAATATAATGCCTAATACGGATAGAGTAATAAGGAATACGATTAAGGGGAAAACTCTTTTCATGCTCATACCAAAGATATATATGATATACTGCTATCGCTGCCTTCTCAATTGGTTTAACGGCAATTTAACTGATGCAAACCAATCAATTAATGAAAATACAATTTTTCGCCGGTTTGCGAACTATAGTCATATTACTCTGTTATTTTGCATTAAATGACAACCGAGATAATTGAAGCCAGGAGACTCACAAAATCTTTCGGCAGTTTTAAGGCGGTAGATGATTTGTCTTTTACGATAAATAATGGTGAAGTATATGGCTTCCTCGGGCAAAATGGCGCAGGTAAAAGTACCACGATGCGCATGTTGCTTGGCCTTATATATCCTGATAACGGAACGGTATACATCCGGGGTAGAGAATTTAATAACAGGACAAGACACTTATTAGCGTATATAGGCGCAGTGATAGAGCGGCCCGATCTGTACTTATATCTTACCGGCTGGGAAAATTTAAAGTTGTTTGCGCATTTAAGCGGCAAAGAAATAACTAGTGCACGGATGCATGAAGTCCTGGATATTGTAGGGCTAAGCGGCAGGGAAAAAGATAAAGTGAAGGGTTATTCGCAGGGGATGAAGCAAAGATTGGGCATTGCTATCGCATTGATTCATGATCCTGAACTGTTGATATTGGATGAGCCTACTAACGGCCTTGATCCGCAGGGTATTGCAGAGATGAGGTTTCTTATCAATAGATTGAGCAAGGAGCTCGGTAAAACAATAATGATATCTTCTCACCTGTTGCACGAAATAGAGCAGGTCGCTACTAATATGATCATTCTTCACAAGGGCAGAAAGATTGTAGAAGGAAAGGTTGCAGATCTGCTCAGTCCTGCGGATACATCGGTCAAGATCAGACTAACGCCGGATGAAGCTGTAATAACTAAATTAAAAGACAGTGAATGGAAAGGACAAATAAGCTCAACGCAAGTGGGGCAAATTACGTTCAAAACAGATCCAAAAAATGTTCCTGCAATTAATAGCTGGCTGGTCAATCATGGTGCCGAGGTGTTGCAAATAAATGTTACCCATTCGCTCGAAGATTATTTTTTATCCTTAACATCTGAAGATCATGCTGCGGCTGGAACTATTTAAAATATTCAAACGGCCGCGTACGTACATCAGCTTTGGGATTGTAGCGGCTATAGCGTTAGTTATAGAACTGGCAATGTATGCTGATGGGAAGAACTTCATAAACTTTGCATTGCAAGGCATCAACGAGCAGTTTGATCTACGGGGGAACATACTCAATGGCTACCTGATCACCTACATCATTCTGCAAACTTTGCTGGTACAAATTCCTTTATTAGTGGCCCTGGTGGCAGGAGATGCGATTGCAGGAGAAGCAAGTATGGGCACGTTACGGCTGTTACTTACCAAGCCGCAGTCGCGCAGCAAGGTGATCATCGTCAAATTTGTTGCCTCCTTATGTTATGCGTTGCTTCTATTGCTATGGCTGGCAATTGTAGCGCTGGGCCTTTCTGTATTAATATTCGGGGCAGGGGATATGATCAACCTGAAAAGTGATGCGATGGTAATTATTTTGAAGGACGATGTTCTTTGGCGGTACATAGCTGCATTTGCCTTCGCAGCCCTGGCAATGGCTACGGTTGCAGCATTGGCATTGCTATTATCCTGTTTTGCAGATAATTCAATAGGCCCTATCGTGGGCACTATGGGCATCATTATTGTGTTAATGATATTCTCAACGCTCGATCTGCCTATATTTTCTGTAATCAAGCAATACCTGTTTACAACTCATATGGTTGGGTGGAAGGCCTTTTTTGACGATCCGGTTCCATATAAAGCAGTAGGTACATCTGCTATGGTATTGCTGGTTTATACGTTTTTGTTTTTGGGGGCTTCGATAGTGTGGTTCAATAAAAAGGATATACAATCATGATCAGGACATTTTCGGTGGTAGTTTTTTGTGTGATGAGTGCGGTAAGCTTTGCGCAACCGTTAACCGCAAACCAGCTTTTTCTAAAGCTTAGAGCAAGGCTGGATGCGGTGAAAGATTATGAGGCCGATGTTTCTATGAAGATCGATATCCCGTTTATAAAAGTGCCGAGGCTTAAGGGTAAATTATACTTCAAAGCACCTGATAAAATGAAACTGGAGCGAAATGGCGGCATCTCTATTCTGCCCCGGAACGGAGTAAACCTAACTATGAATAACCTGGTGCCCAACGCTGATGCGGCTGTGATAGATGCTGGTAAAGACATGCTAAACGGGAAGGAGCTACGATTAATAAAAGTAATACCGGCAAACGAACAGGATCCTATTATCCTCACAAAGATATGGGTAGATGAAAATAAGATATTGGCTATGAGAATGGAGACTACTACACGAGATAATGGTACGGTAAAAATGGACCTTGATTATGGCCGCTATGAAAAGCTTGGCTTGCCTGATAAAGTGCAGTTTCAAATGGATGTGAAAGATTTTAAATTGCCTAAAGGGGTTACCATGGATTATGATGGAGATACTAAGCCGGCTGCACAGAAAGCAAATGCCGGTGGACGAAAAAAAGGCCGTATCGAGATAGATTACCAGGATTACAAGGTCAATAAAGGTATTCCCGATAAGGTTTTTGCAGAAAAGAGGCAATAAATTAGTCGCAAATCTTTTGCATCACCAAGATAATGATTAGTTTTAGGTGATTAATTCGTATAATAGGTTATGAAATATTTTCTGTTGGCATTATCGGCCATTTGTATCATTACTTCGTGCAAAAAAACGGAAACACCGATGAGTCAGGCCCAAAAACTAGAGGCATCTCAATGGGTGCCCGTGACGTTAAATATTACATATTTGAGCTATACAGGTGGAGACTCGCTGACCAACCCCGTTTGGGAAAAGGTTTCAACAGTTGATCCAACAAAAGGACAAGATACACGGCCTGAATGCATCAAAGATGATTATCTGAAGTTTAAGATGTATAACCAGGGTGATCACATTACCGGCGGTACTAAATGCTCTGATAACGAAACAGATGACATAGAATTTAGCTGGGGATTATCAGACAATGATAAGAAAATGTATATATACGGCCTGTTCTCATTGTTAAAGCAGGATGCCAATGGACTTTTGCAGGATCCAACAGACGATAAATTTTCTTTTGCATATCCCGGCCAAGTTAAGGATGCAGACCAAAAAGATATTACCGTAAGGTACACGATGACTTTTAATAAAAAATAATCGGTAAAACAGGTATTTATACCCACCGGTTACTTTTCCGGTGGGTTTTTTAATTCGTACATTTGGTGCCAAATTTTTAAGGAGTAATTAAGTATATGATTCATATTACATTGCCCGATGGGGCAGTAAGGGAATACCAGGATGGTGCTACCGCGTTAGATGTAGCCAAGTCTATCAGTGAAGGACTGGCACGCAAAGTGCTGGCGGCAGAAGTTGATGGAGAAGTGTGGGATGCTACCAGGCCTATTAATAAAGATGTAAAACTCAAGTTGCTAACATGGGATGATAAAGGAGGGAAATCTACCTTTTGGCATTCATCTGCACACTTGATGGCCGAAGCGCTGGAGCAACTATATCCCGGCGTTAAATTAGGTATAGGCCCGTCTATAGAAAGTGGGTTTTACTATGATGTAGACCTTGGAGGAAGAGCTATTAATGAAGAAGAGCTGAAAAAGCTGGAAGATAAAATGAAAGAGCTGGCAAAGCACAATAGTGTTTATCAGCGCAAAGAAGTGTCTAAGGCGGATGCGATCAGTTATTTTACTGAAAAGGACGATCCCTATAAGCTGGAATTGATCCGGGATCTGCAGGACGGTAATATCACCTTTTATACTCAAGGCGGATTTACTGACTTGTGCCGCGGGCCACATATTCCTAACACCGGGTTTATAAAAGCCATTAAGCTTACAAATATTGCAGGAGCTTATTGGAGAGGTAATGAGAAAAATAAAATGCTCACGCGCATATATGGTGTTACCTTCCCGGCGCAGAAAGAACTGGATGAGTACCTGACCTTGCTTGAGGAAGCCAAAAAGCGCGATCACCGCAAATTGGGTAGGGAGCTGGAGCTATTCACTTTTTCTGAAAAAGTGGGTAGCGGGTTGCCTTTGTGGTTACCTAAGGGCGCTATGCTGCGCGAACGCTTGCAACAATTCCTGCAAAAAGCTCAGTTGGATACCGGTTATCTGCCGGTTATCACGCCACATATTGGCAGTAAGCAATTGTATGTAACATCCGGCCACTGGGAAAAATATGGTAAAGACAGCTTCAGGCCTATAACTACACCGCAGGAAGGTGAAGAGTTTATGCTGAAGCCAATGAACTGTCCGCACCATTGCGAGATATATAAATCATCCCCCAGGTCTTATAAAGACCTGCCACTTAGGTTGGCAGAGTTCGGTACCGTTTACCGTTATGAACAATCCGGGGAATTGCACGGATTAACCCGCGTAAGAGGATTTACCCAGGATGATGCGCACCTTTTCTGCCGTCCCGACCAGGTATTAGAAGAATTTAAAAAGGTAATAGACCTGGTAATGTACGTATTCCGATCTCTGGATTTTGACAACTTCACTGCCCAGGTATCGCTACGAGACCAAGAAGACAGAAGTAAATATATAGGCAGTGACGAAAACTGGGAGATCGCCGAACGTTCCATTATGGATGCCGCGGCGGAGAAAGGGCTGAAAACAGTAGTAGAGTATGGTGAAGCGGCGTTCTATGGCCCTAAGCTAGACTTTATGGTAAAAGACGCACTGGGACGTAGCTGGCAATTAGGCACAATACAGGTAGATTATAACCTGCCGGAACGCTTTGAGCTGGAATATGTAGATAGCGATAACAGCCGTAAACGCCCGGTTATGATACATCGTGCTCCGTTTGGTTCTATGGAGCGTTTCATAGCTGTATTGTTAGAGCACTGTGGTGGTAACCTGCCTTTGTGGCTGGCACCTGTGCAAGTAAAAGTGTTACCTATAAGCGATAAGTTTGGGGATTACGCTAATTCTGTTGTTGCAAAATTAAAAGATGCAGGCATCCGTGCCGAAGTTGACGACCGCAACGAAAAGATAGGCAAGAAGATCAGGGATACAGAGCTCATGAAAGTACCTTATATGCTGGTAGTAGGTGAGAAAGAAATGAACGAAGGGAAAGTTGCCGTGCGCAAGCATGGGGAAGGGGATAAGGGAGCCGTTGCAGTTGATGATTTCCTGGTAGATACTTTGGAGATTATAAAAAAGCAATTGGCCGGAAAGAAAGATTAATGCATATCCGCTAAATATAGAATTGAAATAAATACACTAATTTTGCCATCATTTTAAAAATATTGAATGCAAAGAAGAGGTAAACCAAATTTTAAACCAAAACAAGTACAAAACGAACACCGTTTAAATAGAGAGATCACTGCACCTGAAGTGCGTTTGATAAGTGATGGAATGGAGCCGGCAGTATACCCCTTAGCAGAAGCTTTAAAGCTTGCGGAAGAGCAGGGTGTTGATCTGGTTGAGATATCTCCTAATGCGGTTCCTCCGGTTTGCCGTATAATAGATTATCGCAAGTTTCTTTACGAGCGCAAAAAGAAAGAAAAGGAACAAAAGGCCAAGGCAAAGCAGTCAGAGGTGAAGGAAATACGTTTCACTCCTAATACCGATGAGCATGATTTTGACTTTAAGGCCAAACATGCCGAAAAATTTCTCCAGGAGGGTAACAAGGTTAAATGCTACGTTCAATTTAAAGGACGTGCCATCATGTTTCAGGAGAGAGGCGAATTATTACTGCTGAAGTTTGCAGAACGCCTTGCAGAGGTAGGTTCATTAGAATCTATGCCAAAGATGGAAGGAAGGCGTATGCTGGCAATTTTTACTCCTAAAAAGAAGAAATAATTATTTCTTCATCAAAGGGTAACTATTTTATCAAAATTTTTGCAGATTATTTTAAAATGTACTTGTTTAGAATCAAAAGGCAATGTACATTTGCAGTTAGAAAGAGGCCATATCAACGCATAAGCGTTTTTATATAAGAAGTTTTCATGGTGATAGGGTTTATAGGGGCTGGCCTGTTCTCAGGCTGGCTTTTTTATTTTAAGAAAATATTTGCAAAAAAAATTTTGTTGTGAATTAATCTACGTTTAATTTTACGTCAGTTTTCATAGTGATAGGGTTTATAGGGGCTGGCCTGTTCTCGGGCCGGCTTTTTTATTATATTTACTCCCTCAAACACCCGCAATGCCCCGTTTATTTTTCTTAGCACTACTATTGTCTGTTTGCACAGCCGGCGTATTCGCCCAGCCTTTAGCGTACTATGTTAATCTTCAGAACCAGGTAATGGTTTGGGATAAAGGCATGATCAGAAAAGTTGACTACCTGGAGCCAACAGAAGTAAAGACAGGCAGGGTAGCGATTCCATACCTTGATAATTCCCGTTCCTTCAAAATTTATTACGGTGGTGGTGTACGCACCGTTAATATCGGTTTCACCAATGAATTCCAGGTGAGTGATAACCTTGTAGCATTTCTCAATAGTAAATCATTAAATGTTTTCGAAAAGGGAACTGTCAAAAACCTTTGTACTTATTGCACACAATATTTTGTAGGTGATAGTGTTATCTTATTTTTTGATGGGGTAAGAAATGAATACAAAGCATATTATGGAGGGCAGATATACCCGATAGAAGGTTTCCTTGCAGGCAATCCGTTGGAGGTAATTAAAGTATCCGACAATATCATTGCCTACGATAATTACGCCAACCAGTTCCGCATATTTTATGATGGCAACATTATTAAGCAGGAAGACTATGCTGTTAATAGCTTTGATGCAGGCCGTAATACTGTTAGTTATGTTGACATCAACAAGCAATTCAAAATATTTCATGCCGGGCAAACATTTGTGGTAGAAGATTTTGCACCACTCAGTTCGCAGGCGGGCGACAATGTGGTAGCTTATACATCAAGCGACGGGTATTTTAAAATTTTTTATGGCGATAGCATTCATGTTGTAGGTTACTTTACGCCAACTGATGTAAGGGTAGCCGATAATATAGTAGCTTATCGGGATCCAAGCGGCTATTTCAAGGTGTTTTATAAAGGCGTTACCTATAGCCTCGAAAACTATTATCCTGATAAATATGTGGCGCAGTATAATTCTCTTGCCTATGTCAATGCAGCCGGGATACTCAGGTTATTTTCAGAGGGAGAGCTTTATGATGTTACTACTTCTCAGCTGGATAGCTGGGAGCTGAATTATGATGTGATCAAGTACCAGATAGGTAAAAACATGTTCCGGATATACTATAAAGGGCAGGACTACGACGATAACGAATAATGTTAAAATAAGCGTTTAACGAGTCGTAGATGATGTGTACGCCTTTTTAGTCCAACACTTATAATTCCTCCCTGGTCTATCTTGTCTATAACTACTCGTCCGCTGGTTTCAGTAGCATGTATGATAGTAGATTTATCGAGCAGGATACCTACATGCACGATCTTACCATCTTCATTGTTGAAAAATGCCAGGTCGCCACAATGAGCATGTTGTAGAAAATCCACCAGTTCACCTTCGTTTGCCTGCTGGCTGGCATCCCTTGGGATAGCTTTACCGCATAGCTTAAAAGCCATTTGGCTGAGTCCGGAGCAATCTATACCCGCCATAGTGCGACCACCCCATAAATAAGGAGCATGGAGGTACTTTAAGGCAGCGTTATGGATGTTTTCACAGTTAAGCTCCAGTTGGTCGATCTTCAGCTTCTTGCCTTTAAACTTCGCTATGTTGTTATATATGGATATTTGGCCGCCTTTAAATCCGAACAATTCACTTCCCATCGGCATCCATTGCTGGCCCGAATCAAAAACAAGCTTGTCTGTATGAGTTGCAGCCATCGCCTTAGGAATCTTCTTGTATTCTTTCCGGTTAATCAAAGATAACTGTCCCAGCCGGCACCATCCTTCATACATATCCCATTCGCAACGTATGCGTACCCATTCTTTGTCGTTCACCTCCAATACCTCGCACCGTTCCCCGAAAAGCATCTCGTTGACTTGTTCTGCACGGTGAGAGGGCTCAGACCGCATAGGCATTACCGAAACATTACAAAAAGCGTAAGACAAAACCATTAAAACTTAATAAGGTGCGCAATATTACATTCTATGCAGCAAATTAGGCCGAAGTCAGCAGGTTTTCTTAACAGAAATCTTTTACTAACTTAGCAGGCTAAATTACGCCATACTA
Source organism: Bacteroidetes bacterium 43-93 (assembly GCA_001897855.1). Classification (GTDB taxonomy): domain Bacteria; phylum Bacteroidota; class Bacteroidia; order Chitinophagales; family Chitinophagaceae; genus Polluticoccus. The sequence continues at coordinate 47,490 of MKUO01000001.1, forward strand.
CATTTATTATAAATTAATATAAAGATAATGAATGAAAGGTTGGTAGAAAAGGAAATAAAAACTGGACTAAAAGTTAGAAAGCATTATTATGGACTCAAGTGCAATACTCGTTGCCATCGTTGCGGTGGCAGCTATATCAATAGGGATCTTTCTCGGGAAACTCTTATTTGCTAAAAACACTCAAAGACAAGTAGAAGAAGCAGAACAGTCTGCGAAGAAGATAATTGAAGACGCTAAAACTCACGCAGAAACACTCAAAGAAAAAAAGATACTTGAAGCAAAAGAGAATTTCTTAAGATTAAAAAGCGAACACGAGAAAGAAGTACTGGTACGCAACCAAAAAATAGCGGAAGGCGAGAATAAGCTCAAACAGATGCAGCAAAGCATTAATGATAAAAATGCTTCGCTTCAAAAACAAATTAATGAGAATCAGCAGCTTAAAGAAAATTTAGATAAGCAGCTGGAAGTGGTGAACATCAAACGCACCGAGCTGGAACGCCACCAGGAAGAACATATCAAGCGTTTGGAAAAAGTATCCAACCTCTCTGCCGAAGAAGCCAAAGCTGAACTTATAGAATTAGTAAAGGAAGAAGCCCGCACGGCTGCTATGGCGCATGTGAAGGAGATAATGGAAGAAGCCAAGGCAAACGCTACTAAAGAGGCTAAAAAGATCATCATTCAGACGATACAACGTACCGGTGCAGAACAAACCATTGAAAATGCTATTACGGTATTTAACCTGGAAAGTGATGAGATCAAAGGCCAGATCATTGGCCGTGAAGGTCGTAACATACGTGCCTTAGAAGCAGCTACCGGTGTTGACCTGATTATTGACGATACCCCGGAAGCAATAGTATTAAGCTGCTTCGATCCGCTGCGCCGTGAGGTAGCCCGTCTTTCTCTGCAACGCCTCGTGCAAGACGGACGTATCCATCCGGCTCGTATTGAAGAAGTGGTTGAAAAAACCAAAAAGCAACTGGAAGAGCAGGTAATGGAAATAGGAGAGCGTACCATTATAGAATTGGGTGTACATGGTTTGCATAAAGACCTGGTGCGCATGGTAGGTAAAATGCGTTTCCGTTCATCTTATGGCCAAAACCTGCTGATGCACTCCAAAGAAACTGCAAACCTTTGCGGTATCATGGCTGCAGAATTAGGGCTCGGTCAAAAAGTAGTGAAACTGGCAAAACGTGCAGGCCTGCTCCACGATATTGGTAAAGTTCCTGATGAAGAAACAGAACTGAGCCACGCATTACTGGGCGCTAAACTGGCCGAAAAGTCGGGAGAACATCCTGCTATAGTAAATGCAATAGGAGCTCACCACGATGAGATGGAAATGGCCTATATTATTTCGCCAATAGTGCAGGCGTGCGATGCTATTAGCGGCGCGCGCCCGGGGGCACGCAGGGAAATGATGCAAAGCTACCTGCAGCGTATCAAAGACTTGGAAGCATTGGCTATGGCCTATAATGGTGTAGAAAAAGCATATGCGATACAAGCGGGCCGCGAACTGCGTGTAATTGTAGAGGCTGACAAAGTGAGCGATGCAGATAGCGATCGCCTGTCTTTTGAAATAGCCGATAAGATTCAAAAAGAAATGCAATATCCCGGACAGGTAAAAGTTACCGTTATCAGGGAATTAAGGGCGGTAAATATTGCCCGCTAATACATCTTTTGGGTTAGTTAAATAAAACGGCTCCGGATTTTTCCGGGGCTTTTTTTATTAACGTAATTGAATATAAAATCCCCCTTTTGGGGCAGAACATATTTTATAATTTCAAAAGCTAAACCCGATGTAAATGAAGAAAGTCTTAAAGGTTGTCGGTATCATCCTCCTTGTGCTTGTAGTTTTAATAATAGGCACGATCTTCTACTTGAGGTATCATATAACTCACATTAAAGACAGTCATGATCTGCAGGCACAGGTAGATGCAATAGGTAACAATTTCATTCAGAAGAAATTTGCTCCGGGCATCTGCGTAGGGATAGTAAAAGGAAATACCGTGATGATAAAAGGATATGGAATGACAAATAAGAACGGCGGGCAGATTCCTGACAGTAATACGATTTTTGAAATAGGATCTATCACCAAGGTATTCACAGCAGAGATAACACAGCGCCTCGTAGATGATGGGTTACTGCATTGGAATGATAATATCCAGGCCGTATTACCCGATAGTGCGAAACTTAAATTTGATGACAGCACCACATTATTAAACTTAGTTAATCATACTTCGGGTTTTGCAAGGATACCAGACTCTATTCTGGCGTTGCTAACAAATGAATGTGATCCATATAGTACACTTACTAATGCGGATATTGCCAGGTACTTAAAACGATGTACCGATAAAAAGAGTCCTGATCTGCATCATTACGATTATTCCAATTTTGGCAGCGCATTGTTAGCTAATATTGATGAATACAGAACAGGTAAAAGTTATGAAACACTTTTACAGGAGTTGATATGCTTTCCTTTGCATATGTCGCATACCTCTTTGTTTGTTAAAGACAGCAGCAAATTTGCTACCGGCTATGATGAAAAAGGAAATAGAACCTGCCATTGGAATTTTGGTGCCATGTATGGATGCGGAGCTATCAGATCTGATATTGCCGACATGATTAAATTTCTAAAAGCAAATATGGATAGTAATAATCTTCTTTACAATTCTTTTCATAAAACACATCGGGAGACCGCTTTGATCCCGACTGGCGGGATTGCTTATGGATGGCATATAGACAAGGTAAACGGCGTATTCTCCGGCATATTCAATATCATTTGGCACAATGGCGGTACGGGAGGCTTTAGATCTTACATGGGTTTTGACCCAAAGAGGAAAACAGGTGTCATTGTTATAGCTAACCAGGCCACTGATGAGGTGGATAGGGCTGGTATCGACATACTGATAAAGGCATGTACTACATCATGGCAATAGCGTATGATTAATCAATACCCAGCCACCACTGTTTATGTGCGTTTTCGTCTTTGAGATTTACTGCTTCCCCGATCATAGGGTGCAGAATAGGCATCCCCATTTTGCTTGCCTCTGCAACCACTCTTGTAATAGGCTCATCCCATGCATGTAGCGAAAGCGAGAACTTGGCCCAATGTACCGGTAACAAAACTTTAGCTTTGAGGTCTATAGCTGCCTGCACTGTTTCTTCGGGCATCATGTGTATATACTTCCAGTATGTATTGTACTGGCCGCATTCCAGTATCGCAAGATCAAAAGGTCCGTGTTGTTCACCGATGATCTCAAAATGAGTGTCGTACCCGGAATCCCCGCCGATAAATATTTTCATAGTTGGGGTTACAAGCACCATAGACAGCCATATCGATTGGTTTCGCTTAAAACCTCTGCCGGAAAAATGCCTGCCTGAAGTAGTAAATATTTTAAACCCATCTCCCAGGTCTTCTTCTTCATCCCAGTCTTTTTCTGTGATGATTTTATGTTCAAAGCCCCACTGCTCAAAATGAGCCCCGACACCTAAGCCTGTAATAATTCGTTTTACTTTGCTTTTCAGTTTAATGATCGTTTCATAATCCAGATGGTCATAGTGGTCATGCGTTATGATAAGGTAATCGATCTCGGGCATGTCTTCAGGGGTGTACACATCGCTGCCTTTGAAACTGTAGGTTGTAAAGCTGAATGGTGATGCATTGCCACTGAATACGGGGTCTACCAATATTTTTTTACCATCTACCTGTATAAAGTAAGACGAGTGCCCAAACCATACGAGCACATCCTTTTTGGGATCCAGGTGATGGAGGTCCGTTTTTTCGGATGGGAGCGTGACGGATGGCCTGTTTCTTTTATCCTTATTGTAAAGAAACTCTTTGGTTACTTTAAAAAAGCTGGCACCTTCGGCAAGATTAGGTGTAAAGCTTTTATTCTGGAAACTGCCATTGCTATAGTTAGCAGAAGCTTTTATTCTTTCCAGTCTTTTACCTGTTGGTAATTTGCCAAAAGTGTGCATATGCAGCGATGTCGTTTATCTATTGTGTACATTTAAATCTCTGCCCGCGTAAAATCCCAGGTCTTTGTTGCGGAGCATTTTGGTCAGTAACGCAATCTGCCCGGTGTGGTAAGAATAGTGTTCTGTAACATGGACAATAATACCAATTCCCGAAAGATTAAAGCCCTGTACGCTGCGAATCTCTACCAGGCTATCTTCATCGCAGTTTTTTATTACTGATACTGCGCTGCTAATTGTGTGTTGCAATTTTTGTAGCAGCTCAGCTTTGGATAAGCCGCCTTTGATCGAAAACTCCTTATCTCTTTCTCTGTGATCTGACAACCCGCCAATAGATGATAATATGTATTGGGTAATGTTTCCGCACAGATGCAAAATAAGGTTGCCAATGCTGTTAGTTGATTCATTGGGTTGATTCCATACCTCCACTTCTGTAAGGTCTGCGAGGCATTTTTCTATTCTCGGTGTATTAAGTTCTATATAATAAATGCTTTTTTCAATAAACTCCCGGCTTATTATCATACTTCAAATTCAAAATCTCTGTTATCAATAAATTTTATTTGCTTCCGGCTATTAGGTGGAAACTGCATTTGCTGCATTTCGCTGCCGGAGTGAAAATGGAGTAGTGGTATTACCCGAAGTTTAGATTGAAGGATTGGCTTCAGCTTCGCTTCGCAATCATCCACAGGCAGTGGAGTAGTAAGATGTAGTCTTAGTTCGTCTGTGCCCAGTTCGTTAATAAATACCTCCACCACGTATTCCTTGATGTAGGGTATGCTATTGAGGATATCGAATATCGCAGGTGGGTACAGGGTTGTTCCCTTGTACTTGATCATCTGTTGCTTGCGTCCCAGAACGGGGCTTAGCCTGCGCGACCTTCTGCCGCAACTACATTGTGTTTCATATACCGTGCAAATATCGCCCGTTCTATATCGCAGAAGTGGCATACCTTCTACACCCAATGTTGTGATGGTAACTTCTCCGTATTCGCCATGTTTCAATGGCTCACCATGTTCATTGAGTATTTCCAGGATGATCAGGTCTGGCTGCTGATGTCCGCCCATACCGGCGGCACATTCGGTAAATGCTGTTTGCATTTCGGTAGAGGCATAGGTGCCAAATAGTTTTATAGGCCAATGCTCATGAATTTTTTGCCCCAATACATTGTATTCAAAATCAGCTTGCCTGAGGCTCTCACCAATACAAATGGCTTTCTTCACAGGAGTATGTTTCAGGTCAATCCCATGTTCATTTGCATATTCTATCATCTTCAGCATAAAAGTGGGCACAGCTACAAGACTGTTACACTGCAGGCGAAATATAGTATCCCATTGCATTGCAGGTAGTCCCGGGCCGGTGCGCACCAACGCTGCCCCAAGTTTGCGAATGCCTTGATAATATGCAATGCCTGCCATGAATTGCCTGTCGAGGGTGAGCATTAATTGGTAGCAATCTCCTTCTTTGCCATCCGCAGTAAGGAAAGATTGTTGTTCATTATAAGCCAGTCTTTCCAGGTCATTTGCGGTTAATGCTATCGTTACCGGTTTGCCAAGCGTGCCCGATGTTGCTGTGTATTCTTTGATCTTATCGGCAGTAACGCAAAGAAAATCCCAGTTATGTTCCTGCATATCACTTTTGCTGGTGGTTGGCAGAAAATGCATATCCTTTAGCCCGTGGATATTATCGATATTGATATGATGCTCTTTAAAAATACGCTGATAGTAGGGCGAATGTGCTTGCAGATACTGAAGCAATCGCTTCAGCTCTTTAGATTGCCATTCGTCCTGTACATGTAATGGATCAAAAGCCAGTTTCGGCTGGTATTGCATGGGGCAAAAAATTTATGAAAAGGTACAATTTAGTGCCCGATAATAAATAGCAAAAGCCTAAAAGCTTGCCTGTAGCGCCTTTTATAGGCCTATTGACTATTGTTATGGACAATTTTTATAAATTCATTTTCCTGCATTATCTTTGCACATGGCTGCAAAATCTAAGTTCTACGGCGAAGGTCTTACATTCGATGATGTACTCCTTGTGCCCGCTTACTCTGAAGTCCTTCCGAAAGATGTAAGCTTAGTTACCCAACTTACAAGAGATATTAAACTGAACATACCCATGGTGTCTGCTGCTATGGATACAGTTACAGAAACGCCGTTAGGCATAGCGCTGGCCCGCGAAGGTGGTATTGGTATGCTGCATAAAAATATGAGCATTGAACGGCAGGCAGAACAGGTGCGTAAGGTAAAACGCAGCGAGAATGGCCTGATCGTAGATCCCATAACCCTGGCGCCGGATGCTACTGTGGGTGAGGCATTAAAACTGATGCGCGATAATAAAATAGGCGGTATTCCTATAGTTGATGCAGGCAAAACCCTGTTAGGTATTCTTACCAATCGCGATATGCGTTTTGAAAAGAATACTAAAAAGAAGGTAGGCGATATAATGACCCGCGAAAACCTGGTAACAGCCGCCGCGGGAACCAGCATGCAAAAGGCAGAAGGCATACTGGAACAATACAAGATCGAAAAACTCCCAATAGTAGATAAGAAAGGTAAATTGATCGGTTTGATCACTTTCAGGGATATCATTCAATTGAAAAGTCATCCCAACTCTGCCAAAGATAGCATGGGCCGCCTGTTGGCAGGTGCAGCGGTAGGTGTTACCGGCGATATGATACAGCGCATAGAAGCGCTGATGGCTGCCGGTGTGGATGTTATTACATTAGATAGCTCTCATGGCCATTCCAAAGGAGTTATCGACGCACTGAGGCTGGTAAAGAAAACATTTAAAACACTCCCCGTGATTGCAGGTAATATTGCTACTGCTGCTGGCGCTAAAGCATTAGCAGATGCAGGTGCAGATGCAATAAAAGTAGGTGTAGGGCCGGGCTCTATTTGTACTACCCGTATAGTAACGGGGGCTGGTGCTCCACAGTTAACGGCAATTATGGAAGCGGTATCCGCAGTTAAGAAAAGAGGTATTCCCGTGATAGCAGATGGTGGCATACGTTATACCGGCGATATGGTAAAGGCTATTGTTGCAGGTGCATCCTGTATTATGGCGGGTTCCATCTTCGCGGGTACGGAAGAGAGCCCGGGTGAAACTATCATCTACGAAGGCCGTAAGTTTAAGTCATACCGCGGTATGGGCTCGCTGGAGGCTATGCAGGAAGGTTCTAAGGATCGCTACTTTCAGGATGGGGAAGCGGATGTGAAGAAACTGGTACCTGAAGGTATTGTGGGCAGGGTGCCTTATAAAGGAATGGTAAACGAGGTAGTGCAGCAATTTGTTGGTGGTTTACGTGCTGGTATGGGTCTTTGTGGTGCAAAAGATATTAAGGCATTGCAGGAAGATGCGCAATTCCTTCGTATCACATCGGCTAGTATGGCAGAGAGCCATCCACACGATATTGTGATCACTAAAGAGGCACCAAACTATTCGCGTTAATCTGATATTCCAGGAGATAGAAAAGAGCTGCAATTGCAGCTCTTTTCTATTATAATGAATGCTATAAATGTAGGTATCCCTTGATATCGTTTACATATTTTTCAAATGCTTTTATGCCTTTGGGGGTGATCTTGCATTTGGTAAGGGGGTAGTTTTTCTTAAATGTCTTGATGATTTCTATGTATCCTGCTTCCCTGAGTTTATCCAGCTGCAGGCTTAGATTGCCGGCAGTAGCCTTCGTTTTTTCCTTTAGATACACAAATTCTGCTTCTTCCAGGCTTACTAGCAAAGAGATAATGGAAAGTCTTAGCTGCGAGTGTAATATAGGATCAAGATCATTAAGCATTCACCTTGCGTTTATAATATCCTTTCATCATTAATCCGGGTACAATGCAGGCAAACACCATAGCAGCTGCACAATACAGGAATTGTGTCGTAAATTCTGAATTGAATGCAAATATGGAACAAACCGTGCATAAAACAGCACCTATTATAGAAGGATAGTACTTAGTTACACCACCTGTAATAAAAGCTGCCAGTGCGTATAATAATATGATTACGGGCATTACATTGGCTATGCCCAATTTGGTGCCGAACGACATGATAATTCCTGCACAAAAACCTAAGCCGCCCCACGTAAAACCATACAGGCGATCTGAAAATGTCTTAGCCTTTTCCTCTTTTTCATCTTTTCTGTTTCTTATCACAGAAAGTAATCCACCAATCGGAAATAGAATCCACGCATAGGATAGCCACTCCAATTTATAGGTAAATCCAATGTATAGGCTCAGGCAATAAAGCCCGGTTAAAATGCCCCATATAGTGAGATAGTACGCAGCACCTGTTTGCTCTTGCTTAGCTGTGTGTATCATATCCTCAATGATCTCAAGGCTTTGTTTTTCTGAAAGTGATTCGTTTTGCATACAGATATGTAAATTTGATTGTAAAAATAAACTGGTTAATATTATTAACCAAAATTATTTCAAATATTTTTCTAACGCAAAACCATTCAATTAAAAGGTTATTGATATGCCGGCTACAATGCGCCCTTGGCTGCCAAAATCAAATTTGCCCGGGGTAATGTGATAATAAGCGCCCAGATCCAGGTTGAGATAGGCTAGATGCAGATAGTTAACCCGCAGTATATGATTAATGAGTACGCCCGCTTCATGATATCCTGTTTCATTGGCTACAAGCCCTGCGTCTGCAGCACGATTATTGTCTGATAAGGTTCCGTATAAAAAATTATACGCAAGGCTTAAATAGGGTTGGCTATACCGGTTTGTGTAAAAACACCTGTCAAAATCGTGTCGATATAAAATACCTGCAAAACGGTCATTAAAATAAGAGAAAGGCAGCATGGTAAGAAACCCGCCCTGCGCATAGAACTGTATATCTCCCCTGTCAACTTTATACCCGGTGCCGGCAAGCAAAATGGACCTTGGTAAAGGATTGTCATTTTTACTTTTAATAATACCTCCCATTATTTTAAAGTTGTCTTTGCCCCAGTGATTAAAATGGTGAGTATATAAAATTGCCACCAACCCCCTTGCATAATTGGTAGTATAGGTACCGCTTGTTAATTGCCCGTACGATAGTTTAGCATAAACAATAGGGTATTTAGTGCCTGCAGGAAGATAATAGCCAAAGAACGGTGTACGTTTTTCAGCGTAGGCATAGCGCAGGTTCAAAGATGCTTCTGTAATATCATAAATGCCTGGTGCAGCGCCGGGCTGATTGAATGCATAATTGTATAGAGGCTTTAACTCTTGTTTCAAACCCTGAAGTTCCAGCTCCAGGTAATTGATTCGCCCATGTGCGGTTGCAGAGAATTCAGTAACATGATCTACCCTTGCAAGTAACCATGTTTGCAGCCCTCGCCGGTCTATTTCCGGGTTTATATTTATGTTGCCGGTATTTCTATAATTGTTTTGATACGCAGCTTCAATCCAATATTCTTCGTTCTTCGCGGGAAAAATCTTTAAAGAAGCGCCATATTTAACCACCTTGTCTTTAAATCCATAGCCAAACCAGCCTCCGGCAGTGAAGAAGCTGGATATTTTATCATTGGTATATAGTCCGAGTCCAAGCCTTGTGCCTTCATAGGTGTTATACGCCAGTATTTTTGTAAGGTCTATATCTACAAACTTAATGGGCAACCGGCCAAGGGCTATATTGGTGGCGCTGCTCAGGTATTGGTCAATACCTGCCTGTTGCATCAGCGTATCCATGTTTACATAGGTATTCCGTTCTTTTATTGTAATGGTGTCAAACCTGTATCTGCGCCAATCATCTTCTGAGTGCAAGTCAACCGAATCGGTTAGTTTGATCGCATGCGCTTTGTCGAAATGAACTGTTTTGTCCAAAGTATATCTTACAGAGTCTATAATAGAGTGCCCCGACCATACCATACCTATGTCAGGAGACGGATATTTGTTGAATGTAAATTCATAGTTGAGTTCTCTTGGAAACCACTTGCCATCGACAAAGCGGTATATCTGTTCCATTTTTACACTACGTTCATCTGTAGTGTCAGTAGTTTTAGCTATGATGTGTGATATAGCGTACCCGTTAGTGTTAATATACACTACACCTTCCAGCGAATTAAAGACCACATTCTTCTTAGGCTTATACTTAAGCACATAGATCGTGTCGCTGCCGTTTTGCAATTCATCGAGCAGGTAAAAGTTGTAGCGGTATTGCCATCCTTCCGATATGGGGTTGGTATAGTCAATGGTGTTTAATTTAATGTAGTTGTCATAAGCATGAAAAGGCAATATGCCATTAATGACGTTGGTAAAAAAAGTTTTGCTAAAACCCGAGAAACGCGACGCAACTACATCTTCCTGTCTTGTATTAGGTCGTTTATAGGCTACTTTGCTATATGTTTCTGAAAAGATGATGTGCATACTGTTGCGTATCGAGTCTATTTCTTTGCGCGAAGCTGCTATAATAGAGTCTGCCAGTTTGCGGTCGCTTTCAGATAGGGTGTCCAGTTTATTGTGCTTTACCGTTTTTACCTTAGCGAAGCCTTCGTTTGGCAACAAGTCCACATACATTTTATAGTATATCTCGTAGGCATACTGTGCATATTTGTCCGGGTTGTTATTGGCCTTGTTGCGGATGGTAGTGTTGATGATCCTTTTTATTTTTTCATACGGTGGGCGGATCACTACTTCGTTGTTGTCGTTTACAACAGGGGAAAGAAATATAGTGTCAACATCGTGGACGCTAACGGTTTTAGTAGTGTAGCCAACATAAGAGATGTGAAGTTGCTGAATGCCTGATAGTAATTCAAAAGAGAATTTGCCATTGATATCGGTGACTAATCCTTGTCTTGTATTTCCCTGGCGTATGGTGGCAAAAGCAAGTGGCTGATGCGTTTGTTCATCTACGACAATACCGGCCACGTGCTGGCAGATACCTGCAACAGGTATCATAAAAGCGATGATAAGAAGATAGAGTCTGCCCATAGTATTCGCAAAAAAAATACTAAAAATGGGTGACTATCAAGGGGATAATTGTCCTTTAAATTTTATTTAACTAATGTCCGGCTTATTCTTCGGTATCAAAACCGGCTTTTACCGGTGTGCGTTTTACCAGCGAATAGATGATCTTCGCCTGCTGGTAGATATTATTGTTGTATTTATTGCCCAACACAATAATTGTAAAGTTCTCTTTAATAAAACGATAAAACACCGTGTTATTGCCATGCCACCAGCCATTGTGGTAAATGACCTTGCCGCCATCAGGGAAGCAAAGCATACGCCAACCAAGGCCATAATTTTTTTGACCGGGCCTTTCAAAAGAGCAGGGGCCATAAGCCAGCTCCAGGGTTTCATTATTTAGCAGCGTATTATTATAGAAAGACTGGTCCCAGCGATACATGTCTTCAACCGTACTGTAGATATTTTTATCGCCATATACCCCATCGGCAAACATGTCTGGTTCGCGCCTCCAGTTATATTTATAACTGATGGCGTTACCCGGTGGCATTGGATGACGGGTAGGGTCATAGACAAATGTATTTTTCATACCCAGCGGATCAAAGATGTATTTTTTCAGGAAATCGGGGTAACGCATTTCTGTTACAGCTTCTATAACGCAGGCAAGTATTGCATAGTTGCTGTTGCAGTAGCGGAACCTGGTGTTGGGCCTTGACTCCAACTTGGGTTTATATTTGGCGAACATATCCAGCACTTCATCATTAGTGATGGGTGTCCGTGTATCTTTTCTGTAAGAAGGTATCCAATGTATATAATCGGGCACGCCAGATCTGTGGCAGAGCAACATTTTTACGGTAACATCTGCATATGGGAATTTAGGAAGATAGGTTTGAACCTTCTCATCTATATTCAGGTATTTGTGCTGATACAGGTACATGATAGCAGCAGCCGTAAATGTCTTGGATGTAGATGCCAGCTGGCTCGATGTAGTGGTGGTCAGTCTTTGTTGTGTTTCGCGGTTGGCAAAGCCAATATACCTTTCGAAAAGGACCTTCCCTTTATATCCAACTAAAACACTTCCGTTAAAACCTACGCGAGCTTGTACATTATAAAAGGAGTCAAGGCTATGGATAATGGCCCTGTACTCCGCCGCATTAGTATCTGCATAGTTTACACTGGTACTTTTAAGAGCAGCAGGTTCGTCATGAAACCCCGATGGGGTAGCCTTAACAGGATCTGTTTTGGAATGGCAGGCTACTATCAATACGAATAGTATGCCGGTGGCTATATATGGAAAAAAATATTTACGCATTGTTGTCGGAAACTTCAAAAATAACATGCCATTGCTTGCTCTCAGGCACTTAACTCAATTTTAACATATTCCACCATGTCATCTATAAGTTCGTAATAACATTGGTTCAGTTCGTAATAATGTTTTATAAAGGTCTGATAAGCTTTTTCCGTAGGCGCTATATATTTCGCCCTGCGCTGTAGTCCTTGCAGGGAACGTTGTATGCCCAGTAAGTTACGATAGCCATATAGCCAATTATGTTCTTTCATATGCGGAAAGTAAGCGGCAAATGAAGAAGGAAAATATTGGCTGAAGACTTCCAGCTTTTGATAGATTTCCAGTGTAAATTCCAGCAACATATCTTCTGATGGGAAGTACCGCGCATCACTAGCCAGGAAGTGATCAAATAGTGTATCTAACACCGCACCTGAATAAAGTCCGAAATCTTCCCGGAACCAAACCTTTGCACGCAAAATTGCCGGGTGATTATCTGCGAATCCGTCTATCTTTCTATGCAGCATTGCCCCCTTTGCAATTCGCTCAGGAAGTGTATCAAGTATTTTTAACCCCTTAAAATGATCGCCGGTGATGTTACCTGTTAATATCTCGCCATCTCCAAAAGACAGGAAAGCATGACCTAAATAGTTCATAAGAACGAAACTACGGTTTTATTCAGTTTCATTATTGGCAAGTTTCAGCAGGTCGCTATGTACTGCTTTTAGTTCGATGAGCATCCTGTCAAGATAGAGCTGTTGCAGCGAAGACAGAGGTTGATTAAAATAGGGGCTTGTTCCATTTTCAACGAGCTGGGTAGTATTCTCTGTATTTATTTTCTTTACCAGTTCCATATTTGCATTAAACCAATAGAGAAGTTCAGTCAGTTTGCTGTTTTGAAATTGCAGGTCGCTTTCTCCGGTTGTCGTTGCGTTCTCCTGCTCCAGGTACACATTATTTAGTTCTCTTGTTACCCGCACATTATGCATGATGAGCTGGTAATAAGGTCCGAATTGTTTTCGCTTTGCCCGCGGTTCCTGCATATACCTGTTAAACGAATCGAAGGCATTGCTGTTCTTGGTTTCTGCGCTTCTCTTCAGCCTTGTCCAGTTAGTGACAGGCATATCAGAAAAGTAGGTGGCGACAAAATAGCTGTAGTTACTGCATATAGCATCTGCAAGATAGGATGGCAGCCATTTGGCGTCCCAGTGTGGTAAAAGCGCAAAGCCTGCAACGATGGCTAAGGTGGCACCTCCTGCTGTTGCAAGTGCCCGCGTAAGTATCAGCATAGGGTTAAGGCTGTCTTCCACATCAAACAAAAGCACCACGCTTATGGTTATAAAAAATACGGCTACCGAATATCGCCTCCGCAGGAAATATACCATCATCAAATAACTGATGAATAGTATGATCTCATTTAAATAAAGCCTCATTGGGGTTATCAGGAAAATACCACCGGCGATACCACCGGTTATGGTACCGATCATGCGATCAAAAGCCTTGGTAAGGGTAGCGCCGAAATATGGTTGCAAAACAATGATCACCGTAAATGGCAGCCAGTAGCCATGATCTATCTTAAACCATTTAAAAATGAAGAGTGCAATGGTGCTTGCTATTGCTGAACGCATTGCATATCGGGTAGTAAATGTGTTGAAGTTGAAAAGTAGTTTAACGTTTCGTATCCAATGTTTAGGATGAATGATAAACATTGTGCGCACTAAGGAATAGGAACGGAAAACGGAATGATCCTTTTCCATCTCCTTTAGATTGTTTACTGCAGACAATGCAAGTTTTATTACCCGCTCGCTTAGGTGGACGATACGTTTGGCGGGTTCTGCAAATTTGCTATCGTCGTTGGTATTATATTCCTTCAATAAAGAGGTGAGGTTGGCAAGCCTGTTGATACGGGAGATTACTAAAAGTTCTTCTTCCGGTTTTAGTACGATCATGAATGAGGCCATCCGTTCCGATAGCTTTTGCATCGCTTTTAGTATCGCGTAGATTTTTAACTTCAGGCTGTTATCCGCTTCCTGTATGTTTAGTCGTTCCAGCTCTTCGCTAATGGTAATAATATGCGCGGCAACTAATGAAGTAGCCTTACGTGTTTGCGCCAGTTGATATTCATGTTTGTCCTTTGCCGTTACCTGGTGCGCCATCGTTTCATATAGCGCAAGGGAGCTGTCAATTGCGGTGCGGACAGATTTTTCCTTCAGGTAAATATCCCTTAACGAGCTGCGAACTTCTGTTCCTTCCCAGCCCTTTGCTATTACTTCTATCAGGTCTGATATATTTCTCCATATCACTGCAACCGACCGCCTGTACGGCTGCCTGGCGGGTGTAAACAAGGCAGCTGCTATGCCCACTAAGGCATTCCAGGTTCCTCCAATTAATACCAGGAGCATTCGATGTTCCAGGCCTTTGCTGTCCTGGGTTGGATAGGCATTGGTAATGATAAAGACAACGTATACGCATATTGCAAGTCCGCTGCCACGGTCGCCCAGGTTCTTAAATAAGCCTGAAATAAAGCCAACGGCCAGCATGCTGATAACACTTATCCATATATTGTTACCTGTAACGCTTCCCAGTAAGGTAAAGGCAAGAGTGAGGAAAATGCCCCCAAGCAGGATGCGTAATCTTTGTCCGAAAGAGCCTTTTAGCTCTACCCAGCATATACATTCGGCTGTCAGGGTCATCCAACTCGCATCAGCAACATGGTTGGTTGCGCTTCCCCATATAACCGGTATAATGGCTGCAAAAGCCATGCGCAATCCCCAGCTAAAGACAGGTTCAAAGGTTTCCTGCTCCAGCAGCTTATTGATTGTTTTATATGGGGCTATTTGCGCCAAATTATTCTAACGATAATTGTTTCTCTATAAGCGGACGCAGCATGTCTGCTTTGAGTGATCCTTCAAAGAAATTTGCATATTCGTTTTTCTTATAGCGAAGCATAGTGGCCGGAATAGAACCTTGCCAACGGCTATCTATTTTCGGAATAAACTCGTTAGCATTAGTCTCATTAAGCCATAGTACTTCATGAGCCAGCTTTTTCTTCTTCACAAAGGCAATTATTTTGGCAGGGTAGGCCTCTTTGAAGTCCATACTTACCAGTAATATTTTTACCGGCTTATCAGCCAGGCTGGTTCGTAGTTTTTCAAATTCAGGAAGTTCCTTTACACAGGGACCACACCATGTTGCCCAAAAGTTTACCACATAAAATGTATCGGGATTAGATGTTCGCTTCATTAAGTCATCAGCGCTATATGCCGTTATTTCCTGGGCACTTGCCCCGATCGACAGTAATACGAATAAAATTGTATAAGCTATATATCTCATATTTATCCCGCTCTTTATGTAAAGTTATCACGGCATCATCAACAAGCAAATAAAACAACAGCATAAATAGTTAATGTTTGCCCCATTTACAGTAGGTTTGTTCCTGATTTTTTAAAACTCTGTATGGACAAGATATCCTTATTAAATAAGAAGCAGCAGGAAGCAGTATTGGGTGGCGGGACAAAACGTATAGATGCACAACATAAGAAAGGAAAGCTGACAGCGAGAGAGCGTCTGCAATTATTATTAGATGAAGGTTCTTTTGAGGAGATTGGGATGCTGGTAACGCATCGTAGCCAGGATTTTGGAATGGAAAAGGAAGTGTACCTGGGCGATGGCGTAGTTACGGGCTATGGAACTATCAATGGCAGGCTGGTCTATGTTTTTTCACAAGACTTCACCGTGTTCGGGGGCAGCTTATCAGAAACACACGCGGAGAAGATATGTAAAATCATGGACCTGGCTATGCAGAATGGTGCGCCTGTGATTGGCCTGAACGATAGTGGTGGCGCGCGCATACAGGAAGGTGTTGTTTCATTAGGAGGGTATGCAGATATCTTCCATCGTAATGTGCAGGCATCAGGCGTTATACCGCAGATATCTGCTGTTATGGGGCCATGTGCCGGTGGCGCAGTGTATTCTCCTGCCATCACAGATTTTATTATGATGGTGGAGCATACCTCTTATATGTTCGTAACGGGGCCAAACGTTGTAAAGACTGTAACGCACGAAACAGTTACAAGTGAAGAATTGGGTGGTGCTCAGACACATGCTTCCAAATCGGGGGTTACTCACTTTGCCTGTGCAAACGAGGTAGAATGTATTGAGAATATTAAGCGATTGCTGAGTTATATACCACAAAATTGCGAGGAAGATGCCCCTGTTTATGCTTATGAACAGGCCGACGAAACAAGATCAAAACTGGATAGCATTATACCGGATAATCCGAACCAGCCTTATGATATCAAAGAAGTAATAGAAGAACTGGTTGATGCAAACTCTTTCCTTGAAGTGCATAAAGATTATGCAGAGAATATTATAGTAGGGTTTGCTCGCTTGGGTGGCCGCAGCATAGGGATCGTAGCTAACCAGCCCGCAAGCCTGGCCGGAGTACTGGATATCAATGCCAGTAAAAAAGGTGCACGCTTTACCCGTTTTTGCGATGCCTTTAATATTCCACTTTTAGTATTGGTAGACGTGCCGGGTTTCTTGCCGGGTACAGACCAGGAATGGAATGGTATCATTATTAATGGGGCCAAATTGCTCTATGCTTTGAGCGAAGCGACCGTACCAAAGATCACAGTAATTACACGCAAGGCATATGGTGGTGCATACGATGTGATGAATTCTAAACATATTGGCGCTGATCTGAATTATGCCTGGCCAACTGCTGAAATTGCGGTAATGGGCGCGAAGGGCGCTGCAGAGATCATCTTCAAGAAAGAAATAGCAGAAGCTACAGACCATGAAGCTAAATGGAAGGAGAAAGAAATGGAGTATATGGAGAAGTTTGCTAATCCTTATGGGGCCGCCTCTCGTGGTTTCGTAGATGAGGTGATCATACCATCCGCAACTAGGGCAAAGCTTATTAAGGCTTACAAAATGCTGGAACATAAAGTAGTGAATGCACCCAAACGCAAACACGGAAATATACCTTTGTAATGTTATTTTTTAAATTTGTAATGCGGCTGCTTCGGTAGCCGTATTTTTGTTTACGGAAGTGTTGTCGGCAATCAATAAACTCGTTAACTGGTTTCTGTTCACCAGTATTTTCGCTGCAAGTTGTGCAGTGGGCATGTGTATGGCTACGGAAAGATTGTTATTAAATACAATCCCAAGCCTTTTATCTCCTTTACATTCACTTGTCTTCGGAAGTACTTTGGTCATATATAATGCCCATTTTTTACTCAAGCGTTCTACACCCGAATTATCAGATCGGTTTGGCTGGTCACAGCATTATCGCACCTGGCACTACATTGTGTTTTCTATTGGGTTTGTTTTGGCTTTAGGCAGTTTGTTTTGGATGCCCTGGAAATTACTGTTGGGCTGTGCAGTACTGGGATTGTTGTCGTTTACATACTCGCTTCCTCTGCTTCCGTTCAAAAACAAAAAGCGCCTGAAAGATTTTGGTTGGATCAAAATAGTAGTACTTACCAGTGTTTGGACGATTGTTACCAGCGCTCTCCCTATGCTTTATTGGGATAAGCCTATAGCAGCATACCCACTTGAGATAGTGTTACGTTTCGCTTTCATGTTTGCCCTTTGTGTAGCTTTCGATATCCGCGATATGCAAACAGACCTGGAGGATAAAATATTTACATTGCCTAACCTGATAGGCGTTAAGAATAGTTATCGTCTTATAGCATTCACATTACTGGTGTTCATGGCTTTGAGTGTAATGCAGTATTTCAGGTATCCTTCACTTGTACGGCTTAATGGCGAATTTATTACAGCTATCATCACCATGCTTGCTATCATTTACGCTAAATATTATCCTTCAGATAGAATATATCTAGGCCTGATAGACGGCATGATGTTATTCTATGCCTTACTGGTTTTATATCACTAAAAAAGCCACCCTGCAGGGTGGCTTTTTTTCTTTGACTAGCTCTATTTATTGTTTTATAACTGGGATACATTTCTGCATTCCATCTTTTGCTATTTGTAATTGGTAGATACCTGGTGCCCAGCTAGCACTATTAACACTAGCACTTAAGATGCCGGTTGTTACACTCACCTGTTGGCTATAAACCTTGCTGCCATACATATTATATACGTTGATGTCCCAATTACCATTAGCAGCATCTTCTTGATACACATTAATTGTTCCGGTTGTAGGATTAGGATACACCTTTGCTCCCTGTGCGAAGCTAGTGTTAGCTATTCCTACCGTTGATTCGCTAAATGTAAAAACAGCATTATTGGGTTTATCACCACTTTCAGAACCATTGTTGTTCACTGCATTCAGTGTCAGGTAAAACTTAACATCGCCGGAACCAAAATGTGGTGCTACCCATTGAGCTGTAGTTGCATAGCTCCAGGAGCTGCCGCTACCAGTACCGGCAATTGACGCTGTATGTTCTACTATTTGCAGGTTGCCGGTTGTGCGCACAGCAGTTGATGCACCGGTAGCTGTTAATGTACCGGCCTGTGCAGATGTATTGGATGCTAATACTGTTGATAACTGGAATCCGAACCTGCTCATGCCCGAAGCGCTACATGTGCCTCCGATATGCACTGTATAAGTTTTCCCTGAAGTGTATGAAGTTACAGGTGTGGACGAGCTGCCTTCTGTAATCGTAATAGTAGGCACTGTTACAGTAGTATTGGATGCATGGCAGCCGCCGCTGCTACAGTTGCCGCTGCTGCCCGCGCTTCCGGTTCTGTTACCGGCACCATTTGCTAACGGTCCGCTCTCGTAGCTGGACAATGATAATACGACAAAACCACCCAGCAGGGCTAGAATCAAAGTTTTCTGTTTCATTATATGTTTTTATGTAGTAGTGACAAAACAAAACATAAGCTAAAGCTTATCTTTGCTTCCTAATTATGGGACAAAAGAAGTTAATTAAGTTTGAGGCAATTGGCAACTACCCGAATGTATTACAATATCCTGAGAATGTTGTAGGTACATGGAAAGATTTTTTTAAGAATAACAACCCGATCACATTAGAATTGGCATGTGGTAAAGGTGAATACAGTGTAGGCCTGGGGCGTTTGCATCCTGAACGGAATTTTATAGGCGTTGATATAAAAGGAAATAGAATATATACAGGTGCTAAAATCGCCTTGGCAGAAAAATTAGATAATGTTGCTTTCCTGCGTATCCATATAGGACAGATCGCAAATTATTTTGCTCACGGCGAGGTAAAAGAAATATGGATCATATTCCCCGATCCGTTCCTCAGGGATTCCAGGGCTAAGAACAGGTTAACGCATCCACGCTTTTTATATCAGTATCAAAAGATATTAGTTCCTGGCGCTAAGATCAACCTCAAGACCGACTCCAAAGAATTGTACGATTTCACACTCGAAACAATAGCAGAGCAGGGTTGTACCATTCACGAAAATATTGCGGATGTATATGGTAAAGGCAAGGCCGAAGGACCTTTAGCCATACAAACCTATTACGAGAAAATGCACCTTGCGGAAGGACGCACTATATATTTTATATCTTTTTCTCTGCCGGATACCCCAATCGTAATGCCAGAAAGATTCCAGGCTCATGAGTCAGCTGATAGAGGGGATTGATTATTATTTGCTGCCGGACGGACGCCTGGTTTTTACGGCCCTCTTTTTAAAGAAAAGAGGATTTTGTTGTGGTAAGGGATGCTTAAATTGCCCCTACGATTATATAAATGTGCAGGAACCACGCCGCACAGAATTACTGAATAAACGTAAGGAGAATGAGCAACACTAAACCTGCCAAAGAAAACATTTATGAAATTATCTATGAAATTGTACGTGCCGTACCAAAGGGTAGGGTAACAACCTATGGTGCTGTTGCAGCCGCAATAGGTGTAAAGTCCGGAGCACGTATGGTAGGTTATGCTATGAATTCCTGCGCAGGCCTTAAGCCTGCAGTTCCTGCTCACAGAGTTGTAAACCGTAATGGTATGCTCACTGGGAAGCATCATTTTTCTCCGCCTGAAAAAATGGAGCAATTACTCAAAAAAGAAGGTATAAAAGTGAAAGATGATATTGTGGTAGACTTTAAACAATTGTTCTGGGATCCTGTTAAGGAATTATTGTAAAGCTGTTTAGGGAACAGTTTTTGTATATCTAATTGTAAGAATAGTTATTAGCACTAATGAGAATACACACGCCACACAAAAGGTCGGTTTATATAGTTGTTACTTTGTTTTTGATATCCTTGTCTTTTCTGTTCCCATCATGCAGAACCAAAAGAGTAAGGAATGCCCATAAAGGAGGCATTATTAATGCAAAAGCCGAAAAATTTAATGAATCGGATGTAGCCGACGAACTGGAAAAGATATTCAATGTCACTTCCGTTGATGATAGTATTTGGCAAAAGGGTAAAATTTTCAACATATCGCAGGTTATGCAAAAGGCTTATAGCGAAGAGGAATATTACCCCATCTGGCTTACTGACAATGGAGATACCAGCTATGTTGCCAGCTTATTACAGGAGATTAACGATACAAAGTTTGATGGGCTTGATCCTGACGACTACAATGCAGGGAAGTTACGCTCCATGTTAAACGCATACAAATCCGGCAAAAATATTAGTGATGATGAGGTGATCAGATTCGACACCCTTTGTACACATAGTTATCTGCAGGCATCAAGAGATCTTTTGCTTGGAAAAATTATTCCCGCTAAAGCGGACTCACTTTGGTTTCATGCAAATGATTCCGTTTGGAAGCCGTATATTTCCCTGGCTAAAATGGGTAGCGGGAAGGCAGATTATCCAACGCTCGATTCTTTTCGCAGCAGGCAGCTAACATATAAGCTTCTACGAAACGTGTTGATCAAATACAGTTCATTACCTAACGATAGTGCGTATGTAGGTGCCAAAGCCGCCGCTGCAAGTGGAATGCTTACCGATAGTGTAAAGGATATTATTATGCGGTCTGAGCTGCCATGGGATGCTTCTGCTGATGACAGCATTAAGAACTTTCAAAAGATACTTACAGCCGACTATCAGTATTACCTGGCCTATACCCATAGTAAGGGCGATAGTATAGTTAAAGCAAGCTATGCAGCTCCTATTGATATTATTAAAGAGAAGATAGACGTTAATATGGAACGGCTTAGATGGATGAAGCAAAATCCTGAATCGCTGTACGTGTTGGTTAATGTTCCTTTATTGCAGTTTTTCCTGCGTATAGATGGTAATGATGCGATGAATATGCAGGTGGTAGTTGGCAAAACAATTCGGCAAACGCCAAGCCTTAATGCCAACCTGGCCAATGTAGTCATCAACCCTCCGTGGGGAGTACCACCGACTATTATGAAAAAAGATGTTTTGCCGGGATTACTAAAAAGCGGACAAGCTTATCTGAGTAAGAAAGGATTAAAAGTGTATGATATGAAGGGTAATGAAGTAAGCCCTAATAGAGTTACAGCAACTAACTACAAACGTTTTGTATTTAGACAAGACCCCGGTGATGATAATGCTTTAGGAAATGTAAAATTCAATCTCCCTAATAAATGGGATATATATCTGCATGATACACCTCATCGGGAAGACTTTGGGAAAAAGGACAGGTTTAAAAGCTCCGGCTGCATAAGGCTGCAAAAGCCAAGAGAGTTGGCGGAATTCATCTTAAGCGATCTCGAAGGTAAATACTTTACACAGGGCAAACTGGATACAATGATACAAACCAGGAAAACCCGGTACGAAGTGCTGGCTAAAAAGATACCGGTGCATATCATCTACCTCACAGCGTTTGAAGATAGCACGCATACACGCGTTCATTTTATACCCGATGTGTATGGAAGGGATCCAAAGCTTGCCTCCCTGTTAAAATAAAGGCAACCTTAGTTGCGGCAAATCTTTCATCAGAGATTTGGCATAAGGGCCATATTCATATATAATTTCAGGCTTTGCTTTTTTGCCTGCCATTGCAAGTTTATCAAATTCATTTTCTACGGTAATGGGTTTGTTAAGCCAAACAGAAGACTGCAAATATTTTGCTTGTGGATAATAGATGAAAAGACACGTGCTATCCTTTATCATGCCAATAACTTTATCAGACAACTTGCTGGATACTGCAGGGCATCCCCAGCTGCGTCCCAGCCTTTGGTTATTATTAATATAACCTGTGTTCACATAGTCGGCTCCGTGAACTACTATATTGCGCTCATAGGCAAGGTCGTTATAACCTTTATCCATTCCATATAAATACAATGAATTGCCGTGCTCGCCATTATAGGTATTACCGGTTACATAAAAGCCCAGGCTGCTTTGGTGCGAGTTCATTTTATTAGAAAACTTATTCGCAAATTCGTCACCGGAACCCTGTCCATGCGCTACATAAGTATTTAATAATACTTTCCGTTCGCGAAGGTCAATGATCCACATCCTGTTCGCATTAGCGGATAAAGACATGTCACAGATTGTAATGATGTCTTTGTCTGCATTAAGCTTTCCTGCATCCCTAAGGTTACTGTAGCCATGGTATGCTTTACTAAATACATCAAGGGATGGTTTAGCGTTTTCGCCAAAATCTATGGAATTGTAGATACCCTCAGCACGCTGTTCAGCTGTTAAAGAGATAACGGTGTTTTCTATTCCATTGCCTGCATTTACTTTCCC
The DNA here is from genome assembly GCA_001897855.1 of Bacteroidetes bacterium 43-93. GTDB lineage: Bacteria > Bacteroidota > Bacteroidia > Chitinophagales > Chitinophagaceae > Polluticoccus. The sequence continues at coordinate 70,255 of MKUO01000001.1, forward strand.
GTGGGGCATCATCATAAAACATACCCCTATACACAACATCAGTTTCTTCATGCCTTTTTTAAGGTTTGAGTAAAATATTACTTCTATATTATCACGTGGAATATTTCAAAAATAAGACATAGTATGTTAAAGGAATGTAATAACTGGCAAAGGGTGATAAAAGTCATAAGTAAGCCATTCTCTATTCATATATAGTGGGTATTTATCATCCATTTAGTGTATAGTGCCACGCATTTATATTTTGTGTAGATTTGGCGGTCTTTAAAAATATTATATTATGAAAGAAGTGTATATAGTTTCTGCCGTACGTACGCCGATAGGTAGCTGGGGTGGAGCTCTGAAAGATTTTTCTGCAACCAAGCTTGGTTCATTTGCCATTAAAGGGGCATTGGAACGTATTGGTCTGAATGCTGCTGAGGTAAATGAAGTTTTGATGGGTTGTGTACTACAGGCAAATCTTGGGCAGGCACCTGCCCGCCAGGCAGCTCGTTTTGCGGGTATTCCTGATAATGTTCCTTGTACTACTGTTAACAAGGTATGTGCCAGTGGTATGAAGACTATTATGCAGGGTGCTCAATCCATTATGCTTGGGGATGCAGATGTTGTAGTTGCTGGTGGTATGGAAAGTATGAGCAATGTCCCTTTCTATAATGAGAATTTACGTTGGGGTAGCAAGTATGGGAATGTTACTTTGATAGATGGTTTGGCAAAAGATGGCCTTACTGATGTGTATCACAACTACGCAATGGGTAATGCTGCAGAACTGTGTGCTAAAGAATGCAACATTGGCCGTGCAGAGCAGGATGCTTTTGCAATAGAAAGCTACAAACGCAGCCAGGCTGCTTGGAATGAAGGCAAGTTTGATAACGAAATAGTGACAGTAGAGATACCTTCTAAGAAAGGTGAGCCGGTTAAGTTTGCAAAAGACGAAGAACCATGGAACGTAAAATTTGAAAAGATACCTGATCTGCGTCCTGCTTTTATAAAAGATGGCACGGTAACAGCAGCTAATGCCAGCACTATGAATGATGGTGCGGCTGCGGTTGTATTAATGAGCAAAGAAAAAGCGGAAGCGCTGGGCATTAAACCATTGGCTAAGATCAAAGGTTATGCAGATGCAGAACAAGCTCCTGAATGGTTTACCACTACACCATCTTTGGCAGTGCCTAAAGCAGTAGCTAAGGCCGGCTTGAAGATGGAGGATATTGAGTATGTAGAATTGAACGAAGCATTCAGCGTAGTAGGTATCGTGAATACGCAAAAAATGAACCTGAAACCGGAACAGGTGAATGTGAATGGTGGTGCTGTATCTATTGGTCACCCATTAGGTGCCAGCGGTGCACGTATCATTGTTACTTTGTTAAGTGTATTGAACCAGAAAGGTGCTAAATATGGTGCAGCTGGTATTTGCAACGGCGGAGGTGGCGCAAGCGCAGTAGTGCTGGAGCGAATCTAAGGATAACTGACCGGATAATATTGATAAGAAAAGCCGCGCAAGCGGCTTTTCTTATGCAGTAATAATTTGTTTTTCCAGCGCAGCTTTTTCCAGTTTATTATATAGCTCAGTCATGTTTACAGGCTTATATAGATAGTCGTCAAAACCGGTATCCAGTATTTCCTGCTGTTCGCTAATGGAGGCCGTAAAAGCGATGATATACACATTTGCCTTCAGTGGATCTTTAAGCGACCTTATTTTTTTAGTGGTTTCATATCCGTTCATCTCAGGCATATGCAGATCCATCAATATTAGATCAAAATCATTATTGCAGTGGCTGTTATATGCTTCTTTGCCGTTTACGGCAAGGGTGGCGTTAATGTTTAATTTTTCCAGTTGTTTTTTGATCAGCAGGCGGTTAACATCATTATCCTCTGCCACCAATATTTTTAGGTTACTTAAATTCTTTCTGGTTGGAGTATCTTCCCTTTGATCGTTTTGCTTCGTTGCTACAAGGTCAAATGTTATAGTGAAAGAGAACGTAGAGCCTTCTCCCGGAACACTTTCCAGGATTAGGGAGCTATTGAATAAACCTAATACTTGTCTAACAATCGCAAGACCTAAACCGGTACCGCCGTATTTTCTTGTAGTATGAGATTCGGCCTGGGTAAACAGGTCAAATATAGAATCATGCTTGTCTGGCGAAATACCTATACCTGTATCTGCAACAGAAAATAATATCCTGACCTGCGATTGGTTTTTTTCGATATTTGATAAACGAACGATGACACTGCCATGCTCTGTAAATTTAATGGCGTTACCAACAAGGTTATAGATGAGCTGCGATAACCTTGTGGGGTCACTCTTAATAGTAGTATGTTCAAGCACAGGATCTATTTCAAGTTTGAAGTCCAATTGCTTATCCCGCGCTTTTTTACCTAAGCCGATGCAAATATTTTGCATGAATTCATCAAGCCTGAAGTTCACATCTTCCAATACCAGCTTGTCAGATTCCAGTTTATTGAAATCAAGGATATTATTTATAAGGGCGTGCAGATCTCTGGCAGATAACTGCAGGATCTTAAGATTCTCTTTTTGCCTTTCCTCAGGGTTATCCTCCAGTAATAGTTCCGAAATGCCTACAACAGAATTTAACGGAGTTCTTAACTCATGCGACATTGTAGACAAAAAATTAGATTTTGTCGCAGCCAACTTATTGGCCTGGGTAATAGAATTTTCTAATTGATGGTTCAGCCTTTCTTTCTCAGCAATAGTTTCATTGAATGCGTTGTAAAACAAGTAGTGTACAGTGATAAGTGATATAAAATTCAGTATTGCCAGTATGATCAGGCCGGTTGATGCAAACTGAGAAGAAGATATCTGAATCGTATTATAATCGGCACCGTAAAAGAAAAAAGAAACTAAAACCGGCAACACGGCCAATACAGAATAAAATACTCCCCACCTTCCTCCTAAAGCATAAAAGCTTCCGAGGAGGATCATGAAAACAAATTGCAGGTTTTGCAGGTTAACGCTATGTGCAAACAGGAAAATGCTCGTAGTTACGATCATGATCCCTATTATTACCATAACATGTGCAGCCGTCTTGTAGGCTTGTGGCTTGTATAATACAAGTTTGGTCAGTGCAACATAAAACATGCACGCAACAGCCGCCCTGGCTACCTGCCCATTTTGATGATAAGCTGCACCGATTACAATAACAATAACCGTCTTCAATATCGAAAATAACAGCATCGCGTAGATGATGCGGATACGTGCCTTGCTGAGGTTGTCTTTTTCGGTATTAAGCGCTTTTCTGAGAGACCAGTTAAAAAATGGTAATGTACTATTCATGCCAATGATAACATAAAGCTATAATAAATTGTCGAATGTATAACCCGCTGTCAATACAAATGAATAATAAATAATAAAGCCAACCATGAATGGCTGTGAAATTGTAAATTTAACCTGGATTAAACTGCTTTTTTATGCTTATTGGTCACCTTTCTAAGTTATCAGGTTTTTCAAAAGATACCATACGCTTTTATGAAAAGATAGGCTTGATCTCGGTTCCAGGGCAGAGAAAGGTGAATACCTGTTATAAGGATTACCCCAAGGAAACATTAGATAGATTACGGGTAATTAAAAAGTACAAAGCGCTCGGATTTACGTTAGAAGAGATTCGGGAATTATTAGTGCTTCAATCAATAAAAGTGCTGGATATCGCAAAGCTTATTGGTTTGATGGAGATTAAAATAACGGGCCTGGATGAGCAAATAGAAAAACTGCATGCTGCGCGCATGCAGTTAAATAGGGAGAAGCAGGCGCTTTATGAAAAGCAAATAAGCCGCATAATAGAGCTTCCCGAAATGAGGCTTGCTGCTTAGGCTGCTATCAGCTTATCTACTATTCCATAAGCAATAGCTTCGCTTGCATCCATCCAGTAATCTCTGTCGAAGTCTTTTTTGATCTTGTCGACGGGTTGGTTGCAATTATCTGCAAGTATTTGTGCAGCAATGTCTTTCGTTTTCATTATTTGCTGCGCATGGATCTCTATATCGGCATAGTTTCCCTGGAAGCCTCCCATAGATGGCTGATGTATCATCACTTCTGCACGTGGAAAAATATATCTGTGGCCCTTTTCCCCGCCTGATAAAAGAATGGAGCCCATAGATGCAGCAAACCCCATACAATAGGTATACACAGGCGCTTCAACATGCATCATAGTATCATACACAGCATAGCCGCTGGTAACTATACCTCCGGGGCTATTAATGTAAAAGTGTATGGGATCCTTTGATAAGGAGGACAGATAAACCATTTGTTCTACCAGTTCTTTAGCAGTGCTATCTTCCACAGCGCCCCATAGATATATTTTCCGCTGATCCAGTAGTTGTTTATGCAGCAGGGTACCTACCCTGGTATTCACAAATTGTTCCGTTTCTTTTCTTATACTCATCTTTTTTAGGCAAGTATAAGGGGTGGAGTATACTCCATGGTTTACCTTTTCAGGTAGTTTTTTTTCTTAGCAAAAAGAATAGCCCCGAAAAGAAAGTGAAGAACACGAAGAAATATATAGCTGCCATTAACCAGTCTGCAGCTGTTGTCATTTTATTTTTAAACCCCGGCGATTCATCTACATAAATTAAAAATGTAGTGGTACCTAATGCGGCGGCAAAGAGCAGCAGCAGTGTCCCCCGGATATCCCGCCAATTATTGAATATGGCGCGCCCGGTATAGTATACGGCTAAACAAAAGGCGAATAGGACGCCCATAGCGATAAATAGGAATAACATAGTTGACGGTTTTAGTAATATAACGCATCAACAAGTTAAAAATTATTTTGCTATGGTAAAATGAAATGTTGTTCCCTCGCCGACATTAGAACTAATGAGTATTTCCCCGCCCATTTTCTTTACAAGTCGTTTTACAGTTGCAAGCCCTATTCCATGTCCCAATGTATTGAAACGGTCGGTTCCTTTCAGTGTCGTATAGTCAGGTTCAAATATTCGCTCAAGCTCATCTTCTGCAATTCCTTTGCCATTGTCTGCTACCGAGAAGTGGTATTTATCTTTGTCTTCGAAAAAAGAAATGGTTACGAGGCCATGCGTTTTATCATTGTACCTTATTGCATTGGTCGTTAGATTAAGTAATATCTGTAACAAAGGGGCTTTGGATACGGATATTCTGCTATCGGGCCCATTGCTTATCAGTTCAAATTGTTCCGGCAACTGTACCATGCGCTTCAATTCAAGCATGAGTTTATCAAACGTAAATTCGCCGACGCCCGGAGAAAAATTAAGTGTTCTTGAGTATTGGAGGATATCGTCGATGAGCCGCTTGAGTTGCACCGCTGAATCACTCACGTATCTAATGATCTCCTGGTTTTCATGATTTAACTGATTATTATTGCTATGTAAAAGTAGCTCAGATAGCCCGATGATATTATTACAGGGCGATTTTAAATCATGCGCTACTACCTGTGCAAACTTTTCAAGTTCTTCATTTATTTCTTGCAAGGAAAAGCGGCTGAGGGCCAGCTCCCTGTTTTTCTTACGTAATTCTAATTGTGTCACTACTTGGTTGGCAAGTGCCTTTAGCGATTTCAGCTGGCTATCACTAAGCTGCCTTGGTTTGGTATCGATAACACACAGCGTGCCTAATGGGTTGCCATCTTCTGCTTTTAATGGTACACCTGCATAAAATATCACATGGGGTTCACCTGTTACCAACGGGTTATCCCGGAAGCGTTCATCTTCCTCAGAATTTGGCACCAGTAATATCTCATCTGCTTTATTTATTGCGTGGCCGCAAAATGTTATCTCCCGGGGTGTTTCCTGCGATAGCATTCCTACCTTCGATTTCAGCCACTGACGATCGGCATCTATAATGCTGATAGACGCGATTGGTGTTTGACATATTTCTGATGCCAGTATGGTAATATCGTCAAAGTCCTTCTCAGGTAATGTGTCCAATATCTGGTAAGAGTAAAGCGTGTTCAGGCGATCCTGCTCATTTTGCGGCATTGGCGCTGGTTGCATATTGTATGTTTGTTGTTATATAAAGATAAACGGAAGGATGTTATTTTTGCTGGTGCATGGCACGATAGATGCCACTGCTAACAAAAGCCAGCAAAATTACCGTACTCAGCAACAGTGCTGTCCAAACAGGCCACCCCGGTACTGTCGGTAATGCCAGGTTCATTTCTTTTACTTTTTCGCCGGCTATATATTGGGCGTACATCGCTAACCCCGCAGCAACTCCCTGTGTCAGGGCAACCAGTGGCAGAAACCTTCGAAACATAAATCTGCTCAGATAGCCAGGGCTATATCCCAATTGCAATAGCAGCGACAATGATTGTTGCGCTTTAGCAATTGTAAGTTCAATGAACAATATGAATACCAGAGTGCCTATCCCCATGATCAATATAGCCAGCAATCCGGTTGCGGATGTGATAGCATCTACCACCGAGCGTAGTTTGCTCCATTTCAATTGCTCACTGTTTGTAGTGTAGTCTCTTTCTTCCAGGAAGCGTACAAATGCAGCATCAGATGGATCCTTCACTTTTAAGATCAGTCTTGAAGGCGCTATTACCTGTCCACCCGCAAACCGGGTGTTTCCGTAGTCGATAAAGGATTGCGGTACTAATACAGAATTGATTCTGTCAGAAAAACCAACGATATGAGCATTGTATGTTTCGGTGTATGGGTCTCGCCCTATCTTCAGGTTAAAAGCCAATAGCTGAATTGTCTGAGGGGACAGTTGCGGAAGTCCCTGGCTTAGAGCAAATCCATAATTATATAGGTTCAGGAAATCAGAAGATAGAATAATGGGTACCTGCGCGTCCCCGGGTTCCCAGCTCCAGTTCACCGGCTGTTTATCAATAAAATTATCAGGTGCAGCTTCCAGGAACATTTCTGTAGCAAAAGCTATATTCGTATTCAATGTAGCCCATACCGGGAATCTGTTCGATGTTAACATTCCTACATCCTGCACTTCAGGGGCGCCTTTCAATGCATCTATTTCCTTTGCAGTGAAAAAGGTTGCGCCTTTTTTGGCCATACTTTCATTAGTTACCGCCTTACCTATGGTCAAAAATGTGCTGCCCAGGCTGTCATTGCTTCCTTTGCCACTAAGTATCTCCTTAAAATTCCACCATACCATTACTGATAGCAGCAACAGGGTGGTGCCTACACATAATGCCAGCAATGAAACCCATAGCCTGTTATTGCTTTTTTGGCGTAGCAATAGTTTCCGTAGCAGTTTTTTTTGCGTAATCTGGCTCACAATAACAATTTTCGGGTGTAGTTAAAGAAATCATTGTCTTCCAGGTCGGCAAGTATTAGCCCCGCATTGTTTGTTTCCGTCACTTCTCTTATCAACGCCACTGCTTTCTTTATATTGGCATGATCCAGGTGGCTAAAGGGTTCATCCATCAATAACCATTCAAATGGTTGCAGCAAAGCCCGGATGATGGCCACGCGTTGTTGCTCACCATAAGACAAAGTTCTGGCAAGGCTGTCTCTTTTATGGCCGATGCCCAATCTTTCCATCCATTTTTCTGCTTCATGTTCGGTAATGGTATTGGTTAGTCTGCGTTTCACTTCCAGGTTTTCCCATGCTGTCAGTTCAGGAAATAATCTCATGTCCTGGAATATAATACTTAGATAAGAAGCTCTTAACTGCGACAGTTGCTCCGGCCTGATGGCCGTCATATTATATGCGCTCCAGTGTATTTTGCCTTCGTAATCGTTACGCAATCCATACAGCAGATGCATAAGCGTAGTTTTACCTGTGCCGGAAGGCGCCTGTATAAATACTTTTTCTCCGGGGTTAATGACAATGTCCTGGTTCCATATCCAGGAATTGTATTCATTTATTTTATCCTTCAGCGGTATGGGTACCACATGCTCAATGCCTAATTGCATATAAGGGGTTTTCCTCTATTTAACAGGTACAAATATTCAATTTATAAATCCTAAAATCCTAATGACAGGGTAAACTGTTTTATTGAATTCCACATCCTTGGATAGTTTTCCACGGTTGCCTTGCAGCTTTAACTTATTGTATTAATTAGATGTGAAACAAGAACTGGTTTATTTTCTTAAATTTAGATATGATATCACGACTTTTTGATATTGTCGAAAAACGCTACCGCGAAGAGCCGGAAGCTGTTATGCTTGCCGGTAAAGAAAACGGCCAATACCGCACTTATAGTTGCAGAGATGTCTGGGAAACCGCACAAAAGCTCTGTGGTGGATTATTGTCTCTCGGTATAGCCAACCAGGATCCCAGTCCGGAAAAGCTGGAGAAAATAGCCCTGATAGCCCCCAACCGACCCGAATGGATCATTACAGATGTGGCTGTCCAACTTACCGGTGCCGTGCTTACTCCGTTATATCCCACCATCAGCCCGCATGATATGGTATATGTGCTCAATGAAGCACAGGTAAAAATAATATTTATAGCAGGAGAGGAATTATTTGAACGCTTCAGAGATGCTTTTAAGGAGATCCCAAGCCTCCAATACATATTCTCGTTTGATGAGGTGAATGGCGTGACGAATTGGAAGGAGCTTATCAATAAAAATTTACAACCCGATTCCAGCGTAGTAAATGGTATTCATCCTGAAACGCTGGCCACTATTATTTACACATCTGGTACTACCGGCAATCCTAAAGGGGTGATGCTGAGCCATCATAATATCGTTAGCAATGTAGAAAGCTGCATGTGCGAATTCTGGTTTGCAACAAAGGGCGAACGTACACTTAGCTTCCTTCCACTTAACCATATTTTTGAACGCACTGTTACCTATATATATCTAAACGCAGGCGTGTCTGTATATTATGCAGAAAGCATGGATACTATTGGAGCGAACCTGAAGGAGGTTAAACCAATTGTATTTACAACAGTTCCCCGACTGCTGGAAAAAGTGTACGAACGTATCTACGCAACCGGCTTGGAACAGAAGGGAATTAAAAAAGCTCTGTTCTTCTGGGCATTAAATCTTGGATTTAAGTTCGATAATATTAATCACGGAAGTCTTTGGTATCGTATTCAATTGGCAATTGCAAACGCGCTTGTCTTTAAAAAATGGAGGGATGCCCTTGGTGGCAATGTAAAAGCTATAGTAACGGGTGCTGCTGCCTGCCAGGTAAGATTGATACGGGTGTTTACAGCGGCCAAACTGGTAATAATGGAAGGCTATGGCCTTACCGAGACTTCCCCTGTAATATCTGTAAACAAATTTGTGAGTGAGGACCGCAGAGTAGGTACTATAGGGCCTGTGATAAAGGATGTGCAGGTAAAGCTTGCAGAGGATGGTGAGATATTATGTAAAGGCCCTAATATAATGATGGGCTATTACAAAAATCCTGAGATGACGGCGGAGGCTATAAAGGATGGCTGGTTCTACACCGGTGATATTGGGGAATGGGTAGAAGGTCGTTTCCTGAAAATCACAGATCGCAAGAAGGAAATTTTTAAAACAGCAGGTGGTAAGTATGTAGCGCCGCAGGTTGTGGAAAATAAGATGAAAGAAAGTGTATTCATCGAGCAGATGATGGTCATCGGTGCCGGGCGAAAATTTGTCAGCGCTTTGATAGTGCCCGCGTTTAATTATGTTCGTAAATACTTGCAGGATCATGGAACCACACCTCCAGCGTCAAACGAAGAGCTGGTAAAGATGCCTGAAGTGCAGCAACTGATACAAAAGCAGATAGATAAATACAATCCGCTTTTCAGCCACCCGGAACAGATAAAGAAGTTCGATCTGTTACCTAATGAATGGACTATTGACGCCGGGGAGTTAACCCCTACCATAAAGGTAAAGCGGAAGGTGATTGAGCAGAGATACAGCGGTATTATTGATGCAATGTATGCTTAATAATTGACGGCAATGAGAGCTTTTCTTCTTAGCGCGTTTCTGGCGGTCATGCAATTTGTAGTATATAGCCAGCAAAGCCATGTGCCATTATACTATTTTGTAAAATCCGGTAATGCAACAATGTATTCCGACACAGTTTTTACGGCGACGAATGGTTTTTCCGCAGAAGTTGGAGAAGACATTATTTCCGCGGATTCGGCCATCGTTCATAATGGAAAGAAAGTACTGATTATTGACGCTTATAAAAATGTAAATGTCATTTGGAATGACAAGTTTCGGAACAATAATCGTGATACTTTCAAGGCGGTTGGATATACTTGGCAAACAGGCAATCCATCCTTTTGGAGCGACCACATAAGGCTACAATACAATAAGTAAATATTAGACGCTATTTTGTGGCATGTTATTCCGCGTCCCCTCAATATCATTCTTCCCTATATAAACCGTCTGGGTTGGATAAGCAAAATCAATTTTACGCGAGTTAAATGTGTCAAATATTTTAAGGTAAATACGCTCCTGTATATCCATATAAAGGTTATAGTCAGGATCAAGTACATAATATACAAACTCAAAATCGAGGCTCGATTTGTTATAGGCAGAGAAATTGCCCCGGTCAAATCGAACTTTTTCTTCAGTAAGGATGATGTTTTTCACCAAGCCGGGTATCGCTTGTAGTTGTTCTTTTGTGGTTTGGTATGTTACCGATAATGTGAAAACTATCCTGCGCTGATACATACGTTTATAGTTGTGTACCTGTGCATTGGTTAAAAATGTGTTGGAACAGACTAACTGTTCTCCGCTTAATGTTCGTAACCGTGTAGTCTTTATTCCTATATATTCAACACTTCCCATTTTGTCATCAATAATTATAAAATCACCAATTTCAAATGGCCTGTCGAAAAAGATAACGAAATAGCTGAAGAGGTCTCCTAATATTGTTTGCGCTGCCAGGGCTATTGCGATACCGCCTATGCCCATTCCTGCTATTAGTGTGCTTACATCATACCCAAGGTTATCTACAAGGAAAATAAGCCCAACTATCCAGATCACGACATTCAGGATAATTACAAGCCCGTTTGCTTGCTTTTCCTTGGCTTCGCTATTCTCTTGCTTTTTTAGAAACGAGTATATGAATTGCCTTATCACATTAGTCAGTATCCGAAGGACGGAATACGTAAGAACCATGAGCACGGCAACATGTGCTACACGTTGCACTTTCGCAGGAAGCGTCAGGGAATAAATGGCAAAATAGAAGGCTGCTGCATACGCAACCGGTACCAGCGATTTTTCTGCCAGGGAAACTAAGAAATCATCCAGGTGCGTATCTGTTTTTGTTGTCCACTTTTTTAGCGACCTGATAATGATCTTCTTAAATATCCGTACTGCGATCAGGCATCCTGCAAGTATACCTAGCGCTATTAGCCAGTCTTGTACTGTATTATGATAAATTTCAAATTGCCAAATGTTATTCATGTCTTGCAGTGGTTTATGTTGGATGATTTAAGACAAAGCGGGTGTTTTTAGTTGCATCTTCATGTCATAGTCTTCCAGTACCATATTGTATGGTTTTATACACAAAACCGGAGTGCTATTGTTATTGGCAATTTTTCGCGTATAGCTACCAACAAAGAACTGTTTAATGCTTCTGTTAAAAGTGGTGGTGATGACAATGAGATCGGCTCTCAGTTTCTTGCTTTTTTCAATAACCGCATCAGCCAGTTTGCTGCCAAAATAGTATTCATGTTCTGCAGGCACGTTGTGTTTTCCCATATCCTCAACAGTCTTGCTGATAACATTTTTCATAGCCTGGTATTTCTGAGGTTGATATTCATTTGCCGCTCCTAAAACAAAAACAGATGCACCATTTTTCTTTATGATGGGCTTAATGAACTCATACTTTTCAGCAATATTAAGTATAGGCCTTACTGGCATCAAAATGTTCTTAAAACTGATCGATTTGGATGTTGCCGGAACAATCAATACCGGTTGGAGCGCCTGTTTTACAACATTGTAAGCAGTATTTCCCGGTAATAGATTGCTGACGCTGTTTTTGTTGCGGCCACCGATAACTATTAAATCGGCGTTTAAAGCTTTGGCTTTCTCGCTTATTGCATAAGGAACAAATCCGCTATCGCAATAGGTATGGCAAACAAGGCCTTCAGCAGAAGATATTTCCTGCGCATATTGTTTTAGCTTTTGGTTTAATTCATAGATCATCTTATCCTCCAGTCCGGTCAGCGGAATGTTCATGCCTGCAGTAGGTATCAATTGTTCCGTATCTATAATGTGCATCAGGTGCAATTCAGCATCATGTCTTTTACACATGGCTATAGCTGTTGTTACGGCGTTTTTAGATGACTTGCTGAAATTGACTGGTACAAGAATATTCTTTATTATATTCATAAATCCTGTTTTAAAGACTATGTGTAGCAAGATTAGTTTACGGCCACGAGCGCATGTTCAAGGTTCACCGGGGAATCTTGTTTAATAACAGGCATCGGGCCTTCAAATCGCTTATCTACATAGTCACTGTTCATAATACGCAGGATGCCCATGTAGTCCATGCTGAACTCAATGAGGTCTCCTACTTTTAATCGTTTAGGGTTAGTGCCAAGGTCTATTACTATCATATCAGAGCTGGCACCGGCTATATGCATATTTTCTGATACTGGTTTGATATGTGCCTCTTCAACATCCAGCAATCCCAGGTCTACAATAGCCCTGTACGATGTTGTGCCAATAAGTTCATCATCAAATGTTGCAGTCTGCCCTGTTAGATTGTGGCCCAGCTCACCGGTTGGAACAATTGGTTTTTCATTTAATTCTATGATCTCTGCATACAGCTTAAACACATCGTTGTGTAAATGGTCAAAAGGGCTGCTGTTGTACACATTTGTTCCAAGGAATAAGGTTTCACCAATGCGAAAGTGATTGATCCCTTTGGGCAATAACCCTTTTTCAATTAATGGGATTGTTACAGATGCGCCGCCTGACACATAGGGTATAACCTTGTTGAATTTGGCTTCTATCAGCTGCTTATACAAGCATAATTGGATCAGCTTGTCATGGTTGGGCAACACGCCATACATACAAGTGAGATTAGCTCCAATGCCTACAACTTCTATATTGGGCAATCTAAAAACCTCACTGTAAAAGTCAATAAATTGTTCGCGCATTACGCCTTCCCTCAGTTCACCAAGCTCTATCATAATGACGATCTTGTGCGTTTTTTGTTGCTGCACTGCAGCTTCCGATAATAGCTTAATGGTTTCATATTCAGTATTAAAGCTGATGTCGGCAAACTCTACCACGCGTGCTGCATTGCGTCGGGCAGGAGGCTTTATAAAAATCGTTTGTATAGTTGGTGCAATTGATTTTATAGTGCGTAGGTTCGATATGCGGCTGTCACAAACTTGTTTTATGCCAAGAGACAACACTTGCTCCAGGTACTTCTTATTGCCGCATAGCATTTTAGCTACGATAGACCACTTTATATTGTGTTGTGCAAATAATTGGTCAAGTTGTTCATAATTCTCCTTTAATTTTTTTGTATTCAGTGTTACAAATGCCATAGTTAGTTCTCCTTTTTTAAACGCATCTCCAGGTATTTATTGGTAAACCCCAATTGTTCATATAATTGCCTGGCAGGGTTGTCTGGTTCCACATGCAATGCAATATCTCCATCTGTCTGTGTAATAGCGGCATTCATTAACTTTTTACCGATTCCCTTGCCTCGGTGATCGCTATGCGTAGCTATATACACTAGTATGTTCTCCGGTATGTAGCCTTTCATGCCCGTTTTGTTGAGTACTACAGCGCCTAGTATGTCATCCTCATTCCAGTGCGCAATAAGCAGCCCTCCGGGTGTATTTTCTTTACCTGTAGCATAGTGGATTGCCTTTTCAATATCGGGCTGAGGGTCGCCAAATTCATCAAGATGTTTAAAAAGAAAGTTTGCTATTTTTTGCTTTTCATTTTCTGTCGGCGGTGTGGTACGGTCATACAATTTTATCATACTCATAGTATTTTATCTTCCTGGGAAGGTTAAAAAAATAGCTCCATTCCATAATGGAATTATTGCTATGATTATTGCTGTAAATATTAATTCAGCCTCGGCTGACACTAAATGGGCATCAAGCCCTTCAAACAGAGTGGAACTGCATCATTAGCTATACTGATAGAATACTGGTATTCGATAGCCTAAGGCGATGGTTCCGATATTGTTACACAAAGATACAAAAAAAGATGCCATCAGCCAAATGATGACCATATTTTACAACTAATAGATGTATAATTGTTGTATTATTCATTTGTAAAACATTGAAGGAGGCTGAGGCTTCTTTCAATGTTTTTGAGTCGTAACTATTTTAATGTAAGCATTATGGATGTACCACAATGGTTTTCTCATCCTTTGCAATCATTTTGCCTATTGGATTTATACATTGTGCCAGGCCATTTACTTCAAGCAGGTGCATGATCTCTTCTGCAGCATTCGGTGCTACGCTGATGAGTAGTCCACCATTGGTCTGTGGGTCGGGCAGAAGATTAAATGCCTGCATCACATCTACACCCGGTTCAAATTTTACCTTGGTGGAATAGCTGTTCCAGTTCCGGTAGGTAGCGTCGGGTACTATTCGCTGTGCCATATAGTCTTTTACACCCGGCAATATTTGTATTGCGCTATAGCTAAGTTCGGCTGACAGGCCACTACCTTCTGTCATTTCAATTAGATGTCCCAGCAAACCAAAGCCTGTAACGTCTGTCATTGCGTGAACACTGCTCATGGCTCCTAACTGTTCTCCTATTTTATTCAGGCTCGTCATTTGTTCTACCATTACAGTAGCAAGCTCAGGGGTTATAACACCTCTTTTTTGGGCGGTAGATAGCACTCCTACGCCAACGGGCTTGGTCAGGAACAATAGGTCGCCTTCCCTTGCAGTATCGTTCCGTTTCAGATTGGCTACCGGCATCAGGCCTGTCACTGCCAATCCAAACATTGGTTCCTGGGTGTCTATGCTATGGCCGCCGGCAAGGGGTATGTTTGCTGCAGTGCAAGTTGCCTTTCCGCCTGCTATTACTTGTTGAGCGATCTCTGCAGGCAATTTATCAACAGGCCATCCTAATATGGCTACTGCCAGTAATGGCGAGCCGCCCATTGCATATACATCACTGATGGCATTTGCTGCCGCGATTCGGCCAAAGTCATAAGGATTATCCACAATCGGCATGAAAAAGTCTGTTGTAGATATGATTGCGCTGCCATTCCCCAGATCGTAAACAGCAGCGTCATCTTTACTGCTGTTACCCACCAGTAGTTTTTCATCATCCGGTGTTGCAATGCTGTTTTTAAGTATTTGTTCGAGCACCGCAGGGGCAATTTTACAGCCACATCCGGCACCATGCGAGTATTGTGTAAGTTTGATTTCTGTATTTGTCTGTTCCATTATTAATTGTTCAGGTGTTCAGTAAGAGTTGTAACAACTTGTACGGCATCTGTAGTAGGACAGGGTATGGTTTGTATTTGTTGCGCAGTTCGCTCCTGCAATGCCTTGCTATATTGTTTGTCGTAGTATTTTAGCAGTATCGAAAAACATCCTTTAATATCGTCTTCAAGAAGGTAGTTAACCGCATTTTTTGTATCCAATCCGCCAAGCCTTTTTTGTATGCGCATAATGCTATTGACAAGTTTAGGTTTCTGCTGTTTTCCATACCCTTTCACAATATGTTCCAGTCGCTGCTCAAAAGGAATATCTACAAAATACACCTTTGCGTTGCGCATTTGCTTCCAAAATGGTTGTGGAATGTTCACCAGCCCTATACGCTGGCTTTCATCTTCCAGCCATATTGTATTCCCTTCCTGTTTTACCAATTCTGTAGCCAGCAGATTTTCAAACATTTCCTGGCGAGGCTGTGTTTTACCTTCTACATCACCAAAAGCAGAACCGCGGTGCACAGCTATCGACTCCAGGTCTATATGAGGTCGCAGCTTTTGCAATGCCTCAGTCTTGCCCGACCCTGTATAGCCGCCCAGGATGCGCAGATCCCATTGTCTGTCAAACTGCTGCAGCACCCATTGCCTGTATGCCTTATACCCTCCTGCCAGGGTATATACTTTGAATCCATAGAGATCCATCAGCCATGCTACGCCAGCACTACGCATACCCCCACGCCAGCAATGCACCAGCAAGGTTTTGTCTTTTCGGGCAATTGTTTCTGCCTGTTCTACCATAGAACGCATTTTAACGCCGAAATAATCAAGGCCTATTTTAACGGCGGTTTCCCTGTTTTGCTGTTTATACGCAGTCCCCACTACTTTTCTTTCCTCGTCTGTAAAAAGCGGGAAACTATGAGCGCCGGGTATATGTGCCTGTTGGTATTCTCCCGGGCTTCTTACATCCAGAACAGGATGTTTTGCTGCGAGCTCCAGGAATTGCTCAATTGAAAGCTTATTGATAGCCATTACGCCACCAAAGTTAATAAACCGGAGGAACCTTAGGATGCAGTCTTACTTTCCTGCAAGCCTTCTTTTACTTTTCTTACCACCCATTCCTTATAAGGTACCCTGTTGAGTTTACTTTCTATCCATACAGGGAAATTAAAAATTGTAAATACCTGTTGCTGTACCGGATCATTCCCTGTAAGTTTCAAGGTGTCTGATAGCTGGTTAAATTGTTGCTGCAGGCCTTTAAAATTGCCGGTATGGTAAGCTTTATTCAGCGCATGTATAATTGCCTTTTCAAAAGGCAGCGGTGTTTCGTGCCGGTAAAAGTAAGAGTAGGTGCTTTTGTACTGCAGCTCGAAAAGGTAATTATCTTTTTTCTCAAAGCATATCACCAGTAGAAACAGATGCGCAAACGAATAGTGTTCTGTTCTGCTATTGTTGTCGAATAGCAGAAGCGCGTTCTTTATATAGTGGTATGCATCGTCATAGTCTCTCAGTACAAAGCAGGCGATCCCTAAAGATAGGTTTAGTGTCCGCTGTATGTCTTCGTTCACATATTGCTCCCACTGAGGCATCATCTTCTTCATGCCTTTTACAAGCGTTTCTACTTTATAATAGTCTGCCAGCTTGTTATAAACCCTGTTTAGTGCAAGGTGTTTAATCGCTTCAAAATAGGCAATATGTGATGCGCCATTGATTCTTTTATTTGCCGGGTGTTCCATTACATCTATCACATGCTGATAGTCTTTTGCAAGTACCGCGGTGTAGTAAAACACGTATAATACCTCGATGTAATTTTCAGGATCGTATCCAATACGGTCTGGAGCTGCTTGCCAGTTATGGATGTTTACGTAGGCATGTACATAACTTTCTGCATTATGTTGCAGGTAGTATAGGGTAGCCTTAGTCATGTGATAGTAGTGCTTATACAGGAAAGAACGATTAACGATAGGTGCATCCAGTATTGGCTGTTGCAGCATATTTTTTATAGTTCCCTTGTCTTCTTTGGTTTGCCTGAAATGTGCTTTCCGTCTTAATAATAAAGCCTGGAAGTGTAGTTCCTGCATTTGCAGCAGTTTGGCATACTCTTCAACGGAAATAATGGCTTCGTCATAATCATTTAGTAAGTCTTGCTGCGTAGCTTTTGGGTTATAATACAGTTGCAGTTTTCTATACTCTTCTTTTAGCAATTGTATCATTGCATAATTCTCATACCGTCTTGCCTGCTTTAAAGACGACTGCCATATTTTAAGCGCCATCTTATGCAGGTTCTTGTTCCTTAGTATGCGTACAAGGGAAAGCTGCTGATAAAGCCCCGCGTCAATGTCTTCCGCTGCATGCAACACAAGAAGAGCTTTGAATAATTGCTCTGCTAGATAATTCTTTGTGTAAGATATGTTTCTGCCATTAAGTGCAGGTGATAATTGCTGTATAAGTTTTGGTTCGTCGTATTCCTGTTGTTTGTTTATTAAGTCAAACAGTTGGAGATACAACGGCTCCTGTCCGTTGCCTGCACCCTTTGAAAAATCCCTTCTGAAGAACAATTTCTCTTGTTGAGTTAGGCTCTGTACCAATTGCCATATATTGCTGGATGCCGCCATAAATATTTAAGAGAAATCAAGAAAGGCTCTCCCAAAAAAATCTGCAGTTCATAAAATGAAAAATGCAGTTTTATTCTGATGTGGCATCTGTCTTATCCCCCTGTCGATGCAATTAATGAACCCAAAAGTTAGAGAAAAATTAAATGTCATCCAAATGTCATCGGTGTAGTTTTATGCTATAAAATGAATCCTTAACCTAAGTCAATGAATAATTACCCCTGCTGATAAATCAAAAAATAAAGGCGCAGTCAACTGCGCCTTTATCATAAGTATTATGTCGGTTAGATTATCGATGCATTCCTGCAAAGGAACCAACCATTATTAATAGAATAATGACGAGCAGGTATAGTGCTAAAATGATGATCGTAATAACACCAATATACTTAAACATGCTCTTTAGGTAATACATGGCTCTGGCAAAGGTATTGTTGTCATTGCTGTACACTGCTTCCTTGCACAGAACCGAAAATTTATACAATGCATAGATCGGATAAAAATAGATGGCGGCCAGGATTATGTAAATCAGTGTAACACCAATGCCACCTATTGTCGCAAATGCATTGTTAACTCCGGGTGTTTGCGTCAATGCCGATCCTATAACGAATCCGCTTAAGATCAGCAGTCCCAGGAATACAAAGCCCGCTATACCAAGAAACTTAGCCCAGCCTGCTGCATCTTTCAGGTGGGTTTTAGCTGTTTCATCAACAATTAACTGTGATGTTTCTTCGTTGAGCATATTTCATAGTGTTTATAAAGTAAATATACTTAATAGGCCCTTGCAAACAATACACGCTGTGCCGATGGGTTACCCGTCAATATACATTTACCGGCTTCCTGCGCATTATTCAATGGAATGCAACGTATAGTAGCCTTGGTTAATTCTTTGATCTTAGCCTCGGTTTCTGCCGTACCATCCCAGTGTGCAGAAACAAAACCAGGAGTTTCATCCAATACACGAACAAATTCATCCCAAGTGTCTACTGCACGGGTATTTTCGTTCCTGAGCGTCAAGGCTTTGTTATACAAGTTCGACTGTATATCTGAGAGCAGTTGCGCGATATGATCCTCAATACCATCCAGCGATACAGACGATTTTGTTTTTTCATCTCTACGGGCTATTTCAGCAACATTATTTTCCAGGTCACGCGCGCCCAGGGCAATGCGTACAGGTACGCCACGCAGTTCATATTCTGCAAATTTCCATCCCGGGCGGGTAGTATCGTCATTGTCAAACTTCGCACGGATGCCTTTCAACTGTAATTCCTTCACTAATGCCTTCGCCTTGTCATCTATTTTTTGCCTTGCTTCTGCATCTTTATTGTAAATAGGTACAATAACCACCTGCAGCGGAGCAATACGTGGGGGCAGTACTAGACCCTCGTCATCACTATGTGCCATTACCAGGGCACCTATCAGGCGTGTAGATACGCCCCATGAAGTAGCCCAAACATATTCGATCTTATTGTCTTTGTCAGCAAATTTAACATCGAATGCTTTGGCAAAATTCTGGCCCAGGAAGTGAGAAGTCCCTGCCTGTAATGCTTTACCATCCTGCATCAGGGCTTCTATACAATAAGTATCCTCAGCCCCTGCAAAGCGCTCACTAGGTGATTTTACACCGCGGATCACCGGCAGCGCCATGTATTCCTCGACAAAAGTCGCGTACACATCCAGCATCTTCACGGTTTCTTCAATAGCTTCTTCACGTGTTGCGTGTGCGGTATGGCCTTCCTGCCACAAAAATTCTGCTGTGCGGAGGAAAAGGCGGGTACGCATTTCCCATCTTACCACGTTTGCCCATTGGTTAATGAGCAGGGGCAGATCGCGATACGATTGTATCCATTTCTTATAAGTGCTCCAGATGATGGTTTCCGAGGTCGGCCTTACGATCAGTTCTTCTTCCAATTTTGCTTCAGGGTCTACGATCACCCCATTGCCATTCGGGTCGTTTTTCAGGCGATAGTGGGTTACAACTGCGCATTCCTTTGCAAAGCCCTCAACGTGAGACGCTTCTTTACTCAGATAGCTCTTGGGTATAAACAGCGGGAAATAAGCATTTTGATGGCCTGTATCCTTAAACATTTTGTCTAATACGTCGCGCATATTCTCCCAAAGTGCAAACCCATAAGGTTTTATCACCATACAACCGCGTACGTCAGAGTGTTCGGCTAATCCGCCTTTCAAAATCAGGTCATTATACCACTGGGCATAGTCCTGTTTACGAGATGTTAAAATATTGCTCATGTTAATCTTGGCACACTTTTCGGTGTCTTAAAAGTGTGGCAAATGTACTAATTTCACTAAGTAAAACATTATAAGATGAAACGCCTCATCATTACCGGCCTTTTGTTGACGAGCATCGTTAGCAATAATTCCTATGCCCAAAGCAAGAATTACGAAGACGATATTTACTATACGAAGAAGGATGCACAAAAGGATGCCGAAGAGCAGAAGAAAATTGACGAAGAATATGAGCGGCAGAGAGCAGCTGAGCAGGAACGTGCAAGGCAGGCAGCGCAGGATAATGGCAATGGAAATATATACAGCAGCAACGACAATAGCAGCGATGTGTATATAGACTATGATGACGATAGTTATTATTCTAACCGTTTCTCCAATTTTGGTTATGGTTCTTTTTATGACCCTTATCGTTTCAATTCCTGGTATTCTCCATATTATTCAGGTTTTGGTATGGGATATGGCTGGGGCTATGGTTCAGGATGGTCTGTAGGTATTGGCTACGGCGGCCCTTATTGGTCTCCATATTGGGGCTACAGTGCATGGTATGGTTATCCCGGTTTTTATAGCGCATGGAACTATCCATATTATGCATGCACCGGCTGGGGTTATGGTTTTGGTGGATACTATGGCGGTTATTATGGTTACGGTGGCTATTACGGCGGATTCTACGATGGATATAATGCAGGCTTGAATAATGGGGCCGGCAGGGGAAGAACTTATGGCCCCCGCACTTCGATGAATACATTTAATTACGGTCCCCGGGTTTCAACAGGTATACGCCAGGCGGCAGGTAGCACAACCGGTACACGCCCCGATCCTCAATTACGTACTTCGGGCCCGGTAAATACTTCAGGTAATACTGGCGGAGGCCGCGGTATGGCACAACCATCAATGCCGGCAGGTGTTAGTGCCCGCCCGTATAATAACATTTCCGGTGGCGGCGTAAGAGGAGCAGAAGCTGCAAGTCCTAATTCAGTAAGAACATTTAGTTCCGGTTCCGGCGAAGTTCGCCAGGCACAGCCCGCACAAGGCTATCAGCAGCCAGTACGTACGTATGAATCTGCAAGTCCTCGCAGCTACGAGCAGCAGCAACCGGCACGTACTTATGAAGCACCGGCACGTACTTACGAGCAACCAAGCCGCAGTTACGAAGCCCCATCCCGCAGCTTTGGTAGCGGTGGCGGATTTGGAGGAGGCAGCCGCGGTGGCGGTGGTGGTTTTGGTGGCGGCGGTAGTCGCGGCGGTGGCGGTGGTGGCCGCAGATAGTTCAGGCTACAGCAACAGGCAAAATATATTGATCCCGTTTGATGGTACCAGCATCCGCGGGATTTTTTTTAACAAAAAAGATTTTAACAGAGGTATAATATTTGATTGTTGATATTTGGTGTGTCATTATTAAACATTAATCACCATTTTTTGTCATAATTAATAACAGAAACTTCTTTTATGAACATCCGCACATATCTTTCAGCAACCGTATTGCTGGCGGCAAATACAGCAGGTTTTAATGCAGTGGCGCAAGACGAAACAGACGCGTTACGGTATTCTTATTTATCCCCGCAGGCTACCGCCCGCTCTATGGGTTTTGCCGGTGCTGTAGGCGCTCTGGGAGGCGATTTTACCTCGTTGAGTGTAAACCCGGCTGGCATCGGTGTGTATCGCAGGTCCGAGTTCACATTTACACCGTCTCTTAAAATAAATGGCACTAAAAGCACGTACCTGAATACGGAAACAAGTGATAACACTACGCGCTTTACAATTAATAACCTGGGTGTTGTATTTACAAGCGCTGCTGAAGGCCAGCGTTACGAACGCAGTAAATGGAAGTCTGTTTCTTTTGGCGTGGGCATTAATCGTATTGCCGATTTTAGCCGTAACTACACATATGGGGGGGCTGTTACTCCATGGCAAGGGCCCGGCGATAATGATCTGACGCATAATTCCGCTTCCGAGATATTCTCGATAGATGCCAATAACAATGCCACGCCAACTACTGCCAATCAGATGCCTACAAATTCCCGCGGCTATCTCGGTTATCAAAGCTATTTGCTGGATACGTTAGGTGGGGCTTTTGTTCCCGTAACTATTTATTCTTCAAAACTCAACCAGCAGAAGGTGGTACAGGAACGTGGTGGTATTACAGACATCGCGATATCCCTTGGTGCCAACTACATGGAAAAATTAATGCTGGGTGCTACGGTAGGGATACCTTCAATTATATATAAGCGCGATATCACTTTCTCAGAATCAGATGCGAGCGGAGTTCCCGATAATTTCTTTAATAACTATCAATACACAGAGTCTTTAGTTACTCGCGGTACAGGTGTGAATCTGAAATTGGGCGCGATATATAAACCCGTTGATTTCTTACGCCTAGGTCTTGCCGTGCATACGCCTACCTATTATTCTATGAAGGATGTACAGGATATGACACTTACGGCTAATACTGAGAACTTTAAGTATATATTGGGCGAGAGTGATACAAATCCTATCACCAAGGCAGTTGCTGACCAATCTGTTTTTCAATATAATATGGTAACGCCATGGAGAATGGTGGCAAGCGCGGCCGCTATCATCGGCAAGTATGGCTTTATTTCTGCCGACTATGAATATGTCGATTACTCTTCTACAAAATTTAAATACGATGGTATTTACAAGGCTCAGCAAACGGCCGTAAACCAGGTTATTAAAAATACATACAAAGGAGCTTCTATTTTAAGAGTAGGCGTAGAAGGCCGTATCGATATAGTTTCCATACGCTTAGGCTTTGGCTATTATGGCAGCCCTTACAAAAGTAACTCTACCAATGGGCAGAGTATGAATGTTACCGCAGGTGTTGGCTTCCGTTTAGACAATTGGTTTATTGACTTCGGTGTAATGCACACCATGGTGCAAGACCAGGAATATCCTTATGCACTTAACTACAGTACTATTTCACCGGTTATTCCTACCGCTACTATTAAAAACAGCATGAACAATGCTGCATTGACAGTGGGTGTTAAATTTTAATAATTAAATTTTAGAATATGTTGAGGAGCGCATATTTGCGCTCCTTTTTTACTATGCCTACATCTCAACTCAAAACCTATATTTGCACACAGATAAAGTGAAAGAACAGAAGATGGCAGAACAGAATCAATATACGGAAGACAGTATTAAATCGCTCGATTGGCGCGAGCACATACGCCTGCGCCCCGGTATGTATATCGGCAAGCTGGGCGATGGCAGCAGTATGGACGATGGTATCTACATTCTCATAAAAGAGGTGATAGATAACTGTATAGATGAATATACCATGGGTTATGGTAAGCGGGTAGAGATAAGAATTGATAAAGGTTCTGTCACCGTCCGCGACTACGGCCGTGGTATTCCTTTAGGTAAGGTGGTAGATGTGGTAAGTAAGATCAATACAGGGGCTAAATACGATAGTAAAGCGTTCCAGAAATCCGTGGGCCTGAATGGTGTGGGTACAAAAGCGGTAAACGCCCTTAGTAGTTATTTCAAGGTGTCTGCTTTCAGGGATGGCAGAATGAAGGTGGCCGAGTTTGAAAAAGGTGTTCTTATCAAAGAACATAAAGAAACCGATACTACGGAATCTAACGGCACATTGGTCAGCTTTACTCCGGATGACACGGTTTTTAAACACTATCATTTTATAAATGAATATGTAGAGAACCAGGTTTGGAATTATTGCTTCCTGAATGCAGGGTTGCAGATAAATCTGAATGGCAGGAATTTCCTTTCGAAAAATGGTCTGCTGGATCTGTTGCAGCGCAAAACCAATCCTGAATCTTGTCGTTATCCCATTATTCATCTAAAGGCTGAGGATATTGAGGTGGCTATCACGCATACGGGTGACTATGGCGAGGATATCTATTCTTTTGTAAATGGCCAGCATACAACACAGGGTGGTACACACCAGGCAGCTTTCCGTGAGGCGTTTGTAAAGGTGATTCGTGATTTCTTTAAGAAAGACTACGATGCAGCAGACATACGTCAGAGTATTTGTGCTGCTATATCGGTGCGCGTGCAGGAGCCTGTATTCGAATCTCAGACCAAAACCAAACTGGGCTCACAATATGTTTTTGAGGGTGGCCCTAGTATGAAGTCCTTTGTGCTGGAATTCTTTGCCAAAGAGCTGGACAACTTCCTCCATAAAAACTCTGCTGTTGCCGATGCTATGAAAAAGCGCATCGAGCAAAGTGAGCGCGAAAGAAAAGAATTATCGGGTATTCGTAAGCTTGCCAATGAGCGGGCTAAGAAGGCAAATCTGCATAATAAAAAACTTCGCGATTGTCGCATTCACCTGAATGACGATGTGCCGAATAAAGGCAAGGAAGAGTTTCAGCAGAAGCAGTTAGAAAGTACCATTTTTATTACCGAGGGTGATTCTGCAAGCGGTAGCATCACCAAAAGCCGTAATGTAGAAACACAAGCGGTGTTCAGCCTTCGTGGTAAGCCACTAAACTGCTTTGGCTTGACTAAAAAAGTGGTCTATGAAAACGAAGAGTTCAATTTGCTGCAGCACGCGCTGAATATAGAAGAGGGGTTAGATGGATTACGTTACAATAACATTGTAATTGCAACCGATGCCGATGTGGACGGTATGCACATTCGCCTGCTTATCATGACTTTCTTTCTGCAGTTCTTCCCCGACCTGGTAAAGAATGGACACGTATACGTTTTGGAAACTCCATTGTTCCGTGTACGTAATAAGCAGAAAACGATCTATTGCTATTCTGATGAAGAACGCCGCAATGCAATTGCTGAATTAGGCAGCAAGCCGGAGATCACGCGATTCAAAGGTTTGGGTGAGATCAGCCCCGAAGAGTTCGCACAGTTCATAGGCGATGATATGCGTAAAGAACCTGTTTTGCTTGCTCATGACCTTCAATTGCAAAAAATGCTGGAATATTTTATGGGTAAAAATACCCCGGAACGTCAGCGCCATATCATAGATAACCTGCGTGTAGAGAAGGATGTGGTCGAAGAATTACTAAGTTAATATTTCGTGAGATATTTTTAAATGTAGCCGCTTTTATGCGGCTACATTTATTTAATTTCAATTGTATGAGGTATACCGCAAAAGGTGAGCATAACAGGCATTTCGAGTTGTTTGATGATAATGGTGATTCTATCGGCAGGATAGATTACGATGGCTGGTTTTCAGTAAATGTTACGCTTCAGTATCGTGGCATGGAGTACCAGGTAGCACCGTCTAATGTGTGGCACACAGCTATCCTGGTTACTCAGGGCGATAGGGAGGTTGCCGAGATACGCCAAAATTGGGCTGGCCACCTGGTGTTGCACATGGCAGACGGCAATACTTATCTGTATAAGCATGGTTTCTTCGATACCCGCATGACACTATATAATGCAGACGAGCAGGCGCTGGTCGTAGTACAGCCCGATTTCAAATGGTCTAAGTTTAGTTTTAATTATGAAATGGAGGCTAACGATAACTATCTTGAAGCAAAAGATGGCTTGCTGATGCTGATACTGATCTATTGCTGCAACAATAAAAAGCGACATGGAGCTGCTTAGTCCATGCCGCTGAATAGTACACGAATACTACCTGTTCCTTTTTGCCTGTTGCTCCTTTAGGAATGCTTCAAATTGGGCCAGTGAAAAACTGCTCAGATTTCTATCAGCGGTAAGTCCCCCTTTCTGCCCGGCCAGTACTCCGTAATACACATCATGATAGCCCTCTATCGCGTGTGCATCAGGATCAATAGATAATAGCACACCTTTTTCCAGTGCATATTCTATCCATCTCCAGTCAAGATCCAGCCTGCGTGGGTGTGCGTTTATTTCTATTACTACATTCTGTGCTGCGCAGGCATCTATGATCGCCTTATGGTCCAGCGGATAGCCCTCGCGCGATAATAGTAATCGTCCGGTTGGGTGTCCTAATATGCTGGTGTATGGATTGTGTATCGCAGCCATCACACGTTCCATGGCCCGTTCCTGTGTCATCTTCAGGTTACTGTGCACAGATGCTATCACAAGGTCGAACGTCGATAGAACTTGCGTGTTATAATCCAGGCTCCCATCACTCAATATATCAGCTTCTATGCTCTTGAAAATTTTAAATGGTGCCAGCTTTTCGTTCAGCGCATCGATCTCCTGGTGTTGAGCCGCAATGCGTTCGGGGGTCAAGCCATTAGCATAATAGGCTGCCTGCGAGTGGTCACTAATAACCAGGTATTCGTAGCCTTTGTCGATAGCTGCTTTAGCCATGTGTTCCAGGGTATTGCTGCCATCGCTCCATACACTATGTGAGTGGATAATGCTTCTAATATCGCTCACCTGTATCAATGCCGGTAATTGGTTGTCGGCTGCTTTGCCTAATACGTGGCGGTCTTCGCGCATCGCCGGATGTATATAGGCAAGGTTATTAAAGCTGAATATCTGTTCTTCGCTATTAAGCGCCTCAGGTAGTTTATATTTTTCGGTGAAGGCTTCTATAAAGTCCTTACTGCCCGATGTATGGAATAGAGTAGAGTAGAATGCTGATTCATTGGCTACAGTGTGTACTACTATTTTGGGCTGGTTGGGAGCCTGTATATGCAGCAGTTGATCTTGTTCTTCAATAGCGATGCCTTGCGTAACACCAAATTGCTGTTTAATGATCGCTCTGTCAGTAGTTGTAACAATGTCCAGGTGCTCAATCGTTGGCAATTGCCTGCGATAAGCGCCTCCAAGAGCAAACAGCTTCCCGGGATTTACGCGTTGTAGCTGGGTTAACAGCAGGTTGGCAATATTTTCCACTTCCGCCCATAGATGAAAGCCCATATTAGAACGTATAAAGGCTATGTTCTGCAATATGCTTTCCTGTGTCTTAGTGCCAAATCCTTTATAGTTTACCAAACGGTTCTCGTTACAGGCATATTCCAGTTCGCCCACGCTCTCAATCGTCATCTCCTTCCATATCACAGCTATTTTTTTGGGCCCAAGTCCTTTTACCTGCATCATTTCCAATACTCCCACAGGGGTCTTTTCCAATATCTGCTGCAGTGCTTCCATAGTGCCGGTGTGCTGCACTTCTCTTATTTTCTGGCCAATACTGTCACCAAATCCCCTGATGCTGAAAAGTTCCGCATCGTCCATGGTGCTGATCTCTTTAGGTAGCTTCTCAATATTATAAGCAGCAACGCCATAAGATTTTGCTTTGAAAGAATTTTCACCATGTATATCCATCAGTTTGGATAGTAGAGAGAACTGGTCAGCTATTTCGTAATTGGTCATTTTGTAGCGCAATATTTTATGGCAAAGAAAAGCCACTTTGTATCTCAAAAGTGGCAAATCGATATGGAAAAATAAAATGAAAATTTAGCTTTCTGTCAGCTGCGAAGAACGTTCCCTTACCCAGCCCAGAACTTTTTCTAATTGTTCTTCACGTGTCAGGCCGCTGTTATCCAATACAATAGCATCTTCCGCCTGGCGAAGGGGACTTACGTCCCTGTTGCTATCTATATAGTCCCTTAGTTCCAGGTTATGTTTTACTTCTTCCAGCGTGATGCTTGGGTTAACTGCGTATAGCTCCTCAAAACGGCGTTTTACCCTTACTGCCGGGTCCGCGGTCATAAATATTTTCAGTTCTGCATCCGGAAATACGGTAGTGCCTATATCCCGCCCATCCATTACGATGCCTTTCTTTTTCCCAAGCTTTTTTTGTTGCGCTGTAGCAAAGGCGCGTACTTCCCTGATGGCGGCAACATCGCTTACTTTTTCGGCTACGATCATATCCCTTATCTGGTGTTCTACATTCTCATCATTCAGGAATATTTCCGATTTATTTGTGCTTTCGTTCAGATGAAAATTGAGGTGAATATTGGCTAATGCATCCATCACTTCACCGGTCTCCTTGATGTCTATATTGTTGCGGAGTATATACAATGTTATTGCCCGGTACATGGCTCCGCTGTCAATGTATTGGTAACCAAGTTTTGCGGCTAGTTCTTTGGCAAGAGTGCTTTTGCCGCAGGAAGAATACCCATCTATCGCTATGATAATCTTATGCCTCATCAAGGCAAATTTCCGCCTTATAAACGGTAAAAAAAATATTGAAGATTATTTTTAAAACATTTATATTATTGAATATGGGCTAATGTAAATAACAATGAATAACAACTACTTATTTACCTCACCACGGTTGGGTTTTAGGGAATGGAATGATAGTGATATGGAACTGATGGCTCGGATCAACAATGATCCGGATGTGATGCGGTATTTTCCCTCAGTCCAAAGCAATACACAGACTGAGGCTTTTATCAGGCGTATGCAAAATCAGTTTGGGGAAAGAAAGTATTGTTATTTCGCTGTAGATACGCTGCACAACAGAAACTTTATTGGGTTCATTGGCCTTTCATTTCAGGTTTTCGAAGCCTCATTCACTCCCTGCATAGATATTGGCTGGCGATTAAGCAAAGATGCGTGGGGTAATGGCTATGCTACAGAAGGTGCATTGCGTTGTCTGCAATATGGCTTTGAATTGCAGGGTATAGAAGAGATATTTTCTATGGCACCTAAAGTCAATCAACCTTCTATAAATGTGATGCAGAAAATAGGGATGAATTATGTTTCAGACTTTAAGCATCCGCTGTTAAAAGATCATTCTCAATTGGAAGATTGCGTCTTGTATAAAATTCAAAGCCCCGTTAACCGGGGCTTTTGAATGATAATATCAGGAATTAGTTTTTGCTCATTTCCGCATAATATTTGTGGAAGTAAGGCAGCGTTTCTATTCCTTTAAAATAGTTGAATACATCATATTTCTCGTTAGGAGAGTGGATGTTGTCATTGTCCAGTCCAAAGCCCATTAGTACGGTCTTTAACCCCAGTATTTTTTCAAATAGCGCTATGATAGGAATACTTCCGCCACCGCGTGTAGGTATCGGGTCTTTACCAAATGATGTTTTGATAGCTTCTGCTGCTGCTTTGTATGCCACAGAATCTGTCGGTGTAACAACAGGTTCACCGCCATGATGTGCTGTAACAGTAACCTTCACATAGTCAGGAGCTATACCTTCAAAATGCTTTTGGAACATCGCGGCTATTTCATCCGAATTCTGATCCGGAACCAGGCGCATAGATATTTTAGCGTTTGCTTTTGATGGCAACACCGTTTTAGCGCCTTCGCCTGTATACCCTCCCCAGATGCCGTTTACATCCAAAGTTGGACGAATGCCGGTGCGTTCCAGCGTAGTATATCCTTTTTCACCCCATACTTCATTAACGCCAAGGTCCTTTTTATATTCACTCAGGTCAAATGGTGCATTGTTCAATGCTTTGCGGTCAGCATCGCTCAGGTTTTGCACTTTATCGTAGAAACCCGGAATAGTGATGTGATTATTCTCATCATGCAGCGAAGCGATCATTTTGCAAAGGATATTGATCGGGTTGGCTACAGCACCGCCATACACACCGCTATGCAGGTCGCGGTTAGGGCCTACTACTTCTACTTCCATGTATGCTAGTCCACGCAGGCCTGTTTCCAGGGATGGATGCTCCATGCTGATCATAGAAGTATCAGACACCAGTACTATGTCCGCCTTCAGTTTTTCCTTATTGCTTTCCAGGAATTTACCAAGGTTAGACGAACCCACTTCCTCTTCACCTTCAATCATGAATTTGATATTGCAAGGCAGTGTGTTGGTTTTTACCATCACTTCCAGCGCTTTCACATGCATGAACATTTGTCCTTTATCATCACAAGCGCCACGGGCGTATATTTTTTCGTCTTTAATTACCGGTTCAAAGGGGCCGCTGTGCCACAGTTCCAGCGGATCTGGCGGCTGCACATCATAGTGGCCATATACCAGCACAGTAGGCAGGGATGGATCTACCATCTTTTCACCATACACTATGGGGTGTCCGTCAGTAGGGCATATTTCGGCTTTATCGCAGCCGGCTTTCAGCAGATTCTCTTTAACTGCATCAGCGCAGCGTGCAACATCGCCTTTGTACTTGCTGTCTGCACTTACAGATGGTATGCGCAGCAGATCCAGTAATTCATCCAGGAAGCGTTGCTTATTTGATGTGAGGTACTCGTTCCAAACTTGCATTTCTAAAAATTTAGGTCTCAAATGTAGTTAATTCATAAAACAGCCTCAACACACATTTATAAATCCCCCCTTAAATCCTTATAAATAGCATTGCATGGCATGGTTTTTAAATCAGGTAACTATATAAAAACTGATCTTAAATCTTATAAAACACATGTTATGACAACACGAAACTGGGTATTGTTGGGATTGTGCGTTACTGCCGCCGCAGGCGTAGCTGCACTGTTTACAACAGAACAAGGCAAAAAGGTGCGCAGCAATCTTTCTGACTCTCTGTCCGATTGGTCGGATAAGCTCACAAAATTTGCAAAAAGTAATGGCGACGGGCTTGCAATGGCGGCAAATGACGTTAAGTCAAATGCAGCAAGGCATTTAAAAAACCTGCCATAGCAGGAAAGAAAGGGCCGGGTGAAAATCCGGCCCTTTATATTTATTATTATTTAAATTTTAAAACGAAATTGTCAAATTATTTATTTTCGACTAACTTTGCACACTTTTAAAGTTGTCTGCCATATATGAAGTTGTCGCAATTTAAATTTGACTTACCTCTAAATCTTATCGCACAGCATCCTGCAAAGACTAGGGAAGAAAGTAGGTTAATGGTTATTCACCGCGACTCTGGTAAGATCGAGCATAAGACCTTCCGCGATATTATCGACTATTTTGATGATAAGGACGTAATGGT
The DNA here is from genome assembly GCA_001897855.1 of Bacteroidetes bacterium 43-93. Lineage (GTDB taxonomy): Bacteria > Bacteroidota > Bacteroidia > Chitinophagales > Chitinophagaceae > Polluticoccus. The sequence goes on from MKUO01000001.1 coordinate 101,112, forward strand.
CGTTAACAATACCAAAGTATTTCCTGCAAGGCTATACGGCCGTAAAGAGAAGACCGGCGCTAAGATAGAAGTGTTCCTGCTTCGCGAACTCAACAAGCCAAATCGTTTATGGGATGTTATAGTTGATCCGGCACGTAAAATACGTGTGGGTAATAAACTATACTTCGGTGATAATGACGAGCTGGTAGCCGAAGTAATCGATAACACTACCTCTCGCGGCCGTACTATCCGTTTTCTCTTTGATGGCGACGAAGAAGCTTTCAAAAAGATATTGGATACTTTGGGCGAAACTCCGCTGCCAAAGTACATCAAAAGAAAGCCTGAAGAAGAAGACAGGGAGCGTTACCAGACTGTTTATGCCAAGTACGAAGGCGCAGTTGCAGCTCCTACCGCTGGTCTGCACTTCAGCCGCGAACTAATTAAGCGCCTGGAGATCAAAGGTGTAAATTTCGCTGAGGCTACTTTACACACCGGTTTAGGCACCTTCCGCCCAATAGAAGTGGAAGACCTTTCCAAGCATAAAATGGATGCGGAATATTTCCGTGTAGATGAGTTTGCTACCAAAATAGTAAACAAAGCCAAGCTGGACCATCGCAAAATATGTTCTGTTGGTACCACTACCATGCGTGCACTGGAAAGCTCGGTTACCGCACAGGGGCTGCTGAAGGCTGAAGAAGGCTGGACAAACTTGTTCATCCACCCGCCTTATGATTTTTCTATCGCTAATTCACTGGTTACCAACTTCCATCTGCCTAAAACAAGTCTTTTAATAATGGTTTGTGCTTTTGCAGGCTACGAACTTACAATGGAGGCTTACAATACCGCTATCAAAGAAAAATATCGTTTCTTCAGCTACGGAGATGCCATGTTGGTATTATAATAATTCACACGATAATAACGTTTTATACAACAGCGTACGTATCATATCGTACGCTGTTGTATTTTTGGGTATATGCAGCAAAAGATCAGGACTATTTTACAAGAGTCGATAAATGTTAAAAGCAAGTTGTTAGAGGACGCTGTTTTGATGCAAACCATCGAACAGGTAGTAGCGGCAATAATAGAGGCTTTCAATGCAGGTAATAAAGTGCTGTTCTGCGGTAACGGCGGAAGCGCGGCTGACGCGCAGCACCTCGCAGCGGAGTTCAGCGGCAGGTTCTATACCGACCGCAAACCATTGCCATCTGAAGCGCTTCATTGTAATACTTCTTATTTAACTGCGGTAGCAAACGATTATGGCTACGAATTCGTATATAGCAGGATAGTAAAAGGTACAGGTAAGCCCGGGGATGTGATTGTTGGCTTAAGTACATCCGGTAATTCGGCTAATATTACACTGGCATTACAAACAGCCCGCGAGATTGGTATGAAAACTGTAGGATTAACAGGAGAAGGCGGTGGTAAAATGAAGGATTGGTGCGATTTTTTAATAGCTGTTCCCAGCAAGGATACACCACGGATACAGGAAAGCCATATCACGATCGGACATATTATCTGCCAGTTAGTAGAAGAAAGATTATTTATTTAAAACACAAAGACGAAAATGAGCGCGTTTAGCATTCCGGCACCTATAGATAGAAGCTGGACCCTGTTCCTGGACAGGGATGGGGTGATTAATGTGGAAAATGTAGGATCTTACATTACCGATTGGAATGATTTTAAATTTTGTGAAGGTACATTGCCTGCACTTCGTAAATTGAATGAAGTTTTCGGGCGTATTGTGGTAGTTACCAATCAGCGTGGGGTAGGAAAGGGTGTGATGTCTAAGGATGTGATGAAAGAGATCCATGCTAACATGATTAATTGTGTAGTTGACGAAGGCGGCCGTATTGATAAAGTATATGCCTGCACCGCTGTAGATGATGCGGATCATAACAGGAAACCTAATACCGGTATGGCTATGCAGGCAAAGGAAGATTTCCCGGAGATCGATTTTCAACGCAGTGTAATGGTAGGTAATAGTGTTTCGGACATGGAATTTGGTAAACGCCTCGCCATGCATACCGTTTTCCTGACTACCAAATACGAGCCTTTTGCTTTGCCGCATGATCTCATTGATGAGCAACACACATCGCTGCAGGTATGGGCAGAGCAGCTAAAACCTGCATTAATTGCTGGATAACAATTAGTTAGGTGTTTATGAAACTATGGAGGTGCTTTTATCAGCACCTCTTTTTATATGTATTTATAGGCAGGCCGATCGACTTTAATCCCGTTTTTAATGCCATTTTTCACAGATTAGGGATTTTTTGCACGAAAATTTGTTATAAAATAAAAACTTTTCTTTACCTTTGCAGTCCTTTTAAATATGGCTAAACAGTCCTTAATCAAACAAGACGGTACTATTGTTGAAGCATTATCAAACGCTATGTTCAGAGTACGTCTAGAAAATGGGCACGAAATATTAGCTACCATATCAGGTAAAATGCGGATGCACTATATACGTATTCTGCCTGGAGATAAGGTAGGTGTGGAAATGAGCCCTTATGATTTAAGCCGTGGCCGTATTATTTATAGGTATAAATAAAATTTTTAATAAATTAACCAACTGTCATGAAGGTTAGAGCAGCTATAAAAAAGCGTAGTGCTGATTGCAAGATTGTTCGTCGTAAAGGTAAACTGTACGTGATCAACAAAAAGAATCCTCGTTTTAAACAACGCCAGGGATAATATTAATTAGAAATTAGTTTTTAGAAATTAAAATTTATAAAAATACATGGCTCGTATAGCTGGTATAGACCTTCCAAAGAACAAGCGTGGTGAGATAGCGCTCACATATATCTACGGTATCGGCCGTAGCACTGCTCAGTACATCCTCGACAAATCAGGCATTTCTTATGATAAGAAAGCTATGGAATGGAACGATGATGAGCAAGCGTCTATCCGTAACATCATAAGCAGTGAGTTTAAAGTGGAAGGCCAGTTGCGTTCAGAAGTTCAAATGAACATCAAACGCCTGATGGATATTGCATGTTATCGCGGCGTACGTCACCGTAAAGGTTTGCCTCTGCGTGGTCAGCGTACTCGTACCAACAGCCGTACCCGTAAAGGTAAGCGCAAAACTGTTGCAGGTAAAAAGAAAGCACCTAAGAAATAATCTTAGAGCCACTGCCGGATCTGTTGGGGTGCAGCAGGGAGGAGTGGCTCAAAACCGTTTAACGACGGTTCTTTTTATTAACGACTACCTTAGTTCAAAATTAAAATGGCAAAAGCTCAATCTTCTGCAAAAGCCGCGGCTAAAAAGCGCGTAGTAAAAGTTGATCCGCACGGCGATGTGCATATCAGCGCAACATTCAACAACATCATCGTAAGCATTACCAACAAGCAAGGCCAGGTAATTTCATGGTCTTCTGCAGGTAAAATGGGCTTCCGTGGTTCTAAAAAGAACACACCATACGCTGCTCAGATGGCTTCTCAGGACTGCGGTAAAGTAGCAGCCGATGCCGGTCTGAAGAAAGTAGACGTATTTGTTAAAGGTCCGGGTTCTGGCCGTGAAGGTGCCATCCGTGCTTTAGCAGCAGTAGGTATCGAAGTAGTATCTATCAAAGACGTTACTCCTATGCCGCACAATGGTTGCCGCCCTCCTAAAAAACGTAGGGTATAATCTACAACCACATTAATAGTATTTTTTTAATTTTTTAATAATAATACTGCTACGTATCGGGTTTTACGATTTTAAATGAGACGCAGCAGGTAACAAAAATCGAAAATGGCACGTTATACAGGACCAAAAAACAGAATCTGCCGCATCTTCGGCGAACCAATCTTAGGCTCAGGCAAAAACCTGCAAAAAAATAGCAATCCTCCGGGACAGCACGGACCTTCTAAGAAGCGCAAGGCTGCAAGTGAATACGCTATTCAGCTGAAAGAAAAACAAAAAGCTAAGTACACTTATGGTGTTCTGGAAAAACAATTCCGCAACACATATACTGAAGCTGCACGCCTGAAGGGCGCAACCGGTGAGAACCTGATCAAATTGCTGGAAGCTCGCCTGGATAATACAGTATTTCGTTTAGGTATTGCACCTACTCGTCCTGCTGCCCGTCAGCTGGTTTCTCACAAACACATTATGGTTAATGGCGAGATCGTAAACATCCCGTCTTACCAAATGAAACCGGGAGACATCATTGAACTGAAGCCAAAGAGCAAGGTGAATACAGATGTTACCAGCATGATACGTGGTAAAAACCCTAAGATCAGCTGGGTTGACTGGAATGAAAAAGATCTGAAAGGTACATACATTGCTCATCCGGAACGCGAATCAGTTCCTGAGAACATTAAGGAGCAATTGATAGTGGAATTGTACTCTAAGTAATAATTTTACGCTCCTGCTTCACCGCAGGAGCTTTGCTTGTTTTTAGCAGGCACCTCAATAACACAAAAACGTAAAAAAATCAAAAGCTCAATATGGCCATATTGAATTTTCAAAAACCGGATAAGATAGTTCTTCAGAAAGCTAATGACTTCGAAGCACAATTCGAATTCCGTCCTCTGGAACAAGGATATGGTGTTACCATTGGTAACGCTCTTCGTCGTGTGTTGCTTTCTTCTCTGGAAGGGTACGCGATCACCGCTATCAAAATAGCTGGTGCAGATCACGAATTTGCTACCATCAAAGGTGTACTCGAAGATGTTACTGAGATCATCCTGAACCTGAAACAGGTACGCCTGAAAAAGGCGGTAGAAGGGGATGTAACTTCTGACAGGGTAGAACTGACTATCAAAGGTAAAGAAGCGTTTACTGCCGCTATGATTGGCGAAGCGCTGCCTAACTTTGAAGTGATGAACCCGGAACTGGTTATCTGCAGCATGGATCCTGGCACTACTTTCCAGATCGAACTGCATATAGGTAAAGGTCGTGGTTACGTTCCTGCAGAGGAAAATCGTCCTAAAGAAGCGCCGTTGGGTATTATCGCCATCGACTCTATCTACACGCCGATCAAAAATGTAAAATACAGCATCGAAAACACCCGCGTTGAACAACGTACGGACTTCGAAAAACTGATAATGGAAGTTTCTACAGATGGTACCATCCATCCTGAAGAAGCTGTGAAAGAAGCTTCACGCATCCTGATCCAGCACCTGATGATCATCACTGATGAGAACATCTCACTGGATACTAAGCGCGAAGAAAAAGAAGCAGTAGTAGATGAAGAAACATTGCAACTGCGCAAAGTACTGAACACTCCTCTGGAAGATCTGGAACTTTCTGTACGTGCATTCAACTGTCTGAAAGCCGCTAAGATCAATTCACTGAGCGAGCTGGTACAATACACCCAGGAAGAACTGATGAAATTCCGCAACTTCGGTCAGAAATCTCTGTCTGAAATTGAACAAGTGTTGGGCGAACGCGGCTTGCACTTCGGTATGGATATCAGCAAATTCCACCGCAGCAACGATTAAATATTAATCCAAAATCCAAAAGTAGAAATTCAAAAAACGAATCATTTTACTTTTGGATTTTGAATTTTGAATTTTTACTTAACATCAGTACTTCATATTCCTTGACACGGTATGAAGGAATTAAAAACTAATAGTCATGCGTCACGGAGACAAAATCAAAAATCTAAGCCGTACAGCCTCGCATCGCCGGGCTTTATTGTCAAACCTTGCTAGCCAGCTTATCGAGCACAAGCGTATTGTTACTACCCTTGCTAAAGCAAAATCTCTGCGTGTTTATGTAGAGCCGCTGCTGACACGTGGTAAAAGCGATACGATGCACAATCGTCGTGTAGTGTTCAGCTACCTGCAGGATAAAGAAGCAATTAAAGAATTGTTCGGTACTATCAGCGATAAAATAGCTAATCGTCCCGGTGGTTATACACGTATCATCAAATTGCCTCGCCGTATGGGTGACGCTGCTGATATGGCTATGATCGAGCTGGTTGACTTCAACGAGATCTACAAAACCGGTACTAAAGATGCCGCTGCTAAGAAAACTCGTCGTAGCCGTCGTGGTAACACTGCTACTGCTAAGAAAACAGAAACTGCTGCTCCTGCTACAGAAGCTTCAGCTCCTGTTATCGAAGAATCTCCTGCAGTTCCTGAGATCAACGAAACTCCTGCTACAGAAGGTACAGAAGAAAGCAACGCTTAATTTTTTAAATAAGCATATTGATAAAGGCTACCATTTGGTAGCCTTTATTATTTCCGTTACTTAGTAACTTGCTCATTTATGTGTACTGTAACTTTTGTTCCCACTCAAACCGGCATCTTTTTATCTTCTAACCGGGATGAACTTGTTTTAAGAAAACCGGCCACTCCGCCCATGGAGCATCAATATAGTTTTGGCAAAATATTGTTTGCACAGGATGGCGAAAAGGGTGGCACCTGGATGGGCGCGCATGAGAATGGTAATATTATGGTGCTCATGAATGGAGCGTTTGAGCGTCATAAAAGACAGGAAGCCTACAGAGAGAGCAGGGGTATTATTTTCCTCGAAATATTCAATGGGCCTGAGCCGGTGCGAAATTTCGATACTATAGAGCTCAATGATATAGAACCATTCACCTTGGTACAATGGCAGCAGAATAGTTCCTCTCTTTGGGAAATGCGCTGGGATGGCCAAAGCAAGTTTATTGCAGAAAAAAAGCCGGATCTTCCGCAGATATGGTCTTCTGCTATGCTATATGATAAGCCTGTGATTCAAAAAAGGGAACAGTGGTTTGATAAATGGTTGCAGGAAGGTCACAATTTCAATTTTCAGGAAATTATGAAGTTTCATGAGTTTGGTGGTGAGGGTGATGAAATGACTGATCTGAAAATGAATAGGAATGGAATTCTCAAAACCGTTAGTATTACAGTGGTGGAGGCCTTAACTAATGAGTTTGTTATGCACTATCATGACACCATATCCGGTGAGCGGTTTAAGAATGAATGGCGTCACAAATAGTTAACTTTGAGATAATATTAGCTTCATAACTTGCTGACAAACAAAACAAACGTGCGTCAGTTAAGTCAAAAGATCGCAGCTATATTTATTGCTGCCATTGTTCTGGTATCCTGCAAGCATAACGCTCCGGATTTTGTAGTAACACCGGCAAATACCGGCAATCCAACTTCTAATGCACCGTCAGCTTGCGATACTACAAATGTTAGCTACAGAAAGGATGTTCAGCCTATTATCAGGAACAACTGCTATGAATGTCATGCAGCTTCAGTTACGCAGGAAGGAGGACTTAACCTGGAGGATACAGCTTCATTAAAACAATACTTAACCAGGCAGTATCGCGGTAATGGTATCTACGGTTCCCAATTGATGCATATCATCAATCAACTGCCCGGCAGTTTACAAATGCCGCCAACTTATAAGCTCGACTCATGTTCCATAAATAAAATACAGCGCTGGATACACCTTGGCGCCCCAATTTCTTAATGTAAAGGGCGCTTCTTTATCATCCCTCCTTTAGTGTCATTGATAGTATGCTGGATAATAAATGCATCACTATCCACTTTTTCTACCTCATGCACCAGGCGATGCACTTCAAGGCGGGTTACTACCGAGAATATGATCTTACGGTCTTCGTTGATAATACCTTTTTTACCAAATCCGCCCTCACCTTTATATATAGTTACAGCCCTGCCAAGGTTATTAATAATGGTCGATTTTATTTCGTCTGCCTTTTCAGATATTATGGTTACCCCGATGTACTCTTCAATACCGGTTATAAGAAAATCTACTGTCTTTGATGCCGATAGATAAGTAAGCATAGAATAGAGCGCGGTTTCGATATTGATAAGCAATGCTGATACGCAAAATAGAAGTACGTTAAACAATGCAATAACATCCCCAACACTCATGCTGGAGTTACGGGTAATATAGATCGCCATCACCTCGGTGCCGTCAATCACACTACCTCCCCGAATGGCAAGTCCGATACCTGCACCTAGGAAAAAGCCGCCAAAAACGGCGATCAATAGCTTGTCATTCGTAATGTGCGGTATTTCTATAAAAGCAACAATCAACGCCAGGCCTGCAATGGCTAGTAATGTTTTTAAGGCAAATTCTTTGGATATCTGCCGGATAGCGATAATAATAAAAGGAATGTTGATCAGTACTATCAATATCGGTAAAGGAAATCCTGTCAGCCTTGTAATTAGTAGCGATATGCCGGTAACGCCACCATCCAGGAATCCGTTAGGTAATAGAAAACCTTTAAGGCCAATGGCCGCTGAGCATATGCCTGCGCATATCAGGAAGAATTCTCTCGACCTTTTCAATCCGGGATTGCCCGGTTTAGCAGATGCTGTATTATATTGCGAGCTATTCATCGGTGTATAGATGTTTTTAAAGATAATAAAACAAACCCTCAACACAGGTAAGCAGACTGTCAAGGCCATGCTAAATATCGTTCTGCAGGGAGCAAAACAGCAAAAAATGGCTATCTTGTTGCCCTGAGCCCCTTACATAAGTTTTAAATAAAGTCATTAATCATAAAATGTCTGTAACAATAAAACGTTGCGATTCACTGAATGATCTTAAAAAGTTTGTTCAGTTTCCTTACGACCTGTATAAAAGCAATAAATATTGGGTACCCCCAATGAAAAAGGATGAGTTGAATGCATTGCAACCTGCAACAAACCCGGCATTCGGCATTTGCGAAGCTCAGTTTTGGCTGGCCATTAAGGACGGAAAGGTAGCGGGCAGGGTAGGAGCTATTATCAACAAAGCATATAACGAAAAGGTTGGAGAAAATAAATGCCGCCTCAGTCGCATTGAGTTTATAGACGACAAAGAAGTAAGCAAGGCATTATTAGACACGGTAGAAAAATGGGCTAAAGAAAAAGGAATGGATGGCGTGCATGGGCCGCTTGGCTTCACCAATCTAGATCACCAGGCTATTCTTATAGAAGGTTTCGACCACCTTCCGTCTATCGCGTCAGAATATCATTTGCCTTATTATAAATCGCATTTCGAAGCTGCTGGGTACGAAAAAGAAATGGATTGGGTGGAGTTTCGCCTCAAACTGGAGAAAGAAATACCGGAGAAAGCCCTGAAGCTCAATGACATGATCCAAAGGCGTTACAACCTGAAAGTGATCCATTTTGCCAACAGGGAGGAGATGAAAAAGTACGCGCCACGCGTGCTGGAACTCTTGAATGTAGCATTCGGCGATTTGTTCAGCTTCGTGGCAATGAATAAAGAACTGTCTCAATTTTACATCAATAAGTACTTCAATATCCTTAACCCGGAGTTTGTAAAGGTTATCGAAGACAAAGACGGTAACATTATCGGTTTCATCATTAGTTTGCCATCCCTGAGCGAGGCAATGCAAAAGGCCGGCGGTAAGTTATTCCCGTTCGGCTGGTACTACCTCACACAGGCACTAAAGAAACCTAAAGTGGTCGACCTATTGCTTACCGGTATACATCCCGATTGGCAGGCACAAGGAGTAAGCGCATTGCTTATTACAGAACTGCAAAAGGTGATGCAAAAACATGGTGTTGAATACGTAGAAACTACGGGTATGATCGAAACCAATGAAAAGGCGATCAACCACTGGAAAAATTACGATCACATACAACACAAGCGCAAACGTTGTTTTGTAAAGATGTTCAAATAAAATAACGCCCCGTTTCAAAACGGGGCGTTATTATTAAAGCAAATTCTTTTCTTGCAGGCCTTGCAACTCCATATATTTTTTGAAAGCCTTAATATCTTCCTGTACCAGTTTTTCAAAAGAAGGATTGAACAAACGGGATACAGCGTTTCCGACAATTCCCAACGGCGCACGATAAGTGATAACGACGCTAACCTTGGTAGCACCGCCACCTACATCTTCAAAGATTACTTTGCCGGCGTTAACCACACTCGCACCGGGTAAAGAATTCCACCCGATCATCTCGTTAGGGATATCCTTCACAATTTCTGCATACCATTCAACCGTGCCGCCCGGTATCTTAGCTTTCCAATGAGATGTTTTGCTGTCAATGCTTTTTACACTTTCCAGGTGGTTCATAAATAAAGGTAAGTTCTCTACATTCCGCCAAAACTCATAAACCTCATCCCTCGAGCGTCCGACGATCACACTGGTGCGTGCATTAATATTACGTACAGGATTGGCAAGCTTTTCTTTATTGAACGCACTATATAACGTACAGTGCCCTGTCAAGCCGCGATAAAAAAGGTATAATCCTGCTGACAATAACGGCAGGTTAAAATTTTTGTTCTTAGCAACATAACTGCCAACCAGCAACCCACCGATCACTGATAACTCTCGTTCCGGCATACCCACGTTTATTTCCGGCTTTCCGGATACTGATGAATTCTCAATCATAACAAATTGTTTTACGGTTCAGTAGTTCACTTCGCTGATAACAATCATAAAAATTATACCATAAACTCATGGTAAAACCTTTAATGTTTAAATAGTTTTGGCATTGTTTTTATCTGTTAACCTAATAAAACAGGTACTATGCGTGCTATATGGAGCGGCGCCATCGGCTTTGGCCTGGTAAATATTCCCATCAAATTATACAGTGCTATAGAAGACAGCACATTAGATCTTGATATGCTGGATAAGAAAGATCATGCAAATATCAAATTCCAGCGTGTCAATGAGAATACAGGCAGAGTAGTGAAATGGGAAGACATCGTTAAAGGTTATAAATACAATGATGATTACGTTGTATTAGAGGACGAAGACTTTGAAAAAGCTAACCCGGAAAAAAGCCATGTGATTGCTATTAATGAATTTGTAAAGGAAGATAGCATATCAAGTATGTACTACGAGAATGTATATTATGCCGAGCCCGCAAAAGGTGGCGAACGTGCCTATGCATTGCTGCGAGAGGCGCTGAAAGAAAGTGATAAAGTAGCGCTGGGTAGCTTTGTGATGCGCACTAAAGAGAATTTCTGTATGCTAAAGGCGGATGGCGATGTAGTACTGCTGATGAAATTGAGGTTCCCTCAGGAAATTCGTGATAGTAAAGAGATTGCCTCCCCTGCTAAAACATCTGTAAAACCTGCGGAACTGAAAATGGCACTGGCTCTTATCAATCAGCTCACACCTAAGAAGTTTGATATTACCAAATACAAAGACACCTATACCGATGCGTTGATGAAGATCATAGAATCAAAAGCAAAAGGCAAACGTATTGCTAAGCCTAAGTTCAAGATTGTGCACAATAAGACAAAAGACATCATGGCACAGTTGAAAGAAAGCATCGAGAAAAGTAAAAAAGCATCCTGATGAGCCTGTCGAAATACAACCAGAAACGAAACTTTAATGATACTCCGGAACCTGCCGGAAAATCACGCAAAGCGGATAGTAAACTGATATTTGTGGTGCAGCGCCATCATGCATCTCATTTGCATTATGATTTTCGCCTGGAGCTGAATGGTGTTCTTTTAAGCTGGGCTGTTCCTAAGGGACCATCGTTGAATCCCGCAGATAAAAGACTAGCCATGATGGTGGAAGATCACCCGATCGACTATGCAACTTTTGAAGGAGATATACCGGAGGGGAACTATGGCGCGGGTCACGTAGATGTTTGGGACCATGGCACATACGAACCGGTAAACGAACAAAGTGAGGTCATTACACCAACAGAGTTTAAAAGCAACTTACATAAAGGCAGCATTAAATTCAGGATGAAAGGTAAGCACCTAAAAGGTGAGTTTGCCCTGGTGAAACTGAAAAGAGGAAAAGAAGACAATAGCTGGCTATTAATTAAGCATCGCGATAAATACGCAACAGACGAACCATACACAAGCGAAGACTATGCTAAAAAGAGTTCACTGAAATACACAGAAGAACGCAATCACCATAAGGGTGTAAAAAAAAAGTCAAGTCCATAATTGACCCTCCGGCCTCTCGCGCCGTGAAAGATGAAAAATATACGCATTTTATTGTGCCTATGCTCGCACGGCTGCACGATCAAGCCTTTGACAGGAAAGACTGGATATTCGAGATCAAGTGGGATGGTTATCGCGCCATTGCAGAATTGAACGGAGCAAAAACACGTTTATATTCTCGCAACGGTTTGTCATTTGCAGCTAAGTACCCTGTTGTTTTTGATGAGCTGGCAAAGATCAGAAAGAAGATGATCATTGATGGGGAGATCGTTGCGCTGAACGAAAAAGGGATGCCTGATTTTCAGTTGTTGCAGCAATACGGGGAAAAGGAAGTTCCACTCATCTATTATGTCTTCGATATTCTTTCTTTAAATGATAAATCAACCGAAGACTTGCCCCTAATAGAAAGAAAGGAACTACTGAAAAATAACTTGCCCGAATCCGATACTATTAAATTTTGTGATCACATTGCGGAAAAAGGAAAGGCCTTCTTCAATGAGGTGAAAAAGCAAGGCTTGGAGGGTATTATTGCTAAGAATGCACAAAGTGCTTATGCAGAAGGTAGTCGTAATGGCGATTGGCTAAAGATAAAACATGTATTGACCGACGAAGCGGTGATTGCCGGTTATACTCAACCCCGAAACAGCCGTAAGTATTTTGGTGCGCTCGTTTTGGGTACCTATGAAAAGGGCAAGCTTACCTATATTGGTCATACCGGTACAGGATTCACTGATAAGATACTGAAGGACGTATGTAATAAGCTGCAGCCGCTTGTTACGGATGCTAATCCTTTTGGTAAAAAGGTACCGGTAAATACAGCCGTTACCTGGGTGAACCCGAAACTGGTATGTAATCTTAAGTACACAGAGATCACCAAAGATGGTATTCGCAGGCACCCGGTATTCATGGGCCTACGTGTCGATAAAGCAGCGAAGGATGTGCACCAGGAAGCGCCTGTGGAGGTACCTGAATCTAAATCAACAAAACAAACATCAAAACATATGGCAACCACATCATTGAGTAAAAAACTCACACTCACCAACCTGGATAAGGTGTTTTGGCCCGATGAGGGCTACACCAAAGGCGATGTATTGAACTACTACAACAGTGTTTATAAATACATCATCAAGCATATTAAAGATCGCCCCCAGTCGTTAAAGCGTACACCTAATGGTATCAAAGGCCCGGCCTTTTTTCATAAGGACGCCGGCGAGAATGCGCCTGAATGGATGGATACCTATCCCACTTATTCAGAGAATGTTCATAAGACCATCGATTACCTGGTATGCAACACGAAAGATGCATTGCTTTATATCGTTAACCTCGGTTGTATTGAGATCAATCCCTGGAACTCAAGGGTACAATCGCCCGATCGCCCCGATTATCTCGTACTGGACCTGGATCCCTCTGATAAAAATACATTCGATGAGGTAGTTGCCTGCGCACAGGTGATAAAAGAGATATTAGAACAAGGTGGTGCGGAAAGTTATTGTAAAACTTCCGGTTCTACAGGTTTACATGTCTATGTCCCGCTCGCCGCTAAGTACACATACGAACAGGCTCGCGATTTTGCACAGGTGATCGCACAAATGGCGCAGGAGCAACTGCCTGATTTTACCACCCTGGAACGTTCACTAAGTAAGCGCAAAAAAAATCATATCTATATCGATTACCTGCAGAACAAGCAAGGCGCAACCTTGTCTTGCGCCTACAGTCTTCGCCCAAAACCGGGTGCCCCTGTATCGATGCCGCTGGAATGGAGTGAGGTGAAAATGGGTTTAAACCCTCTCGATTTTAATATTAATAATGCGCTGGAGCGTATCGAAAAGAAAGGAGATATTTTCTTGCCTGTATTAAAGAAAGGGGTAGACATAGTTAAAGTATTAAAGAATTTGGGAGCTTAAGATTATTTATATGCCGGAAGGTCCATCAATTGTAATTTTAAAAGAGCAGGTGCAGCAGTTCAAGGGTAAGCTTATAACAGAGGTTCACGGCAATACCAAGGTGGATAAGGAACGTCTGTTGAATAAAAAGATCATTGATTTCAAAAGCTGGGGGAAACATTTCCTCATCTGTTTCAAAGATTTTACGGTTCGTATACATTTAATGTTGTTCGGCTCTTACCGCATCGATGAGAGAAAACCTGCAGATGCTCGATTGGGCATGGTGTTTAAAAATGGAGAACTTAATTTCTACGCATGCTCTGTAGTAATACTGGAGGAGGATTTGGATGAAATATATGATTGGAGCGCCGACATCATGTCTGACAGTTGGAGCAATGCCAAAGCAAAAAAGAAGCTCAAAGCAAATCCGGATCAGTTGGTATGCGATGCATTGCTCGATCAAAACATATTTGCCGGCTCTGGCAACATCGTTAAAAACGAAGTGCTGTTTCGCATCAAAGTACATCCGGCGAGTAGGTTAGGTGCTTTGCCCGAAAAGAAATTAAATGAGCTGATTACTGAAACACACAAATATGCCTTCCAGTTTTACGATTGGAAAAAGAAGTTCGAATTAAAAAAACATTGGCAAGCCCATACAAAAAGGATATGCCCACGCTGCGATATTCCCCTGAAAAAAGAATACCTGGGGAAAACCAACAGGCGAAGCTTTTTCTGTACCAATTGCCAGGAATTATATACTTAAGGCTATACTTATCATTTCTTGTATATCCCGCACATTTTGTATGGCGTGCCCGTTCATCGTGTTGTTGAAGAATGCCCACACTTCAAAGCCTTCTCTTAGCCAGCCGCTGATCTTATTTGCGTAGTATTGCAACATTTCCTGGCTATAAGATGAATCAAATAGTTTCTCCGGCCCGTGGAAACGGAGGTAAATATGATTGGCAGTGACCACTTCTGCATAGGGAAATCCAACGCCCGATTGTGAAATTACCCATGCAATATTGTGATCACGCAACAGCTGAAAAGCATCATCATTGATCCAGCTTGCGTGTCTAGCCTCCAGTGCATAACGGTGCATGGGGTATTTTTTCAAAAGGCTTTGGATAAAAGCCGCCACAATATCATGATCATATTTTAATGATGGTGGCAGTTGTATCAGCACGGGTCCCAACAGATCGCTAATAGGATCGAATACGTTGAAGAATTTATCCAGCGAATCTTCAACATCCTTTAATCGCTTTATATGTGTCACATACCTGCTCATCTTGGGGCAGAATTTAAAACCTGCAGGTACTGCATTCGCCCATTTATCTACCGTCTGCTGTTTGGGTAAATGATAAAAGCTCATGTTAATTTCCGTGCAATCGAAGACCGTTGCATAATAACTAAGCCAATCTGTAGTTTTTATTACCGGTGGATAAAAGAATCCTTTCCATTCTTTATAGCTCCAGCCCGATGTGCCAATATGTAGTGCCATACAAATGGTAATAAAATAATTACGCCGTCACAATCAGGTTGGCACAGAATTTTAATGATTGACAATAAAAGTGAAGTAGGGTATGAATACGACAATAATCCCATTTAATATCAAGTCAAACACCATGAATTGCAAGGGTGAGGCCATAGGCAATGACCTGGAGAATAGAAGTTTATTTAAGATCGCTATCAAAGGGCAGGAACCATTTTACATACAGGCGGTTCCCGATAATGAATTGCCTTGTTACGAATGGACTTCCTACCTGGAAGATGATAACAAAAGACTGGTTCCTATTATTGGAAAGATCATAGAACGGTATTATAGCAGAACAAAATAATTAGCACAGGAATTGACACAGCCATTATACGCGATCAATAATATACATGATCGCAATACAACCTTTAAACCCCAAAATGGGTTGGAATACGAATTAACAGAACGTAATGCTCTGGCCTCAAACGATGCGGCAAAATTGCTCTTCAGGGATGCAAACCATAAGCTGTTAAATATTAGCTTTTGGCACCTGTACGCGGGCTTATCAGGCGTTCGTTTTATTTTGTCTGGCCCTGGGGCCGATGCGCTAAAACCCGTGGCATTGAAAAATGACCTGGTAAAATTGGTCTACAACGATAGGTCCGGAGAACATTGGCTCAAAATAACTGACCTTATTTATCGTGCTCCTAATCTCCATAGCGAATATATTTTCCTGCAGATGCGGGGTTGTTCCGGCAAAGCATTTGATAATTTTGGAAGTAGAAACGAAGTAAATATTATTCTCAGCCGGGACCAGAATATCATTTCGATATCACTGGATGGGAACATAGATTTCCCGCAGGAATTTTCATGGAATGATCTGCTTCGTGGTATCATTGTGCACAACGATTAATTTTAAAATAATACAGGTACAATTTTTTTGCTTTTCAATACACAAAAAAAAGAGTCATGCAGAATTTAAACGGTAAGAAGGTAGCGGTACTGGCTACCAATGGTTTTGAACAATCAGAACTACAGGTGCCTGTAGATGCCCTGAAGCAGGCTGGCGCTCAGGTGGATATTGTTTCATTAAAGCCCGGAGCGATCAAAGGTTGGAAGGATAAGAATTGGGGAGACGAGGTAAATGTCGATAAGATAGTAAGCGAGGCAAATGCACAAGACTACGACGCTTTGGTTTTGCCGGGTGGTGTAATGAATCCCGACCAGTTGAGGCAGGATCAGGATGCGGTAAGTTTTGTTGGTGGCTTTTTTGAAGATAATAAACCTATTGCCGCTATTTGCCATGGCCCGTGGACACTCATCGAAACCGGTGAATTGAAAGGCAGGAAAATGACATCTTACCCTTCTATAAAAACAGACCTTATTAATGCCGGTGTAGATTGGGTAGATGAAGAAGTGGTGGTAGACAATGGGTTGGTAACAAGCCGTACACCTAAAGATCTGCCTGCATTTTGCAAAAAGATGATTGAGGAAATTTCGGAAGGGGCGCACCAGGGTTAAGGAAATCTGAACTCCCTTAATACAATAGCCTGGTCGCAAAGGTTAGATGCCGCATAGCAGCAATAGTTATCATCAATAGGTATGGGGTATAGATACCAATGGTTATTGTACGCCCATACCTCGTTAGTATACACCTCTATAGTCTTCATATCGTCTGATATTCCGGTGCCGTTAGCTTTTTGCACCGCTTCCTTTTTCGTCCACAGCTCAAAGAACAGCCTGTTATGTTCAGGGTCTGAATTCAATAGCTCCCATTCTATATCTGTAAACAAATCCCGCAATAGTGTTGTAGGTTTTATAGCTTCTACATCAATGCCTATGTGCCCGTTTTCCAGATATGCGCACACTGCCAGGTCACCTGAGTGAGAGATATTAAAATCAAAATGAGCCCCGGGAAAGTAAGGGCGGCTATAGTCGCTATATTGCGGGTCGTCCGTTTTCAGATGCGGTGCCTTATCTTCTATCATGGCCTTTAGCAATAATTTGCCGGCTAATCTTAGCTGTTGCTGATATTCGTCTTTGTATGCAGATATTCTTTTCTGTATGGGTTCAGGCAACTGTGCAAGGTAGTGTGCAAAGTCGGCATCTTTTAAAAGATGGGAGATACGCGTATAGAAAACCGTAATCATTGTTAAAATTACAATACTACGCACACCAATGTATAATTCATAGTACTTTTATTTTACTTTTTATTAATCATGTCATTATTGAGCACAAGCATTGTGCTCGGGCAGTTAAGGCCCGATCTGTTACAGGAGGAAACATTGGCGGATATTTTTCGCTCCGTAGCGGAAACATATCCGGATCATGTTGCATTATATTTCAAAGGGCGGCAGCTTACTTATCGGGAATTGGATCAATGGAGCGATGCTGTAGCAGGCTTCTTGCTCGATAAAGGTATTGGCAGAGGGCAGTTTGTAGGCGTATGGTGGCCGCGCGGCATTGAATTGCACGTTGTCATTTTAGGAATTGTAAAGTCGGGCGCGGCGTATGTACCTGTGGATAGGGATATGCCCGAAGACAGGGTATTGGCGATATTGGAAGAGGTAAAAGCTTCCGCATGTTTTACGGATACAGAACTCGCCTTTTCAGGGTTTACGTTTGGAGTTCCACCTTCCCCAGGGGCGGATGTTTCGGCGCGATTGGTCAATCCTACTTATAGCGATGACGTTGCTTATGTACTATATACATCCGGTAGCACGGGCAAACCGAAAGGGATTGCTATAACGCAAAGAAATATTTGCCATTTTATAAGGGCAGAACAAAGTATTCTCGGCATCCGTCATGATGATCGTGTGTACCAGGGTTTTTCTGTTTCGTTTGATATGTGGTGCGAGGAAACCTGGATTGGCTTTCTTGCCGGGGCAACATTGTTTATAGCAGATAACATTACTTCCAAATTGATCGATGATCTGGACAAAGTATTATCAGAGCTACAAATAACGGTATTGCATGCTGTGCCTAGCCTGCTTTCCGTAATGAATGACGATATTCCTACGCTTAGGCTCATCAATGCAGGCGGCGAGGCATGTACGCCCCAGGTACGGGATAAGTGGGCAAGAGCGCCTAGAATATTCTTCAATAGCTACGGCCCTACGGAAACTACGGTTACCGCAACCATCAAACAACTGGCAGTTGGTGAAAAAATAACCATTGGTGCACCGCTACCCAACTACAACCTTGCTGTTATAGATGAGGCTATGAATCCTTTGCCCCGGGGAGAAAAAGGAGAATTGGTCATATCCGGTCCGGGTGTTGGGGTTGGTTATATAAATCGGCCCGACCTGACAGACGATAAGTTTCTCTTAAAACCTGCTGCATTAATTGCAATGCCTGGCGAAAGGATATACCGTACCGGGGACGCTGCTATTATAAAAGAAGATTGTTCCGTAGAGTTCCAGGGTAGGATAGATGACCAGGTAAAATTGAGAGGGTATAGAATAGAGCTGGGTGAAATAGAAGTGTCCATAGATCAGCAACCCGGAGTTGCCGCTGCGGCAGTAGCCCTTAAAAAAGACGGTAATGGGCAGGATGCCCTGGTTGGTTATGTCTTATTGAAGCCTGGCTTCAGGGTGGATGAGGCAGTAATGAAGGCGGAATTAGAGAAGACTTTACCTCTATACATGATCCCCGCCACCATCGTCGCTTTAGCAGAGATGCCAAGGCTGCCGAGTGGTAAAATAGATCGTAAAAAATTGCCCGTACCGCAGAGCCTTTTAGCTGAGTCGGCAATGGGCGCAGATACTCCGGTAGATCGTTCTCTGCCATTAGATCAACGGGTAATACAAGTATTAAAGAAGTTGTTCCCAAATCGGGAGGTCAGCTTGTCACAGGATTTTTTTACAGACCTTGGGGGGCATTCTTTGCTGGCAGCTACACTTGTATCGCGCTTGCGCAATGAGGCTGGTATACAGGATGCATCGATCAAAGACATTTATACGCATCGGCCTTTGCAGGCTGCTGTAGAGGTATGGAATAGGGGGCGGGAAACGCAGTCATCCGCCAAAGCTAAATTTAATGATGTACCACGGTTAAGGTATTATACATGTGCACTCGCGCAGACGATGGCCTTATTCTTTATCTATGGCTTTTATGCAATACAGATATTTTTTCCATACCTGGGTTATTATTATGTGCAGCAGGATACAGGCAACCATGGTTATGCATTGATAGCTGCGTTGTTGATCTATTGTTTCGTTTCACCCTTTTTTGCCATTTTAAGTATTGTTTCCAAATGGCTCATCATTGGCAGGATGAAGGAGGGGGATTATCCTCTATGGGGTACTTATTATTTCCGCTGGTGGTTGGTGAAGGCGATACAAAGGCTCACTATTATGCAGTTCATCAATAGCACGCCTATCTATAATGTGTATTTGCGGCGCCTTGGTGTAAAGGTGGCTCCCGATGCCCAGTTAAGTGCCTTAACTATTGGTGCAGAAGACCTGGTTACCATTGGTGCAGACGCCAGCCTCAGCTCACAGGTGGTATTAAATAATGCTATTGTAGAAGATGGTTTATTAAAGCTTCGCCGTATCTATATTGGAGACCATGCGTATATTGGCAGCAGTTCTGTTGTTGCTGGCAATACTACTATAGAAGACTGGGGGGAATTGCAGGATCTCAGCCATCTCGCGGAAGGTTCAGTGATACGCCGGGCAGAAATATGGAACGGCAGCCCTGCACAACTAAGGGGCAATATAGCAGAAGCAGAATTGAAACAGCCATTGCAGGTGAGTAGGTCTAAGCGAAATAGTTATAAAGCCATATTTTCATCCTTATTGTTAGTCTTTCCCGTAACAGTATTATTGCCTTTATTGCCCACAATTGTTATCCTTAACGAGCTGGATAATGCAGCGCCTGCGTACGATTTCTCTTACCTGGTTTATACGCCTTTTCTCACCTTAGGATATGTAATGTTGTTTGCGCTGATAACCATTGTGCTTACAAGATTGTTACTGGTAAACATCGGCCCGGGCAGGTATCCTGTCTACAGTTTTAGTTATGTTCGCAAATGGCTGGCAGACCAGTTGCTTTCCCTTGCGTTGATCGTATTGCATCCTATCTATGCCACGGTATATGTCTCTATGTTCTTCCGGGCATTAGGTGCTAAGGTGGGCGATCGTACGGAGATATCTACGGCAAGTAATGTCACGCATACTTTATTAGACATTGGCGAGGGCTCTTTTATAGCAGATGCGGTTTCCTTAGGCGAGGCCGATGTACGTGGACAGGAATTGATATTGGAACGTACTTCCATTGGCAACTCCAGCTTCGTGGGCAATAGCGCTTTGATACCACAAGGATATGATCTGCCCGATAATATGCTGGTGGGTGTGTTGTCAACACCACCATCAAAAGAACAGATTGCTGCCGGAAATGCACGTGATTTTTTCGGCTCTCCGGCTATAGCATTGCCACACAGGCAGCCAAGCAAGGAGTTCTCATCTTCTCTGACAATGACGCCCTCCTTTGGTAGAAAAATGGCTCGTGGCCTGGTAGAGCTGGTACGTATTCTGATCCCGGAAACAGTACTGCTGATATGCAGCGTATTGTTCATCGCTTATGCACACGACCTTATAAAAGTCGGCCTTAGTTATCGGGTATTCTTTATACCATTCTATTATCTGTATTTTATTGGCTTGCCATGTTTTCTGGTTACCGTAGCACTTAAGTGGTTGTTTGTCGGCCGTTATAAAGAAGGCCAGCATCCTATGTGGACCTGGAAAGTGTGGCGGAGCGAGGCTATTACAACTACTTATGAAGCACTCGCAGTTCCATTTTTTCTCGAATACCTGAAAGGTACGGCATGGTTGCCGGTGATGCTCAGGCTGCTAGGCATACAAATCGGCAAACGCGTATGGATGAATACCACAGATATTACCGAGTACGATATGGTGAGTATTGGTGACGATACTGCTCTTAATGATGATTGCGGCCCTCAAACGCACCTGTTCGAGGACAGGGTCATGAAGATAGGTTCTGTGAAGATCGGGAAGCGTTCATCCGTTGGCGCACGCACTATCATCCTATATGATAGTGTCGTCAATGACGACGTTAACATTGGGCCGCTTTCCTTAGTAATGAAAGGCGAAAGCCTGCCTGGAAATACAGAATGGATAGGCAGCCCGGTTCGTAACAAGTAGGAATCTCTGGCGCTGTTTTGAGATAATTAATAATGGTCGTAACTTGCATATAGACGACAGATTGCCGGGGATGTATTTTAGCAGAAAACTGCAAAATCACTAGCAAAAACTAACAAATTACGTCGCTTGTCCTCAATGAACAACTCTATATTTAAAGATCCCGCGTTATTAGAAGAGATTGATAGATATGCACGTATTAAGGTCGTTCCCCGCGATTCTGTTTTGATGGAGGCTGGTTTGGATATTGTGTTCGTGCCTATTGTTCAAAAGGGCGCATTGAGGATTGTTAGGGAAAACGACGAAGGCCGCGAGATATTCCTTTATCACCTGTATCCCGGGCAAACCTGCGCTATGGCCATTAACTGCTGCCAGGCGGGTAAAAAAAGCATGGTGAAGGCGATTGCAGAGGATGATACCGAAGTGCTGCAAATACCGGTTAAAATGGTCGAAGAATGGCTGCGGTTCCCCGAATGGAAGATATTCATCAACAGCACCTATAGCAATCGCTTCGCAGAACTGTTAGAAGTGATAGACCTCATAGCCTTCAGTAATATGGATAAGCAGCTGATGCACTACTTATCGGAGCGCACAAAGGCATTAGGTACAAATACCCTGTCCATCACCCATCAGCAAATAGCCGACGAGTTGCATACCCACCGCGAGGCTATCAGCCGCCTGCTGCGTACCATGGAAGAAAAAGGTCTTGTTTCCCTAAGCCGGAACACCATCAACGTGCTTTCTCCTGTTATGTAACATTTGTTCCCGTACAGGTCTTTTCAGGTTTGTAGGTTTGCATTATAAAACCGGAAGGATCTATGAAGAAGAATATGGGAGTTGCAGATAGTGTTATCAGGATGCTGATCGCTGTCGTTATCCTTAGCCTCTACCTGGTAGGTATTATCAATGGTACATTGGCTCTGATTCTATTAGCTGTCGCTATAATATTTATACTTACTGGGCTCATAGGATTCTGCCCTTTATATCTGCTCCTGGGCATTAGTACTCGTAAGAAGAAATAATATGAGATCGGTTTTATTAAAGTACAGGTTAGAAATAGTGGGTGTGGCGATAGGGGCTGTTGCCGGATGGTGTTATTGGTATTTTGTAGGGTGTGCGTCCGGCACATGTCCCATTACTTCCAAACCTGTTAATAGTAGTTTATATGGTGCTCTTATGGGCTACCTTTTATTTAGCATGTTCAAAACAAACAAAAAAGTATAATAAAATGAAAACAGTAGCAGAATTAGTAAAAACAGACAATGTAATGATTGTGGACGTACGTACCCGCGCCGAGTTTGCAGGTGGTCACGTAGCTGATAGCGTCAACATACCGTTAGATGAATTACCTGAAAGGATCAATGAGTTAAAAGGCAAAGAGAACATCATAGTATGCTGCCGCTCGGGGGCACGTAGCGCAAATGCTGCTGTGATCCTGAAGCAGAACGGAATCGATTGCCTGAACGGAGGATCATGGTTAGATGTAAACTACTATCGTAACAACTAAACAACATAATAATGCTTCAATTCTTAAAGAATATATTAAAACCCGCACCTAAAGTAGACTTGGGTGAATTAATTGCCAATGGTGCAACAATTGTCGATGTACGTACCGCTCGCGAGTATGCATCCGGGCATATCAAAGGTTCGGTAAACATCCCCCTGGATGCATTGAGCTCACAACTGAAAAAGATCAAGAAAGATAAACCTGTCATCACTTGTTGTGCCTCGGGAATGCGTAGCAGCTCTGCAAGAGCAATCCTGAAATCGAATGGTTTTACAGATGTACATAATGCAGGAAGTTGGTTCAGCCTGAAAAAATACGAAAGATGAGTGTTTGGAAACAAAGGCTGTTAACTAACTGGCACGTAATGCGGGTCATCAGGCTGGGCATCAGTATTTGGATGGTAGCTACTTTCTTTATTCAGAAAGATATGTTTGCCGGGTTGTTTGGTGCATTTTTTATGTACCAGGCAATCACAGATACTGGTTGCTGTGGTGTGGGAGGGTGTTATACACCACCGCCCACACGAAAAGCTGGTAATAACGTAGAAGAAATAGAATACGAAGAACTTAAATAGAACAAACATGCAACCAAAAACCTTTTCAGAAATCATAAAAGACAACAAGCCTGTCCTTGTGGATTTTTCTGCGGAATGGTGTGGCCCTTGTAAAATGATGGCGCCTATCCTGGAAGAATTGAAAAAAGAGATAGGAGATGACGCAACGATCATTAAAATAGATGTAGATAAAAATCCGCTCGCGGCCAGTGCTTATCACATATCCGGTGTGCCTACTTTGATCCTTTTTAAAGAAGGAAATATATTGTGGCGTCAATCGGGTGTAGTACCCGCAGGCCATCTTAAAAAAATTATCGAACAGCATACAAATAAAGATCAAAATGAGTATCACGCATAATTACGAGGTATCAGTTAAATGGCTGAACGACAGGAAAGGAGTTCTGGCATCTAAAGAATTAAATGATGAAATAGAGGTAGCAACCCCGCCACAGTTTCCTAATGGCATGGAAGGTATCTGGTCGCCGGAACATTTGTTCACAGCCGCGGTAAACAGTTGCCTGATGACGACTTTTCTTGCTATTGCAGAGAACTCGCGACTCAACTATCAGCAATTTGAATCGAATGCTTCGGGCAAGCTGGAGATGGTAGATGGTAAGTATGTAATGAGTGAGGTAACCCTGAAGCCTGTTGTAACTATTGAAAATGAAGAAGAGCGTGCAAGAGCAGAACGTGTTTTGCAAAAGTCAGAGCAGAACTGTTTGATCTCAAATTCTATAACTTCGAAGATCATTTTCGAACCAACGGTTAACGTACTCGCTAAATCTGAAGTAATATGAGATTAAAATCGCTCACCCTATTGGTATCTCTTGGCTTTTTTATTGCATCATGCCAGCAGGCAACGACCTCTGATGCCCAGGAAAGTTCCGGCAATAAAATAGCCCGAACTATCCCTGTTGAAGAATATGAGCAAAAACTTGGAACGTCTCCTAATGCCCAACTTATAGATGTTCGTACTCCGCAAGAGTATGCAGAGGGACATCTAAAGGATGCGGTTAACATGGATATCAATAAAACCGACTTTGATGAAATGATCGGCAAGTTGAACAAAGACAAGCCGGTATTTGTTTATTGCCTTGCAGGTAGCCGCAGTGCGCAGGCTGTGGATATTATGAAGGGTATGGGCTTTAAGGAAGTTTATAACCTTGCAGGCGGTATTATGAAGTGGGAGCGTGCAGGGAAACCAGTTGTTGCCGGTGAAGGCACTACCCGCCCTAAGGGAATGACCGTTGCAGAGTTTAATGAACTGATCAATAAACGAAACTATGTGTTGGTAGATTATAACGCACCATGGTGTGTGCCTTGTAAGAAAATGCTACCCTATATTGAAAGACTTGCAGAGAAGGATAAAGACAGGTTGATATTAGTAAGAATAGACGCTGACGATAATAAGGATCTGCTGGCAGAACGTAATATTCAGAATATTCCTTACCTGGAATTGTACCTCGATGGTAAATTGGTATGGAAGCATGAAGGATATATAGAAGAAGCCGATCTGCTAAAGGAGACTAAACTGTAATTGACAAACAAAGCAAACACAGGCCCCTTATTTAAGGGGCTTTTTCAGTTTTTGCATTATAGTTTAAACATAGCATATTTCGGATTTTTTCGCTGGGGTTCCATAGTGACATTTGTATCCTAAATTTGAATGTGATGGAAACACAAGCCAATCTCAACTATGACAGGATAGCGGAAGCGATCGAATACATAAGGATGCACTTCAAGGAACAACCCTGTTCATCGTACCAGGTATCATTTCTAAATTCAAAAACATACCGGTATTGATCATCCAGTCGCGATAAAAATAGTTCCAAACGTTCAGCATTTAATTTCCAACGCGGTGGTAATTGAAACAAAACAGGACCTGCCTTATCTCCCAATTTGCTCACCCTGTTCAAAAAACGATTGATGTCGGCCTTTAAAACATTCAGTTTTTTCATGTGGGTGATAAACCTGCTGCCTTTTACAGAGAATATAAAATCTTCCGGCGTAGCAGCCGCCCAGTTTTTAAAAGTTTTGGCATCGGGTAGATGATAAAATGAATTATTGAGCTCTACAGTATTGAAACTTTGTATGTATAAAGCAAGTTGGTCGGCCTCTCTCGTACCGTCGGGATAAAAGGTGCCGATCCAATGTTTATAATGCCATCCGGATGTGCCTATATGTAGTTTTCCCTGTTTCATCAGGTATATAGTTCCTGTTCTTCTGTATAGTAAGTTTTACGCCCGCCTGCGGTCTTTTGCAAAATCGCACCGCCTGTAGGGCTTTCTTTCTTCTTCGCATTGTGTATCAATAGAAAGTCCCGAACCTCACCAGATATTATATCTGGCTTTTCTTTTTTGATTTGTTTCTCAGCATTATTAAGTACAGTTTTTATTGATTTTGCCAGCTGTTTAATAGCAGTTTCCGGTATTTTGTTGCTGATGGAAAAGGGAGATATTTTAGCAGCCCAAAGTATCTCGTCTGCATATGCATTGCCAATGCCCCGTATCACTTTCTGATCTATCAACACATTTTTGATAATACTTCTTGTGTCAAGCGCATCTTTCAGGTACGCCACGGTTATTTCTTTAGAAAGTGCATCCGGAGCATTTTTAGCTTCAGGATTTAATGTTGGCGTAGCAGCATTTTGCCAATCTGTAAGTGCCAGGCCGCTGCCATTGTCAAAGAACAAAGCAATGATGGTGTGCTTATTAAGGTTATTGTCCTGAAACAAATCAAGCCCGCCATGCAGCATAAGGTGTAAGCCCAGAGTATTGCCGTTACTAAAATCTATATGCAATTCCTTCCCTTCACGGTAGATGCTTTTTACAGCGCTTCCTTCCAATGCTTTTTTTACTTCTGCCTTGGTTACGTTCAGCTTTTTTGCAATGGGTATTTCCACTTTTGTAATGGTTAACCCTTTTAACTTCTTTTCGAGATTGGCACTAAATACTTGCAGATCTGGCAGCTCAGGCATAGCGTTCTATCTTTTTTGGTACGTGATAAATTTCCTGCCACTAAGCTAAATTTTTCATTTAATAAAAGTCATGACTAAGGATGGAATTGCCTCCTATGGCACAAGGATATAGAGATGTTTATAAAAGTGAAGAAAGTAACGTATTGCAAGGCACAAGGTTATTAATGTCTATATAAAATGAATGTTATGAGAAACCTATCGTTTATTTCGGCCATTATCCTGACGTGCAGTTGCAGAGATAATAAATATGCAGGAGACAGGCATAAAGGCGATAAGGATATGCCTTACCAAAGTGAAAATAGTCCTGATAATGCGGCAACCGGGACGAATGCCAATTATGATTCTTCCGGGTTGGCTGATTCGCAGAGAAACAACATGCACTAACGGATTATAGTCCGGTGAAGGCTGTATCTTTAAATACAAATTTTGATACGGTTGTACATCTTGCAGAGACCGACCAGCACAAGGTGGTATTAGAATTGATTTGTAAACAATTAAATATTGATCCCGCAGGAGACCCTAATCCGGGTATGAAGGGCATACTGGAAGAAGGGGATATGGTAACGGCCAAAGATGCAACGGATGAAGCCATGGATGCGGCACTGATAGCCGGGGCCCAGAAGATAGAGCACTACGGGATATCAGGCTATGGCTCCGCGGCTTATTACGCGGAAATGTTAGGCTACGACGGTATAGCTCAAAGGCTCCGCCTTACCCTGGCAGAAGAGCAGGATGCCGACACTAAGTTTGAATTTTCTGGCTAAAGAGATCATCAATCGCAAAGTTAAGATGGGATAGCAGCAAAATTATATAGAATATTTATCCTGTTAACTGGATGAGTACATTATTTGCTGACAACAATCATCTATTGTACTTACGGCGCTCAATCTTTATGGTTTCTTTACGCACTTTATTTGCTATGTAAATAGCCGATAATGGTGGAAGCCTCAAACACAATTGTTGTAACAACAGATTTTTCCGCAAATTCTAAGGCCGGTATCAGATTTGCTGTGCAACTGGCGAAGCAACGTAATGCTGAATTGATCATTTTGCACGTATACCAAGTATTGCGAGCTTCCTTTTGGTCAGATACGAAGTATCAAAATTACGTTGACCAATTTAGGGAAATATGGTTACAAGAACTTACCGGTTTCGTACAGGGTATATTTAGACATTCAAATACAAAACCAGCAAACTATCGTTTAGCAGTGTATCACAGTTTACATATAGTGGATGGGATATTAGCGTTTTCAAAAGAGAATAAAGCAGCATTTATTTGCACCAGTACACGTGGGAGATCAGGAATAGCGAGGGTATTGGGCGGGACGGTAAGCGGTTTAATAGCTAAATCTTCAATGCCTCTGTTGTGTGTGCCAAGTACATATCGAACAAAGAAGATAGATCGTATCCTGTACGCGACAGATATGGAGAATATAGAAAATGAGCTGAAAAAAGTGATTGAATTTTCAAAATTCCTCAATGCGGAAATAATTGTAGCTCATCTTGCTTTTGATTATGAACATAAGATGGTGCCTATTCGTAGCATAGAGTATAAGGTACAATATAAATGGGCGAAGCGAGATATAAATCGTTCAATAATTGAGGATCTACAGGTTGTAATAAAGAATGTAAGGCCGGCAATTGTGGTTTTCTTTACTAATAGAAAGGATGCATTCATTGAAAAACTGCTGACTCCTAACAATGCCAAAGAATATTTTAATTCAGGAAAAATACCGGTTCTAAGCATACACAAACTAAGTAAAAAATAACGAAGTCAACAGCGCTAATTGTTTGCTTCGTGAGAAGTGATCGTAATCAGCACCTTGTTTGATATTGCTCATTTTTCAGGAAAGGAAGATATGGTATTTTAGGCATCAATCTTACAAAAGTGGATAGTGTTAAAGTTGATAAACTGACCAAGGTTTTAAAATATACCGAGCTAATATTTTTTACCGCGGTTATTCTATATTTCGGTAAACCACTATTCATTCCTGCTTTTTTCGGGTTGTTCATTGCTATTATTTCTTACCCTGTATGCAAATGGTTAGAAGTGCGGGGCTGGCCCAGAAGTGTTTCTATTGGCCTCGTTATCGCAATATTTATTTCCGTGTTCTTTACCCTGATCTGGTTGTTACTGATGCAGGCAGATGTATTTATCCAGGAAATACCATTAGCTGTAGCAAAATTAAAAAACAACCTTCCTGCCTTACAGGAATGGATGTATCGAAAATTTGGTTTACAGGTAAGTGTTCAGGATCAGTGGTTAAATGAGTTGAGTACTAAAACACAATCTGAACTCATGTCTATGCTGCGATCTTCATTATCTGCAACTATCAGCACTGTGTTTGGCCTAATACTTATGCCTATTTATGCGGCGTTGCTTCTTTACCATAGGGAAACCCTTGTGGAATATCTTGAATTTGTACTAGGTAAGAGATACAATATCGAGTTGCATACTATACTACAGCAAATAACTTACACCTATTTTCATTTTGTACGAGGAACTTTTTTTGTTTATATAATAGTTGGAACGCTTAATAGTGCCGGTTTGTACCTATTGGGTATAGAGAATGCAATATTATATGGCATGCTGGTTGCGTTTATGACAATTATACCATATGTTGGAATTATAATAAGTAGTTTATTGCCTATTTCAATTGCATTGATTACAAAAGACTCTATATGGTACTCAGTCGGAATTGTATTGGTGTTTAGCTTTGTTCAGTACCTGGAGGCTAATGTTATTTTCCCGCGTGTAGTTGGGGCACAATTAAAGGTAAGCACGCTGGCAATGATGGTCGCGATCATATTAGGGACAATTTTATGGGGGGTAGCCGGGATGATCTTATTTATACCATTTGTTGCAATAATGAAAATTATCAGTGACCATATCGATGACTGGAAACCCCTTAATATTTTACTAAGCAGGAGCGAGCCTCAGAAATAGAGCAAGTATCGTAATTAATAAAGGAATGAATATAAGATTTCATTGGACTGTTGGTTAGTTTACTAGTCGTAATGTGCAATATGAGATTGGAGAAGTTATAAATATTAAGCCAATATCGTTACAATACAATTGTGCAGAGAACCATCTATCGAGATTTGACAACTGAGCCGTATGGACGGATCGGTAATTCCAAACCTGGATAATGTAGATGATTCGTTTCTGTCTAATCCTATGGTTGGTGGTGCATTGCTGAGCTTTACCTGGCAGGTAGCGCATCGCCCATTCCGCCGCATTCCCCAAAGTCGTCAACATATAGTTTATCTTGTATCAGTTCCATTAAGGACCGATACTCGTTTCTATATGTATGGATAATAGATTCCTGTCCATACAGAATGATCTTAAGGATGATGCTGTATTGTCAGCACATAGTATTTTCTATCCCGGCGATGGTGTGTTGCCTTTTTACTCTCGGGCAAACGATTCTTCGAGCTCAATAGATTTTGGAAAAAGGATATTGTTCTCCAGGTGGATGTGCAAGTGCAGATCCTCCTCAAATGCCTTGAGTGTTGCAAAGGTTACACTGTAAGTATTGCAACCATCTGCAGGCACGTTGTAATCATTGCTCAGTTCCCTGATCTTTCTGAATCTGTCACCTTCGATGTCGTGTTCATGCATCATCGCCCTGATAGGGTTTTGTACAGTGCCAAACGGCGCCCCGGTGATTTTGCTGCCGCTCTGCTTTGTTTGTACCATTTTATGGATGAAGGGAAACAGCAATAGTTCTTCCTTTTTCATGTGCATGGTAAGCTCCCCCGCGCAGGCATCAAAATGCATTTTTATTTCTATAAGTTCCGGATGCTTGTCGCCATGTACCCGTATGATCTTTTCAAGGTATGCCTGTATTACCGGTATCTGTGTAGTAACGTAACGATGGTGCTTTTTCTCAATAAAGTCTGCCAATAGATCTAATGGCCATGATTTATAGTCGCTCACAGCATCACTGTTGCCTGTGGTTGCATTAACAGTTTCTTGCAGTTGGCTGATCAATTCGTCTGCCGATAAATTTTGCTCACTGCATACCGTAGCGATTGTTCGATTGCCGTTGCAGCAAAAATCAATATTTGCATTGTTAAATATGCCGGCCGCGCGATAATCTTCCGCAACGATAGCTCCTATTGTGGTTTCTTTTGTGATGTTCATGTTTGTTGATTTTAATACCCCCGTTCAGGGTGTTTATATGGAATAATTGTTTTGATAATACCTGATTTTTGATAGAAATGCTGCTGCCATCCTATGAGCCTGCTGCTTGGCGAGGTCTGCATTAGTGCCTGAGAAATGCTCATCTACAGTTTGGCGCCATAGTTTTTGCCATTTATCAAAGTGTTTCTGCTCCAGCGGCAGTTGCGCGTGTGGTGGAAATGGGCTTCCATAATACGTGTGTTCATCAAGTAATACAGTTTGCCAAAATCTGCACATCTTTTCCAGGTGATCGTCCCAGCGATCTTGGATAACCCTGTTAAATATTGGGCCTAACATCGCTTCGATCCTTATTTTTTCATAAAAGGTATGGACCAGTAATTCTACATCTGTAAAGGTGGATATGTCTTTTCTTTCCATCATCATCCGGGCATTATTGGGTTATGGAAAAATAGCGGAACAAATAAAACAGTGCCCAGCCTGCAAAGCCGATGATGAGCGTCCACACCCACCAGGGAATGCTTTGTGGTGTTTCACTACCTACAATCAGGAAGGACTTTTGATCACCTTTACCGTATGCATTGATCATTAAGGGAAGAACTCCATCTACTACAGCATGTTCTTTTATGCCCTCGATGGCTATGGCCGGGCCATTGCGTACAACGAAAGGAATCTTCCGAATGCCCTCTTTGCCTGTTGGGTCTTTGCTGACTATTTTCAACACATGATCGCCATCAACCAGCTTGCGTGTATCCAGCTCAAAGCTTACCGGTGATTGCAGCTCGGCTATTGGTTTGATATCGTCGTCTAAGAAAATGAATATGGTGCTTTTATCGCTCATCTTATTCGTTGTTTAAAATGAATCGTTTAATATGACGGTCAGATTTTTCCCCGGGGCGTATCAGCCATTTTATAGAGAAGAATAGAGTGTATAGAACTATAGCTATGGCTACGCAAACGATCATATAATCCCACCTGCTTTCAGGGCCGGATCCATGCGTTATGCCTCTTAGAATCTTAGGCTTGTTGCGTTCGCAAACAGGACAGGCCAATGCCCAAACAGCGTTTAATAGAAACGGAATAGTTAACAGTGTCTTTCTCATTATTTGGCTGCTTTAAGTTTTACAAAGTCCAATATCTTCTTTACCTCATCCGGTGTTACTTTTTTGCCGTTGTTGCCCCAACTGCTGCGCTCGTAGTTGATGAGTGCTGCCAGTTCATGTTCTGTAAACTGCGCATTCGTTCCAACAGGTGGCATTACACCAAATTCTTCCCTAGCGTCATATCCGTTCATAATAATGTCCACATATTTTTCAAGATCATCTCCCAATACTATCGGGCTACCCTTCAGGGGAGGGAATGCACCAGGCAGTCCTTCGCCGTTTGCCTGATGACAGCTCTGACAGTTGGCTGTAAAAATTGTCTGTCCATCAGGTTCCGCGCCATTTGCAACAGCTACTTTTTTCTCTTCCTTCTTATACAAAAAAGCCGGTGTTTCTGTTCCGTCAGGTAGTTTGGTTTGTTTTAGCGACTGCAGGTATGCGATAAGGTATAGGGCATCGCGGGTGGCTACGACCTTACCATCCTGTCCATTAAGATATTGCGCCGGTATATTAACAACGACATCAGACTTGGAAGGTTCTTTTTTGATAGTGAACAGCCAGGGGTATGCAGGCATGATAGATTCCTTCACCACTATGCGTGGATTGTATAAGTGTACCAGGTTCCAGTCCTTACTCGGTTGGCGGTTGCCAACATCAGTTAAGTCTGGCCCGGTGCGTTCTGTGCCCATAAGTGTCGCGGTATTACGCCACAGGTCTGTTCTGTGAATATCTGCATAGTCTGCCGCAAGGCTGGGGCGGGCGCCCCATATTTTATCCATATCTACATTTCTCACCTGTTGTGTATGGCAGGCGACGCAACCATTGGCAATGAATATGGCCTTACCCTTTGCCGCATCAGCACTTAAGGGTTCTGCATTAGGCAGTGGCTGGTTATTGTTTTGATTTCTGATTGCCGGCATAATGGCCACGAACGTGGTAAGCGCTACAAAGAGCAATGCGGCAGTACCAAATAGCTTTTTATGATTATCGAAGAATTCCATGTTGTTTAAGAATGATAATTATGCAATTGTATGAGCTGAACTATTAGGATCACTAAGCTTTTGAATAGCTGTTTCGCGCACATCTATTACATGCCTTACAGCCAGCATCTTGTACATATTGTAGGCGAAGAACAGGTGAGATAGCCACATCAGGCTGCCGCCTATTGCGCGCCACAGCCAGTATGGCGCCATTAGTATTACTCCGTCGATGAATGGTTTGCCTTCCATCCACAACAGTCCTTTTAAAGTACTGCCATACATTAAAGGGATGGTATAAAACATCAAACCTACCAATGCCAGCCAGAAGTGTGCTCCTATGGTGATTTGCGGAGCCTCTTTACCAGTGAGCCGTGGGATAACCGCATAGATACACGCCCACAGGAAGAAGGATATAATACCATACATAGTTAGGTGAGAGTGTGCTACCGTGAAATCTGTAAAGTGCCAGATGAGATTGGTACTTCGGAATGCTTCGGCTGTCCCCTGCATAGAACCCGTGAAATAGAAGATGATGCCTACCAGGAAGAATGGTAGCGTATAGCTGTCTTTAATCTTATACCAGGCACCTTTAAACGTCATGATAAAGTTAGTGGTACCCGCAATCACCGGTATTGCCATACCGCCACTGCCCACAATGGCCACTGTCTGCAACCACCACGGTATGGAACTGAACACAAAATGGTGCGTACCTATTAGTGTGTAGAAAAGTATCTGTGTCCAGAACGCGAGGATGCCAAGGCTGTAAGAATAGATAGGTTTATTGAGTTGCTGTGGCAGAAAATAATACACAATGCCTAGCGTAAATAGCATAAACCACATGCCCACACCCTGGTGCATATAATATCCCTGTACAATAGTTTCGCCAAGCCCGTTTTGCCAATAAGGTATATATGCTACCAGTGTGATCACGATTGTGAAGATGATTGCCGCAACTATATACCAGTTAGAGATATAGATCTCTTTTGTGGTACGCCTGGCAATCGTTTGAAGGAAATTGATGAGTGTAAGGATAATGCCCAGTGCAAACAGGAGTGTAACGGGCCATATATATTCCCTGTATTCACCTCCGCCGTTATTAATACCGGCCATCAGGCAAAGGGTACCCAATATTACTGCAGCATTGATCAGCCACAGGGCATACCAGCCAAATTTCATATTGGCGAGACGTGTATTGCTGACACGGGGAACAACATAATAACCCAAGCCTAACATACCTAGTGAAGCCCATCCCCAGAATACTGCGTTGGTATGTACCGGACGCAGCCTCCCAAAGCTTAACCAGCTTACATGGTCTGCATCGGGAGCTACAAATTTTATTCCTACATATTCCCCGATAGTAGTACCAAATAATAACCAGAATGTGGCACAGCCCAGGTACCATAAGATCATGCGTGATAGTTCGGGATCGATGTTGGGGCGGGGTAATGCTTTCTTTTTAATAGCTACGATAGGAAGGCCGGTTTGTTCATTTATCTGTAACAATCCCTTTTCGTCTTCAGCAGGCTGGTCACCGGTGAGCTCTTTGTTGTTTAAGCGATAGTCCAATGCTTTTTTTCGCTTTTTTAACTCCGTATCTATTTCTTCTAAGGGTAAAGAACGCAGGTAAGACGCCAGCTTTTCGGCATCTTTAAGGTTTTGCTGATTCTTTGATTGGTTAAGGGCGTTGGTCAATTTGACTATTAAGAATATAATGGCAAAAAGTATGGGTATTAGCAAGAGAATAATCGTAATAAGGATCCCTGTTTCATTCCAGATGGAACCACTAGCCGGCTTTTCCGTTTCTTGTGCCCAAAGGGTTCCGCCTGAAAGCAGAAGCAGGAGAAACAGTATAAGCAAGGTTTTGGCCTTGCCTGTATTTCGTTTATAATTGATCAGCCTTGATATCTGTTTGCTGTTCAGGTTGCGGATGTGTGCGTTAAAGCTGTGTTGCTGTTCCTTGCCTGATTTTCGTTTATGACCATTTTTTATGTCTTCGGCTTTTTGTCTCAATACCAAAACGCTAAAGAATGTCACCATCAAAAGCGCGAAGAGCAGCCATATCAGGCCGGATGCAGAGCTAAAAGAAAAGCCCGACGGGCCGGCAGCTTGCTGCGCTATGGAAGGAAATGCATCCAGCAGTGTGCATACCATAAGTAGCTGGAATCGTTTAATAAAACTACTTGACTTCATTTTGTGGATATTAATACCTTTTTATCTTTTATTTAATGTTTAAAAAAACTAACGTTTCAGGAACGTCAGATTTTTTTCCAGTTCGTCTGTAAACTCACCCAGCTTAGCCTTTTCAAGTACATTCTGAATGCTCTTTCTGACCTTCTTAAATTCGTGGTGTATGGGACAAGGATGTGTTTCAGAGCATTGTTTGAGGCCCAGGCCGCAGCCCGTAAAGAGTTTATCTCCGTCTATTACTTTTACAATTTCCGCCAGTGTGCAGCTGAGATCTTCTTTTTCGAGATAAAAGCCGCCGGTTGGGCCTTTCATAGATTGTAATAAACCTTTCCTGCTCAATTCCTGTAGTATCTTGGCAATAAAGTGCTCCGGTGAGTCAATTCCCTTCGCTATGTCTTTAATGCCCACCTTAGTGCCATCTTTCGATTTCTGAGCGATAAATATCATAGCTCTAATGGCATATTCGCAGGTTTTTGAAAACATGGATCGTTTTTGCAGTGCGAAAATAGAACACAATTTTAATAAAAGATAAAAAAGTCTTTTATTTTTATCTATTACGGTATTGGGTTCATCTATTTTGTGGCTTAATGATAATTGAATGTATTTTGTTGGAACGCAGTAAAAATAAAACCCGACTGTTGTCGGGTTTATTATTGATTTGGCGGAGAGACAGGGATTCGAACCCTGGATACCCTTTGACAGATATACACACTTTCCAGGCGTGCCTCTTCAACCACTCGAGCATCTCTCCGTATCGAGGGGCTGCAAATCTAAGCAATATCTTCAGTTACGGAAAACTTTTTGTGCGTTTTCATTTGTGATACGGGCCACCTCTGCCACAGGTAGCGCCAGGATATCTGATATTTTATCTGCAATAAGCGGTATATAGCTGCTTTCATTGCGTTTGCCGCGGTAAGGTACGGGTGCCAGGTAGGGGGCGTCCGTTTCCAGTACCAGGTTGCCGATGCCGATGTTCTGAATGATATCGGGCAGGCTGCTTTTTTTGAAGGTGACAACACCGCCAATGCCCAGGTAAAATCCCAGGTCTATTATTTGTTTTGCTTCTTCCAACGTACCGCTAAAGCAGTGAAATATGCCGCGGAGGCTGCCTTTTTGTTTTTTAGATACAATGTTGATGCAGTCCTGTGTAGATTCTCTACTGTGTATGATAATGGGCAGATCGTATTGTAATGCCCAGTCTATCTGTTGCTCAAATGCCATTACCTGTTGCGGCACATGCGTAACATCCCAATAATAGTCGAGCCCAATTTCTCCGACTCCGTAGAATTTCTCTTGTTTTAACCAGTCCTCTACAATAGCCAGCTCCTGCACATAGTTATCCTTTACATAGCATGGATGCAGGCCCATCATAGGGTAGCAGTTATCGGGAAATTTCTTTGCCAAACGCATCATTTCAGCAGCAGTGCCACTGTCACAATTAGGCATATACATTTTACTAACACCTGCATCCAGAGACCTCTGCATTAGTATATCTTCTTCGGCTGTAAGCTGCTCGTCGTATAGATGCGTATGCGTATCTGTAAACATCATTATTATTGAGGCAGGGCACGAACGGCCCAGTTTTTACCGGCACAGTATTCCAGCACTTTAGGTAAGGCATAGCTCATTCTTGGCCATGCTTTATCGCTATCGTGAAAAACTACTATAGAACCGGGTTCTAAATTGTTTAAAACATTATCAAGGCAAGCCTCTGCAGTTAGTTCTGTATCAAAATCGCCACTAAGCACATCCCACATATATATATGAAGATCAGGATTGCTGCGAAAAAGGATATTGGCCTGGCTGCGTTTTATCCTGCCATAAGGCGGACGGAAAAGATTGCTTTTGATATGTGCTGCCGCCTTACGAACATTTTTATAATAGCCCGCCGTTTTGGTATGCCAGCCATTAACATGATTGTAGGTGTGGTTGCCGGTTGTATGGCCTTCATTCAATGTCCTTTTATATATATCCGGATGCTGAACCACGTTTTTGCCAATACAGAAAAAAGTTGCAGTTGCATGGTACTTCTTTAGTTGGTCTAATACAAAAGGTGTGGCAGTAGGGTGGGGCCCATCATCAAAGGTCAGGTACACGGCAAGCTCATCGCCCGGCGGCATCTTCCAAATAAAATTCCCATAAAGCTTTCTGAGCCACCATGGCGTTTTGACAATATAAGCCATGCTGCAAATATCACACTTTTGACAGTACCAGCAATTGCATCCAGCCCGTACGGCCATCAGGGAGCGTCACTTCCGTCCAGGCGCCGTTTTGTTCGCCCAATGTTACCGTGGTTCCCTCTGGTATGTAAGCTTGTGCCTTTGCCTGTTGCGGATTGGCGTAAAACGGACTGTCATTTTCCATTATCACCCCTTTATAATGGCCGTTCTTATTCTGTGCGGATATAAAGCCGAGGATCATAAAAACTACAAAAATTCCCCAGGCAATACCGGTAACCTGTGGTAATATGTTTAGGCTGATAATGCCTAGCTTTTTCAGAATGGCAATTCCAATCATCAGCAAAAATGTAACCACGCTAAGTATAGCCCATGTGCCTGCAGTGGTAGCTGCTGTGATATTCTTCCACCATTTTACAAAAAATATATCGCCGGATGCAGCAATACGATTGTTGATACGGCTTTGCGTGAGTGCCAGGTTATCTTCTATTGCTTTATTACCGGGATCTAACCTTAATGCTTTTTCATAATTGAGCACTGCATGGCCAATATCATTCAGGCGATAATAAGTATTGCCCAAATTAAAGTAAACAGCGGCGTCGGATGGATTCATGGCTGCTATCTTCTCGTAAAGAGAACGGGCACTGTCATATTCCTTCTGATCGTACAGCTTATTTGCCTGCTGCCACCAATCGGTATAAGAACCGGCGGCAAACAGCTGTGTACCAGTAAAGAGTAATATAAATGTCAGTAGCTGTTTCATGAGTTAAATACCTCCTCCAGTTCGCTGATTACGGTTACTGCATTATTATAAACCTGGTTCATTTGTTGCGAACCTGAATAGCCGGCATATAGAGCTGTTTCACATTCATTAATAACGCTTTTTACCTTGTCCTGCAATTGCGGTGATACCTTCTTTGAGGTAAGTGCTGCGGTTGCTTGTTCGTGCGACAGTGACGATAAAGGAATGTTCAGTTTATCACTCAGGTAAAGCCATATAGCTTTGGAAACCTCATCATAAAACAGCTTTTGATTACCCTGCTGCAGCAATTTCTGAGCCGTTTGCAGGCGTTTTAATGCTATTTTATTTGCACGCTTCATCTTTGTGCCCACAATGTCTTTAGACATTTCTTCATCCCTGCGCTTCCATACTACAATGCCAATAAATGCGAATAATGGTAAAGCGTACATAGACCAATACCCCGCTTTAAAGAACATGGGTTTACTGTTAAAGCTAAGATCGTTTAGCGGTTTTTTATTGATAGGATGTATATCCGTCAATGCCAGCGACTTGTTATCGTGATGCACACCCTTTCCTTGCGTTACATGAAGTTTTTCGGGCTGGGTAGTCAGCGTAACGTATTTGCCACTTTGTGGGTTGAAGTAAGTAAAAGATACAGGTGGTATATTGTAGTCGCCTGCATTATTCGGCGTAAGCGGGTAAGTAATGATCTTTGAGCCGCTGATAGTTGTAGTGCGGCCCGTAATGGTATCAATAACTACAGGATCAAGATACCCCAGTCCATTTGGTAGCTTAAGCTTAGGTGCTTCAATCAATTTCAGATTACCGCTACCGCTGATGGTTACCTTCAGGTTAGCAACATCATCTGTGGTAAGTTCCTTTTTATCTAAACTACTGGTAATAGTAAAATTCCCGACCGCATTTGTGTAATCTTCCGGCTTGCCTTCATCGGGCAATGCTGTAACATTGATCTTAACCGGGGTACTTTTCAAATGCACTTTTACGTCGCGATACGCCATAGAACTGAAAAAATCGTCATTAAAGAACGGATCATTCATCATAAGGCTACCGAAAGCGTTTTGTAATGCAGGATCATCGAAGAAGTTAGCATAAGGATTATTTCTACGCACCTGCTGTACGATACGGGCAATACCATCAGCTTCTGCAGGGTCCAGCTCCAGGTTGCCGGTTTGTTGCGGGAATAGAGCTGATTTTTTAAGGATAAATACCTGGTATTTTTTGCCGTCTATAATTTCTTCGGTTGGCTTTATATTAGCCTTCGGCATTTCAAAATCCTGTGTCCAGAAGCCATTGAGAGAAGGTAGTTTAGATATGCTCACCTGCATGGGAACACGGGAATATAATTTGTAGGTAGCGGTTATCTGCTCACCCACATGCACTTTATTTTTATCTACCGTTACCCGTATGAAAAGGTCTTTATCCAGGTTGACATTAGCCGGCGCTTGCTGTGCCTGCTGCTGTTGCCTCATTGCCTGCATTTGCTGCATACGCTGCTGGCGCATAGCTTCAAATGGGTCATCATCAAAAGGATCATATCCGCGTTGTTGCTGTTGGTATTGAGCGGCAAGGCTGCCTTTAACTACCTGGATGGCCAATGAATTTGATTGATAAGTATGGCCGGAAGCATCTTTGGCAACTGCCGGGGGCAAGGTAATATTACCCATTCGGCGAGGCTGTATAATATAGGTAAGACTAAGGCTTTGGCTTTGGGTCATTTTGCCATTAATAACAGACATATTGGTTTGCCTGCTAGTAAAGGGGCCCTGAATTATCTGGAAATCACGTTTCAGGTTTTCCGGAGGATTCAGGCTTTGCAGGTCATTTACATCCTGGATGGTATAAACAAGCTGCAGCTGATCCTGTATACCGGCTTTATTGACTGCCTGCGCAGTGAAGACCACATTTTGCGCCCATATACTTTCACAGCCGAATAAGGCAAGTAAGCATACAATACAATAGCGCCACATATTATAAATGCGTTTCATTTGGGTACATCACAAAAATAGACGAAACACTGTTTTATAGATGTTGCAGAAAAGTGAAGGCATTGTTAAAATGATGGCTATAAATCACCTTTTTGGGGACGTATTATAATATTTTCTACGTTGGCGCGTTGCGACAGGCTATAGGTAGCCCAAACCATGGTGGCAATATCAGATACTTCCATAATGCGCTGCGGATCTATACCACTGCCCTCCCATGAGCGGCTATATACCGCACCGGAACTGATGGCGGTTACTTTTATATTTTCATCCTTTAGCTCATTGCGCAGGTTGTCAGAAAAACCTAGCAAAGCATATTTAGTAATGCTGTAAGCTCCGCCATTAGGGTAAGCCTTAAGACTGGCAACAGAACACATATTGAAAATATGCCCACTCTTTTGTTTACGCATTACCGGTAGCACATGACGGGTGATATAATATGCACTGTATAGATTTACACCCATCATAAATTCTAATTGCCCTTCTGGTTCATCCGCAAGATTGCCAGGAAAGTATAGGCCTGCATTATTGACGAGAATATCAATTGTAGGAAAGATTTCCAGGACCTTATCGGCGAAACCTACTGCCTGATCTTTTTGTGAAAGATCTGCTTGCAAAGCAATAATATTCCGATTAGGATATTGCGTTGTCCATTCTGCATGCACACCTTGTATATCGGCAGCGCTGCGAGCACAAATGGCTACATCAATGCCATTTTTCAGAAATGTTTCTGCAATAGCTTTGCCTATACCTTGCGTAGCACCTGTAATAATTGCGTATGGCATATTTCAATAATTGAGCGTAAAATACGTTCATTTGCACAGAAATGGAGAAAGTTAAAACAGTATTGAACTGGAGTAGTGGCAAAGATGCAGCCTTTGCATATCACTTACTGTCAACTGGTGGACAATACGAGGTGACCCGCTTGCTCACAACCGTTAACAATGAGCATGATCGCATTGTGATGCATGGCGTGCGGGAAGAATTACTGGATGCACAAGCCCGGGCAATGAATGTACCTATTGAAAAAATAAAATTGCCTGCTGCTCCTGATGATGACACCTATAAACAGGCAATGAATAAGGCACTTACCGAACTTAAACAGGAAGGGATACACACTGCGGCATTCGGAGATATATTTCTCGAAGACCTGAAAGAATATCGAATACAACAATTACAATCAGTGGGTTTCGATGCTGTTTTCCCTCTATGGAAAAAGGATACCAGGCAACTGATACATCTGTTAGAAGAAACAGGCATTGAAGCGATGATCGTATGCCTAAATGAAAAATTCCTACCGAAAGAATTTCTGGGGAGAAAAATTGACGGATCTTTTTTAAATGATCTACCCGATAATGTAGACCCTTGCGGCGAGAATGGAGAGTTTCACACTTTTGTATATAATGCACCGTATTTTTCTTCCCCGATTTCAGTAGAAAAAGGAGAAGTAGTGTATAAAGCCTACACACCTGCAAAGAAAGACACGGATAACTGGAATACAGGATTTTATTTTCTTGATTTGATGCCCGGGTTGTAAGCTTGATTAAAATAGGCAGTGTCCGTTAAATAACTCAGTCCATCTTTTGTATAAGCACAGACACAGTTTGCTTGTAACGGCAGTTCCGGAAATACCTGTTTGTAATATGGGATAGCGTGGTAAGGATAATAGCTCTTGCTAAATATCCATAAGCCAATGTTAAGAAGAGGATCGTGTATAGGAGGCCGCCAGCCATCATATAGGTAGTTGATTTTGGTATGGTATTTAAAACCGATACCCAGAATACGCTCACTTATTCTGTCAGCAGGAATTATTGCTATGTTATTTGATTTTATGGCTAAGTTAATGAGTTTGTAATGCATGCTGAAGTTGCTGAGATAGATAAATAAAGGTAATAGCGGCGTTAGGATCCCATAAATAAATATGCGCTTATCGGCGGTATTGCCTTGCCGCATATAATTCAGAACATGCCATAAATAGTAGACAGGAAGAAATGCCAGGAGACCGGCACCGAAAAATAAAATAAGCAGGATAAAAAATATGTAACCGGTAAAGTGCTCCCAGGGATCTGCAAGAAAAATGATACAATAGATGCAACATAATGTGCCTGCACCTAAAATAAAATATAACCCCTTCTTTAGAAAAGTATTTTTTACAAACGGAAAGAATATTAGCGCAGTAAAAAAAATACCCATGTATAAGGAAGCCCAGAAAACGGGCCGGCAAAAGACCTGTAGCCTGAAATAGTTAATGTAAAGCCCTATGATAGTAACGGTAATAGTTATGAGAGTTCGGAATTTTAAGTTAGGATGATAGCTCAGAGTTTTCAGCAGGCGAGTGAATTTATTCATACAAGGGAAACGGCAATTTGCGGTCAGTAGTATGTTTTGCAACTGATATATAATTTGCCACCTTTGCGGCAAACTGAAGGTTTATGAACTGGATAATACTCATCATAGCAGGACTGTTTGAAGTAGGATTTACAACCTGCCTTAGTAATGCACGACAAGCACAGGGTGGGCAGGTTGCATGGTGGATTGCAGGGTTCTTTGTATCGCTTGCATTGAGTATGCTTTTATTGTATAAAGCAACACAGACATTGCCTATGGGGACAGCCTATGCTGTATGGACCGGTATAGGCGCTGTAGGTACAGTAATTACGGGTATTATATTTTTTAAAGAGCCGGCGGATTTTTGGCGGCTGTTTTTCA
This sequence comes from Bacteroidetes bacterium 43-93, assembly GCA_001897855.1. Lineage (GTDB taxonomy): Bacteria > Bacteroidota > Bacteroidia > Chitinophagales > Chitinophagaceae > Polluticoccus. Next base: position 143,506 of record MKUO01000001.1, read on the forward strand.
TCTTTACTTTGATAGCGAGTATAGTAGGATTAAAGGTGGTGTCTAGCCATTAAAAAGCCGCACTTTTAAGTGCGGCTTTTTAGGAGATCACATTTTTATAACTGGACCCATGCAATTTTTGCATTTTTCTTCCTGCCTCTTTTTTCTACCATCAATGTAGCATAGGTATTAGTTTCCTTAAGAAAATGAGATGATTCTATGTAACAAAAATTAGCTTCATCATCATCGTTAGGTTTCCCAAACAAGTAAAACTTATCGATTTTACCATTGTTTAGCTCATAGCAAACAGTACTTGCATCACTAATAGCAACTACCGTTTTATATTTCCTGGTGTCTTCTTTTTCAAAGTTTTCAGGGTAATCATTAAATATGATATATTTTTTGTTATTGGCATTTAAATAATCGTATGATAAAAACGCGTTGTTGGTAACTATACCCATAGACCATCCCTGCGCCATACCACCGCGGAAAGACCATAAACCTTTACTTTTTTTAGAAATGTATAGTGGATCAATAATGCCATTTGCCATTTGCACTTTATTTATTGCATATCCATCAGTTTCCGTTCCTTTGGTATCCAGCTCAGTAACGCCGATGTTATTCAAATAGGTTCGGTATGATGTGCCCCCTCTTGATCCTCTTATTTCCTCCTGGGACATTTCTTCCATTAATATGGTAGTACTATTGTCACTGTTGATTACCATTTGTTGTGGTAATCCCCAAAATCCTTTGGCGTTTTTTAGATGGTTTTTTGCATAAGCATCTGCTTTATCTACGGTTAAAGGTTTTGAAGAAATGATAGTGAGTGTTTCCGGGTCAATATTTTGCATCAATATGAGATAATAATTTGTGGTCTTACCTGAGAATATTTTGCTGCTGCTGCTACGCTGGGTAAGAGTTAATAGTTGTATCATCCCTGTTCCCGGATTGTACTGCATAACCGCTGTAGTATTTTTGAAATCGTCCGTATACTCTAACTGTTTATTAACGAATGCTTTTTCTCCAACATTCAGTTTAGATACAATAACACGTGAGTCCTTGCCATACGCCATGGTATTAAAACCATATACGCAAACATACACATGCTTGTCCGCATCTACGGTCATTCCTATAAATCGAAGATATTTGAATCCCTGTGCGTCATATTGTGCCCTGTTGATCTCTTTGTGGCTACCATCATAATGGACAACTTCAATACGGCTATCACTTTCATGTGAAAACGAGTTGAAATTTATGACCGCATAACAATCTGAAGCCGGATCTTTCTCTACATAAAAATCGGCAGGGTCAACACCCCCGAATGCCATGGCATATCCTGCGCCGAAACCATAACGCTGCAACTCACCTATTTTGGCTTCGTTCACCATTGCCCCCGTGTTGGGATCTAAAATGATTCGAAAAAGAGTAGGTGTACGATCCAATAGTTGTTGCAGAAAGATAACAGGCTGTCCTGCGATCTCGTAAAAACCTTCAATAGTTGAGGCTTTCATTTTTTTTGCTTCCCACAGATTACTCTCCAGTGTCTTAGTGGATATAATGTGTCTTGCTTTGTCGTAAACGGTAATTTCGATGCCGGCCTTAGTAAAATGTAAGAAAAAGGTATTCCCGTTTTTAAATTGCATCACTTTGTTCCAGCCATCTTCCGGTTCATCAAAAGATGGGCTGTATTGAATATTGAAATTTTGTGCAATTGATGCTGTATAGCATAGAAGTAGTAGCAATGAGGTACTCAGAAAGTTTTTCATAATTATTTATAGTGTAAATTTTGCAGCATAAATACAAAACAGCTGCCTAATATTGTAACGACAGGCTACTATTTTTTTATGAACCTGTCGTCCGTCAGCGCATTAAGGAATGCTTCGAGGTCTTGCTTATCTTGTTCTGTAAGATGTAACGGACCGCTTAACACACTATCGCGATTGATGCCGTCGGGCATAGTAGCGTGCGGATTATCGTAATAGTCTATTACCTGCCTTAGGGTTTTAAAGCTACCATCGTGCATATAAGGCGCGGTCATAGCTACGTTGCGCAGGCCCGGTACTTTCATTTTACCTATGTCAGCAGGATTGTGAGTGATCAAATAGCGCCCGGAGTCATTATGGTTTTTACCATTAAACAACCCTATGTTACGAAACTCGTCTGCAGTGAAGTCTGGGGTGAAATGACATTCAAAACATTTAGCCTTTACCCGAAATATATCCCGTCCGCGTACCTGTTGATCCGTCAGTCCACCTGGTTCATCATTCAGCCAGCGATCGTTAGGTGTGGCGGACGTTTCCAAAGTGCGCTCGAAAGCCGCTATTGCCGCAGTAAGGTTTTGTTTATTGGGATAGGCTTTGAATACAGTAAAGAAAAGGGAACGATAGCGTTTATTATGGTTCAGCCGTTTTAGCGCGGTTTCTATAGGCAGGTTCATTTCTACAGGATTTTCAATTGGCCCAAGTGCCTGTTGTTCCAGGGTCGCGGCCCTGCCATCCCAAAAGAAAGCATCTCTGCTGCTCATGTTCATGGCAGAAGGGGCGTTCCTGGTGCCGAGGCGGCCATGTACACCCTTGCTAAAAGCAGAAGTATCGGCAAATGCAAATTCCGGCTTGTGGCAAGAGGCGCAGCTTACGGTGCTGTCTTCTGATAGTATGGGATCAAAGAACAGCATTTTGCCAAGAGATGCCTTAGTAAGCCGGGGAGGCGTTTTGCTGAACGTAAAGCCCAGTATCACCCACAGAAGGCAGGCCGAAATGATCAATCCTTTTTTCACGGTCGCAAAATTAAAAATAATAATATACACTTTCGCATAATCTCGCATTTAATACCTTTGCGCCGTCAATTATCTATTTCAAAATCATAATAAGATATTACAATGGAATACCGTATTGAAAAAGACACGATGGGCGAAGTAAAAGTACCTGTGAATGCATACTATGGTGCACAAACACAGCGCTCTATCGATAACTTCAAAATAGCCCAGGATATCAATAAGATGCCAAAGGAGATCATCCGCGCATTTGCTTACCTGAAAAAGGCCGCTGCGCTTACCAATACTGACCTTGGTGTATTACCTGCTGAAAAGTCTAAACTGATAGGACAGGTTTGCGATGAGATATTAGAAGGTAAGTTGGATAATGAATTCCCACTCGTGGTTTGGCAAACAGGTTCGGGTACACAGTCTAACATGAATGTGAATGAGGTGGTTGCTTACCGTGCCCACGTGATCAATGGTGGCCAGCTTACAGATAAAGATAAATTTGTGCATCCTAACGATGATGTGAATAAATCGCAATCATCTAACGATACTTTCCCTACTGCAATGCACATTGCCGCATATAAAATGCTGATAGACGTTACTATCCCCGGCATTAAAAAACTGCGTGATACACTTGATAGGAAGTCCAAAGAATTTATGGGTGTGGTGAAGATAGGCCGTACCCACTTTATGGATGCTACACCACTGACCCTGGGACAAGAGATAAGCGGTTATGTATCTCAACTGGACCATGGCCTGCGTGCTATCAATAACACACTTGCGCACCTGAGCGAACTGGCACTGGGTGGTACAGCCGTTGGTACCGGTATTAATACACCTAAGGGTTATGCAGTACATGTAGCCGGTAAAATTGCAGAACTAACAGGATTGCCTTTCGTTACTGCAGAGAATAAATTTGAAAGCCTTGCTGCACACGATGCGATAGTAGAAGCTCATGGCGCTCTGAAAACAGTAGCAGTAAGCCTGATGAAAATAGCAAACGATATCCGTATGCTGAGCTCCGGCCCACGTTGCGGTATAGGCGAAATATTTATCCCTGATAATGAGCCCGGTTCTTCTATCATGCCGGGTAAAGTAAACCCAACACAGTGTGAAGCATTGACTATGATTGCCGCACAGGTAATGGGTAACGATGTGGCAATAAACATTGGCGGCGCAACCGGCCATTTTGAATTGAATGTGTTCAAACCTGTTATGATCTTTAACTTCCTGCATAGTGCAAGGCTGATAGGCGATGGTTGTGTATCGTTCAACGATAAGTGTGCAGAAGGTATTGAGCCGATCAGGGAAAACATAGACCAACATCTGCACAACTCATTGATGCTGGTAACATCGCTAAATACTAAGATCGGCTATTATAAAGCAGCTGAGATAGCACAGACTGCACACAAACAAGGTAAGACTTTGAAACAGACTGCTATTGATCTTGGATATGTAACTGCCGAGCAGTTTGACGAATGGGTGAAGCCGGAAGAAATGGTAGGTGAGATCAAATAGTTTCTTCAAGCATTATTACATTATTTGCCATTATAGCAGCGAAAACATTGCTGCTATAATGGCAATTTCTTTGAGGGCTGAGATGCCCCAGGATTGTTATATTCACGGCAGCTCATTAATATTGTTGTACAATAAGCCGTTTTGACAAAGAATTTTTTCCGTAACCCCGATACTAACCTCTATGTTTTTGCTATTGTTATAATAGCACTTGTCTTTAGAAGATATGATGCTTTCGTATGTCCACAGTTATATGCTGAAGACGGAGCGGTCTTTTTGCAGCAATACAAGGAACTTGGGTGGTTGTCCTTGTTTAAGCCTTATGCTGGATATTTAAACGCGATTCCAAGAATAGTGGCTGGTATCTGGGGGCATGCCGCGCTTATACATACACCGGCATGTTATAATTACAGCAGTCTGATGATAACTGTGTTTGTAGCTCTCTATTTACTATACAGCGCGGAAAAATTGACTCTTCGACATCCGATCGTTTTTGCAACATCGTTTCTTTTTTTGCCGTTAGATTCTGAAATATACATGAACCTGACCAACTTGGTTTGGATCACTTCCCTGCCAATCATATGTTATGTTTTTAGCTGGGATGCAATGAGATATGGTGCCGTCAAATCAAAAGCAATAGCATTCTTTAAGTATTTATTATTGGTCATATTATGCCTTAGCGGGCCTTGTGCTTTAATTATTGCGCCGATAATAGTGTTGCTGTTGTGGAAGAACAGAAGAGTTATTAACAGGCAAAACGTGCTCCCGCTGCTTATCATTTTATGTTGTGGTATTATCCAGCTTGTATGCCTTACAATTATTGATCCCGGCACACAAAGACGGGGAGCACCAAACTATAGGGAATGGCACCTTGTGCGGCTTTTTACTGAAAATGTAGAGGATCTATTTTTCCTTAAAAGTTCTTTTTTTCAAAATTTCTCTCAAACTACTTTAGCAGGTATTGCACTGGCAATATTGTTTATCCTGACAGTTGCATTTGTGCGGTTGTACATGAATATCAAGTATGTTAATAAGTATGTGTTATTGTTTGCAGGGCTGTCCTATTTTATAAGTTTTATTATAGTGTTTTGGCCTAATGAGTCAGATATCTTAGCACTTTATTCTGCACGATATTATTTTATCCCGTATGCATGTATATCTTGGTTATTGATCCTGGGCTGGGACAAACATTTGCGACCAGCCTTTATTGCTTCATATCTTGCTTTTTTTTCTTTTCATGCACCATTGATTGTGTTTGCTTTGCCAGACAAAGATTGGGAGGGGAAAATATTGGAGTATAAAAATGGGTATCGAGAAAGCATCGCTATTAATCCGGAGGGCTGGCAAGTGAAACTACCGGTTGTAATGAATCCTTACAGAAACGTTAATTATGCGCAATATGATCCGAAAATAGTGATGAATGATGGTGGAGATACGCTTATACCGTTATGGTCAAATAATCCTGTAATGAGCGGTCCTGTAGAGCTTCCCCAAGGCCGCTATACAATCAAATTAGTTAGTAAAGGCAGTATAGCAGGCGGGGTACTACCGCATCTTCATGTTTTTATCAACGATGATGAAATTGGTAACTTTTTTACTACTGAAAGGTTTAGGTTGAGCAATCCATTCAAATTCGAATGGCAAGGTGGGGCTTTCTCTATAAAGATAAATATGGACAACGACGGGGTGGTTGACGGTGTAGATAGAAATGCTTTTATTTGGGCTATCTATATTTTTAAAGATTAGGCGTGTGGATGCCTATCATTGTAAAAATAAAGCTCCGCATTGCGGAGCTTTATTTTTACAATGATATCAAGAGTGTATTACCATACATACTGCTTTTTATTCAGCAGCAGAGCTTCACCGGCAATAGTTTTATCACCAGTGCTTACTTCATACACAGCACAGTCGTAAAGAATACGGTTCTTTTCAGGATATGTTTCCTTTACGGTGATCACGGCTTCATATTCTGTGTCTACAAACATAGGTTTCATCCATTTCATCGTTTGGCTCATGTAAACATGGCCATCTGCATACCATAATGCACCGAATATTTTAGTGAACACACTGGCACCTAAAAATCCATGAATGATGTTACGGCCAAACATGCTGGCTTTACCTGCTGCGGGGTCTATATGCAGGGGGTTGGTATCGCCGCTAACGCGGGCATAAGTATCTACATCGTCTTGTGTATAGCTGAATTTGTGGCGGAATTCGTCTCCTTCTTTTAGCATCTGGTATAAGTTTAGTACCACCTTAAGATAGCAGTAAAAATCTGGTTCTGCTACCAGTTTGCAATTATTTTGTAAAAAAATGATATACGGATAACCTTTACTGTAGCAGCTATAGTAAGTTATCCGCAATTTTTTTAATTTATTTGGTGAAGATTTGATTATTTTTAATAAGAAACGCCTACCTTTGCGCCGCCAAAAGGAACTTTTTGAAAGGCGCGGTGCAGATAATTTAACAGCCCGGAAACCTATTGCTAATATAAAAGTGCTTCTTTTGACCCTGATAAACCAGGTTAATTTAAAAAATTAAAATTCAATATTATGGCTAACCAAGACAGTAAAAACTTTGTAGAAAGTGTAGTAGATGCGCAAAAGCAAGCTGTTGACAGTGTGGTAGAAAATACCAAGAAACTGAGCAACGGTAATGCTCTTGTAAATGATACATTGGCTAAAGGCAGCGAATGGTATAAGAACTGGCTGGATAACCAAAAGGGCTTTTTCTCTAACGCATCTGAGAAAGCTACCAACATGGGTACTAATGTGCAGGACAACGCAAGTAAAATGAACGAATTCTATCAAAATTGGTTCAATACTCAGATGGACTGGGCTAAGCAAATGTGGGAAATGAACATGAACTTCATGAAAACAAATATCCCGCAACAGCCAACCACTGCTAACCCTATGGAGCAATGGTCTGCCATGTGGAACAATGCTACCACTAACTGGAATAACTGGACAAATAATATGCAACAGTTCAATAACTGGATGAACTGGGCAAACAATTTCCAGAACATGAACCCCATGAACATGGACAGTTGGAAGAAAGCTTCTGAGAATTATACCGGTATCTTCAACCAGTATTATGATATGCTGAAGAGTGGTTTTGCAGACATGCAAAAGAACATGCAGAATGGTACTACACAGGAAGCATATCGCAACATGATCAATGTTTCTGAAGGATTTACCCGTTTTGCTGAATTCTGGGCTCCTTTCTGGAAATCTATCCAGGAAAAGACCTTCAATAATGATCTGTACAAACAATATATGAACCCTGCTTTGTATAAAGAACTGATGGATAAATATTTCGGTTTTATGCCGGATAACAGCCGCCAGTACATGCAGCAAATGACAGACATGATGCAGAAAGGCTTTGGCCAGGCTAGCCAGGCAGGTATGAACAACTACCAGCAAATGCGCGCTGCTATGACCAGCATGATGCCTTCAGCAAACGAAATGTTTGCCAATATGATGAACGGTTACAATGCGTGGTACAATATGATGAGCAATGCTGCCGCACCACTTACAAAAATGATGACTCCAAACCAGTTTACTAAAACTATGATGGAGTGGAATGATATCTCTAACCGCATTATGGTGTACAATATCAAAAACGCAGAGTTGCAATATATGATCTACAACCAGGGTACTAAAGTAATGGATAGCCTGGCTGAGAATGTTGCAGCTAAACTGCAGAATGGTGGCGAGATCAATAACATGGTGGCCCTGTACCAGGAATGGCTTAACATCAGCGATAAGGTATATGTTTCCCTTTTCGAAAGCGAAGAATACAGCAAGCTGATGGCAGAAGTAAGCGCTATGCAACTGCGCCTGCGCAAAGACATCGAAGCACAGATGGAAAAATACATGATAGGCATACCGGTAGCAACCCGTAGCGAAATGGACGAGATCTATAAAACCATCTACGATCTGAAAAAGCAAGTTCGCCAGCTGGAGAAAATGCTGGAAATAGAAAATACGGAAGACAACAGCGAAGAAAAAGCTGCCCGCAAGACAAAAAAAGCTTAAGTAAAATATTAGTTGTAGTGTGAACTGGTCCCGCTTTAAAAGGCGGGACTATTTTTTTAGCACAGCTTTTATCATTCTTGTTTTCCCGGAGAGATCCTTTCGTATTTCTACATCAACATATCCTTTCGACTCAAAGAGATCTCTTGCTTCAGTAGCATGGTCTGCGTCCAGCTCGCAATAGATGCAGCCATTTTTATTCAAATGCTTAAGGCCGAAGTCTGCAATAACTACATAAAATAATAATGGTTCTTCACCAGGCACAAATAAGGCTACGTGTGGTTCATGGTCTACCACATTGCGGTGCAGGGTGTCCTTTTGTGTAAAGGGTATGTAAGGAGGATTAGAGGCAATAATATCGAAATTGCCTAACTGCTCACGGGATGATTCGTCGAGGAAATCGATAGGTTGGATATTGATATTTACCTGGTACATGTCGGCATTGCTGCGTGCTACTAAGAGGGCGCCGGCACTGATATCGCAGGCGGTAACGTTAGCATCCGGAATAGCCAGCTTTAGCGATATGGGTATGCATCCGCTGCCAGTACCAATATCCAATATCGCTGGTGTATGAAGGTTGTTTTGCTTTGTATCATCTACGATCCATTGAACCAGTTCTTCCGTTTCCGGCCTGGGTATCAGTACCTGCTCGTTTACGTTGAACTCCCTGCCCAGAAACCAAGATTTGCCAATAATATATTGTGGGGGAGTGGCATTCAGCAGTTTTTTCTTAATGCTGTTATACCTCAATTGCTGTTCCTGGGTGAAAGTGGTGTCCTTTTCGCTCAGGCGTTGCAGCCGATTCAGGTCTGTAAGGTAATTAAGTATTTCGTGTGCAATAGCAGAAGATTCACCTTCGTCGTAAAGCGGGAGGATGGCATTTTTCAGGTCGTAGAAGGCCTGGCTATAAGTAAGCATTTTGCAAAGATACTTTAAAACAAGGGTAAGCAGGTTGTTAGGTGGCCTTAAGGCTTTGTTTTACATTTGCGCCATGCTTCCTGATGCTGCATATATGCAACGATGCCTTGATCTGGCCCAACTAGGTAAAGGCAGTGTGTCACCCAATCCAATGGTAGGCGCGGTATTGGTGTACAATGGGCGCATCATAGGTGAGGGCTGGCATCGGATATATGGAGAAGCACATGCCGAAGTGAATTGCCTGGAAAATGTTTCGGAGGCCGACAAGCGTTTGATACCAGAGAGTACTATGTATGTAAGTCTGGAACCTTGTGCCCACTATGGTAAAACACCACCATGCGCAGTGAGGCTCGTAGCGGAAGGAGTGAAGAAAGTTGTGATCTGCAATGATGATCCCTTTGAAAAAGTGGATGGCAGGGGATTGCAGATATTGCAGGCCGGCGGAATAGAAACAATCACCGGTTTGCTGAAAGAAAAAGGACTGTGGCTTAACAGGCGGTTCTTTTGTTTTCATAAACAACAAAGACCCTATGTGATACTGAAATGGGCTCAGACTGCCAATGGTTACTTTGCCCCGTATGGCAATAAGCGTTACCAGTTGAGTAATGAACTTAGTACAAGACTAGTGCATAAGTGGCGTACCGAGGAAGCATCGATAATGGTGGGCACCAATACAGCTTTAGCGGATGATCCCCAGCTAACGGCAAGACTTTGGCAAGGCAAGCAACCGCTAAGGCTCGTTATAGACAGGTCGCTAGTACTGCCCCGCTCACTAAAGCTGTTTAATAATGATGCAGAGGCTTGGGTGTTCAACGATGTAAAGGAAGATGAAGCAGGGAACGTGCGCTATGTGAAAATGAATTTTGACGATAATCTACCTGCCACCATTCTTACCGAATTGTATAAAGCTAATATCCAGTCTGTGATTATTGAAGGTGGTGCAAAATTGTTGAATTCGTTTATCAGTAAAGGACTTTGGGATGAAGCCCGGATAATTACCGCGAATACAACTTTGCCACACGGTATTGCAGCGCCATTGCTAGTAAATGGGAATAAAGCTTTTGATACGCAACTGGAAACAGACATGCTATCCTTGTATGTAAATAACAACAGCGCATATCCTTATGTGGAGGGGATGGAATTGTAGATTGTATGATATACCTGCTGCTAACGATACTGCTGAATACTTTTCTTTTTATCCTTTTCAAACTGTTCCCCAGGTTTGGTATCGATGCATTGCAGGCCATCGTAGTTAACTACATTACCTGCGTAGTCACAGGTAGTATCTTTCTGGGATATTTCCCCATTAATAAAGCAAGTACGCAGCAGCCCTGGTTTGGCTGGGCTCTGTTTTTGGGGTTGTTGTTCATAAGCATATTTAATTTCATAGCTTATTGTACACGTAAATACGGTATGACAATATCTACTATCGCCAATAAGCTTTCTATAGTAATACCGGTTGTGTTTTCTGTGTTATTATATAATGAGCATTTAACGGCTTTAAATATTGCAGGTTTGTTGATCGCGTTTCCCGCTGTATATTTTAGTGCAAGGGTGGAGGGCGAATCTGGCAAGGTAGGTAACCTGCTTGTCCCTGCTCTGTTATTCATTTCGTGCGGATCCCTGGATACTTTTATGAAGTATACAGAGCATACTTATTTGCAGGATAAAGGTTTGCAAGCTGTTTTTCCGGTGCATGTCTTTGCCGTCGCGGCTTTAATTGGTATCATTATAATTACGATTTCTGCGCTGCGAAAGAAAAGTAAACCTGCTATAAAAAATGTAGTAGCAGGTATAATATTGGGGGTACCCAACTATTTTTCTATTTACTACTACATACGCTTGCTGAATAGCAATTTTATGAAAAGCTCCGCGTCTATACCGGTAAATAATATTGGTATTGTATTGTGTTGTGCTTTTGTGGGCATGCTGTTGTTTAAAGAGCCATCAGGCAAACCAAGAATAACCGGACTTATATTATCTGTGATTGCTATTGTGTTAATATCGTTGAATTGATGGCAGAAATTTATAAATACAAAACTATTACAAGTATAACCACTGCAGAGTTCAAAGACAGGGGTAGTAAATTTATTGCGTATGCTTATCCTATTGCTACTACCGATGATGTGAAAAGTAAATTGCAATTGCTGAAAAAGGAACACCCTAAAGCAGTGCATCACTGCTATGCTTACCGGATAGGTACAGATGGCGTCAGTTTTCGTGCTAACGATGATGGTGAGCCATCTGGTAGTGCAGGTAAACCTATATTAGGGCAAATAGACAGCGCAGAATTAACGAACGTATTGGTCGTTGTAGTAAGATATTTTGGAGGAACTTTACTGGGAGTTCCCGGACTCATTAATGCATACAAAACAGCTACTGCGGATGCATTAATGCAAGCCGTGGTAACTGAGAAATGGATAGAACAACCGGTGGAGGTACAGTTTGACTATCCTGTAATGGGAGAGGTAATGTACTTGCTGAGGCAAAGCGAAGCCACCATCTATAAGCAAGACCTGCAGTTATTTTGTATGGTCGAAGCGGGTATCCCTAAGCCTCACGCAGATGCATATATCGAAAAGCTTTCGGAAATTAGAGGTGTTACAGTAAAGAAAAAGCAGGTATAGTTTGCAGCCGGAACAGCGATCTCAACTTATTAAACAAGAAGCTCACAGACTGGGCTTTGATGCCTGCGGCATGACCGTTGCCACTCATTTGGATGAAGACGCGCGCAGGCTGGAAAGCTGGCTGCAAAATGGTTTTAATGGTAAGATGCAGTACATGGAAAACCATTTCGATCTGCGGACAGACCCCCGAAAGCTGGTGCCCGGCGCAAAATCTGTTATTACCTTACTGTTGAATTATTATCCCCAACAGCAACAATCGGCAGATGCACCCCACATAGCCAAGTATGCTTATGGTACAGACTATCATTATGTGATCCGTGAAAAGCTGAACCTGCTTTTGCAATATATCAAGGAAACAATTGGTGATGTGCAGGGCAGGGGCTTTGTAGACAGTGCGCCGGTATTGGAGCGTAGCTGGGCCGTGCGTAGCGGACTAGGCTGGGTTGGGAAAAATGGAAACCTGCTTACCAAACACTCCGGTTCCTTTTTCTTTATTGCTACGTTGATCACCGATCTTGAACTTACAGCGGATGCTCCATTTTCGGCAGACTATTGTGGTACCTGTACTAAATGTATGGATGCCTGCCCAACGGATGCTATCGTATCGCCGGCAATAATAAACGGCAGTAAATGTATCTCCTATCTCACTATAGAGCTAAAGGATGCGTTGATACCGGATGAGTTCAATGGTAAAATGAAAGACTGGATGTTTGGCTGCGATATATGCCAGGATGTATGCCCGTGGAATAGATTTTCGAAGCCAAATCAGGAGCCTCATTTTACGCCGATTCCTGAAGTGCTCAATCTTTCCGCTGCTGAATGGGAGCAGATGAGTGAAGAGCAGTTCAGGAAAGTATTTAAAGACTCACCCCTGAAGCGAACCAAGTGGCAGGGAATACAAAGAAACCTGAAAACAATAAAAAATCAGTAGCTATTTGTTCTTTCCCTGCAGCATTGGTACAAACATAAAATCGCCGAGCTCTTCTTCTTTAATATTCCCTTCAGCGTCTTTAGTTATGCGCAACATCTTTTGGCCGTTATCGTCGCCCACGGGTATTACAGCTATGCCTCCCGGTTTCAATTGCTCTATTAGCTTCGGAGGTACATAAGGCGCAGCGGCGGTAACAATTACCTTATCAAACGGAGCGTAAGTAGGTAGCCCAAGGTACCCATCGCCGTAAAAGCGTTTAATATTTGGATAATTCCTGATAAAAAAGAACTGCCCTACAAAATCGTATAACGCTCTTTGCCTTTCTATAGAATATACTGTTGCGCCCATTTCTGCCAGTACACAAGCCTGGTATGCACTACCTGTACCTATTTCTAAGACCTTATCAAACTTCTTAATTTCCAGCAGCTGCGTTTGGTAAGCGACCGTATAAGGTTGAGAAATAGTTTGGTTGGCTGTAATAGGGAATGCACGGTCTTCGTAGGCAATCCGTTCAAATGCAGGATCGAGGAAAAAATGTCGTGGTATGGCTTCAATAGCACTTAGCACACGTTCATCTTTTATTCCCTTCTCTCTTAATATTTGTACCAGTTGTTTGCGTAGTCCTTTGTGCAGGTAATTATCTTCTCTTGGCTTGCTGTGCAGCATAATACAAAGTTACAGCAGCCTTTAATGAAATAAAAGTTGCAGAATTGCAGAGATTGTCTAAGGCACTATTTAAAAGTAACTACCACTCCCACACCCACATAATAAGGCGTAGCAACAGGTGTAAAGTTCATCGATATATCGCGTGATATATCAAAGTTCTTAAGGTGGGCAGCAGCAACGGCATCTATTACCTGCAATGTATAACCCAAAGCTGAAAACAGCGCAGTCATGTCCAGGAATTTACGATACTGATCCTGCAGCGTTTTTAATTCCTGGTAACCGGTATATGGTTCTCCGGGTGCAATAGGAGCGTTAGGGTCGGCTAAGCGATCGAGGTATTCTTTACGGTAGTGATGGTATTTATCCAGGTTGTAGCTGAAGAAATACCCTGCCGCAGCTGCGCCTGCGTATATGATAGGCAGCTTCCAATACTGCCTGTTGTACGCCTGCCCAAGGCCCGGCAGTATTGCCGAATACATACCTGCTTTTTTAGGCTTGGGCTGAAATGCAGCCTTTTTCTTCTGCACCGTATCTTTTATTGGTGGTGCCGGCGAAATGCTACTTATCGTAGTAGTATCCGCTACTACTGCATCCTTTCCACCGATTACAGTAGAATCATTGGTCTGCGCATCAGCAAACGAAGCAGTCAAGGAAAAGAGAAATACCAGGAAGATGTGGATGCCGGAGCCTGCGCAACGTAGCAAATTATTGATCTTTATTAGCTGCCAAAGTTAATATAATACAACGAATAGGTATGAAAAAGAGCCCACGCGGGGCTCTTTATTCTTATTTTAAAGAAGTTTATTTCATTCCCGTACGGGCATCTACCTTCATATTGTACTTCATCATATCATTTACAATATTTACAGTTTCCGCGAGGTAGAAATCCTTTTTAAGGTTTTTCAGCCAATCGTTGTTTTTACGGATGCTAAGACTGTCTATATTGATTTTTGCCAGGTCGTCTTTAATATTGACAACATCAAGCGGGGTAGCCTTTTTCTCGATCTCTTCCATTTTTTTGCCAATGGCAGTTGCCTCATCCAGCTCTTTGTGATATACAGCTTCATTTAGAGAATAGCTCGATTTGTCTTCTGCCTCCTTAATGCGTGTCGCATTTTCTTTTACCAGGCTGAAGGCAGGGTTCGTATCTACTCTTTTTTTGCTGAGCGCTGCCAGTTCCTGGCTATGCACAGGGTTAGGTACAACGCGATAGTTAGCAGGTGCTATCTCATCCCATTTAAGCGCAGCCTTATCCTTACGCTCACCGATTTCTATTTCCGCGTATGGGTCAGGTAGGATCACATCAGGAGTTACACCCTTTAACTGTGTGGAACCACCATTCACACGATAGAATTTCTGAATTGTAAGTTTTAATGAACCTATGGTGTCGTAGTTCACTGTCTTGCCCATCAGGCTGGCCAGCCATCCACGGTATTCGTCAAGAGACATTACTTTTTGTACCGTACCTTTTCCGTAAGTAGTAGAGCCGACGATTACCGCGCGTTTATAATCCTGCATAGCAGCAGCCATGATTTCAGATGCAGAAGCGCTGCCATAATTTACCATTATAGCCATCGGTCCGTCATACAAAGTTCCTGCCTGCTGGTCGTTCAGCGGTATTGCGGCAGCATCGGCGCTTTTTACCTGTACAATAGGCCCCTGGTCAATAAACAATCCTGACATTTTAACCACATCGTTCAACGATCCACCGGTATTATTCCTCAGGTCGAGTATAATACCATTGACACCTGATTTTTTCAATTTCATTACCTCCAAAGCAACGTCTTCGGCGCAGCGACGACCATTGATATTCTGGAAATCAGAATAAAACTCAGGCAGATAAATGTAACCTACGGAGCCACTCTTTGTATTGATGATCGCAGATTTAGCGAATATTTCTTCCTGTTCCACCTTTCCGCGTACTATGGGTATTACCTGTGTAACGCCGGTAACGTGCCTTACAGTAAGGCGTACTTCCGTGCCTTCAGGGCCTTTGATCATTTTGATCACATCATTGATATCATATCCCTGTATATCTACAGGCTCTGCAGCGCCCTGGGCTATTTTCAATATTTCGTCACCTGCTTTCAGGTCGCCCTGTTTCCAGCATGGAGTACCAGGCAATATTGCTACGATCTTTATTTTCCCGTCGTCATCTTTAAGCTGCGCACCTATACCAAAGAAAGTACCAGACATCTGCTCGTCAAAACGCTTTTTGTCGTCTGGCGGAAAATAGTCAGTATGGGGGTCTTCTGAATTAGTAATATCATTTACGAATATTGTAAAGCGATCATCCTCGCCCAGCTTGTGCCAGCGTTTGAAATAATATTCTATACTTTTCCTGATAGCCTGCCTTGCATCTGCTTCCAGTTGTGCATCGGTTTTTATTTCTTTTAATGTAGTGTCTTTTGCTTCCTGGCGTTTCTTTTGTGCATCTTTGAGATCTACATATTTTACCAACGTCCTGTATTTCAGGTACTTTATCCAGCGGTCCTTTAGTGCGGCATCGTTAGCGGCAAAGGCTTCTTTATCTTCATCTACCACTATAGCATCATTACCATTGAAAGAAAACGGTTTGTCTAAAATAGCCTTATAAAATCCTTCTACCTGGTCGATACGCTTGTTAAAGGCAGCATTCATATCATCGAAGAAATGCACCATTTCGGTACCATCTCCTTCATCCAGCTTGTATTGATATTTTTTTAGCTGATCTACATCTTCCTGTGTAAAGAAGTGTTTTTCATAATCAAGACTAGTAAGTGTTTTATTGAAAATAGTAGATGAGAAAGAATCATTTAACTCCCTGGGTTGCAGGTGGTTTTGTTGGATCGCTTTCATTACTGTCTGCAATATCAATTCCTTACGCTGATCACTGGTAGTACCGTCATTTCCATTTGCAAACGAGAAGAAGGCAGCAAGGGCTGATAGAATTAATACGGGTATTAATATCTTATTCTTCATGAATCTCAACATATTCTTATGATTAATTAACCTAATAAACAAATGTAACTGTTTTGCTGTTAATAAAACGCTAATCAAAACCATGCTAAGAGGGGTATTTGAGGGTTAGATAATGCGTAACTTGCATTCAGATTTACGTGTATGAGAAAAATATATTTCAGGGATCTTGGTGAGATAGAATATGGCGATGCGTGGAAGATGCAGGAAGAAATGATGAAACAAGGTTTGGATATAAAATCATCGTGGTTTAATGTACCCAACGCTCCCAACCCCGTGGATATGGGCATCAAAAATTACCTGCTTTTTTGCCAGCACCCACATGTATATACACTTGGTAAAAGCGGGCATCTTGAAAACCTGCTGCTTGCTAATGACAGGTTAAAAGAACTGAACGTAGGTTTCTATAATACAAACCGCGGTGGTGATATTACATATCACGGCCCGGGACAAATAGTTGGCTACCCGGTACTGGACCTGGAACAGTTTTTTACAGATCTTGGAAGGTATATGCGCAACCTGGAGGAAACCATAATACGAGCTCTTTCGTATTATAATATTGCAGGAGACCGTTTACCAGGTGCAACAGGAGTTTGGTTAGACCCGGATGACCCGATGAAGGCCAGGAAGATATGCGCTATGGGCGTACGGAGCAGCCGATGGATAACGATACATGGTTTCGCATTGAATGTTAATACCGATATGAGCTATTTTGATAACATAGTTCCGTGCGGCATCAAGGATAAAAAGGTGACATCCATGGAAAATGAGCTGGGGAAGCGGGTGGATGAAGAAGAAGTAAAGCAGTTATTAAAAAAGGCGTTTAGCGAGGTGTTTGAAACAGAGGTAGTTAATGATTTAATAACGCAACAGGTATAAATAAAACGTAAATTAGTTGTCCTTTTGCGACTCCATGTCTGATAAGATCACATATTACTGGGGCAACGACCACTTGCAGGTAAAGTTGGGCAAACGCCTGATGCCCAGAATACGTGCACTTTTTTGGGCAGAGTTTGTAGTAACCACCGGCATGGCTACTATCTTTCTTTTAGAATCCTTTTATATAAAGGCTGATCTGCTTAGGGTTTTGAGCTGTATTGGTGCCTCTGTATTATACCTGCTGGCCTCTTACCGTTTTATCAGCCGGATGTTTTTTGTAGAAGAGCTATGGCTGGACGAAGAATACCTGACGATTGTAAACAGGACACCCTTCCGCCGGACGATAAAAAGATATGACTGGCCATCTGTAGGTCCCTTGCATTATGTTGGCTCACCAACAAAAACCGCTCATCCGCTTAAAGGGGAATGTTACGATTACTTTGGCTTCGAAACACAGGAGCAGCTCATCCAAAACCTGCATCACGAAGGCAACCTGTATTTTAACTATGCCGGTTTCCCAACCCGTTTCGCCCGCGGATTATATTCCTGGGATGCGGAAGAAATGGTACGCGTGATGAAACTATTTGCCGGCCATAACCTGCGGCTGGGCCCGGAATGGAAGCGCATGGTACAGGAATCGTGGTACAATAACGAGGAAGAAGGCTAGTATATTGTTATATAACCTGTTTCCATAACCTTCCTGTTTTGCTTTAGTTCAAATTTGTAGATACCTTTTCTCTGGAAGTTTCTTTTGTCTATGATCATTTCGGGCTCCGTAACGCGGCCTACTTCCAACACCTTTCGGTTGCGTTTGTCATAGAAATCTATGGAGTACTGATATCGGCGATATTCTGGTAGGGCTACATTTACATGGCCGGTAAAAGGATTGGTAAAAACATACTGTGATTTCACATAAGCAAACCCATTTTCATCTGCAGCAGCATCCGGTATTTCCAAAACAATTCTGGGGGCAGGGGGAGCAGCTTCCGCTACTGTTCCGGGGGCCTGTGTACCGCTATTTGTTGCCGGATTAGTTGTGGTGGCTGGTTTTACTTCGATCTTTACATTGCTTGCCAGCTTCTGTAAAGAATCATTAGGTGGCAGCACTCTCGCATTCATTATTGCTGCGCTATCAACTTCTATTTTAAAGCGGTTACTCTGCCAGGTAAGGTCTGAATTGAAGACAATGTAGAGGCGATACCAGTTTTTGCCTGGTACCGGGTGCCCGTCAATAAATGCCTGCACCCCTTTTTTAGTATCCTTCACATATCCTACAGTTGCGTAATTGAAAACACTGTCTGAAGAGCGCTGCACGGCAATAGATTTGATGCCATCATATTGACAAACCCAGCTTAACACGTTAACGCCTTTATCCATTGCGCCTGTTATTTCGGGCAATGTCGGTTGTGCGTAAGTATAAATGCCGGAGAATGTAAAACTTAAAAAAACTAAAATGCGAAGTGTAGCAACCCTAAACATGCGCCAAACCTACGGCAAAATTTTATTGTAGCGTATTCATGTATGTAAGATTTTATTTTCCCTAACATATCACCTTGTTTTTCACCTAAGCCTAAGGCTGGTTTGTACAAACCACATTTTATCTTTAGGTTTGAACGTATATAAACACAACATGGGTCTATTTGTCAGAAAGCCGCTGAATATATTATTAGCGGAAGCTTCGGATACGGAGAAAGGGCTAAAAAAAACATTAACTGCGCCTTCGCTGGTGGCGCTGGGTATAGGTGCCATCATTGGTGCGGGGCTTTTTTCTATCACAGGAGGAGCGGCAGCTAATAATGCGGGTCCTGCTATTACTATTTCTTTTATTGTGGCAGCGATCGGTTGCGCATTTGCCGGGTTATGTTATGCAGAGTTTGCATCTATGATACCCGTTGCCGGTAGTGCATATACCTACAGTTTTGCGACAATGGGAGAGTTTATTGCGTGGATCATAGGCTGGGATCTTGTATTGGAATATGCCGTAGGCGCTGCAACGGTTGCCATTAGCTGGTCTCGTTACCTGGTAAAGTTTCTCCAATACTTTGATATCAATCTCGGACCGGAGTATACATCATCACCATTTGATGGTGGTATTATCAATATCCCTGCAGTAATAATTATTATACTTATGTCCCTGCTGCTAATGAAAGGGACAAAGGAATCAGCTTTTGTAAACGGCATTATCGTAACCTTGAAAGTTGCCGTTGTTCTGATATTTATTGCATTGGGATGGCAGTACATTCGTCCTGAAAACTATACGCCGTACGTTCCTGCTAATTCCGGCACGTTTGGCGAGTTTGGCTTTAGTGGTATTATACGTGCGGCAGCAATCGTATTCTTTGCCTATATAGGTTTCGATGCAGTATCTACCGCAGCACAGGAAACAAAGAATCCTAAAAGAGATATGCCAATAGGCATATTGTTATCACTTTTCATCTGCACCTTGTTATACATATTGTTCGCACATGTAATGACCGGTGTGACAAGTTATACATCGTTTGCAGGTAAGGATGGTATCGCTCCTGTTGCTGTAGCTATCGATCATATGGGTAAAGCCGGTGCTGATGGGGTGATCATCCCTGATTATCCATGGCTTAACAAAGCCATCATCATTGCCATCCTTGCAGGATATTCTTCTGTAATCATGGTAATGCTGATGGGGCAATCGCGGGTGTTCTTCTCTATGAGTAAAGACGGCCTGATCCCTAAAGTGTTTTCTGATCTGCACAGTAAGTTTCAGACACCTGCCCGTAATAATTTCCTGTTTATGTTATTTGTGAGCCTCTTTGCTGCTTTTGTACCTGCAAGGGTGGTCGGAGAGATGACTAGCATTGGTACTTTATTTGCCTTCATCCTGGTATGTATTGGCGTAATAGTGATGCGCAATAAAATGCCTGATGCCCCACGTGCTTTCCGGACACCACTAGTTCCACTAGTTCCGATACTAGGGGTTGCTACCTGTTTGTTTATGATGGTATTCCTGCCTTTAGATACATGGATCCGGCTTGTAGTATGGATGATAGTTGGCTTTGACGTGTATTTATTTTACGGAATGAAAAATAGCTTGTTGAATAAAGGTGTCTTTACTAATAAAAGCTATCGCACAGTTTCTTATACAGGTTTGGGAATGACCGCTATTTTGGTGATTGTTGCCCTGTTGCACCATAATTCGCCTGACGCTGACGACACAGGTTTGTTTTATTTCTCCATAATATTTGCAGTGTTGCATGCTATCATCTTTTTTAGATCCACACGTTTAGGTGCCGCAGCTGCGACCGTAACTGTATAATCTAAGTTAATAATAGTCAAAGAGCCCGCTCAGCGGGCTCTTTTTTTGTAATTTCCTTGGCAATTTTTGGCTTGATTTTTTCGGTATCTATCATATTCCATCACTTAAAAATCTTGTTTATGAATAAGACATGGAGAAATATTGGCTTAATGGCTATAGCGGCAGGAGTACTTTATTACCCGGCACTGCGTATGTACCGAAAGGCTGCAGATAAACAGGAAGACCATAACGCTGAAGAAGGCGATATGAACCTGGAAAAAGGAGTGTATAAAGTGCATAAAAAGAAAAATAAACGAACAGGCGGCAATAATAATCCCGCTACGGCTTAGTAAATTATTTTATTATAGTTTTATATATACAGGGCGCTATTCACAGTGCTCTGTATTGCTATTGTGCTTATCGATCAGATGCTAATAAAGCTCTATTTTATCTGTCTGATTTATTGCCTACATTTGACCGTTATTTTGCACCAAGCATTAAAAAATAAAATAATCTATTTTTATGGCATACGACGTAATCGTAATAGGTAGTGGACCGGGCGGATATGTGGCGGCTATCAGAGCTGCACAATTAGGTTTCAAAACAGCTATTGTAGAACGCGAGAGCCTGGGTGGTATTTGCCTTAATTGGGGATGTATCCCAACCAAAGCTTTATTGAAGTCTGCACAAGTACTCGAATATATTAGTCACGCGCAGGATTATGGCATCGTAGCCGGTGAATCAAAAGCAGATTTTGCAGCAGTAATTAAACGCAGCCGCGGAGTTGCAGATAAGATGAGTAAAGGCATCCAGTTCCTGATGAGGAAGAACAAGATAGATGTGCTGGCAGGAATGGGTAAGCTGAATAATAAAAAAGAAGTGGAAGTAACGGGAGCTGATGGCAAAGTTACTGCCTACCAAAGCAAGCACACCATCCTGGCTACAGGTGGCCGTTCACGCCAATTGCCTAACCTGCCTATCGATGGTAAAAAGATCATTGGCTATCGTGAGGCAATGAATATGCCAAGCCAGCCAAAATCTATGATCATAGTAGGGTCGGGCGCAATAGGTGTTGAGTTTGCTTATTTCTACAATAGCATGGGTACCAAGGTTACTATCGTAGAGTTTATGCCGCGTATTGTACCGGTTGAAGATGAAGATATCTCTAAAGAACTGGAGAAGATCTACAAGAAAAAAGGTATCACTGTTATGACCAATGCATCTGTTGAGAAAGTAGATGCAAAAGGTGATGGCGTAGTTGCTACAGTGAAAACTGCTGAAGGTAATATAAGCCTGGAAGCAGATGTAGTGCTGAGCGCTGTGGGTGTATCCTCTAACCTGGAAAACATTGGCCTGGAAGGGCTCGGTGTTAAAGTAGAGAAAGATAAAGTGATCGTTGACAAATATTATAACACTAACGTAGCAGGTATTTATGCTATTGGTGATATAGTACCGGGCCAGGCGTTGGCTCACGTGGCAATGAAAGAAGCCGTAATATGTGTGGAAGCTATTGCACAAAAAGAAGGTAAGTACCATCACGTACCGGAGCCACTGGATTATGGCAATGTACCGGGATGCACTTATTGCTCTCCTGAAATTGCATCTGTTGGTATGACGGAAAAGCAAGCTAAAGAAGCAGGTTATGAAATTAAAGTAGGTAAGTTCCCATTCTCTGCGTCAGGTAAGGCAAGTGCTGCAGGTGCAAATGAAGGTTTCATCAAAGTGATATTTGATGCTAAGTATGGCGAATGGCTGGGTACGCATATGATCGGTGCGAATGTAACGGAGATCATAGCGCAAACAGTATCGGCCCGTAAATTGGAAACTACATGGCAGGAACAGCTGGATACTATCTTCCCGCACCCAACAATGAGTGAAGCTGTAAAAGATGCTATTGAAGTAGCGCTGGGCGAAGCCATACATATTTAAGATAGTTTGTAAGTACAATGCAGGAGGCTACCTTATGGGTAGCCTTCGTTGTTTTTCCGGTTTTTATTTCTCATAGCAATTTCGTTTTTTTGTTTACTCCCGCTATAGGGAGTAATCTGCATATAATATGGTTTTCAGCAGCTCGATATTCCTGGTAGTGTTCCTGCCATTGTTCCTGGTTATATATAACCTATTACCCAAGGTGCTCAACCTGAAGAATATTTTCATTCTTCTATCCAGTATACTTTTCTATAGCTGGGGCGGGCCCAAGTTCATCTTTGTAATACTTGGAGTCACCTTACTCGATTTTATATTGGTGGGGCAGGTATATAAGCATAGAGATAACAAAAAGCAAAAATTGGTCTTCCTGTGCATGTCGCTGGCGCTGAACCTGGGCTTACTATTTTATTTTAAGTATTTCAACTTCTTTATTGACAACCTGAATGCGTTAACATCAGTTTTCGGAGCAAATACTATTATTGTTGGTAAAATATTATTGCCAATTGGTATTTCGTTCTACACCTTTGAGAGCATTACCTATGCTGTGGATGTTTATAGGGGAGTGCATGCGCCACTGAAAAACTTCTGGGAGTATCAGCTGTATATTATCTACTTCCCGAAACTGATAGCAGGGCCAATAGTAAGATATCATCATATATCAGACCAAATACAAAATCACATAGAGCATGAAACTGTAAACAACAAGCTGCAAGGGTTTACACAGTTTTGTGTTGGCTTGTCAAAGAAAGTACTAATAGCCAATGTAATGGGTAGCCAGGCCGACGCTATTATGAATATGGATCCGGCGCAGCTCAATACCGCAGCTACATGGATAGGAGCTATAGCCTATACATTCCAGATCTATTTCGATTTTTCAGGCTATTCGGATATGGCAATAGGCTTAGGGAAGATGATGGGTTTCTTTTTGCCCGAGAATTTCAACAATCCCTACGTATCTGGCAGTATTACTGAATTTTGGCGGCGCTGGCATATGACGTTAGGCGCATGGATGAAGAATTATTTATACATCCCATTGGGTGGCAACAGGGTATCTGCAAGCCGGCTTTATTTAAACCTTGCCATAGTATTTCTTGCGTCCGGTTTATGGCATGGTGCTTCGTGGAATTTTGTTATCTGGGGAGCCTTTCATGGCCTGTTCCTGATATTAGACCGCATGTTCCTGCTCAAGGTGCTGGATAAGATAGGCAGGATACCTTCTGTTATTATTACATTCTTCATAGTAGTTGTAGGGTGGGTGATCTTCCGCATAGAAGATATCCATAAGCTTGGCCTGTACCTGCACAAAATGTTTGCTTTTGACTTTGATCCTCATGGAAGCATCGCAACTAATAACGATTTCGATTACCTGGTGTATGTTGCCGCGTTTTTCTCGTTCTTCATGTTAATTCCTAAGTCGGGCCTCGTACACGATAAGATATTCTATGCAAATTATAACAAAGCTCAGCTTATAGGCTTCTCTGTAGTAGCATGTGCGTTATATTTTGTTTGTCTTATGTATGTTTCCGGTTCTGCATATAATCCGTTCATCTACTTTAAATTTTAATCCATGACAAAGAAAAAAGAGCAAGTGAAAACGTCAGAGGTTAAGGTAGAGCAGGCAGGTTCTGAGTTGTCTTTAAAAATTGCCTGGTATGCTATTCTCGGGTTGTTAATGTGGTTAGCGGCATATAACAAAATGACCGGAAGTGAAAGTGAGGATGAAACGACTGAAACGGTAGCCGGTGCGCCCGAATTCGACCTTTCCAATTGGCTGGATGGTTATTACCAGGATAAAACGGAAGCATACCTGAAAAATGATTCGCGTCTTGGTAAAAAATTATTGCCTGTTAAAAACCAGCTGGATTATGAATTGTATGGAAAGCTAAGCCTGTACGTGTATGTGGTTGGCAAGGACGACTATTTTATTTGCACAGATGCGATTAACACATACCTGGGCAGAAATGCATTGTCTGATAGCACCGTAAATGATCAATTAACAAAAGCAAAAGTAATTGCTGATACTTTGAAGGCCAAAGGTATTGACCTGATACTGGCCTATGTTCCTACCAAAGAATACTTTATGCCGGAAACCGTTGTGCCGGCTAAGTATTTGAAATTCCCCAAGCAGGTAAATAACTACGAGAAATTTGTAAACAAAAGTAAAGCGTTAGGGCTCAATTTCATTGATTATTACGGCTATCTCAACACGATAAAAAATACGGCGCCTTACCCACTGTACACACAACACGGTACCCACTGGAGCTACTATACGGAGTGTATTGCCGCAGATACTATGCTACGGTATATTGAGCATCTGAAAGGAATAGAACTGCCAATGTTATCGTGGAAGGATGTTACCCTCTCTGATGTACCTAAGGTGAGGGATGGGGATGCAATAGGCAAGAGCGCACTGGAGCATGTTGGCCCCGAGAGGAAGCCGCTGGCGTATCCTAATATCGGGTACACAGGTTCGCCTGCAGCCACTCCAATAAAGGTACTGGGCATTGGTGACAGCTACTACAGGGGATATGCTTACCTGGGGGTTATGGAAGTTTCGTTTGATAAAAGCGAGTACTGGTACTATAATAATAGTGTTGTCCCCGAAACACCTGATAAAAAAGAAGTTTGGGAATATGATCTGAAATCACAGATCGAATCTTATAAAGCCATCATCATTATGTATTGTAGTAATGGCCTTGACCATTTTGGTAATGGCTTTATAGACGACGCTTACCAGATGTACACCAACCCAACGGCATATTATGCACGCGTAAAGAAAGAACGGCCAATAATGAAGGCAAAGAAAACGATTCACCAGGACGCAGATATGATGGAAGAGGTTCAGAAAAAAGCATCCAGGCTAAATATCTCTATTGATTCAGCCATTAATCTTAAGGCTATCGAAATGGCAGCGGGAAACAATGGCTAGCATTTTACAAGCTTAACAAAACTCTTCGTTTATAGGCATCATTTTGGTATTTTTATATAGAATCAAAAACACATATCGATATGAAAGTAACAATAGGTGTCTATGAAAACCACGAAAAGGCACTGGCAGCAGCCAAAGAATTGAAGGACGGAGGTTACCCGGTAAAGCATTTATCCATCATTGGCAAGGCGGAAACGGAAGGTGTGGATGAGCAGGGTAACCCTACAGAACATTATCCGCTGAAGTTGGGAGGCGCTGCCGCCACTACAGCCCTGGGTACTACTTTAGGAATTTTGACCGGCGTAGGATTATTTGCCATTCCAGGAGTGGGCTTTTTATACGGCGCCGGTGCGCTTGTAGGTGCTATAGCCGGTTTCGACTTCGGCTTAATTGGGGGTGGAATAGCATCGGTATTGATGAATACAGGTGTAAATGAGCAGGCAGCCAAGAAGTATCATGCAGAACTAGAAGGTGGTAAATATTTATTAGTTGCCCAGGGTAGTGAAGAGGAGGTTCAAAAAGCTAAGGACATACTACATACACATGGTACCCACCACATCCTGGAGATGTACTAGGTAATACCATTTCACAAATAATAAAGGGTGTACTTTATAGTACACCCTTTATTATTTAAACGTATCTGCAATACTACTTCCTTTTGCCAAATAGACGCAGCAGCATCAGGAAGAGGTTAATGAAATCGAGATAAAGGCTAAGCGCGCCCATTACAGCCAACTTGCCGGTAGTAGCGGCAGCCCCGCCTACATAATCCGCATTGGCACCGATCCTTTTAAGCTTTTGAACATCATAAGCAGTAAGGCCGGTAAATACACATACACCGATAATGCTAATAATATAATTCAATTGTTCGCTGCCAATAAACCAGTTGATCAGTGATGCTATAACAATGCCAAACAATCCCATGATCATAATACTACCAAAACCTGTAAGGTCTTTGTTTGTAGTGTAACCCATGATTGCCATGATGCCAAACATACCCGCGGCAGATGCAAAACAAGTAACTATAGATCCCGCTGTATAAGCCAGCAGTATAAAGCTAAAACTGATACCATTGATCGCAGAGTACAATAGGAACAATCCTAAAATTGCACCATACGAAAGCCTGTTAAAAGCAAGAGACATGGTAAGTACAAAACCTATAGGTGCCAGCATCACTGCGTATCCCAATAGGTTAAGGCCCCTGCCATTCGCATTTACTAAATATTGTAATAGTTGCGGATTGCCGGCAAAAAAGTAAGCAGTAAAGGCAGAAAGCATTAAAGCGGCTGACATCCATAAAAATACGTTCGCCATAAATTTTTTGGCTACTACCCGGGTATCATCCTGCACTACTGTATAGTCAGAATAATTGAGCGGTGTGTTCCTATCTTCCATAAAATAATTTGAGACTACAATTTACGCAAAAAATAGTAGGTAGATACGGTATGATACTTTGGTAATCTTCATTTTAACAAACTATAGCAAGTTTATGTCAGCCGACAATCAGGCAGGGTAGCCTATTGTAAGGCAAGAGGCATTAGACACCGACATTAAAACCCAACTCACCGACGTAACAATATAGTTTGCCGAATTTGGATAAACCGTATCATAATACCCCTTAGCTTTGACATACTAAATAATAACTTATGCGTTATAACCACGAAATTGACTACCGTATCATAGGCGAAGAAATGCAGTATGTGGAGATAGAACTGGATCCTCTGGAAACCGCAGTTGCAGAAGCAGGCGCCTTTATGATGATGGATGATGGCATACAAATGGAAACGATATTTGGCGATGGCAGCCAATCTGTTGGGTCTGGATTAATGAGCAAATTGTTTTCTGCGGGCAAACGCCTGCTGGTAGGCGAAAGCTTGTTTATGACTACATACACCAATGTAGGGCAGGGCAAAAAAAGAGTTTCCTTCGCCTCGCCATACCCCGGTAAGATCATTCCCCTGGATCTGCAGCAGCTTGGCAATCGCGTAATATGCCAGAAGGATGCTTTCCTTTGCGCGGCGAAGGGTGTATCTGTAGGTATAGAATTACAAAGAAAACTGGGTACCGGCCTGTTTGGCGGCGAAGGTTTCATTATGGAGAAACTCGAAGGCGATGGTATGGCATTTGTGCACGCCGGCGGGCATGTAATGAGCCGCGACTTGCAACCCGGAGAGATATTGAAAATAGATACCGGCTGCCTGGTAGCCTTTACTCAAACGGTCAACTATGATATACAGTTTGTAGGTGGTATTAAGAATACACTGTTTGGCGGCGAAGGCGTTTTCTTTGCCACACTTCGCGGGCCGGGGACGGTGTGGATACAAACATTGCCTATCAGCAGGCTTGCATCACGAATACTGCAATATGGTACCTATAAACGCAAAGAAGAAGGCAGCATCCTAGGTGGCCTTGGCAACCTGATGGATGGTGACGGATGGTAAAACAACACCGCAATATATCGGTAGAGCCGCCCTTATCAGGGGCGGCTTTACCATTAATTAATTGCTGCATTGCCCTCACTGATAAGGCGTTCGTGCTTAGCCCTTATAGATTCGCCAATGCCGGTAGGGTTGCCATCGTCATCTATTCTTACAAAAGTGATGGATGTAGTACAAACTACCATTTCCTCGCCGCTATAAACATTGTATTTTCTTACTTCTATGTTTAACGTGATGGAGGTATTACCCAAATGAGCTACCTCTCCGTACAAGCGTATGTGGTTTCCCGTTTTTATTGGTTTCTTAAACAGCAGTTCGCCCACCTTTAGTGTGATCATATTCGGCGTATGACAGTATTCTGTTGCAAACGCTGCCGCTGCCTCATCTATCCATGCCATTAAAATGCCACCAAACATGTTGCCGTGGATACCAATATCCTTGCCCATGCAAATCTTCTTGTTGATCAGTTTCATACTTTGTTAAACATTAAAAAAGCCCTTCGGTTGTCCGAAGGGCCTGTGTTATCTTAATCTGTTATACTTTGTTTAAGTTAATGCAAAACCCTTCCAATACCCATGGTACCAGTTACACTTATTATGTTTTGACATTGATTTCACGGGTGCAATATTAAGGAGATTACCAGATACATAGCAAATTTATTTTTTGCCCAGTTCGTTGATCTTCCTTCTTAACGGCTGCTCAATAACCGAATAACAGATAGCGCTGACGACAATCAATACAATAAGATAAGAGTAAAAGAAGGCGTTCGTATTAAGATCACCAAACAGTTTATCACTCAACTTTTCCCAATATGCATATACAGGAAACTGGAGTATGTAAATTCCATAGCTGATCTCTCCCAGGAACACCAATGGCTTCCAGCCCAGTATTCGCGGTTGTTTTACAGCTACCGAAATGATGAACAATAATACCAATGGTGCCATTAAGCCATTATGGAATACCGGCGGGGCATACATTACTGTAACAACCATTAAAGCAAACAGTAAAAAAGGGAATAACCATTGATGGCGTTGCTTCAATACCTGGAACCAGTGGCAACCCATCATACCAAATAGAAATTCATTGATGTGCCATAGCGGATGATAGTAAATGAAATTATGCCAGCTGTCATTGCTGCCGTTATCATGCAGTACAAAGTATATATGCAATGCCTGGGATAATGCGAAGACAGTTATTGTTATTACATAAAACCATCGCAGGTGCTTATTATATATCGCTAAAAAGAAAGGGAATGTAAGGTAAAACAGCATTTCTACAGACAACGACCACCCGGGGCCATTGACCAGGAGTGCATAATGAGGAAAGTATGCCTGGAGAAATACGATATTCAAAAGAGTAGCGATCCTGAAATCTGCATCCAATGCCAAAGCATGATGAAAATGCTGCCAGGTAAAAAAGGCAACATATGCAGCTAAAGCAAACCAGTATAGCGGTACAATACGGGCTACCCTGCGTTTTATATAATCGCTGTAGGAAATAAGGCGGTCTTGATACGTCCAGCACATAATAAAGCCGGAAAGGACAAAGAAATAGCTGACTGCTATATTGCCCTTTGTAAAAAATGGCTGCATTACATTAATAGGAAACCTTTCTAACCCAAAGTGAAAGATCACTATGAGCAAAGCGGCAAATCCTCTTGTAGCTGTTAATGCATTGATCTGCTGTTTCTTCATTCAATATTACTGGCGTTTACCCGATCCAAAATCTATGCGGTAGTAAAATAACGGTAAAAAGCCCAATTGGTATTGTTTATAAAACGGATATACACCCTGCGCTGCGAGATCGGAACTGTATGTAAGCGATAAAAGGTTTTTTGTTCCGAAAATATTTACCAGGTCTATAGCTATTTCGTGTGTTATCGCCTTGCCGTTAATACGAACTCCTAACTTTATATCTGTACGAAAGTAATTGGGAAACTTAAGCGTGTTCCTGAGGGAGTCTACAACAATATAATCACCTATAGCATTAGATGCTGCAACGTTTGGTGGAGAGTATAATTTCCCACCGGCGTAAGTAATTTTTACCCCGGTTATCAATGTGCTGTTTTTACCAAGCTTCTTTTCATATCCGCCCAACAAATTAGTAGCGAAATGGCTGTTATAATCTGTGTTCCTAAATACACCATCGTTGCCTTTGGCTTTAGAGTCGAATACAGATCCTGTGGCTAGTACATAAAAACCATGACTGAATGTTTTTTCAACCGTCAGTTCGAAACCGTAGTTATAGCCTGTTCCCGCATTCTTTAAGGTATCAGGGAAATACCTGCTAAAGCTGGAACCATAATCGAGTCCTGAAAAAGAAGAACCGATGCGTGTTTCAATGGGGATGTTGTACAAGTACTGATAATAAGCCTCTGTGCGTACCCTGAGCACATTGCTAAACTGGTGTTCGTATCCACCTACAAAATGATGGCTTCGGGTAAAGCCCATATTATAATTGTGCATTACAGTTGACGGGTTTTGTGGCAGGTGAGCGAAGTACTGGTATAAAGGCTGCATTTGGCTGTGCAACCCATATCCAAATGTTAGTACATCAGATGAGCTTGCCCTCCATCTCAATCCTGCACGCGGCTCCAGCGATTTTGACTGATTGTGCGTAAGATATTGCGCATGCAACCCTGCAGTAATGGTAAGTGCATCTGTAGGCTTGTATTTATACTGGATATACGCCTGCAGCAGGTCTGTACCCCCTTTATAATCCAATCTATGTTCCCAGTCTTGCCGGGTAGGTGGGTATTGCCTGCTGCTGTCCAGGAAGTTTACTGAATAATAGTTGTTAATAATTCCTGCTCTGAGCAAATGTCTGGCAGATATCTTTTTATTGATAAACCAGTGTGCTACCGTGCTGTTCACATCAAAGGTGTAATCGAGAATACTTTTTAAAGAATCGAGCACAAAATTCACGTCCCTGAATACTTTATCATGATGCGCGCCTATCTCATTACCAGTTTGGCAAATAACTATTTTGGTATAGGTGCTGTTATTGATGGTATGGCTAAAAGAAGTGCCCACTACACCTGTATTTGAATAGAAATATTGATCCCTGTCTGATTCTCCATACAACTCCTCTGATGGCTGCTTCAATGTGCTAACGATCAGGTCTATTTTACTGAGCCCGCCTAAACCAAAAAATGAAAGATTGGAACGTTTACCTATCGGGAAATTGAGCTTGAAGGATGCATCCTGGTATTGAGGGATAGAGCTGGTACCGATCTTAATATTCAGGCTCTCGAATAATTGCAAAGTGGAGTACCTGTATGTGAATAGAAATGAAGAGCCTTTCTTCCTTGATATGGGGCCTTCTGCTGCTATCTCGGTACCCAGGAACCCCAACTGCGCAGTATATTCATATTTTTGGTTATTACCGTTGCGCATTTTCAGATCAAATACGCCGGCCGTAGTATTACCATATTCAGCAGGAAATGCACCGGTGAAGAAATCGCTGTTGCCAAGCGTTTTGTTGTTAAGCATACTAACAGGCCCGCCTGATGTACCCGGTATGGCAAAGTGATTGGGGCTTGGGATATCAACATCTTCCAGCCGCCATAATAGCCCCTGAGGAGAGTTGCCACGTATGATGATATCGTTACGGGAATCATCTGCTCCCTGTACACCGGCGAAGTTTGATGCCATACGCGCAGGATCGGCACGGCTGCCGGCATAACGTTCTGTTTCCTGCACATCGAAAGTTTTTGCACTTACCAGGGCCATCTCATTGATATGCTCCTTTTTTTGTCGCACCACTATTTCTTTCATTTTATTAGTGGATTCTTCCAGTTCTATTGGTAAGACCACTTCTTTGCCGGATGTTACCAGTATGTTTGATAGTACATACGCTTGATAGCCAAGGTAGGTGAAAGAGATGTTGTGCTTACCTACCGGTATATTATTAATTGAAAATTTACCATTTTCATCTGTTACTGTTCCTGCTACCGGTGTTACATCGGTAACAGATACATTAACACCTATCAACGGTGACTTCGACTCTTTATCAACTACGCTGCCTGCAATGCTCTGTGTTCGCTGCGCTACTGTCAAGAACGGGGTAAACAATAGTAATATAACGATGAATGCCTTATGCATAATAAGGGTTATTTGATACTAAACATAGATAATTTATCGCTGACATACTAGTATATAAAACAACTGCCGGCTGTAGAGCCGGCAGCGCAAAAACGTATGGAAATGATTAGTCTAGCTGTAGTTTCTTTTTCAGGAATTTGATGCTGATATCCTCGGCCTCTGCCGCCGCCAGCCTGTCATATTTAGGATTGCTGGGGTTTGCAAATGCATGTACCGCATCATAGCTATGCAATTCAAATTTGTGGCCGGTGGCGGTTACTTCTTTGCCAAACTGGTTTACTTTATCCTGCGATATATAATTGTCTTGATTAGCCCGGATGTATAATACGTCGGTGCGAAGTTCTTTTATTTTTTTAGCATCCTTTTCAGGGAAGCCATAATACATAATGCAACCGGCCGCCTGTTCCTGCGCCAGCAAAGTAGCTGTAAACGACCATGTGCCACCCATACACCAACCAAGCGTGGCGATGAGCTTGTTATTGCCAATCTTGCTTATTAAGCCGCTAAGTATGGTTGCAGCTCGTTTGTTGTCGAGGTTACTGCTTAGCTTACTGGCTTCTTCCGGTGTGGCCGCTACTTGCCCGTCATAAAGATCCACGGCATACACATCGATATTGCCCAGCTTTTCCTGCCAGCGTTCTGCTTCTCTTTTTATATAGTCGTTCAATCCCCACCACTCGTGTATGATTATTAAAACCTTATTGGTTGGTTCATCAGATGGTACATAAAATGCCTGCCCGTCTTTGGCGGCATCCTTAGTATTAAAAGTGATCATAGAACCCGATTTGGGGGTATATTCAAAAGGCTCCGGTGCCTGGTGAGACGCTTTGAAATCGGCATTTACTGCCAGCAGTTTAAAATCGGCATCCTTTACACAGCAGCTTTGAGCTTTAACCCCTGGCGTGCACATAAGCAATGCAAATACAATGAGTAATATATTTTTCATGTGTGTACTTTATTATACAAAATGTAAAATTCATGCCAATAAATATGGCATCAAAAAGAAAAGGACCGTTTGCACGGCCCTTTCATATCTATTCATCCAGTTTAAGCACTGCAAGGAATGCTTCCTGCGGTATATCTACACTACCTATCTGGCGCATCCGTTTCTTACCTTCTTTCTGCTTTTCTAACAGTTTACGTTTACGGCTGATGTCGCCACCATAACATTTGGCTGTTACGTCTTTACGCATGGCAGATATAGTTTCACGTGCTACTATCTTGGCACCAAGTGCTGCCTGTATGGCAATCATAAACTGCTGGCGTGGCAGCAACTCTTTCAGTTTGGCGCATAGCTTACGGCCAAAATCGTTGGCGCGGCTGCGGTGTATCAATGCGCTTAGGGCATCCACTTTATCGCCATTCAGCAGGATATCCATCTTGGCAATATCACTTTCCCTATAATCGAGTGGGTGATAGTCGAATGAAGCATAGCCGCGGGTAGATGATTTCAACTTATCATAGAAGTCAAAAACGATCTCTGCCAGCGGTAATTCAAATATTAGCTCTACGCGGGTAGGGGTCAGGTAATGTTGGTTTATCAACAAGCCACGCTTACCCAGGCACAGGCTCATAATATTGCCGATATAGTCGGGCAGGGTAATGATCTGTGCACGTATGAATGGCTCCTCAATACGGTCCGTACGGCTTGGATCCGGCATTTCTGTCGGGTTGTTAACCGTAATAGCAACATCTTTATCTTTAGTAAGGTATGCTTTGAAGCTAACGTTCGGTACGGTTGTGATCACCGTTTGGTTAAATTCACGTTCCAGCCTTTCCTGGATGATCTCCATATGCAGCATACCCAGGAAGCCGCAACGGAAACCGAAACCAAGCGCCTGCGATGTTTCCGGCTCAAAAGTGAGGGATGCATCGTTCAGCTGCAATTTTTCCATGCAGTCTCTCAGTTCCTCAAAGTCATCAGTCTCCACCGGGAATATACCGGCAAATACCATTGGCTTCACTTCTTCAAAGCCTTTTACCACTTCCTGGGTAGGGTTGTTTACCAGTGTGATGGTATCGCCCACCTTCACGTCTTTGGCCGTTTTGATGCCGGTAATAATATATCCTACATCGCCTGCAGATACAGATGCCTGCGGCGAAAGGCCCAGCTTTAATACGCCCACCTCATCAGCAAAATATTCTCCGCCGGTATGATAAAATTTTACGCGGTCGCCCTTCTTAATAGTACCATTAACAATACGGTAATAAGCTATAATACCACGGAAAGAGTTGAATACACTGTCGAATATCAATGCCTGCAAAGGTGCTTCCGGATCGCCTTTAGGTGCCGGGATGCGTTCTACAATAGCAGCCATAATATCTTCGATACCAATCCCGCTTTTGCCGCTGGCCAATATGATCTCCTCCGGTTTACATCCAATCAGGTCTACGATCTGGTCGGTAAC
The DNA here is from genome assembly GCA_001897855.1 of Bacteroidetes bacterium 43-93. Classification (GTDB taxonomy): domain Bacteria; phylum Bacteroidota; class Bacteroidia; order Chitinophagales; family Chitinophagaceae; genus Polluticoccus. Next base: position 177,849 of record MKUO01000001.1, read on the forward strand.
TTCCGGTATCATAGCTCCCTCCATGTCAATCTTGTTGATGACAGGGATGATCTCCAGGTCATTATCCAGCGCCAGGTACAAGTTTGATATGGTTTGCGCCTGGATACCCTGCGATGCATCTACCAGCAACAAAGCGCCCTCGCAGGCTGCCAGTGCGCGGGAAACCTCGTAAGAGAAATCCACGTGGCCGGGGGTATCTATCAGGTTCAATTTATATTTCTGCCCCTTATACACATAATCCATCTGTATAGCGTGGCTCTTGATGGTAATACCTTTTTCACGCTCCAGGTCCATATCATCCAGCACCTGTGCCTGCATTTCCCTTTCAGAAATGGTCTTGGTGTGCTCCAGCAAACGATCTGCCAGGGTACTCTTACCATGGTCAATATGGGCTATAATACAGAAATTCCTAATATTTTGCATACTCATAAACGAGCGGCAAAGGTACGTAAGTATTTGCGATTTATAGATTTATCCTATTCCAACACATTAACTTCCTTTCTGCTGCGTGGCATGGTTTTATAAATATCAGTTTTAAACGCATCACATTATTTAAAACCATTAAAGCGCACATTATGAAGAAGATAAATTTGGGCATACTGTTGTTCTTGATAGCCTCGCTGAGCAGTTGCCAACTGATAGGTGATATATTCAAAGCAGGTGTATGGTCGGGTATACTGCTGGTAGTAGTGGTAGTGGGCCTTATATTTTTCGTGATCGCCAAACTTTTTGGTGGTGGTAAGTAATTATTTACTCAATTATAACTTCTAAAAAATCAAAATTTATGAATGGTACAAGCAAGTTCCTGTTCGGTGCAGCACTTGGCGTAGCAGTAGGCCTGCTACTGGCGCCCGAAAAAGGAGAAGATCTGCGCGATGAACTGGCAGAATCTGCTGAAAAGTGGAAAAACAAACTGGGTAAGCTCATAGGCAAAGCCAATGGCAACCTGGAAGACCTGAAAAGCTACCTGGAAAAACACATAGACGGGCTTAGCGACGATGTAAAACGTAAGATCGTAAACCTGCTGGATGAAGCACAGGAACTATCTTACAGCGCAAACGATAATTAAAACGAGTTCAATTTAAGACTAGTAAAGCCTGCAATCAGCAGGCTTTACTTATATCATTAGATTACCAGATTAGTATTTCTGCAGCAGTACATTCGCTGTGGCTACAACACCTTCTTCCCTGCCTATAAAGCTCAAGTGCTCAGTCGTAGTGGCTTTGATGGAAACATCATCGATAGAAACATGCAGGAGATTTGCTATAGTGCTTTGCATCTGCGGTACATAAGGGCTTATCTTCGGTGCCTGCAGCAACAGCGTACTATCAATATTAACCAGCCAGAAGCCCTTCTCGCGCACCATATTATAGCTTCTGCGCAGCAGCACCTTACTATCTATGCCTTTATAGGCAACATCGGTATCGGGAAAGTGCTTGCCTATATCGCCAAGGCACAACGCACCCAGCATGGCATCACAAATAGCATGCAGCAATACATCGGCATCAGAATGGCCTACAGCTCCTTTGGTATGTGGTATCTTCACCCCGCCGAGCCATAGTTCGCGGCCCTCTGCCATCTGGTGAAAATCTATTCCTTGTCCTATTCTAAACATGTTTTTAAGTTATAAAAGGTTTTCTATAAGTATTTAATATAGCAGTGACATAAATATATCGCATTCTCTTACTTCGTAATAATTACATAAGGGAAAGACTTTAATTTCACATCACGAAACTGATATTGTTTATCAGATGAAATATAGGAATATTGCTCTGGATTATGAGTTATCTTCTGGTAAACCTCAAAGAGTTCTGATATAAAGCGGGAGCTTAAAAACGGGTTTATCTGACCATAGTAATCAATAGCGTTTAGAGAATCTTTTTCTGCCTGTTCGCTTACTCTAAGCTTATAACCCATTTTTTTTTCTATGCACCTTTATTCTTTCCAATGATTCTTCAATGCTAAACGTCTGAGCTTTCCCCGATAAATATGCTTCGCTTCTTTCTTTTAGCATGGATAGCGTAGCATCATCGTATTTGTAATTTACATCTTTGATACCTTCGGCCAGTGAAAGTAATGTCATTATTTCCTGTTCGCTTGCATGGTCAATGATCTCATGTAATTTTTCCCTGGCTGCCTCGATAGTCATATTTCAATGTTTATATCATAAAAATAGCACTTTTTTACAAAGTGCTATTTGGGTATAATGCTAAATATTATAATGAGTACTACCAGATATTCAATCCAAACTTCTTGCCTGTTTCCTCCGCAAGTTCGTAGCCTGCATCTGTGTGGCGAAGGACGCCCATTGCAGGGTCGTTGAACAGTACACGGCGCAGGCGTTCTTCTGCGTCCTGTGTACCGTCTGCCACTATTACCATACCGGCGTGCAGCGAATAGCCCATACCTACACCACCACCATGATGGAAGGACACCCAGCTTGCTCCACCTGCGGTGTTGATGAGTGCATTTAGTATCGGCCAGTCTGCCACCGCATCACTGCCGTCTTTCATAGCCTCCGTTTCGCGGTTGGGTGATGCCACAGAGCCACAATCCAGATGGTCGCGACCAATAACGATCGGTGCTTTTACCTTACCGGTGCGTACCAGTTCGTTAAACAACAATCCGGCTTTTTCACGTTCGCCCATGCCCAGCCAGCAGATGCGTGCAGGTAAGCCCTGGAAGGCAATACGATCCTTGGCCATATGCAGCCAGCGGTGCAGCCCTTTGTTATCAGGGAACAATTCCATCAGCGCTTTGTCCGTAGTATAGATATCTTCAGGGTCGCCGCTTAATGCTACCCAGCGGAATGGCCCTTTACCTTCACAGAATAACGGACGTATATAAGCAGGCACAAAACCAGGGAAGTCGAATGCATTGGCTACACCACGTTTATCATGGGCCTGACCGCGAAGGTTGTTACCGTAGTCAAAAGTGATGGCGCCACGTTTTTGAAGTTCCAGCATTTGGCGTACATGCCTTGCCATGGTATCGAGTGAACGGCGAATATATTCCTGCGGATTTGCTTCGCGAAGTGTGTTTGCTTCCTCGACACTCATGCCTTCAGGGAAATAGCCTACCAGTTCATCGTGTGCTGAAGTCTGATCAGTAAGTGTGTCAGGAGTGATGTTACGATCAATAAGGCGTTGCAGCAGGTCTACTGCATTACAGTGTACCCCAATGGATATCGCTTCTTTATTTTCTTTTGCTTTCAGTGCCCAATCGATAGCCTCGTCAATATCCTTGGTGTATTTATCCAGGTAGCGTGTTTCTATACGCTTCTGCATTCGCCATTCTTCCATTTCGGCAGCAAGGCATACACCTTCGTTCATGGTAATGGCTAATGGTTGAGCGCCACCCATACCACCAAGTCCGGCTGTTACATTCAGGGTGCCTTTTAGGGTGCCATTGTAATGTTGACTTGCCAGTGAAAGGTATGTTTCGTAAGTGCCTTGTACAATGCCTTGTGAGCCGATGTATATCCAGCTACCTGCAGTCATTTGTCCATACATCATCAGGCCTTTGGCTTCCAGTTCGCGGAAATGCTCCCACGTAGCCCAGCGGCCAACGAGGTTAGAGTTAGCAATAATAACACGTGGCGCGTTCTTGTGCGAGCGTAAAACACCAACCGGTTTGCCCGATTGCACAAGGAGTGTTTCGTCCTCATTCAGATCTTTAAGCAATTCCAGGATCTTATCATAGCTTTCCCAGTTGCGTGCAGCCTTACCTATGCCGCCGTAAACTACCAGGTCTTCCGGGCGTTCCGCCACTTCGGGGTCCAGGTTGTTTTGTATCATCCTGTATGCAGCCTCGCTAACCCAGTTTTTACAATTCAGTTGGTTGCCTTTTGGCGCGTGTATGTTTTTATGTATGGTTGACATATCGTTCAATTCAAAAGTCAAAAGTCAAAAAAATAAAGGGGTAGGGGGGCACTATCCCAGCTTTGCTATTACATCCTCTATGCGTGTTACCATATCAGCCTCACTCACATCTTCTTTAACGAATTTCTTACCGGTAACATGCTCGTACAATTCAATATAGCGATCAGAGATCTGTTTCACAACTTCATCTGTCATTTCAGGAACCTGCTGACCTTCCTTACCCTGGAAACCATTCTCCATCAGCCATTCGCGTACAAATTCTTTTGAAAGTTGTTTTTGCGGCTGGCCTGCTGCCTGGCGCTCTTCAAATCCTTCTTTGTAGAAGTAGCGTGATGAGTCAGGTGTATGTATTTCGTCGATCAGGTATATCTGGCCATCTTTTTTACCAAATTCGTACTTGGTATCTACCAGTATCAGTCCACGCTCGTTAGCTATCTCGCAGCCGCGTTTGAAGATCGCAAGCGCGTATTTTTCTATTTGCTCGTATTCTTTTTCCGGGATGATACCTTGTGCAATGATCTCTTCACGGCTAATGTCCTCATCATGTCCTTCCATTGCTTTGGTAGTAGGGGTAAGGATAGGAGCAGGAAGGAAATCGTTTTCTTTCAGGCCTTCGGGCAATGCAACGCCGCAAATCTCGCGCTTACCTGCTTTGTATGCACGCCATGCACTGCCCGCAATATTACCGCGAATGATCATTTCTACAGGATACGTTTCGCATTTGTGTCCGATCGTTACATTGGGCAGCGGCACATTTATTACCCAGTTAGGCACTATATCTTTTGTTGCTTCCAGGAACTGGGCAGCTATTTGGTTCAATACTTGTCCTTTATAGGGTATCGGGCGGGGTAACACTACGTCAAAGGCAGAAATGCGGTCGCTTACCTGCATTACAAGGTATTTGTCAGCAACGGTATACACATCGCGTACCTTTCCCTTGTAAAAATTAGTCTGATTCTTTAACTGTAATGTCGACATATATCTGGTTTTTCTATTTTATGCAGAGCGAATGGATTGCAAAGATATTACCAGAAGTTTAAACCACCATTTTTAATGCCCAGATGTGTGGATAACAATAAACTAAAAAAATAGTTCAATAAAAGTTGGAAACTAAATTTTTAGTTCTACATTTGAACTAAATAATTAGTTCAGTGAAGACACTTACAAAAGCAGAGGAGCAGGTAATGATGGTATTGTGGAAATTAGGTGGTGGTTTATTGATGGAAATAGTGGAAGCAATGCCGGAACCACAACCACACAAAAATACAGTAGCTACGATCCTGAAAATATTAGCAGAGAAGGAATTTGTAAGGGTAGAAAACCTGGGCCGCATACACCGGTATCACCCCGCGGTAAGCAAAGAGGCATATTCTAAAACCACATTGACGGGTGTTGCCAAATCGTATTTCGAGGGGTCTTTTAGTAACGTAGTATCATTCCTGGTAGATGAAAAGAAACTTTCCATCCAGGACCTGGAATTATTGCTGAAACAATTAAAAAAGAAATGATGCTGTCTCCCGCTATAACATTCCTGCTAAAGTCTGCGCTATGCAGCGCCTTATTCCTCGGATATTACTGGCTCTTTCTGCGAAACAGAAAGATGAACAATTATAACAGGATATTCTTGTTAGGCACTGTCGCATTTAGCCTGTTAGTACCGTTGCTGCATCTTGGATGGCATCAATTACAAAAAACTGTAACCCATCCTGCCATTAAGCTAATGGAAATAACAAATAGCGGTATATCCGAACCTGAAATACTCGCAAAAGGAGTGGCTCCAATACCTGTAGAAGATATTATGATAGGGTTGTATTTACTGGTGTGTGCTGTATTGCTTGCCAAACTGGTGATGCAGATATTGCGTGTATATCAGATCAGGAAAAAGGGTAAAATTGTGAAGATGGATGGCTTTGATTTGATAAGTACAAGTGAGGCTAATGCACCTTTCTCTTTTATGAGCCTTCTTTTTTGGAGAAATGATATAGCAATAGAAAGTAAAGAAGGACAACAAATATTGCAACATGAGCTGGCGCATATACGCCAGATGCATAGTCTTGATAAAATAGGTATGCAATTAGTTACTTCCATTTTCTGGATTAACCCCTGTTTCTGGATCATACAGAAAGAATTATCACAGGTACACGAATTTATAGCTGATGAAGCCGCTATAAAGGATAACGATACGGAAGCATTTGCCCTTATGCTGCTGCAGACGCATTACGGCGATACTTTCAGGGATGTAGTTCATCCGTTTTTTTACTCACCAATTAAAAGAAGATTGCTTATGCTTAACCGATCAAAAAAATCAAAGTATCATAACCTACGAAAACTAATTGCATTGCCTTTATTGGCTGGCTCCTTGTTTCTATTCTCATTCAGGATAACAGACAATGTTGTCCGCGCTAATAAAACTATAACACTTGTTGTAGATGCTGCACACGGCGGACATGACAACGGTGCGATTGGACTACATGGCTACCGCGAAAAGGATATGGTATTGAAAATTGCAGACAAATTAGAAGAACTATCGAAAGACTATAATATAAGGATCGTAGCCTTGCGTAAAGAGGATAAATATGTGACGCTCCAGGATCGGGCGGTACTTACCAACGGTGCCAATGCAGATGCCATGATATCCTTGCATATGAACAGCGCACCTGATGGAAAGCCTGCCGGTAATGAATATGAATTTATACTGGACGAACGCAGCCCTTATTTCAATAAAGCCCGGCTGCTTTCATCAGCGATCGGCACTAAACTCGGCGCGATAAATATTCAGTCTGCTACCCATACGCGGCATCTATATGTACTGGCAAACACTAAGGTTCCGGCAATTACAATGGAATGTGGCTACATAGCAAACGCTACGAATGTTGATATGATACAAAATGATGCAACGCTTGAAAAGCTGTGTCGTGCAATATTGAGTAGTATAGTAGAATACAAATCAAAAAGCTAATTGCACACTACTAAATAATAAACCCCGCCTGGTGCGGGGTTTATTTATAATAATGCTGTAGATAATTATTACAATCTTGATTTTACGCTTGCTATATCGGCGATGCGTTTTTCTGCCAGTTTAATGGCAGCAGCCTGCGCATGCACTTTTTCCGTGTCAGACAGCTTGTATATCTCTAAAGTACGATCATAGATCTTTTCTACATTGCCCATAACACGCTCGCGGTTGTAGCCATCCAGTTCTGCAGCTACGTTTATCAGGCCGCCGGCATTTATGAGGAAGTCAGGTGCATATACGACGCCTTTTTCTACCAGCATAGGGCCGTGCACGTTCTCGTCAGCAAGCTGGTTGTTAGCCGCGCCTGCTATGATAGGGCACTTCATTTTATTAATGCTTTCTGTATTCACAGTTGCGCCCAATGCACATGGAGCGTAGATGTCCATTTCCAGGTCAAATATCTTATCGCCATCTATCACTTCCACACTGCGGAACTTATCTACAGTCTCTTTTATTTTAGCATCGTTGATATCAGAGATGTACACTTTTGCGCCTTCTTCTATCAGGTGGCCTACCAGGTATTGTCCTACATGGCCTACACCTTGTACCAGTACTTTCTTACCAGCGAGGCTATCGTTGCCCCAAACTTTCTTAGCCGATGCCTTCATACCTGTAAATACACCATATGCAGTAAATGGAGAAGGATCTCCGCTGCCGCCCATATATTCCGGTACACCGGTAACAAAATCAGTTTCCAGTGAAATATATTCCATATCACGTGCAGACGTATTCACGTCTTCAGCAGTAATGTATTTACCGTTCAGGCTGTTTACAAACTTGCCGTAACGGCGCCACAAACCTTCTGATTTAATGTTGGCAGCATCGCCAATGATCACTGCTTTACCACCGCCAAGATTCAATCCGCTGATGGCAGCTTTGTAGGTCATACCACGGCTCAGGCGTAGCGCATCTACAACAGCATCCTGGTGACTGTCATAGTTCCACAGGCGGGTACCACCCAATGCAGGGCCTAATGTTGTATCGTGAATTGCTATAATGGCATTAAGTCCTGAATAAGGGTCGTGGCAAAAAACTACCTGTTCGTGCCCCATTTGTTGAACCAGATCAAAAACCGAAGGTTGCATGTCTTTAAAAATTAGGGTGCAAACGTACAAAAATCAGCTTAATAAATTCATTTCATCTGGCGGAAATGAATATATGATGAAAAGCCCTACTGAAGCACAAACCGGATGGGCAAAGTATAGAATACTTTTACGGCACGGCCATTCTGCTTACCCGGTTTCCATCTTTGCATGCCATTTACCACGCGTAAGGCTTCCTCATCGCATCCGCCACCTATTCCTTTTACAACATGTGCATTACTAACGCTGCCGTCTTCATTTACCACAAATTGCACAATTACTTTACCCTCAATGCCCATATCACGTGCGCCTGCAGGATACTGCAAAGATTTAGAAAGATATTCAAACAGGTTCCCGCTAAACTCAGGTGGTACTTCGCTCCATGTCAGGGGCTTTTCAGGTTCTGTAACTGTGGTAGTGGTGCTTTTACCGGGTAGTGCTGTACTGGAAGTGCCGGCCGTGTTACCGGTTGTAGTCTTGAGGCCAGATTCTGCATTACTAAGCTCTGCAACTGTTTTAGGTGCTTCTGTTACTTTAGCATCTTCTACAATTTTGGGTATTGGATTGGCAATCGTCGGTCTGGCTGCAGGCGGAGGTATTACTTTAGGGAGCTCGATTTTTATTTTCGGTTGATCGATATGAACCTCTGTCAATTGGTGTTCTATATAACGTACATTCTGTGTTGGCGGGACGGGGCTTTTGCCGGTTAAAACAGCATACAAAGATAACAATCCTATTCCGCTAAAAACGATCATCAACGATTTTATAGCACGCCTTTCATAATGTGTCCGTAATTCGTAGCTCCCATAGGCTTTGTTTCGGTTCTGGTAGACAATGTCAAGATAGTTGGTCTGAAAGAGTGTTTGCGCATCCATAAGAATTGGTTTACTAATAAGATGCACATCCTCCACTATTACATAATAACTATTGTAATTGTATTGTCAATAAAAAAAGCGATACTCAATCCAGCTTTTTCGCTTCTGCTTTTTCAACATCTGACAAATCTGCTATCGCATAGTAGGTGATGTCGTTAATAGCCATTTGGTCTAAGATAGTGACAAGGTTGGCATAGACAGAATTATCTCCCGGTTTTATGATCACATGGATTTTATGTGCTTCCTTAGAGAAGCTCGCGGGAAGTGTCTGCAGTGCCTGTTGCTTTTCCGTCAAGAGCTCTGATAGACGGTTCAATGGAGTAAGTTGCATATTGCTGGCTTTCATTGCTCCGGTGTAGTATATGGCATTATTGTTCTTCGTAAGTATTACTGTTACGGTGCTTGTGTCGGGAAAAGCGGTAGGGGTTGCTGTTGCTGTGTTGTCGGGCATGTTAATGTCCATAAGGTGAGATTGGCTAAGCGTGGTGGTAAAGATGAAAAAGGTAATGAGTATGAACCCAAGGTCCACCATCGGTGTTAGGTCAATACGGGGAGTGGGAGACTTTCTTTTGTCCTTGCTGTTTTTTACTTGAATATCTGCCATAGTGCGTCTTTCTATTACAGACGCAGACTTTTCTGAATTCCATAAAAAAGCACCCTTATTGGGTGCTTGTATTTTCAGTGCGTTCCTGTTTCCATTCATTACGATGTTTTCGCAGAGGATGGTCCTTTGATTTATTAAAGATCATAGGCCCGTTTTCGCGTCCTGCACGTCGTGCTCTTTGCTCTTCTTCAGGCAGGTTCTTCTCCTCTTTACAACCTTCACTGCAACAGCCTTCCAGAGCAGATGCACATTCTTCGCATTGTATGAAGAGCAGGTGACAGCCATCGTTCTTGCAGTTAGTATGTGTATCGCATGGCTTGCCACAGGTATGGCATTGTGCGATGATATCGTTGGTAATACGTTCGCCAAGGCGTTCATCAAAAACAAAATTCTTACCGATGAATTCAACCGGCAAACCCTGTTCTTTTGCTTTGCGTGTGTATTCTATAATACCACCCTCTACATGGAACACGTTCTTAAAACCGTTGTGCAGCATGTAAGCGCTTGCTTTCTCGCAACGTATGCCGCCTGTGCAATACATAATGATGTTTTTGTCCTTATGCTCCTTCAGCATATCTGCCGCCATTGGCAATTGATCGCGGAATGTATCAGAAGGTACTTCTATTGCATTCTTAAAATGGCCCACTTCATATTCGTAGTGGTTGCGCATATCTATAATGATGGTGTCCGGTTTCTTCGATAGCTCGTTATAATCTGCTGCCTTTAAATAAACACCGGTCTTTGCAGGGTCGAAGTTGGGGTCGTCAATACCATCTGCTACTATCTTGGGGCGAACCTTCATGCGCAATACCCAAAAAGATTTGCCATCGTCATCCACGGCAATGTTCATTCGTATGCCATTCAGCTCCGGTGCCGACTGGTATAGTGCATCCCTGAATGCTTCATAATTGCTTTCTGGTACACTTACCTGGCCATTGATACCCTCAGCGGCAATGTAGATACGTCCGAATACTTTCAGCTTTTCAAAAGCAATGTAGAGATCGTCACGAAACTGCTGTGGTTCAGCAATGTTGAAATACTTGTAGAAGGAAACTGTTGTACGCGGTTCTGTTTCCGCGAGCATACGCTGTTTCAGTTCCTCGTTCGAAATGCGGTTGTGTAGCACTGGCATGGTGTACCTTCCTTTTCTTTTTTGAGGTTATTAAAAAATGATTGCAAATTTAAGATAATTTGTAAGATCAAACTGTATTTTCATGCTGTGAAACCACTATTTACACTGATTTTTATCATGTTTTGCCTGTTTGCGAATGCCCAGCCACAGCAAGTGGAAGCCCGGTTTTTGCAAGACTACTACTACCTGGGCAATGGGATGGACCTGAAATCGGAGGTGAACTATTTTGTTATTGCCAACAGAAAGGAGTTCAAAAAGCTTTTTGGTGTTACCCATCGTCCTGATACGCCGGATTTCAGTAAGGAAATAATGCTGGCGATCATTATGAAACAAACCAAATGGAACGCATCTGTAAATATGAATAAGATTTGCATGAAAGCGGGCGGCTTTATAGAGGTTTATTGCGACCTGGATGAAGGCCGACATCAGCTTACCTATAAAACGTACCCGTTAAAGGTTTGTATCATTCCCCGATATCCATCTGTAACGAAGATCAACTTTTACAATAACTGGAAGATGCGCTTGCTGGCATCTGTACCGGTCAAATAGCTTTTACGTTCTGCTATATTTTATTACTTTTAAAACTCGCTAATCATAGTATATGAAGAAAGTATTGGTATTGGCCATATTGGCCTTGTCTTATAACCCGGAAGCAAACGCCCAGTCAAAAAGGGTTGAATTCAAAACGCTGGATGGCTACACGATCAGGCCAAATGTGGAAGTAGGTAAAGGTCTTAACTATTGGTATATAGATGAGCCCGCTGATTTTGATAGTCTTGTTGGTATTGCAGAAGGCGCACATCCTAAAAGGCCTGATTTCAATACCCAATACGTTTTTGTGATCGCTTCTCCCGAAACAAGGATGGAAACCTATCTCAACTTTAAGAAAATGGAGATAGTTGATGAGAAAGACTTCCGTGTCTATCCTGTGATGATGGCGAACAATAATAAACTGAATTATACATTTAAACCTGTATTGGTAGCTACAGCCCCTAAAAATGCTTTCGTTACCCGCATTGGTTTTTATGATGATAATGATAAAGAACAGAAGAAATACCTGCTGGATAAAATAAGTAAGGAAAAACAGGAGGCAGCCGAAAAAGCGCAGAAACAAATGGAGAAGGAAAGGGAGCGTCAGGAAGCGGCCAAGCAGGAGGCCGCTGCTGAAAAAGCAAGACTGGCACAGAAAGAAAAAGATGAGGAAGCAAAAAGGCTGGCTAAAGAAGAAAAGGAGAAGCAAAAGATAGCGGAAGAAAAAGCACGTGAAGAGCAGCGCCAGGCAGAGATAGAAGCTAAACGCCGGCATGAACAACAACTTGCAGCTAAAAGAGCCGCGGAAGAAAAAGCAGAAGCTGATCGTATAGCAAAAGAGGAAGAAGCGCAACGCCTGAAAGATGAGCAGGAAGAAAAGGCACGTATTGCAGAACGTAAAAAGGAGAAAGCAGAGCGGCTGAAAATGCAGCGTGAAGAAGAAGCACGCCAGGCAGAAGAAGAGAAGAAACAAGCTGCTGCCGAAAAAGCACGCGAAGAAAAGATAGTCAAAGAAGAGGCTGCTATGAGGCTACGCCGGGAGCAGGCTGATAAAGACCGAGAAAAAGCTCGTAAGCGTGAGGAAGAGCGCATAGCCCGCGAAGAAGCTGCAGAGCGCAGGGAGCAGGAAGAAATGGAGCGTGAGCGTCTTGCAGAAAAAAAGCAAAAAGAGGAAGAACGTGCCAAACGCAAAGCTGAAAGAAAAGCCCGCAGGGAAGCTGCATACGATGATTACGAAGATTAATTAGCTCATTAGCACACTAACAAATTGATTGTGGAATGTGCTGATCATAAGTAATGGAATAGATCTCACGATTCCAAAGAAACCTAATCCAATTAGGGGGACTAAAAAAATATTAAGATTGCCATGTGTTTTGTCTGGTGATATTAGTCCTGCAATAAAAAGAACAATCGTCACTATTGCCATTATTCCCGTTACTATTGTCATGATTCCCAATTTTGGGCTGTCCACATAATATGTGATGGAAATATTAATGCCTTGGGCGGCTGATGTTATATTTCCTTCCCCGGTGATATAGGATTCTTGGCTACCCCCACGCCCCGTTAACGACTTTTCTATGTTAAAACGTGGTTCGTCTTTTGTTCCTAAATACGATATGGAGTAAAAGTCAAAATAGTTGTCTGTTGTGTTTTCAATATTGCCCCAATAAGACATTAGTTTTCGGTCAAACTCCTCTTGGGTAAAATCACAGCTAATTATATAGCTCTTAGATGGAATTATTGAAAACTGCACAGACAATTACAGCCATTTAACCGGATTTCTCCTGCGCATCAGGATGTAGTTCTTCATATTGATCCAGAAGGCCAGCACCATATAAACGATCAAAGGGGAACCCAGCGTAAGAAAAGAAATATAAATGAACCATAGGCGTATGCGACTTGTAGCTACGCCTATTTTTTCGCCTATCGCAGTACAAACGCCGAAGGCCTTCCATTCAATAAAATTCTTTATGCTATACAGCGGTTTCATGTGTAGTAAAAATACTAAAAAAACAAGTTTGTATGGCCTCCGTTCGTTAGGTGTTTGTAAACTTTATAGTTTTACTAACGCATGCAGAACGTCACATACATAAACATCCATACTCATAATACTAAAACTATGCCTTCGGTATTATCTGTTCAGAGTTTGTATCAAAACTTCGGGCAGGTGGGGAATGACACGATCTGCTCCATTGGATTGCATCCCTGGCACATTAGTAATGATACTTTTGACGCACAATTTCGGGAATTAGAGCAGGTGGCAAATGCAGATAATGTCATAGCAGTAGGTGAGTGTGGATTAGATAAAATATGCGATACAGATTGGGACCTGCAATTACTGGCTTTTGGTAAACAAATACAGCTCGCTAAAGAGCTATCTAAGCCCCTGGTGATCCACTGTGTAAGGGCGTATGAAGAAGTGCTTGGCTTGCTGAGGAATAGTGCAGTGAACGTACCGGTGATCTTTCATGGCTTTAATAAAAAATGGCAGCTGGCAGAGCAAATCCTGAAACAAGGTTATTATCTGTCGTTTGGTACGGCGATATTGAAGGAAGATGCAGGCGCGAGAGATGCATTAAGTAAAGTGCCGGCCGATAAATTTTTCCTGGAAACAGACGATAGCGGAGCAAGCATAATAGATTTATACAATGCGGCTGCTTCGATAAGGAAAACTCCGCCGGATGCACTTATTTTGCAGCTTCGCAAAAATTTTGAAACTGTTTTTAAGAGATGAAGGACACAGCCTGGCTATCGCGTACAGAGTTGTTGATAGGCAAAGAGAAATTACAAAAACTGCATAACGCGCATGTATTAGTAGTAGGTATGGGTGGGGTAGGATCGTTTGCCGCTGAGTTTATATGTCGCTCTGGTATTGGCGAGATGACCATTGTAGATGGTGATGTGGTAGATCCCAGCAATCGTAACAGGCAATTGCCTGCATTAGCTACAACGCATGGACAGCATAAGGCAGATATCATGGCAGAGCGTTTACTGGCCATCAACCCGGAATTGAAACTGCATAGCATCAAGGAATTCATTACACCCGAAAAAGTGGAAGATGTGTTATCCTCTGCCCGGTTCGACTATGTTATAGATGCTATAGATAGTATTACCCCTAAGCTTACATTTATTAAAGCGGCGAAGGCAAAAGGTTTTCGAATGGTAAGCTCTATGGGCGCAGGCGGTAAGCTCGATCCAACACAGTTACAGGTGGTAGATATATCTAAAACTTATAATTGCCCCTTCGCGCAGCAGGTTCGTAAGAAACTGAAAGAAGAGAAAATATATAAAGGCATTAAAGTTGTATTCTCGCCGGAAGAGCCAGTCAAAGAATCGCTGATGCTGACGGATGGCAGCAATTTCAAAAAATCAGCATACGGAACTATGTCTTACCTGCCTGCAATATTTGGTGCTTGTGTAGCATCTGTAGCCATACGCGACCTGATGGAAGATTAATTCCTGATAGCAATATAAAAGCAAAGGCCACCGTTAAGGTGGCCTTTTACTATTTTAAGTATTGTAATCTATTTAGTAGAAAACTCAGAGCGTATCACATTCAGTGCACCACCGGCTTTAAACCATTCGATCTGTTGCTCGTTGTACGTATGGTTCAACGTGATTTCGTCGGTAGTACCATTTGCATGATGCAGTACCATGGTCAATGGTTTGCCTTCAGCAAATGTCGTCAGGCCAATGATATCCATGGTATCATCTTCCTGTACCTTATTGTAGTCATCCTTATCGGCAAATGTAAGTGCCAGCATACCTTGCTTTTTCAGGTTGGTTTCGTGGATACGGGCAAAGCTCTTTACTACGATAGCACGTACACCCAGGTGGCGTGGTTCCATTGCTGCGTGCTCACGAGAGCTGCCTTCGCCGTAGTTTTCGTCGCCAACTACTACGCTGCCAATGCCTGCTGCTTTGTAAGCGCGTGCAGTAGCAGGTACTTCGCCATATTCACCTGTAAGCAGGTTCTTTACCTTATTAGTCTCCATGTTGAAGGCATTTACTGCGCCTATCAGCATGTTGTTAGAGATGTTATCCAGGTGGCCGCGGTATTTCAACCATGGGCCTGCCATTGAGATGTGGTCAGTAGTACATTTACCAAACGCTTTGATCAGCAGTCTCAGGCCGTGCAGTGAGGTGCCTTCCCATGGGGTAAATGGCTCCAGCAATTGCAGGCGGCTGCTTGTAGGGTTTACGATCACCTCTACTTTGCTGCCATCAGCAGCAGGAGCCTGGTAACCGGCATCATCTACTGCAAATCCTTTAGCGGGTAGTTCAAAACCTTTAGGTTCTGCAAGCATTACCTCTTCGCCTTTCTCATTCACCAGCTTATCTTTCAGCGGGTTGAAGGACAGGCTGCCTGCAATGGCAAATGCAGTCACTATTTCAGGGGAAGCAACAAATGCGTGTGTAGATGCAAGGCCGTCGTTACGCTTAGCAAAGTTGCGGTTGAAGGAAGTAACGATCGTATTCTTACGGGTAGGATCATCAATGTGGCGAGCCCATTGTCCGATACAAGGCCCGCAGGCGTTAGCCAGTACAATACCACCCATTTGGTCGAATGTCTTCAGGAAACCATCACGATCGATGGTAAAACGAACCATTTCAGAACCAGGAGTGATGGTAAATTCACTCTTAGCTTTCAAACCCTTGCTCATAGCATCTGTTGCGATAGATGCAGAGCGGGAGATGTCTTCGTAAGATGAGTTGGTACAAGAACCTATCAGGGCTACTTCTACCGCGTCAGGCCATCCGTTTGCTTTTACAGCTTCCGCCATTTGGCTGATCGGGGTAGCCAGGTCCGGAGTGAATGGGCCGTTCACGTATGGTTCCAGTTCATCCAGGTTTATTTCAATCAGTTGATCGTAGTATTTAGCAGGGTCTGCATATACCTCAGCATCCGGGCGCAGATGATCTTTTACTTTATCAGCAAGAGCAGCGATATCCGCACGGCTGGTGCCACGCAGGTAATCCGCCATTTTCTCGTCATAAGCAAACAGTGAGCATGTAGCGCCTATTTCAGCACCCATGTTACAGATAGTTGCTTTACCGGTAGCGCTGAAGCTATCGGCACCTTCACCAAAATATTCGACAATCGCACCGGTACCACCTTTTACAGTAAGGATACCTGCTACCTTCAGAATAATATCTTTTGCAGAAGCCCAGCCATTCAGTTTACCTGTCAGCTTCACGCCTATCAGTTTAGGCATTTTCAGTTCCCATGGCAGGCCGGCCATTACGTCTACGGCATCAGCACCACCAACGCCAATAGCTATCATACCAAGGCCGCCGGCATTAGGTGTATGGCTATCGGTACCTATCATCATACCACCGGGGAACGCGTAGTTCTCAAGCACTACCTGGTGAATGATACCCGCACCCGGTTTCCAGAAACCGATGCCGTATTTGTTAGATATAGAAGCAAGGAAGTCATACACTTCTTTGTTCACATCATTTGCAGCCGCCAGATCTTCTTTAGCGCCTACTTTAGCTTGTATCAGGTGATCGCAGTGTACAGAACTTGGTACTGCTACCTTATCGCGGCCGCAGGTCATGAACTGCAACAATGCCATTTGCGCCGTTGCATCCTGCATAGCCACACGGTCAGGTGCGAAGTTTACATAATCTTTACCACGTACATACGGCTCAGTTGTTGGCTGAAATGTATGCGCGTACAATATTTTTTCTGCAAATGTTAGCGGACGGCCAATAAGCTGGCGTGCTATTGCAATTTTTCCGGGAAGTTCGCTATATACTTTCTGGATAAGATCAAGATCAAATGCCATTATTCGGGAAATTTAAATGGTTTAAACTTTAAAAAGACGTCGCGAAGTTACCGAAAACGAAAGAAAATTGAAAATGAAAACATATATAATTCACTGCTTTTAGCAGAGTATTTACATCTGCGTTTAATATTTACGTGTATACATATGGGTGTTTTACTGATAAAACTGGCTCTATGGCTTGTTGCGCGTATATTTGCATAACAAAATATATGAAACACAAGTTATTTCTTGCGCTGGCCCTGGCCTTTTTACCCTGCGTTTCTTACGCGCAGCAAAAAACACACGCGCATCAATCAACAGCACTTTGCTTCCCATTAATCAGGGACCGCCAATACAATGTATTTGACTACATCATACCGCTTGATAATCAAAAGGTGATCAGCAGGTATAAGCCGTATTTCGATAAGTATGGCCTTAAATTCAGTGGCTATGTTTGGGAAGTTGTATTGCGCGATATGTTGGCAGATACAGATCCTTCATTAAAGAATTATGTTTCGCTCAGGAGCGAAGCAAACAGGGTATTGATACGTGCCAATACTACAAGAGCCAGGCAGGAGTTTAGAGAATATTTCTGCAAGGTTTTATCTAACATGGTAACTTTTAATGACTACATCAGGAAGGTAGATAAATCAAAGGTTCCTAATTATTAGTAATCATTCCAATAAAACAAAAATGGCTGCAATTGCAGCCATTTTTTATTCAGATTGTTTAATACTACTATGGGAAGATACCCAGTTCTTCGTAAGCAACACCAACTTTATTAATAGCAACGATAAATGCAGCTGTACGCATATCGTTGATATTATGTTCGCGCATTGCTTCGCGGATCTCGTGGAAAGAACCGATCATGGTATCTTCAAGGCCTGAATAAACCAGGTCTACTTCATCAGGTCCGTGCATGATGTGCTGACGTTCCATGTCAGATACCTTCTTACCTGTCAGGCTTTCTACTGTTTCCAGGATAGAGCCGTTTTGGTTTTCGCTGAAACGTTTGTCCATACGGCCAAAACGTACGTGGCTCAGGTTTTTCAGCCATTCGAAGTAAGATACGGTAACACCACCTGCATTCAGGTACATATCAGGTATGATGATAGCACCTTTCGCCAGCAATATTTCATCAGCCTCCGGAGTTAATGGCCCGTTAGCACCTTCACCAATTATTTTAGCTTTAATGCGGTCTGCATTATCTGCATTGATCACGTTTTCTAATGCTGCAGGTATCAGGATATCGCATTCCTGTTCGATAACGTCAAATCCGTTTTTGAAATCAGTAGCACCTGCAAAGCCAAGGATAGAACCTGTAGCCTTACGGTGGGCAACTACTGCTTCCAGGTCAAGGCCGTTAGCGTTGTATACACCGCCTTCGTATTCAGCAAGGCCTACTATTACAGCACCGCCTTTTTCAAAGAATTTAGCAGCGTGGTAACCTACGTTGCCCAAACCTTGTACAATTACTTTCTTGCCTTTAACGCCCGGTGTCAGCCCGATGCGTTTCATGTCTTCTTCCATTTTGCACAGCTCGCGTACACCGTAGAATACGCCAAGGCCTGTAGCTTCTGTACGACCGCGTACACCACCTTGTGCTATTGGTTTACCTGTAACGCAACCCATTGCATCTACTTCACCCGGTTTCAGGGAAGCATAAGTATCTACGATCCAGCTCATTTCGCGTGCACCGGTACCATAGTCAGGTGCAGGTACGTCGATGCCGGGGCCGATGAAGTTTTTCTTTACCAGTTCAGATGCATAACGGCGTGTGATCTTTTCCAGTTCAAACGTTGTATAGTTCTTAGGGTTGATCCTGATGCCACCTTTACCACCACCAAACGGTACATTTACAATAGCGCATTTGTAAGTCATAAGTGCAGCAAGCGCCATCACTTCGTCCTGGTTTACATCCATGCTGTAGCGGATACCGCCTTTACAAGGCAGTTTGTGATGAGAGTGCTGTACGCGGTAAGCTTCAATAACCTCTATTTTATCCCCAATGCGCACCGGGAATTTCATTTGATATATAGAGTTACAAGCTTTTATCTGCTCAAGGATACCTTTTTCAAACCTTGTATAGGCAGCTGCTTTGTCGAAGTTGCGCTCAACACCCTGGAAAAAACTATAATGTTTTTGGGTTTGGGCTGTTGCTGTTTCTGACATACTATATTGTTATGTTTATAAATTAATGATTACTAATTACCTTTTTCGAGTTTGCTGATTTTACGATCCAGCCTTACCAGGTATAAAATAATCCCGGCAAAGATAGTGGCTAATACCAAAACCACAACGTAAATTTTGCCCTGCGAACGGAAGGTGTCAGCCATCTCCGGCTGGGCTTCCTGGGCCTTTGCTGCAACTGTTAGCAGCATCAATATTAGCAGTGATATTTTACGCATGAGTTGAGATTTTGCTAGAAAGTATTTTCTGTTTTGAACCTGAATAAGTTGATGCGTATATGCAAAGTGCTGATCCAGTAACCTAGCAGGAACCAGCCTATAACGGCAGGGTAGAAGACCATCCTCATCCTGTTATCAAGGTCGTAATTGCTAAAAGCAGGATTGCCGCCATTACCTGGGTGCAGAGAATCTACCATCCTTGGCAATACAAATAGCAATGGGATCATGAGCGCGAATGCAAAGACATTATACACGGCAGATATCTTAGCCCTCTTCTCTTCATCTTTTATACCACCGCGTAAAATCAGGTAGGCAAAATAGCTGAGCATACATATAGCGGTTGCCAGTTGTTTAGGGTCGTTGCTCCATGGCTCGCCCCATGTGTACTTAGCCCATTCCATACCTGTAAGCATACCGAAGATGCTAAACAGGATACCGATTTTGGCAAAGCCCACGGCACGTATGTCCAGCTCCAGGTCGCCTTTGCGCAGGTATGATAAAGAGAAGTAAAAGGAAAAACCGAACAGCAGGATCATGGTAAACCACATAGGTACGTGGAAGTATAGGTTGCGTATGGTTTCGTTGAGTATGAAACGTGCAGGCACCGGTAGTAGTAACCCCCCAATTATGGTATAAGCCAGCATTATGACGCAGAGTACTTTCCACCACAAGCTACGCATAGGCTATTCTAAAATTTTGGCAAATGTAAGAGAATTGCCAATATCAAAGTTTGTTTTTATAAAACAGTCGCGCACAGGTTATTTATAGGGAAAGGGGTTACATGGTGTTTGTTTGTTATGTGTTTAGCGTTGTACTTTTTGGATATATGATGCAGTTTGCAATTATTCCTGCCATAGAAAAGGAAACAGGATTAATCCGAGCACAACTACCAATATGCTCAAGGCGATCAGGACTGCTGCCAATACCCACCATCCGGGTTGATATACGGGAGCAATTGCTTTTAATGACAGATTACTTAATATCATCAATACAGGTATTACCAACGGGAAGCCCAATATCGCCATCAGGGCGGCGTTTTGCTGCGCACGTGCAGCTATAGCCGATAGAAAAGTAAATACTACAGAAAGGCTTACACTGCCGGCTGCAGTTACTGCAACAAACAATGCTGTTTGGGTAAGATGATTACCCAACAGTACCGTAAACAGGAAAAAGCTTACCAGGCTCATCAATAGCAATAGCACAACACTATATATCATCTTTGCCAGCAAAAATGTGGATGGCTTTACAATGGTAAAATAATACCTGAACCTATTGGGGTGCTCCTGCAAGAAACTTTTGGCTACCGAGTTAACCGCCACAAACAATTGTGTGATCCAGAACAGCGCGTTCCATATTTTAGCTTCCGGCTGCCCTGCCATCATATACACGGCAAATACAGTAGCGCCCACATACAGCAACACACCGAACAGTGTATGCTTCTGTCTCCATTCTATCAACAAGTCTTTTTTTACCAGTGCTGCGAGTTGCGATAACATGGCGGCAAAGGTAATGTATAATGTTGCGTTGCAGAAGAAGCCAGTAAAGACGCATAGTATTAAGAACAATAATAAATAGTAGAAAAATTTTTTTGAAAAGGAGTTTGGATATTTACAAACGTCCTGTATCTTTGCACTCCCAAAGTTCTTAAAGCATATGCGGAAGTAGCTCAGTTGGTAGAGCATCACCTTGCCAAGGTGAGGGTCGCGGGTTCGAGTCTCGTCTTCCGCTCTAAGAGATTCCAAACCACACGGTTTGGAATTTTTTATTTGTACTATTGCGTACAAGGATGCCCTGGTGGCGGAACAGGTAGACGCGCAGGACTTAAAATCCTGTTTGCCGCAAGGCGAGTACGGGTTCGATTCCCGTCTGGGGCACATATTAAGGGAAAGAGAGCAACAAGCGTGTGCTCTCTTTCCCTTTTTTCTTGCTCTCTTTCTGTTTTCCCCTCTGAATGGATTGTTTTTTTACAAGAGCTACAACATGTTTCCCTTTGAGGGTAGATTTTCATCTCTGGCAATAAAGCTCAACGGGCCGTTCTCTACATTTTCTCTCGTACAGATTATAAAGTTGCAGGTTTACAATTCGGCAATTAAACAGAAAACGGCTTAACTGGCCGGATTTTTACGTAGCTCATTGATTTGTTTTTGTATCATTTCCTTTTCTGTATTTGTCTTGCAAAGCTGGAGTGCCTCGGTTAAGTATTCGATTGTTTTGCTAATATTAATTTCTTTGTATAGCTCTGCTAAAAGAATAAAATAAAAATGACTTGTTTTTAACCCTAGAATCTCAGCTTCCGTTATTGCCACAAGATTTCCGTGAACTTTTGAGAGTGCCCAAATTCTGTTTAATGCTATTACCGGTGAATGATTAGCCAACAATAAAACGTCATATAATTTCAGAATACTTGGCCATTTATCGGAATTACTATTGTCTACCGTATGCCAATATGCAATGCTTGCTTCAAAGTAATATGTTGAAGTAATTTCCCATTTGGACGCTTGTTGTAAATAATAGAACCCTTTTTCAATAAATTCACTATCCCAAAGAGTTTTATCTTGGTCATTAAGCAATATAACGCCACCATCTATTGATTGTCTTGCTTCTAATCGCGAAGAGTGAAAGCACATTAATGACATTAAGGCGTTGGTGGCGTGATTATTTGTTAATGTATTGTCCAGAAGTAAATAAGTTAAGTTTAATGCTTCAGCACAAAGCTCTTTCCTCACAATAGAATTATTACTTTCTGAATAGTACCCTTCGCTAAACAATAGATATATTGTTTGGACTACAGTATTTAAACGCTCGTTGATTTCTTTGTCGGGCGGCAATTCCATCTTGATCTTTTCTGAGTAGAGTTTCCTCTTCGCTCGTTGCAAGCGTTTATGGATGGTTTCCTTGTTAGATAAAAGTGCGTTTGCAATTTCATCTAAACCTAATCCACATAAAGTTCGCAATGCCAGGCAAATTTGCGCTTCTTTTGAAATGGACGGATGACATACCGCGAAGAGCATTTGAAGTTGACTATCAGAAATGTTTTTATCAGAAAAATCGATCATTGTTTCGATCGATTCATCTTCGTCATTTGAGTTCTTCGTAACAAATTTGGAGAAACTGTTATTTCTGGTAAGGTGATTCCTTAGTTTGTTTTTTGCAACAGTGTAAAGCCAGGCCGTTGGATTTACAGGACTTCCTTTATAAGGCCATATATCAAGTGCCGACAAAAATGTTTCACTTACAATATCTTCCGCTATTTCAATGTGTTTAAGACCAAAAGATTTGACAAGCACAGATACTATTTTGCTGTACTCTATTTTAAATAAATGAGGAATCAGTTCGTTATTATCATGTTCCATTGCTAGTCAAAAAGCTTTTTGTTGCTTCAACAAGTCGCACTAAGACAGATCATTAACTAATTAGAAGGGTTTATCTCCTGACTTCAAACCATAAATTGCCAATAAACATTTTCGGAATGGCAATTTGCTTTTTTTTTATAATATCTTCATTCGTCAATCCATTTATAGGAAAGGCTGCCATAGTGAGACAGCCTTTCCTTAGTTTAGCCGTGCTTTAAAATTTGCCTCACTTCTACAGTATTGCCTTCGCCTTGTAAAATAGGCGCTCCTTTTGCAAATTCTGCTGCTTCATCTGCTGATTCTGCCATAACGACAATATACCCTCCAAGCGTTTCTTTAATGTCTCCAAACGGACCATTTGTAACAAGCTTTTTGTGATTAACAACCTTCGCATCGTCAAAAAGTAGTCCTGTACCGCTGACAAATTTGTTTTTTGCAACAATACTGTTTACCCAGTCCATTTGTTGTTTCATCCAATGCTGGATTTGTTCCGGTGATACTTTCCCGTTCACGTTTTCGTGTCTAAATAGAAGAATGTACTCTTTCATTTTGATTGATTTTAATTGTTATTGAATATTTGAACTACAATCCAATAACAATTGAGTTTCCCACAAAGGGACATCCTAAAGGTAAAAGATCTCCTGTTGATATATTGTATGTTTTAATGTGGAGGCTGCTGTTTGTACATTTTCCCAACAAAAACAGTCTTGCGCAGGGTGTGTGAATTTCGCGGGAAGACTCAGGTATCTGATCCGAAGTTTTGTTGGTAAGAGGTGTATTAAGGCCAATCCATTTGGATCAGCTTTTTTTGTACTTTTCCTGTATATCTGTTGCACGATGCAAAACTTCTTCCGCAGGAAAGTATTTCTTTCGCTTGGTATCCTGGTAGCATTGCTGGTTAGTACCTGCATTTCATATGCTCAAACAACAGTTACAGATTCCGCTTCAAAAGGGCCCGATACCGTGAAAACAGGTATCTATATCACCAGCATCCATAACATAGATTTCAAGGAAAAGGAATACGCCATCACATTCTGGCTTTGGCTGAAATATGCGAACAGGAAGTTTGACTTCCTCAATAATTTAGAGATACCGGGGGCTAAAACAATGAGCAGGTCTTTTGCTACGATCGATAGCAGCGGCGCATTGGTTTATGTACTCATGAAGATGCAGTGCGTGATGAAGGATTCGTGGAAGATCAACAATTTTCCTTTCGATAAGCAAAAGCTCCACCTCTCCATAGAGAATTCTCAATTTGATTCCAAAGCTCTTGTGTTTGCCCCGGATACTTTTGGTAAACACTTCGATCCGCGTTTCACATTGAGAGGGTGGGATATTGACAGCCTGACCGTCAAAGCCGGCACTAAAATATATGAAACAACATTTGGCGATACCTCTATAAAACAACCAAGAAGCACTTATGGCAATTTTAAAGTAACCATATTGATAGACCGCAGCGCTATGGGACTTTTCTGGAAGATGTTCCTTGGGATGTATGTGGCATTCCTGATAGCCTACATGTGTTTCTACATCCATGCCGATAGCATTGACTCCCGCTTTGGCCTTAGTGTTGGTGCATTGTTTGCAGTAGTGGGTAACAAGTATATTATAGATTCTGCACTGCCGGAATCAAGTTCCTTTACCCTGGTAGATATGCTGCACGGCATTACGCTCTTTTGCATATTGGTAGTGATTGTTTGTACTGCATATTCACTAAAGCTGGTAAAGGATGGTAAAGAAGCCGCAGCCAGGCGTTTTGATATGACTACTGCCCAGTTGCTTTTAGCTGCTTATGTGTTGGTAAATATTTATTTCATCTGGCAGGCTACACTGGGCAATTAGTACTTGTAGTACTTGTCATGCCTTTTCAGATGGGGAGGTTACAAGTCCCGTTTGTAGTGCAAACATCACCAGCGCACTACGGCTTTTGATATTCAGTTTTAGAAACAAGTCATCACGATAGCCGTCTATAGTGCGGGGGCTTAGTTCCATTTGCAGGGCTATTTGTTTATAGCTCATATCACTGCAGCATAATCGAAGGAATTCCTGCTCATTTTTGTTCAGCTTCAGCTTACGCACATCTTCATACATCGAGTTGTTTAAATAATGCTTCACCAGTTCTGTATGATAATATCCTTTATTGTGTACCTGCTTTATTGCTGTGAATAATTCATCTGTGTCTACTTCCTTGGGCAGGCAGCAGCTGGCGCCTTCGCGCACCGTGCGTATGATGGTATATTCATTATAATGCACAGATAAAATGACCACTTTTATATTAGGCCAGTATTGTTTTATAGCAGAGAGTGTTTCGTATCCATCCATCACCGGCATACTAATATCCAGGATGCAGATGTCAGGTTTATTTTCGGCCGACTTTATTTTACTGATCAGTTCCTCTCCATTGTTTGCTTCAATATCTACCCCGCAAGGTTTGTAAGAATTAAGCAGCAAAATCAATCCTTTTCTTAGAATGGGTACATCATCCGCAATGGCAATGCGAATGATCTTATTAGGACTAACTGTAACCATGGTAATAATGTTTAAGGTGGTTGTTCCTGATAACTAATTGCTTACAAGGTACAACATCAAAATATTAAAGAAAAGGGTGTTTTAACGGTATATAGCTAAAAAACTTAGCGATTCTATAGTTGAGTAGCAGTGTAAACTACATCTATAGTATAGTTACCGGCAGGATAGTTAAAGCCCGGCGTTGCACGATATTTAACTGCAAACATTTGGTCGCCACCACGGCTGCCGTTCGATATAAGGTCTTGCATAGCGCTGGATAAGCCGGCCCATGATGTATTTAAAGTGAATGGTGAAGCAACACTTCCGCCCGTAGTATTTGATGTAACAATAAGGTCCAGGACACCCGAAACTGGCATTACCGGGGTAGGGCTGGCACTGCCCACATAGGTGAAATTTGCGGCATTTGCTTTTACAGATACTTTGAAGTTTTTGTTCGAACGCACCTTATAATGTTCGTCCCATGATACCACTCCGTTAGCGTAGTCGTTCACAGTATTAAATGCCAGGTTGACACTTCCATTTCCCGATCCGGACCCTGACCCATAATAGGTAATTTCAATAGCATCAGAAAGGTTCAGGTTTACTTTCTGTGTTGCAGAACTGTTTGTTTGTGCAAATAATTGGTGTGCAGAGATTATAATCAGGGTGGTGAGGATAAGTGCTTTTTTCATTCGGTTATTTGTCTTTGTTGTTGTTGATACAAAGATGATGTATAGTGATCCAATTATTCGCACTCCCTCTTCTGGTTAACAAGTCTTTTTGAAGCGGATAACATCTTATTAACCGGTTACCAGGTAATTCAAAAGCCGTGAATTTTCACGGCTTTCTTACTAATCTTCTCCATCAGATGCGGCGCCACCGTCGCTTCCGTCGCCAAGGTCTGCAGCAGTTTCCTCTTCTTCATCTTCTGCCTGTAGCGACTGGCTACTTTGTTCATTACCGCTCATTTTTTGTTCAGGTTTCTGGTCGGGGGTAGCATACCCATGGTCTGCTATTTCTTGTCTTTTTTGTTCTGGTGTTTGCATAAAAGTTGTTTTATTATCCAGCATAATAAGTTGTGCCATGGAGCCCCTAGATAGTATGTCGTTAAAGCATAACATTTTGTTAATTGACAATCAATGTTTAATTTAGTTCTATGCCAGGTGGGTGTATCCCCGGTATCCACTACCATCGACACATGAACCAAACTGTTACAATTGAGAGCGAAAACATTGCTCAGTTACTGAGTGCTGCATACAAGATCCGTGTGAATAATCTTAAACAAAGCATTGATCTGGCAGAAAAAGCACTTTCGCTAAGCCGCGATCAGGAAAATATCCCCCTCCTTGCTCAAAGCCTCAATTACCTGTCGCTTTTTTATATGATCCAGGGTGAGTATAAGAAAGCTACAGAACACGCTGAAGAAGCACTTCTGTATTTCAATGAATTAAAGGATGAAAAGGGTATAGCGGATGTGAAATACAACCTGGCGGGTGTTTATTATAAAACGGATAACTACCATCTGGGGCTTACGCATTTATTGGATTGCCTAACTACATACAGGCACTTTAATGATTATCATAACCAGGCAAGGGTTCATAAATCGCTGGGCACTATTTACGAGTATTTTGGTGATTTCAAGAATGCTGTAAAATCTTACCAGCAGTCTATAGATGCTGCCATCAAAGCGGGCGATGTTAATCTTGAATCCAACGGGTATAATCCCCTGTCGGGCATATTCTTGAAGCAGGGCAGGGTAGAAGAAGCACTTCATATCATCGAGCGGGCCATAAGCCTCAAAGAAAGCTCTGGAGACAGGCGGGGCTTGGCATTTGCCTTATATGGCCGGGCAAAAGTATATACACATGCGCTTAAGTATGCGGAGGCAGAAGCCGATTTTAAAAATGCGCTGAAGATACACCTTGAATCCGGTGAGCGGCTGGGTACAGGTATGACTTATCGCAAACTTGGCGCCTTGTATGCAGAAATGGACGAACACGGGAAAGCAAAAGAAGCGTTCGGGAAGGCGCTGGAAATCAGCAAAGAGTACAATATCGCCATCATAAGGTTCAAGACTTATTATCACTTATATCAGCTGCATAAAAACGAGGGCAATAATGAATTGGCGCTCAGCTACCTGGAAGAGTATATCAAATACAAGGAAAGCGTGATCACGACCCAGACCCTGCAGGTGATAGAAAATTATGAGCTGATAGCGCAGGTAGAAGCTATTGAGAAAGACAACCAGCTGCAGCGTGAAAAAGCCGAGATACTAGAAAAAAAGAACCGGGTGGAGCAGGCATTTAAGGTAAGACAGGAGTTTTTGTCGACCATGAGCCATGAAATAAGGACACCATTGAACGCGGTCATCATGATCAGCTCTTTGCTAAAGGATAAGTCCGATCCCGAAGAACAGCAATTATTGACATCTTTAAAATTTGCTGCAAACAACCTGTTACTTATTATTAATGATATCCTTGATTTTACCAAGCTCGATTCCGGTAAGGCTGTTCTGGAGTTAAGGCCTTGTAAATTCACCGGCCTGTTAGAAAATATCAGGAATACTTACGATAGCCTCGCAAAAGAAAAAGGTCTTGAGTTAAACCTGGTTACAAATGGGCTTGCCGCTGCGTATGAAATAGATGAAACCAAAATATCGCAAATACTGGGAAACATTATTAGCAATGCGATCAAATATACTGATACTGGTAAAGTAGATGTTTTAGTGAATAAGATAATGAAGGATGAGGATTATGATCTGGTTAGTTTTCGAGTTATAGATACGGGCCCGGGTATTTCAGAATCCTATCTGCCGCAGATATTTGATAGTTTTTCGCAGGAGCAATATACCAACACCCGTAAGCAGGGTGGGTCAGGCCTCGGGCTGGCTATCGTTAAAAAGCTGGTTCAGCTGCACGGCAGCGAGGTTTTTGTTGCCAGTCAGATAGGCGTTGGCTCTGAATTCTATTTTGATCTTAAGTTAAAAAGAGCTGATGTGCCGGGTAAGGCCGAAACACGCAACCTGGATCAGCTAAAAGGAAAGACAGTGCTTTTAGCAGAGGACAACCTCGTAAATGCGATGGTGGCAGTCAAGCTATTAAAAAACTGGGGCATGATTCCTCAACACGCAAAGAATGGACTGGAAGTGGTAGAGATGTCGCTTGCAGATAAATATGATTTTATTCTTATGGACCTGCATATGC
The DNA here is from genome assembly GCA_001897855.1 of Bacteroidetes bacterium 43-93. Taxonomy (GTDB): domain Bacteria; phylum Bacteroidota; class Bacteroidia; order Chitinophagales; family Chitinophagaceae; genus Polluticoccus. The sequence continues at coordinate 206,213 of MKUO01000001.1, forward strand.
CTGAGATGAATGGCTTCGACGCTACTAAGGCAATCAGGCAGGCAGAAAATCCCAACAATGCAACGCTAATATTTGCACTTACCGCTGATATTACAGCAGATCAGCAAGAAGACTATATTTCGTTGTTCTCAGGTTTTCTGAAAAAGCCTATCGAGATAGATAAGATGTATGATGCACTTCATTTATCCTGATAATGCTGCTTTTTCTAAATATTGAAAAAATCATGTAAGTGTCAAAATAGGGACGCGCAGGCGTAGAATATATGAAATATCATACTTCTATGACAAAAAACTTTGCTTTTCTTTAACAGGAATATCTATCTTTGAAACCACAGATTCTTATATTATTAATAATACACAGATGATAAAAAAGTCTATTCTATTGCTATCGTTAGCAGCAGGTTTAGGTCAGATGGCTTCGGCTCAGAGTTGTGCTACTGATGATGTAAACAGGGAGTATCTCCAAAAGCATCCTGAAATTGCAAAATATAAGGCACAGATGGAGCAGGAGTTTCAGCAGGCGCTAATGAAAGTACGTTTTTCATCAACGGCAGCAGCAAAAATTGTGTCTCCGTACACACCTTCTAAAGATTCGGATTACGCGTTGGTTTATATACCTATTGTAGTGCATATTGTTCACGAATATGGCGCAGAATACGTAAAAGATGACGATATCTACAACTGGGTAGATAGAATGAATGTTACCTATATTAAAAAGAATTCGGATACTGCTGATGTAGTGGGTGAATTTAAACCATATATCGGTAATGCAAGGATTCAGTTTGTTTTAGCAAATAAAGATCCTTTTGGTAACCCTACTACCGGTATCACACGTAGGTTCTCTTATCTCACACGTGGTGGTGACGATCAGGCCAAACAAGATTTATGGGCACCTGACCGTTACCTGAATATTTGGTTGATCAACAAAATTGGTCGTGGAGCCTCAAGTGGCGTTGTTGCTGCGTATTCTGTTTTTCCATCAACAGCAGCAGCTGTACCTTATACTGATGGAGTGATCGGCGGTGCTACCTTTATTAGCCAAAACAGCGGCGCGCCAAGAACTTACGAGCACGAAATAGGCCACTATCTAAACCTGTATCATCCCTGGAATAATAGTAACAAGGGTGCCGGTGAAGACTGCGGAGACGATGAAGTAGATGATACACCGCCAACAACAGGTCACTTTGGTAGTACAGCACCGGCAGGTGCATTGCACCCCAATGGTGCAGGTAACTGTAACCTTGATAATGTTATTTATGATTATGACACGGCCTGTATCCATTACAAGGGCCCCGGTATACCTGATCCTAATTTCGAAACACTTGCTGATGTTAAGGATACAATAGTATACTCACCTGGCGATACACTTCGATACACTTATTCTGCCAGTCCTTACTGGAAGAATGTAGGTACATCTAATCATGATGTAGTAGTAATGGATAGAAACCTGGCTCCGGGTACTGTGCGTTCTATTTTCGGGCACATCAACACACATGGTGGCAAAGCAATCGAAGTACGCACCGATTCTGCAGCGGTATTAAACGGTTTAGTGTCTGCAGCCGCTCAAAACGGTCCTTTCCCTTTCAAGCATCGTCCTGCAACACTTACTGGTTACTGGAAATACAATAATGTGGGTAACAATCATGGCTACATTAAATTACTGATGACGAAGTACGATTCTGTAAACCATGTTCGCAATACCGTTACTTCTACAACATATACACTTTCAGGTAGCCAGGCTAACTGGGCTCGTTTTGTAATACCTGTAAATTATACAACAGGAGATAACCCGGATAGTGCAACTATTATCCTGTCTGCAGGTAGCGATAACAATACTAACTGGGCAAGCGGCAACTTCCTTGATGTAGATGATATCGCACTAATGGATGGTAACGACGGTTATTTTAAAACATTTACAAACGGAACCCAACAAGATACCGCTGACTATCCGGATATAGCGAACACGCAGAACATCATGGATTATTCTGACTGTCCTAAGATGTTTACATTGCAACAAGTTGACAGGATGCGTTCTACATTAAAAAGCACTGTAGGTAATCGTCTCAGGTTGATCACACCTGAAAATATGGTGGTTACGGGTATTTTAGACACTGCAGCCTGGATGCCTATTAAGAGGGCTGATCTGAAACCGGTACCTGATTTTTCAGTTGAAAAAAGTGGTAACTCTACAGAACGCTCTTACTTTCTTTGTGCCTCAGCAGACAAGCCTTTCGTATTCAAAAGCCAGTCATGGAGAGATACGATTACTGCTACCAGCTGGTCTATAGCTAACGGAAGCACAGGTACTAATACTTCAATTTCCAGCGCGGTAACTGCTCCGGGTTGGGTAGATGTTACGCTTACCGTTACAGGTAACCACAGTGGCGATACCACAATTACAAGGAAAGCAGCTGTTTATGCTGCAGATCCTAACAACCTTAAAGATCCAATGAATGGGTATTACCAGGAATTCAATACTGATGGTGACGTAGCAAGCTGGCCTATCTTCAACTATTACAATAACGATTTCAAATGGGAACTGCTGGATAACAATGGTTTCTACGACAAGTCTTGTATAGTATATCGTGGATTTGATAAACGTGTATATCCTGCAACTCTTATTGGCGCCCCTGCGGTACATGAACCAACTTCAGGCAATTTACTATCAAAGGATTATGACGATTTCTTTACCACAGGCTTCAATTTAAGCAATATGAAGGATGGTGAATGTAACCTTAATTACATGTATTCAGGAGCTTCTATTTCTGCAGATCCTTCTATATTAGTAGATACTCTGGAAGTCGCTTATTCAACAACTTGCGGTACCTCTTTCACAACATTTGCTTATCTGACCAAGGATCAAATCTTTAATAAAGGTCAATATACAGATCCTTACGCTCCTTTATGGCTGGGCGACTGGGCATTGCAGTCTTTGAAGATCCCTGCTGCAGCTCGTACCGCACAGGTTTATTTCCGATTCCGTTATAAGCCAAACTCTGATGCAAGCCGTAACGAGCTGGGTATCAGTAACAACTTCTATATAGATCGCATCAACATCAGTCCGTTCCCGCTGGGTGTTAACACTTTGGTTGGTAAAGACAAGAATATTGCGCTTGCTCCAAACCCTACTAATGGTAATGCTTATGTGGTTATCAACGGAGAACAAGGACAAACAGCGAATATTGTTGTAACTGATATTACCGGTAAGATTGTGTTCCGCACCAGCCAGGTATTGAATGATAAACTTAGCCGTGTAGAAATTCCTGCAAATGCTATCTCTGTTAAAGGTATGTACCTGGTACAGGTTGCTGCAGGCAATCAGAACTATACTGATAAACTGATATCTTACTAATTAAGAGTCTGGTATTAAAATAAAAAAATTGCCCCCGGAACTCCGGGGGCAATTTTTTTATTTTAAAATTTATAGATACAGAGTGGAGTTAACCGATTATTTTTGTTACAAACAATAAGCATGAATGATTCAAGTATAGTATCTCTGCACAACGCCAACATCTTTCAGGGAAAAACCCTGATACTTCAGAATGTAAATTTTGAAGTTGGGAAAGGCGAATTTGTGTACATGATTGGTAAAACAGGCAGCGGAAAATCCAGCCTGCTGAAAACCTTGTATGGAGACTTGTATTTGAAAGAAGGTACCGGTAAAGTTGCCGGCTTTGATCTTAAGACCCTGACCTGGAAAACTGTACCGTTACTGCGCAGGAATCTTGGTGTTGTTTTTCAAGACTTCAGGCTGCTTACCGATAGGAATGTTTATGAAAACCTGGAGTTTGTACTTACTGCCACCGGCTGGAAGGATAAAGTGCTGATGAAAGAGAAAATAGAAAATGTGCTGCAAAAAGTAGGTTTGCGCGATAAAGGCTTTAAAATGCCATATGAAATGTCGGGCGGCGAACAGCAGCGTGTGGATATAGCACGCGCATTATTAAATAATCCTAAGCTGATAATTGCAGATGAACCTACAGGTAACCTGGACCCTGATACCACAGATGAGATCATGCACTTGCTCTTTAATATTTGCAGAGATTATCACACTGCGTTTGTAATGGCCACGCACGATTATGGTATTATCCAGAAATTTCCTGCCCGTGTAGTGCGTATTGAGCAAAGTGGTATCAAAGAGATCACACCTGCAGGTATGTAAGTATGCGTTCTGCATTTATATTATTGTCATAGCCTTCTGCTAATATTGTAGCTCTTTGTGCTACGTGATTTGCGGTGAATGCAATAGTTCTGAGATCGTTAATGGAATCTACAAATTGAGTAGTAGTATTGGCTACTATGCATGCGTTATCAAGTCCGGTGCCATGTAGCATATTTGCGTTTGCTATTACGTGTCTCCCACAAAATAGTGCATACAATAGCTTTAGTTTCATACCGCTTGCCTGGAAGGTAGGTAATACATGTATATGTGCATCCTGTATCAACTGTTCCATCTCATGAACAGATGGGTTGGCAATGAGCCTGCAATTACTAAGACTGTTGCAGGCATCAAATATCTCTTTGCCCGGTTCGCGGCCTGCTATGATAACTTCCATATCTATTTGTCCGAAGACTTCGTTCAGCAGATACAATGCAGCTTCTTTGTTTTCCGGGTGAGACAGGTTGCCATGGTAGAGGCAATATTCACCCATACCTGTAAAAGACATCACCCTGCTATACGGGTGAAACGGGGCTATAAATGATGTGTTTCTTTGCGGGTATAAGTTTTGAAAATACTTATTGTCTTCAGATGATAGTGAGAAGAAACAATCAGCATCTTCAAGGCTATGCTCGTATTTCCCCAATAGGGAAGATTCCATTTTGTAATACAACCGTTTAGTAAATGCTGGCTCTTTTATTGCAAGTTGCTCATAGTAGTCAGATTCTATATTATGAGTTCTCACCGCTTTGATCCTTTTCTTTAAGCCCGGGTCGGACAAGTAGTGGGTAGTGTGCACGCCTTCAAATAAAATAGGCGCTTCGATCTCCATAAGCCGTTTCAGCAGCAGTTTGTTCCTGCGGGAGTGCACTATGTACGGTGCTGTAAGTGATAGCCCTCGTAAGCCTGTAATGCGTGGGTAATAAAATACTTCTCTGCAAAGCGCCTCCAATTCGCGATTGGCCTGCCTTCCGTATGCAAAACAATGCAGGTAAATCTGTGCCCCTGCTTCCTTTAATGCTTTGATCTTATAAAACACATCTATGGCGCCGCCATAATCGGGTGGGTAGGGCACATCAAAAGATACTATGTGTAATCTACGATCGTGCAATGCGGTCATATATCTGTAATAAAGTTTGTGCTTCGTGCTGCCAGCAATATTTTTCGCGGGCCTTTAGACAATTATCCTGCAGGCGTTGGTGGTATGCTTCATCGTGCAGTAACTTGTTAATGGCGGCTGCAATGCTTTCAGGTGTCGGGTCGCCAATTAATGATGCCACTTCAAATTCCCTGTTCACTATTTCATATTCCTCGTACTTAATGCATAGCTGTGGTACGCCATTATGCATATAATCGAAAAACCTGTTTGCGAGAGATAGCCTGTTGCTAAGGCTGGTTTCTTCAAATAGTGTGATCCCTATCCATGCATACAATGTATAATTGCGCAACTCTTCAGGTGGTATATATCCTTTAAAGGTGATCTTGTCTTCCAGTCCGTACTGCTTCACCAGCGCCACTGCTTCTTCAAAGAAATTACCACTGCCACAAATAATTAATGGTGCATCTATGTATTGAAAGGCGGGTATCAATTGCTCAAACCTTCTTCCCACGTTTACAGCTCCCTGGTACAATATATATTTCTCTTTTTTCTCCGGAATGGTTATGGGCTTTAAAACAGTGATATTTCTCACCAGGCCATAGTTTACACGATACCTTTTTTGTAGTTCTGTTACAATGCCCGCCCCAACGGTGTATCCGTTAGGGAAGCGTGGTACAGCAAAATTGGCAATGGCATTCCACATGCGTGCTATGCCTGGTCGTGATATTACTTCCTTCAATTCTACAAACAGCTCATGGGCGTCATGTACACGTTTTTTTCCTCTGATGACGGAAGCAAAATATACCGGTAAAATAGTGTCCAGGTCTATACAGCACATAATGTCAGCCTTGCAAAAAAGCAGGTAGAAGAATAGCTTCGTCCAAAAGTCGACATAAAGCAACTTACCTTGTTCAGCAATGATTGGCAGGCGTTTTTGTTTAAAGGGTCGATCCATAAGCGGTTTACTATCCTTTCGCTTAAAACCTACAAGCGTAACATCGTAACCAGCCTCTGCTAAAGTAGTGCAGATGCGTATCATACGCTGGTCATAATTCAGATCGTTGGTTACAGTAAAAACTATCCTGGTGGCTTTGCTCATGAACAACCGCTATACGGCGCCTGCAATTAAAAACAGGCTTTTGAATAATTTGTAAAAATAAACGTTTTATACTTGTGTTTTATTTTTGCAGTAGAACTGATGCCATCACGCCGGATATTAATATTATATAATCGTGTTCCCTACCCGCTCAACGACGGAGGTAACATAGCTGTAAATGCTATGATCGAAGGTTATAAACATGAAGGCTGGCAGGTATATGTCCTGGCTATGAATACCACCCGGCACCCAATTGCAGATGAAACGCTCAAAAACATATATACCGATATATACGCTTTTGAAACAATACCGGTTGATAACAGTATAAGTACGAAAGGGATAGTTGCCAATTATCTGTTTAGTAGCAGGCCGAACCATGTACAAAGATTTTTCGTGTCGGCTTTTGCAGACAGGCTAGTGGAGATATTGCGGCAATTTGCACCCGATGTGGTGCAGATGGAAAGTGTATTCCTTTCGTCCTACATCCCCTTGATTCGAAAGAACAGCAATGCAAAACTCGCCTTGCGTATGCACAATGTGGAAGGACAAATATGGGCGAGGTTAGCGGCAGAAACCAAAAATCCTTTCAAAAAGCTGTATCTAACGAATCTCGCGGAACGAATCCGTAAATATGAGATCGCTGCCTGGAAAGATTATGATTTGCTTATCGGCATTACAGGCGCTGACGCTGCAGAGGTGAAAAAGCACATTCCAACAGTTGATATAATTACCATACCTGTGGCGATCGAAGTAGGGGAGATGGTTGGTAATAACAGTAATCCCGACTGGATAGGTTATCATATCGGCGCTATGGATTGGTTGCCCAATAAGGAAGCTATGCAATGGTTCATAAACGACATCTGGCCATTGGTACATAAACGTACGCCGCATTTCTTGTTTGAATACGCCGGTCGTAATATGCCCGTTGATATGAAAATGTTGCAGGGCGAGGGTGTGCTTTGCGTAGGCGAAGTAGCGGATGCTGCCGGTTTTATTGCTGATAAAAAAATACTCATCGTTCCTTTAAGGTCGGGCGGCGGCATACGTGTCAAGATATTAGAAGCAATGGCTGCGGAAAAGCTGGTTATCTGCACCGGCATCGCCATTCAAGGTATTGACGCTATACCTGGTGTCCATTATCTGCTGGCTGATACCGCGCAGGACTTTGCAGATGCTATTGCCTGGGCGTTGGAACATGAGCCCGAAGCCGAAGCAATAACTCATAATGCGGCAGCACTAGTAAAGACAAACTATAATGCAGCAAGCCTTGGCGCGAGGTTATCTCAAAGGCTGTTAACAATGCTTTGAGCCATAGCGATTTTAGTTAATATGGATGGGCCTATTAATAGTTCAAACCCATAATTTACCGCTTCGTCTGCCTTTATTAGCTTTATCAATAGTATTATATCGTATTTACCTCCAAGAGATTGTAACTTTGTGCTTCTAAGAAGATACTATATGTTAGATAGCATTGAAGCAGCACTGGAAGATCTGAGGCAAGGAAAACTTTTGATAGTGGTAGATGATGAGGATCGTGAAAATGAAGGTGATTTTGTTACAGCAGCCCGCAACGTTACTCCCGAGATAATCAATTTCATGTCCAAGCACGGTAGGGGGCTTATTTGCGCTCCGCTTACCGAGCAGCGATGCGAGGAACTGAAGCTAAACCTGATGGTGGAAAACAACACTGTTTTGCACCAGACACAGTTTACCGTTTCGGTAGATCTTAAAGGGCATGGATGTACTACAGGTATATCTGCTCAAGATCGTTCTAAGACTGTCCAGGCATTAATAGATCCTAATACGGTTCCTGAAGATCTCGGCCGTCCCGGTCATATCTTCCCGCTTCGTGCTAAGACAGGTGGTGTGTTGCGTCGCTCAGGCCATACAGAAGCAACTGTTGATCTGGCCCGCCTTGCCGGTTTTGAGCCCGCAGGTGTATTGGTAGAGATCATGAATGATGACGGTACAATGGCTCGTCTGCCTGAACTGCTGGAAATAGCTAAGAAATTTGATCTGAAGATCATTTCCATAAAAGATCTGATTGAATACCGCCTCCGCAAAGAAAGCCTGATAGAAGAAGAAGTAAGGGTACAAATGCCTACAAAGTATGGCAATTTCGAATTGATAGCCTTCAGGCAAACGAATACCGGCGAACATCATCTTGCGCTAAAGAAAGGGGATTGGGAAAAAGATGAACCGGTATTGGTACGTGTACATAGTTCCTGCTTCACAGGTGATATACTGCACTCTCTGCGCTGCGATTGCGGCGAACAATTGCAAAAAGCTATGGAAATGGTAGAACAGGAAGGTAAAGGCCTTGTGCTGTATATGAACCAGGAGGGTAGGGGCATTGGCTTGCTAAACAAGCTAAAGGCCTACAAACTGCAGGAAGAGGGCAAAGATACGGTTGAGGCAAACCTTGCATTGGGATTTAAAAACGACCAGCGGGATTATGGTGTTGGTGCGCAGATACTGCGCTACCTCGGCGTGTCCAAGATCAGGCTCATAAGTAATAACCCGCGCAAGCGTGCCGGCTTACTTGGTTATGGTTTAGAGATAGTGGACAATGTACCTATTGAGATAGTTCCTAATCCGCACAATGAGTTTTACCTGCAGACCAAACGCGATAAACTGGGCCACGATATTTTAAAATAATATCTTGCAAAAAAGTTTGCCCGTTTGAAGTTTCTCTTTTTAGCCAACCGTGTGCCTTATCCTCCCTATCGGGGCGATAAGTTAAAGATATATAACCTTGCCCGCCGCATGGCTAAAAGGCACGAAGTACATTTACTAACTTTTGCCCAAACACAGGAAGATCTGCAATACAAGGCAGAGCTTGAAAAAATATTTACCAAAGTACATTTCGTATATCTGCCTAAGTGGCGCTCTGCGTTGAATTGCCTGTTAGGGATTTTTGATAGCACGCCATTCCAGGTGTTGTATTTCAAATCTTCAGAAATGAAGAGCAAGCTGGATGAGGTGCTGGCTGCTGATAAATTTGACGCGATACATGTGCAGCATTTGCGCATGTCGCCTTATCTTGCCGAACGTACAGATATGGCAAGGATATTAGATATGCCCGATGCTTTTTCTTTGTACTGGGAACGTCGTAAGAAGGCGCAGAAGAATCCGGTTCTGAAAGCTTTTGAAACAATAGAGCAGAAAAGGGTATTGAAATATGAACAGGTCATGCGCAAATACCCGCTTTCTCTTGTATGTTCCGAAGAGGACAAAGATTACCTGGAACAGGTTCATAACATTCATACTATCAAAGTCTTACCGAATGGGGTAGACCTTGATACTTTCAAAGCATCCGGCCACGATTATAGCCACAACCATACTTTGCTGTTTACAGGCAATATGGATTATGCTCCTAATGTAGATGCAGTAGGATATTTCGTTAAAGAGATATTGCCCCTCATTCATCAAAAACATCCACAGGTTAAATTTATTATTGGCGGACAGCGCCCTGTAAAGAGTGTACTAGAGCTTGCTGGCGATCATATTATCGTAACAGGCTTTATCAAAGATCTTGCCGCAACGTATAATGAAGCAAGTGTTGTTGTTGCCCCGCTAAGGTTTGGTGCCGGTACACAAAACAAAGTATTAGAAGCAATGGCGATGGGTGTGCCGGTAGTTTGTTCCAACATAGGTTTTAAAGGCCTGGGCATAGAGAGCGGCGAAGGTGCTATCATGCAGGTAGATAAAGAGGCCTTTGCAAAGTCTGTTATTTCACTGTTGGATAGCGAAGCCCAAAGAAAAAGCGTGGGGCAAAAAGGTATGGAGGTGATCCGTTCCCGCTTCAGTTGGAATATCATTACACAACAATTAGAACATTACCTTCAGTCTGTAAAGCAATAATCTTTACCAGGTACCGCCATCATGGTTATCGTTAGTGGTATCTGTATTGTTAGCCGGTTCTGTTGCTTGTGCAGCTTTACGGCGCAGATACGATTTTCCGTAGATGAATTCCTGGAAGTTATTGAAGGTCCTTGACCAGTTAAGGCCTATACCACCTCTTGATATGGGCTGATCTACCAATGCGTCATAGTTTTTAGTGCGGAAGATATAGCCACTCAGGCTGCCTCCTTCGCGAAACAGGTATTGCAGTTTGAAGTCACCTACAGGGTTGAAGTTGCTGGAGCTTGTGTTGGATGATACCGGTTTGCCCCAGTCGTAAGAGCTACCCACCTGCACAGAGAGCCTTTCATTAAACAAGCTTTTTTTCAGGCCAAATGAAAACTCATTTCTGTTGTTTGCGTTGCTCTGGTCAGCATAGTTATAGTTTTTATAACGTAGATCCACACTAAGGCTTTCATCACCGGTCAGCTTTGCTATGATATTAGTTAGCTGGTTAGATGCCGTGCTGGATAGTATCTGACTTACGTTACTGATGCCTCCTGAAACGACATCGCTACTGCTACTTCCGGCGTCAAAGCTGCCGTCCAACGGTACAAACGTATTGATAAGAAGAAGAGAGGCAACCTCCTTAAACAAGCCCTGGTCATTTTGGTTAGCGGCTTGTAATTTAGTATACGCGATAGTTCCTACGCCGCTTTTATTTGGCAGGTCTAATTTAAAGGTGAGGTTGGGGTTAGCTAAAGTGCCTTTCATAAAAAGCAGGATATTTACATCTTGCAGCATCCTGGTTTCTGTATATTCACGATCTGTTTTATCAGCATCTACGATGTTTCTTTCTGTCGTATTTAATAAGTAATATAAGCTTGTTCTGGCGGTGTAAAGGCCCTCGACATTCATTTGCGTTTGCCCCAGCAATCCGTTAAAGTTGATCTCACTTCCCTTATTCAATTTAAAGTTCCGTTTGAAAGCAAGTTGCTTCAATGTAAATGTGTAATCACCGTCGGTTATAAGGAACCTGCCCGACATACGCATATCATTGCCCGCCGGCATCTCTATACGGATAGTGCCCGTACCTTTGGCGTTGATGGCGTCACCTGTACTTGGGTCCAGAACAAGGGTTATTTCTCCAAGCTCATTCATCCCGGCTTCTATACTAAGTGATAGTTTATTCTTCGTTTTCCTTTGTTCTGTCTGCTCCTTTCCGTAGGATTTAAAACTGATATAACTATAGGTGCTCAGGCCGGAACTAGACTGTATAGGCAGGTAGAGGTGCGATTTTTCTGCCGGGCTCACATTACCAATCCGTATTTTCAGATCAGTTAGCTTATCCCGTATACTCAGGTTCTTTACGCTGCCGGTAAGGTTGCCATAAAAAAGTGCATTTTCACTTTCATCCAGTCTTATCACCTCTATTTTAGGGGAGTTCATGTTCAGATTAAAGTAAAAATCCTGGAAAGCTTTGTGTGAAATATATCCGGTAAGTGTACCTGGGTTCTTATTGGCATCATATAGGGTAACGGTACCCAGGTCTATTCTTTCATCAGTCAGTTTCACATCCGCTTCGGGTATTGTGTACACCGGGCCAAGGAAGTCAAATCGTACACTCGCGTCAGATAAATGAACCTTTCCGTCTATATGTGGTGCCGATGCAATGCCTGTTATTTTCACATTGCCATCCAGTTTGCCTCCCAGTTGGCTCATAAGGCCTGTAGTGAAAGGTGCTACCCATGCTACTGGTGTGTTGTTGAACTGTATATTGCCAACAATATGCTGGTTGCTGGTGCTGTCAAAAGACAGGTTGCCCGATGCCGTTAGTGAGCCATCGCCACGGTAAATGCCACTTTGGTTATCTAGCGTTATGATGTTTTTTGCTGCGTTATAGCTTCCTGATAAATTGATATTACCCACTGTATCGTCGCCCAGTTTTACATCCGTAGCTTTAATATTGCCTGCTATTACGATGTCTTTATAGATATTGTCGAATTGCACTTTACCATTGATACGGCCGTCCGGTTTATAGTCTGCCAGGCCTACAAGGTTTCCCAGTTGAGCAATGTCAATATTGTTCAATTCTGTATAAAGGGTAGGGCTCGATTCTCCGTTATAATTATCCATTTTGGAGTATGCACGCAATGTCTGCAGCCCTGAATTAATATGCAGGTCCTCAACAAAAAGATAGCCCGAACTTATATCTGCCTTGCCGTTTACAATATCCCATTTTGTATCGTTCAGGTAAAACTCAGATGGCAATAAATTTAAACTCAGGGTATCACCATGGCCCGTTGCGGTACCATTGAGTGTGGCAGTTCCATATTCGCTATTAGATGCCGTAGCGATCTTAAAGCTCATAGCATTGTTACCAACGGTAGTGTTCACATCCAGCGATCCATGTACTATGTCTTTACCAACCGTCACATTATCTGCCTTAGCATTAATTTTCAGCGTATTAAAATCGCCTGTACTTTTCAGGTCTACATTTTGCATCACGATGGTACCTACCTTGCCATAAGGAATGGAAACATTCAACTGTAATGCCTGCGAGTTTGTATTCAAACTACCGCTAATGCTCGATTTGCTAAAGCCTTGTATGTTAGGTGTTAGTACGGCGAGCAAACTATCTGTTTCACTGGTTTGTATGTTGAAGCTAAGGTCTTGTGCAGGTGCTTCTTTAGACGGCTTCTTAATATAAGCCGGCAAATACCCGGACAAATAGTACTGAACAGAGTTGCCTAGTTTGCTCAATGTGAAGTTACCTGCAAGCTCACCCTGTAATACGTTGCTGGCAATATTTATCCTTGTTTTGCCATCCTCAAATTTAGATGTCACATATACACTGTCAATATCCAGCCTGTGGTGATTACGCAGCAGGTTGATATTATACAGTTTTGCGTACCCTATAAAATTATCAATGCTGCTGCCAACGCAGTTCAGGTCAAAGTCAGCACTTGCAGATAGCGAATCTTTGGTAAGCTTCAGGGCGGCCAGATCGCTTTTCAACAAGTTAGCAGTGGCATTTACACTGATCTCCTTTTGACTGAAATCTATACTGCCGTAAAAGGCCAGTGCCAGGTTTGGATCATTAATTAAGAGGTTACCATTGTATTTGTTCTTTTCAATAGAGCCTTCCAGGTTTATGTTTTGATAATTGTAACCCCTGTACTCAATATGGTCAACAGTACCGTTGAGTTGCACCTGGGCAAACTTAGGGTCGAATGATGCTCCCGATACTTTTGCATTTAGAGAAACACTTCCCAGGTCATCCTGGCGCAGCAGTGTACCCAATGCAAAGTTGTCTGTTTGGATGGTGCCCGAATAAACTGAATTTGACGTTTTGCCTCCCGGCATCTTTAGCTTTATATCAGACTTAACCGTGCCGAGGTTTGTTGCTAATACGCTGTTGGTAGCAAAATTATTGATGTAGCCAATGAAGTTTCCTTTAAAGTAGATGTGCGTCAGCTTTTCTATCGCTATGTTAGGATTGCTTTTAAGAGAAGGGGCATATTTTAGTATTCCTTGTCCTGTGGTTACCAATTCTCCGTTTTCGTATACGATATACGTTGTATTAATATCAGGCAGGCCTTTCATTGCCAGGTTGCCTTTTACAACAGATGCGCCATCTGTTATCGCTAGTTGCTTGCCTGCTATATTGCTTACTGTTCCTTTTACCTTACCTGATATCTTCAGTATGGTAGGATATTCTTTTAATGCAGGTGCAAAGCAAGCCACGTCCCGGCTGTCCACTGTTGAGTTAGTGATATCACCTACCATCACTACTTTATTAATGTAGTCGGTAAAGTCAGGGAACCTGGTATAGTGCATGGCGTAGTAACGCTGCAGCTTGCTACGGCTGGTTTGCAGCAACAGGTTATCGCATATAGATGCGTTAGGCGATACTGTAACGTCTGCTTTAAACTTTTTCACAACAAGCCCACAGCGGTCTTGTGCAGATAAATTATTGAGTTTGGCCTTCAGCGTATCTCCAATGATAGATATGTTCTTCGCATCAATATTAATACCGCTGATGCGCATGTGCGTGGCATCAAATTGTCCTGCTTTAGGTTTATCCGTATCCGATTCTAAGCCAAAGTAGCAATCCTGCAATTGGAGGCTGGATAGTTTCACCAGCCATTTATCAGGATTAAAAGCCGTGGTGTCAATTGGCGGTGCCGGTTTTTTTGCACGGGGTGGCCTGCCACCATCATAGTCACGAAGCTGTATGGCAACCTTGTCCAATTCAATTTTATCAAGGTCTATCAGCTTCTTTTTAAAGTTTATCTCGTTGGCATCCACCAATACGTTACCTACATCAAAATCCATATCACTGCCTACCCATGCATCATCCATATGGAACCGCACGTTTGCTAGTTTCACTTTCTCCAGGTCTATTTCAAAGTTATTCCCGCCGGAAGTTTTCTTTTTAGGCTTCCCCGTATCAAAGGCGTCTATTACAAACTGGTAATTCCAGTCGGCAGATGTTTTAGGGCGGTATAAATGTGCGTACGCGTTCTCAAGGCCAATGTATTTAAGGACCGGCACTTGTTTTTTTATAAAAAACCAGTCTGTAATGCGTACTGTGATGTCCCCGGCATATAACAGGGTATCGTGCTGATGGTCTTCTATATACACGCCTTGTATATGGGCATGATTCAGCAGGTCTATCCTTACCCCTTGTATCGATACCCTGGTTTTTAGCTTGTCAGCCAGTATAGAAGCTGCTCTTTGAGCAATAAAGGTCTGTACTGACGTGAAATTGATCAGTATCACGAGTGTTATTACTAACCCGATCAATACCAGCAGGGTATTTCTTAATATTTTCAGGAGCCTTTTCAGCCGTTGCTTCTTATCTCACAAAAATAATATTTACAACCCACAAGGCGGGGTATATATTTGTTAAACAATTAGATATAAGTTTTAATGTATAGTGTTCTGCGTACAATACTTCATTTTTGATTGCGTTCTTTTGTGAAAAGGGGCTTATTTTCGGGCTCTCATCAACGGTATATCATGAAATTTTTATTATTAACAACTGCAATGGCAGGCACATCCATGCTGGCAATGGCGCAGGCTCCTATTTCCGGCAATATCCAGGCAGTAGTGGCAAAAGGCCCTGCAGGTAACAAAGCTTCGGTGAAGACAATAAAATACCCGGTAACAAAGACAGCAGACAGCAGCACTACATTTTTCGGACAAAAAGTTGCAGATCCCTATCGATGGCTCGAAAACGATATGTCTGCTGAAACAAAGGATTGGGTAAAACGGCAAAACGAGGTGACCTTTGCCTATCTCAAGAACATCCCATTCAGAGAAAAGATAAAAAACAGGCTTACCGAGCTGTGGAATTATGAGAAATATACTGCACCTTTCAAGGAAGGAGCTTATACTTATTTCTATAAAAATAACGGCCTGCAGAACCAGTATGTGTTGTATCGCGAGAAAGAAGGCGGCGCTCCGGAAGTGTTCCTGGATCCCAATAAGTTCTCAGCAGATGGCACTACTTCGCTTGCCGGGATAGATTTTACAAAAGACGGATCATTATGCGCTTACCAAATATCTGAAGGCGGCAGTGATTGGCGTAAAGTGATTGTCCTTAATACAGCCACTAAAGAAAAAATAGGTGATACACTGCACGATGTTAAGTTCAGCGGGCTTTCATGGGCCGGTAATGATGGCTTTTTCTATAGCAGTTATGACAAGCCAAAAGGCAGCCAGCTTTCTGCTATGACGCAAAATCACAAGCTGTATTATCACAAACTGGGTACAAAGCAAAGTACCGATAAGCTAATATTCGGCGGCAGCGAACAACCACGAAGGTATATTGGTGGCAGTGTTACTGAGGATGGGAAATACCTGATCATATCTGCTGCGAACGCCACTTATGGCAATGAGCTGTATATTAAAGACCTGGCTACGCCGGATGCCCCAATACGGCCTATTGTTACCGGCTTTGACAACGAGCACGAGGTAGTGTTTTCAGACGACCATTTTCTATATATCGTTACCAATTTAGATGCACCTAACCGCAGGCTGATAGCTGCTGATATACAAAATCCCACAACAGACAACTGGACTAAGCTGATACCACAAGCTAACTTCCCTTTAACGGTTACTTCCTGTGGTGGAAAATTGTTTGCCCAATACACTGAAGATGCTGTGTCAAAGGTGTATCAATATAATTTGGAAGGTAAAAAAGAACGCGAGGTAAAGCTTGCCGGTCTTGGCACAGCCAGTGGTTTTGCGGGTAAGCGTATAGATAAGGATATCTATTACACTTTTACATCCTATACCAATCCGGCTGTTATTTATAAATACGATACGGCAACCGGTGAATCTATAGTTTATAAATCTTCAGAAGTAAAGTTTGATCCTTCAATGTATGAAAGCAAGGAAGTTTTCTATACTTCTAAAGATGGTACCCGTGTACCAATGATTATCACTTATAAAGTAGGTACCAAGCTGGATGGTAAAAATCCTTTGATGCTGTATGGTTATGGTGGATTCAATATTAGTCTTACACCTTCTTTTAGTGTTAGCAATCTTGTGTTCATGGAAAACGGCGGTATCTATGCAGTAGCCAATATACGCGGCGGTGGTGAGTATGGCGATAACTGGCATAATGCAGGTATAAAGATGAACAAACAAAATGTATTTGATGATTTCGTGGCTGCAGCAGAATACCTGGTAGATAATAAATACACTTCACGGGATTACCTGGCTATCTCAGGTGGATCTAACGGTGGTTTGCTAATAGGTGCTTGTATGACTCAGCATCCCGAAATGTTTAAAGTATGCTTCCCGGCTGTAGGTGTCCTGGATATGCTTCGCTATCACAAATTTACCGCGGGTGCCGGCTGGGCGTATGATTATGGTACTGCAGACGATAGCAAAGAAATGTTTGAATACCTGCGAGGCTATTCACCCGTTCATAACGTGAAAGCAGGCGTATGTTATCCCGCAACTATGATCATGACCGGCGATCACGATGATAGGGTAGTGCCTGCGCACTCTTTTAAATTCGCTGCCGCATTGCAAAAAGCAGAGCCAAGCGCCTGCAACGAGCCTATACTAATACGTATAGAAACCAAAGCGGGCCATGGTGCCGGCAAGCCTACCTCTATGCTTATTGATGAGCAGGCCGATAAATGGGCATTTATGCTCTACAATATGGGGCTGAAGTACGGCAAGTAATAGTTTGATCTTAATATTGCTAAAGGGATGGGTTTAAACTCATCCCTTTTTAATTTTTGCAGATTCCTGCCTGTTAAGCACTCAACAATTCAGCTTATCTTGCAACATTATTATAGTTTTCGATTTTTGACTTCTTGAATTTTTAATTTTAAAATGTATCGTACACATACCTGTGGGGCTTTAAGGATAGAAGATAAGGGCAAGGAAGTAACACTTGCCGGCTGGGTTCAAACCGTTCGCAAATTTGGCAGTATCACTTTTGTAGATCTGCGGGACCGTTATGGCATAACCCAGTTATTGTTCAATGAATCTTTGAATGCGCGTCTTGATGAAACTCCGTTAGGCAGGGAATATGTGATACAGGTAAAGGGTACGGTGATAGAGCGTAGCAATAAGAATACAAAGATCGCAACCGGTGATATCGAGATCGAAGTAATGGACTTTGCCATTATGAACATCGCCAGCGTGCCTCCGTTTACTATAGAAGAAGAAACCGATGGCGGTGATGAGCTGCGCATGAAATATCGCTACCTCGATTTGCGCAGACCTACATTGAAGCGCAATCTTGAATTGCGTTATAAAGTAAACCGTGCAGTACGCAATTACCTCGATACTCAAGGCTTCTGGGATATTGAAACGCCCTTCCTTATAAAATCTACACCCGAAGGTGCACGCGACTTCATCGTTCCTTCGCGCATGAACGAAGGTCAATTCTACGCTTTACCTCAAAGCCCGCAAACCTTTAAGCAATTGCTGATGGTGAGCGGCTATGATAAATATTACCAGATCGTAAAATGCTTCCGCGATGAAGACCTTCGCGCCGACAGGCAACCTGAATTTACGCAGGTCGATTGTGAGATGAGCTTTGTGGAGCAGGAAGATATTCTGCAAACCTTCGAGGGCCTTTTCAAACATGTATTCTATGATGTGAAGGGTGTGGAAATGAAGGAGCAATTCCCGCGTATGACATGGGATGACGCTATGTGGAACTACGGTAATGATAAGCCGGATATTCGTTTTGAAATGAAATTGCAGAACCTCAAAGCAGACGGTAAAGTATATGCAGAGGTATTAGATCAGGTTGATTTCAAGGTGTTTGCAGAAGCCGAAACGATACTGGCCATTTGCGTGCCCGGTGCTTCTGAATATACACGTAAGCAATTAGACGAGCTGACGGAATGGGTAAAACGCCCGCAGATAGGAATGAGTGGGGTAGTGAACGTAAAGTGTAATGCAGAGGGCACTTATAAAAGCAGTGTAGATAAATTCTTTAATGAAGATCAGCTGAAAAGCCTCGCGTCTTTCTGTAATGCCGCTGCCGGAGACCTGATACTAATATTGGCAGGTAAAGAAACACGCACCCGTAAAGCAATGAGCGAATTGAGGCTGGAAATGGGTAACAGGCTCGGTTTCCGTGATCCGGCTGTATATAAGCCGTTGTGGGTAATAGATTTTCCCCTGTTTGAGCATGATGAAGAAGAGAATAGGTGGGTAGCCCGTCACCATCCGTTTACCTCACCTAAGCCGGAGCATATTGCATTGATGAACGACTTAAGCAGGTATGCCGAGATCAAGGCAAATGCTTATGACATCGTTTTAAATGGTACAGAGATCGGTGGCGGTTCTATCCGTATCTATCAGCGAGATCTGCAGGAAAAGATGTTTGCGGCATTGGGTATGGACAAAGAAGAAGCTCAAGAGAAATTTGGCTTCCTGCTGGGGGCTTTTGAATATGGTGCGCCGCCGCACGGTGGTATCGCCTTTGGTTTCGATAGGCTCTGCGCACTTCTAGGTGGCCAGGAAACTATTCGCGACTTCATTGCCTTCCCTAAAAACAATGCTGGTAGGGATGTAATGCTCGACGCGCCGGCTGCTGTGGATAAAAAACAGCTGAATGAACTGTCTTTAGAGCAGAAAATAGGTTAACGATTTTGAAATTCTAACCAGAATATTATCTTTATACTCAGTAAGTTTATTCTATGAGAAGAATCATCACAACCTCATTATTCGTGGCTGCCGCTGCTATAGCTGTTAGTTCTTGCGATAATGGTGCATATACGGCTAATCCTAAAAAGGATCAGACCTCTACAATGAATCCTTTCGATAATACAATCGCCAATAATGTGCTGATTGGAACAATGGAAGGAAAAATTGATGGCAAAACTTATGATCTGAAGGGATATTATTCCGTCGATGAAAATAATATACGGACCATTTGGGCTCGGGTAATCAATGATTCTGTGTTTTTCAGAACCATTACGATTGTTGGTAACAATGATGCTTTTAAAGGCAAATCAGATGTAACACTTACAGATCCAATAGTCTCCATAACTTATTCCGCGTATGACACTATGTTAAAGCGCAACAAAGTGTTCATGAGTACTAATGTGCCAACTTATTCTGCCGTTAACATTATAAAGGATGGCAATGATAAAATATGGGGAATAGTTAGCGGCAAATTGATCCGTGAAGATCCGCCACCATCTGATCCTTCAGATTCTGTATTCATTGGTCACATGAATTTTTATCTTGAAAAGAAATAACTGATCAAAATAATTAAGCCCCGAACTTCGGGGCTTTTCTTTTATGATTAATATCTGTACTCTCGTCTTTTAAGGAATCTAGGTATAAGTCTCCTTAACCCACTATTGGGGTCATCGTACCCACGATAATCGAAAGTATATTCTCTGGCCTTCTTTTCTGCATTAGATATCTTTACGGTAAGCCCTGTATAAACATCGATATTGGAAATATTGGAACCTAGCAGTATAGAAGATAGTGAAGTTGTCGACCCAAGATAGAATGGCCCAAAGTTAAAGACCGTACCAAGCGCAAATGTGCGAAAACGTATGAAGGTTATAGGCATGCCTATCTTCACACTTCCGTGATCATATCTCGGCGTGATATTGATATAGCTGGCATAGCCGGGATGATATACCTTGCCATTGCTACCTCTCAGGTTTATTAAAGTATTGGCCTGCACAAATACATGTTCGCCAAAATTATAGTCAGCACTAGCCCTGAAAGCTGTAGGCAGGCCAATATTGAATTTCTCGTATTTCTTTTTCACGGTCAGGCTGGCATCAGCGATCTTCCTTGCCGTAAACAGGGAGAACTCATCCTTATCCTGGTCTTCGAGCGAAATATCATGTACTTCTGTTGCACCTGTTTTAACGTCATATAAGGCGCTACCTTTATCTGCTACATAGCTCACACTTCCAATGTCGGTGATGGCCGCAGAAAGCGCAAACCGATAGTTTGTTTTTTTATTGGGGTCCTGGTCATCATAAAACTCATAATGCATACCCAGGTCCAGCCCCAGGCTTCCTTTACCGGCACGCTGTACCAGGTCTGATGTGGAGCTTGGATTTACGTTATAAGTATATAGTGCCGTTAGGTCCCCCTTAATATATCCTATTGAGTCATTATCGCGTCTGTAGCCCAGCGATTTTGTATATACACTCATCCCTGCAAAGCCCATCAGGTATTTTACCGTTACCCCGGCGCTTAGCTTATAATACTCATCGTCATGTAGCATTTGCCCTGCTGTAATGCCTATTTCGCCAAACATATGGGCAGATGCACCTGTTTTGTCAAACTGCGCGGTGTAAAAATAATAGTAGGGGTTCTTTTCGTTGGTCAGCACATCAAACAAGGTATCCTTAACCTTTCCCGCGTTTACTATCGTGCGAAACCTTGTATAAATCCCAAATTGATACTTTTTCTTATAGGTAAAACTTACCGCGGGGCCTAATATGTCAGCATTAACCCAGGCTTTCTTGTATTGGCTGTTTCGCAGCCTGAAATAATCTTTTCCCTCCACGGCATTTGTGTCAGCAGCAGGGTTGAACAGCATTCGGCTATTAACGCCATAAGCATTATTGGCTGCGAAAATGCTGGCGCCAAATACGTTTACTTCTACACCGCTACGTGAATTATTAATAAAAGCCGGATTATAAGGCACCTGCTGGATGCCCGTGTATTCGGTATTAGGCATCCCTATAAATTGCTGGGCTACGCCCAAGTGCGAGGAAAATAGGATGGTTATTGCCGTAATATATCTTTTATACATCAAAAGCGCTTTGCCGGTACGAATGATAGCCTGTTATGGGGCGGCAAGATACCCATTATTATTAATCCTTAATACATGCTACAATAACGCAATTGTAAAATTTTTAGTATCACGTCATTGTCAGGTATCGGTAATAAAAAAGCAGCCCGGATCGATCCGGGCTGCTTTCGCAAATTCAATATATTGAAATTAAGCTATTTCAACTTCAGCACCAGCTTCAGCCAGTTTAGCTTTCAGGTCTTCAGCTTCACCTTTGCTTACACCTTCTTTTACGTTCTTAGGTGCACCGTCAACCAGTTCTTTCGCTTCTTTCAGACCAAGGCCTGTAAGTTCTTTCACAGCTTTAACAACGTTCAGTTTGTTAGGGCCTGCAGCTTTCAGAACTACGTTGAAAGATGTTTTTTCTTCAGCAGCAGCAGCGCCACCACCTTCACCACCGCTTACTACTACTGCAGCAGCTGCTGGTTCAATACCGTAATCAGCTTTCAGTACATCAGCAAGTTCTTGTACTTCTTTAACTGTCAGGTTTACTAATTGTTCGGCTAAAGATTTTACGTCTGCCATTTTATTATCTTTTTAAATTGTTTTTAAAATTGTTTTTTATAGTACGACTTGGAAGCCAATGTTATATTGCCGTTTTATACCCGGCTAGGTAATTATTCAGCTGCAGGTGCGTCTGTAGCAGGTGCGTCAGCAGCCGGAGCTTCAGGTGCAGATGCTTCAGGTGCAGATGCCTCAGGAGCTGTAGCAGTTGCTTCACCACCTTTTTCTGCATTATGCAGCAATGCTGCGATAACACGTTTTGCAGGAGATTGCAGCAAACCGATAACTTCGCCGATGAGCTCGTTCTTGGTTTTGATCTTAGTAAGGTTAACCAGTTGGTTATCTCCTACAAAGATGTCACCGTTGATGAATGCAGCTTTCAGTACAGGCCTTTCGCTATTGTTGCTTTTGCGGAAAGAGCTGATGATCAGAGCCGGTTCTTTAGGGCTTTCGCTAAACATCAATGCAGTTACATTGTTCAGCGATTCGTAGATACCACTGTATTTTTCAGCATCCAGGCTTTCCAGTGCTTTTTTGATCAGGGTATTCTTAGCCACAGTCATTTCTACTTGCTTGTCAAAACAATGCCTGCGCAGTGCGCTTGTTTGGCTTGCGTTAAGGCTTTCAGTATCTGTTATATAAAAGTTGTTGTACTGAGAGAACTTCTCTTTCAATACTTCTATTGCTTCTTGTTTTTGAGCTGGTGTCATTACAATTTTTTTTAAGGATTAAAGACCTTGTTTCTTTCTCGTCAATTACGCTACACTTTTTGTGTCAATAGCAACACCCGGGCTCATTGTAGAAGCCATGCTAATGCCTTTCAGGTAAGTACCTTTTGCAGTAGCAGGTTTCATACGTATCAGGGTATTGATCAATTCCTGAGCGTTTTCAGCGATCTTTTTAGAATCGAAAGATACACGGCCGATGGAAGCATGTATGATACCGGCTTTGTCTATCTTAAAAGCTATTTTACCGCCTTTTACATCGTTAACAGCTGTAGCTACGTCGTTAGTAACTGTACCTGTTTTAGGGTTTGGCATCAGGTTACGGGGGCCTAATACTTTACCCAGTTTACCAATTTTAGGCATTACAGACGGTGTAGCGATGATTACATCTACATCGGTCCAGCCACCTTCAATTTTTTGAACAAATTCGTCCAGGCCTACGAAGTCAGCGCCTGCGGCTTTCGCTTCGTTTTCTTTGTCAGGTGTACAAAGTACCAGTACGCGTTTTGTTTTACCGGTGCCGTGTGGCAGGCTTACAGTACCGCGTATTGCCTGATCTGCCTTCTTAGGGTCTACACCCAGGCGTATGTGCACATCCACAGAGCTATCAAACTTAGTGCAGTTGATATCTTTTACCAATGCAGCAGCATCAGCCAGTGAATATTGTTTGTTTTTATCAACTTTAGCGTCTACCGCTTTCCTTTTTTTAGTTAGTGTTGCCATTGTTTGCAATGATTTAAGTAAGGTGAACCAATGGATTAATTAGCCCAGGGAGCTGTTCCTTCTACATTCAGGCCCATGCTACGAGCTGTACCGGCAACCATTTTCATAGCGCTTTCCAGTGTGAAGCAGTTAAGATCAGACATTTTATCTTTAGCGATCTCTTCTACCTGGCCCCATGTTACCTTACCCACTTTCTGGCGGTTAGACTCTTTAGAACCTTTCTGGATCTTAGCAGCCTCCATCAGTTGCACAGCGGCAGGAGGGGTTTTGATAACGAAGTCAAAAGACTTGTCAGCATAAACTGTGAGTAATACGGGTAGTACTTTACCCATTTTGTCTTGTGTGCGAGCATTGAATTGCTTGCAGAATTCCATAATGTTGACACCTTTAGAACCCAGTGCTGGGCCGATTGGAGGTGCCGGATTGGCCTGGCCGCCTTTACATTGCAGCTTTACATAGCCAGTGATTTCTTTAGCCATTTTTAAACTTTTTGGTTTTAGCGAATTGCGTTAAACAACTCTCCCAAATGCGATCTTAATAAGAGCAATATGAGAATTGGACGGCAAAGGTAGGAAAAAAATCAATTCACAATACAAAAAACTAAATAAGATTTATTTCTTTGAGGTGTTTACATGCTAGAAACCTGGATTCGTAGTTGCCTTGCGCAAATAGTGCCAGGAAGAATCACTCAATAAGGCAGGGTATGGCCGTCTCGATGAAAGTTTCCTTATTAGGATCGCCCTTTCTTTAGAATTAGGATGGGTACTGAGCCATTCAAGGATCTCCGGGGTATCTCCATGTGAGTGCTGCAGTTTGTCAAAAAAATCTGCCATTGGTAGAGGGTTAATGCCGGCAGTCATCAAATATTGTACTGCTTTTGTATCGGCTTCAGTTTCCTGTGTTCTATCAAATTTTCCCGAGGATAATTCTTTTAAAACTGTTTTGATGATACCCAGGTTATCTCCGCCAAAAAGCATGGCGACGGATAGTGCTATTTCCTTTACCATCCTTTTTTTGATATGGCCGCTTTCAATATGTCCGATTTCATGGGCAATAACACCCGCCAGCATCTCCGGATTGCTACATTGCGCTATTAAGGCAGTATTTACCATTATATTGCCGCCCGGCAGGGAGTACGCATTTATTTCAGGATTTTGATAGATGTAGATATGTATTGTAGCAGTATCTATTTTATTGCTGATGCAAATTCTTCGTTTTATCGTGTCAACGATCTTTTTTACGCTTTCATCGGATATACTGCGATTCTTTAAGCCATATGCCTTGATAAAAACATCCGACATTGCTTTTTGCCTCTTAGCGGAGAAATTTTGGGCATGGAGCCATTTAGTCCATGGCAATTGGGCAAGGCCCATCCAAATAAGAAAGAAGCTCCCGGCAAAAACAATAAACTGAATGGCTAATTTTTTCATCGCTTACCGGGTTTTATCAAGAGGTTGGTAAGGGCGCCCCAAAACCACCATTCTTTATGGTGTCCTTTGCGTACTGAAATTGCAGCAGAAATGTTCAGGATGATTTCTGTTACATTGAAGATTATTATGGTAAATAAATATCCAAGGTAAGTATTGGTCAGCGGAGCATTGCCTGTCAGTATCTTTACAGTCCACCCAAAAGCAACTGAATTCATAAAAAAAATAGTAACCTGGGAAAGTAGTGCCTGAGTGCAATGCCATTTCACATAGTATGTAGCCTTTCTGTTGAGCAGGAAAAATAATACGGACGCCAGCAGGTTAATAATAGGTAATGGTAAACCTGCCATTACAGCTATAACCGACATCAGGTAGCCATTCGATGCCTTCTCCCTTTCATCCTCTCTTGGATTGTAAGATGCTAAATTGTTTACAGGTGTTTGTAAATATTCCATATCCAGTTAACTATAATAATAAGGGCTAATGCAATTGCCTGTATCTTGTTCTGTTTGAGCCTGTTTTCAACAATATGCATAGAACTATACAAGGTGCACTTGTTAGTCACTACATCAGCAATCAGCCAAACAGGTAGTATTATCATGGCTGCTAATGCCGGGTATCCAAATGGGTTGATAAGAAAAGCCTGGTTCCAGTTTCCTTTGGTAATTGCATTAATAGACCTCGTGGTGCCGCAAGCGGGGCAGGGCATGCCCGTAACAGCCTTCAGAATGCAGATGTTTAAATGCTGTACGTTATATAGTATTGATAAAGCAAACCAAAACCATCCGGCAAATACAAAAAGGCCCCACCAGCTATAAAACCGTTTTATACTGGTAGAATATGCCATATACATTACAAAAGAGCCATTTGAACTTTTTGCATATTCAATTCTCTCGTGCGTCCCATAACCAGGAACCAGTCTACGATTGTCCATATGCCAAGCCCACCGCAAGTAAATAATTTGGCTAGTCCGAGTCCTGTTTCTCCAAGCATAAAGCGATCTACGCCTAATCCTCCTGCTAATAAAGAAACGATTAGCATGATGGTTGGGTCTTTCAAAGGCACTGATTGCAGTGTTATGAATTTTGAGTCATCGGCATTAATAAGCATGTCTCGCAATGCTACGATTTGAAAGCCTTCAAAGTTTTTGCTGTTTGACATAATGTACATGTCAACTTTCTGAGCATCCATTGGGTATAAGTTTTCTACAAAATACAGGTTTGTTGCAAAAAACATAACATTCCGGCGATTTTTATACGCTGCTCTTATACGGTAAGAACAACGCATGGCATAGTTTTTTCTCGTCATATAGCGCTGTGTCTCACACACATCATTAACCATTAAATCAGTTATATGAAAAAGACAGCAATCATCTGTTTATTCCCCCTGGCAATTGCTTTTGCATCTTGTGGCAATAGCACTAAAGACAACGTACCGGGCAGTACGCCTATAGATTCAACAAATCTCAATGGTACAGCGCCGGCAACCTATGACGCCCAGGATCCCGCTATGCCCGATTCTCCGCGCAGCCAGGGAGCCAATGAAAGCGGCCTTAGGGCAAACACTGCGAGTTCTGAAGATAGCGCTAAGATGCGCCAATAGTTCACATTGCTAAAAGAAATTCTATGAAAGTTACCGGGATAGTTTTATTGATAGTAGGTATATTAATGCTGGTATTTAACAGTATCAACTTTAAAACGAAAGAAAAAGTGGCTGATATCGGTCCATTAGAAATTAATAAGGAAAAGAAACACTCCGTTGGCTGGCCTGTTTACGTAGGTGGTATTGTGGTATTAGCGGGCGTAGGCCTGGTTATTGCCGGCAATAAGAAATAATTAATTGAAGATTTTGATCAATCCGCCAAACGTTATTAAGATACCCAAAGTTGTGATTCCGTAGAGCACCAGTTGAAAGCTGGTGCCACTATAGCTGCCCGTTAAGGTTAGTATGCAACTGAGCAGGCATAGCACGGCCCCTGCGAGTATCAAGATCAGTCCGCCGGATGTTTTCCTGGAATTACGCAGTTTTTTTATTTCGTTCATCATTTCCGGCAGGCTATGTTCCTCAAAGCCTATTTTCATTAGCTCCGCTTTTATAGCCTCGTCATTGAGGTGGCTATCAAGCCATTCCCTTGCCGCTTGTTGTATGTTTAATGTATTACTCATTCCAGCTATTGCTAATCAATATACTATATTATGATTAATATCCGAATATTTATATTGATGTATCTACAAATGTTGCTATAGTGTTAATTGATGTTTTACTGCAATGTATAATTAGTACTTTTGTTATTGCATGAAAAGAGGCGATTTCCTGAGAGCAGGCACGGCAGTACTTTTAGCACCGATAGCAATGAAACTACAATCTTTGAAGAGCTGGGCCGATGAGCAGCCCCGTACAGATATAATGCCTGTAATGTTTACAGGGCACGGCAATCCTATGAACGCCATTTTAAAAAATGAATTCAGCAAAACATGGGCGCAACTGGGTACGGAGTTACCAAGGCCGCGTGCCATTCTTTCCATATCTGCGCACTGGCTTACCCGTGGTACTTACGTTACAGCTATGGAAAAGCCCAAAACCATACACGATTTCGGAGGCTTCCCCCGCGAATTATTTGAAGCGCAATACCCTGCACCGGGTGCGCCCGATGTGGCAGCAGATACCATGTCCCTTATTAAATCAACAGAGGTAAAAGACGATCATCAATGGGGTCTCGATCATGGTACCTGGTCTGTGTTGCTTCCTATGTTCCCCAAGGCCGATATCCCGGTATTACAATTGAGTATAGATTACTACCAATCGCCTCAATACCATTACGAGCTGGCTCAGCAACTCAAAGAGCTAAGAAAAAGAGGGGTGTTGATCATGGGTAGTGGTAATATAGTGCACAACCTGGGCATGATAGATTTTCAGAACAAACAGCAATTCCCCTGGGCTTATGAATTTGATGCAAAGATCAAGGGTTTTATAGACAGTGGCAACCATGAAAGCATCATTAGATATGATAAGCTTGGCAGTATTGCCCGTCTGGCGGTTCCTACTAACGATCACTACTTGCCGCTGCTATACACGCTGGGCCTGCAGGATACAAAAGATGAGATCAACTATTTCAATGACAAAATGGATGCCGGGTCCATATCCATGCGTTCTGTCTTATTAAGTTAAAGTTGCAAAAATACTTCGCAGCGGTCTTATTTAATTTTAAACACAATGCGTTATCTTAGTAGCTATGTTTAGACGTAGCCGGATAGCCATTCATATATGCATACTCGTTACAACACTTTCACTGGTGGTTATCAGTGCTTGTAATAAAACACCAAGTGATCCAACTCCCGACAACAATACCGGTTACGGAGATCTTAAATATACCATTACCGGCCTTTCTGATATGAAGATGGAGCGTAATGGTTCAGTTTCTCAAACTATCAATGTAAATTATGTTTCAGGTAAGTTGGAAGATGTATTGCTTAGCTGCCAGGGGCTTCCTAAAGGTGCCACGGCTAAGTTTAGTCCGATATCCATCGGCAGTCCTTCTTTCACCACTATTTTTACCATCACTTGCAATCATGCTACTGTAGGGGTGTATCCCATTACCGTACGGGGTGGTAGTACCAGTTCCGGATTCACAGACTATAAAATAACACTCACCGTTCTCCCTTATGCAAATGCCGCTGATGGCCTGGTTGGTTTCTTTGTAGAAAAGAGCCAGTGCAGCCAGTCCGGCTCCATGGGCGATACTTGTAAGGTGGAGAAAGATAGCACTATCAATAATCGCATCTATATAAAAGGTTTCTGGAGTGGGGTATGGTCAAACAAGGTTAGTGCAGACATGAATCCTACTGACAACACATTGAACATACCCGTGCAGACTACAAACGGTGTTAGCTTCAGTGGCGCCGGCACTTACGACGATAATACCATGATCGTTCATTACCGCGTTACGGGCAGTACGGTAGATGATACCTGCGCATCCACTTTTTCCAGGGTATATTAGGGTATCTGTATCTTGTCCTTACCCGATTGCTTTTTTATGTGGCAGCAGTCGGCGCCAATTACATAGGGCTCATTGATTACCTGTTTACCGTTTAAATATCCAACAAAATAGAAGCTGTCATTTTTATTGACCAGTTGTTTTTGATATCCGTCGTCAAGTATGGTATATCCATTGGGCATTGTGCTCTTATCATGGTATATTTTCTCACCTGTCTTAGCTCTTAAAGTATAAAAGCTATCGAGCGCAATAGCATTGCCCGAATGGTCGGTAACATCAGTTTGTACCATTGCAAACAGCATCGTGCACATCACGCCTTTGCAAGGGTCAGTATTGGCCTCCGTTATTTTCTTGGAGCATGAGGTGATTGCCATGGCAGATATAACGAGGAGTATTACAGTTTTTAACGCTGATTTCATGTGCTGCTTGTTTAATGATTATAACGGCAATAATAATGCCTTCATGTTCTATAAAACGGAAACAGCTACATACTAATCGTACGTAGCTGTGCATCCAGGGTGATAGAGACAATGTCTTATTTTAAGGCTGGGTAGCAGTATATACTACTGTCGCATTGCTCTTAGCTTTATAATTTACTGCAAATGTCTGGTCATTGCTTCTGTTGCAATGGCTCAGTAAGTTCCTTGCTGTTGTTGATAAAGACAGATTTTTGCCGTCATTAGCAGGCTGTCCGTCAGTATTATTATCTGCAAGTGCTACGCTTACATGCTGGTTTGCAGCAACAGTACTTACCGATATGGTAAATTCGTTGTTAGATTTTACCGTAAATGATTGGTTAGCACCTTGTTTGCCGGATCCTATCACTACACCTGTTGTATTGATCTCAATAGCAGGTGCTAATACTAATTGTATGGTTTGAGATGCTGAAGCAGAAGCATTTACATCTGCATATGTATTATATACAGATGTGATGGTCAAAAATAATATGAGGGTGATTTTTCTCATTGTTTGCCTTTATTTCCGGCTTCAGTTATATAAAGATAATAACATACTATTAACAAAAGCAAACATTCCGTTAATGATTTCTAATTCATTTGTTAATGAGGTCTTTTGTTAGCTGATAATCAGCTTTTTATGCTAGTGTTAAAAAAATAAAAATTTTATGCACGTATTTACACTTGCCATTTTTTGCAGCTAATAGGGTGGCAAACAATAAAAAAGCCGGCGAATTTCGCCGGCTTAGAGTATAAGTTAAAGAGGGTTATTTTACTTCTATTTCGCTTTCTACTGCTTCCAGCGATATGTCTTCACCACCATCGAGCACAGCTAATGCCGAGTATTTGCCTTTTGCTAAATTTTTCGGCAGCTCAAAGGTTACCAGCCTTCTTTGTTGCGGAAACATAGGAAACTCTATCTGGTCGAGCTTGGTCTTATTGCCATCTGCAATGGCCGATAGTTCCAGGTGTGCTTTACATTCCAGCATTATGTCCCCGGTATTTTGGCATATAAGGTTATATGTGTTAGCTGCATCTTTAGCAGGTACCAGGTCGTAAGCCCTGATTTCCTTTTTTGTAACATTAGGGGGCGTCTGGTAGATATGCACACCTATACGTAGCAGGTTACGAACGCTTGCAGCTGTTGTCTTACTGGCAGATGCGTTAGCTTCCTCTACTGTTTCTATGAAGAGCATGGCCCATTTCATTTCTTTGGTAGCATTAGGGTCTTCAGGCATCTGCAGTTTTACGGTCACTTGTTTCGATTGGCCGGGTTCCAGCTCAATGAACGTTGTGCTTAGCGATACCCACTTGGCGCAGGAGCGGGACAAGGTATCTGCGCGATAATAAATATGGCCACCCAGGCTGTCACGTATCCAGTCGTTTAAATACAATCTAAATTGAACCTTTCGCGGAGAACCATTGGAAACAGTAACTGCTTGCGACTCGCCCTGTCCGGCAGCAAGTTTAAAGTCAAGGGTCGTTGGGAATGCACCTAAATTTTGTGCTACTGCATTAAATGCGCAGCATAAAAAAAGGAGCGCGAACATGATGGGAAAGTAAAGTCGCCTCATATATGCAAAGTATACGCAAAAAAAGTATTTTTACATGATAAATGCAAAATAATCAACCAATTACTTACCGGATGAGGTTATTCTGTACCCTGTTGTTGATCTTATTGCCGTTCTCTAAGTCCCTGGCGCAGAATACTTTTTCGCTTAACACGACTACAGGCCTCAACTTCAATTTCAATACCGCTTCGAGCCTGGAAAACGATAACGTAAAACAAAATGCATTTATCGTAACTGTAAGGCCTAAATCTTCTAATATTAGCGTATATGCCAGGATCTATTATTATAGCGCACCATACGGGTTTGTTCCCGGTAGCATGAATCTGGAATTAGATTACAAATCGGTTAACAGTACCACTGGCGTAAGTAATCTAGTCACATCACCGTTTATTCTTTCCACTTCCGATCAGCGTTTATTTAGTATCAGCAGACGCACAACTACTTTTAACTTTTACTACGACCTTATTTGTACTGCCCCCGGCTACAGCACAGCTACCGGCCACTATAACTTTACTTTAATGTTTACAATGACCAGCCCGTGAGATATTTGTTTGCCATATTGATATTAATGATAACATTTGGAAAGGTGCAGGCGCAATCATCTACTACAGTCTCCGGTACTATAGATATCAGCGCGTGCATGGGACTTACGATTACTAATCTCACCGGCGTTGTGTCTTTTAACGATGCGTCAGACTATATGTCGGGTATTACAATTACAAATGCTGCAACGATTGCTGTAAAAAGTAACGTAAACTGGCTTATTGATATTTCTGCTCAAAGCGCCTATTTTCAGGCTATGAGTAGCGGCGCCAGTACAAATATGCCGGCGAGTGTGTTGCAGATCAGGAGAAATGGCACTACATCATATATTACCATGTCAACCAATTCTCAAACGTTAAAATCCGGTAATAAAGGTGATGAGAATACTACCGGTAACAGTTTTAATACGGATGTAAGCATCAATCCCGGCTTTGGCTACAACGCGGGTAGCTATAATATAGGTGTATTATTCACGCTTTCCCAGCAATAGGTTTTATATTTACTCAGTTCCAACACAGCAATTAAATTTATGAAACGCATATTCCTTTCTTTATGCGCTCTGGCAGTGATGTATAGTCCATCTGCCATCGCACAGGCAAAGCTTGTAGAAAAAGTCACGAAAAAAGGTGACGAACTGGTCATCCCATTCGAACGTTATGTCCTGCCAAACGGCCTGAACGTAGTGATACATGAAGATCACTCCGATCCTATTGTGCATGTAGATGTTACTTATCACGTGGGTTCTGCCCGCGAAGAGATCGGTAAATCGGGGTTTGCACACTTTTTCGAGCACATGATGTTCCAGGGTTCGGACAATGTTGCCGACGAACAGCATTTTAAGATCATTACAGAGGCCGGGGGAACATTGAACGGTTCTACTAACCAGGACCGCACTAATTATTTTGAAACCGTACCAGGTAACCAGCTTGAAAAAATGCTTTGGCTCGAAGCCGACCGTATGGGCTTTTTACTGGATGCAGTAACCCAGCAAAAGTTTGAAGTGCAGCGCGCTACCGTAAAGAATGAACGTGGGCAACGCTATGATAATGTTCCTTACGGCCTGGTAAACGAGGTATCATCAAAAAACTTGTATCCTTATGGCCATCCCTATTCATGGCTAACCATTGGGTATATTGAAGATCTGAATAGCGTAAATGTGAATGACCTGAAGAATTTCTTCCTCCGTTGGTATGGTCCTAACAATGCCGTGTTAACTATAGGCGGCGATGTAAACACAAAAGATGTGTTGAAAATGGTGGAAAAATATTTTGGTAGCATTCCAAGAGGCCCCGAAGTAGACCCTGTTAAAGTTCCGGCGGTAGCGCTTGAAAAAGACCGGTATGTATCGATGGTAGATAATTACGCCAAACTGCCACAGCTGAAAATCATATACCCCGGTGTCCCTTCTTTTGATAAGGATGAGGCCGCCCTTGATTGCCTGGCAGAGATATTGGGGCAAGGTAAAACGTCCATCATGTACAAGAACCTTGTAAAGAAGCAAAAAGCAGTAAATGCTACTTGTTATGATGGCACAAGTGAACTGGCAGGGGAGTTTACGATTTCTGTGATCCCTTACCCGGGTCAGAAGCTTGCCGATATTGATAATACGGTGAAAGAGTGCCTTGCAGAATTTGAAAAACGCGGGGTCACTGATGAAGACATCGAAAAGTTCAGAAATAGTGCTGAAGCAGGTATGGTCAATAGGCTGGAAACAGTATCCGGCAAGGTCTCCCAGCTCGCGTTATTCTACACTTTTACCGGCGATCCTAATGGTATTGGTAAAGAACTGAAGCGTTATACCAGCGTTACAAAAGAAGATGTAATGCGTGTGTACGAAAAATACATTAAGGGTAAGCACAGCCTTACTGTCAGTGTACTTCCCAAAGGCAATGAAGATAACAAGGTTGCTGAGGATAACTATACGGTATCTACACAGGGCTATAATGCGCCGGACTATGGTTACAGTAAGCTGAAATATGTGAAGGCTAAAGATAATTTTGACCGTTCTAAAATGCCCGGCAATGGCCCTAATCCTATAGTGAAGGTGCCCGAGTTCTGGAAAGACAAAGTAGGTGATAATATCAATGTTATAGGTACACAAACAGATGAAATACCCGTAGTGACTGTACTAATGCATTTTGAGGGTGGACGTATGGTAGAGGGTAATGTCCCTAAGAAAGCTGGTTTGGCAAGTATGTTTGCCAATATGATGGAAGAGGACACTAAAAATTATACTGCAGAACAGTTTAGTGTTGCGCTGGATAAACTGGGTAGCTCTATAGATGTAAATGCAGGTTATGATGGCATAGATGTAAGCGTACGCTCCCTGGCTAAAAATCTTGACAAAACAATGGAGCTTGTGAAGGAGCGTTTGCTGAATCCAAGGTTTACGGAAGATGCCTTTAACCGAAACAGGAAAAGGACTATCGAAAGTATTAAGAACGCGTATGCACGGCCGAACTACATAGCAAGTATTGTGTACAATAAACTTTCATACGGCAATACGGTGTTGGGTTGGCCCGCTTCCGGTACAGAAGCCACATTAAACAACATTACACTTGCCGATATCGAAGACTATTATAAAAATTATTTTAGCAAACAGAATGCAAGGGTAGTAGTTGTAGGCGACGTTTCCCGCGATAAAATATTACCTAAACTTAAGTTTGTAGATCAGCTTCCAGATAAAACGATCTATGCCCCGGTGGTAAACCCTATGCCTAAACCTGCCAAAACACGTATTTATTTTGTGAATGTTCCCAATGCCGCGCAAACAGAGTTCAGGATAGGAGATGTAACCAACCTGAAGTATGATGCAACAGGCGACTTCTATAAAATGACCGTAGCGAATTATCCTTTCGGTGGTGCGTTTAACAGCCGTCTCAATCTCGATCTGCGCGAAGACAAAGGATGGACTTATGGCGCCCGCTCTTCTTTTGATGGAGATAAATACACAGGCGATTACACATTCAGTGCAGGCATCAAGGCTGCGGCTACAGATAGCGCTATGATGGATATCATTAAGATATGGAAGCAGTACGAAAAGAATGGGCCTACCGAAGAGGAACTGGCATTCACTAAAAGTTCTCTTGCGCAGAGCGATGCCCGTAAATATGAATCAGGTTTCCAAAAAGCCGGTTTCCTTTCACGCATTATGGAGTATGATCTGAGTGCAGATTATCCTAAACAACAAAATACTATTCTCAGCGCTATGACGCTTAACCAGCTAAAAGGGCTTATTTCAAAGAATCTGCCCGAAATGGAGCATCTAAATGTCTTGCTGGTAGGCGACAAAACAGTAGTGTTTGACGGCATCAAAAAACTTGGATACGATGTTGTGGAGTTGGATAAAGATGGCAACGAATTGACTAATTAATAAATATTTGCAACTAATAATGCCCTTGTTAGAACTAACAAGGGTATTTTTTTTGTTTTAACCTTTTTTTCAGATTGTATTAACGCATTAATTTGCGCCTTTACTTGTACATTAGCACTCTTAACTCACACAAATATGTTACAAACAGATTATATACAAGTGCCCTATGGCAAAGCTGTATATGGCGAAAAAGAAATAGAAGCTGTAATGAGCGTGTTGCGTACAACTACGCAAATGGGTAAGCACGTTCGCCGCATGGAAGAACGCGTTGCAGCGCTTTATGCTAAGAAATATGGCATCATGGTAAACAGTGGTTCATCTGCATTATATCTTGCTGCCGATCTGCTCGATTACGAACCGGGTTCTGAGATCATTACACCGGTGCTTACATTCTCTACTACCATAGCGCCACAAGTAAAAAAAGGATGGGTACCTGCTTATGTAGATGTAGAAGAAGGCACTTATAATATAGATGTAAATAAGGTAGAGGAAATGATAACGCCTAAAACAAAGGCTATGATCATACCTAACCTGATAGGAAATCTGCCAGATTGGAAAAGGCTGAGAGAAATAGCAGACAAGCATAATCTTTTTGTACTGGAAGACTCTGCGGATACTTTAGGTGCAGAGATCGATGGTGCATCGTCCGGGCGCTTTACGGATATGAGTACAACCAGCTTCTACGGTTCACACATCATCAATTGCGCAGGCAACGGTGGTATGCTTTGTGTTAATACAGAAGCTCTTTACGATCGTGGCCGTTTGTTGCGTAGCTGGGGCCGCAGTTCATCACTGTTTGTAGAATCTGAGAAGATCGAGAATCGTTTCAATGTAGAAATTGAGGGCATACAGTACGATGCTAAATTCGTGTTCGAAGAACCGGGGTATAACATCGAACCTTCAGAAATGGGTGCGGCGTTTGGTAATGTGCAGTTAGATGACCTGGCTCATAATATAGATACACGTACGCATAACTATAAGCTTATGCGCGAATTCTTTAGTCAATACGAAGAGTATTTTATACTTCCTAAGCAATTGCCAAACTCACGTACAGGATGGCTGGCATTTGCGGTAACTATCAAAGAATCCGCACCATTCACAAGGCGCGATATGCAGATATTCCTTGAAAAGAGGAACATCCAGACCCGTACTGTTTTCACGGGCAATATATTACGCCAGCCGGGCTTTAAAAACTATGCCCACAAAGCTTCTGCCAATGGTTATACAGAGGCAGACAAAGTAATGCGTGGTGGTATGTTGCTGGCTTGTCATCATGGCCTGAACGAAGCTCAGATCAGTCACGTGATGGAAAGTGTAACTGAATTCATGAAAAACATCTAGGATTTGCTTGATATAATTTTTTTTGTAGCCTTCGCGTACTTCAATAGCAAGCTGGCGCGCCGAAAAGGTTTGCCATCAGGCAGATGGGCTTTGTTTACAGTGTTGGCGATGCTGGGAGGTATCTTTCTTGGTGCTATGGTTATCTATAGCACCTATCATGGGCCGGTTGATTTCAATAGTGTGCAAAGCTTTTTAATGCATAACCCGCTGAAAATTTTTACAGTGTATGCATTAGAGATAGGGGGCGCCCTGCTGATAAGGTATATCATTGAGCGCAAGCCCGGCCCTACCGGCAATGCGGAATAGCTACCATCCGAGGGTAGTCTTCAGCTTAGCCATACCGCTTTTACTAACAGTTATTTTAGCGCCACATTGTAGCAATGCAATGTGGCTTTCTTTTTCGTATGGTTCAATACGCACCAACTGGCTGATGGGTATCAGGTAAGACCTGTGTACACGTATAAACAATTGCGGATCCAGGCTTTGTTCAATATGGCCTAGTGTGCTTTTCTTTAAAAAGCTGCCGTCCCTTGTTACAATTTTTACATAGTCATCATTCGCTTCCACATAATAAATATCCTGCGCAGGTATAATGCGTATCAGGCCATTGTCCTTTACAACTATCCTGTGTTGGTATCCTTCATACACATTGTTTTGGCTGATGCCGGTAAACTGAGGAGTCTGAGACCCGGCACGCAACTGTATCCATTTTTGTACGGCTTTGTCAAAACGCTCTCTGCTGATTGGCTTTAGGAGATAGTCTATAGCATGAGATTCAAACGCCTTCATGGCATATTCGTCAAATGCTGTGGTAAAGATCACCGATGGTGGGTTATCCAATAGTTCCAGCATTTCAAACCCGTTGAGCTTAGGCATTTGCACATCTAGGAATATAAGGTCAGGCTGCAACTCTTGTATAGTTTTAAAGCCTTCAAATCCATCGCCGCATTCTGCAACTATTTCTATCTCACTATAAGATTGCAGGAACGATCTTACCAATTGCCTGGCTAATGGCTCATCATCTATGATAATAACCTTATACATGTGCCTGGGGTATTTTTAATTTTGTAGTAAATGTGTTTGTTGTTTTCAGAGTTTCCAGTAAGTCGGCGCGTCCATATAGTAAGTGTAGCCTCCGCGCTATGCCTTCCAGTCCAAAGCCGGTACCTCTTGGTATCTGGCTGTCTGAATCATACGGATTGCTGATGCTTATTTGCAGCATCGCATCTGTAAGAGCTATATTTACCGCAATGGTTACCTCTCCTATGGTACCATACAGGCCAAATTTAATGGCGTTTTCCAGTACCGGCTGCAGCAGGAAAGGTGGTATCATAGCATCATCAGTGTACCCCTTATCGAATATTACCTTCAGCCTGTTCCCAAATCTTACGGACTCTATCGATAAATACGCCTCTATGTAGCTTAGCTCTTCCTGTATCGGTATCAGGTCTTGTGCTTCCCGTTTTACAGAGCTCCTCAGGAAGTCAGATAGTTTACTGATCATTTCCTGCGCTTTTTCCGGTGCAATCATGGTTAAAGCGCTGATAGAGTTAAGGCTGTTGTACAAAAAATGGGGTTGCAACTGCTGCCTTAGCTTATATAGCTCAGCCTCCCGGTGCATGGTGGTAAGGTCTGTTTGTTTTAAGAACTTGGTTTCTATCTTTTCGGCCTCATTCTGCAACGCGGCAAAGGTAGATATCCAGCAAAACACCAGCCAGTTTGCAATATACCTGATGGGCATACTGGCATATAACCAATGGTCATAGCCTTCATATCCTTTTACGGGTATGGTCTTAAACAGGAACCAGGTAGTGTACCCTGATGCCAGTGAAAAGAAGCTGCCAATAAGCAATGCGTACAGGGTCAGACCTACACGGGTTGGGTAGGAATTTAAGGTAAGCAACATCAGCCAGACAAACGTCGCCATGATCAATGTGCTGATAAGGCTATCGATTAGAGAGATGCCCGGCGGCATTCCCGTATAGAAAAACAATAGCCCAAAGTGTATTGCCCATACCAGTATCACCAGTAAGGGCAATAGCCACCGCATATTTTTTTGTATTAATGGCAATTATCTGCTGTTTGGGTAGCTACAGTTGCAGGCTCTACCCATACCGGTGAGGCTATGGGAGTTACCTCTTTTACTTCAGAAAACAGCAGGGCACCGTGTTTTATATTTACTTCCTGCAGGTCTTTTACCGCCACCAGTTCCCACATCACCGTTCTTCCATGCCTGTCAACAAATGTTGCTTCTTCTTCTTTGGCAACTACTCTTGCCTGGAACAATGCATCACGGGCATCGACTCCATATATCAGCCTCCATTGTTCTTCATATTGTTCCGTACTGATGCCGTCGCATTTGATACGGTAGATGATCTGTGCAGTATAAGCTCTCATTTTGTAAAAGTTAGTACCCGGCTTTCGGGATGTGATTTAATACGATTTTATTTCAATGCTGCCGAAGCTGCAGTTGCCGCGCAATATCAATAGCTTCTTTTCTTCATTGTTTGGCGCTGTGGTTCGCATAGCCCTGTGATCTTCCACACTGCCAAATGTCGGTTCTATCTCTACCTGCAGTTCCCAGTGCGACGGAACGATCAGCTCTACACCGCTAAAGGTTACCTGCATATTCAGCACCATAGGTTGTGTAGTACTGTCTGCCTGTATCATGTTTACCTCGCATCCGCCAAAGGTGCTTTTGATGTTCCCGCCTTTAAAGTCTTTTGAGGTCACTATCTCCTTCCTTCCGCCAAACGTAATATCTATATTCAGGCTGTTTTCATCATTCGTTACCACCTGCATGTGGTCCTGCCAGTTCTTATGCTTCTTCGATTTTATGGCTATCATAAAGCCGCCTATTATGAGCGCCAGCGGAAATACCAGGTGCGATGAGGTTGTGTTCAATATCTGGAACTCAGGTACCAGTTGCGCCACACCTATGAGCGTCAGTATCCACCATGCATGGCTATGAAAACGCTTTTTTACACCTATCAGCAAGCCAATGGCAATCAACGCTACCGGCCATAGTATATCCCAGTCAAAATAAAACATGCCCAGTTTCTTGAGCAAAAGAAATACACCGAGCAGGGCTACTATTGCACCGAACCATACTTTATCGCCCTTCTGCCGTCTGTTATACCTTTGCCTGTTCCATTCTCTTCTTTGCTGTCTCCAGTTAGGGTCTTGTCTGTTCCAGCCTTGCTGCCATTCCTGAATATTATGTTGCATCGTCTATTAATTTAACGATGTAAAAGTATTACCTGCCTGTAGCTTGTAAAAGTTCTATTAGGTAAAGTATTAATGGAAATCGGTAAACGGACGATTATTGTCGGGGAATGATAGCACTCAAACCGGGTTGCGGAGATGCTAGAGTTTAATACAGCCTTTCCGGTGCCCAGTTCAGTTTGGTGAAAGTCTTTTTCCGCAATGCAAAATATTGCCAGATAATGCTTTTGTTATAGATGCCACCTGTGTCGCGATGGGTGATCATTTTCTTCGCTGTCTTGCGCTTTTTCAGCCATTTGCCCAGGCTGCCGTAAAAATGGAAATGTGCCTTAACAATTGTAAAAGTGCCTACAAAATTACCACCGGCAAGCATCTGTAATCCTGCTATCCCATCTAGTATTAGCCTGAGCGGGAACAACCACGCCAGTTTGGCACCTCGCTCATTCTTGAGCAGTAGTACCAGGCTATTTCTAAAATTATAGTACAGTTTCTGCGGGCTACCGTAGCTGATAACACTGCCACCGACATGATAAACAGTTGACTGGCCGGTGTAACCGATCTTGTAGCCCATATTGCGCAATCGCCAGCATAGGTCCACTTCTTCCATATGTGCATACAGGTCAGGATCAAGGCCACCTACCTGGTGGTAAAGATCTGCGCGCACTATAAAACATCCGCCCGATGCCCAGAATGTTTCAATATCGTCGTTATATTGGCCGTTATCGGTTTCCAGGTCGTTGAAAATGCGGCCCCTGCAAAAGAGATAGCCCCACTTATCTATAAACCCTCCGGCGGCGCCGGCATACTCAAATTTTTCTTTTTCTTTCCAGTACCTGACCTTAGGCTGGCATGCTGCCAGACCGGGGTATCGCTGCATAGCGTGTAGCAGGGGAGGGAACCAACCTTCGGTAACTTCAAAATCCGCACTCAATAGCACATAGTACTTTGCGTGTATTTGCCTGAGTGCTTCATAGTAGCCATTGGCAAATCCTTTGTTTACTGCAATTTGCAGTGTATGTACTGTAGGGAAGTTGGTTTGTACATATTCCAGGGTATCGTCAGTAGATGCATTATCTACCACCACAACATCATATCCTGTAGAGGCCTGCGCCACTATAAGAGGCAAAAAAAGCTGGTGCCATTTTTTGCCATTATAGCTAAGAATGACAACAGCGGTATCTTGCAGGCTGGTAATCATTGCAAAAACAATGATTATTTATACTTAGGCTCGTATAATGTATTATCAGGAACGGTGATGTTATCGTTTTTCTGATATTTATGTTCGTATAGGTTATAACAACCTGCCCATGCAAAAATGAAATAACCGAAGAAAAACAGCAGGAATAAAAAGCGTGATTTCGAAGGTTTGCTTAATTCTATATCCGCTGGATTTGGCAAGTCTTCTCCCTGATTTATTAAATGTTCCTGGTTGTGTTGCATGTGCGAAACGATAAAATTTTCCGGTCACAAAAATAATAGTTATTCGGTCAAAATCATAATATTTTTACCCTTGTTTTCGTTTTTTACAAGCCTTTATGCGACAATATCTCAACTGGAAGACATATCTGATAATTATTGCTGTATTTATAGTTGGGGCTTCGCTGTCTTACACTAATACCCTGGCAACCAAACTGGCCAATGAAGAACGTAAGAATATCAAGCAGTTTATAGACGTGATTAAGATACAGGCCATCTCCAACGATCCGGTTGTTTTTCAATATGCAAGGCTTGTATTGCAGCAAAACAGGACCATCCCACTCATACTTACCGACGAAAAGGATAATATTATTGATCAAAATAATCTGGACAGCATAAAAGTTGCAAAAGATACTTCTTATGTCCGTAAGAAGTTAGAGGAGTTCAGGCAATTACACCCGCCGGTAGAATTTTCCTATATATCCGGCAAACAACGGGTGTACTATGGAGAATCCTATTTGCTGATGCAATTGCGTTATTATCCTTATGTTCAGCTTACTATTATTATTATATTTCTGCTAATAGTGGTTTTTGCTATTACTTCTGCCCAGCGTTCACTTCAAAACCAGGTTTGGGCCGGTTTATCAAAAGAAACGGCACATCAGTTGGGTACGCCCCTCAGTTCTATGGAAGGCTGGTTGCAGATATTACACGATGCAGATGGAGATAATGAAGCCGTCGCGGAAATGCAAAAGGACCTGGACAGGTTAAAACTTATAGCCGACAGGTTCAGTAAGGTGGGCAGTGCACCTCAGCTTGTAGAGGAAAACCTGGTAAGCCGTATGGTAAATATGGTGGACTACATGCAGAAACGAGCACCTAGCAAAGTAAAGATCGCAGTGCATACAGATACAGAGGAAATACTGGTAAATATGAGCGGCCCCCTGTTTGATTGGGTATTGGAAAACCTGATCCGTAATGCGTTAGATGCAATGGATGGGAAAGGCAATATTGATATCCGGCTCACTGATCAAAAGCAGCAGGTGATAATTGATGTGTCTGACACGGGGAAAGGTATACCAAAGTACCAGGTGAAAAAAATATTTGCTCCGGGATTCACCACCAAGAAACGCGGCTGGGGCCTCGGGTTATCATTAGCTAAGCGTATTGTTGAACAGTTTCACCATGGCTCGTTGTTTGTAAAGCAAACAGAAGTAGGTAAAGGCACCACTTTCCGTATTATTCTGCGGAGGTAATAGTTTTTTTGTTTTTCTTTTTTGACTTTTAAGTTTTCCGTTTACATTTGCAGACCTCAAAAAAAATGCGGCGGTGGCGAAACTGGTAGACGCACTACTTTGAGGTGGTAGCGCCTGAAAGGGCGTGGGAGTTCGAATCTCCTCTGCCGCACTTTTTAAAGCCTGCTTTCTGCAGGCTTTATTTTTTTGAAAACAATAGGTAGGTGCTATCCTGGTAAGCCTGTACTATTTTAAAGCTACTATCTGCTGGCCATCTGTAGTCTTTCCTGATAAAAGCATAGTCATAGTTTACGGTATCGGCATCAAATAACTTTGCTATAGGAGCAATGCGGCCAGGCGGAGCCAGTCGTTCGGCATAATAGTTCATAGAATTGTCGGTGCCGAACATAGCCATTACATGAATCGGCGCATTTTCTTCTTTGGGTAGATGTGCTACTATATATTGTATGGCAGGTTTGGTGTAGGTCGAATCCCACCAATCCCGGGTCGAAGTAAAGTTAGCTTCCTTTACCACATTGAATATGCTTAGTATGCCAAAGCCAAGGCACAATGCTACAAATGCTTTCTGATATTTGCTTTTCCAATTAGAAAATAAAGTAAACAGGGATAGCATCAGTAATGGAAACAGGTATAAGCCTGTTCTGCCGACAGGCAGCTTTACACCTAGCAGGTAAAATTGCAGATTGATGATAAGAACAGCTACTAACAAGATGGTTACAGGTATCCCGTAACGTATATTGTTAGTTATGTTTACTTTGAGACTTCGATAAGTAAGTACACAACCGGCGATTATAAGGGCAAGTACAATGTAGCTTGTAATATCTGGGCGTTCAAAGATAGCCCAGGATCCAAAATAGCCTTGCAGTACACTGTAAACTGTATCTTGAATAAAACCTTTTTCACCACCAAAGTAAGCTTCTCCCATACTTACCATTCTGTAAATCGGGTAGGCCGATATTACGGCTATTGCAAGGCTATACAATAGTGGCAGTTTTACAGCATTCAAAAGTCTGCCGGAATGATGCCACGAAATGAATGTTGCAGTTAGCATCAGGGCCAGCAAAGCGGGCATCATCGAGAAATTGGCATACATACTTAACACTATTGTTAGCAGGCTAAGATGCAATTGCCGTTTGCGGTTGGTTTGGCTGTATGATATTAAC
The DNA here is from genome assembly GCA_001897855.1 of Bacteroidetes bacterium 43-93. GTDB lineage: Bacteria > Bacteroidota > Bacteroidia > Chitinophagales > Chitinophagaceae > Polluticoccus. Next base: position 249,442 of record MKUO01000001.1, read on the forward strand.
TGGTATACAGAAAATAGCATCAGCGCAATGGCAAGGCCATACCCACGGCACAGCCCGAAGAAGGTAAGTAAAGTGAAATTACCGATCAACGTGGTGAAGAGCCCAAGTTGTTGCCATTGGCTTTTAAAATAGAGTAACGATATCCTGTATGCAGCGTAAAAGTATAAGATCGATGCCAGTAAGTTTGGAAGCCGGATAGCAAATTCGCTTTCTGAAAACTGAATGCAAAATTTGGTAAGCAGGGAATTGAGAATATGATTATTTGCAGCCGGGGAGCTATAGCTTACGATATCCCAAACGGGTGTGCGTGCATATCCAAACAGTGTCCAGCATTCGTCATAAGTAATGGCGACGGTAAATGTGCGAACACATATATAGCAGAATGCGACAATGCCAATAAGCCAGAATGGGTAGTTGGATCGGGTAGGTTTCATAGCTTAGGTGTTTACCACCCGCTGGCTAATACATCTGCTATATGCAGTGTTTGCAAGGGCAGGTTGTTTTTATCTATATATCCCTGCACATGCATCATGCAGGAAACATCTGTAGATATCATGTATTTTGCTCCGGTTTGCAGTGCACTTTGCACCTTGGTTTGCGCCATACCCAATGATATTGGCTCATACTTTACCGCAAACGTGCCTCCGAAGCCGCAGCAGGTTTCGCATTCCTTCATTTCCACCATCTCGAGTCCTTTTACGTGTTCCAGCAGTTTACGCGGACCTTGTTTGATGCCACATTCACGTAATGCGCCGCAAGCATCATGATAGGTTGCTTTGCCATTGAATGTCGCCCCCAGGTCTTCTACTTTAAGGATCTCGGTAAGGAATTCTGTAAACTCATACATATTGCTCCGTACCTTATTGCTCAGCAGATGTTCAGGAGTATTTTGAGTCATTTTATCGTAGTAGTTGCGTACAAAACCTGTGCAGGAGCCACTTGGTCCAACTATATAGCCTTCACCATCAAAATCATGCAAGAATTTTTGTGCGACAGCATGTGCTTCCTGTCCGTAACCTGCATTGTAGGCGGGTTGTCCGCAGCAGGTTTGTTTGGCATTATAGCTTACCTCGCACCCTAGCTTTTCCAACACTTTTACCATGTTCATTCCTGTTTGGGGGTATAGCTGATCTACAAAGCAAGGTATAAAGAGTTGTACTTTAGTCATTGGTACGGAAGCTGTTTTGTGTTGTAAAAATAAGTTGTTTCGGCTACGCTTTATAAGCACGGCTGTTTTTGATCATCTTGAGTGCGGCGATGGCTGCTTCTTCGCCTTTATGGCCATGCACGCCTCCAAGGCGTTCCCATGCCTGCTGTTCGTTATCCAGGGTCAGTACTCCAAAGATAACCGGTATGGTAAGTGTCACATTCAATTGAGTAATGCCCTCTGTTACCGCTTTGCACACATAATCAAAATGGGGGGTGCCGCCACGTATTACCGTTCCGAATGTGATGATAGCTTCAGGGGCTGTATTCTTTGCAATCGTGTTATCGTGCAATTGCCTGCATGCAAAAGGTATCTCGAATGCACCCGGAACAAGCAGTTTGTGCGTTACTACCGCGTTGAATTGTTGTAGCACCCTTTCGCAGCCTACTACCAGTTCATTAATGATCTTATCATTCCATTCTGTATAAACAATAGCTACGCGTGCATTTTGCAGCGATTCCAGTGCAGATGTATCCAGTAACGAGGTGCTGTTTGCCGATTGTGCCATATAAGTAAAAACCCCTTTTCGCCGTCAAAGGTAAAAAGGGGAGTAATATGATGTTTATAAAAAATTAATCATGTTCGCCAAGATGGCCCAGGTACCTGTCAATATCACGTGCCTGTTCGCTCAATGGAAATTCATCCTTAATGCGCTGATAGTATTTCTTCGCGTCTTCAGTTTTGTTCGCTTTTTCGCAAACCAGGCCAAGGCGCATCAGATACATTGGTGTCAGCTTATCGTCGTTCTTGTTGCCGGCAGCTTTTTCATAAGCTGACATTGCTTTGGAAGTGTTGTTGGTTTCCATGTAAGCATCGCCAAGAGCGCCATTAGCGGCATAGCCCAGGGAACTACCGTGTGCGTCAAATTTTTCCAGGTACTTAATAGCATTTTTAGCATCGCCCATTTGCAGGTAACAAACCCCGGCGTAGTAATTGCACATATTAGCGGTTTTAGTGCCGCTGTATTTCTTCATTACCTTCAGGAAGCCAAGGTGCTGTCCATCGCCATTAAGAGCCCTTTGCAGGGAGTCAGCTTCAAAATAACGCTGAGCAAACGCAATGCTGTTGGCAGCTTTTGTTTCGCGAGGGCCCATGTATAACTTATCGTAAGCAAAATAACCTACGATAACTACCAGCACTACTAAAACGATGGTATTGATACGATTCTTATTCTTCTCATACATTTCCATCATGTTGTCGAGGGTCCTGTTATCCTCAACAAGGGTTGCATTTTCAATGCCTGGCTTATTTCTTACTGTATTTGCCATTTAAGTACTTATGATTTGTAATTGATTTAGTATGGTCGTTTCTGTTGAAATTAGTCGGTAATATAAGGATAGTTTTCGTCAACGTATATATCCTTGTACAATTCGCTGTCATCAGGCCATGGGCTTTCTTCTGCAAACTGCACACATTCCTCCACTTCGCCCTTCACCTTTTCGTTGATGGCCTCGATCTCTGCTTCTGTAGCCCATTTATTATCCATAATGATCTTCAGGGTAGTATTGATCGGATCTTTTTCCTTGTATTCCTCTACTTCTTCTTTACTGCGGTATTTAGCAGGATCACTCATAGAGTGGCCACGATAGCGGTAAGTCTTTATTTCGAGGAAAGTAGGTCCACCTTTTTCACGGGCGCGTTTTACAGCGCGTTCTATGGCTTTGTGTACTTCTTCGCAGCTCATGCCATCCACACTGTCGCCCGGCATATCGTAGGCATCAGCCATGCGATAGATGTCTAAGGCTTTAGAGGTACGCTCTACAGAAGTACCCATCGCGTAGTGGTTATTCTCGCAAATGAACACTACAGGCAGGTTCCACAATACAGCCATATTGAAGGTTTCATGCAGCAGGCCCTGGCGCGCAGCACCATCACCAAACATACATATCGTTACCCTGTCGTTATTGTTATACTGATCTGCAAATGCGATGCCTGCACCCAGGCCTATCTGGCCACCAACGATACCGTGGCCGCCAAAGAAGCGTTTTTCTTTAGAGAAGAAGTGCATACTACCGCCCTTACCCTTGGTGCAACCGGTAGCCTTGCCATACAACTCTGCCATACATTCCTTGGCAGGAATGCCCTTGGCAATAGCCAGCCCGTGATCGCGGTAAGCGGTAATTAAGTTATCGTCATCCCTGATAGCTGTCATCATCCCGGCAGCTACTGCTTCCTGGCCAATGTACAGGTGACAGAAGCCGCGTATCTTTTGCATGCCATATAGCTGGCCGGCTTTTTCTTCAAAGCGGCGGAGCAATAGCATGATCTCGTACCAATACAAATATGTTTCTTTACCGAAAGGAGTCTGCACGGTTTTTCTAAATTTGTGCGAAAATATAAAAACTTTCGTTCGTTTCTGTCGCTTGGCTACAATAAAGAGTATCACATTAGTACAATTTCGTAATTATACGTCCTCCGGCTTCGGTTTTGACCGCCAGGTGACCTGTATTACAGGCCCTAATGGCAGTGGAAAGACCAACCTGCTAGATGCGGTGTATTACCTGTGCTATACCAAGAGCTATTTCAGCGCCTACCAGCAAAACAGTGTGCAAAAGGGTATGGATGGCTTTAGGGTAGAGGGTACTTTTTACAAAAACGACCGCAAAGAGATCATCAGCTGCAAATGGAAGCAGGGCAAGAAGGAGGTTTTTGCAGATGGAGCCCTGTACGAAAAGCCTACAGACCATATAGGCAAGTATGCCGCGGTGATGATAGCACCGGATGATATGGAGCTTATCAATGATGGCAGTGAGCTGCGCAGGAAATGGGTGGATGGCATTCTGAGCCAGACAGATACCCATTACCTGGAATGCCTGATGCGGTACCAAAGAGTGCTGCTGCAGCGCAATGCCTGGCTGAAGCTGCAAGCCACCAACCCATCGACGCACAGTGCAGAACTGGAGTTTTATAACGCCCAATTGGCAGCGGATGGCAGTTATATTTACGATAAGCGTAAAGCCTTCAACGCCGAGTTCCTACCTGTATTGCAGAAATTCTACAATGAATTATCATCCAGTAAGGAGTATATAAATGTTGAATACCAATCGGATATGCACCGGCAGCCGCTGGCGCAATGGCTGAAGGATGGATTGCAGCACGACCTGCGTATGCAGCGCACCCTGCGAGGCATACATAAAGACGATTGGGAGTTTACACTAAACGATACGCAGATAAAGAATTACGGATCGCAGGGGCAGAAGAAGAGTTTTCTCTTTGCACTGAAGCTGGCACAACACGCTTACCTCTGCAACTTGCTGCACCACAAACCTATCCTGCTGCTGGATGATGTATTTGAAAAGCTGGACCAGGACCGGATGGAAGCCTTGCTGCGCATTATTCGCACAGACAACTTCGGGCAGGTGATACTTACAGACACACACGCCGCGCGCGTAAAAGCCGCATTCGGAGAAGGGGTGGAAATAGGCTTCATAGAGCTTAGCTAACAGGGCATCTTTGTTTAATGATATAATAATCCTTTCATGGGGGAAGTTTTTCTTTTTTTCATTATCTTGTTAAGGTTACAGTAGAGAAACTCCCAAACTCCGATCGCCCATATGCATTATAGTTTTAACCAGGCTCATGAGAGAGAATATTGAGTACCAGGATATATTTAATAGTCTGCCGGTTGCCACGCTTGTGTTAAGGGCGGATAAGCCCAATTTCACCGTTGCAGCAGTCAACAATTTTTACCTGAAGCTTGCCGGGGTGCAAAGGGAAGCAATGGTAGGCAAACATTTTTTTGAGCTGGACCATATAGCACCCTTTACGCAAGACCCTGAATGGGAATCATCCTTGTACAACGCTATAGAAACCGGCAGGCCTGTAGAGACACCGGTAGTGCAGTTTGAGATCAAGAACGGCAGCGGGCAACCGGAACCAAGATATGTATCGGTGCTTCATAAACCTGTACTGAATGAAGAGAAACAGGTAACGCATATCATTAGTACAGTAACCGATTGTACGCAGGAATATCTCATCAGGGAGAAGGAAGAATCCATATTAATAGACCTTGTAAAAAAAGAAAGGTTCCTGAATGAAACCCAGCGGATAGCATCAATAGGCAGCTGGGAAGTAGATATGGAGCGCGGCATCATCATATGGTCTGATGTGGTAAGGGATATATACGAAGTGACGGATGAATTCGTGGCGACCTTTGAATCGAGCATGCAGTTTTACAAGGAGCATTCTCAGGCTAAGCTGGTGCAGGTAGTGGAGGCAGCTATCAGGGATATGTCGAGGTTTGACCTGGAACTGGAAATAGTAACCGCGAAAGGTAACGAACGCTGGATACGCATTACCGGTATGGCAGATGCAACAGCCCATGGGACACCCAGGATCTACGGTACTACCCAGGATATTACCGAGCATAAGCGAATAGAACAGGCATTTATAGAATCGAGAGATAAATACCAATCGCTGATACAAACCGTAGATGGCATTGTATGGGAAGCAGATGCGGAAACACTGTTGTTCTCGTTTGTAAGCGACAAGGTAAAAAGCATACTTGGTTACAGCCCCGAGGAGTGGTATAGCGACCCGGATTTCTGGGCCAATCATATACACCCCGAAGACAGGGCGCAGGCAGTACAGTACTGCCTTGTGAAAACCATGGAATCGCAGAACCACAGCCTGGATTACCGAATGATAAAAGCAGACGGTGACATCATCTGGATAAAAGATATAGTATCTGTAATAGATGAGGAGGGCAAGCCTAAATGGCTGCGCGGCCTGATGGTGGATATAACAGAAACACATCGCCTGAACGAACTGGACCATCTTGAAAAACACATCCTGGAGCTGAATGCGCTGAAGGAAATGCCGGTAGAATCGGTATTAACAGAATATATCAAAGGCATCGAAGCATTGTTCCCCGGCCTTATCTGCAGCATACACACCATCAAGAACAACCGGCTGTATAACTGGGCATCGCCATCGCTGCCGGAAGGGTATATACATGGCATCAGCGGTATAGAAATAGGCGAGGGTATTGGCTCCTGCGGAACGGCTGCTTACCGTAAGAAACAAGTGATCGTTAGTGATATAGCCACTGACCCATTGTGGATCAATTACAGAGAACTGGCACTGGCACACCACCTGATGGCCTGCTGGTCTCAACCGGTGGTAGACTCTAAAGGAACCATCATGGGCGTACTGGGAGTGTATTACCGCGAGGTGAAAGAGCCTGAGCCTATGCACCTGACCATCATTGAACGTTCTGTAGAGATACTCAGGATCATCCTGGAAAACAGGCAGAATGCGGCGCTGCTGAATGAGATGTCTATGCTGATGGTGCAGGGACAGGAACTGGCCAACCTGGGCAACTGGCAATGGGATATTGTGAACAATATAGTGGTATGGTCTGATGTGCTGTACCATATATACGGACGCAGCAAAGAAAGCTTTAAGGCCACATTTGAAGGCTACCTGGAGCTATTGCACCCTGAAGACAGAGACCGTGTGTATAACGACATCAGCTCTGTATTGCAGACGGGCAGGGATATAGTATTTGAAGAACGCATCCTGAGGCCAACGGGAGAGGTAAGGAACCTGAGATCGTGGGGGAGGCTGATACGTGACGAAAGCGGGAAGCCGATAAAGATGATAGGCGCCTGCCTGGATATTACCGAAAGCAAAAAGACCGAAGCAGAACGGCAGAACTATATACGCGAAATAGAGGCGCAGAACAAGCAACTGCAGGAGATAGGGTGGAAGCAATCTCATGTGGCGCGGGCACCGGTGGCCCGCATTATGGGGCTGATAGGGCTGGCCGGCAAACCTAATGTAGATAAGGATGAACTGCTGCAGCATATTATGACCACGGCACAGGAGCTGGATGAAGCCATCAAAGAAATATCGGGGATGACCAATAAGCAATAAATGAGGGCCATTTTGCTAACCTTTGCTAACGTGCTGCTTACCTGTTGCTAACCCAAATGCTCACACGGGTGAACGATTTTTGACGCGTAATAATGGTGTTTTGCTAACCTTTGTTAACCTTTGCTAACTTTTGTTAACTTTTGCTAACCTGTTTTTATGTGAAGCTGTGGAAATGTTTTCTGATAAGGGTTTACAGTATGTCAAAGAACAGAATTGTTACTGCAAAAATACGAGAAAATGATGGAATGGAAAAATCTATTAGTGTCTCAGTTTGAATAAAACTATTCTACTCCATTTCTGTGCTCAAGATATTCTTGAATTATAGCGTTTACGACTTCAAGTCCTGCGTCCGTAAGTGCTACAAATGATGAAAAATGGCCCTTAGCGTTGTATTTCCAATTGATATCTGCTCTGCCTAAATCAGGATGGAGTATCTCAAAGTTTAGGAATTCATTGTCCTGAACATAAACTATTACTGTGCTTTGGTCTTTTGCTGTAAAATGGAATGGGTATTCGTTAATCATAATTATTATTTCATCATGCAATTTATGGTGAAATTCCTTGTCCGCAAAGGATTTGTGATAAGATAGAGACATTATATAGCATTAAAAAGGGGCAACTTTTGCAAGTGCCCCTTTTGTAAACGAACAATAGTGTTATCTAAAGATAAAATTTTAAAAGCTTTGTCGCTGAATTACCCCATACAACTCTGTTAGGTAAGGTATTTTTCACTTTAAATACAAAATAAGCCAACTGTATTTTTTCAATGCCAAAAGGGGATGCGATTTTATATTTCGGTGCTACATCATTTAATCTCATCACAAATTAGTTTATACAAATATACAATTTCCCCGGTGGATAGCTTTATGATTTAATACCTAAAAAAGGGAGATCATTTACTCCCTTCGTACTTATTAATCAGGTTTACTATATCTTCTATCTTCTACGGTCTGTCGGTTATCTTGGCTTCCATCTCAAAATCTTTATGTCTCAAACTGAGACATTACCGTTTTATGCTGTTTGTGTATTGGATTAAATTATTGTTACGAAGCCTTTGCCTGCAAAAATTAAGAATAAACGAGCTATAAATTGCGTATTGAAATACCCTCTATGAAAAGCTTGCTCGTTTTGCTGTTCCTCTCATGGTCTGTTTTAACGCAGGCTGCATCTTATAAATCAGTCTTCGGGTCGAATGCTTATGATATCATTGAATATTCTTACAATGGCTGGCCGCAGATAGATACTTTTTGGGTTGGCGGTGACACTTTGGTACATGACACCATGTGCAAGAAAGTGCGTTATACCTATTTGAAAAATGTAATTGGCGTGATGCGGGAAGATACTGTGGGCGGCAAGGTTTGGTTCAGATCTTTTAAGCCAGCATTGATCGCACCCGGCGATACCGATGAAGTTCTTCTTTATGATTTCAATCTAAAAGCCGGTGATAGTTTTGACTTGGCCGAATACTATGGACCTGCAAAGCCGGGTGATAATATTGTTGATTCTGTATATTATCTGAATGGTAATAAACATATTCGTTTCAGAGGCAGCATAATTAACAAAAACGAGCATATTGAGTTTATTGAGGGCGTTGGCTGTAATGCGAGCAATATCTATAAATACAGGGGCGACTTTTTATATGCAGAGTACCTGGTATGTGCTTATAGAAATGGGGGACAGGTTTATGGGAATAAATTTTACAATGGCAATTGCAGCCCTGCATTAAGTGTAGATACTGCAATCGATAGCAATCTTATTCTTTACCCTAATCCGGTAGCTGATATGCTGTACGTTAATTTGCGACGAAGCTATTATAAGCTATCGGTTTCATTGATAGATATCAATGGGCAGCAGGTGATGACAAAGACATTTAGTGCGGTTTCTGAAATAGCAATAGATATGACCACGGTTAACCATGGATTATATTTTTTGAATATCCGGGAAGACAACCACGATCAGCATTTTAAAATCATTAAGCTTTAAGAAATAAAAAAGGAGGCAATTGCCTCCTTTTTGCATGTAGTTAATTATTCTCCGTGTACTTCTTAAAATTATTCAGGATAGCCTGCCAGCCTTGCTGCTGCATTTCTACGGGGTTTTGATTTTCGGCATCGAAGGTAATGGTGAGGTTGGTGTTACTGCCGTTGCCTTCGAACAGGGTAGTGGCCTGGCGGCCGTCGCCCATGGTATAGCTGATCTTTTTCGGTTCCTGTACTTCGTCATAGGTAGCTTCGAAATCGAAGCCGAAGCTGCCATCCTTTGCTTCCATGCGGGATTTGAGTTTACCACCCGGCCTCAGGTCGTTCTCTGCTTTTGGACAATGCCAATCGTCTGCTGCAAAGTTCCATTGGGTCATGTGCTCGGGCTTGGTGTAATAGTCCCATACTTTTTGAACATCTGCCTGTATCGGTGTTTGCACCGTAATTTTTGTTGCGCTCATGTTATTGGTTTTATGTGGTTATTATTTGTTTAGTTGCAGTAAAAGATCGTCGAGGCTTTCCAGCGTCATGGTGAGGCCCTGCTGCAGACCCATAGCGATCACTTTTTCGAGGTCGGCCAACGAATTGTAAGTAACTACGGTTTCCACCGCAGACTTTTCCCCAAGATCATGAAAAGAAGCATCCCAGTTAGCACGGGGCATATCGGGATTAATATTGCCATTGGCATCGCAGAAGCCATCGAGCGCCTTATAGTTATCTATGGGGCTGATCTTTAGATAATCCATACGGCCCCAGTATTCAGCACCACCGGGATCTACCATGGCGTATAACCAATGGCCGCCTTCGCGGAAATCCATCTCCTTTGTTTTGGTGGTAAATGGCTTGGGTGCAAACCAGCGATCGAGATACTCGCTCTTGGTATAGCAGTCCCATACCAGCCCGCGAGGCGCTGCAAATTCACGTTTTACGGTGATGGTGTTGTTTCCTTTATCTACCAGGAAATCAAACTGTAAGTTCGGATTCATTTATTCTTATTTTGAAGTTCTAATAATATATTATCTATTTCATTGAATCGGTCTTGCCAGATCTTACGAAATTGTTCGAGCCATTTATCGATCTCCTTCATCTTCTCTATCTCCAGTGAATAATAGATCTCCCGGCCTTGCTGCACCTGCTTTACCAGTTCGCATTCTGTAAGTATCTGCAGATGCTTAGACACTGCCTGGCGCGTGGTTTTGAAGTGCTCTGCAATAGCATTGGGCGTCATGGCATGTAAGGCTATGAGCGTTAGTATGGCCCGCCGTGTGGGGTCTGCAATTGCCTGGTAAATATCTCTTCTCATGATTAATTCGCAACCGTTCAGTTGCAAATATATGTGCAAACAATCGGTTGCGCAAAATATTTTTGAAAGTTTTTTTGAAAAAAATAAGCCCCGGAGAACCGGGGCTACTGTGTAACGTACATGTTACCTTTTATGAGAGAGTGTTCTTACCGGAGAACCGGCATTGTTGGTTCGTTTGACGTTGCTATCTATATCATTAATTCCAGCCGCCGCCGAGCGCCTGGTAGATGTTTACCACCGCGTTCATCTGCTGCCTTTTGGTTTCTATCAATTCGAACTTGGATTCCAGGGCATCTTTCTGCGTCAGCAATACCTCCATATAATCGGCACGCGCAGAGCGGAACAAATCGTTAGAGATCGTGACAGACTGCGTCAGCGCATCTACCTGTTGCGATTTCAGATCATAGCTTTGCTGCAGGTTGCTCACCTTCGCTATCTGGTTAGCCACCTCTACATAAGCATTCAGCAAAGTGCGCTCATAATTGTACGCAGCCTGCACCTGCTTTGAAGTAGCCGTGCGATAAGTGGCCTTGATCGCATTCCTGTTTACCAGCGGCGCCATCAGGTCTCCCGCAAGCGAGTAGAGCATAGACTCCGGCGACTTGAGGAGATAAGAAGGATTGAACGCCTGGTAGCCGATAGAAGCAGAGATACCCAAAGAAGGGTAGAACTGCGCCTTTGCCACTTTGATATCCAGCTTAGCAGCCGCCAGTTCCTGCTCTGCCCTGCGGATATCGGGGCGATTGGCCAGCAATTGCGAAGGCATACCCGGATGCACCGTTTGCGGAACCAGGTTCTCAAATGCATCCGCATTGCGCGCTATAGGCTGCGGGTACCTTGCCAGCAGGAAGTTGATCCTGTTCTCGACCTCGATAATATTCTGCTGGATATCGTACTGCAAGCTCTTGGTATGCAGCACCTGCGCCTCGAACCTGCGCACTGCCAGCTCTGTAACACGCGCAGCATCCTTTTGGTATTTTACGATCTCGAGGGCATTGTTCTGGATCTCAATATTCTTTTTAACGATGGCCAGCTGGTTATCTAAAGCCAGCAGTTCGTAGTAAGAATTAGCTACCTCTGCGATGAGGTTGGTGATCACAAAATTCTTGCCCTCTACAGAAGCCAGGTACCTGTTTACCGCAGCCCTTTTGGCATTGTGCAGCTTGCCCCAGATATCAGCTTCCCAGGAAGCAGTGGCAGCGATCAGATAATCAGGCAGCGGCTCCGGCATTTCCTTACCCGGTTCTATCTCTGTATTGGCCTCCATAGCGCCGATATTGGTATAGCGCGCCACCTTATCGACACCACCGCCGGCCCTGATGCCGAGGAACGGCAGGTATTCGCCCTTGCGAGCCCTGATCTCGTTGCGGGTGATCTGTATCTCCTGCAGCGTGATGTTGAGCTCCTGGTTGTTTTGCAGCGCAGTATCTATCAAAGCCACCAGGTAAGGGTCTGTGAAATATTCCCTCCACTTCAGCTGAGCTGAGTTGGTAGTATCCTGCGAGCTGTTGTAACTCGCAGGAACATTTTTATTGGCCGTGCGCTGTGCAATGCCCGGCGTTTTGCAGGCTGCATACGTGAGCGACAAGCATGCAAGGCCTATGTATTTATATCTACTGATTTTCGTCATTGTGCCCGTTTTGATGAATTGTTGAATGCACTTCCCTGATGCGGAATATCTTGAACCTTCTCTTCTTTTTCTTCTTGTTTTGCATGAAGTCTTCTGTAAGAGGTACCTCGTCTTCGTCGCGGATGAGCTTACGTCCATCTGCCATCTTAGCAAATACATAGTACAAGCCCGGTACTACGATAACCCCGAAGATGGTACCCAACAGCATACCGCCCGCGGAAGAAGAACCGATAGTACGGTTACCAATAGCACCCGGACCGGTTGCAAACAACAGCGGTATCAGACCCGCGATGAACGCAAAGGACGTCATCAGGATAGGACGGAAACGCACCTTGGCACCCTCAATGGCAGCCTCGAGTATCGTTGCGCCCTGCTGCCGTTTCTGCACCGCAAACTCCACGATCAGTACCGCATTTTTACCAAGTAAACCCACCAACATTACAAGACCTACCTGTGCATAGATGTCATTCGCAAGCCCCATCAGCTTGATGAGTAACAAGGCACCGAACACACCCACCGGCAGCGATAAGATAACCGCCAATGGGATCAGGAAGCTTTCGTACTGCGCGGCAAGTACCATGTACACGAACGCCAGTACGATCAGGAAGATGTAGAGTGATTCGTTACCACGGCCCACCTCATCTTTAGAAAGGCCCAGCCAGTCGATACCGTAACCACGCGGCAATGTTTTATCCGCCACTTCCTGTATCGCCTTAATAGCCTCACCACTACTGTATCCCGGCGCAGGCGCACCGTTGATGGCAGAAGAAGTGTACATATTGTAACGCGTGATCTCATTCAGCCCCTGTGTTTTCTTCATGCTCATGAAAGCAGAATAAGGAACCATCTCATCCCGATCGTTCTTGATGTATAATTTCAATACATCTTCGGGTAACTGCCTGAAGCTAGGCAATGCCTGCACATACACTTTGTAGAACATACCAAACCTGATGAAGCCCTGCTCGTATGTACTACCGATGAGGATAGACAACTGATCGAGCGCCTTACCGATAGATACACCCTTCTGCATGGCAGCTTTGTTATCGATCTGCAACTCGTACTGCGGATAGTTGGCAGCGAAGAAAGTAAACAGACCCATCAGCTCTTTACGTTTCCTGAGGTTGGCCATGAACTCATCATTCACCTTACCGAATTCCTTGTAATCGCCGGAGTTAGTCTTATCGAGCAAGCGCAGCGAGAAACCACCCGCGGCACCATAGCCCGGCACAGCCGGCGGCTCGAAGAATTCTATCGTCGCACCCGGTATCACTTTCGCTTTTTCTTCCAGCTCCTCGATGATCTCCTTAGCACTGTGTTTACGATCGGACCAGCCTTTCAGGTTGATCAGACAAGTACCGGCGTTAGAACCGCGGCCCTCTGTCAGTACCTCGTAACCCGCAAGGGCAGACACAGATTGCACACCCTCTACATGCTCGGCTATCTTTTGCAGATCCTTTGCAATGGCATTTGTACGCTCGAGCGTAGAGCCCGGAGGCGTCTGGATGATGGCATAGATCATACCCTGGTCTTCGTTGGGTATGAAGCCTGAAGGCAATGTTTTGGATGTGATCCATATACCCGCGCAGAATGCAAGCAGCAAACCCCAGGTAACCGCCTTGCGGTCAACGATCTTAGAAAGAACATTGGTGTACCTGCCTGTCAACCTTTCGAACCAGCGGTTGAACGCATCGATCACGATATTGATCGGCGTTTTCCTGCGTGGCTGGCCATGCGTATTTTTTAATATCATGGCGCAGAGCACCGGGGTAAGCGTTAAGGCCACGAAGCCCGAGATAACAATAGACGTAGCCATTGTAATAGAGAACTGGCGATAGAAGATACCCACAGGGCCCGTCATGAACGCCACCGGTACGAACACCGCCGTCATCAACAGCGTGATGGCAATGATGGCGCCGCTGATCTCTTTCAATACCTTTTTCGTAGCCTTGTAGGGCGATAAATGCTCTTCGGCCATCTTTGTATGGACGGCCTCCACCACCACAATCGCGTTATCCACCACAATACCTATCGCCAATACCAGCGCGAAGAGCGTGATCAGGTTGATCGTCAGCCCCAACAACTGCATGAACATGAACGCACCGATCAACGATACCGGTACCGCAAGGGTAGGGATCAATGTAGAGCGCCAGTCGCCCAGGAATATGAACACCACAAGCGCCACGAGGATGAACGCCTCTGCCAGTGTGTGAATTACCTTTTCGATAGAAGCATCAAGGAAGCTGGATACGTCGTAGCTGATCTGGTAGTCCATACCCGGAGGGAAGGAACTCTTCTTGATCTCTTCCAGTTTATCCTTTACCTCTTTAATTACATCGCTGGCGTTACTACCGTATGTCTGTTTCAGCGTGATGGCCGCAGAAGGGTGGCCATCCATATTGGAATAGATATCGTAGAATTCACTACCCAGTTCTACCTCAGCGACATCTTTCAGGTGCAGTATCTCACCATTCGCATTGGCACGGATAATGATATCCTGGTATTGCTCGGGAGTATTGTAACGGCCCTGGTAAGTAAGCACATATTCAAGCGATTGAGAACGCTTACCGGTAGCCTGCCCGATACGGCCGGGAGAACCGATAACGCTCTGCTCAGACAAGGCTTTCATCACCTCTTCTGTAGAAACATTGTAGGCACGCATCCTGTCGGGGTTCAGCCATACGCGCATCGCGTATTGGCGGCTACCCAATATTTTGGCAGCACCCACACCTTTCAACCTTTGTATCTCGGGTATGATGTGTACACCCGCGAAGTTGTACAGGAATTTTTCATCCGCGTTAGGGTCTTTACTATACAGGTTCACATACATCAGCATGTTTGGCGATGTATAGCTCACGATCAGGCCCTCGCGCTGAACCAGCTCGGGCAACCTGTTCGTCACCTGTTCGATACGGTTCTTCACATTCACCACCGCCTGGTTGGGGTCTGTACCCAGGTCGAACACAACCTGGATAGTAGCCTCACCCGCACTGGTGGCATCAGAGGTCATATACTTCATGCCCGGCGCACCGTTGATGGCTTTTTCCATCGGGATGAGCACCGAGTTTACCAGCACGTTGGCGCTGGCACCGGGGTACGCGATGTTTACCACAACCATTGGCGGGGCAATGGATGGGAACTGCGAAACCGGTAAGGTTTTAATAGCCAGTATACCCATGAATACTATCACGAGGGATAGCACTATGGCGAGTACCGGCCTTTGTATAAATTTATTAAACATGTTTTCGTCTTTTAATCGTTGATTATTCTGCGTGTACCTTCAAATTGTGGATCACCTGTTTAGGATCCTCAAACGTATAAGCGATCTTATCGCCATCCCTTACCTTACGCAGGCCCTCCAGCAGTATCTTATCTGTAGGCTGAAGGCCCGATTTAACAACGAACAAATCTTCCATCTCGGCACTTGTAGTGATCTCTCGTGAGGCCACTTTATTGTCTTTGCCTACTACGTACACATATTTTTTATCCAGCACCTCAAATGTTGCTTTCTGCGGAATCAGCACGCCGTCTTTTACAGGCACATGCACGATGATGTTGCCCGTTTCGCCATGGCGCAGCAGTCCATTAGGGTTAGGGAAGGTAGCCCTGAATGGGATGTTACCTGTTTCGTTATCGAAATCGGCCTCAATGGTTTCTACAACACCGGGATAAGGGAAAACCTGGTTATTTGCCATCAGCAGCTGCACCTTCAGCATGCCGTCGTTATTATTAGCTTCTTCCTTATAGTTCAGGTATTCAGCTTCCGGTACGTTGAAGTACACCCACATCTTGCTGTTGTCAGAAAGAGTAGTGAGCAAAGCACCTTCATCTACAAGGCTACCCGGCCTTACCTGGAAGCGGTCTATAATACCATCGAACGGCGCACGGATCTCTGTGAACTGGAGATGCACTTTTGTGAGTGCCAGTTCTGCATTCGCTTTATCTAATTTGGCCTTAGCCATTGCCAGCTCGTTTGGTGATACTACATTACGATCTGTCAAGGATTTTGTATTCTGGTATTCGATGCCGGCAAACTTAGCCTCAGCCAGCGCTTTTTGCAGTTCTGCTTCGTACAGCTTCGGCATGATCTGGAACAGGAGCTGACCTTGTTTTACATGCTGGCCTTCATCCACATATATTTTTTCCAGGTAACCACGTTCCTGAGCCCTCAGCTCGATGTGGCGGATAGAGTGGATCTGGCAAACATATTGGTTTACAAGGGAGGTGTCCATTTTAATAGGACTGGTGACAAGTAGTTTTGCTTCTTCTTCTTTTTCTTTCTTGTCTGATTTGCAACTTGTCTGGTATAATACCGAAAACAAGCCCAAAAGCATGAGTGTTCTTTTCATAAAATTGTATGAGTCCTTAATTGATTTGTTTACTTGCTAATATTCCGGGATGTGTATGAACATTTCCGGCATGCAGAGACAGGGCATAGTAAATGCCGAATGCCGGAGACTATGCTGCCGGCAGGATGAGATATCAAATGCGTATAACGCGGAGCAGGATGTACCTGAGCGATGAAGGGTATAAGAAAGGCCTGCATGATGGCAGGTATTCTTTCAGATGCGATGAGAAGGAAACTGTAGATGAAGTGAAGCCAGCGGCAGTAAAGGCATTGGCGGCAGCCTGGTATTTTTTTATTGATACCTGGTCATCGTCGTCATCTTCATTCTCAGAAGTACCAATGGTAGCCTTTTCTTTGCGTAGTACTATCTTTTTGGGTTTGAAGACCCTTTTGTTTTGTACCACACTTACCTTAGCAAGCTTCGACCGCTTTAAAAGCTTTAATGTCTGCCCCTGGTAATTGGCATGTGTTTCTCCACGGGTGAAGCCGGAATGTTGCGTATAGCTGTACAAGAATCCCTGCGCCCGGGTATCATTGCCCCAGATGCAATAGAAACTAATGAGCAGGATGCTCAAAATGTAAACTGATCTTGTAAGTGCTAAGCGCATTGGCTTATGGAGAATATTGGAGATTGTATTGACTGAAAAAAATGGTTGTGGTTTATGCGTTGCTGTTAACGCATACCAAAATTATCAGACACGGAAATTGTGATGCAATACAAAAAGGCGTTTGCCAAATAAGGATGATGGCGGCACGCCTGAGTGGCCGATACTCATTAATGGAGCAGGCGTATTTAAAAAGGAGTTGGATGCAGAGATAAGAATACCCGTATTAATAGCGTCTGCTGAAGAGTTGTCTGTATCTTCCGTTTCTTCGATGCCAATAATAGTCGTAAAAGTTTTAGCAGTATGTGTTTTATGAGCGAGCTGCTGAACCCCGGAAACGCATAATGCTTCTTTGTATGTATGTGCTGTTATTTGCGCCCCACCGGTGTGGAAGGACTGAAATAATACCAGCAAAAAGTACATCAAATTTAATAGCATGACTATTAATGCGTTAAAGCAAAACTTTGGTGAAACGGTTTAGGACAAATATAAAAACGTCGCAAATTAACTCGGAAAGTTCAGTGTGCAATATTTGTTTTTGTTAAATCTTATAAAAACCTGACGTAAAAGCGGATAGATGAAATCAAATTAAATTCGTAAAGCACTGGCATATATTTGTGGAGGTATTAAATAAAATAAATAGAAAATATTGAAACCCAGGATAATAATAAAGCGTGTATATGAAGATGCCTCGCCTAAAGATGGTTTTCGGGTATTGGTGGATAGGTTGTGGCCAAGAGGTGTTGATAAGAAACATGCTGCTATTGATGAATGGGCGAAAGAACTGGCGCCATCACCGGAACTAAGGAAATGGTTTGGCCATGACCCGGAACGATGGGTAGCATTTCAAAAACAATATAGGGCAGAGCTTCGGAAGAATGAAAGCGTTGATGCGTTTATAGAGAATCACCAGGATGAAAAATTAATCACCCTGGTGTACGCAGCAAAAGATACGGAACATAATCATGCACTAGTGCTTCAGGAGTTCCTGGAGAAAAAAATATGAGCCTAATGGTCGGAGATAGAAACTTTGCTCACTTTGCTTTTAATTTTCCCCGCATAGAATAAGATCGGCAGTGCTGCAATAAATATTATAGTTAATAAGAGAAAAGCATCTGAGAAGCTCATCACATTTGACTGTTGTGTTACTACTTTTTCTAATGTACCTATGGCCATATGCCTTGCACTATAGGTGCTATAACCTTTCCCTAAAAAATATTGGGTATAACCATTAAGGCGGGCAACTGCAAATGGATTGTCTGTAGTGATATGAGAAATAAGTACATTTCTATGCGCAGCATTTCTATAGGTAAGGAAAGTATTTACGATCGCTATGCCGAATGACCCTCCCAATTGCCGCATCATATTATTGAGTGCAGCGCCCTGCGGAATATCCTTTGGATCTAACGAGGAAACCGCAAGGGTAGTAAGCGGAACAGTGACCAATGCGAGCCCAACACCGCGCCAGATGAGCGAGGTAGTAATATCAGCACTATTACTATCTAAACTGAGCTTTGACATTTGCCAGGTGAACAATATAAACCCTGCCATCCCCGCGACTATAATGACAACGGGAGAAACACCTTTTTGCAAAACACGGGCAGAGATCATCAAACCGCCAATGGCTAGAATAGCACCCGGCAAAAGCAACAGCCCTGTTTGCGTAGGTGTAAAATTCAGCAAACGCTGAACAAATACCGGTGTAAGGAAAACAGAACTATATATACCAATCCCTGATACGAAAGTAAGTATCGCCGCGATGCTCAGGTTCCTGCTTTTAAGTACCCGCAGGTTAACCGCCGGATGATCTGTAGTAAGCTCCCACCAGATAAATAGCAGGATGCCAAAGAAGGCGATCACTGATAGCCAGATAATATAGGTAGTGGCAAACCAATCCTCTGTTTCGCCACGCTCCAATACTGTCTGCAAGCAACTGACGCCTATTGCCAGTAATGCAATCCCTATCCAATCTACTTTAGCTACCGTAGGTTTGGTCTTCGGTTCAGCAAGTAAAGCGATACAAATTGTGGCTACGATGATGCCGATGGGAACATTGATATAGAAGATCCATGGCCAGGAGAAATGTTCAGTAATATATCCTCCTAATGTAGGCCCGATAGTAGGCCCGACAAATACACCAACGCCAAACAGCGCGCTTGCTATATTTTGTTTTTCCTTCGGATACTGCTCGAATACTATTGTTTGCGAGATAGACAGCAGGGCACCGCCACCCATACCCTGCAGGAAACGGAAGATCACCAATACCCAGATATTAGTAGCCTGTCCGCACATGAATGAAAAGAAAGTAAACGCTATTACAGAGCCTATATAATAATTACGCCTGCCAAGCTGTGCAGACAAAAAACTGGTAAGTGGGATGATGATCACATTAGCTATGGCATAAGATGTAATAACCCAGGATGCATCCTCAATGGTAGCGCCGAGGTTACCACTCATGTGCGATAACGCAACATTGACTATGGACGTATCTATCAGCTCCATTACGGCCGCTGCTATAACCGTTATTATAAGTATGGTTCTGCGCATGAGATGAGTGTAATTATCCAATAATATACCATTCGGTATATTATTGGATAAAATAATTAACGAGCCTGATTCATTGCTTTTAAAGCCTCTTCCTGCGATTGACGGGATAAAGCATAGATCTGTGCCGTATTGCCTACATGTATCTCATAGGTATTACTTTCTAACGCCTCATGTAATGCATCAGCAACAGCGGCAGGAGATATACCATTTTCGCCGCCTATTTCTTTAGAGAACTCTGTATTCACGAGGGGAGGCATCAATTCATATACGCGGATATTGGTAGATGACAAGGTATAGCGCAATGATTGCGTATAAGAATGCAAAGCCGCTTTGCTTGCAGAATAAGTAGCCAGCCTGGTGCCGGGAGCAAAAGCCACAATAGAACTGACATTAACGATTGCTGCCCGGGGTTGCATGTTCAATAATGGAAGTAGTTTCTCTGTAAGGCTTACGATAGAAAGATAATTGGTCATTATCTCGCGGCTGGCTTTGTCGAATGCCTGGGCACCGGGATACAATTTGTAATAAAATGCGCTTCCTGCATTGTTAATAAGCATAGACAAATCCTGGAACTGGCTGTTGATCATAGCTACAAGATTGTCTACATCTTTTTCGCAGGTAACATCGCATTGTATGCCGGTAACGTTCTTCAACTGGCTTGTGGCATTGTTGAGCCGTTCCGGGTTGCGGCCTGTGATGATCACCTTGTGGCCTTGCTCAGAAAATAATTTTGCCATTGCAAAGCCAATTCCTGCGGTTCCTCCTGTAATGAGGATAGTTTGTGTAGTCATTATTTTGATATTTAGTTAAGCATTTAAAATATACCGTTCGGTATTTTATTTATTAAAAAAAATCACAGATCATTAATCATATTTTCAACTGTTTTCATGATCGCAGATTTATAATTGATCTTTCCTGTTGCTTTAGTGATCATAATGCTACCCTCTATTAAAGCAATGATAGATAAGGCAGTTGCTTCTGCATCCGTTGTCTTTTTAAATGCTCCTTCCTCTATTCCTGCCTGGATCAGGTCAATGATCTTTGTCTTCCAGCTTTCTATTGCTTTGGCCGCTCTTTGCTTTAATTTTGGATGGGTGTCATCTGCCTCGATCGCCGTATTGAGTATCGGGCAGCCACCTTGAGGGAAGGGCAGGCGCAGGTAATTTTCGTAAGCCGTTACATACACTAATAGCTTATCGCGGGTGCCTGTTTGTTTGCTCATTTCGCCGGAAATAATATGTTGCAACTTGCTAAGGTTGTAATCGAACGCGGCAAGCGCTACATCATCTTTGCCTGAGAAGTTGCCATAGATACTGCCCTTGGTAAGGCCGGTAGCAGAAGTCATGTCGGACAAGGAAGTGCCTGCATATCCCTTGACATTGAATATGGGTGCTACCTGCTCTACGATAAACTGTTTCGTTCTTTCTGACTTCTTCATTTTTTAAACTCCGACGATACAAAATTATACCTTCCGGTATTATTTTCAAAAAATATTTTATGAAATCTCTACGGAAGAAAATGTTTTGATGGCTTGATTTTGTTGCCCTCGTGCCTGTAAATCTCAAGTATTATGGCAATAAATACCAGCGACTTCATTGTTGACCGGATGTACCAATGGGGAGTAAGGCGCGTATTTGGTTATCCGGGAGATGGCATCAACGGGGTAATGGAATCCCTTAGAAAATCAGAAGATAAGATAGACTTTATACAAGTGCGGCACGAAGAGATGGCCGCTTTTATGGCTTGTGCCCATGCTAAATTTACCGGCGAGACGGGAGTATGTATCGCTACATCGGGGCCGGGGGCTATACACTTATTAAACGGATTGTACGATGCCAAAATGGACCATCAACCGGTTGTCGCCATAGTAGGACAGCAGGCACGTGCAGCATTGGGAGGTAATTACCAGCAGGAAGTAGATCTGGTAAACCTGTTTAAAGATGTAGCCGGCGAGTTTGTGCAAATGGCCACCGAACCATCGCAGGTAAGGCATTTGATAGACCGTGCCTTCCGGATCGCCCAGGCAGAAAGAACAGTAACCTGCGTGATACTGCCCAACGACCTGCAGGAACTTGATTACCAGGAACCGGCGCGCAGTCATGGTACCATACATTCCAGCGTTGGCTATTCAAAGCCGGTAATTATACCTACTGAGGAAGACCTGCAGAAAGCAGCACAATTATTAAACGAAGGAAAGAAAGTTGCAATACTGGTTGGCGCGGGTGCGTGGGGTGCGAAAGAAGAGGTGAAGGAAGTTGCAGAACTGCTGGGTGCCGGCGTTGCCAAAGCATTATTGGGAAGAGCAGTATTACCGGATGAACTACCTTATGTGACCGGTTCTATAGGACTACTGGGTACCAAGCCCAGCTATGACCTGATGATGGAATGCGATACGCTGCTGATGGTGGGGACCAGCTTCCCGTATTCAGAATTTTTGCCGAAGGAAGGAGCTGCCAAAGCCGTGCAGATAGATATTGATGGGCGCATGCTGGGAATACGGTATCCTATAGATATAAACCTGCATGGGGACAGCAAACATACATTGCAAGCATTGATACCCTTGCTGAAAAGAAAAGAAGACAGGAGCTGGAGAGAACAAATAGAAAAAGAAATAGCGAAATGGTGGAAGCTGATGGAAGCCCGCGCTATGAACACGGCAGATCCGCTGAACCCGCAACGTGTATTTTGGGAGCTATCCAAACGCCTGCCTGATAACTGTATACTGAGTGCAGATTCAGGATCGACCGCCAGCTGGTTTGCGCGCGACCTGAAACTAAGAGAAGGAATGAAAGCATCCCTATCGGGCAACCTTGCTACGATGTGTCCGGGTGTACCTTATGCAATAGCAGCAAAATTTGCCTACCCCGAAAGAGTATCCATAGCATTGGTGGGGGATGGGGCGATGCAGATGATGGGCATCAATGAAATGATCACCATTGCCAAATACTGGAAGCGCTGGCAGGACCCGAGGCTGATAGTATTGGTACTTAATAACCATGACCTGAACATGGTGAGCTGGGAGCAGCGCGTGATGGCGGGTGAGCCAAAATTTGAAGGTTCGCAAAATGTACCTGATTTTAAATATGCCCAGTATGCGGAAATGCTCGGCCTTAAAGGTATCCGCGTAGATAACCCCGATGATGTTGCAGATGCCATAGCACAGGCCATTAGTGCAGACCGCCCGGTGATACTGGAAGCAGTAACAGACCCGAATGTGCCGCCATTGCCGCCTCATATAAACTTTCAGCAGGCCAAAGACTTTTTAAAATCGATAGTGAAAGGAGATGTGGACAGATGGGAGATGATAAAACAAACATATAAAGATGTAATGGACGAATATTTTCCTAAAGCATAGCAATGGCAGGTTATGATCTTCCATATTCACCGGGTGATGCGGCCATCATTGAAAAAATGACGGTATCCGTTTATAGCATACCTACCAGTATACCCGAGGCGGATGGCACTATAGAATGGCATAGCACCACCATGATACTAGTAGAAGTATATGGAGGTAACAAAAAAGGCATTGGCTATACCTACGGACATAAAGCGATAGCAGATGTAATTGATGCTACACTGAAAGACCTGGTAGTAGGTAAAGATGTGATGCTGGCGCCGGCTTTTACAGACGATATGAGCAAAGCAATACGCAATGACGGGCAGTGTGGTATTGCCATGATGGCCGTATCGGCTGTAGATATTGCCCTTTGGGATCTGAAAGCGCGTGTGCTTGGGTTGCCATTGGTTTCTCTGTTGGGAAAGGTAAAAGATGGGATGCTGCTATATGGCAGCGGCGGCTTTACATCTTACCTGGATGCAGAGCTGGAAAACCAATTGGGCGGATGGGTAGCCAATGGAATAAATTATGTGAAGATGAAGATAGGCGCTGAGCCCGACCGGGATATTACGAGGATAAAACTGGCAAGGGATACTATAGGAACCGCAGAATTATTTATTGACGCAAACGGAGCCTATACCGCAAAAGAAGCATTACAGAAAGCGCATGAATATGAACGATATAACATCAGTTGGTTTGAAGAGCCGGTACCAAGCAGCGACCTGAAAGGCTTAAAGCTATTACGGGAACACGCACCTTTTTCGATGAAGATAGCAGCCGGAGAATACGGATATAACCTGCCCTATTTTAATGCCATGCTGGAAGCCGGTGCTGTGGATGTATTGCAGGGCGATGCCACGCGCTGTGGTGGAATAACAGGCTTTATCAAAGCAGGGCATCTTTGCGAAAGCTATCAGTTGCCTTATTCATCACACTGCGCACCGGCCGTGCATCTGCATGCCGCCTTGTCGCTGTCGGCATTCTATATAGCAGAATATTTTTATGACCATGTGCGGATAGAAAACATGTTTTTCGACGGTGTTGCACAACCTGTGGATGGTATTGTGCAGCCTGATATGACCAGGCCGGGATTGGGGCTGGAAATAAAACATGCCGATGCAGAAAAATACAGGATAATATAAATCTACTACGAATTATGGAAAGCAAGCCCGATGAAGTGGACCTGAAAATAGCCGAAACAAATGCAAATAAAGGAGACAGCAATACTACACCGCTGCAAGATTATTATTTATCCTCTCCCTACGCACGAGGCGTGGATATAAATGCCCTCGAACAGGAACTAAAAAAGATCATAAAGGGCGAAGTGCGTTTTGATGAGGGATCGAGGGCGCTGTATTCCACCGACAGTTCTAACTACCGGCAAATACCTATTGGTGTAATAATACCATTGCATAAAGAAGACATCATACAGACTATAGCGGTATGCAGAAAATATGGTGCGCCTATATTGTCGCGTGGTGGTGGTACCAGCCTGGCAGGGCAAACCTGTAATGTAGCAGTGGTAATGGATATGTCTAAATACTATAACAAGATATTAGCGATAGACGTTGACCGTAAACTGGTGCGTGTGCAACCCGGCATTGTGCTCGACCACATGAAAATTGAAACTGAAAAGCTGGGGTTGACCTTTGGCCCGGATCCCTCAACACACAACCATTGTACTATTGGTGGTATGCTCGGCAACAATTCATGCGGGGTACATTCGGTGATGTCGGCATTCTACGGTTATGGTGCGCGCATGTCTGATAATATCACATCCATGCGTGTGATCACTTATGATGGGATTGAAATGGAAGTTGGCCCCACGACAGAAGAAGAATATGCACAAATAATAGCAGAAGGCGGGCGAAGGGCAGAGATATACAGCAGACTGAAGGGAATCAGGGATCAGCATATAGAACTTATCAGGACTAAGTTTCCTAATATACCACGCCGGGTATCAGGATATAACCTGCCCGCGTTACTGCCCGAAAACGGATTTAATATGGCCACAGCATTGGTGGGTACCGAAAGTACATGCGTTACCATACTGGAAGCTACACTAAAGCTAATGCCTAAGCCTGAAGCAAGAACGCTGGTTGTGCTGGGATATCCTGATCTGTATAGTTCGGGCAAGCACATTATGGATGTACTACAGCATGAACCTATAGGGCTGGAAGGCATTGATGACCTGCTGATAGGGTACATGAAGAAGAAAGACCTGAATATAGAATACCTGCCTTTGTTGCCCAAAGGGAAAGCATGGCTGTTGGTGGAATTTGGCGGCAATTCGCAGGAAGATGCAGATAATAAAGGAAGGAAATTAATAGCAGCAATAGAACAGATGCCCGATGCGCCCACCACCAGCCTTGTAGATGACCCGGCGCAGGAATGGAAGATATGGGAAGTACGGAAATCGGGCCTGGGAGCGACAGCATGGGTGCCGGGTGAGCCCACCACAGAAGAAGGCTGGGAAGATTCTGCAGTGCCGCCTGAGAAAATAGGGGAATATCTCGTAGACCTTAAAAAGCTGTTCAATAAATACGGGTGGAACCCATCTTTATACGGCCACTTTGGACAAGGCTGCGTGCATTGTCGTGTACCATTTGATATGCTTACGGAAAAAGGGCTGGAAACCTATAAACAGTTTACCATAGAAGCAGCACACCTGGTAGTAAAATATGGAGGATCTATATCAGGTGAGCACGGAGACGGGCAATCGAAAGCAGACCTACTGGAAATCATGTATGGCAAAGAATTGTTGCAGGCATTCAGGGATTTTAAGCGTGTATGGGATCCTGAATGGAAGATGAACCCCGGAAAGATGATAGAACCCTACGGACAACTCACCAACCTGCGGATGGGTGTCCACTATCATCCTGAAGAACCGAAGACACATTTCCAATACCCGGAAGAACAAAACAGTTTCTCGTTTGCCATGACCCGCTGCGTGGGAGTAGGGGAGTGCCGCAGGTCATCGGGCGGTACTATGTGCCCCAGCTACAGGGTAACCAATGAAGAGAAACACAGTACACGCGGGCGTGCCCGTATGCTCTTTGAAATGCTGATGGGTGATGTAGCGCATGGATGGAAAGATGAGCATGTAAAAGATTCGCTGGACCTGTGCCTGTCCTGCAAAGGATGTAAGGGCGACTGCCCGGTGAATGTAGATATGGCTACTTATAAGGCAGAGTTTCTTTCGCACTATTATAAGGGTAAGTTGCGACCTGTTACCGCCTATACATTTGGATGGATACACAAATGGGCAAGCATCGCATCTGCAATACCCGGCATTGCGAATTTTGTAACACAGAACAAATTCATCAGCCCGATATTTAAATGGATCGGGGGTATCGCACCGCAAAGAAAAGTACCCAGGTTTGCTGATACTACTTTTAAAAAATGGTTTGGCAAGAGAAATACACCGGGCCAGAGGCCGCGCCCACAAGTGATCCTATGGGCAGATACGTTCAATAATTATTTTTTACCTGAAACGTTAATAGCAGGACTGGAAGTGCTGGAAGCGGCAGGCTTCGAAGTGATAGTGCCCAAACAGGCATTGTGTTGCGGAAGGCCTTTGTATGATTTTGGAATGCTGGATACAGCGAAGAAACTACTGCAGAATATACTGGAAAGTTTAAGTGTAGAGATAGAAAAGGGAATACCCGTAGTAGGATTGGAACCCAGTTGTGTCGCGGTGTTCAGGGATGAACTTTGCAATCTGTTTCCGGCAGACCGCAATGCACAAAGACTGAAGACGCAAACCTATACTTTGGCAGAATTTCTACAGCTGAAAGCTCCGCAGTTTGCATCGCAAATCAGAGGCGAGGCATTGGTGCATGGCCATTGCCATCATAAAGCTATTATGAAGATGAACGATGACGCAGCTATATTAAAAAAGACAGGCCTTGATTATAAGATACTGGATTCGGGCTGCTGTGGCATGGCAGGTTATTTTGGATACGAAAAAGGAACACATTACGATGTGTCTGTAAAAGCAGGAGAATTAGTATTACTGCCGCAAGTAAGAAATGCGCCGAAAGAAACGTTTATAGTTGCGGATGGCTTTAGCTGCCGCGGGCAAATAGAACAACAAACAGACCGGAAGGCGCTGCACCTGGCACAGGTATTGCACATGGGTTTGCAAAAAGACAGTACGGCGCCAATAGCATATCCTGAAAACGAATACCTGGAAAGGATGAAACGTATCTTATTAAATAAAACGAACCAATGAAAACAAAACTGATCAACAATGAACCGCGTACCCGCCTTGTGATTTTTGAAGACGGAGATGAAGTACTGAACCAACTGAGCTTATTTGCCGCGCATAATAGTATTGGGTTTGCATCTTTGCAGGGCATCGGTGCGTTTAGCAGTGCGACGATCGGCTATTTTGACTTTAGCATCAAAGATTATAAAAAGATAGAGGTAAATGAACAGGTAGAAGTGCTGGCTATTACTGGTAATATATCCATGTATGAGAATAAGCCCAAAGTACATGCGCACGTATTGCTGGGAAAGGCCGATGGCAGCACGGTTGGCGGCCATTTTCTAAAAGGTACGGTGCACCCGACGCTGGAGGTAGTGCTTACGGAAGGGAATCAAAGAATAGAACGCCTGTTTGATGATGAAACAAATCTGCCATTAATTAAATTGATTTAAAACCATACATATGCACATAGGAAAAAAAGTATGGGCGATAGCCGAAGGATATATACCGGGGTGGAGCAACGGGCCCGACCCCGAGATGACCAGCCATGAGTCTATCTGCATCTTAAACGCATCAGAAGAAGATGCGCATGTGAAGCTGACGGTATTCTATAGTGACAGAGACCCTGTTGGCCCTTACGAAATAACGGTACATGCCAGGCGAACCAAGCATATTCGCCTGAATGATCTTACTAACCCGCAGCCAATACCACCGGCAAAGGAATATTCCAGCCTGATCGTATCGGATGTGCCGATAGTGGTACAACATACAAGGCTTGATTCTCGCCAGGATGCGAACGCATTGATCAGTACGATAGCTTATTCGGAGTAGAAAATTAAAGAGCCGGCAATTTAGATTACCGGCTTCTTCAATAATATCAATTGTGATTGATTTTAATGAATCACATTATACAAGTGTTACTCCGGACAGCTCCGCACCCAGTCCCTTTAATGCGGCATAAGTAAGTTTATCCATTTTAGCACCGTCGAAGTGAATAGTCTTTAGCGCCTTATAAAATTTATTCGTAATCGCGAAGCTGGCACGGAAGGATACATTTTTCAGCGTGGCATCAATTAAGCTGGCATCATTTAGCGCAGACATATCAAACGTAACACTATCGAAAATTTGTCCTTCGAAAGAGACTCCCCTAAGATCGCAATGATTGAAATCTACGTTGTTGAAGCTGCAGTTGTCAAATATGGTTTTTCTAAGATCGGTCTTGGTCAACTTTGCATCAACGAAGTTTACATCTGTGAAATTTGCACCCTGTCCTGATATATTAAATGTAGTGCGTTGAAGAGTAGCTTTGCTGAAGCTCGCATCAGTGAGGTCTGTAATAGAAAAATTACAATCTGTGAGGTTGGCAGAATCAAAATTAGCTTCACGGGCGTCGCAGGTGTCAAAAATGCTGCCTGTAAGATCGGCCCCAGAAAAATCTGCTCCGAACAAAGCACTTGCTTTAAACTTCATTTTATGGGCAGTGACGCCGGCAAAATCGCTTTTTGTGAGGTTGCTTCCATTGAAGTTGGTTAGCAATTGCTGGCCAGGTACCATAGAACCTGTGCTTTCTTTTAAGGATTCCTCAGGAGTATTATTATCGTCCGTTTCTGTAAGATTCGTTTCACTAACTGGTGATTGAAAGTTCTCTGAAAAATAATTGAGGTCGACGCCCAAAATTTCTGCCAGGCGGTTAAAAGTGATGATGTCCGGGACAGATTCACCACGTTCCCATTTGCCAACCGCCTGGGGGCTGATAAACAGAAGTTGGGCTAGTTGCGCCTGCGACATATTAGCTTTTTTTCTTGCCTGGACAATTTTGCTGCCGATGATTTTCGTATCCATAAGTATCGTCTTTTATGTTTTTTAGATAGGGCAAAGGTATTTCGGCCGTTAGCCGAAATCAGCAAAAACAGCTTTACTCTTAGTTGTATACCCACTACTTGCGGTTGTAATTAAGCAACTTTGAGTAGTATTTGATGGAAAGTACATGATATTGTGTGAAATAGGTGTACAAGCATTCAAAGCTCAGGATAGTTTTTAAATAGCGATAAAATATATTTAACTTACTGGGGACGCACGGAATTTTCCCATTATTAAAATGCATTATCATGGTTTCTGCTATTCAAAAAGCAAAGGCTGACAGGTTTCTACAGTTTCATCAGGATGAAGAAATATTGGTATTATTAAATTCCTGGGATGCCGGTAGCTCTAAATTAATAGAGGCATGCGGCTATAAAGCAATCGCAACCACCAGTATGGGAATAGCAGCATCGCTTGGGTATCCAGACTGCGAGGTGATACAACTGCAGGAAATGATAGGTGCGATAACGCAGGTGGTAAATGCAGTTGAAGCCCCTGTAACAGTGGATATAGAAGCAGGGTATGGGAATAATACGGAAGAAGTATTAGCATCGATACGACAGATCATTGCTACCGGGATAGTCGGGGTCAATATAGAAGACAGTATTAACCTGAACCCCGCGCTTATTGACGAAAACGAGTTTTGCGAGCGGATAGCAGCTATCCGTTCGTTATCTGATTCGCTGGGTTTTCATTTGGTGATCAATGCGAGGACGGACTCGTTCTATACATCACAAGCGTCTCCGCAGGAAAAGTTAAGGGAATCGATCAGGAGAGGAAATAAATATAGAGAAGCAGGGGCGGATTGCATATTTGTGCAACCTGTATGGCAACGAGATATCATTGCCACGTTGGTTAAAGAGATCAATGCACCCATCAACATCCTCTCAAACCCTGCCATAGGAGATGGGTTGCCACCATCTGTGCAGGAGTTGCAAGACTTAGGCGTTGCCCGACTGAGCCTGGGATCAAGTTTGATGAAGGCTACACTTGCGCTGATAAAAAAAGTAGCCGATGAGTTATCGTCGCAAGGTACTTACCAATATTTATTAGATACTATGACCCCACTGCCTGATGCAGCATTAGCTTATAAAATGGCAGTGGGGGTAAAGATGTAGCCACACTGTAGCTACTCTTTTACAAACTTCCTTAACGGGGTACCATAACCAGGCGCTATCAATATGTATTGAAAATAAGTGTTGCCGGGTTCTATATGCAGCTCCGCGTTTTTTGTATCTATAACAGTACTTAATGTTTCTGAATATTCGGGCCCTGCAACAATTGTAGAGTCATTAATTACAGCGAAATAAATAGCATCAGAAAGGCCGGCACCGCCCATATCATTGTTTTCGTACAATGCGCGCGACTTCCGGGTAAGCTCTACGGGCAAGTCGTTGGCCGTACGAACGTATGTTCCTGTTAGGTCTTCCGCGTCTGTATAATTCGTAACAGCTATATAGCGCGCAGCCCCAACGGTGTAGCCATTCTTTGTTTGCGTTTGATATAGCATATAATATATACCGGGCGTGTTGACATCCACATTGTTTTCTGATGCCATTATATTGCTACCTCCTGATATGGCTTCATCATTTATGACGGTGGCACCTGCGTCTTCCGGCATAGTACCACCTACGTTAATGGTAATGAACTTATCGCCATTAACTTTTACTGTGGGCACCGTTACGACATGAGAAACAGTTTTGTCTTTTTGGCAAGCAGTAACTGTCAATATTGTAATTGCAAGTATTGCGAATATCTTTTTCATAATATTGTTTTTTTAGTCTTTAGCATCCCACCATACTTTCTCCGTCATACTTCTTTGTCCCGGAAAATTCAGATTACGTGTAATTTCCGTTTCAGGGTATGGGATGCGCTGAGGAAATTGATTACCGATCCTGGAAGTGCGCGATATAGTAAAGAATGTTGGGTAACCCGTACGTCTCCATTCTATCCATGCTTCATCGTTTTGGTTACCTGTCATTGCAATCCATTTTTCTGTGATAATAGCTTTAGCCTTTTCTTCTGTTCCTCCTGTAGAAGGGAAAGGAGCAATACTCGCCAAATAAACAGAGTCGAGATAATCCATAGACTCTTTATCGGTAAGGCCATACTCTGTATAGTTGGCTGTAATGGCATTGACATACAACTGATCGGCAGCACCAGCCAGCCATCCCCTTGCCGCTGCTTCTGATTGCAGAAAGAGACTTTCGTAAGATGAGATAAGCTTAACAGGAGCGGTGGCAGATTCTGAACTATTTGCATAAGCACCAACAGCAGGCGAAGGAAGCGCATAGCTACCCGGCGGATTAATATTATAATATCCCTGTGGCAGGCCCACACCGGAGGAATAAAATACGGACCTGCGCGGATCGCCTCTTGCAGTAAGCGTATCTAAAGCTGTGGCGCTAGCTACCAGATTTTGAACA
Organism: Bacteroidetes bacterium 43-93; assembly: GCA_001897855.1. GTDB lineage: Bacteria > Bacteroidota > Bacteroidia > Chitinophagales > Chitinophagaceae > Polluticoccus. Next base: position 280,768 of record MKUO01000001.1, read on the forward strand.
TAGCCGAGATTGACCATTTCGGAATAAAGAGGGTTGGCATTTCCCGGGTTACTCATGTAGGAAATCTGTGCAGTTTCTGATGGCCCTGAGATAAAACCGATTGCTGAAGTTTGTAATTCTGCAATGCCGGTAGCAGCCAGACCGGGATTTTTGTAGGCAAGCCGCAAATACATACGCAGCAGTAATGTATTCGCAAATTTGGCCCATAGCGTCATGTTGCCATGATAGATCACATCTTCGGCGCCGGGACCACCCGCTTCCGCATTAATCATATCCCTCCCTTCTTTTGCCAGTGCTATGATGCCGTTATAAACGTCTTCCTGTTTATCGTATTTAGGACTTGTAATACCTGCATCTTCACCTTTTAGAGCTTCTGAAAATGGTATGTCGCCAAAGTTGTCTGTAAGTACCTGGAAAGTATAGGCTTGCAGTATTTTGGCAATGGCCGTATAGTTGACCGTATTAGCGGCGGTGCCACCCTTTGCAACGATCTGTTTCAGATCAGTAAGCGCGCCCGAGTATAGTTCTGACCATGCAGTATTGGCTGATGACGGGCCAGGTTGGTATTGCTCTAATGGCCTGTATTGTGATGAAGAAGGGTTTTGTGTCCAATATTGCGCCCAAACGCCGCCAACGATCTGCAAATAATTACCTTCTACCTGGCCTATGGAAATTTCTGCAGCAGGTAACAGTTGTACGACCGTTACATCTGCCGGAAAGTTTTGATTTTTATTTACGTCTAACGCTTTTCGGCAGCTATACTGGCCAAGGATGGTTAGCACAAAAAGTATATAAAGTATCTTTTTCATGTCGGGATGTTTTAGAATGTGAATCTTAAGTTCATGCCGTAGTTGCGTAAAGAAGGTTGCGCGGAGAAATCAAATCCCTGTGCATTGCTGGCTCCGGAGGAATTGACCTCGGGATCAACATATTTATTGGAAGAAGGCGTCCATATAAACAGGTTATTACCATAGACACTGAATGAGCCTCCGCCAATAAAGGTCCTGGTGAACCATTTCTTTGGAAAAGTATAGGTGAGCCTGACCTCTCTGAGTTTTACAAAGCTTGCATCTACCAGGTTCTCTGAATCGGGACGTAAACCTGCTGATGTAAAATAAGTGTAAGGGGAGAATGGGGTATTATTGGTATGGTACTGTCCATCAGCACCCATATACACTGAGTTTTCCCAAACATGCGGGTCCCTGTTTTCTGTTTCTTTGGAGGTGCCGACAAAACTCATGACATCGCGGGTACGCGAATAAAACACACCTCCCTGCTTGGTGTCGAAAAGTATATTCAGGCTAAAGCCTTTGTAGGAAATTGTGGTACCAAGCGATGCCTGGTAGTTTGGTAAATAAGTACCATAATAATTAGCAGTAGTAGTTACCGTGGGCAAGCCTGTTGCAGAATCGACAATTGTTCTGCCGTCGGCTGTTTTTGCAATACCGGTAGTGTAGAAAGTACCATAGGGCTTGTCTATTGCCGCTACAATGCTCATGCCCGAATAGCCCCCCAGCAATACCTGGTCGGTGCCGGGGAATATCTCCTTCACCGCACTGTTGTTTTTGGTAAACGTACCATACAGATCCCATCTGAAGCCGCTTGCAGTGCTAACCGGCGTACCCCTCAATGCTATTTCCACACCGTTGTTTACAAACAAGCCCGTGTTGATGACTTTGGATGTAAAACCAGAAGATGTTGCTATTGGTACCGGCACGATCTGATTTTCGGACTGCTTGTAATAATAAGAGAAGTCGATGCTCAGCCTGTTGTTGAAGAAAGCGTCTTCGGTACCAACTTCGAACTCCCGGGTGAATTCCGGCTGAATGGCGGGATTACCTATCTGGTTACCATAGCTAAAACCTCCTATGCCGTTGAAAGGAAATGTAGTGCTGCCGAAGTTACCATTTGCTACCGCGCGGTTATAAGTAGTAGTATTCAGATAAGGTTGCGCATCATTACCAACAGAACCATAGGATGCACGAATTTTGGAATAATTCCACGAGTTACGTAAGCCCCTGCCAAATAATTCGGATATTACAAATGAGGCGTTGGCGCCAAAATAGAAGTAAGATTTTTCGATGGTAGACGACCAGTCGTTACGTCCGTTGACACCAATAAAAAGCCTGTTTTTATAGCCCGCCGTTGCATCGGCATAAGCGCCTACACGCCGAACCAGGTTTAGATTGTTGTTGACAAGTGGGGTGCCGTTAGAATTACTCAGATTGTAATACCCCGGCACTATAAGGCCACCTTCCTCGTTGGTGCTTGAAAATGTGTTTAAAGTGCGGAACTGTGTAAAATTCTGACCGAGCAAGACGTTCAGATTGAGGTCTTTTGCAACGTCCTTGTTAAACGTTATCATCAGGTCATTAAACATGTTGTTAGTATTATAAATATCCTCGGCATAGCGGCCGGGATTCACTTGCGGGTTGTTTGCATAGAACGGATCTACGGCATCAGAATTATATTTTGGTACGCTTTGGTAACGCCTGTCTGAATAGATATCTGCGGCAAGCCTGTCTTCGACACGTAACCACTCGAATGGTTTATAACCTATTATTGTATTACCGAGCACACGATCTACATTGTTGATGTTTTTGAACTCCTTCAGTGTATAATATGGGTTTATAGCATAAGCTCCATAATATCCATAGTGGTGTGTTCCCGTTTCGTCTACATAATCCATCGAATTGAACTTATCATTCAAGTCTTTAAGTTCGGTTATTGGTATATCTCTTGGCGTTTGCAATAAGTTGTCCATTACAGAAGAAGATCCCTGGCCGAAACTTGGAAGATCACTATTGATACGGATATAATTGACACTGATGCTGGTATATACTTTGTTGGAAAGATTGGCATTGCCGTTGAAGCCGATCGTATATTTGTCATATTTCTTGCCGGGAAAAACAGACTTGCTATTGAGTGAACCCAGAGATAAACGATAAGCAGCATCTTCATTGCCACCGTTTAGCGAAATATTGTTATTCCAGATCTGCCCAACATCAAAGAAATCCCGCACATTGTTTTTCTGTGCTTCATACGGCTTTACTTTTTGCTGTCCATCAATCACCTGTCCCCACGGGCGTTGCTGACCATCGAAAGGTAGTCCCCAGCTAAAGTTTTCCCGGCGATCATCCGGGATGCCTTCGTAGATATTGCCCTGGCCGTAGCTATTCTGAAATTCGGGTAGCTTTAGCACACTGGACAGCTCATAAGAGGAACTAACCTGTATATCTGTTTTTTTAGCACCTTTCTTTTTTAATCCCTTTTTTGTGGTAATGATCAAGGCACCGTTAGATGCCAATGAGCCGTACAATGCAGTTGCGGCGGGGCCTTTCAGTACTGAGACAGACTCAATATCTTCGGGATTGATATCGTTGCCACGGTTACCAAAATCTACCTGGTTGCTTAATTCTCCTATGCTACCATTGGTTGCAAAGTTTTGATTGCTGATAGGTACACCATCTACCACGATCAATGCCTGGTTGTTGCCTAATAGTGAGGAACCACCCCTTAGCACAATTCTCGTAGAGGACCCCGGTGCATTTGCCGTAGTATTAATATTGACACCAGCCGCCTTGCCTACTAATGCATTCAGCGGACTGGTATTACCACCCTGGGTAAGATCTTCCCCGGTTACCTGTGTAGTAGCGTACCCCAATGAACGCTTTTCGCGCCGTATGGCATTAGCAGTTACCACTGTTTCCTGCAAGGTAGTTGCCGCTGCGGCCATTTTTATAACCATTGGCTGATCTGTAATAGGTTGGGTCATCTCATTATAACCAACCGATCGTATTATAAGGGTAGTGGCGCCTTCCGGCACATCGAGCTGAAAATTACCATCTGCATCCGTAGCGGTACCAACGCCCGGATTGTTCTGTACAGAAATAGTAGCACCGGGCAATCCCTCGCCTTTTTCATCTTGTATCTGCCCGGTAACATGCCGGGTCTGTGCAACGGTTGCCGTTAAGCATAACAGTTGCATCGCTAGGCAAAATAGATGTCTTTTCATACGTTTTTATATTTATGAAGCGATATTGGCCGTTCGACTTTACAGCGTCGTCCTGCTTGGCCAGTTATTACCCAAAAAAGAGCGGAGCGAGGGAATATTATTTATCCTTTCGATCCACCGGTTCCTGCCGTTTATTTAAGTTGTCCGCGAGCATTTCATCGGGAGTAACAGCCGCGATGTCCACCTGCATTTTATTTTTGAAGCCCGACACTATCATGTCGTCTCCCCGCATTAATGCCTGGTAGCCGTCCTTTGCTACATCCGCGGGGTCTGACAATTGTTCTTTATTCTGCACTATTTTAGAATCCTGCATTCCTGCTTTGTTGAAAAAGTCGGTATTAGTAGCGCCCGGCAGCAAAGCCGTAACAACAATGCCTTTGTCTTTTACCTCGCTCCTGACAGCCTCAGTAAATGACTGCACAAAAGCCTTTGTGCCATGATATACGGATTGCCATGGGCCAGGAAGCTTACCCGCGATGGATGACAGGTTTAGTATCTTCCCTGTTCCTCTCTGCAGCATATCATTCAGAAATAAGTGCGTTAACGCAACAAGGCTGGATATGTTTAGCTGAATGATCTTTAATTGTTTTCGGAGATCGGTATCTGCAAACTCGCCGTATAATCCCTGCCCGGCATCATTTACAAGTACGTTGACGGTTACTTCTTTCTGCTTCAACTCATCATATATGGCAAAGGCATTTTCCGGATCGAATAAATCCCTCGAAATCGCCAGTATCTCAATGTTTTGGTGCTGTTGCTTTAGCACATCTACGGTGGTGGCCAGTTCTGTTGGATTCCTTGCTACAATGACGAGGTTATTTCCGTCTTTGGCGAACAGCTTTGCCAGCTCTAAGCCAATGCCACTTGTTGCACCGGTAATAAGTACTGCATCCATAGTCTATATTTTTGACGTGTTTTTTAACTGGGTTTCCCCGACCATATTGGTGGTTGTTAGTATCTACAGTGTTGTGCCAGCGGCATTTATTTTTTAGTGATGGAAAGTTTAGAGCAGGTATAATCGCGATTGTTTTCTGCGATTTCTGTGCCAGTGGCCAGCATATCGAAAATAAAAAAGCCCCACGGTATGTAGTGAGGCTTTGTCTTTTGAGCGGGCGTGAATAGTCCAATGTGTAATCCTAATTTTTCATAAAGTGCAACTTCGTTGCGATGGATATAGTATTATTGCTTAGTGCCATTAAATGTCCAGTTACTGCTGGAACCTGCTGATGTTACAAATGTATATTTGATAACAAGATTTGAATTAGATAAGGTACCTGTACCTGTAACGGTATAAGTTCCGCCTAATGTTGCAACGGTTACATACTGGGATGGAATAGTAAAATTGCTTGCATCGGTAGTGGCTTTGATGCTGTATACAGATCCACGTTCTGTGCGTGAATTCATTACTATATCTGAAGAGGAGGTTGCAGGTATTACAATCGTGTCTGCCTCGCTAAATGTACCCTTGCTAAATGTTCCATAGTAAATACCGGAAAAGATATTCTGGCTGGGGGTAATATTATTATCGTCATCATTAGATGATTTCTTACAGGATGGTATAACTGCCATCAGTGCTATGGCCATCACTACAAGGTTAATTGTTCGGAACTTAATAATACTGTTGTTCATGCTGTTTGCTTTTATATGAATTGATAATGCAAACTTATTGGTGCATATAGTCACTTCACATGATTAAGGTCAGACGGCTACTTGATTCTTGTCAAGTACAGGATATAGTAGGTAATAGGCACTTTGTAATCAGGCTTATGCTGATAATAAGTACACAGAGATGAGGTGTTTTATGTATATAATTGCAAATGCTGCCCCGAAGTATGCACGAAGCATCAGGCCAATGGATGTAAGCTGTATTGATCTCATGATGCTTGCTTTTGTTAGCATTATTTTTATTAGGTGCTGCATTGCAGTTTAAATGTTCACTGCTATAATAATGCAGGCCAGTATGGCGATGAATAGTGAGGTCTTTTGCATAGTTTATAATTTTGTTTGTTGTTATATTTTATACTTGTCATCCCGGGTTCCTATTTAATTCTATTCAAGAATTCTACTTTGCGTGGTTTTTGTGTGATCGTAAAACCAGTTTTATCTTCGTTATTTTTAAATAAATCAACTTTGTAAGACAGCTTATCAGGGATGAAATCACTACCTTCAAAAGCTTGCGGATTTAATGAGATAGTATAAATGCCGGCCGGCAAACTAAAAGAATAGTCTCCTTCAATATCTGCTACAGTACTGTAAGTTTTACCGGACGTATCAACTGCTATCACTTTTATTCCGTCTGCAGTAAATTTGGTTTTACTATAGGCATCTTTTATTATTTTGATTTTGCCCGAAACAATTGTGCCTTTTTTGTACGGTATTGTAATCGTTGTGTTTTTTTCCAGAGAGACAGATTGAAGTATGCCATTTACAGGTACCAGTCCTTTTGATTGAATTGTATTGAACTCGATAGCATAGTTGCCCTTTGTAATATTCACATACCTGGCTTCACCTTTTTTGTCGGTTAGCAGGATTTGATTCCCATTGACCAATATTTGTACGTCTTTTAATAATTCTTCTTTTGCATCCAATAATCCGTTATTGTTATGGTCATTAAACAATACCAACGTCATTGTGTATAATTTTCTCTTTGTAATTACCGGAACATTGAGTTGCTTGGATATTGATAATGTCAGGAATTTTTCTTCTGTAACCGGCAATTGGTGGCCATTTGTGAGGATGTTGCTTGTTGGGATATTTCCGGCGAGTTGTATTGACGTTCCAATTTTATCATTCAAATAATTTACGCTGCCAACCACAGCCGATCTTACAATCTGATCATAAACAGATTTAGAGACCTGGAACTTCACCATGCCACTCAGCCTGCTTTTAAAGAAATTGAATTTCATGAAAGGCCCTCCGCATAATGTAACATCATAACTCTTTACATTTTGGGATGGGCCGTCGTAACCTAAAACCGGTTTTCGCGTATATGTAGCCATTATACCCGGCCAGCCGACATTAACTGAGGCCATTGTACTGGTAACAAATACGCTTGCATTATTACTGCCGACATTATTTTTAAAAGCATTCTGTGAATTCAACAACACCGAAATTTTTTTATCCTTTTGGTAAGAGTAATTCACGTCAAAGAATACCATATTGTCAAGGTCTGTTTGGCTGCCTATTCCACCTTCATTTAACAAACCTGTAGAAATCATAAGGCTGTTTCGTGTATCTTTTAAGCCTGCGTTTACACCATACCGCTCACTATTGTACTTCAGTATATCTGTGTTATACAGTGTATCAGTATAATACCTTGTATTTAAATAACTTGAAGAATAAAATAGGCCTGCAAATTTTTTATTGAATTCGCGTGCTACCTGGTGCATCTGTACCGTCATGCCATTATTGATACCGGGAAAATTCTTATCATAATATTCCACACTCGAATTAATAGTCCAATTGTTATCCTGGCGGAATGAAAACTTATAACCGCCGGTAAAGCCCCAGGTTTGTTTTTTTACCCCTTCAATATCCCTTGTTTTTTGAGATAGACCTGTTCCTGCCTGAACCGAGAGCACAGCTTTTTGCGTATTTAATAACTGGGCAGTACCAGATAAGACATAGCCATTTAAATGGTTTTGGTCATCGAAGTTTGAGCTTATGGTATTCGTACATCCTATCTTGCCCAGTTGGTACCGTACCTGTGTTGAGAAGTTATTGCTTGAATAATAAAAATTGCGATCTCTGAGATTTGCTGTAACTGCCACTTCAAGATTGTTATTGAAATTATGGCTAATGCCAAATCCGCGCCCGTTACTTAAAAAATAGCGTTGTATGGGTTGTATGGTGCCTGCTGATAACTTCCAGTCGTGGTATATATAATCTACGAGGTACATGTTTTGCTGGATGCCGTACACTTCTGTACCAAATTGTTTGCTCTTGTAATAAAATCTCAGGTCATTTCTATTGCCAAAGTGGATATCGCCTCTCGCAGCCCCATAATAATTAAGCCTGTTATTTTGATTGATCATTCCGCCTTCTATAGTAAGGGGTATTTGAGCGTAAGGCGAAGAATTCTCTTTGATATTGTGCCTGGGCCTGCTTAACTTATACAAGTGTGTGTAAGAATTCATACCGCTGCCCTTAATGCATAGCGCAATATTTTCATGACAGAGTTTTTGCCATTGCGAAGCAGACAATTTCAATGCCCAGTTATAAATGGTGTCCCTGCCCGGATCAAGCTTTATAACATTCTTGTCGTTTAGGAGCATATTCTGATTCTGCCATTGCAATGTGTATGTGTCATCGATATTACCCGTGTTTTTCAAATGAAAGCTTAATTGTACGCTATCCGGCCGCTCATAAAATAAAAGGTCTTCTGTAATGTATTCTGCGATAAACTTAGGGTCTGCTTCAGGCTTTAGGTGGCAGTAATATATGTGGCGATCAGTAACATCGGGCACACGAACAAATATCTTAATGCTATCCCAGCAGGCCTTAGTTTTAGGGAGTCTCAATAAATTTAGAGGAATACTTTTTGTGCTGTTGGGTTGAAGGGCGCAGAATATTTCCCTGCCAGATAGAAGGGAATCTTTAGATAAAAGTTTCCAGCCTGACGGAATCTTAACAGTAATTCCCAGCCTGATGAACTTTCTGTTAGGGTTGTTTATTTTAATGGTATTATAAAGGATGTTGGTCTCATTTTTAGCTACTAAGGAATCTTTATAGCGAACCTCAAAAAATTTGCAATGATCTACATTGGCTGCTTTTGCACTTATGAATAAGATGCAAAACAATATGGAAGTAATGAATTTGATATGTTTCAAAAATGATATCATTGCTAAAAAATGTACATTTTTAAAAAAGTAAACCCTTCCTTACGGGGAAGGGTTTAACATTATCATCAGCTATTAGCTACAGCTATAGTTGTGGACTATGGAGCTAATGTACCGGTAACCATAATGTTACCTTGATATGTACCGCCAAGATGGCCATAAGCAGCACCTGGGTTCAAAGAAAGACGGGTAATAAACAGTTTGTTGTAGCAACCGTCACCCTGCAGGAAGTTTTGTGCAGAATTAGACAGCGCTGCGCCATTACCTGTACCGAAGCCGTTTTCTGCGGCACCGCCTGGTATTGTGCTATAGCTGTATACCAGCCATTTGAAACTGCTTGCTGGCAGGCCCGGATCGCCACCACCTATTCTTGTGAAAGTTGCACCTTTTACGCTTGCATGAAAGTGACGAGTTGCTGAGATGCGGAACTCGATATCGTTACCACCTACCGGTGTATTTGGCCATGCTTCCAGGAAGTTAAGGCCGTTTTCGAATTCGCTCCATGTATCAGCGTTATTACCTGCAACCTGGTATTCAGGTACGAGGTCAATCATATCGGTAATACCCAGGGATCCTACTAATGTGGTATTATCCACTGTTCCCGGAACTTCACTGTTAGCATTTGCTTGAGCTTTTACCATGCTGATAGCTGCAAATAGAATAGCAGCTGTTAATGTTAGCTTTTTCATAATTGGCAATTTTTAATTTGGTTTTTAAATGTTGTTTAAAATTTGTGTTTCAAAGCCTTGATGACACAAACTTCCATCAAAACCGGACGGTTGTTTACTGCAGTTATAAACAAATTAGTAACGATTAAAAGAGACATCGTTGAATGGTGCTTTCTGTTCATTCATTATTCTTCAGACAAGAAATGTTTATTTACAGAAGATGCAATAGCGGAAAGGGTTTTAAGGGATTTGTACTTGGAATGTTTTAATGAGAAAGCGATGCTTGTGCTGATTTAAAGACACGCAATAATGAACTTTTGCAAAACGCTGAACGTTCTTTATCAACATCGTGATGTCCACTTTTGGCAGTGTTAATAGTATTGCAGTAGCCGGCTCTTTATGCCTTTCTTTATTCGCTGAAAGCATTGTTGGCAGCATGTTTTAGCAGAATGGAACTAAACACTAAAATAGTATAGTGTATGACTAGCATTTCCAACTCAAGGAAATTTATATGAATTGAAATATCCCAATAGAGTTATGCACCGGATGTAACAGGAAATCCACAAAATAAATTGCTCACCGAAAGATTGCTATTTTTTCCAAACAAAGTTGAAAGACAATATTAGATCGTCCTGGTATTAAATTGACATAAATTATTGGTCTAAAAAAGCACCACTAATTAATGAAAGATCCTAACCCAGGCTATTATCGTTAATGAAAGCACGTTGCTAAGAGTGTCTTAAAATAAGAACAGGGGCAAAATAAACAAAATCGTTTAATTTGCCCCGATAGGATTTTTACTACTGATTACAAAACAGGTTGGAATTTTGCTGCAAACCTTTTCTTGCAGCTGCACTTAGCGTGCGGAGACGATAAATATTATATTGTAGGTATAGTCGCCGCCGTAATAATTGAGCAGGCCATCTATTTTTAAATCTACTTTGTAGGTATTCTCGATTTGATTATTTACATTATGAAAAAGCGCAACCGGTTGATTTGACAAATGGACAAAATCATTGCCCGGTTCTGCCTTTAAGCTAAGGATATTAGCCGGGATCTTTTGGGTGCCGGCAATCGTAATGGAAGATAGATGCTGTGTATTGGTCATTGCGCTGACAGTCCATGCCTTGTTGCTTTTTACATGAAGCTGAAAAAAAGACTGATAGATTTTTCCTGAGGTGATTTCTTCAAAACTGTTTATCGATATTGATTGAATTGCAGATATTACGTTTATACTTACCATTGATGGCATTTGTATCGTACCCTGAACTGAGACAGTAGTTTGGCGACCGGCAAAAGATTGTGCCGATGAATATAAAGGAAATAACAATGTAACTAATATAAATCTCCTCATGATCATTGGATTGAAAATGCAATAGCATAATTGATATTGCCTGTTAAAAGGAATGTGTACGACGGATTAATTACGAGGTCGTATGTGAGGATGATATTTTCATTGCCAGTGGAAGCGGGCAGTGTAAATAACAAGATTGGTGACACCGATAAATTAACCTGTGGCTGATATATAGTAACATTCGAAGAGTTAACGCTCCTCAGTTTTAAGGATATCCAATTTGGCGCAATGTCTGTTTGTGATATACCCGTGTAGTTAATACTTACCATAATGGTCCTGGTGTATCCCTTTGGAGTTATCGTTAGTTCGATAGCATTGGGAAGCACCTTAGGCGCCAAGACCTCATCTATATTTGAATAGCTGATAATCAAAGGTGTATTTAATGTTACGTGAAAGCTATTATCTGCATCTGCCTGTGCCTTAGATAAGGCCGGGAAGAAGATCAATACAACCCAAAATAGCCGACGCATTTTTTGTTTCATACTTATTTCACTTCAATTGTCATTTCTGATGCCTCCAGCGGCACATCGTCATCACCCGGTTCAATAAGAGCTGTTGCTGTATACTTTCCTTTGGGCAATGTTTTGGGTATTTGCAGATCGATATATCTTTTTTGGCCAGGTAACATCAATGCCTGTTTAGGGCCAACAGTAGTTTTTTCGCCGCTTTCTGAAGACAGCTCAATGGAATATTGGCATCGCAGCATCATGTCGCCGGTATTTTCGCCATCTATCCTATAGGTGGCACTATCCTGCAGCATTGAAAACGATCGCATTTTTATTTTTTTTGTAAGCGATACGTTTGCGGGTGGTACCTGGTATATTCGCACACCTACGGCCAGGCTTTTTGTCATCTCTAACTCAAGGTCGCCCGTTTTTTTTGGGGCTTTTTTCTCTCCTTTGGTGCCAATATGCAACATTGTCCATTTGATCTCTTTTACTGCATCTGCAGAGTCTGGTACATATAATGTTACGTTGATGCCTTCTTTGGAGTTTGCCGGTATCTCAACGAATGTTTTGTCCAGTGTTATCCATTGGGCGCAGGAGTTTTGTACGGTTTTGGGTTCATAAAAACGGTCCTCGCCGTTAGAGTCAAGCGTCCAGTCGATAAGTTCAACACTGAAACTATATGGTTTGCTGAGTTTGTTGGTAATATATACGGTTTGCGTTGCTGTCTGTCCTTTGTCTACAGTAAAGTAGAGCGTTGCAGGGCCAATAGAAATTGCACTTTTTTGTGCATGTGCAGCAAATGACAGGCATGTAGTAATGCCTACAACTAATGAAATATTTCTAATTCCTGGCATAAAAGTGATTTTTGCTGTTATTTCAAAAATGCCGTTAGCGAGCCATTTATTTTTGGATCGCCGTCAATAACGTATATGGTTTTGTATTGCAGAACGATTTTATTTTCGGCCTGCGTTTTGCCGATGCTTAAATCTATCATGGTGTAGTCAACATTTTTGAAGGCCTTTACATCGGCCATGCTTCCAACCTCTAATTTCCAGTCATAACCATTCCATGCCCCGATACCTGATTTTTCACTTTCGTTTATTTCGCCGGTATAAGGGATGTGCTGATCACCGATTATTAAGCTTTTATTGGCCACGTCAAATATTATTTCGTCGAGTATGGTAAAGTCACCCTTACCTTTTAATACCAATTGGCCGTTTAATTTATTAACCGTAATTCCTTTTACAGTTTTTACTTTCATCTTTACTGCCGGAAATTCCGTGTTCATGCGGTCGTAATCAGCTTTGGTAATTCCAAAGTTTGCATGGTAGGGCAGGGGTACTTCGTTTTTATGTTGTTGCGAGTACACATCGTACCACTGCAGGCTATCAGCAATTGACTTACGATAATTCACTATTATTTCTTTCAGATCTGCAGGGATATTTTTTTCCAGTATTTCCAACTTGTGTTCTCCGGGAGCAAAGAGGCTATCAACATAATTAATTGCAACTGTTTCATCTGCTTTTTGACACAGGCCTACAGTCGTAGTTATTATACTCAATGTAAGCAGGAGTAGTTTTTTCATAACTCTTTTATTTAGTTTAGGTATTAATAATTGTTACAGCATGCCAGCTCAACCCTTCGCCTTGCCAGCAATATGCGCTTGGCCATTAACTTGAATAATTTTTTTCCGGTGCGTTCTGAGCTGTATTGAATATTATTTTCCTGGTGAACAAAGCCCCCGATTACGGAGATGTATTTTTGATAGTTTGTCAATTTGTAGTATTTAATGTCTGTTCTTTTTAAAAGATCAAGTTCTTCATCTGTTATCAGGCTTTCATTTTTGAAAAACGGACCTTCTTTTTTGCTTTCAAAATTCATATTGAAAACCAGTTTTTGCCCGTCTTCAAAGTAGAAGACAAACTCATCGCCCCGGTTTAATGGAAAGGACTTGAAAGTAGATTTGAACTGTATCAGATTGACATTCTCATAAGAAACAAACCCTATGCCCAGGTAGGCGTTTTTTTTGTAGGGGGGCAATTCTTCTTTTAATACTGATAACAATACGGAGGTGTTCCTGGCATGGGTTTCAATCGGAAAAGTTTTTACATGATCACACGCTCCGTTATTCAACAACATTATACGGATGGCGTTCCTTTCAATATTTGTGGTGCTCTCGTTTACAGCCACTGCTTTAATTGTTGTGCTCATTTTTTGTGCTTTTTATAGTTTTAGGAAATCAATACGTGGTATGCACTATAACACTTCTTTCGGCTTATTAGGCGTTATTGCTTTTGTACGGTTTATATAATCGTTAAGCGCTCCTTTTATGATTCTTTTCACGCCTTTAGATAAACTGGGAGATCCTTTCCCTCTCTCTTTCTTATAGGCAAGCTTCAGCCAATCGCCTTTTAATAAAAGATCGTTTTCCAATCTTTTAGCTGCGCTCATCATTTCTTCAAAAGAAGGGGGAAAGCCTTTGTCTTCTACGTATTCCTTCATTTCCCTTAAATAATCACTGATGATGGTGTGTGCCATTCTCCTGAAAATATTTAAGTGTTGCGTACCGTATGAGCGTTGGCTGAAGTATGTTGTAAGTACTGTCATTTGCCGGAGTTTGAGGTTGCAAAGTAGTGCGTAGTATTAAAGCGTTCCCTGATGATTGTCAGACGCTGTTCTGATGTTAATCAAACGCACCAGGCGCTTGTGTATAGATTAATTGCTGTATTGACGAGAATCAAGGTCTGACCTAACCTGCGTCAATAACTATAGGAGTAACCGGTATATACTTTTGCTTTAAACATGATTTTTTGACATTTAAAAGCAAGGTCGATATCATGTCTGGAGGTGCCTAACTAAAGTAGGTGGATTGACCTGTAGTCGTTAGTGCGCAAAAAAAGGTATTAAACAAGTTTATTGGTTAAGGAGGTTGGAAAGGGGGTAACCCCGTTAAGTAAGGGGAGCTTCCGCTCCCTTTTTTACTTTGCCCGTCTTTATACGTATATTTTTTTGAATTTATATAAATAATTGACAATAATTTGGTTGTATGATGACGAAAGTCATTGCAATGGGTGATATTAGGATTATTTTTGCATTGTAACGCAATTCTATTCTCTATATGGCCAACATTCTATTAATGGAGGATGACGAGGATGTGTGCTCAAATGTAGCCGAGATCCTTTCATTAGCCAACCACAATGTAAGTATAGCCAGGAATGGCCTGGAAGGTATTGAAAAAGCATACAAAGAGCCATACGACCTGATACTAAGCGATATCTCCATGCCTTGTATAGATGGGTTTGGTGTATTACACATTCTACGAAAGGAAGACAAAGCCAGGAACATTCCCTTTATATTTCTCAGCTCTAAAAAAGAAGCTGTTTATTACAGGCAGGCCATGCATTTGGGGGCAGACGACTATATAGCCAAACCATTTGAGGCAGGTGACCTTTTGAAGGCTATTGACCAACGCCTCAGGCAGGCAAATAAAGCTAAAGATGAAATAAAGATACCTCAGGCAATTACCAGGCCTGATGAGTTCCGCAAGATCACCAGAGAATCGGATATCATAAAGCTGTTGACAGATGGTTGTGATGAGACCGAATATCATAAAAAGCAAATGATATACAAGGAAGGTAGCCCTGCCAGGAATATGTACTATATAAAATCAGGAAAGATCAAAACCTATAAGAGCCATGAAGATGGTAAAGATCTTATTGTAGGATTGCATGGAGTGGGGGATTTCATTGGCTATGTTCCCCTGATAAAAGGACATATTCATCTATTGACCGCAGAAGCTATTGAAGATTGCAAACTGATAGTTATACCCAAAAGCAGGTTTGATGAAGTGGCTAATACCCATACAGAAGTAATGAAAAAGTTCATCGGACTTATGGCCGACGAATTGCAGGATAAAGAGCAACAGGTATTAAATTTTGCCTACAATACATTGAGAAAGAAAGTTGCCAAGGCTTTAGCAAGCTTCGAAAAGAAATTTCATATCCACGAAAATGAAGCTTTTACTATCGACTTAACACGCAATGACCTTGCAAGTATAGCCGGAACTGCTACGGAATCCCTGATTAGAACATTGACAGAATTTAAGCAGGAAAAACTGATTGATATGAAGGACGGGCATATTACTATCTTAAACAAGAATCGCTTAAATCAACTAGTAAGATAGCGACAGCCGATACGCAGTAGTAACATTCAAATTTTGAGCAAGCTTATGAACACCGCAACCAATATAAACCACTTACTTGAACCTGAAGTTATACTGCAAAGTATGTATGAGCCTTTTGTTTATCTAGATAATGAATGGCGTTTTCAGTTCCTGAATGATGCAGCATTAAAAAAGCTGGACAAAAAGGCCGAAGAGCTTATTGGTAACACGCTTTGGGAATGTTTTCCGGAAATAAGCGGTACCGAAGTAGAAGGTGAGTACCGAAAGGTAATGGAACAAAGGGCGAATTCCCAGTTTGAATTTTATATACCAAGATTAGATAGTTGGGTAGAAATCCGTGCGTATGCACATAAATCAGGAATATTTATTTATTACAACGATATTACAGACAAGAAAAGGGTAATTGCACAAGGTGAAAAATGGTTCCAGTATATAGCAGATTGCGTTCCTGTAATGATGTGGAGTTGTGACGCAAACAAGCGGACAAACTATCTGAACCCCGCATTCCTGCAGTTTACCGGCCTTAGCTTTGAAACACAAACACGTAAAAACAGAGCAGTGGCGGTGTTTGAGGATGACAGGCAAAGCTTCGTGGAAGCTTTTGATGAAGCTTTTGAAAAGCGGGCAACCATTCATCGGGAATTCAGAGTACGCTACTATGACGGAAGCTATCGTTGGGTTGCTTACACAGGCCAGCCGATGTACGACCCCCCCGGTAATTTTATAGGATATACAGGTACTTGTGTAGATATACAAGACCAGGTAATGATGAACCAGAAAATGGAAAAACGTGTCAAACAAAGAACATTGGAACTGGTTGCGGCACTGGAGCAGGAAAAACGTAACAACAAACTCCAATCTCAGTTTGTCTCTTTGGCGTCTCATGAATTTCATACACCTTTAAGTACCATATTGTCTTCTGTAGGCCTTATAGAAAGCTATATAAAGCTCAATCAACCTGAAAATGAATATGCACATTTGAACAGGATAAGGGCTGCGGTAAAACATTTAACAGACACCATGAATGATTTTCTGGCCGTTGGTAAACTGGACGATGGTGTGATTGAATTAAGAGATGAGTTGTTTGATCTGCAACAACTGGCTGTAGAAACGGTAGATGAATTTGAAAGTATTATGAAAGCGGGGCAAAAAATTATTTTTTCTTACAAAGGTTATCCGAAAATACGGTCTGAGATAAAAATACTGCGCAATATGCTGGCAAATTTGTTAAGCAATGCGATAAAATATTCTGGAAAAAACATACAACTGGATATTGAGGTAAACAAAAAACAGATCACCATAGCTGTGGCAGATAGTGGCATTGGGATACCTGAGGATGAGCATGAAAAACTATTCAATAAATATTTCAGAGCATCTAATGTAGGCAATATTAGAGGCACAGGCCTTGGGTTGAATATTGTGCAGCGATACGTAGAATTACTGAATGGTACAATAAATTTTACGAGCGAGGTAGGTGTAGGAACAACGTTTATTATTAAGATTCCCAACCGTACAACTTTTCAAAATGCTCCGGCCAATGTTTACAATTCAACTTATAAAAAATAAAAGAGCAGCTACAAATAAACCGTTAATCAAGGTTTTGAACTTATGTGCTGAGCGCTCTGTTTAATATCATGCACCTGTCTGATCTCCATCAATAGCCCCGTTTACATTCTCTGTTATATTTATGAAGTAACGATATTGTTAACTCTCAAAAAAAATATAGAAAATGAAAACTGATAAGGAGCTGCAGGAAGATGTAATGGATGAAATTAAATGGGATCCTGCTCTTTCAGCTTCGGCAATCGGAGTATCCGTTAAAAACGGTGTAGTTACCCTTAATGGCTATGTAGATGCATACGCCAAAAAGTTTGCTGCTGAAAATGCCGCAAAGCGTGTTAAAGGCGTACAGGCGGTTACAGAAAAAATAGAAGTACATTTTGGGAAAGGGACTAAACGTACGGACACAGATATTGCTGCAGCTGCCCTGGATGCCATCAAATGGCATTCCAATGTGCCTGACGACCAATTAAAATTGAAAGTAGAGAACGGATGGTTAACATTGGAGGGTACTGTTGACTGGCAATATCAAAAAAATGCAGCGATGGATGCGGTAAAAGACCTTGCCGGCGTAAAGGGAGTTAGCAACCTGATATTTTTAGCACCCAAAACAAATGTGACTAAAATCGAAACTGATATTATTAACGCGTTAAAACGGAGCGCTACTATTGAAGCGTCGAATATAGAAGTAGAGATTAGAGGAAATAAGGTGATTTTGAAAGGTAAAGTGAGGTCGTGGTCTGAAAGAAGAGATGTTGAAAATGCGGTATGGTCATCTCCGGGGGTAATAGAGATAGAAGATAATATGTTTATAGGGGTTTAGAGTTACTGTTGCTACCTGTCATGATTTAAATCTCCTTTGGTTGGGAATCAACGATATTTATTGGTATTAAAAGCGAAATCTTGAGCGAAAGATCGTCCAAGGCATTGGAAGCATGGATTCAATAAATAAGCCACACAAATGTGAGGTTTTATTCTTTGGTGGAGGAGAGGGATTAGAACCCCAGCTCGCAATATTAATTTTCATGTGCGAAGGCTATTTACATTTTGCCTACTCATGAATAACTTATTTCCTCTTGTTTTTTAAGTACTACGAAATAAGAGTACGATTTTTCAATGATTTTTAGCTCACAGGAATTTTTAACTTAATAAGAGTTCCTTCTTCAGGATAATGTTTATCAATAATGTCAATCTTTATTTTTCTTTTCTCAATAAAATTATAAGCGTCAACACGTTCTCTTATAAGCTGCATACCTCTTGATGTATAAGTGTTATTCTTTTTATTTTTGTTATGTAGTTGCTTGGAATTTTCTCTTCCTATGCCATTGTCATCTATTTCACAAAGAATATACTCCTGATCATCTGAAATAAAAAATGACAGCTTCAGCGCTCCTTTGGTTTGTTTATATACTAGTCCGTGCTTAATAGCATTTTCTATAAAAGGTTGTATTAGCATAGATGGTATTTTTATGCTGTTTACATTTATCTTATGATCGATACTTACAGAATAATCAAACTTGTCCTCAAAACGCAATCTTTCTAACGATATGTACAGTTTATTCAACTCAATCTCAGCTTGCAAATAGGTATATTTATTTTTTGATGACTCAAGGAATAACCGCATCAATCTGGCAAACCTTGACAAATAGTTATTAGCCGCTATCTCGTCATGATTAATTATGTAATGCTGTATTGCATTAAGGGTATTAAAAATAAAATGAGGATTCATTTGAGCTTGCAACGCGTTAAGTTCGAGGGTTGCAATCTCTAATTGTATTTTATTTTTTTCTCGCTCCTTTTTTACTATATACTTTATTCGGTTATAAACAAAAATGGATACGGCAGTTACTGTAGCAATACCTAACGCAAACCAGAATATCGGCCTTTGCCATAAAGCAGGATGGATATCAATAAACAAAAATTGGCTTTGGGCGTTCCAATCATTTCCATTTACACTTCCTTCTAATAAAAATTTGTATTTACCCGGCGGTATGTTGGTATAATTGGCGTATGGTTGGTCGGCTGAAGTGTATGTCCATTTTTTTTGAAATCCTTCAAGTTTGTACCTATATGTATGTGTTTCCGGTTTTGAAAAATCTACAATTGTGAAACCTATATTAATAGTATTTTGTTTATAACTAAGATTAATACTATTATGTTGGGAAATTGCGCGTGATGAATCTACTCCCGAAATTTTTAATGACGTTATATAAACAGGGACGCTGTTATAATTTCTTACCTTTATACTATCAGGGGAAAAACTCACTATGCCAGATTTCGTACCCAAAAACACTTTATCGTTAGCCGCTATGCTATATGCTTTGAAATTAAAATCTGAGCTTTGCAGGCCGTCTTGTTCACCGAATCTATCTATAAGATTTATTTGTTTATCGTAATGATAAAGGCCGTTTACTGTGCTCACCCAAATGGTACCTTTTTTATCAAAAAAAACAGAGGCTACGACATTATTTACTAAATTATTAAAATGATTGATCTTGCTTGTATTTAGAGACACAGAGTAAAGACCATTTCCGGTTGTACCTATCCACAAGTTACTGTCTCGATCTTCAACTATACTCCACACCTGAATTGGCTTAGTATCCTTTAGTATGCATTGTTTAAAACTTAGGTTTTGCACCTTACAAGGTTGTTGGGTGAAGCATAGCCCGTTACTGGTTCCAAGCCATATGTAGCCATTTTTCGATTCGTAGATATTCCATATAGAATTACCGGTAATTGTATTTTTATCTGAGGAGTGGATGTAATGATAAACTCGCTTTGACATCGGATTATATATAAATAAGCCTAGATTATTGCAGCCAATCCAAATGTTTCCATTTGCATCTTCATACAGGCACCATACTTCGTCAATCCGCGTACTAATACTATCTGGTAAATATTTTGTAAAAATATTAGAGTTGATTTTAAGACAAGAAACTCCTTGTTGCCCGCCAACAAGTAATTTGCCATTGCGCAACTGTAAAAAACAGTTTACTGTATATTCCGATAAATTTTTATTACAGTAGTGAAGCAAGTATGAACCTGAAAAACGATACTGATTATTCAATCTGTTATAGCAAAGTTTATTTACAGCGCCATTGCGCATACCTATCCATAAATTACCTTGTTTGTCTGTATATATTGATCTGACATAATCATGTGTGATATACTTACTTATGCCGTTTGACGCGTATTTATCGAACTGGTATTTATATTTATCTATCTTAAGAAGACCATTATTGGTCCCTAACCATACGATACCTGAGTTATCAGATAGCATTGTATTTATATCAGTATTGTTTTTTTGGTCTAGTTCATTGATGCTAAAGCTGCTGATATGCTTTCCTTGTAGCGTATACGCACTCATTATTACACCATCTGTATAATAAATAATGCTATTACTTAGTGCAATTTTTTGATGAGAAGGACTTCTGAAAAAAGATGGAGTTGGTATTATTGTTTTTAACGTATTCTCTTTGATGTTAATTAGGTTACACCCCTTTTGGTTTATGGTAAAGATATCTGCACCTCTGGTGGCAATTGCACTATTATAATCATAAGGGCTTTCTCCATTGTAGTGCATTATGGAAGCAGTCTTATTTAATTTAGAAAAAGCATAACTCTTAACAGCACATACTAAAATTAATGAATCATCATTTTTTTCAACCATGCTTAAAATATTCTCATCAACCGCAATAGGGTAAAAATTTATTTTATCCTTTGTGATACACCCAATCATTCCTTTATCATTAGTTACCCATATAGTACCTTTTTTATCCTGGAAAAAGCCGGTGATAGCAGTATTTATAATATTAGGATATACATAAAATCGCAGTTCTTTTTTTGTATATCTGCTTACTAAGCCATAACGTGTCCCTATCCATATATTTTTCTCTTTGTCTTCGAAAATGCTCTCTATAGCATTCACTACATTTTGATCACTTTCACCTAAAACGTTTTGCATCCTGGTGAGCTTAGTTCCATTATACATACACAATCCATTGTATGTCCCTATCCATAGAAGCCCTTCGCTATCCTGTAAAAGAGATAATACGATATTATGAGACAACCCCTGCCTTGTATCTATCTTCTCATAGCTATAATTACTGGTACAAAACTGTGCTGCGCACTGTGTGCTCACAGAAAAAAAACAGAGAAAAAGGAAATATTTCAGCACATTTAAAGTTGATTAAAATAGTATTCTACATACGTACTGCATTGTTAATTTAGTAAATTAGCGTAAGAACTTTACCTACTAATTAACTAAAGAAGGTTATTCTAACTATTTACCCGTATCAATATTAAAATTGTCCGCCATGATACGCTCGGTAATTATCGATGATGAGTTGAAAAGCAGGAATACGCTTTGCACTTTACTATCTAGATACTGTAATAATGTAATTATTAAGGCTGATGCAGATAACGTTGAACACGGTACAACCCTTGTTCAGCAACTAAAGCCCGAACTCGTTTTTCTGGATATTAATATGCCAGGGGGAGATGGTTTTATGTTATTTGAAAATGTAAAAAACATAGCTTTTGAGGTAATATTTGTCACTGCATATAGCGAATATTCACTTAATGCTATTAAGGTTTCCGCTATAGATTATCTCCTCAAACCTATTAACATATCTGAACTACAATTGGCTGTACAAAAAGCAGAAGAACGAATATTGGAGAAAAAAGGCTTCTATAATGTACAAACAATCGTAAATCAACTTACACAGAAAACAGCAAATCCCGACACGATAGCGGTTCCAGTAAATGATGGATTACGTTTTATTGCTCTGAACAATATTATAAGAATGAAGGCAGTAGGCAGTTATACACAAATCTTTTGTCTTGATAAAATGACTATACTCAGTTCAAAACCGATTAAAGATTACGAGGAGTTACTACCTTCGATACAATTTTTCAGAGTTCATCATTCACATGTTATCAATTTGTCACTAATAAAACATTATCACCGAGGTGATGGAGGGTATGTGACTATGGTTGACGGTTCCGTTGTTGATATTTCCAAGCGAAGAAAGAAAGACTTTTTAGGCTTGTTTGAAGCTTAATAATTAGCCGGAATCGGGTACCGGCTTATTGTATTAGGATACAATATCCGGCACATCATGAAAGTTCGTCCAAATGAACCTGGGAAGAGTTATTATATTTTTATGCTACTATTTGTAAAACAAATATTGTCGCTTTATAAAAGGTGTACTTTTGCTTAACAGTGTTAAATAAGTTAATCGTGTAAACGTGGGTAGTAAAGAACGTATTCTGCGCAAAAAGGAGGATGTTAAAAAGAACATTCTTAACGCAGGATGGAATATTGTGAAGAAGGAGGGTTGGCAGGCACTATCTATGCGCAGAATTGCTGATGCCATAGAGTATACCGCGCCAATCATTTACGGATACTTCGATAATAAAGATGCACTGCTAACCGAGTTTACCCGACAGGGATACTTACATCTTGCTGCCAGGCTCAACGAAGCGAAAAGTAAGCATAGGCTTCCGGCAAAACAATTAGAAGCAATGTGGCTTGCCTACTGGAACTTTGCCTTTGATGAGCGGGAATATTACAAATTGATGTATGGTGTAGAAGTAAACTGTTGCAACTGTAAAACAAATTATTTGGCTGAGGAAGAGTTGCCATCCGCCATATTTACAGAGGTAATACAAACCCTTATTGATAACAGTAAAAACCCACAAACCAATGCATGTAAAAAATATTACACTTTCTGGTCTGTTATACATGGCCTGATCAGTATCAACATCGTCAATAAAGGACAAACTGACGAATTGAACCAGGAGATCTTAAAAGATGCCATTACAGGTATCATCAGGACCATTGTAGAATAGTCCCCCATCATTCTTACAATAGTAATTAGTGTTGCATTTTGTTAACTGAGTTAACAGGCAATTAAAAATTTAGTTTCAATTATTTAACACTGTTAAGTTATCTAACACCGTTTATGAGAAATATAATATATACTATCGTCGTGTCTGTACTGCTATATGGCTGCAAATCTGCACCAGCGGCAAATGGCGGAGACCAACCACAGGAATTGCCCGTGGTGGCAATTACAACCCAGGATGCATCCATTTACCAGGAGTTCAACGCTTCTATAGAAGGGACGAAGAACATAGATGTACGTCCGCAGGTAGATGGGTACCTGGAAAAAATATACGTTGATGAAGGTGCCCACGTAAGCAAAGGGCAGCTGTTGTTCAAAATTGATGACAAGCCTTACCAGGAACAATTGCGCAATGCGAATGCCAGCTTGTTGGCTGCCAAAGCCAATATGGAGAATGCGCGCATCAATGTTGACAAATTAACTCCTCTTCTGGAACATAATCTTGTATCTAATGTACAGGTGCAAAGTGCAAAGGCTGCGTATGATGCAGCAAAAGCAAGCGTAGCACAGGCTGAAGCTGTGGTAAGTAACGCGCGCATCAACCTTGGGTATACCAATATTACGGCCGAGGTAGACGGCTATATAGGAAGAATGCCGTACAAGCCGGGCAGCCTTGTAGGCCGTTCATCTCCCGATCCGCTTACTGTATTGTCAGAGATACAAAATATGTATGCCTACTTTTCTTTGAGCGAGAACGATTTCATAAAGTTCAAAGAGCAATTTGATGGCAATACTATAGAGGAGAAGATAAAGCATATGCCTGCCGTAGAGCTGGTGCTGGCTGATAACACTGTATATCCATCAAAAGGAACCGTGGAACTGGCAGAAGGACAATTTAACAGGACCATGGGAACTATTAGCTTCCGTGCAGTATTCCCAAACACAAATGGGCTGCTCCGCTCGGGAAATACGGGCAGGATCCGTATTCCTCAAACTTTGTCTGCGGTACTAGTAGTACCACAAGAAGCTACTTACGAGATACAAGATAAAATATTTGTATTCAGGGTTGCAGACAGCAATAAGGTGATCAGTGAGCCTATCAACGTTAGCGGTAAGGCAGGCAACTACTACCTGGTAGACAAGGGGGTAAAGTCGGGCGATAAAATCGTCCTTGCGGGGTTAGACCGTTTGAGGGATGGTGCCGCTATCAAGCCTATAGAAATTTCTACCGACAGTCTGCTAAAAGCAAACCCGCTCTAGTCAATGAGGCATTCACACATTCAATCTAAACTGAGGTTATAACCACAGAAAAAAATTCTACATGTTCAGGAAATTTATAGAACGGCCGGTATTATCAACGGTCATATCCATCATATTGCTTTTACTGGGGGGGCTTTCACTGTTCTCACTCCCCATTACTTTGTTCCCTGATATTGCACCTCCGTGTGTACAGGTGACAGCCAACTACCCGGGTGCGAATGCTGAGGTAGTGGCACGCTCAGTAGCAACCCCATTGGAAGAAGCCATCAATGGGGTAGAGAACATGACGTACATGACCTCCAACTCCAGCAATGATGGTAGCCTTACTCTAAGTGTTTACTTCAAACAGGGTACTAACCCGGATATAGCAGCGGTAAACGTTCAGAACAGGGTATCAAAAGCTACCAGTCAGATACCACAGGAAGTGATACAGGCAGGTATCTCTACACAGAAGCAACAGAATAGTATCATCATGTTCGTGGCATTATCAAGTTCTGATACCATCTACAATGAGACCTTCCTGCTCAACTATATTAAAATAAACCTGGTACCTCAATTGCAGCGTATCCCCGGTGTAGGCGAAGCTCAACCTTTTGGTGCACGCGATTATTCCATGCGTATATGGCTAAAACCTGATAGGCTTGCAGCACTTGGCTTATCGCCACAGGATGTGACCAACGCGGTGAGAGACCAGAGCCTGGAAGCAGCGCCCGGGCGCTTTGGACAAAGTAGCACTGAAGCAATTGAATATGTGCTGAAGTATAAGGGAAAGCTTAATAAGAATGAAGACTATGAGAATATTATTGTGCGCTCGAATAGCGATGGATCTTTTGTAAGGCTGAAAGACGTAGCGAGGGTAGAATTTGGTTCTTATATCTACTCATCAAATGGTAAGCTTAATGGAAATGCCACATCCGGTGTTGCAGTGTTCCAGACTGCAGGTAGCAATGCTAATGCTATTCTTACAGAAGCACAAAAGCAGCTGAAGCAGTTCTCGGCCAATTTGCCAAGGGGAGTGCATGCTACGGTAATGTATAATTCAAAGGAATTCCTTGATGCTTCTATACATCAGGTTACAGAAACATTGCTGGAAGCCTTTGTGCTGGTGTTCATCGTAGTATTTATATTCCTGCAAGATCTGCGTTCTACACTGATCCCTGCTATTGCAGTGCCGGTGGCGATCATAGGTACCTTCTTTTTCATGCAATTGTTTGGATTTACGATCAACTTGCTAACGCTCTTTGCTTTGGTACTGGCGATAGGTGTAGTGGTGGATGATGCCATCGTAGTGGTAGAAGCGGTACACTCTAAGATGGAGCATACCAAACAATCGGCAAGGCTGGCAACCATCAGTTCTATGAATGAGATATCAGGTGCCATCATATCCATTACGTTGGTGATGGCCGCTGTGTTTGTGCCGGTTGGGTTTATGCAGGGGCCAACCGGGGTGTTCTACAGACAGTTTGCCTTCACGCTGGCTATTGCGATCATCATATCAGCTGTTAACGCACTTACACTGAGTCCGGCGTTATGTGCCTTGTTCCTTAAGAACAATCATGCTGTTGGTGAAGGTGGTGAGAAAAAGGGATTTGGTAAGCGTTTCTTTGAAGCGTTTAATGTGGGATTCAACGCTGTAACAGAAAGATATAAGCGTAGTATACAATTGCTGTTGAAGCGTAAGTGGATAGCTATTGGTGGTATTGCGGTAATAGCTGTGGCTAGTTTGTTCCTGCTAAAAACCACACCTACAGGGTTTATACCAACAGAAGACCAAGGCTTTATCCTTTATGCTGTAAAGACACCTCCGGGCAGTTCTCTGGACAGAACGCATAAAGCTATGGCTAAGATCGATAGTATTGTTAAAGCCGATCCTGCTGCAGATAAAAGATATATTGTAGAAGGGATGAACTTTATCTCTAATGCAAATGCATCGCCATATGGTGCAGGCTTTATCAGGCTGAAGCCTTATGGCCAACGCGGAGAGGTAAATGATTTTCAGCAGATATCTAACAGGCTTTCGCAGAAAGTAAGCCAGGTAAAAGATGCTAACGCTTTCTTCTTTACATTCCCTACGGTACAAGGGTTTGGTAATGTAAGTGGGTTTGAATTTATGTTGCAGGATCGCAACAGCGGATCGCTTGACAAACTGAATGAAACGGCCAATAAATTCATTGGCGCTCTTATGGGGCGTAAAGAGATCGCGTATGCCTTCACTACGTTCGCAACAGGGAACCCGCAATATGAATTGCAGATAGACAACGCACGGGCCAAACAACTGGGTGTATCTGTGAGTGAGTTGCTGAGGACCTTACAAATATATTTTGGTAGTAGCTTCGTTGGCGATTTTAACCGTTTTGGTAAATATTACCGCGTGATGGCTCAGGCGGACATCGCCTACCGTACAGACCCTTCTTCCCTTAATGGTATCTATGTGAAAAACGAACAGGGTAATATGGTGCCAGCGAATACGCTCGTTACATTGAAAAAGGTGTATGGTCCGGAAACTGTGACCCGTAATAACCTCTTTAATGCGGTGACGATAAATGGTGTTCCGAAACCTGGGTACAGCACCGGTGACGCTATACGTGCGGTTCAGGAAACAGCGGCACAAGCGCTGCCACGAGGTTATACCTACGAGTGGACCGGTATGACGCGTGAAGAAGTACAATCCGGCTCACAAATAGTTTTCATATTTATACTGAGCCTGATATTTGTTTACTTCCTTTTGTCAGCACAATATGAGAGTTATATACTGCCACTTGCCGTGATCACGACTATACCGTTAGGTGTATTTGGTGTAATGCTGTTCATCAACCTTATGGGTATTGAAAATAATATCTATGTGCAGGTAGGTCTTATCATGCTTATAGGGTTGCTGTCTAAAAATGCGATACTTATAGTAGAATATGCAGTGCAAAGAAGACGTGCCGGTATGGGGCTGGTACAAGCAGCCATACAGGCATCTGTATTGAGGCTTAGACCAATATTAATGACCTCATTCGCATTTATAGCAGGCTTACTTCCTTTGCTCAGCGTTCACGGTGCATCCGCTCTTGGTAATAAATCGATAGGTGGCGGTGCTGTTGGCGGTATGCTTACCGGAGTAGTGTTTGGTGTATTTGTAATACCTGTGCTGTTTGTGATCTTCCAGCATTTGCAGGAACGCGTTAGTAAAAAACGCCGTCATAGAGAAGCCCTGGATGGTAATGCATTGCATGTAAATGACGGAGCAATAGAAATAGAAAAATATTAGTAACCTTTTTGAATAACGGAAAATGCCATTTATTAAAAATAAATACTCACTACTGATAGGGTGCATGTTGGTGCTGGCATCTTGTGGTATACATAAGCAATATCATCGGCCCGATCTGCAATTGCCCGATCAGTTTCATGGTGCTCATAATACCAATGATACAGCAAGCGTTGCCAATATTGGCTGGCGTAGTTTTTTTGCAGATCCTCAATTGCAAAGTCTTATAGAAAAGGGCTTGCAGTATAATTATGATCTGCTGATAGCATTAAAGCATATTGATGCGGCCAACCAGCAATTAAAGCAAGCCAAACAGCTGTTATTGCCAGATGCCGACTTTCTTGCGAATTACCAGCTTACCCGCCCATCAGATAATAGCCTTAACGGAATTACTGCGCAGAGTTTTTTACACTCTACTTATATAGAAAATTACAACGCACAGATATCTATATCCTGGGAAGCTGATATATGGGGTAAACTTGGGTTGCAAAAACAAACAGCCGTAGCACAGTATATGCAGACTTACGAGGCAGGGCAGGCAGTGCAGACCCGTCTTATCTCTGATATTGCGCAGGGCTACTATAACCTGGAAATGTACGACAAGCAATTAGCTGTGGCAGAAAGCAATCTTGCGCTGGCTGATAGTATTGTATTAATGACCAGGTTGCAACGGGATGCAGGTAACGTTACAACGCTTGCTTTGGAGCAGGCTGAAGCACAACGCCAGGTTGCAGCGGCATTGGTACCTGCTATAAGCAGAAGTATCTCTTTACAGGAAAATGCCCTGAATATATTGACAGGTGCTATGCCCGGCGAGAATATCGGTAGGGCACAATTAGATGATCAGTATATTAAAGATGACCTTGCTGCCGGGATCCCGGTACAAATGGTTAATCGCAGGCCAGATGTGCGTGCTGCAGAGCTGGGCTTGGTTGCAGCTAATAAGAAAGTAGGGATAGCGAAGGCGGAAATGTATCCTGCGCTTAATATAACGGCTGCCGGCGGTATCAACTCTTTTAAAGCAAGTAATTGGTTTAGCATACCTGCTTCGTTATTTGGCCTTGCAGCAGGGAGCCTGGCACAACCTTTACTGCAGCATAGGACCTTGAAAACCCGTTATAAAGTTGCGCAAATCCAGCGAGATGAATCTGTTTTGGAGTTCAGGCAATCTGTCCTGAAAGCCGTTGGCGAAGTGTCAGACGCACTCATTAGCATAGACAGGACAAAAGAACAAAAGGACTTATTGACCAGCAGGGTTAAAACTTTGCATACCGCAGTGTCAGATGCGCAGATGCTATTTAATAGTGGCCTTGCAACGTACCTGGAAGTAATAACAGCACAATCTAATGCCTTGCAGGCGGAGCTTGATCTTGCTTCTATACAGAAACAACAGATGTATGCAGCTATAGACCTGTACCGTGCTACGGGTGGAGGAAGGAATTGATTTTATTCGCTATTATAAGGTGTACTATTGGAAGTCATTGAACATTCAATGACTTCCATCCCTTTCTTATTTATCCGGTTAGGACCTATTTCTATATGTTGAATGATTTATCCTCATATAGTTGTACATATATCTCCTATAATAATTCCCGGTATTATTTATATCATTTTTTTGCAACAACATAGATAAAACTGATAGAGGTTTATGGATAATAAATCTATAATTTTGGACCAAAATACATTTTTAGTCGAAAACTAAAATGTTCAAATAGTATCATTAAAACGAAGGAATGCGGAATAAACTACTCGAAAAAGTAGATGCTTACACTGCAGCCGATGAAGCAAGGGCACTTGGGATTTACCCATATTTCAGACCGATATCTTCAGCACAGGATACAGAAGTGATCATCGATGGTAAGAGAGCTTTAATGTTTGGTTCTAACTCTTACCTGGGACTAACGAACCATCCTAAAATCAAAGAAGCCGCACAAAGGGCAATCAACAAGTACGGAACAGGATGTGCGGGTTCCAGGTTTCTGAACGGAACACTTGATATACACCTGGAACTAGAAGAAAAGCTGGCACGTTTTGTAGGTAAAGAATCTGCACTCGTTTTTAGTACCGGCTTCCAGGTGAACCTTGGCGTATTGTCAACGTTAACAGGCCGTAACGATTACCTGATATTGGATGAGTATGACCACGCATCCATTATTGATGGCGCAAGACTTTCGTTTTCCAAAACCATCAAGTACAAGCATAACAATATGCTTGACCTGGAACAGAAACTAAGCAAGCTTCCGCAAGACAGCATTAAAATAATTGCTGTTGACGGAGTATTCAGTATGGAAGGTGATGTAGCAAAGCTGCCTGAAATAGTTGCTATTGCTGAGCGATATGGCGCAAGTATTATGGTAGATGATGCGCACGGCCTAGGCGTAATTGGGAAAAATGGTGCAGGTACAGCCTCTCACTTTGGGCTTACAGATGGCGTCGACATGATCATGGGTACATTCAGCAAGTCTTTAGCTTCGCTCGGTGGTTTTGTAGCAGGAAGTCATAGTATAATTGACTACCTGAAGCATCATGCAAGGTCGCTCATTTTTAGTGCAAGTATGTCTCCGGCATCCGTTGCAAGCACCATCGCTGCGTTAGAGATCATACAATCGGAACCGGAAAGAATACAGCAATTATGGGGTAATACCCATTATGCCATGAACCAGCTGAGAAATGCAGGTTTCGATATAGGTAACACCGAAACCCCTATCATACCCATATACATCCGCAATAATGAGCAAACGTTTTTACTAACTAAACATTTGCAAAGTAGCGGTGTATTTGTGAACCCTGTAGTGTCGCCTGCAGTTCCCCCGGAAGCAACACTGATAAGATTTTCGTTGATGGCAACTCATACATTTTCGCAGATAGATGAAGCAGTTGACAAACTTAGCAGGGCTTATAAACAAGTTAAAAAACACTTAGCGGCAGCTCAATTATGATCCATGTAAAAGCAGTATCGTCTAAGAGAGAACTGGGTAAGTTCATCGATTTTCCGCATGAGCTTTATAAAGGTGATGCAAATTATGTACCCGAATTGTTCATAGCCCAGCGTGATATATTAACGAAGCATCCATTTTTAGATCATTCAGCTATTCAGCCTTTCCTGGCATATAAAGATGGAAAGGTAGCCGGAAGGGCGGCTGCCATATTGAATAATAATCACAACTCATTTAATAGAGTTAACGAAGGATTTTTTGGATTTTTTGATGCAATTGATGATGCTGAAGTTATAGAGGGACTTTTGAATGAAGTAAAGGAATGGCTTACGAACCGGGGGATAAGAACAATTGTGGGCCCGGTAAATCCTTCTACTAACGAATCTTGTGGGCTGCTTGTTGATGGCTACGATAAGCCACCTGTTGCAATGATGACTTATAATAAGTCCTACTATGGTAAGCATATTGAGTCATTAGGATTTCAGAAAAGGACAGACTTGCTTGCCTACGAAATAAAAGCGGACACATTCAACGATAAGCCGATTAGATTATTGGATACCCTCATCCCCCGCCTGGAACAAAAAGGTATAACGATACGCACAGCTAATCTGAAGAATTTTAAAGCCGAAGTAGAGGGGCTAAAAGAGGTATATAATGGCGCATGGGATAAGAATCTTGGTTTTGTGCCAATGACGAATGCGGAGTTTAACTACATGGCCAAAGACCTGAAATTGATACTTGATACTGATTTCTGCCTGGTAGCCGAACACAATAATAAAATTATTGGCTTTGCACTCTGCATACCTGATATAAACCAGATATTGATAAAAGTGAGGAAAGGGCGATTGTTTCCAACCGGGATATTCAAACTGTTGACCCAACGTAAAAGAATTAATGCGATCAGGATCCTTGCATTGGGTGTGACAGCGCCTTACCGTAAAATGGGTATTGAAGCAGTTTTCTATGGAATGATCATCAAAAATGGCCTCAAAAAAAATATCACTACTGCTGAAGCATCGTGGATATTGGAAGGTAACCAAATGATGAATAGAGGTATTGAGAGCGTCAATGGAAAAGTGTATAAAAGATATAGAATATACGAACAACAACTATAAACACGTGAGCAAAAAATTATTAATAACGGGAGCAAGTGGATTTGTTGGCTATCATCTAATACAAACAGCTTTGCATGAAGGATACGAGGTGTATGCCGGTGTTAGAAACAGCAGCAGTATAGAACACCTGCAACACTTACCAATCAAGTATACAACCCTTGCATTTGGCTCTGTTGATGATCTTAAGAAGAATATTGAAGAAAATAAGTATAACTACATTATCCATGCTGCCGGTACAACAAAAGCGAAGTCGGAGCAGGAATACAACGAGATAAATGCATTATACACCACGAACCTGGCAAATGCCGCAGCATCATTTGATCTAAAAAAATTTGCTTTTATAAGCAGTCTGGCAGCGCTTGGGCCAACATACTACCGGGATAAGAACCCCATTAACGAAACTTATTTGCCTAAGCCCGTTACGAGTTACGGGCGCAGTAAGCTTCTTGCCGAAAGGTGGATATCAAATATTAAAAATCTACCGCTGATCATATTAAGACCTACAGCCGTGTATGGACCGCGTGAAAAAGATATACTGGTAATGCTAAAGGCTTTGAACAAAGGTTTTGAACCGTATATAGGACGCAGAAACCAGTACCTGAGTTTTGTGTACGTAAAAGATCTGGCGAACATTGCGATACGTTCTCTTAGTTCACCGTCAAACCGTGATATATATAATATTTCGGACGGTAAGGCTTATGACCGGTACGAGCTGGCCAATATTGCTAAACAATTGTTGAGTAAGAAAACGGTTAAGATACATGTGCCAACAAGTATCGTTAAGATTATCGCAGATGTTATAGAAGCAGCAAGCGGGAATAGTGCACCGCTATTGAATCGCGAGAAGCTAAATGAACTGACTGCTGAGAATTGGAGCTGCAGTATTGCTAAAGCCCGACATCATCTGCAGTACGAACCTAAGTATGATTTACAGTCAGGATTAGAAGAAACACTTAACTGGTACCAGGAGCATAACTGGCTATAATAAGGAAAAAATTACTCAAATAATAAATTAAACTGAAATAACATGGAATATCAAATTAGCGATGCAAAAGGGAAACTGGGTATTTTGATACCGGGACTTGGTGCTGTAGCAACTACTTTTATCGCAGGTGTGGAAGCCATTAAGAAAGGTATTTCTCAACCTGTAGGTTCGCTTACGCAAATGGGCAATATACGTCTTGGTAAGCGCACCGAAAACAGGTATCCACTTATCAAAGACTTCGTGCCCCTGGCAGGCCTCAATGATCTGGTTTTTGGCGGATGGGACGTGTACGAAGACAATGTATACGAGTCTGCCATGAATGCTAAAGTACTGGAGCCCGGATTGTTGCATTCTGTTAAAAGCGAGCTGGAACAGCTTAGGCCAATGAAAGCTGTTTTTGATAAGGAGTATGTAAAGAACCTGAATGGTACCAATGTAAAAGAAGGTACAACTAAATGGGATCTGGCGGAGCAACTTATGACGGATATCAGTGAGTTCAAGTCTGCTAATAATTGCGACAGGCTGGTAATGGTATGGTGTGCTTCTACAGAAAAATATATTGAGGAAGGTTCCGTTCACCAAACGGTCGAAAGTTTTGAGGAAGGTTTAAGGAACAATGATCCATCAATAGCCCCAAGCATGATATATGCCTATGCAGCTATCAAAATGAATGTGCCTTTTGCTAATGGTGCGCCCAACCTTACCTGCGATATACCGGCACTTTTAGAACTGGCAAAAGAATATGGTGTACCTGTAGCGGGTAAAGACTTTAAAACAGGACAAACCTTAATGAAAACAATTGTTGCCCCTGGCTTGCATGCACGTGCGTTGGGCATCAACGGTTGGTTTTCCTCAAATATATTAGGTAATAGGGATGGCCTTGTGTTGGATGATCCGGACAACTTCAAAACAAAAGAAGTTTCTAAACTAAGTGTGCTGGAAGAAATATTGCAACCTGACATCAATCCTGATCTGTACGGAGAGCTATATCATAAAGTGCGCATCAACTATTATCCTCCGCACGGGGACAATAAAGAAAGCTGGGACAATATAGACATCTTTGGCTGGCTGGGTTATCAGATGCAGATCAAGATCAATTTCCTTTGCCGCGATTCTATCCTTGCAGCACCTATCGTATTAGACCTTGCATTGTTTATGGACCTTGCGCAGCGTGCCGGAATGAGCGGTATACAGGAATGGCTTTCATTCTATTTCAAATCACCACAGACAGCCCCCGGCTTGAAACCTGAACATGATATCTTCAAACAATTGATGAAGCTGCAGAATACGCTGCGCCATGTTATGGGCGAAGATCTGATAACACATTTGGGCCTTGACTATTACCAGGAACTGGTAGAAGCGCTATAAGATATAAAGCAAAGCACCGGGTGATAAAAGTGAGCAAAATAGTAGCGAGTGTATCTGGCATAGGATATATAGGCAAAGGCGGGGGCACCATTGCTGCATTATCTGCATGTGTGTTGTGGTACTATATGCAGCCCCCGGTTGCTTTGCAAATTATATTGACGTTAATAACAGCCCTGGCCGGAGTTTACGTGGGTAACAAAGTAGAAGCGGAATGGGGTAAGGATAGCTCTAAAGTTGTGATAGATGAAGTGGCAGGTATGTTTCTATCGCTGTTGCTACTGCCGGTCAACTTTCAGTTTGTCGTTGCTGGGCTTATACTTTTTCGCTTTTTCGACATTGCGAAACCATTATATATAAGAAGAACAGAAGTATTTCCGGGAGGATGGGGAGTAATGTTAGATGATTTGCTTGCCGGTGTGTATGCGAATATAGTGCTACAACTTTTGTGGTATTTCAAAGTATTGAATTAATGATAACATTTTTAAAAGCACAAGGATCTTCTATTATAGCTACGCTAACTGATTTTTTGGTTACTATATCATTGGTAACCGCCTTGGGTATGTGGTATGCAGAGGCGAATGCTGTAGGTGTAATTAGTGGGGGGCTTGTAAATTTTTTTATAAATCGTGATTGGGTATTTAATGGTCCGCAAAACAAATTGCGTAGCCAGCTCAGTCGATACTTTTTAGTGTGGTGCGGTAACCTGTTGCTTAATACTGCAGGTGTATATATGATCACACAGTATACGGAATGGAATTACGTAGCATCAAAAATCATAGTAGCAATACTTGTAGGCTGGTTCTACAATTATACGTTGCAAAAAAGATATGTGTTTAAAAAAGCAGAGTATGTTTCGTAAGACTACTTTCTTTTTTGTCTTATTTATTGTTAGCTGTTATAATGTGTTTGCACAAACCACAGTTGTAAAAGGTGTGGTTTCGGACGCTAAAACACACAAAGAGCTACCCTATGTTACTGTGTTTGTAAGCGGGGCAAATATTGGGACAAGTACAGATGAAAAGGGTAATTATTACCTGTCTTTTGAAGGTAAAGCGTCTTCAGAGATCAAGGTTTCATATATAGGATATGCCTCGGCATTGGTAAAGATTGTTGTCGGCAGTACGCAGGTGATAGATATAGCGTTACGCCCTGATACCCGACAACTAAATGAAATAGTGATAAAGCCTAAGAGAACCAGGTATAGAAATAAAGATAATCCTGCGGTGGAATTGATAAAGGAGGTGATAGCTCACAAATCTGTTAACCGGACTGCTCAAACCCAATACGTGTCTTTTGAGAAGTATGAGAAGATACAATTTGCACTAAGTAATAGTCCCGAAAAGCTGAAGAAGAACTTTCTTGTCAGGAAGTATGGTTTTATAGCATCTTCATTGGATACTGTGTCTGTAGAGGGTAAGGCACTACTACCGCTTTTTTTGCAGGAAACGCTATCTGATAACTATCAAAGAAATGATCCTGCCAAAACTAAGTCTGTTATTAAAGCAGAGCAAAAAGTAACTTTTGATCCCAGTGTGATAGATAACAATGGTATTACTTCTTATGTGAAGCATATTTGTCAGGATGTGGATGTTTATGATAATGATATAAACCTATTAACCAATAGGTTTTTAAGTCCCGTGGCAG
Organism: Bacteroidetes bacterium 43-93; assembly: GCA_001897855.1. Classification (GTDB taxonomy): domain Bacteria; phylum Bacteroidota; class Bacteroidia; order Chitinophagales; family Chitinophagaceae; genus Polluticoccus. Next base: position 316,242 of record MKUO01000001.1, read on the forward strand.
ACCTGGCTCCAACCTTTTACCGGTTCTATATTGTAGATACCCAAATAATCGCGGGGCATAAGGTAGTGCAATTGGCATTTGGTCCCCGTAATACAACCGACATGTTGTTTCAAGGTATAATGTTCGTGGCGCTTGATAATAATTATGCAATACAAAATATAAACCTGAAGGTCAGCAAACATATTAATTTGAATTGGGTACGCAGCCTTGATCTTCACCAGGAATTTAACCTGGAGAAAAGCGGGAGTTATCACGTAGAAAAGAGCGAGATAAGAGCAGATTTTGGTATTACAAAGGGTGGGGAAAGCGGTATTTATGCTAAGCGTAGTATGTCTGTAAAAGGATATAATATAGCACCTATTCCGGATAGTGTATTTAATGGTCCCGATATAGAATATGCTGCTAATGCTAAAAAACAGGATAGTGCATATTGGAGTGTAAACAGGCATGATAGCCTTACGCGGGCAGAGAAAACTGTCTATACTAATATGGATAGCCTGCAACATTCTGCTTCATTCAAACGCATCATGAATGTAGGCATGCTGCTGTTTGCCGGATATACCAAAGCCAGCCCGTATGTAGAAATTGGCCCTGTCAACACATTTTACAGCTTTAATCCTGTAGAAGGTTTCAGGCTTAGGATTGGTGGCAGGACAACGCCGTTACTAAGCAAGAGGTTGTATGGAGAAGCCTATGTGGCATACGGGTTCAAAGATGAACGCTGGAAGTATTATTTAGGTGGAATATACTCGTTCCATAACAGGTCTATCTATGAGTTCCCTGTAAGTATGATCTCTGCCAACTTTCAAAGAGATACAAAGATACCGGGACAAGAGTTGCAGTTTGTGCAGGAAGATAACGTACTGCTTTCCATCAAACGTGGTGTAAATGATAAGTGGTTGTACAATGATATTTACAACGTCAATTTCTTGCAGGAGTTTCGCAACCATATATCTATAAGACTAGGTTACAAGAACTGGCAACAATCATCGGCGGGCGGATTGCATTATGTGAACGATATTTCTCCTGAACCGATAGCCTCTATTACTACATCCGAGCTCTCTGCAGAATTTCGCTGGGCTCCGAGAGAAGAGTTCTACCAGGGAAAATTGTATCGTGTTCCTATGCCCAATCAGTACCCAATATTTAGTTTTAGAGCGATAGCGGGCGTTAAAGGGTTACTGGGCGGTGAGTACAACTATCAAAATTTCAGTGCCAATATTTATAAACGTGTTTATTTATCGCAGCTTGGATATACGGATATAGTGTTAGAGGGTGGGTACATAAGAGGGAAATTGCCATACCCTTTGCTGGACATTCATCGCGCAAACCAAACCTACTCGTATCAGTTGCAATCGTACAATCTTATGAACTTTCTTGAGTTTGTAAGCGATCATTATGCCAGCCTGAACCTGGACCATTGCTTTAACGGATTTTTCCTGAATAAAATGCCATTGGTAAAGAAATTGAAATTCAGGGAATTCATTAGTCTGAAAATGTTATATGGCGGTGTTCGTGACGAAAATCTACCCGCTAATTCTCCGGATCTGTTGAAGTTTCCGACGGACGAACGAGGAAACACGACTACTTATACTTTGGATAAGCAGCCGTACATAGAAGGTAGCATCGGTGTGGGCAACATACTCAAGTTCTTTCGTGTAGACCTGATAAGAAGGTTTGCCTATCTCAATCACCCGAATGTGACTGAATATGGTGTACGAGCAAGGTTCAAATTTGATTTTTAAGAAAAAATATTCCATCCAATATTCGAAATGTACAATATGAAAGCAAGAGATAGTTTACAGCAAGGCATTTATAAGGTTATCAACCCTTTTGTTAAGTTCCTTATAAAACTGGGGCTGACACCTAATATGGTGACAACGATAGGCCTGATATTAAATATAGGAGTAGCGGTGATCTTTGTGTTTGGTGCAGAGACATCTAATCGTGGAGATATGTCTTATGTAGGGTGGGCAGGTGCTCTTGTATTGTTTGCAGGGCTTTTTGATATGCTGGATGGGCAGGTAGCACGGTTGGGTAATATGAGCTCTACTTTTGGAGCATTGTATGATTCGGTGCTTGACAGGTATAGCGAACTGGTTATGTTCCTCGGGATATGTTATTACCTGGTTTCGCACCACTATTTTCTCAGTTCGTTATTTGCGTTCATTGCACTTATCGGCTCTATGATGGTGAGCTATACCAGGGCACGTGCAGAAGGATTAGGTATAGAATCTAAAGGAGGGTTGATGCAGAGGCCGGAGCGGGTGGTATTGGTAGGTATATCTGCAATAGCCTGTGGTATAGGAGGGCATTATCTTGGTGGAGACTATAAATTATTTGTAGACGGCATACCATTTCATGTATTTGAGACTATGTCCATCTTTACTATCCCAATCACGGTGATGGCTGTTATGACGAATATTACGGCATTAGGCAGGCTGAAAGATGCTAAAAGAGCTTTGGATGCTAAAGATGCAAAGAAGAAACCTGGGCAACGGTCCGAAACAATGCAAATAATACAAACTGCAATAATCGCTTTGTTTTTGTTTTATTTTGTAGGTGCGTCAGCTTCAACAATTGATGTGCAGGATACCTTTCCGGTACCAAAAGATGTAGCACAACTAATGTTCTATATACAGCGTACACCTAATACGAATACAATATGCTATGAGCTCAATGAGGTTGCGCCCGGAGTGCTTGATGAGGAAAGTCCCATACATATCTTTTGGATAAGATATGCTGAAGAAAATGCGAGGAGAAAGGAGCTTAATTTTATACAACGCAGATTTGCCTACGGACTGAAGGTAAAGAAGACCGGTAAAGATAACTATGACATCTGGTCTGTTGCATACGGGAAGAAAACACTACACCTGCGAAAGGCTACGGATAATAAGTTTTATGTTTTTACTACAATCGATAATAAGATGGCTGTCTTAAAACGCATATTTATTAAGATAGATGGTGGGACTTTCTGGTCGCCAAATGTGGTATATATAGAGCTTAAAGGCACGGATGTATTGACAGGTAATACGGTGATGGAACGTTTAAAACCATAAAACAGGAAAGACAGTATAATGTTAGCAAAATTAAGAGCACAAACCCGCGAGGAAAATTTCTTTAGTGTTAATAGTATCCTTGTGATGTTATTAATAAGCGCGAGTTACCTGGTAGTATCTTATTTGCTCATTGGTTTCAAAACGGAACAGTTATTTCTGCTGGCGCTGATAAATCTGTTCTTTTTCGCCGGTCCGGTAAGCCGCAACTTTATCAAAGGCTTTTCCATATTCATCATTTACTGGGTCATCTTTGATTATATGAAGGCCTTTCCCAACTATGAATATAATTCAGTACATATTGAAAGCCTGTATAACCTTGAAAAGTCAATCTTTGGTTTTCAGTCGTCCGGGAAACTTCTTACAGCTAATGAATTTTGGCTTTTACACCATAACAGTTTTTTAGACGTGCTCACCGGTATTTTTTACCTGACATGGGTACCTGTACCGTTGGGATTTGCTGTTTTCCTCTTCTTCAAAAACAGGAAACAGTTCTACTATTTTTCACTGACTTTTCTCCTTGTCAATCTTATCGGTTTTGTTATCTACTATATTTACCCGGCGGCACCTCCCTGGTACGTGCAGACGTACGGCATGGAATTATTGCCACATACACCGGGTAATACAGCAGGCCTCAGCAGGTTTGACAGCCTTTTTGGGGTGCATATATTTGCAGGTTTGTATGCACATAGTTCCAATGTTTTTGCCGCTATGCCTTCTCTACATTCATCCTATCCGGTTATTGTATTGTACTATGGCCTTAAGAACCGGCTGGGATGGATAAACATCTTATTTTCTGCTTTAATGTTGGGAATATGGTTCTCAGCAGTGTATAACAGTCATCATTATGTAATAGATGTGTGCGCCGGTATCCTCTGTGCGATTTCAGGTATTATATTGTTCAACAGGTTATCTAATATTTCAGTATTTTCAAAGCCTGGTGAACAGAATTAGAGGTTGCCGGGTTTTATTGTTACTAAAAAGTTATTACTTTTTGGCTTAGTTATTACCCTTCCATGAAAATCTTAAATTTGCGTTATGTGTAGTTCTGTAGCTGTAAGTAAAGATGATTTGACGAGAGCATCCATTATAGATGCTGCGCAAAAGCTATTCCGCCAATTTGGGCTTGCGAAAACTACTATGGAAGATATAGCCCGTAGCATTGGTAAGGGGAAAAGTAGCCTTTATTATTATTATTCTACTAAAGAAGACATATTTGTTGCGGTTGTAGAGCGTGAAAAAGACCTTATATTTAAAGAGATTCAAGGTGTTATTGCTTCTCAAAAGACTGCAGAGAGCAAGTTGCGCGTGATGGCGCACTCAAAGTACAAATCTATGCTGAAACGTATGGACATGTACAACATAGCACAAATAGAGTTGCCTGACCATTTATGTGTTTTTAAGGCCATAGGCAAACGTTATGACGAAATAGAAATAGAGCTTGTTAAAAACATCATCTCTTACGGAATAGAAAAAGGAGAGTTTAAAAGTTTGTCCAAATCTAACCTGACATTGGTTTCTACAGTATTTACTAATAGTCTTAAAGGTTTACAGTTCGCGCTGACATTCGGTGAGTATGCGGGTAATGCTCATTCTTTGATCGATGCAACAATTGATGTTTTGGTACACGGAATTAAGAAATAAAAGAACGGCACTGTTTTAAAAGCTAATGTTTTCAGCCCTGCCCATTGCTATTCATCTTTTAAATAGCTTTTTTATAGTAAGATACAGAAGCTTACTATAATAGGAATTGTGTGACTTATTAATATAGGCACGGGTAATCTTCAAAAAAAAATGAAAGGCGCTACCCCTTAAACCAACCTTGCCTGTGAGCAAGACTTATTGCCTGGGCTTTGGAATTGATATGCAGCTTATCGTATATATTGGCAATATGCTTGCGCACAGTATGTACACTCAGGTCTATTTTAGTTGCAATACTTTTAGCATCCAGGCCGTTCACCATCATTTGCAGTACTTCCATTTCGCGTTCACTCATGTCAGATGGCAGATCGCTGCTTTGTTGCAAGGGTTGTGTAACAGTTGGCCTATCTGCATGATGCAATAGTTGTAATGTTTTTCGGGCTATAGCGGGGCTCATAGGTGCCCCTCCGTAGGTAAGCACATTATTTATTGCATCTTCCAGTACAGCTGCAGATTCATGCTTTAGCAAATAGCCTTCTGCACCGGCTTTTATGGCATCAAACACTTTGTCGTCATCGTCAAATACAGTGAGTATTATGAAGTGCATAGATGGGTAGAGTTGCCTGGCGTAAGCTACTGTTTCAATGCCATCCATATAAGGCATCTCTATATCCATAAAGATCACATCGGGCTTTCGGCTTTCGGGCAGGCCTTTTAACTGATCCAGGCAGTCACGGCCATTATGCGCATTCAACACAAGTTCACAGTTGTTCATTTGGTTTACCTTGCTGATGAAAGCATTACGGTTCACCACTTTATCTTCTGCCAGGCCTATACGTATTTTCCTGTCCATCATCTTTTCTAATTGTTTACTTCGGCTCGTACCGTACAAAATTATACGGCGTCGCGCCTGTTACAATAATTAATTTGTATTACTCACTAATACCTTCGTTCCTGTAGGGGTTATTGGTTCCCATGACAGCTGCCAGCCTGCTTCTGCGGCTCGTGTACGCATGTTATGGCTACCATTGCCACCATCCGTTGTGCCGCTGCTGTTGCCCATACCTATACCGTTATCTGTCACTGCTATGCTCCAGTTGCGTTCACTTACAACCGATACCTGTATCTCTGTGCTCCTGCTGTGCCGCACAGCGTTGTTGACCGCTTCCTGCACTATCATGAACAGATTGTAAGCGTGTACGGGGGGTAGTTTTATATCGTTTGTTATCCGCTCATCTACATTAAATTCTATCTGCGGATAGTTTTTTCGCAAGCGTTGCAGGAATACTTTTATACGATCACTAATGGCACTTAACGATAGTTCTTCCTTATTTAATGCCCAAATTGTATCGCCCAGCAATGCTACCATTTGCTGAGAGTTTTCGTTGAGGCTGTTAATGGCCGGGGCAGTAGTTTGTACCTGAGACATCAATTCTTCTACATTTGCCTTGATGCTGGCTGCATAGCTACCCATATTATCATGCAGGTCTGCAGCAATACGCTTACGTTCTTTTTCCTGTGCCTCTTTAACAGCCCATGCAGCCTTTCTTTGTTCTTCTTCGCGCGCGAGGTAAAACTGCATTTTTTGCCTGCGGCTATAATTTCGAAACAGCAGCCACGCAATAATGAGGCTAAGTGCCAGTACGATCAGCGAACCGTAGAATAAAACATTTTTTTGCGTGATGTCGAGTTTTTGCCGGATGATGGTGTTGTCCTTTAGCTGCACCTCGTACTTTGTTTGCATGTCTGCAATAGCACGAGCAGAGTTTAATTGAGTGAGTGTGTCTTTAAGTGTAATAATATGCTCGAGGGCATTTTCATAGAGGTCGTGGTCGCCTGTTGCCTGGTAGCTACGGGCTAGGCCTACATAGTAATACTGCAGTACATCATAGTCAAACGCATTACCCCTGGCTTTGATGGAGTCATAGGCGTAGTGAATTCCTTGTGTATAGAGATCAATCGCTTTTTGATATTGTTTTTCTGATACATATAGATTGGCAAGTGCAAGCTGTTCGTTAGAGAAGGTAAGATTGCCCTCTGTTTTACGTCGGTAATCCATAGCCTTTAGCATCGCTTGCTCGGCTCCGTGCAAATCTCCATTCCATTTATGAATGTTACACACCCATAAATAAGCATTGGCGAGATAGTACAAGTTTTGCAACCGCTCACTTGCTATAATTGCTGCGTTGACGTAGAGATTGGCGCTATCATACTGTTCTTTCCAGGCAAAATGTGTGGCCAGGTTGATATAATTGTATGCCTGAACTTTTAAAAAGCGTTCTTTGTTTCGGCATAATGCCTGTACGCGCCTGCACCATAGAATATCATCATCCAGCTTATCCATGTTATAAGAAAATACGGCAAGGGTATTCATGCATTTGGCTTGTGCTACCGTATCCCCGATGCGTTCTGCGATAGCAAGTACTTTAAATATCAAACTTGTTGCTACTTCGTAGTTGGTACCTGCGGCATAGCCATTTACCTTTTGTAGAGCCAGTTGTACATACATTTCCTGCTCGGCCACGTTGTTGCTATCTACGAAGGCCAATAAACTATCAGTAAGCTTGTTGGCATTATCCAACAAGTCGTGCCGATAAAAATTGTTGATGCGTGCTATGCCTGCATTTACTATCGCCTTTTTGCTGTTCAGTTGCTTTGCCAGAATAAAAGCCTCGCGGGCATATACCGGCAAACTATCCTTATAGATGCTTTCGTGCTCATCGAGCAATTGGAGCATATTATCAAATCGCTTTATCGGATCAGTTGCAGCATGTATAGCTAACTTTAAGTCGGCAATTCTTTCTGTCTGCGCTTTTGAAAATAGCGCGCTCAGTAAGATCAATATAACTGCCAATGACCGTTTCATACAATATGAGGGACATAGTAAAGCTATCTCTTCTTTTTGAACCCGTCAATGGGTTAGGGCATCACTAATACAAATTAGTTATTGTAGTCGCTTGCCCATCCGGATACTTTTGTTTCAAAATCCAGGAGTATGAAACAAATACTTACCATTATGCTGTGCCTGCTGTTCTACGGCACAACTCAAGCGCAGTACTCATTTGCCACAGCAGATACAATGAGTGCCGGTGTCACTAAGTCGGGCACGGTTTCCAGTACGGTTGGCCAGCACTATTATAAGACCTGGCTGCCGGCTAACCAGGGGGTAGTGCGCCTTATTACCTCAACAGCCAACGCAGGTGGCGCGTTTGGTATTGTACAGTACCGCGTGTACTGGAAGAATCAAAATACGATCAATTACTACAATGTTAATCTCAATGCCCTATCATCAGGCGCTGACACTTTTATCGTGGGTGCCATAGAGGCTGATAGCCTGTACATACTCGTAGATAATGTGTGGGCCGGGCAGACCCAGAATTATACTGTGAAATACGATATACTGTATGGCGCTCCTAATACGGAGTTGTCTGCGAGTAATGACACCCGTCAGACGGCAGAAGTGTTGGCTTTAAATACAAACAGAGATGGTTACATAGGTTTCGGTACAGCTGCCGGCGCAGATGGTAATGACTGGTATAAGATCATCTTTCCGCGCGATGGTACTTTCAAATTGTATGTGAGCGCAAGGTGTATGCTAACGACCAACAATAATGTAATGCCAAGAATGTATTTCTACGACCGTAACGGGTATGCAAACCTCAGTGTTTACCATAATAATAATTCCTCAGGCTTTACATGGCTAAACCTCGGAGCCTGGGGGGCACAGGCAGCATTCTCGCAAGTAGCTGATACATTGAATATCTATGGCCGCGCTGCAGATACCATGTATGTTGCTTTGGATGCATTTGGTAGCAGCTGGCCTGCTACCTATAGTATGCACTGGATAGTAACCGATACAGCCTATAATAACGAGCCGGGCCCCAATGAAACGCGGGCAACTGCCAACGACCTGGCAGCAGGGCAAACTATTTACGGTGACATCTCTTATGTAGGAAATGGCCCTGATGTAGACGATTATTATCGCGTAGTTTTAGACAAAGATGCGACCATCAATTTATACACCTCTGCCCAAAATACCTGGAACCAGCAGGCAAACCCTGCACCGAATATTATAGTAGAGGATAAGAACGGAACACAGATATTGAACCAGAATAATGCAGGGGCACAATCGGGAGCTCTTAGGGTAGCAAATGCCGGGTCAGTACCGTTTATGGGTACAGTAATGGATACCATGCATGTTTTCGGACGTGCAAAGGATACATTCTATATACATGTTCAGAACTTCCATTCCGGCCAGGGTTGGGCGTTTGCCGGTCACTATACGCTGAGGTACCAACTGGATGATACAAGCTTCTATAATGAAGCAGGACCGAATGAGACTATGGCAACTGCACAACCCATCACCCCTGCAGATACCGTACACGGGCATGTGAGCTATATAGATGGCGGGGGCAGCACGGATGTGGACGATTATTACCGGATAGTGAAGCCGGCAGGAGGCTCTGTAGTGCTGTATATTACGGGACGTAATACATGGGGGTACATCAACGGGCTTGCAGGCGCGCCATTAGTAAAAGTATCAGACAAAAATGGTAACCTGTATAGCATTAAAAGCGCAACAGGTGTAAGCAGTGGCATATTACATCTTCGTAACAATCTTTCTCTGGCGTATGACCAAAGCGTTACGGATACGATGATCATAACTTGTATTAACGACGACACCATATACGTGGATATTTACAATTACTTCAATTCCACATGGGGTGGTACAGCGAGTGCGTACCAGTTCCGTTACGAATATGTACCCGGCCCCAAGGCTGATCTAACCTACAGCCGCATGGGTAATGAGTTAGGGTTTGTTAACCTGTCTCGATACTCTGATGCGTATTTGTGGCTTATGGGCAACGGGCAGCAATACTCATCAAGATACCCGCCGATGACTACCTATGTACCGGGAAACTATGATGTAAAACTGGTGGCATCCAGTAGCGGATGCAGTACACGCGATACTGCAAAAGTAAACTTTACCATAGCCGGGGTCGAGTATTATACACCAATTAAAGCGGGCAGGGGTGGCGATGTAATGATGCAGATATATGGCGGGGATCTTAGCGCTGCTACACAAGTAAAACTGGTGAAAGGAAGCACTGTTCTGACACCGAGAGATCTGTACCCTAACAGCCGGCTAAACCATCTTGGTGTTGATTTTGACCTTCATTTTGCTGATACCGGTTATTATGATGTGGTGATACAAGTACCCAACCAGACACCGATCACCTACACAAAAGGTTTTTATGTAGAAGCATTAAAATATCCATATGCCTGGAGCCAGATAACAGGCCCGGGCAGGATGAGAACCGGCGTGGATAATATCTACACCTTATTGGTAGGTAACAAAGGGAATGTAACTGCAAATGGTGTAGTGGTGGCGATGGTATGGCCTAAGAACGTACAGGTTACCTGGAAAGCAAATGTGTACAAACCTGATTATAGCAAAAATGATACCCTGTTAGCCAATAGCAAAACCTATGTCTATCCTAACAGTATATTTAAATATATCTACGATAGCCTGACCACTACTACCGCAATAGATTCATTTGAAGGACAGCCGTTTGACGGGTACATACGTTTCTTCCAGGTGCAGCATGTACCACCGGGATCAACGGTAGAGATACCATTCATAGCGCGTGCGGCATTACCGGTTGCAACAAGGTTCTATACCTATACACACAGGCCCAACATGTTAGGCTCTTGCCCTACGGGTAATTATGAAGATTATAGTGACGATATTTCATCAGAATTGCTGGATGCAGCTGATATGATAGCTGATAAATCTAAGATACCGGCGCTGACTGCCTTTACTAAATCGGCCAAGATAGGACAACACCATATGCAGTCTGCAGCTACTTACATCGGTAAAGAGTTCTGGGCGTGGTGGGATGGGTACGAAACAGACCATAATGCGAATGTGGCAGATTGGATCGCAGAAACAGATGCCAATAATGAATATGCCATACAAGTGGCAGCACAGGAAGTAGGAGGACTTTTATTGAATTCAGCAGTATCGAGAGCGGCAAGTGCCAATGAGCAGATAAAGTTTGGCAACAGGCTGCTGGCGAATAAAGCGAATATGAGCCCTGCTACGCTTGAGGCTACGCAAAAGATAATGGCTAACCTGGGCAAAAGTGTCACAGGTATTAATTATGACCGCTTGAAATTATTAACGGACATTCTTAATGACACCAAAAACCTGTATGACCTTAATGAAAAACTGAAGAAGCTGGAGCAATTAGCCAAAGATTGTCCTGAATTGCAAGACCAGATAGAGGAGCTAAAGAAATTGCTCAACCAGGAACTGGATCACCAGGATCCATCGTTATCAACTATAGATACCCGCAATTCCTTCGACCCGAATAGTATTTACGGACCGGTAGGGGTAGATACGCCGCGCTATATAGCAAATGTAAAAAGGCAACCGTTTGTTATTCATTTTGAAAATGCGGATACCGCAAGTGCCGATGCACAAGATGTAGTAATACGTGATACCATTGATAAAAGCCATTTTGATATCCGCAGCGTTACACTGGGAGATATAGTAATAGCCAACCAAATATACCGTGTGCCTAAAGGACGCAGTGAGTTTACCTTGCAGAAGAGCCTTGCTAACCGTCCGGGCATGTTTGTAAGGATAACCGGTAAAACGGATACAGCCAGTGGTGTGATCACCTGGATGCTTTCCTCCATCGATTCTGCCAGTGGTAACAGGCCGGCATTTGATGGCTTCCTGAAGCCTAATGTAAATATGCCGGAAGGTGAAGCCAGTGTAAGCTACGAGGTAGAACCTTTATCGTCTCTAGCGGATGGTACGGTATTAAGCAGTACGGCGAGCATTGTTTTTGACCAGAATGCAGCCATAGCCACAGATGTGTGGAGTAATAAGCTGGACCTTGCCCCGCCTACCAGCCAGATATTGAGTGCTACACTCATCTACGACAGCACTTTTGTATTGCGTTTTAGCGGTAGCGATTCCAGTTCAGGAATTGCCAAATACTATGTGTATTGCTCAACCAATGGTGGCCCGTGGATATTGGCAGCGGCATCAGTAGAAGATAGTTTGATATTGCAGGGAAGGCCTGATTCGTCCTACAGATTCTATTCACTGGCTATAGATAAGGTAGAGAATAGCGAACAAAAAGCGGCGACAGCCGAAGCCTCTGTAACCATACCGCCAACTGGGGTGTCTATTACTCAATCCTTTGGTTCTGCGTTTAAGGTTTATCCGAACCCGGCAGATAATAAAGCTTATTTACAATTGTCGCTCACAAAAGAGGAACATGCAGATATTTATTTGCAAAGCCTTACAGGTAGCGTGATAACAAAACTCTGGAGCGGGAAAGTAGGAGGTAGTGATATAATACCTATTAGTATTAAGGACATACCTGCTGGCGTGTACCTGGTGGTAATGAACACAGACACCGGTTTGCAGGATAAAGCGAAGATAGTAGTGGTACATTAAGGATGCTTGGGTAAAGAAATCAAGTCTAAAGCGTCACATATTAGTGTGGCGCTTTTTTGTTTCGCAAATTGGGAGACCTGGCTTTAATAACGTAGGAATAGCGGTTTACCTTCAATCCTACTGCACTAATATTTTGCCGTTTACATAAACACCATCTCCTGACAATTGGTAATTATAGGCGCCTGCTGCAATCCCTGCTATATCTATGGGTATTACCTGCTCCCCCTTGCCAAGCATTAAAGTGCCTTGCCTGACTAACGTGCCGATCGTAGAAAAGATACGATATTGAACAGCGCTTGCATTCGTGTTATTATCACATTCCAGGTAGAGTATATCTTTTGCGGGCACAGGATACATTCTATAAGTAAACTTACCTGAGGTATTCACGTTCGTTACACTTGTACCTCCTCCGGATGTTGCCTTCTCCACCGTCCATTCTATGGTAAACACATAACCTTTAGTAGGTAGGTTACTACGAGAAAGTGCCGTGGTATCTGTAACGAATGCGATTAGTTTATTTGTCCCCCCTGCTAGCTGCGTATAGCTGAGAGACAACATGGTATCTGCTGTTCCTATAGCAGTCCCATTTAGCTGCCAGGAGAACGTAAGCGTATTTGGGTTGGGGTATACAGGTTTAAATAAGAATGTTACAGGTGTTGTATTGTCTATACTTACAGTGCTTGTTGCCAGTGGATAAATACTGTCAATCGGTGTTACGCGTTTGTATATTGATGTAATAAGCGCTTCTTTACAAACCGGGCAGAACGGACTGCCCAGCTGATACATCTTACAATTCTGGTGTGGCCTGTACCATACAGTTGAGGCCGGGGCCGTGCTTGGGTAATTATATATGCCTACGTTTTGTGTGCCGATCCAGTTTTTCCATTTTACTTTCGTAGGATCGGTTTCCTTGGTCATATTGGGAGCTTCCCATCCGTAACCACTCCAGTATTCATCCTGCAGGTCGCCTAATGAGTGTCCTGTCTCATGCACAGATATTTCTTTAGATGACGCGTTTACCGTAGCAGAAATGTCTGTACCACCGCCTGCGCCGCCGTATTCATTGCTATTGATAAGCGTGAATGTGAGATCGTATGCAGGGATATTGGCCAACAATACACTGCTCATAGCTGCCGAATTTTTCGGATAAGCAAGACGGTGAATACCGGCGTTATCAAAAGATGAATTAAAATAGGTATTAGGACTAGCGATCGGGAAGAGTGAGAGAGGCGGACAATCTATAGCTATGTTCAGGTGTACAGCCCCTGAATCAACAGAAGGAACCTCTACAGAATATGCATTGAAAAAGCCAGCATACTCTTTAAAAGGGGATATGCTCATCATATAGCTATAAACACCGTTAGTCAGCGTATCAAATTTCCCCAGTCTCCATGACTGAAAGCCATCAGGCAGGTAAGCAAAGTTGATACGGTTAGTATCATTGCCGGTTTTAGCAATTGTTTTTACAGGGAATATTTGAGCATTAGCAGTGGAAGTGATGCATAAACCAGCGCATAGTAGTAGTAAAAATCGCTTCATAAAAAAACCGGCAAAGGTGAAATATCAATAAAGTTAATAACACTACCGATTCCATGAATGTCAAAAACGGTAGCCTCTACAAGAAAAATTAAGTAACGGAATAATTGTGACCATTTTATAAACTTATAGTTTAAGCCCGTATTATTATGATGCCTGAATTGGGATAATAGCTAAGGTGCTGGTATCTGCAGAGTCGCTTTTCCTAATAATGATCTTTTTCATAGCTGCCTTATAGTTGACGCGTACAGTTACATAACCCTCATCTTTTTTTACCTTCACACTAACCAGTCCATTTCCTTCACCTGGAGATTCCATCAATACGTCCAATGGATTCATCAGCATGCTTGTCGCTAGTACATTATTGTTGTCATCAACAAAGAGCGCAATAAAATCTTTGCCGTTATTGTTTTGCTTAGGTTTGAGCTTGCCTTCAGCTTTTATCCAGCCCTGCGCATCAAAATATATACTGCTGTCTCCCTTAGTGCGATATACCCGCATGGTAAAACCCAGTATATAGTTTTTATCTGCAATAGAGTTATTGGCAGGTAAAGCTGCTGTAGACATCGCCGAGTTTGTGACTGATGGTTTCGCTGTTTTACAACCGGTGGCAGTTATGAGCATTAATGCAATAGCGGTTACTGATATCCAGGGAATACGCATAATGGTAAACTAATGTTTATAGAGATTTTATGAACGTTTTATTTTGGATGAAATTAAGCTTTCAGTGTTTATAAAACATCGTTTGATGGTTAAGGTGGACAGAGGACTTCTCTGATTATGGATAGCGTGACAATTCATTGCGCAATCTATACCACACGGAAAAATAATAGGTAAAAGTATTTGCAAAACTATGGTTATAATTTTCCAATGATCTTTTAAACAAACAAAATAGGCCTTTTAAACAAAGTCTGTGGTTTGAGGACGCTCTACTTTTGTTCCAACAAAAAAAATAAAAAATGGAACAGAATAATTATCAGGGAGCGCTGCAACAACCAGCCGGCTCGGGCTTCAATGCAAAATCAACTGCCAAAGATGTAATTAAAGGTGTTGACCTCACAGGGAAAATAGCCATCGTAACAGGCGGTAACACAGGTATTGGTCTGGAAACGACCCGTACGCTTGCGGCTGCAGGAGCAACAGTTATCGTACCAGCAAGGGATATGGACAAAGCGGGTAAAAACCTACAAGGCATTTCCAATGTGGAGATCGAACATATGGACTTGATATCTCCAGCATCTATTGACGCATTTGCAAACAAGTTTCTTGCTTCAGGAACACCACTTGATCTACTCATCAACAATGCGGGTATTATGTGGGTCCCTTTGCGCAGAGATAACAGAGGCATAGAATCTCAATTAGCTACTAATTATCTGGCACAGTTCCAGCTTACAGCAAAGCTGTGGCCTGCGCTTAAAAATGCAAATGGAGCCAGGGTAGTCAATGTTTCTTCTCATGGGCATCATTTTGCATCCTTCAATTTTAATGATCCCAATTTCCTGCACCGCGAGTACGAAACATTACAAGGCTATGGGCAGTCCAAAACCGCCGTCAATCTTTTTTCAATGGAGCTGGACAATCGCGGTCGTAAGCATAATATAAGGGCATATGCCGTACACCCGGGTTCTATTGGCGGCACCGAGCTGGGAAGAGAAGCACCTTTGGAGCTGTTTCAGAAAATGGGTTTCGTGGATGCAAACGGCAATATGTTGCCGGAGGTAGCCGCCTCATTAAAAACAATTCCACAGGGGGCTGCAACAACAGTGTGGTGCGCTACATCACCTTTATTAAACAATATCGGTGGTGTGTATTGTGAAGATGCAGACATTGCTACGTTATGTACTGATATAGCCAGCCAAAAGGGTGTAGATCCATATTCGCTGGACGAATACAGCGCAAAAGAGCTCTGGTCGCTTACAGAAGACATGTTGGGTTTAAAGTTTAATGTATAATACTCACTTTTAAAAAACAGAACAATGAAAAATTTAGAAAATAAAATTGCTGTAATTACTGGGGGCAATAGTGGTATTGGATATGCCGCTGCAAAAAGACTGAAAGAAAGCGGTGCCAGGGTTATTATAACTGGTAGAAGAAGGGATGCAGTTGAGACGGCTGCAAAAGAACTTAATATAACTGGATTTGTGGCAGACCAGTCGAAGGTATCCGACATTGAGCATGTTGCCAGCAAGGTCAAAGAACAATTCGGTAGGGTTGACATCCTGGTGATCAACGCGGGAATTACAAAATTCTCTACCATAGAGCAGATAGAAGAAAGCAAGTTTGATGAGATGATGAACATTAATTTCAAAGGCGCTTATTTTACCCTCAGTCGGTTTATTCCTTTGCTCAATGATGGAGCTTCCGTAATCATGCTTTCCTCAACTTCCGCAACTATATCTCCCCAAACGGCTTCTGTATATGCAGCAAGTAAAGCTGCCATAAATGCTGTTGTAAAAATAGCCGCACTGGAACTGGCCTCTCGTAAGATCCGTGTCAATGCAGTAAGCCCGGGGCCAATAGCCACCGAGATTATGAATAAGATTGGCCTGGATGAAAGCCTGGAAAAACAATTGATACAAAGTGTTCCTGCAGGAAGAATGGGCAAAGCTGAAGAGGTCGCCAGTATGATCCATTACCTGGCAAGCAAAGAGGCTGCCTTCCTGAATGGCGGTAACTTTTTGGTAGATGGCGGTCAATCTATTTAACAACCATCCTATGCGGAAGGAGAATAAATAGAATTCTCCTTCCATTTTGAAATATGGCCCTTTAAACAAAGTAAACTGTGTACAATCGTCTATCTTTGATTTGCTGATTTTCTTAAAAAAATAGAATCATGGACTACAAAGCCCGATATATTACCGAAGATATAAAGCTCTCCAGCTATGAGGACAAATTCTTCAAGTCAGATATAATGTTTGATCACCACATGCTGGTGTGGTTTCTTTCGGGTGAAACCAAGATCGTGCAGGCAGATGCTACATACTATTTTAAAAAGGGAGACATTTTCCTGGTCCCCAGAAATCAGTTGGCAACCATCATTAACTATCCTAAAGACGGTCAGCCACATAAAACGGTGGTGATGCATTTATCAGTGGATAGGCTCAGGGATTTCTATGCCGGTAAAGAAATAAAACACAAACCCCTGAAATCGCCGAAAATCTACAGTTTCAGCAATCATCCTTTGCTGGAAAGCTGTCTTGCTTCATTGATCCCTTATTTTGATATGAAGGATATTCCGGAAGATATAGCATCTATTAAGATCATCGAAGCTATCAGCATTCTCAGGACAGTCAACAAAGAGATTGATCAGGTGCTGGCCAACTTCGAAGAGCCCGGTAAGATTAATCTTGTCGACTACATGGAGAGGAATTTTATGTTCAATCTGCCAATGGAAAAATTCGGCTACCTGACAGGTAGAAGCCTCACCACGTTTAAGCGGGATTTTAAAAAGGCTTTCAGCACTACGCCACAACGCTGGCTCACACAAAAGCGCTTAGAGCTGGCCTACTATCAGCTTGCGGAAAAAAAGAAGAAGCCATTGGATGTATGCTACGAAGTGGGGTTTGAAAACCTGTCGCATTTTTCATTTGCTTTTAAGAAGCAATTTGGTTTAGCTCCGAGCCAGCTGAGCGAAAAATAATTAAGGTTGATTTAATATCTGATTCTTCACACAATGCTCACAATTTTATTCGTATTACAATGGTTTTTAAAAAGAAGGAAAAGCCTGTAGTTAAAAGCTATGTTTCAAATCCTGGTTTAGCTACTATTAAGCCAGGCTGGTCAGGTACCCCGCTGGATCA
Source organism: Bacteroidetes bacterium 43-93 (assembly GCA_001897855.1). Taxonomy (GTDB): domain Bacteria; phylum Bacteroidota; class Bacteroidia; order Chitinophagales; family Chitinophagaceae; genus Polluticoccus. Next base: position 333,752 of record MKUO01000001.1, read on the forward strand.
AAATGGGCTATTCATTTATCCGGAAAGTCCTACGATACTTAGTATCCGGGATGTTCTGAAATTTATGCTCCAGGAAAACCCGCAAAGGAAGGAGAAGAAAATCGATACATGGCGCATAACCGTCCGTACTGATGAAGCATGGCTCAATAACCCTGTTGATAAAATTGTATGGTTAGGGCATGCCAGTTTTTTTATTCAGCTTTCATGTATCCGTATTTTAATAGACCCGATGTTTGGCAAGTTGCCCATTGTTAAACGATATTCTGCATTACCCGTTGCACCCGAAAAGTTTTTGAATATAGATTATATCCTTGTTTCTCATGCGCATTACGATCATTGTGATAGAAAGAGCATCCAGCTGCTGTCAGCTAATAATCCCAACGCTAAAATATTGGTGGGGTTGAAATTGGATCAACTCGTTTCTAAATGGGTTAATAATCCAATTCTTCAGGCAGGATGGTATCAGCAATACCAACTGGACAATGCATTGACTATAACATTCCTGCCCTCCCGCCATTGGGCTAACCGAAGTCCTTTTGATACTAACAGAACGCTTTGGGGTAGCTTCATGATCCAGTCAAAAACAAAGTGTATATACTTTAGCGGCGATTCAGGACATGGGCAGCACTTCCATACGATTGGAACTCTATTTCCAAAAATAGATGTTGCACTTATTGGTGCAGGGGCGTATTCACCATCATGGTTTATGGCGCAGCACCACCAAGACCCTTACGATGCAGTTAAAGCGTTTAATGCCTTAGGCGCTGAGACAATGATCCCCTTTCATTACGGCACTTTTGATTCAGCAGACGAACCCATGGGCGAACCTGAGGTGATACTCAACAAACTCAATCAAGAAGAGGCGATTAATGGACGGCTGAAAATACTGGAATTGGGAGAAGTTTTTTCTGTATGACATCGTGTCCGATTCGATGACTTTAATCTACTTTCGAGTTATAGATTTAATTATGTAAAGCATGTACATAGAATAGAAATAGCTTTGCTACAAAGTTTATTGATAACGTTGTACCCACGAAGGATGAGGCTGCTACAAGCCTAATTAATCGCATTAAAACTTGCAATAAACTTTTTCAAAATTGCTTTCTGGTGTTCCTACATTTTCAAAGACTAAAAGAAGTTTTTGAGGTTAAATGGACTTCTTTTAAAGCTTAGCTTGAAATCGACCCTTCAAAAACTATCAATTTAATTGTTATCCTTTTATGATGACATTTCTATGGTTTTTGCTCCAATCAATCATCTCCTGTATAATTTTCCCAAAGGAGCGACAATGTTCCGTAGGCTCGTATTCAACTAAAACCGGGATATCAGCATAGACAGTTCTTTTTACGAGTTTACTCATTTCCATTTCTTTAATTCTCTGGATAACATTCTGGTTGTGATGCCTAAGATACTACCTTCAATCTCTCTAAAACGTCTGTTGCCGTGCATATTGAATTGATAATAGGCAATCGCCATTTGCCACCAATAAAGTACAGCGTGAGATATCAGCGCTAAAACCAATTAATCACGATTTTCATTGCACCGTTACCGCCCAAAGGGTGAAGAACTGAAAGAATTCAAAATCATGATGTTTAATGGGGCCGCCATATGTAAGTGAGACTCGTAGCTCCATTTGCACATAGAGCGTTTCTCGTTCCTTACCTGTTCAACATCCGCTTCGATACAAACTCATCAAAAAAGAAGGTCCTGTAGGTATTGCCGATGGGGATCTCGTGCTTGCCTAAAAATACGGTGTTATTATCGAAGGATTGGATGCGGGTGGTGTTCACTACATAGGACTTGCTGACCCTTGCGAATATATTCGCGGGGAGTTGCGCAAATATGGTTTTAATGTTCATAGCCGTGATGATCTTCTGGTCATCTGTATGGAGGATCACGTAATCTTTCAACCCTTCTATAAATAGTATATCCTTAAAATAGATCTTAAATACGCGACGATCTGCCTTTACAAAGAAATAATCTTCAATAGTATCGAAGCTATCTGCTTTAGGACTATTTAGCAGTTGAAGATATGCCGCAGCTTTATTTACTGCTTTCTGGAAACGGTCAAATTTAACAGGCTTGATCAAATAGTCTATTGCATCTACCTCGTAACTATCCAATGCATACTCTGCATAAGCGGTGGTAAATATTACCAACGTTTTCGGCGGTATTTGCTTCGCGAATTCAATGCCTGTAATACCAGGCATCTGGATATCAAGAAATACAATATCTACAGTGTTATTTGCAAGAAATAGAGCTGCTGCATCTGCGCTGCTGAAGCTTTCTATAAGTTCTAGCCCGGGCACATGCGATACCAGCATCTGTATACCTTCTCTTGCTAATGGCTCATCATCAACTATAATACATCTCATATATCTAAAATTAACGATACACTATAAGTGTCTGCATTATTTCCGATCGTTAGCTTATGATCAGGGAAAAGCAACTCCAGGCGACGTTTGGCATTTGCCAAACCTAGCCCGCCAACCGCATGTTTCACTGCGCTTCCAGGTTTAGAATTGGTGCACTGAAAATTGAGTTTATCCTGATATCGGCAAAAACGAACATTTACATAAGAGCTACCTAATGGATTAAGGCTGTGCTTGATGGCGTTTTCTATAAATGTGGTAAATAGCATAGATGGCACTTGTACACCAAACAGATCACCCTCTTCCTCTATCGTAAAACGGAAATTATCCCTTCTAATCTTTTCCAGGTTTAGGAAGTCGCTCAGAAAGCGGATCTCTGAAGTAAGCAGCACCTTAGGCTTGCTGCTGTCATAAAGCTGATAACGTAAAAAATCGCTCAGTTTCATCAATACCTGTGATGCTTTTTCTGGATCTCTCTGCGTTAATACGTTTACATTGTTGAGCATATTGAACAGGAAATGCGGGCTGATCTGATTTTTCAATTGCTCGAGCTCTGCAAACATTTTGGTACGCTGTAATTCCATAATATGTTCAGAATCTGCCACCCATCGCTGAAACAATTTGATAGCTGTGGTGGCGGCAATAAATACCATCGTAACAAATACGAATGCTACGTAACGTACCTTAATAAAGTCTGGCCCATCAATTTTTCCATGACGGTGATAATCTCTAAAAAAGATGAACAAATAGGCAAGGACAGCACAAACCACTATGCTACCAAAATACTGTAGATATTTATTTTGAAACAGGTAGCGAGGGATTAATACATACATATTGATATAGAACAACAGTAAACAAAAAACAAACATAACAGCTTTGCCTATACTATAATGTTCTTCTTTTGCCGGCATGTAATATGCAACTATGCTTAGCATTAATAAGAGGGATATGTGCCGGTATCTGCTATACCTCGGCGATATAAGCAATGCCAGGAACTTATTTGTTGCCGTTGTTTCTATGTTTCTATTCTGATCCAATTGTAATCCAAAAATACAAGCATCCTTACTTAGGAACCTGTTAATTATACAAACCACCTCTTTTTTTATACCAAACACACCGCCTTTTGCGTTTAGTACCCTTTACTCAAGCTTTTGCATGCACTCGCTATTGGTTTCGTATAATAAATATGCTGTTTCCTATAATAAAATCTTGTGGTACACATCTCATCAATAATATTGTGGCTCATTTAATTAACCGGAATGAATAAAACACTGATCATCTTATTGCTTGTTTTTAGCTGGGTTAGCAGTAGTGCGCAGCAAACGAGCACTATCAGCGGTACTGTAAAAGATAAGGCTACGGGCGAAACCCTGATCGGTGCCATTGTAAGCATCGAAGAAAAGCATACGGGCACCTCGACTAACGAATATGGCTTCTATTCTATCAGTCTGGCTCCCGGAGATTATACAGTACACATCAACTATATGGGCTATGTACAGCAAACGCAGAAAATAAAATTAGAAAAGAATTATTCGCTGAACATAGCATTAGCTGCGGCAGGTAAAGAGCTCAATGAAGTAGTTGTAAAATCGGTATCCAAAAACGACAGGATAACGAATGCAGAAATGGGGGTGGAACGCCTGAATGTAAAAGAGATCAGTGTGCTGCCTGTATTGTTTGGAGAAAAAGATGTAATGAAGGTAGTGCAACTATTGCCGGGTGTAAAGCCTGCAGGAGATGGCGGATCGGGCTTCTTCGTTCGCGGTGGTGGTACAGACCAAAACCTGATATTGCTGGATGAAGCCGTTGTATATAATCCATCGCACTTGCTGGGTTTCTTCTCTGTCTTCAATTCAGATGCTATTAAAAACCTGACACTCTACAAAGGGAATCAGCCTGCACAGTATGGAGGACGACTCTCTTCTGTTATGGATGTAAAAATGAATGATGGTAACGATCAGTCGTACCATGTAAACGGAGGGTTGGGGCTTATATCATCTCGCCTGAGTGTAGAGGGGCCTATAGTAAAAGACAAAGGCTCTTTCCTGGTAAGTGGTAGGCGTACTTATGCTGATGCCTTCCTGGCGCTATCCAATAATCCGGACCTGAATAAGGACAAACTATATTTTTATGATCTGAATGCCAAGGTGAACTATATGCTAAGCGATAAAGACCGCATCTTTCTATCAGGCTATTATGGTAAAGATGTACTTGGGTTCTCTGATGCATTTGGCATCAACTGGGGCAACACGACAGCTACCCTTCGCTGGAACCATGTGTTTAATCCCAAAGTATTCTCTAATACCTCACTGATATACAGCGATTACAAATACAACATCAATGTTAACACAGCCGCTGTTAACGGCAACCTTACTTCTGTTATCAAAGACTGGAATCTGAAAGAAGAGATCAATTATTATATGCGCTCCAACAACTCCATCAATGTAGGTTTCAATTCTATTTATCATACTATAACACCGGGTGTATTTTCAACATCAACCAACCCAACAAAAGCAGACAATACCAACAGTTGGGAGAATGCAGTGTACCTGACCGATAAATGGAAGCCCAATGACAAACTAAGCCTGGACATTGGCATCAGGGTAAGTGCATTCTCTGTTTTAGGTGGCGACAATAAACTGAATGACCTTGACCAAAACTATAACATCGTTGATACGCTACACTCCCAGGCGGGGCAAATTGTACAAACCTACTTTGTACCCGAGCCGAGGTTATCAGCAGCATATAAGTTAACGGAAACATCGTCGATAAAGGCTGCTTATGCCCGTAACGCACAATACCTGCATTTACTTTCTAACTCGACCACAGATAATCCAACTGATAAATGGGTGGCATCCAATAACATCATCAAACCCGAAACAGCAGACCAGGTATCATTAGGCTACTTCAAAAACCTGAACGACAATAAGTTTGAATTTAGTGTGGAAACCTATTACAAATCGATCCAAAATGCATTGGATTATAAGGACAATGCACAGGTGTTATCTAACACTCCAGTGGAACCTCAATTGCGATTTGGCAATGGACGTGCTTATGGTGCTGAATTTATGGTACGTAAAAATGAGGGTAAACTTACAGGATGGATATCCTATACATTATCGCGGACGGAACTGAAAATTGACCAGATCAATAATGACAACTGGTACCCGGCAAAGCAGGATAGGACACATGACTTATCTATCGTAGCTATGTACAAGCTCAGTAAGAAATGGCTATTGTCTGCCGATTTTGTGTATTACACAGGCAATGCAGTAACCTTCCCAAGCGGGAAATATAAAGTAGATAATAACGTAGTGTTCTACTACACCGAACGTAATGGATACAGGGCCCCGGCGTACAACAGGCTGGATATTGGCGCCACGTGGAAACTACGCGAGCGCAAACACTTCTCCTCGGAGCTTGCCTTCAGCGTCTACAATGCTTATGGCCGCCAGAACCCATATACTATAACTTTTGAGACAGACCCGGATAATCCGTCTAAGACACAAGCAGTGCAGACATCCCTATTCCGCTGGGTACCATCCATTACTTACAACTTTAAATTTTAGGAACAGTCATGAAATATATCATCTTCGCCATACTTGCAGTTAGTTTCTGCTCCTGTCAAAAAGTAATTAATGTGAACCTGAATAGCTCCTCACCCAAATATGTAATAACAGGCAACATAGCTAACGATGGGAACGGGGCAACTGTATCCATTACTAAAAGCCTCAACTTTGATGAGGATAATAATTTTCCCGATGTTAGCGGAGCGGTTGTGTATGTAACAGACGCCACTAATAACATCACAGATACTTTAACCCAGGCTACCAATGGCATGTATGTTGGGCATAACTTAACAGGCATACCCGGCCATAGCTACAATCTTCATATACAATATGATGGGCAGGAATTCACATCCACATCTACCATGCCAACACCTGTATTACTGGATAGCATTTACACACAAGCTTCTTTAATAGGCAACAATACCAATGTAGTACCATTATATCATGACCCTGCGACTCCGGGCAACTACTACCACTTTATACTAAAAGTATTGGACAGCACATCCCAGGAAGTATATATACGTGACGACGAAACCAATAACGGCAGCATTGTAAAACAAGCCCTACGGAATGATATTAACATTAGTAATGGCGATAGTGTAATGGTTGAAATGCAATGTGTGGATTATGGTGTATATCGTTACTACCAAACATTAGGTCAAACGATGGGGCAGAACTCGGCATCGCCAACCAACCCGGTTAGTAATATTTCCGGCGGTGCTTTGGGGTACTTCAGCGCGCATACTGTCAACAGGAAAAAGATAATTGCCAATAAATAGAGAGAAATATGGTAGATGAACTGTATATCTCACTGATACTGGAATAAATTTCCAAAAACTGCGTTCTTAGGCAATTTACAAAAATGTTTACTTAACCTTACGGACACTGGAGACGGACGGCGTGGTATCGAGAACCATGTACCCCGAAATACCGACTAGGGTTGAATATTGTCTCACACCGCTGGGCGAAAGCTTGTTACCGCACTGGAAGGGCTCACCCGCTTGGCAACGGAAAACATGCTGACAGTATTGGCTTCGCGCTAGGACTATAAGGCGCGTACCGGCAGCAGTTATACCTGAAAATTGTCGATGGGACGGCTTTCAGTAGCGGATATCCAAGGAATTGGTTGACAATGCAAATAGACAAGCTTTGGATGAGGCACGGATGGGCAATGTAAGTATCTACACGCGTGAGCGCTGACACCTTCATGTGTGCCATGTAAAGAGGAATCCAAGGAGAACTGGTTTGCGATACCAGCTGAAGGGTCTGCGATTGAATGCCTTAACGAAAAATAGAGAGCAGGCTTTAAACTGACAGACTTTAAAAAAATGATTCGTTGATTTGCTTACAAGCATCAGGGGTTTGCATACATAAACGCAATTTAACTTGCCGACTTTTGGATCATGGAAATAAAACAACTTGCATTAGGCAGCCAGGGATTGGTTGTGCCGGTTATCGGCTTGGGCTGTATGGGCATGACAGGCTTTGAAGAGGGACATATGTATGGCCCTGCAGATGAGCAGGAGGCCATTGCTACAATTCATCGTTCACTCGAGTTGGGTGGCAATTTTCTAGACACAGCCGATCTATACGGGCCGCTGAAAAATGAGCAGCTTATTGCTAAGGCGATCAATGGCAAGCGTGAGCAGTACATTTTGGCAACTAAGTTTGGCTGGGAAATCGATGACAACAATAAGGTGACTTGGGCAATTAACGGTAAGAAAGATTATGTGAAGAGATCTTTAGAGCGTTCGCTAAAGAATCTAAATACCGATTACATCGATCTGTATTACCTGCATCGCCTCGATAAAAATACCCCCGTCGAGGAAACGGTTGAAGCCATGGCCGGACTGGTCAAAGAAGGTAAAGTAGGTTATATCGGCCTTTCAGAGGTATCATCCAAAACGGTCAGGCGGGCACATGCCGTACACCCGGTCACTGCGGTACAAAGCGAGTATTCTCTATTTGAACGTACAGTGGAAGAACGCGGCGTGTTGGCAACGTTAAGGGAACTAGGTATCGGTTTTGTAGCTTACTCACCATTAGGCCGTGGTTTTTTTATCGGGACAGATCAAAAGCATAGATGACCTGCCGGAGAACGATTTCCGAAGGTCGATCCCGCGTTTCCAGGGCGAAATGTTTCAGAAGAATATAGAACTGGTGAAGGCCATTGAAGATATGGCTAAAGCAAAGAGCGTCTCTTCTTCGCAGCTGGCCTTGGCCTGGATCATGAGTAAGGGAATTATACCGATCCCGGGAACGAAACGGAGAAGGTACCTAGAGCAAAATATTGCGGCGACTGCCATTGAGTTAACTAGGACCGATCTGTCACAACTGGAAAGCATCGTGCCCTTGGGTACGGATACAGGCGCTCCTTACGACGAGTTCAGTATGGGTTTAATTGATTAATTTTAATTATGAACGCCATTAACTCCATATCAGAGTTTCACCGGTTGCTGTCATTGCCGGAGCCGCGCCACCCGCTGGTGAGTGTAATCAACCTGGCGGAAAGTGTTTTTCTGGAAGATGGTATATGGAAAGGTTTCGTTAATCGCTTTTATTGCATAGCGCTCAAACGCGAAGCTAAAGGTAAGATCCGATACGGGCAACAATATTATGATTATGATAAAGGAGTGTTGAGTTTTACTGCACCTAACCAGGTGCAACAACTGGACTTGCAAAATATGGAATGTGGGTCCAGCTATCTACTGATCGTTCACCCGGACTTCCTGTTACAGCATACGCTTGCAAGCAGCATTCATCATTATGGTTTCTTCGATTATGCCGTTAACGAGGCGCTGCACCTATCGGCCGAAGAAGAAGATGACCTGATCACAATTCTTAATAGAATTGATCAAGAGTGCGGGCATATTGATAAGCATACTCAGGGGATCATTCTTACGCAGATTGAGAGCCTGCTGAAATACTCCAATCGTTTTTACGAACGGCAGTTTTTGACCCGCCGGAATAATAATTCAGCGCTGCTGACCAGGTTTGAGCAGTTGATAGAAGATTACTTTAACGGCGAGGTAAGGGGTTTGCTCACGGTGCAATATATAGCTGCGCAGATGAACCTGTCGCCGAACTACCTGAGTGATCTACTTAGGATTCATACAGGGCAAAATACACAGCAGCATATTCATGAAAAGTTGATCACTAAAGCCAAAGAAAAGCTTTCCACGACCAATCTATCGGTCAGCGAGATTGCTTATGCCTTTGGCTTTGAGCATGCGCAGTCCTTTAGCACACTTTTCAAAAAGAAGACAAATTTTTCGCCGCTGGAATTTAGAGCAACATTCAATTAGGTTCTAATTATGTAGAATGAAGCGCAGCAAGATCATATCCTTACACAAGGACTAACTCAAACATACTGGCAATGAGATCAAACATACTGACTGTTATATAATTGCAAGATGACAGAATAGTTAGGGTATCGGGATTATCCCACATTGGGTTTGCGAAGGCCGAGGTTTGAGCCAATGGTGCTTCTTCCTTATCCAGAAAAAGTATTTTCGGTAACGGATAAAATAAGGATAAAGAAGTAGACTGGCTTTGCGGGGCTACTTCTAATAGATAATAATGAATGCATTAAATGTTACATTTGACTATCGTAATCTAACGCCAGCCTAATCCCGGAGCTACATATTTCAGGATGGAAGACAGCATATGTATATTATAGTCTACACCTAAAGTATTGGGTATTGTCAAAAGAAGTGTATCCGCCTCCCGGATGGCCTCATCCTCTGCCAGCTCTTTTATGAGCAGCTCGGGTTCTGCAGCATAGCTTCTGCCGAAAATAGCATTCCTGCCTGGCTCTATCATCCCAATCTGGTCTGCCTGTCTTCCTTCATGCCCAAAGTATTGCCGGTCCTGGTCGTTCACCAATGCAAAAATGGAACGGCTTACCGATACCCGCGGCTCGCGATTGTGTCCTGCTTTTTTCCAGGCTTCTTTATAAAGTCTGATTTGGTCGGCCTGCTGTATATGAAATGGCTTGCCGCTTTCATCAAACTTCAGTGTCGAACTCTGAAGGTTCATCCCATTTTCAGCCGCCCAGATAGCGGTAGCATTGGAGGCAGCCCCCCACCAGATACGTTCACGTAGGCCTTCAGCATGTGGTTCCAGGCGCAGCAGTCCCGGGGGATTAGGAAACATCGGCCGCGGATTGGGCTGGGCAAAGCCGATTCCTTTTAATTTATCCAGGAATTCCAGTGCCTTTCGGCGTCCCATATCCGCGTCATTTTCTCCTTTTGCCGGTTCATACCCAAAATAGCGCCAGCCTTCGATAACCTGTTCAGGCGAGCCCCTGCTGATGCCGAGTTGCAAACGCCCTCTCGAGATCAGGTCGGCAGCTCCTGCATCTTCCACCATGTACAAGGGGTTTTCATAGCGCATATCGATCACTCCCGTTCCTATTTCTATCTTGCTTGTTTTGGTGCCGATAGCAGAGAGCAAGGGGAACGGTGATGCAAGCTGTGCCGCAAAATGATGCACTCTGAAATAGGCGCCGTCCAGACCTATCTCTTCGGCAGCAACTGCCAGGTCAATAGATTGGAGCAAGGTATCACTTGCTGTACGGGTTTTATAAGCAGGGTGATTAGCCCAATGTCCAAATGATAAAAATCCAATCTTCTTCATAGATATACGTAAACCGTATCAGAAAGTTAAAACAAAATAATTAGGGCGGCTAATATTCGCACGAGGACTGACAGTGATCATCGCCACGAAAAAGCTCCATAAGCATAAGTTTCTTTTCTTCCCGCCCGGTAAGTGCATTTTGGATGGCGACTATAGCAATTGCTTATTCAGTTGCTATAAGTCCGTTGGTTAGAAAGTGAATACTTCATGTCTCTGGCCAATTTTTAATTCCAGATATAATTATTTATATGATTTGCAATTAATTAGATACCATTTTTATTTTTTATTTAAAAATGCTTGCAAGGCTTTTAATACTTGTTCCGTTTGTTCCTGAACCAGCCAATGCCCCGCACCTTTTACTTCCACACCTTTTACGTTAGTGGCTACAAGTTTTATATGATCTTCAATGAAAGAGGCCGCAGAGAATTCCCCGCCCATGGTTAATACGGGGATCTGCAGTTTTTGTTTGGTAAGTTCCCGGTTGTCAATTGCGTCTTGCGAAAAAGCTTTGTACCAGTTAAGGCTCCCGGTATCCGATCCTGGTGTAGAGTATGCCCGGACGAATTCATCAATTTCTTCTTTGTAGAATGGTGCTTTATTGGTTCCATAAAGTTGTGACCAGAAATCGGGAAAGAACTCTTTTTCGTGGCCATGTATCATGCTTGCCGCTACGGGCCTGTTGAAAAACTTGAAGTGCCAGGTTGTGGCGGCTGTTTGAGACCAGACAGGTTCCACACCTGGTAGTAACGCATCCATCAAAACCAATTTTTTTACTTCATTCCTATATTGTGCTGCATAGTCATAAGCTACCATAAGGCCTACATCATGTCCTACAATGTATACCTGGTTATATCCTAGTTGTTGCATAAATTCGTGCATATCCTGCGCCATCTTCTTTTTCTCATATCCGCTTTGGGGTTTGTCAGACTCGCCAACACCAGGCAAGTCCGGTGCGATCACAGTAAAGTTTTTTGATAGTTCCGGCAAAAGGCGGTTCCATACATACCAGTTTTCCGCAAAGCCATGCAGTAGTAAAAGAGGCTCTCCTTTGCCGCCTATCACGTAGTGTATCTTAATGCCATTGGTAGTCGCCACAGCATGTTTAAAATTGGCAGGTGGTTGTGCGGGCAGTGTTTCCGTATTTGCTGTCATAGTTTCGCTTTTTGCTTCTGAAGATGTGGTTGATTTATTTTGATCGCAGGAGCTAATGAAGAAGATGGCGGTGCATATTGTTGTCTGTTGTAGTGCACGCCTTACTATTGCTAATGGATATCGTCTTGTGTAACGCATAGTCTTATTTTCCTTTTTATCTTGCCCAAAACTATTTATGAGCAAAAGATCAGGCAATTGATAAATAGAGCCGATTGTTGTACTTTCAAAAGGTGACTTTCAGCAAGGAGGCAATTAATTTGTTTTATACAACCTATCCTATGATTGGTACATCGGAGAACAGGCCGGCAGAAATAGCTTTGTAAAGACATTTTTTTGAACTTTAATGAAGTATAATGCTCTTTTAGGTATCCTATCTTAACAAAAGGCTTATGTACAAGTTCCTGTGTGTTACAGTCATTATGTTATCAGCTTTGCTGTCTTGTAAAACACGCGATAGCCGTAATGCATCTTTAAATAATGAAGATACAGCCCGAATCGGTAAATTATTGTCAAAAGCTAGTGTCACGGAGCACCCGGACAGTGCCCTAGTTATTGCAAATGAAGCGCTGGAATTAAGCAAAAAGATACCTGATGTTCAATGGCAGGGCAAAAGCCTTATGTCTATTGTAGAAGTTTATAGGCAAGAAGCTATTAAATCAGCTGCTGATAGCAATGCCAGTAATAAACTAAAACAAAATGCAACGAACGCGATAGATAGTGCTATTTCACTGTTTAAAACGGGTGGGTACAATGAATATACTGGCGACGCTTATTTGTTGCGAAGCAAATTAATGGAGATATCAGATCCAAGTGTGTCTCCGGCGATTGAGCAATTTGAGTCTAAGGAAAGAGACGAGAAGGCTGCACTTGAGTATTACCAAAAAGCCGGTAATAAAGAGAAGCAAGCATCCATACTGGCAGATTTGGGTAAGCTTAGTTTAATACTTGGCAACAAACCCAAAGCTATTGAAAAGTTACAAGAGGCATTGGCGGTCTATGAGGCTATACATTCTGATCAGGTTGCATCAACATATAGCCTTGTAGGTGCGATCTATGCAAACATGGGCAATTATGAGCAAGGTTTGAAATATAGCTACCTAGCTGTGAAAACTGCGGAAATGAATCATGATACAACCGCCAGGATGGAAAGTCTTTATGACTTTAACGCTGTTGTGTTATGCCACTTAAATCAAATTGATAAAGCATTGGTATATTTCCAAAAGGCATTGACTGTGGCAAAGAAATATAAAGATTCAACCTACATCAATTTGGTGAATGTAAATATTGCAGATGCATTTGCCAGCCTTGGTAAATATGATGAGGCTCTTACCACGCTCAATGATATTGATACATCAAGAATATTGGATTTTGTAAAACTAAAAATTGATAAGACGTATGTACAGGTATACCTTTCGAAAGGAAAATATGACATGGCATTGCCTTATGTAGGTGAATTAATAGCTATTGAACCTAAGTTAGAAGAGGAAGACAATAGCCATATCAATAACCTAACTTCCATCATCTCCTATTACCTCGCTACCAAACAATACAAAAAGGTATATCCTTTTACCAACAAGTATATTGATCATTGTAAGAAATATGGCAATCAATTTGAGCTGTCGAGCGGGTATTATTGGTTGTTCCAGGCAGACTCTAACCTAAGTAACTATGCTGCAGCTATAAAGGATTTTGAAACATACAGTTCACTAAAAGATTCCGTTTTTAATGAGAATAAGAGTAAGCAGATAGAGGAGGTAAAAACAGCATACGAAGCTGAAAAGAAGGAACAGAAGATCCAGCTGCTAACAAAGCAATCCCTATTGAAGCAGACACGATTGGATAAAGTAATGCTTACCCGGAACATTACCGTTGCCGGAGTGCTGATGCTCAGCCTGCTACTTGGAGTAAGCTATAACAGGTACAGGCTAAAACAGCGTAGTAACCGGGCACTGGAGGCTAAGCAACAAGAGATCAATAATAAAAATGCCCACCTGGAAAGCTTGCTGAAGGAGAAAGAATGGCTTATAAAAGAAATACATCACCGTGTGAAAAATAATTTGCAGGTAGTTGTCAGTCTTTTGAATACCCAGTCTTTGTATCTTAATGATGAGGCGGCAGTAAGGGCTATACGGGAAAGCGAGAACCGGATGCATGCTATGTCGCTAATACACCAGCGGCTTTACCAATCGGACGATGTGGCCACGATAAGCATAAGAACGTATATACGGGAATTGATAAGTTATCTGCGTGATTGCTACGATGCAAAAGTGAGTATTGTTTTGGATGAAGGGCCGGATATTGATTTAGATGTAGCACAGGCTATACCCGTAGGCTTAATACTAAACGAAGCTATTTCTAACGCATTAAAATATGCGTTCCCTGATGAGCGGCAGGGAAAGATAGAGGTATCGATCAAAAAAAATGAACAGGGTACCATAAACCTTAAGATATCTGACAACGGAGTTGGGCTACCGGCTGACTATGATGCATGTGAAGGAGGATCGCTGGGAATGAGCCTTATGAAAGGTCTGGCCGAGCAATTAGGAGGTAAGCTGATATTGAAGAACAATACAGGCCTTGAAATAGAAATAGAATTCCCATACCTAACGCCGATGCAAATAAAAGAGTGATGAATTACGGGAGCTTTGGGTATGAACCTGATCAAAGGGCTGACCAACCAGTTGAACGGGAAAATAGATGTAATAAATAAAGATGGAGTAAAAATTATTATAACTTTCCGTGACTTCGGGGAGGTTTAATTTTATGTCTTAGGCTAATTTATGAATGAGCATATACTGATAGTTGAAGATGAATTTATAGTTGCAAATAATCTTAAGATTATATTACAACAGGCCGGGTATTCGGTGGTTGGCATTGCGGCATCTGTTACCGATGCCAATAGCCTGATAGCCGGCAATAAGGTAGATATAGTTTTGCTGGATATTCACCTGAAGGGAAAACTGACGGGTATAGATCTTGCACATCAACTGAAAGAAAAACATATACCGTTTGTTTACCTGTCCGCAAACTCAGATAGAAACATACTAGATCAGGCGAAAATAACAGAGCCCTATGGTTTTTTGGTAAAACCGTACAGGGAAAAAGATGTACTCATAGCGCTTGAAATTGCCCGATACAGGCACAAACAAAATATAGAATTTCGTACATGGCAGGAAGATCTACTGCAGAAGCAACTCAATACTATTTTAACTGGAAGTTTACCATCTGTTAGCCTGGTAAATGAACTATTAAAGGTGCTACAGGTTTATCTGCCATTCGACTTTTTGAGTATTCATGAATTATCTGTGGAGCATATATCCTATAATGCATTCCTTCGTATAGGTTACGAAGAATATCAGCATATAGGGATCGATGAGCTTTCGATGATCACTCATTTACCTGTAGAAAAAGTAAAAATACTCCTCGATAAGGCAATACAAAATGGTTCGGGCGATGTTGCACTTACAGTTGATATCACTAAGGAAAAGGATGTTAGCGAGATAAGGCTATTATACCAATTGCATCTGCAGATGCTTTCAGAAATAAGACTTCCATTATTATTGCACGATAAGCGACATTTTTGCATCTCTTTTTACAGCAAAAAGGCAGCAGCGTTTGATGCTGCGCACCTGGCGTTAGTAGTAAAGCTGCAGTATCAGCTTTCTCAGATGGTACAAGCGCTTCATCCAGGTATACAGGGTGTTGCCGATGCGCGTAAACGCAAAGTGAATGATCAGCGGAAGCCATTTAGTGGTATTATTGGAAACAGCAGTGAATGGCTTGGCGTTTTAGATATGGTGCAGCAAGTAGCTCCTTTAGATACATCTGTTCTTTTATTGGGTGAGAGTGGTACAGGTAAAGAACGTATAGCTTCATCTATACATAACCTTTCCTCAAGGCGTGATGGTGCATTTATAAAGATCAACTGTGCTACGCTGCCTCAAAACCTGATAGAATCTGAATTGTTTGGCCATGAAAAAGGAGCATTTACAGGGGCCGTTGATAAGAAAGCAGGAAAATTTGAACTGGCAGACAGAGGAACTATTTTCTTAGATGAAATTGGCGAATTGCCGTTGGAACAGCAATCGAAATTGTTGCGGGTATTGCAGGAAAAGGAGATAGAGCGGGTCGGCGGCACTAAGCCCGTTAAAATCGACGTACGGGTAATAGCTGCTACAAACCGCAACTTAGAGAAAGAAATTGCTGAAGGCAGGTTTCGACTGGATCTATATTACAGGCTGAATGTATTTCCTATAGAATTGCCGGCGCTACGAGACAGGCTAGCTGATATAAAAATTCTGGCCTATCATTTTGCCGGAAGCATAGCGGAAAAGATGAACAAAAATTTTTATGGAATAAGTGAGGCTATGCTACAGCAATTAGAACAATATGACTGGCCGGGAAATGTGCGTGAATTAGAAAACGTGATAGAGCAGTCCGTGATACTTTCTGATGATGGGATGCCGCTAAGTTTGCGCCGCCCGCTAACGGGTTACAAAACACAGACAAGTACAGCGCAGGCTCAAAGTTTGGATGATGTTAAGGCGCTACAATTGCAGGCCGAAAAGAATTTTATTATCAATGCGCTGCGCAAGACAAAAGGTAGGATACGAGGAGCTGAAGGTGCTGCCGTGATGCTCAATCAAAAGCCAACAACATTAGAATCCAGGATGTTGAGATTAGGAATCAGGAAAGAAGATTTTCAATGACAACTCCGAAAAAACAGTAGATTATTTTGAGAACTCCGAATGTTTCGGAGTTTTTCATTTAGAGGAATGTGTTCGATTGTTCACTCTAAAATGGATATGTATTTGGTGTTTAATGTATTACGCATCGGACGGCGATTTTTTCTGCCAGTATCTCTATTATGGTATGTAACTGGCATTATATGGTGTAAATGCTTTCTTATGAGACACCATATTGCAACATGGTCTGTACCTGGACCAATCCAAACATTTCGTATCCAATGCCTCAGCGATCTGGCCGGTAAACATGATCCTGTTCTTGTTGACAAAGGCGCCATGTACACGATACTATGGCTTAAAGAAGGGTCGGGTACTTACATAGCAGATATAGATGCGGTGCAGATGGATGCAGACACTATATATATGTTTAAGCCTCAGCAGGCGCTTAGTGTCCTTGTTGCTGATGAGGCACGAGGGTATGTAATTCATTTTTCACTCGACTTTCTTGGGGTAAAGCCCGATACATTTAGGCAGTTTACGGGCTCTTCGTTATTTGATATTTTATCCGGGACATTGACAATACCTGCAGGACAAGATGATAGCCTGGATGTATTGGTAAGTAAAATGAAGGAGCAGGATGTCAATGATCCCATCGTACCGGAACTGATGAAAGTGATGTTGTTGTTGCTGAATCAAAAAAATAATGTTGTATCAGAAAGGGCGAATGGATATGGTAACATTTTTCTTGTAAAGAAATTCTTCAACCTGTTAGAGCAAAAGTTCCTTACTATGAAGATGGTAAACAATTATGCAAGAGAGCTTTCTGTTACTCCTAATTACCTCAACGAGATGATAAAGAAGAATACGGGCTTTTCGGCAAGACACCATATACAGCAACGTGTGATTATGGAAGCAAAGAGGAAAATAATGCAGGAAGGCTTGTCCATGAAAGAAATAGCCTACTATCTGGGTTTTGATGATTCGTACCATTTTAGCAAATACTTCAAAAATGTATCGGGCAGTAACTTCTCCGAATTCAGAAAGCAAACGATGCATCAGCTTAGTTTCATCTAAATAAAAAAGGATCAGTTTACTGATCCTTTTTTGATGGTGATAGGCTCTAACTACATGCTCATAAAAGCGTTGTGTGCCGCAAATACATCTTGCTCTATCTGACCGGCCTTTGGATTTTTCCATGTTTTCATCCATTCGGCTACAACCTGTTCCCAGGTTACAGGTACTACACCCGCCTGTATCATCCTGAGTACAGCCATGTCGTGAGATTCTTTAGATTCTCCGCCCGCTGCATCTACAACGCCAAACACATCGTAGCCATCACGCAGGCCATGTAGTGCGGTATGTGCAAAGCACATACTCGTCCACAAGCCCGACATCACCAGTTGTTTACGGTTTGTTCTTTGCATAACCTGCGTCACCTCTTCGTCATCCATAGCATCAAAGCATGGGTTTTGCCTGTTTATAACATTAATAGCCGGTAACGCGTCTGTAATTTCAGGGAAGAAATGACCATTGCGTTTTTCGTTTATGCAGGTTAGCACTGTAGGTATATCGAATACCGCCGCACCTTTTGCAAGTGCAATAACATTGTTCTTTATAAGTGTACGATCCCCGGATTCTACACCGTAAAGCATGGCCCGTTGATAGTCTACCAGTAGCAGCAGGCTTTTATCAGCATCCAGGCTGTTTACAAATTTGTTTTCCATATTCTATTTGAGTTTGTGTTAATGCGATGGTTCAAAATGATTTTTGATGAGCCAGTTGTAAATGTATTCTGCATCTTCCTTCCAGGTAGACTGGCCGAGTACAAAGTGATTTCTTCCTTTAAACTCCTTATAGTCTGTAACCGATCTTGTATCCTTATACTTTTTATAGTTATCGTAGTTGAACGAGGCTGGTATAATGTTGTCTGTACTACCGGATATAAAGAGTAATGGAGCGTGCGGTTGGTTGTAATTTACTTTCGCAATGTTGGTCATCCAGTCGCGGCTTGTGAGTTTAGATTCCGGGACTACGTATTTATTGTACGCTTCCTGCTGCTGATTCAAAGGCATTCCATTGGTAAAAGCATATTGCCATGTTTTAAATGACATGAGATAAGCTTTACGTACCGATGTGAAATAGCCTAATGATCGCCAACCGGCTTTTAATGCGCTAAATTTAAATGTATTGACGCCTTTGGTTGGTACCGAGTGAATGGTTACACCACATACTGCAAGGTCTTTCTGGATCAATAATTGTGTGATGAGCCCACCGAGCGAATGGCCAATAAGTATTGGCTTTTCCTGCAGCTTGCTGATGATGCCTGCGTAATAGTCTATTAGGCCAGCAAGACGATTAGATGCTATATCGTTATTGGGTTGACGACTCCGCAGTACTTCCGGACTTTGGTCTTTATAAGGCCAGGATGGAGCGATGCAGGTGTATCCTTTATTTTCGAAATATTTTTTCCATTCATCCCAGGAATTATTACCAACAAATGCACCCGTAATAAAAAGGATAGTTCTCGATTTTGTGTTGATCATGTTGTTTACATTTAAAATATAAGTACGCTGATATACTGATATTCAAAGCTATTTGTAAGAGGTAATCCCATCAATTGACAAAAAGAGGTGCTTATGGTATGGATCATGGCAGGAATACTTCCGTTGAGATATGCTGAGTACCAAGTGGTATAGATACGGACCTGACTTTATTTAAAAGATCTATGAAGCGTAATGTGTTTTCTACACCCTCCAGTCTCAGTATACCGGACATTCCTGCGTTTGTAACTTCTATAGCATAGATGGTATTGGCAATGGGTAGGTCTTCGCTTTTAGGTAGGTAGAACATCCGCGTAATGGCAATTTCACTCAATGGTATGAAGTTGTCTGTCTGTATGCA
Organism: Bacteroidetes bacterium 43-93; assembly: GCA_001897855.1. Classification (GTDB taxonomy): domain Bacteria; phylum Bacteroidota; class Bacteroidia; order Chitinophagales; family Chitinophagaceae; genus Polluticoccus. The sequence goes on from MKUO01000001.1 coordinate 353,069, forward strand.
GTATATGTACTCGCCGAGGAAATTAAAGTTGCATTTGTATCCATGCAGTAGTAATAGGAAAACTATACTGTCAGGATTCATATTTTCTTGTTGCATGGCACACCATTGAAATAATACAAATATTTTAATCGCATTGGGTAGAAGTAAATGGTAATACACTTGCGATGCTTGTACAAAGGATATATGGATAAGTATTAGTCACTAAATGATTTTGCAGCTGCGATGGTTATGGCAACTTCATCCTTTATATAACCATTGAAGCCTGAGCTATAGCTGGCGATTTTTGCGAAGAAGCTTATTCTAAAAACTTTAAAACATTTTAACCGATGAAATTAAAAATGATGGCGCTTTGTGCAGGGCTCTTTTGTTCTCTCACGTTGTTTGCGCAAAATGGAAAAAAAGGATCGACAATTGTACTAGTGCATGGTGCATGGCTTGATGCCAGTAGCTGGGATAAAGTAGTGCCAGCCCTCAAGGCTGCAGGGCACGAAGTAATAGCGGTGAATTTGCCGGGGCATGGAAAAGATAATACACCCGTACCAGCACTGACATTGCAGGCCTATGCTGATGCGGTAAAAAAAGCGATCGGCAATCGCAAAAATGTAATACTTGTTGGCCATAGTATGGGCGGGATAGTTGTAAGTGCTGCTGCCGAGCAGATACCGGATAGGATAAAAGAGATCGTATACATAGGAGCATTCCTCCCGCAAAATGGAGAGTCATTGTTACAGTTATCCTCCCTGCCTGAAAACAAGGAAAGCCTGCTTGGAAAGAATTTGAAAGTTGATGAGAAGAATGGGGTTAGCTCTATTGCAAAAGAAGGCGTTAGGGAAACTTTTTCTGCCGATGTTTCTGATGAGGCTATGAAACACTATATCCTTAACCAGAAACCAGATGCTTTGGCTCCATTTGTAACGCCACCATCATTAACTGCAGAAAACTTTGGTAAGATCACTAAAGTGTACGTGCGCACAGCTAACGATAAGGCCATCGCTCCGGACCTGCAAACGGAAATGGCGCAAAAAGGAAATGTGGTAAGAATGTATACTGTTCCCACAAGCCATGTTCCGTTTCTTTCTATGCCGGGTGTTATCAGCTCTATCCTTTTACAAGAGTCTACTGAATAGTAATTCTAGCTGGGTCCACATTTCTTTATTTAAAAAATGAATGAGCATGAAACATATATTCTATATTATTTTGGTTGCAATAACCATTTTTTCGGTTTCGTCTTGTAAAAGCAAAGATGATAGCCCATCCCCAACCGGGAATAACACTAAAGGGGGCAAAACCTTTGTTTTAGTTGCCGGCGCCTGGCAAGGTGCTTATGTATGGCAAACTGTGAAGACACAATTAGAAGCACAAGGACAAAAAGTGATCGTAGTAGAACTACCTGCACATGGCGATGATAATACCGCGCCCGAAAACGTTTCCATAAATGTGTATCGGGATAAGGTAGTTAGCGCTATCAATGCCGTTGATGGTAAGGTGGTATTGGTAGGGCATAGTATGGCCGGTGTTGTAGTATCAGAAGTTGCAGACGCTATACCGGATAAACTGGAAAAACTGATCTACGTAGCTGCTTTCGTACCTGCGAACGGACAATCCCTGCAAGATCTCGCCTTTCAGGATGCGCAATCTCAGTTGGGCCCTTCCCTGATCCCATCCCAGGATATGCTTACATTGGATGTGAAGCAGGAGAACAGGATCAATATTTTTTGCCAGGACGGATCTGACGAAGCAAAGGCATTACTAACCCAGAAGTTTAGGGTAGAACCGGCTATACCTTTCACAAATAAGGCAAGCTTGTCTGCCGATAAGTTCGGAAAAGTTGATAAATACTACATACACACTAGCCAGGATCATGCTATTGGCCCTGATCTGCAGGATAAAATGGCCAATGCCGCCGGTATTACCAAAACATACACACTCAATAGCGGGCACAGTCCTTTCTTATCTGTTCCCGATCAGTTAACACAGCAATTGCTGACTATCACTAAATAGTAGTTATGTCTGATATATTTAAGATGGCTAAGGTTCAGCCTGAAGCATATAAAGCAATGGCGGCATTAGATACTTACAATAAGATATCTGAGCTAGACAAGCTGCATCGGGAGATGATAAAAATAAGAGTGTCACAGATAAATAGCTGTGCTTATTGCCTGAATATCCATACCCTTGATGCCCGGCAATATGGATAGACAGAACAACGTATTTACCTAATGATTGCCTATAGGGAGGCTGGTGATATGTTGTCTGAAGATCAACGGCTGATACTGGAAATGACAGAACAAATAACACTGACCCATGAAAAAGGATTGAGCGATGATGTGTACAGCAAAGCTGTAGTATTCTTTGGCGAAGAATGTGCGGCCCAGATCATCATGGCCATTATTATCATCAATGCCTGGAACAGGATAGCATTTCCTTAAACATGCACCCATACCGGTGGTTTTCGATTTTTGTTGTAAGAGCCGCCCCATTGGGCGGCTCTGGTTTTTAGGTTTATATAAGTTGCTTAGTGTACGTTGACAGCACTAAAGAATAGAAGCTCTCTTAGTTGTGTAGCTTCTATTCTTGGAAGAATTTTTTGTGTTGATTATACCTGAAAATTGTCGATGGGACGGCTTTCAGTAGCGGATATTCAAGGGATTGGTTGACAATGCAATTAGACAAGCTTTGGATGTGGCACGGATGGGGCAATGTAAGTATCTACACACGTGAGCGCTGACCCTTCATGTGTGCCATGTAAAGAGGAATCTAAGGAGAACTGGTTTGCGATACCAGCTGAAGGGTCTGCAATTGAATGCCTTAAGGAAAAATAGAGAGCAGGCTTTAAACTGACAGACTTTTAAAAAATGATTCGTTGATTTGCTTACAAGCTTCAGGGGTTTGCATACATGAACGCCAATAGCCGAGAGTAAGGGGAACGGTGATGCAAGCTGTGCCGCGAAATGATGCACTCTGAAATAGGCACCGTCCAGACCTATATCTTCGGCAGCAACTGCCAGGTCAATAGACTGGAGCAAGGTATCACTTGCTGTACGGGTTTTATAAGCAGGGTGATTAGCCCAATGTCCAAACGATAAAAATCCTATCTTCTTCTTAGATATACGTAAACCGTATCAGAAAGTTAGGACAAAATAATTAGGGCGGCTAATATTCGCACGAGGACTGACAGCGATCATCGCAATGAACATACAAAAAGTTTTTAACTGATCAGCATCAGGCACTGATATTAGTTGTCTGGCTTCTATATATGTTTCGGCTAAACCAAACACTGATTTGGATAAACACGGACGAAGGCAAAGCTGCACTTTTGTAACAGCAAAAAAATACAATTATGCGCGTTTTCATAACAGGGGCTACCGGCTTCGTCGGTACTGCCATCGTACAGGAATTATTAAATGCGGGCCACCAGGTACTGGGCCTAGCACGCTCGGAAGCCTCAGCTCAAAAGCTGACCGATGCAGGCGCTGAGGTTCACAGGGGCGACCTGGAAGATATTGACAGCCTGCGCAGCGGCGCAGCAAAAGCAGACGGCGTTATCCATGCCGGCTTTATTCATGACTTTACCCGTTTCCCAGAAGTTTGCAGGGTAGATAAAACAGCAATTGAAACAATAGGCAGCGTGCTGGCTGGTTCCGAGCGTCCGTTTATTGTCACTTCTGGCACTGCCTTGGTAAGTCCCGGTCAGCTGGCAACTGAAGATATCATACAGGCCTTTAACCCTTCCTGGCCGCGTGTTTCCGAACAGACCGCGGATGCAATTGCTGCACAAGGCGTTCGCGCAGCGTCCGTTCGTTTGTCCCCATCGGTACATGGCGATGGCGACAGGCATGGCTTCATTCCCATCCTTGTAAATATCGCTAAGGAAAAGGGCGCCGCCTGCTACATCGGCGAAGGCCTCAATCGCTGGAATGCCGTACATCGGCTGGATGCAGCCCGCCTTTTTAGGCTGGCACTGGAAAATGCAGCTCCGGCAGCCCGTTACCACGCCGCGGCTGAAGAAGCCATCACCGTAAAATCTATAGCTGAAGCAATCGGCCAACAGTTGGGTCTGCCTGTGATATCCATAGCACCGGAAGCTGCCGCTCGCCATTTTGGCTGGTTTGCGCAGATGGCAGCCATCGACTGCCCTGCTTCGAGTGAGTGGACGCAGAAACATTTAAGCTGGCATCCAGTCCATCAGACGCTTATGGAAGATATTCAAACAGGCATTTACACTAAATAAGCAATGATGAAAATTATAGTAACCGGGTCTTTAGGCAACATTAGTAAACCATTAACGGAGCTACTTGTCGCCCAGGGACACAGCGTAACCGTTATCAGCAGTAACCCGGAAAAGAAGGCCGTCATTGCACAACTGGGAGCGACGCCAGCTATCGGCTCCATTACGGATACGCCTTTTCTTACCGAAACATTCAAGGGGGCTGACGCGTTGTATGTGATGATACCACTGAGTTTCACCGAACCCGATCTGGGTGCGTATATGCGACGTGCAGCAGGGAGCTATATACAGGCGCTGAGCGAAGCAAAGGTCAAACGAGTGGTAGTTTTAAGCGGCTGGGCAGCAGACCTTGTGAAGGCTGAAAACGTGGAGCACTTGTTTGACCGCCTGGATACCTCATTGACCATCATGAGGCCGGCATCTTTCTATACAAACTTTTACCAGTCGATCGATTTAATCAAAGGCAAAGGACTGATGGGGAAATTACTGACCCTGCGATACAATGGACTTTGGGCTTTGCTCACGGGCAAAACCGGCTTATTGATGGGCAATTACGGGGGCGATGACCGCATTGTTTTTGTATCACCAATAGATATAGCAAATGCCGTAGCGGAAGAACTGCTGTTGCTGCCGGAAAAGAAGACCATCCGCTATGTAGGCAGTGAAGAAATGACCTGTAATGAAGCGGCACAGATCATCGGTACGGCAGTAGGCAAGCCTTGGCTCAGATGGGTGCTGCTTACGGACGAAGAAATGCTGCGGGGATTGAAGATGGCTAAGGTGCCGGAAAAATTAGCGAAGACGCTGGTTGAAATGCAGGCAGCTACACACAGCGGCAAAACAATGGAAAATTTTCATCGCGCCAATCCTAAGATGGGGAAAGTGAAGCTAAGGGATTTCGCTAAAGAGTTTGCCAAAGTTTATCATCAGAAATAACGAAATTTATCATCGTGAAAAATCACCAGCTATTTCACTTTCATTCGATCACCGAGTATCACCGGGCCGCAGGTCTGCCCAACCCGGCACACCCCCAGATCAGCCTAGTACACATGGATGATCTGGCTGGACCACTGAGCGAAAGCCCGTTCAGCGTTGTTTATGACTTTTATGCCATTTCTATGAAAAAGGTAAGGAACGTCAAATTCAAATATGGCCAGCAGGACAGCGATTTTGACGATGGCGTATTGTTCTTTATGGCACCCGGGCAGGTTTTCAGCGTTGAATTTAATGCAGGAGAACTGACACACCACCCTGAGGGGTGGATGCTGCTGGTGCATCCGGACTTTTTGTGGCATACACCATTAGCTAAAACCATTCGCCAGTACGAATTCTTTGGTTATTCCGTCTATGAGGCGCTTTATCTTTCAGATATGGAAGAAGTAATGCTTACGGGCATCGTACAAAATATCAGGCAGGAATATCTTTCTAACATTGACCGGTTCAGTCAAAGCGTGATCATCGCTCAATTAGAATTATTTTTGACCTATTCTGAACGGTTTTACCAGCGGCAGTTCATTACGCGAAAAATGGCGAACCATGAAATACTGAGTAAACTGGAAGACCTGCTTACTGAATACTTTGACAGCGGTGCCCTCGCGCAAAAAGGACTGCCCAGCGTCACCTGGATCGCTGAAAACTTACATATTTCACCGGGTTATTTGAGTAGTTTGCTCAAATCCTTAACCGGGCAAAACACGCAGCAGCATTTGCATAGCAAGCTAATCGAATTGGCCAAAGAAAAGCTATCTACAACCGATCTGACAGTGAGCGAGATTGCCTATGACTTAGGCTTTGAACACCTTCAGTCTTTTAGCAAACTTTTCAAAAGCAAAACTAACCTAAGTCCCCTGGCTTTCCGCGCCTCTTTCAATTAAAGGGTAAAATACCACCCGTGTGCAGAGCTCGTCGGTTCTGCTACAACATAATAAATCGCTTACCAGTTCAACGACTGATATTCTTTGGGGATAAGCCCACCTTTTGTATAAACAACCGGGCAAAGTGTTAGGGTTGCAAAAGCTACTGACGTTCTTTTAGCAAGTCTGTTGGGCTAATTCCAAATTTTTTTTTGAATGCGGATGAAAAGTGTGAAAATGTTTCAAAACCGAGATCAAAATGAATTTCAGATGGTCGTGCGCCTTTCTTATCCAATAAAAAATAAGCTTCCTCAAGGCGTTTTTTAATTAGCCACTTCGACGGGGTATCTCCGAATATCTCGTGGAAGTCACGCTTAAAAGCAGAAAGGCTGCGACCAGTCAAATATGCAAACCGTTCTATACTGACATTGAAGCGGTAGTTGCGGTTCATAAATTCCTCTATATTGATTTTTTCGAGTCTGTCAAAGTCGAAAAATAGGCTGGCTATATTTGCATTATTGTTTAGTAGAATTAGCAGAAGCTCCTCACGCTTCACATCTGCGAAGGGGGCCTTTATCCTGCCCCGGCCATCATAATATGGTTTAAAGGATGAGATGAAATTATCAATCAGTTCAGTAGACTGTAACCTTATAAGTGTGTCTGTTAGTTTAAATTTTGCCATGCTTGGCTTGTATCGCTCCTGGAAAGTTCGGAGGAAAACGTCATCGAAGAAAACAAACACTTTATCTATCTCGTCATCTTCCTTTTCTTTCTTATACCGCGCAAAACGGTTCTTACGCGCAATCCCACATTCTCCTGAACGAAAAGTATGGGTTTCGCTTCCGTCGTAACAGCTTACAATACCTTTAATGACATACATAAAGGTATGCTGAAAGATAAAATGCTCAGGCGATATCTTATCTATAAGATATGAAGGTGATCGGTCCATCAGTGCTATGTTAAGTTAGGGTATGTTGATGGCAAAAAGATCATTTTTTTAAAACCTAAAGCCTTCTTTTGCCAGGAACGCCCTTGTTTCTGCAACCACCCGGTCTTGAAATTTTGGGTCACGCGACAATTCTGAGCCGAGCATTGGCTTCGCCTTTTCGTCGAAATAGACACCTGTTTTGTTCGATTTGTCAGTCATTATTGTTGTGATAGTTTTTGCCGATTTTTCAGGTGTACTTGCATACTTTGAAAAGGGGGGAATTACAGACATTAAACGGCCAAATATGGCGTGGACTAAAGGATTTACACCTTCGGCCCCAAGGCCTGTTCCACGAGTTATTCCAGGCTCCACCGCATTGAATTGCAATCTTATATTTTCTCGTGCAAAAGCCATTGCAGAAGCAAGAATACATTGCTTTGATGTGGCATAAGCATCTATACCAGCAAGTTTCGCGCCTCCAGCTTTCCATTTTCCTTGTACGCTTGCTTCTATGGAAATAAAGCGACCTCCTTTCATTCCCATTATTTTAGCGGGTTTTCGTTCGGGATCCTCAATTGCCGAAGCAATGAAAATAACATTTGCTCCGTCGGGAAGATGTGGTGCAAGTGCCTCAGTCAGGGCAAATGTGCCGAGGTGATTTGTGGCAAAGGTCATGTCCCAACCTTGGGCATTTTTTGTAGCTTGCTGCTGCATAATACCCGCGTTATTCAACAGGCCAGAAATTACAAAAGGCAGAGCAATGATTTTTTTTGCTGCCTCTTGTATACTTGTGATATCTGATACATCACAGACAATTGAAACGGCTTTAAGACCTTTTTGTTTCATTGCTTCTTCCAGCGCTTTTAGTTTTGTTGCATTACGGCCGACTAATATAATTGTACCATGTTTAGCGAGCTCGAATGCCGTTGCCCTGCCAATACCTGAAGTAGGACCGGTAATAATGTAAGCGTTATCTTTTGGGCTGTTATTAGGAATTTCCTTCGACATAATATTCTGTTACATGAATTGATAGCGCAAAGTTCAGTAACTGTTATATTCTTTAATGTTCCAGGAAGTTCAAATAATTGTCGTTAGACGTCCATTGAAATCACTTTTTGCCGTAAGACAAATATTTTGGTTTTTAAATGAGCAACCTTTGCAGGGTTAACAAGAATAAAAAATGAAAACAGTGTTGATTACCGGAGCATCATCTGGCATTGGAAAAAGAACCGCAATTTTTTTAGCGCAAAACGGTTATAATGTGTACGCCACCGCACGCAGGGTGGAGAGAATGGAAGAGCTGAAAAACTTCGATATCAAACCGCTATTTTTGGATGTTACGAAAGAAGACAGTCTTGTGGCTTGCGTGGAACAAATTCTGACAGAAGCAGGTCGAATAGATATTTTGATCAACAATGCCGGCTCGGGCTACTATGGAGCATTGGAAGATATGCCGATGTCTGATGCAAAATACCAATTCGACGTGAACGTTTTTGCCGCAGCCCGCCTGACGCAATTGGTTTTGCCTACCATGCGTGTAAACAAATATGGTAAGATCGTAAATGTTTCATCCATTGGTGGCAAAGTGACATTACCGATGGGCGTGTGGTACCACGCGAGTAAATTTGCGATTGAGGGGTTGAGTGATGCACTCCGCAAAGAAGTTAAACAGTTTGGCATTGACGTCATCGTGATCGAACCGGGCGGAACAAAATCCGAAATGACGGGGTTGGGAACTGAATATTTAAACCGTATCTCGGGCGAAACACCATATGGACATTTGGCAAAAGGGGTTAGTAAAATGTATGCGGCGACTGAGAAAAACGCATCGGATCCGATTGTGATTGCCAAACTCATTAAAAAAGGCATCGAGGCCAAAAGTCCGAGAACGAGATACGCCGGAGCTTCAGGTGCTAAATTGATGTTATTTTTGAAAACAATACTATCAGACAGAATGTTCGATAAATTAATAATGAGCCAGATGAAATGATATGGAAACAGTAATTAACTATCTGCTACAGTTTGGAAACCTGAACCAGCAACAGATCGACTTCATAACGAAAAAAGGAAAGGTGTCAACGCTTAATAAGGACGAATATTTTTCGGAGGCGGGAAAGATTGCAAAAAAGGTCGGGTTTATTTTGGAGGGTATCCTCCGGGTCTGTTACTATGATAACAAGGGCAACGATGTTACCAAATATTTCATTGATGAAAATAATTTTGTCGTAGATCTGGACAGTTTTGACAACGAAATCCCTTCTTCAGGATATGTGCAAGCCGTTACATACTGTAAGCTCATTATTTTTTCCAAGCATGATTGGGAGGATATTTCCGATACCATAGTAGGTTGGGAAAGTATAATAAACAAAATCATCAAAAAATCTCTTATCCAAAAAATTGAAAGGCGCAGTCCACTGGTTTCTGAAGATGCCACCACCCGTTATTTGGCATTTATGGAGACATATCCGCAATTGGTCAATCGCATTCCACTGTCCTACCTGGCATCTTACCTGGGTGTTACGCAATCGTCGCTGAGCCGAATAAGAAAAAGCATTCGCTGAAAACGTATTCGACAATGGCAAACACCTCTATTTCTTATCAAGCGATTTTAGGGTGACCGTGAAAACAGCTTTAATCCTTCAACAAACCGGTTCGATGTAAGTCAAATAGAGATCACAAAACATAAAAGCCGCTATTGTAAAACTCCTGTGATTTAATATAGAGATTAACACCTTATGCGAAGTTTTTATTGTTTATACTGGGAATTGAACCCCCGACACAAAAAATCTCAGTCCTTTGAATAAATAGAGGTAGATATCGTTATCGACGGCACCGCCAAAAGTTTCTTCATATCATCACTCACCTTCCTGTCGAGAATCTTTGCATAATGCTGAGTCATTTTAATGTTTTTATGTCCTAACATCATACTCACTGTTTCAATTGGTACACCATTACTAAGTGTTACAGTGGTAGCAAATGTATGGCGTGCAATATGGAAAGTTAGATTCTTTGAAATACCACATATATCGCCTATTTCCTTTAAATAGGCATTCATTTTTTGGTTGCTTACTGTCGGCAATACTTTACGCTCAGACAAACATTTGGGATGGTCCTTGTATTTTTCCAAGATAGCTTGAGCCATCGGCAGTAGTGGTATACGACTAGGTATGTCAGTCTTTTGACGTTTTGTAAATAACCAGTTGTTACCATCTATTCCAATACCGATGTTTGATGGTCGAAGTTGAAATACGTCTATATAAGCAAGGCCTGTGTAGCAACTAAATAGAAAGATATCACGTATTTGGTCTAGTCGATTAGTATTGAATTGTTTTGTTGCGATGGTTTTTAATTCATCTTCTGTTAAATAATCTCTTAAGACCTCTTTTTTAGTCATCTTAAAACCTATAAAAGGATCTTTGTGCAGCCAACCACTTTTTACGCAATGGTTTACAATCTTTCGCAAGTTTGATATATACTTAATGGTAGTATTATGGCTGCATTTTCTTTCGCTTTTTAAATAGAATTCAAAGTTTGTAACAAAATCAAAAGACAAACTTTTGAGCTCGATATCTGCCTTGCCATATTTCCACATGATGAAATTGCGGGTATGATCAAAAGCTGTATTATAACGTTCGATTGTTCCAGGTGCGAATTCACTATTTACCAGGGCGGTGATGCGCTCGTTATGCTGCTTAAAAAAATCCAGAAGCATAAGTTTCTTTTCTTCTCGCCCGGTAAGTTCATTTTTGATGGCGACCGCGGTAATTTCTTTTTCTATTTCTATAAGTTTTATACGTGTCTCATGGACCTTGCGTTCTAGTGTATCGAGTAACATGTTCAATGTTCTACTTGTCCCATTAGTACCCCTTACTCGTTGCGCCTGGCTATTCCATCTTTCCGGGTCGCAACTGTACTTTGTGGTCATTTCTGTCACTGCCCCATTAACGGTTATTCGCAAGTATACCGGCAAACTACCTTTTTTATCATTTTTCGATTTTTTCAGGTAAAACAGAATACTCAAACTTTTTTCTAGCATATAACTACATTTATTTGGTTACAAAAATCTTATTGTAGTTACTTAAAGACAAGATGTTCAATGGCTGAACATGTTGATATTCAATCTGTTGTAAAGATTTCAGTGAGTAAATTTTTAAAACGAATCAACTCACTGAATAACTCACTGAATATTTGAGAAGAAATGAAAGTTTTGAGGGGCTATAAATGAAAAAACGCCCAAAAATCAATGATTTGTGGGCGTTTAATCTCCGTTGAAGGTTATTTGGCGGGGTCAAGTTGTCAAAGTTCGAACCAAATTAATGCAGACCTGATAGAAATTATCAACTTCCGTTAGTACGATTTTCACGGGAATTTATCTTAGCGGCCACATCTTTAACCTAAAGTTGTGGCCGCTCTTTTTTGCGAACAGCGAACATTTTTTGAATGCTACCAATATGGATGTAGCATTTTGTAGCATGCTCCTTATTTTATTAATTATTGATTGATAGTCAAGTAAAAAATAATGCTACAAAGGCAGAAAAAGCATGTAGCAAAAATGTAGCAACTTGTAGCATTTTTCGAGAAAATTTTAGACTAATGAATAAACCATTAGACGTTTGTCTCATCGGGCTGCTGAGATACTCTTTTTAGTACTTCCTTCATATCAGCAACCAATTCTTTAAGTAACCGGTTGTTTTCATGCAGTATTACAAGCTCTTGGTTAGTACGGTCGTGTTCCTCCCGCAGCGCATAATATCGGTCGTCTATTTCAGATTTCTTTTCCAGCAGTTGCAGGTATCTTTTTTTTAATTCCTCGTCCGCTGCTGAATGCACATGCTCAATCTGCACATCTTCCGGGTGAGTGCTGGTATCGGTTTGGGATTCTTGATGCAGGTAAAGGCCACGCTTATTTCGGTCATACTTTTTATAGCTATCCAGGTTGATCTTAAAAACATCCTCTATTTTATTGAGCAGCTTATCGCTTACCGGCTTCTCACCATTCTCCATTCTGGATAGCGTAGGCTGATTGTAACCTACCAGCTCTGCAAAGGCGTATTGCTTATGGCCCTTTTCTTCCCTGAATTGTTTGAGATCAAATTTCATAACCGAAGCATTTAGAATTATTCCCTTTTTGGGAAATAATTTTGTCTTTTTATAACAGAAATGATAAAATAATATTCCCTTTTATTATCTTTACCCGCTAAAATTGTCACGAAAGTATAAAATTTTAGACAAAAAGGCAAAATTTTATAAAAAGGGAATAATTAAACTTTTGTTATGGAATCACTACACTACCGTTTCAACTTGCGTGCCTGGTTGATGAACCTGCCGCTCAAGAAAAGGAGCGCAATCATGGACAGTATTATTGAGCAGTCTGGCCAGAGCCGCCACACGATCAAGCGCATCATGTACTCAAAGGTGAATGACACGACTTATGTACGTGCAGAAACTAAAGAAGTCATCTGCCGGATTTTTCAGAAAAGCCTGCAAGAACTGGAAAATGCGCCTAATCCCGTTAATCATTCAATAAAAGCAATCCAACATGATTAACAACTTTGATTTTGAGGTGTATCAATCCTATCTCCAACTTCAGGCAGAATGTAAGACAATTTATAAGGAACTGGAACGACGATATGAACAGTGCCGGTGTCCCAATTGCCAAAAAGAAGTGATCTTGTTTTCGCTGGACTTACTCAGCCTTAACATGCTTGTGTCCCACATGGAGAACCAGATCAGTCCGCCAATCAGCGCGATCCTGCAAGAAATGCAGATAGACCATATAATGACGGAAAACGGGAAGGCTGCCTTAACCAAGTAACACTGTTCTTCTTCCGGCAATAACCTTTTTGATTTACCCTTTTCTTATCGGATGCAATACTTAGGCAATACGGACACAGTTGATTATTTTAATAAAAGAATGGCGGCACTCGGTATTACCGATGCCATGCTGGATATTGACCTTTATACGGACAGCTTTACCAATACCAATTATCATAACGTCCCTAATACAACAAAGCAGTACCGGATATTCGAGCCGAACGATAAAGGCATTGGTATCCTGCTATATAGTATCGAAGGGGAAGTACAATGGTTCCGGTCAATCGAGGGAAAGCAGAAAACAAGGGTGTACCGGCAGACACGGCTGCTGCATCCCAAAGTCAGAAAGGACGGTATTCAGAAGTATGATATACCGAGGGGACAAAAAACGCTTCCCTTCTTTCCTCCGGCACTGTTGGAGAAATACGATAAAGGAGAAGAAATAGAAATCCTGTATCTGACGGAAGGCCATTTTAAGGCGTTCAAAGCGACCATGCACCATATTATGTGTGTTGGCCTGCCTTCTATTACCTGCCTAAAGGATGCGGATGGATTAATGCACGAAGACATCATCAAACTGATACGAAAGTGCCAGGTGCAGAAAGTGGTATGGCTACAGGATGGCGACTGCCGCAACATCACCGCTAAAGAAATAACGGACAGTGTAGATCTGGCGCACCGTCCCCATGTGTTCTATAAAAGCGTTGAGGCGTTCCATGATCTACTAAGCAAAGAAGGGGTACGGCTCTATTTTGCCCATATCAATACCCTGGAGCTGGAGCAGCATCCCAAAGGCATTGATGACCTGCTATGCCTGGTCAGCGACCCTGAAAAAGAAAAGGTTGCTGCAGAGTTCAACGACTTCCGAATACAGAAAGCTGGTTACTACTCTGGTGTGTACTTTACCCGTATCGAAGTAACACGAAGTACGCACAGTGTATATAAGTACTTCATGCTCGATGACGTAAACGGATTCTACCGATACCATGCTGAACTGCGGCCAGAGCTACAGAATACCCCTTTTAAATTCTTTGGCACGACCTATCAATATGATGAGCAAACATCCCAATGCACCATTATTGTCCCCAAAGGTGCAGCGAATTATTTCCGCGCAGCAGATTCCTATTATCAATATGTAGAAATACCCGATCAATGGGGGCGTATTGTCCGAACCTTTGAGCGCAGGGAAAAGAAGACAATTATAGAGGATAATGGTAAAGACATTTTTAAACACATACCCAAGTATATGACCTTTTGCAACATTCCTTCACACACCGACTACCAACAGGTAGTCCATAACTGTTATAACCTGTATCACCCCTTTGAGTGGGAACCAGAAGAGGGCGAATGCCCGCATACCCTGCAATTCATCCGGCACATCTTCGGAACAGAAAAAATATTGCTGGATGTCAGCAATACCGAAAGCAGTATTGAGCGTTGGGAATTAGGCGTTGACTATTTGCAATTATTATTCCAGAAGCCGCAGCAGGTATTACCTATCTTATGCCTGGTATCTGTTGAGCGGCAAACCGGGAAAACAACCTTTGGCGATTGGCTGAAAGAGATTTTTAAGGAGAACATGGCTATCGTCGGCAATGTTGACCTGAAAGGGGATTTTAACGCCCATTGGCTGAGCAAGCTGATCGTTGCGGTGGATGAAACGAAGATAGATAATGATGTGGTGGTAGAACGCCTTAAATCCTTATCTACGGCTAAATCTGCAATCCTGAATGCGAAAGGAAAAGATCAAAGGAGCATCCCGATTTTTGCTAAATTCATACTGATAAGTAACCGTGAAGATGACTTTATCCGAATAGACAAGGAAGAAATAAGGTTTTGGGTGATTAAAGTACCCAGGCTGCCCGATGAGGAAAGGGACGTGCGGCTGTTAAAGAAAATGGTAGCGGAAATACCGCAATTCCTGAACTACCTGAATAAACGAACTATTAAAGCCCATGAAAAAGAAAGGCATTGGTTTGAATCACGTTTATTAGTTACAGAGGCTTTGAGGAATGTTGTTGCCAGGAGCAAGGTAACAATGGAGAAGCAATTAATGATTGCTATTGCTGAATTATTTGAAACGGCGGGTGTACCAGAAATTACCATGCCACTTACCGAGATAGCTGCATTGGTAAAACAGCAGAACAACAAAAGCTATGTAAGCGAAACGCTCAAGCGTATGGGATATAAAGCTGCTGAATCCCCCAGCATGAAGTACTTTCCCCGGATCATTGAACGCAGAGAAATGAACGGTGAAATATCACTCGCCTGCGAGTACATAAAATTCAAAGGCCGTTACTTCACCTTCAGCCGTAATGATTTTATGGCCTCTGATTCGGAAGAAACACTATCTGTCACATAAATTGCTGGTTTTGAATATCATATTCCTTTGCGTGGTAAAATATCCTGAAAACTATTAAACTATCCGCAAAGCGGCTTTGTCATACACAGTTAAATTTCTTCCTTAGCTGCTGTTTTCATTAAGTAATTTTTACTATTTCCAGAAAGTAGCGGCGAGCGTATAACAATTACTACATAACGCACAAACAGCATATCAATGAATCCAGAAATGAAGACGAACAAACCGATCACCATAGCTATTGCCGATGACCACAAACAAATGAGGACTGCAATTTGTGACTACCTGAACAGAATGGGCTTCGATGTGATAATGGAGGCCAAAGACGGGAAAGACCTGTTATCGCAGTTGGAAAGTGCGCAGACATTACCGGATATATGCGTTCTGGATTACCGGATGCCTGGAATGACCGGGGATGAGCTGGCGACAATTATCGGTAAAAAATACCCGGCAATAAAAATGGCTGCCATGACTACGAATATGGACACAGATTGCCTACTTCGGATGCTGGCCGGCGGCTGCGGCAGTTACTTGGTAAAAAGTTCCAGCCCTGCGGAATGGAAAACGGCAATAGAAGGGTTAAATGCGGAAGGTTATCATTGTACGGATTGGATGGCGAAGACTCTGATAGAATATGTCCGGGACAACTGTTCGGAATTAGTAAAATATAATTAAAAAGTTGTAATATCGCAGTGCCTATATCACCCTAATTTATTTAGAACCAAATGAGAAAACTATCAGCAGCCTTCATACTGTCGGGTATGGTATGTGGCATATCACCAGCGTTCGCACAGAACTTTGGTATTCCCACAATACCCACGCCGCAGCCTGCAACTATGCCCAGGTATGATAATTATGGTGGCACTACGCCAATGCCTAATGTAAATGGGCAGGTTAAAATTGGCGCGACCGCAGATGACATTCTACGGCAGGCAAATAGGAACAGCCCTTACTATCAAAGCGGGAATAGTCCGGCTGATAATCAGCGGGCAACTGAAGCATGGATACATGCGCAAATGGCAAATGACCCGGCGTACAATCCTTCATTGAGGAATGGAGTGCGAAATAACTTTCCAATCAATAAGCAACAGGAATTACATGAATTACTTCAAGATATAATAGATTTAGACAATAGTCGAATGGTAGAGAGAGGCAGTACAACAGCAGAAGACTTTGCATCTCCTGCATTTTCCGCAAAGACTAAGGCATATACTGATGCTCTACAAACCTTAAAGAACATGCTTTCAGGGAAACAAAAGCTATCAATTGCCGATGCCTATTTTTCAATGGAAAGTGCTTATGGAGAAGCCTATCTAACCAAACACGAATATAACGATATTATCAAGCAATCTGCGGATTTCATTAGGTTATGGATGAAGCAAAATAATTTAAACCTTCGCAGCAATACAGACATTAACTTCGCTGTTCAGCAATTTATTGCGAAGAAACAGGACATTTTGGTTCCAGAACCAGACAAAGACGGCAGATCGGGCATGAAAACAATTACGCATCTTCCCTTCAGATATGATTACAACGATTATACTGGGGAGAAAGATCACAGGAACTACTTTCTTACCAAATGTCTGGCAACGGGTATGGGGCAGTGCAATAGCCTTCCGGCAGTTTATTTGGTACTTGTTGAGGCTTTAGGTGGAACCGCTTACCTGGCAGTTGCCCCACAACATTCACTGATTAAGTACCCTGATAAAAGTGGGAAAGTGCGGAACTATGAACCAACCTCGAATTGGGATATTAGCGATCAATGGTATCAGGAGCATATGTTCATCAGTCAGCAGGCAATAAACAATGGCATCTATTTATCGCCATACAGCAAAAAGCAAATTGTAGGGGACATCGCTCTACAATTGTCTTTCGGATATTTTAGAAAATTTGGGGCAGCGGATGAGAAGTTTATGAAGGAAACAATTAGGGTCGCAGAAAGCCAATTTCCAAATAAAAACAATATTGCTGTTTACTTCACATACAGCAATATGTATGGTTATGAACTTGCCCAAGTTATGCGTAAACACAGAATTGGTTACTTGTCTGATATTGCGAAATACCCTGAAGCCCAGGCGTTATATAATAAATGGCTTGAGAATGAGAAACTGATTAACCAACTTGGCTACCAGGATCAACCAGCAAGTATGTATGAAGCCATGATGAAAGAGGATGAGTTTAGAGGGAAAATTCAGGAAGAATATGGTATCAGTGGAAAAGAAAAACGTAGTCTATTTATAAAGTCAAAATAAAAAACCTAAGAATATACACCAAACATATACATCTATGAAAGCACGTCTATTATTGGTAATAGCCTTCCTGCTATCTTTTGTTTCTACCTGGGCACAGGAAAAATTGGCAAAGAGTTCTGAGAAGGAGTATTTCTATAATGCCAAAGACAGCATTATTGCGATGCTTAACGGCAAGCAACCCATAAGCTATGAAAAAGCTATCTATTATTTAGAAAATGCTTGGTGGAATAACAGGCTAAATTTTGAAACATTCCAAGATGCTATTACTGAAGGTATTAATCATATAAAAGTAATCGAAGAACAGAATACCTACAAAAAAGAACCTGAATCAAAAAACTTTTATGAAGCATTGCGTCAAAAGAGCCATCAAGACGCGGGTTATATTAATACCGCCAAGACGAATTATGCTATCTATTCTTACATCACAGATACCACACATTTCCTAAATAAAACAGATGGTACAACAAGTGTACACTATCCTTTTTCCTATACTACATCTGACCCATTAGGCACAATAGATTGGGAGAATACACAAGTCGGCAGCTTATTATTAAAGGGAAAAGGGAACTGCTTTGCTTATGCTTCATTATTTAAAATCTACTCCGACCGACTTCAATCAAAAGCAAGTATCTGTACCGCGCCAGGCCACATTTATATTACTCATAAGGATGACAATGGAAGGCAATTCAACGTTGAATTAGCAAGCAAAGCATTTCCTGGAACTGGAACATTGGCCACGCTCACATACACGACGCAGGATGCAATAAAAAATAATATTTCTCTCCGGCCACTTGACGAGGAACAATCAGTAGCTCTAACACTCATTTATCTCGCAAAAAGTTTCGAGAGCAAATTTCCTGCTGAAAATGCAGACACGTTTGCATTAAGCTGCGCCAGTGTTGCACTTCAATATGACAGCCTTAACCTAAATGCGTTGTTATTGAAGGCAGAAGTACAGGAAAGAGCATTAATTGCTTCCGAAAAATCAATTGAGCATTTGAGAGGCACTCCCGCATTTCAGGACTATGAAACCTTATTAAAAAAGCTGTATAGATTAGGATACCGTGAAATGCCTTTGGATATGAAGAATATCCTGTTGAAAGGCTGGACTCGTGACACCGTGACATTCCTTGCACAAAAAAATTACTTAAAGGGGGAGAAAGCCGATGAAAACGGATTACCTCAATTAAGGTATGCAAGCCTTTCATGGGGATTATTTGATGAAGATATTGTTGATAAACCAATTGAGCGGTATAGCCGCACATTATTTGATACGAAGAAGCTGCAAATAAAGGATTTCACTACTGAACAATCATTATACAATAACTATAATTTTGATCCCGTTCTTTTTGCACTAAACGTTGATCCTTTAGCATCTAAATTTCCAAGTATAAGCCCTTATGCTTTCTGCAATAATAACCCTATCTATTATGTTGATCCAAGTGGCGCAGCTCCGAACCCATTTAGGCTACTGGCTGATTTAGCGAGAGATTTTACGAAGGTAACAACAAAGGAATTCATAGCAACAGCCGCTAATTCTGGATACTTTAATAAGCCCGAAATTACAAGCCGTACATACGGGTTTACAAGACTTGGAAGAATATTTGAATCTGCCGTTTTGGAGTCAATGGGTGAAAGTAAATATTCTGGTGCCGGCTTTAGAGGCAGTACCGGAGTTGTAAAACCTGATTTAGTTGGTTCATCCATCGTAAATGTTCACAATGACCCTTTCAAGCCTACAGATATTGATAGATATGAATTTAAGAACGCTTCATTTATTGATGCAAAATTTAAATCAACGGTTGGAAGCAGTGATGATTGGAATCCAGATCAGATGAGAAATATGGTTGATGCTTTGGCAAATATGCGGGGAGGCTTTAAGAATGGGAAATGGGATGCCTCCTTAAAAGCAACTGATTTTGGGGCTGCGTCAATCACTATTGTTTCCCCTTCCAACACGGAAATTGATCCTGGATTTTTGGATTATGCAACATCAAAGAATGTTGTTATTTATCAACGAACAGTCCAACAGGATGAGGATAACCCTAATCGTATAAGGGTTGGTGCTGGAGGATCACAAATTAATGGCGCTGTTAAGTCTGGTGTCAGCCTTCCTAAAGCACCCGGACAATCGACTGTTGTTGACTATAATGTTAGGTAATGAAAGTCAAAGAAATAATAATAATCTTCGCATTCGGAAGTATCCTGTTCTCCTGCACTAATAATGCGGATAAAAATCAGCATGCACCGAATCTCAGAAAAAACACTTCAATCGGAATGGATAAAACACGTAAAAGGTTTACACGACTTGACAATGGCGAAATTATAAGATACCAACAAATAGCAAAAGATAGTGCCAATAGTATTGTTCAAAACCAGAAAGTCACAGCAATTGAAAGCAGCGATAAAAATGACAGCTTATATAAACTGGATGATGGGAGAATACTATTAATGCAAAATTATGGTGGTTGTTATTTGTACAGGAATATTGGCGATATCAATCTGCTCAAAAAAAGCACAGAGGATTTTTATAATAAATTAGCTCAAAACCCTGATGCTGAAAATCATCTCTTGAGCGGGATATTCCAATACACCGATAATTTTCCAACGTATGCACCAAAACTTTCTAAATCCCTTCTTGCAGATTTTGGAGTAAGGTCACAAACAGTAGATATAAATGCCTTAAAAGATATTGACAATAAAATTCTTTCAACTGAAGACCCTGTTGAAATATATAGGCAACATTTTGCAGCAATAATAGCTATAGTTGGCGAAGCCTTAGTAGAAAAGCACCATGCGCAATGGTGTATGCAAAGATCGAAGAAGGGAGATGTTTGGGAACCCTATCTACAAATTGGAGAAAGAAAGGTCGAATTTTTCAATTGGCTTTACGAAGACATATTTATCAACCAGGACCCCGAAAAACCTCTTCTATTTGAGAGTTACCAGACAATTGAGGACTGGCTCAATTATAAGTCTGGAAAGGATATTTTCTTGTAATCTCTTTATATTTGAAGAATTATTTTCTAACCCATTTTTTTTAAGTATGAACAAGGCAGAATTGATAGATCAATTAGCAAAAGACGCTGGTCTTACCAAAGTACAAGCTGGCGAAGCACTAAATTCTTTTACGAATACAATTACCGGCGCTTTGAAGAAAGGAGATTCGGTAACACTTGTAGGTTTCGGCACTTTTTCCGTTTCTCAACGTGCCGCCCGTAATGGCCGTAATCCGCAAACAGGGGAAACGATTAAGATCAAAGCAACAAAAGTTCCGAAATTTAAAGCAGGGAAAGAGCTTAGCACCCAGGTAGCTAACGCAAAGCCCCCGAAAAAATGACCATACAAATAACTGAAAGAAAAGGCCGCTCAATGAGTGGCCTTCGTCTTTGATATAGTTACACTTCAGGAAACAACAGAGACGATACTATCACCTGTCTGAACAGCAGTTGCAAAGAGATTCTTTATCAGTTCAAAATCTGTAAGCAGATGTTGTTTGTTGAAAGACTTATCCGGCGCATTGTCGTTGTGCCAAATGGAAGGATATATTTCTTCCTGGTTTAGCTCATCTGCATTGTACCGCTCCGCTACATCAGCAGGCGTAATTTTGTCTAACAGGGAGTATATTAATCCTACCCTTTGTTGGGATATATAGGGTATAGACTTGCCCGATTCCAGCAGTTCAAAGATGCGCGCATAATCATCGTCATCCAGAGGTTCGCCCAATGTTGCATCAGGGCTAAAGATTTCGCGGATTAATTGCTGGTCGTCGGTCGGCAGACCCTTTGACAACAAGTATTCCAAAGCTAAAAATGAGCCTTGAACCTCTATATTGTTTTTCGCTACAGCCGCGATGTTAGCCCAGCCAACCTTTTCAGGGGATGCAATAAAATCCTGGATGTCATTTTCTGAAATGCTTAATAAGGTTGCGTTTTGCGACATTAGTGTAGCTTTATAGTCGATGAATTTACAGCTATTTTTGTTTAGTCTTTGACTGCCCGTACCACTGCCCGGCTTTAAACACAAAAAACATGAATAGAAGGGCAATACCAATCAAACCGAGCCATTCCTCGCCACTTGGCATAGATAATAGAAGGGGTGTTTTCATAAGTTCTTTATTTAGGTGGTGATAATACAATTATCTATCCATAGGGATAAGGGATAAATCCCCTCATCTTACGAGGCATATGGTAATAATGTAGTGAACAAGCTGCCGCTCCAGTTTCGCCGGTGGTATATCTCCGGTAATACGTCGCCAGCTACCGGAGCCATCCGGTTCAAAATCTATAGTCCACTCCCTTTCTTTATTAGGCAGCTCGGCCTCCACCCGGTATATGATGCTACCGTCCGTATTCCGTACTTCGTAAAAATCACAGAGGAAATAATCTTGGGTATCTTGTATATAGATACCCTTAAAGTGTTTGTATCGCACAATAGGCGGTAGGCTTATGCCGTCTTCTTGGTTGCTCATAGATTAAACGGTTAGATAGGGGGCTTACTATTCTCTTGTTTCGCTGAAACAGGCAAACAATAAGGCTTACGATAATCGAATGCAGCGATTATCAGGTGTTTAGTTTCAGGGTGCAAATTATATATAATGCAATTTGCGACAATGTGGTATTTTACCCTCAAAATGAATATGAGATTCTTTTATGACAAAAGACAATGGGCTGCAATCAAATGATTGCAGCCCATTGTTATGAAATGATGTTACGGTTATATATCAGGTAGATTGTTGTATGTACCGGAAAACATCTTCCTGATCGCGGCTTCTTTGGTAGCCAGATCGTTGCCAGACTTTCTGTTGATGAGCAGGTAGCCGCTTACTTCCGGGTACTCATAATGCTCAAAGGTTACTTTTCCAAACTTTATTTTGATGATTTCTTTATAGACCCTGAACCGTTGTGTATTGATGTACGATTCTACTTTGCCCGAAGCCTTATCAATAGTACGTGCGCCCACAAAGCCAAAGGATGCCGTAGGATGCTTCTCCAACAGGAGCGGTATAGCTTCCGCGCAGGTAATCAGAATATTGCCGATGTCACCTTTATTGATGATCTTGGAGTATTTGTACTCACTATGCCGGTCTTTTTTGCAATAGAATTTTACGGCAAACACATCTTCTGCGTGGTAATCAGCCCTTAGTACATAGTGATAGCCAGTTATAGGCGAATGAAATTTGTACACATAAGTAAACTCATGTGCAGTTCCGTCTTTACAGCCTTCTTTTTGGATAAAATGCAGGTCGTAACCTGGGTAGTCAAAGGTCAAGGAACAAGTATCTTGGCAGATTTCGCTTTGGAATCTTTGGTGATAACAACAACCCGCCCTTTAACGTTGAGGCCGGATAGCTTTACCGGCTTCACGTCTTTCAGAGGTGTCCAGTTTAGCCTGTCACCCTTTGCCGCTACTCTTTTTCTTTGGGTTTTCATGAATACGAAATTAAGAAAAATAAAAAAAAACACCAAATACTCCTGGCGTCAGGGCTATTTCTTATTTACCTCTTTCATATAATCGCCCAACATACCCATTAATTGACTAATCTGTGCTTGTTGGTTCTTTATTATCTCTTTTTGTTCAGCAATCACATCTTTAAGCGTACTTATCTCCCTTTCATTTGCAGCAACTACTTTGTTTTCATTTCCAGATGCTTCATAGTTACTCTGGATATATCCTTTTTCAATCAGTTGATTATTAGAAAAAGTAATTATTGGATTGTCCTTAGAAAGAAGATCAGGAAGGCTCACATCAAATATCTCTGCCAGCTTTTCAGCCTGCTCAACAGATAGGTTTGTCTGGTTCTGTTCATATCGGGAATAAGCTGTCTGGCTGATACCCAACCTGTCAGCAATATCTTGCTGCTTTAAACCGCGAACCTCGCGTAAAATTCTCAACTTACTGCCTATTCTTAAATCTGGTGCTGTCATAACGCTTTGGGATTGATATAACTATGACGAATAAAATACAACTTTTTGTTGTTGGATATTCAGTTTCACTTGGGGAATTTCGTCCATGCAATATTAGCAAAGTTAACATTGTAAGAGATAAAAAAGTAATTTTGCGATTCTTCTAAAATATTCAGAAGCATTCGCTTAGAATCTCGCTAACAGAAACCTCGGAAATTTCAACAAGCGCGAGTAGATAAGTAGAATGCCCACGTTAAGGCGTGGGCTTCCTTATTGCGCTTGTGGGCCTCCGAGGGCCTCTGTTAGCTTTAAGTGAAGTTCCACGCTCTTTTATTTCCTTCCAGTTATTAAAAGATCGTCCTTCCTTCTAAAAGGGTTTTGTAGCGCATACTCCGGCGTGTTTCAGGGTTTCGCATTCTAAAGAATGTATTTGTTAATCCTTTAATATGATTGTAAGTATGAATGCAAGGCATCTACTCTTTCCCCTTTTGTTTGGCGGCATTTTGTCCGCAAATACAGCAACCAATGCCCAGGCGGTACAACGGCAGCAACCAGCTCCTCACACCCTGTTTTTTGTAGAGAACAAAGGCCAGATCACAGACCAGCACAGCCAGCCCCGTACCGATGTGCATTTCCGCTCCGGCGGTAGCGGTGTCAGCCTGTTTGTCGGTAGTGGCAAGCTGCATTACCAATGGGCAAAACCTCTTGGTGACGAGCGTACCGCATTGTACCGTATGGACGTTAGCCTGATCGGTGCAGATCCGCAGGCACAATTTGTCGCGGAACAAAAGCAAAGCTATTATGAACGGTATTATACCACTGCTGCAGGGCAGGGCTTAACCGCCCACGCCTTCCAAAAGATCACCTACCGCAATGTGTACCCTAATATTGATTGGGTGCTGTATGTGAGGAACAACGCGGTAGAATACGATTTTGTAGTACGTCCGGGCGGCAAGGTATCGGACATTAAGCTGCAATATGGCGGTACTACCGCACTGGCCATTGATAAAGCCGGAAAACTTACCGCCACTACGCCTATGGGCAGCGTTACCGAAGCTGCGCCCGTCAGCTACCAGGCAGACGGCAAGGCGGTGGCTTCTTCCTTTGTCCTTCAGGGTAATACCCTCGGTTTTGCGACCGGCGACTATTCCGGTACGCTTGTTATAGACCCTACGCTTAGTTGGGCGACCTATTACGGCGATATAGGGGTTGAAGCGATCCGTAACGGTTGCGTCAGTGGCGACAAGTACGGCAACGGCTATTTTGGGGGTAATACCGGCAGTGCCGCCAACATCGCCACTACCGGCAGCTATATGGACACTATAGCAGGCACTACAGATGCTTTTCTGGTCAAATTCAGCAGTAGCGGCACAAGGCTATGGGCTACCTATTATGGGGGCGTGGATTATGAATATGTGTACGGCATTACCTGCGATACCTTCGGCAATGCGTACTTGTCGGGCTATACCCAAAGCACTGCCGGTATTGCTACTACAGGTAGTTTTCAGACAAGTTTGAATGGCGGTACAGATGCATTCCTCGTCAAATTCGATACGGGCGGGGTACGGCAATGGGCAACTTACTTCGGCGGCAGCGGTACGGAACAGTGTTTTGGCGTGACCTGCGATAAAGCAAACAATGTATATATCTGCGGTTATACACAAAGCAGCAGTGCTATAGCCAGCAGCGGGGCGCACCAGACCACCTACGGCGGCGCAAACGATGCCTTTATCGCCAAATTCAGCAGCAGCGGCGTGTTTCGCTGGGCAAGCTATTACGGCGGCTCGCTACTGGACTATGGCCAATCGGTAGCCTGCGATACCAGCAGGAACGTGTACCTCGCGGGCTATACCCGCAGCACGACCGGCATAGCTACAACCGGGGCTTATCAGACAAGCTGGACTGCCTTAGATGATGCGTTCCTTGTCAAATTTGACAGCGCCGGGGTAAGGCAATGGGGAACTTATTATGGCGATGCAAAGCTGGATAGGGCTTATGGTGTATGCACCGACCCGGAGAACAACGTGTATATCACTGGCAATACGACCAGCATTTCAGGCATTGCTACAACGGGCGCAGCGCAGGACACATTAGGCGGCGGCCTTGCCCCCGATGCCTTCCTTGCCAAATTCAGCGGCAGCGGGGTAAGGAAATGGGGAACCTATTACGGTGGCGCAGCCATTGATAACGGTTCGGGGGTATGTGCAGACGGTTACGGACATATTTACCTGACCGGAAGGACGGCCAGCATAACAGGGATAGCCACTACAGGGGCATGGAAAGATACCTTAGACGGTACAACAGATGCCATGCTTGCCCGTTTCGATACGGCAGGAGTAAGGCAGTGGGCTACCTATTTCGGGGGCGATGCCGATGAAACGGGTTATGGGGTGTACTGCAACCAACTGTCACAAGTATTTTTAGGCGGGCAGACATCGAGCAGCATAGGGCTGGCCACTACCGGCGCTTTTCATACCAGCTATGGCGGCAGCGATGATGGCTTCCTTGCGGTCTTTAACGATTGCGACCTTAACGCACCAGCGGCGATAACAGGCAATGATACCGTTTGCAGGAATGCCAGCTATACCTATTCCGTACCCGCAGTAACGGGAGCCATTTCCTACACGTGGATCATACCCGCAGGCTGGAGCGGGACAAGCAGCAGCAATACGATCACGGTAACAGCAGGAGCAAACAGCGATACCCTGCGTGTAACAGCCAATTTTCCATGTGGCACAAGTATAGCAACCATAATGGCTATCACAGTTAGCCCCTTGCCTATAATAACCCCTTCGGGAGTGGTAAGTATCTGCGCGGGGGACAGCGTTATCTTATCAGCCAGCACAGGTGCGGCGTATCAATGGTATAGGAATGATACGGCAATAGCAGGTGCGATCAACCCGCTCTATACCGCCCGTATTGCAGGCCGTTACGCTGTGATCGTTACTTCATCGCAGGGCTGCGCCGATACTTCGCTTATTGATACGATCCTTGTTCACCCCCTGCCTGTCCCGGTCATAGCCGCAAGCGGTACTGTACTTTCTACCGGCACTTATGCTACTTATCAATGGAACCATAACGGCAGCCCTATTACCGGCGCAACAGGAGTAAGCTATACTATCCTCATTACTTCCGGCAACTATACCGTTACCGTAACGGATGCCAACGGCTGCGAAGGTACGTCCGCACCCTTTGACGGGGGAACGGTAGGTATAGATGATCTGAACGGCAAAAGCAATGCGGTACGCATCTATCCCAACCCTGCCACTGACCGGCTCTACATAGATGCGAAAGAAAAGATAAACGTTACAATCAGCAGCATGGAAGGACGGACAGAAGGTTTTTATACCAACGCAAAGGATATTGACGTAAGCCATTTATCAAATGGCCTGTACCTGTTGCGTATTACCGATAAGTCCGGCGCATTGCTACAGACCGAAAAGCTGGTGATCTCCCGCAGCCATTAATCCTATCAAACCGGCAGGGTGAAAACTCCTGCCGGTTTTTGTTCTTCTCAAAATACATAATAGCAAGAATATGAAAAAGACAATCATCGTTACCGGGCTGCTGCTGCAAACTGTCCTTAGCGCATGGGGACAGGGCGAGCAAAATATTTGGGCATTCGGGGATCATGCCGGGCTGGATTTTACGGGAACTTCTCCCGTCCCTTATGCTACCAACCTTTTCCCCGGATATGAAGGGAGTGCCTCGATCTGTAACAGCGCGGGGCAACTGCTCTTTTATACCAATGGCTTTTGGGTATGGAACCGCGACCATGAGCTGATGCCGGAACTGACAGGAGGGGTAAGCGGCTATACCGCCCCTATGTCCCCTATTGGCGATCCCCCGCTTATGAACTGGAACGGCAGCTATGCGACACAGGCAACGGCTATTGCCGGTTATCCCGCGCATCCCGGCTTTTACTACCTGTTCAGTTTAAGTACGAGCGGCAACCTGCTGTATTCACTCATTGATATGAGCCTCAACGGGGGCAAGGGCGGTATTGCATCCGGCAAGAAAGGCATATCGATAGGCACAAACCTTGCCGAAAAGCTCACGGTGGTAAAAGGCTGTAATAGCATTTGGGTAGTAGTACGGTCAAAATCTGCCAACCAATACAAAGCCTATGAGATCACCGATACCGGGATCGTGACCACGCCGGTGATCTCCAATGTGGGCGACCTGCCGCTATCCTGGTATCGTTATGGTACGATCAAATTTTCGCCGGATGGTACAAAAATGGCGGCTGCCTGTAATAAGGCTTGGAATGGCACAGGGGGATTAGAACTGTACGATTTCGATATGCGTAGCGGCATCCTCTCCAATGCAAGGGTATTGGATAGCAGCAGTACGTTACGGTATTATTACGGAACCTGCTTTTCTCCGGATAACGGCAAGCTCTATGCTTCTACCTCATCGTTCGGCTATGGCGGTACATACTACCCCGGCAAGGTAAGGCAGTTCGATGTAAGCCTGTCCACAACGGCGGCGATCATTGCTTCTAACACCGTTGTGTTCACCGATTACAGTGCTTCGCTGGATTGCCTCGGCGATCTGCAAAGAGGAAAGGACGACAAGATTTATTTCAGCAGCGGTAAGTCTTCCGCTTATATCCACGCGATCAATCTGCCCAACCTTGCAGGGACATTCTGCAATGCTGTACCCAATATAATAACACTTAGTTCCGGCAGTGCGGAAAGAGGGATGCCTAACGATATTGCGATCATCCCCGCACCGGACACGGTAAGTGTAGTAAAGCAGGTGACGGTTTGTTTCAGGGATAGCCTTATCCTTGTCGCCGATACCGGCAAGCGGTACAAGTGGGATAGTGGCAATACCAGCCGCTCCCATACGGTACACCATACCGGAAGGTATGTTGTCCGGTACATTAATGCCAACTGCGACTATGAGATAGATACGTTCATGGTACGCTTCTATGCGCTGCCCACACTCGGCACAACAGGCTATAGCTGTCCCGGCGCAAGACAGGCAAAAGCATGGGCGCGACCCAAAGCAGACGATACCACTACCTTTACCTATAGCTGGAAAGATGCAAGCGGAACTATCTTACAGCAAGGAGTAAGCAATGCAGGCGATACCTTTCAGGCAATAGATACCGGGCTATATGCGGTTCGTATCACCACGCCTGCCGGGTGTGATACCACACTGTATGTTACGATACAGCCTTTACCCGTACCCGAAGCATCGTTTACTGTGGATAGCGTAGCCTGCAAAGGCGTGGGGGTAGATTTCACCAATACCAGCTCTGCGCCTTTATGGAAATGGTATTTCGGGGACGGTAATTTTTCCGGCCTGCAAAACCCGTCTTATAGTTATGGGCAGACAGGAACCTATGCCGCTACGCAAGTGGCGACAAACATAGAGGGCTGCCATGATACGGCTTATAAGACGATAACGGTCTATGGGCTGGACTTGGTATTGGACGCTGATAAAGATTTGGTGAACCGGGGTGAAGTGGTGCAACTGCACTCATCGGCGGGCGAACCTTATACGGTACTTTCATGGGAACCGGCATACCTGCTACCCGATCAGGCCGCATATAACCAAAGCGTAGCAATGGACACAACACACACCTTCATTGTTACCGGGCGTTCAGAGCAGGGATGTATTGGCAAGGCATCGGTACAGGTCGCTGTAAACCCTACTGTCCTTATGCCTACAGCCTTTACGCCTAATGGGGACGGGCTGAATGATTATTTCCGGCCAGTGGCATCGGGTTATATCTTCGTGCGCTATTTTGAGGTCTATAACCGTTATGGCCAGCAGGTATTTAGTGCCTATGGCCCTGCGGCCTTACAGGGTTGGGACGGCAGGTTTCATGGACAGCCTGCCGAACTCGGAACCTATTATTATCATATCAACATCGAAACAAAGGAAAATAAGACCATTGCACTGAAAGGTGATGTAATATTGATACGATAAAATACATCTGAATCCAATAAAGAAGCCCCTGTTTTACAGGGGCTTCTTTATACATCGGCATTTCCGAATCTTCTGTTACAGTTCGTTGTTCCAAATAGGCAGGTGTCCATAAATGGCTATGTATTTTGAAATCAGTTTGTTTTCCAAAACTTTGGGGCAATCTACATAATCGTCATTATGCGTCACATACCAATATATGTCCAGTGCTTCAATGCCTTCTATATTCATTTGCTGTTTCCATGAATTACGTCTGGCTGCACCAAACTGTTTTCCATTTACAAGCCTGTCCTTAATACCGCCCAGCCCTGCCCTACGAATGAAAAGCGAGCCATCCGGTTTTACTTCACCTGAACGACCGATGTAAACAAGTTCTATCCTGCCTCGTTGTAAAGCATAGATAAGATAAACGCCACTTTTGTCTGCCGGTGCATTGCAAACTTTGCCTAAGCTATCAGTAGGTTTAAAGAAGAAATGGTCAGTATTAGTATAGTGGCTTAATTCGTCAAACATTGGATAGCCTATTAGCAGGTGTGTAAAAGCACAAAGATAAAAATTCCCATCCTACCGGCCTCAGCCCCATTTCTTAAAGGACAATTTGAAAGGAAACACATAGGGCATGTGTTCGTGTGTTATGATCCTTATCCTTCCGTTCTTGCGCTCCAGTAATGCCCCTTCGCCTTTGCTGGTCGAAAATAGCCGGTAGCGGTATGGTTCTGTAATGTGCTTCGTGTGAAAGCCGTACCCCAGGTAAAATTCAGCCGGCTGCAAAGTAATATTCTCCGCAAAAAGATCAATTTTCAGTTTGTTCTTTTTGATACTGCCAGCATCAATATTGATGCTCCTGAAAAGCGTATCATTTCCCGTTACCTGGAATACGATCAGCTTTATATCGAACAGGCTGGTATCAAATGGTTTCAATTTTATCTCTGCGGAATATAAGGAAACCGGTACGTCTGCTATTTGCGGAAAAGCAGTAGCATACCAGGTTGAATCTACCCGGTCGCCGGGATGCGGCGGGCAAGCACTATAAAGACATTTTCCGGCCTGATAGCATGTATGTATTTATCGGGCTTGCTGGCTTTGATAACGACTTCTTCCATGTCAACGGAAGTAATGCCACTGGCTGTTTTTGAAGGTTCTTTTGTTTGTGCATCGACGTACTGAACGAGCAATAAAAAAGTACTGACGAGGGATATGATTTTCATTGGATAAAAATAATACGTCTGCCCTAAATAGAGCAGACGTTTAAATGGTTTAAAAGATCATTAACCTAATCGTGAATAATAATGATGACCTCGTGCCTATACCTTATACCCAGGAAATACCAGGAAGTATCTTGGACGGTCACATTTCCGGTAGTATAAGTATGTGTCACCTTCTTGCCACAAATAACCGGGGCTGGCGGCGGCGGAGCTACATCGGCATAACCGATATTGCCAAGAATAAACGCCTCCGGGTTATCCCCATAACTACCGCCAACTTTCAGCTTGCACATTACAGAAGGAAGGAACTGCTTGTTGACCAAAGCAGCATAAGTACCGGCATTGAGATAATTTACCGGCATAGCAAGCAGATAACCCTCACTGTTCACGCCCCGATAAACGATGCTCCCGATCTGGACGATGCCCGATTGGTTAAATACATATTCTCCATTATTCACTGAGGGAGGGATATAGTTACCCGCCTGTCCCTGTACAGCAGCCTGGCTGCTAAAACCTATACTGCTATGGAATGCAGCAATGTTGTTTGCCGAATTGCTATCGAGGAAGTCAATATAATGGGCATATACATTGGTGTCCGGCAGTACCAGGAAGCCATAAGCTGAAACGCTTACTTCATCTGCAAGACCGTCCGGCGATATGGAGGCAGCATTGTACAGTTTTGATTTCGCAGGGGCGGGGGTACTATCCGCTTTGGTCAATTGTTCCTTCTTACAGGCTGTTAAAAACAGCAATCCGCAGATTGCGATAAAACTAAATCTTCTCATGTAATGTTGTTTGTGGTTTTAAGTAATTATTATCAGGTGTGAAACAGCAAGCTATTTTATGACCAGTTTTGAGCGCATAGCAGCGCCTTTTGCTGTTTCAACAATTACCGTGTACATGCCTGCGTTCAAGCCTTCTGTTTTGATCGCTATGCGCTGGCTGCCTTTTTCTACGTTCCTGTCCACTGTTCTCACTACCTGTCCTACACTGTTCACTACCGTGATCTTAATGCTGCCTGATTGCTTGGCATCAAAGGAAGCATAGGTAATGCCCTCGCTCGGATTAGGCGCGATTTGGATCGTTGTATTTTCATTAGCCAGGCTTTCTATACCTGTAGGCGCAGCAGGGCGCATGCCTGGGCATGGATCGAATGCCTGTGGGTTCCATTCTGCCCAGCTCGTTGTCCAGTCGGTAGAAGTATTCAATGCACCATGTTTCTGCGACGTGGAAGTAAAGAAAACATTGTCCAGGTCACTGCCGCTTGGAAAGCTGGCATTGTTCAGCCCTGTGGTTCCTAACACAAACGTAGGCGTGGTCGTACTGTAATTACCGCATATCGTACTGCTGTAGCCAACGGTATAGGACGGAGACTGGAACTGATTGCCGAATTGATCGCAGGAGCCTCCTGCTAATCCTTTGATCCAGTCAGTCATGTTGCTTGCGCAGGTTCCCGGCCACGAGCCGTTGTTAGAGTATTCGGTTGTGTTGTTATAAAAACTGTTTTCAGAGAAAAGCAGGTTATCGTTC
The DNA here is from genome assembly GCA_001897855.1 of Bacteroidetes bacterium 43-93. Taxonomy (GTDB): domain Bacteria; phylum Bacteroidota; class Bacteroidia; order Chitinophagales; family Chitinophagaceae; genus Polluticoccus. The sequence continues at coordinate 385,084 of MKUO01000001.1, forward strand.
GCGTCCGCGTTATTGAGCGTAGTCGCATCTTCCATGCGCAGGCCAACAGGATAACCGGCAACGAAGCTGTTATATACGCCGCCCTGTGTATTGTGGTAGTAGAATACTGCGTTTTTAAAATCGCTGCTGATCGTACCAGCTCCACAATACAGCGGCCCCATAATAGATACATTGCTGAACACCGGATGATTGGCAGGCGTACCGGCATAACCGCCGCCTGCGTTATCGTTGTTGCCCATTACAATGCTATTGGATAGATCGCCGGAAGAAGTGTGCGCACCCGCATCTGGACGAAGGTTAATAACGTACTGTACCAGGCTGCGATTACCAAACTTGGACAATATATCAGCACCTTTTGCATTGAGCGATACCAGGTACTTTGCCCTTACCGTACCGCCTAAGAACTGGAAGGCATCGCGGTCAGCATAAGAAGCCTGGATATGGTCAATAGTTGTACCATTTCCCACCGATAAGAGCGTCAGTGGATAAGTAGCGTATTCAATGCGTATGTATTGCAGCGTACCGGAATTATCCGCATCGTTTGCGCCACTGGCCACACCACCTTCGATGGAACAGGCGCGGTTCTCAATGGAGATAATACCGCCGCTTACGTTATTGGTCGCCTTGCCTTCGATTACGATACCTGCCCAGTCACCTGGGTTTTTATGGGTCGGTGTCTGATCGGAAGTAAAGATGATCGGGTTGGACGATGTACCGGAAGCGGACAGGGTCGCTCCTTTGTCAATGATGAGCATTCCGGGTGACGAGGCGTCTTTCTTACCCATGATCCTTGTCCCGGCAGGAATGGTCAGGGTGTGACCGCTTGTAACATGGATGCAGCCTTCGAGCCGGTACAGGGTGCTGGCTGAAAGCGTGGTATTGGTCGTGATATTGGAGCTGATAGATGTATAGCTGCATTCCACTGCGTTTTGTGCGTATGTGCCGATACCGCAAAGCATTGCGGCAAACAGCATCGGTGTAATTTTCATAATTTTATGTTTTAAAATGAATGATTGTATTGATACCATAATGAGATTTTCTTTAGCGTAGCTAAGGAGGATGTACGCAATGCAGCATCATTTTTAAGTCCCCCGGTTGCCACCAGCAACGGGGGATTTTTTGGGAAATAAAGCTGCGATATGAAATATCTCTTTTCATGAACAACCAAAGTTTGCACCTGTTTTTGAAAAGGATACGGGATAAATCCCCGCATCTTCAGAAAATAAAAGATGGGGGGATTTATCCCGTATAATTGTCTATTATGGTTACAGTACCTGGCTATGGGTAAGCAACACTTCCGCTATATGCTGGCCGGTCATCACGACCTGGGAAATATGGTTCTCCCATTCGTAAGGCAGCCCTTCAGGGTACTGTGTTGTCGAGGCAATATGCAGCGCATCAATGGCGTAATAACCCTGATGTATTAAATGTCCTGCAATGGGGTCTTGCATTAGCGGCTGTATCGCTGCGCTACTGCTGATCGTTTTGATAACGGTAAGTTGCGTAATCCTGCCCTTGCTGTCCCGCAAAGGTTCCATACGACAACGGATACCGGACAGCCAGGTATTGCGCCCGGCCAGGTCAATGGTAGCAATGCCGATCCATTTGCTGTTTCGCTGCGGCTGGATAATGCTATGGAACAGATCGGATTGCCTTTGCTTCCCGGTAAGTGCGATACTGATGCCTTCCGGCTTGCTGTTAATCAGCAGACAGGCCGTTTTGCCGCCAGCATCCGGTATAATCACCCACTGGCCGATGCCTCTTAACCGCCTTGCCCGGTCGGTAGCCTGGAAGGTAATGGCCAGCACCGTATCAGCATTCAATTCGAGCGGTGCAAGCTCAATGGCGACTTCGGTTGCCATTCCCGTTTCAATAACTATACCGTCCATTGGATGCTTCAGTGCCGAAACGACCAGGTTATTGTTTCTCTTATATAATTGTGCATTACCAACGGGATAATGGCGCAGCCCCGCAAACTCTACAAACTCCGGCATACCACCTTTAGATTTGGTGTTTAGATTATTTTTTAAGGCTGCAAATGTGAAGGGAATAAAAGAATTACCTACGGGATAAACCCCCGCGTCTTTCCAATGGAAATATCGTTTTAGCTATTGTTTTATAATAGGAAAAGGCTATTCGTGTGTGCGGAATTTTACACTTTTAAATCGTTTATGTTAAGGGATTTATCCCTTAATTTTTATTATTTTTTCATTATATTTTTGTGCGCGAATTGGTAACGGTTATCGCTACCGGAAAACAAATCGCGTATGGAACATATTACCGAAGGCAGGGGCGGCCTGCCAGTACTCGTAGCACTCGCTGACGACCACCAGCTTCTCCGTGAATCCGTCATTCCCCATATTGAGGACACCGGGGACATCAAAGTAATCATCAATGCCGCCAATGGCCGGGAGCTGGTCGAAGCCATTGAGCAGGCTAAGGCACTACCTGATGTATGCCTCATTGATATTATGATGCCGGACATGGACGGCTTTCAGACAGTACCTCTACTTAAAAAGAAATGGCCGCAGATCAAAATACTGATCCTGACCAGCTATCTGCGGGAAGCCTATGTAGTACAGATGATCTACGCCGGGGTCAACGGCTACCTTTCCAAGAACAGCCACCCCCGTACCGTAAAAGAAGCTATACGCCATGTACAGGAATATGACATCTATTGCAATGAAATTTTTTGCCTGAAAGACATTAAGGCTGTCCGGGAAGGGAAGAAGGTATTGCCGAAACTGACCCAAAAGGAATTGCAGCTACTCCGCTATTGTATTGAAGACCTTACTTACCTGGAGATCGCCGATAAAATGGGGACTTCGCAAAAAAGCATAGAGGGCTATCGCCACCGGCTGTTCCAGAAGACCGGCGCAAAGACCCGGACAGGACTGGCCTTGTTTGCCGTCCGGTACGGGTATGTGGCCATTGACACCGGGGTTAGCCCGGTATATTAACCGCACACAATTGTTCACTAATAAATACAACACACAAATGAAAGGAATCCAAATTACCGCTATTGCCGCTATCGTACTGCTACTAAGTGCCTGCACCCGAAAACAAAGGGACACGGATTACACCGGGTTCATTACGAAGGACTCGGCCAACGTCATGATCGAAAGCTACCTGAAAAGCCTCGATACGAATAACGAAGCCAAACCCAACCCGGAACTCTATTCCCTGATTATGGACGCGGAAGAGCTTCGCATCTACCTGAACCAGAACCCGGAGATCGAAAATATCAAGTTCATGTTTGCGCATACCCGTCAATATATAGATGCCGGGAATATGGGCAAGCCTGCAGCCATGAGCAGCAAGGCACTAACGCTTGTCGTGGCCGGATATGATAAACGTGGAAATTATATTTTTGCGCCCGGAAACAGGGTTCCTAACCATTGTACGCCCTGTCCTGAATTTTGCCCGAAGTTCGGCACAGCATCAAGTAACCTGTTACAATAATATACCTCGACCCTGAATGAACGAAGTGCTGTACGTTGTTTACCTCTGCCTGCTGTTCCTGTTATCACTGATCGCCGCATACCGTTACCGGATAACAGATAAAGGAACCAGGTTCATTACCTGGTTCATCTGGTTAGGGCTGGTAACGGAAATAGTCGCCCGCTGCGCCGCTAAAAAATACCACAACAATCTGCCTGTATTTAATATCTCCTGCATCATAGAGTGGGTGCTGATCTGCGGGTATTTTTATTTCAGTATAGGCAGGATGCGCAAAGACCATATCGGTATATGGTTTGCATTGGCGGGCATTGTAGCTGGCGGGCTGAATTTCTTACTCCAGCCCATAAACCGGATCAATGCTAATTTTCTGTTCCTGGAATGTTTCGGTATTGTCTGCATGTCCCTGTACGGGATTTACAAGCTGCTGGAGATTGATGACGACAATTTGCGATTCAGCCGTAAGACACAGTTCTGGATACCGCTGATCCTGATCCTGTACCAATGCGGCGCACTCTGGTCCTGGGTGATGTACGATTTTTACCGGGCAACGGACAAGGCAGCGACCGAACACTTGCAAATGCTTTTGCTCCTCAACAGCATTGGTACTTATGGCGCTCTATCGGTACTGTACCTCCTCTATCCGAAAATGAAAAGAATTTATGTTTGAACACGCTTATATGCCGCTCATTATTGCAGCAACCCTGCTTACTGTTATCGTGGTCTTCTTCATGGCCTGCACCCTGATCCTGCTCAAGAAGCGGCAGAATCTTAAAAGTCGGCAACATCTTGAGGCACTCCTTGAAGACCGGGAGCATACCATGTACAAGCTGTCAATGGAGATCCACGACAATGTGAACCAGATGCTGAATATGGCCAGTATGCACATGCACGTTATCGAAGACGGTGTATATCCAGATACCCGGCCAGTCGTACAGCAAGTCAGCACGATACTGAACACACTTATTTTTGACACCCAAAATATCAGCCATACGCTCAACCCTCGCTATTTAAAGAGCAGGGGCTTTATTAATTCACTCCAGGAAGAAGCCAAATGGCTGAATGCCACGAACAGGATCAGGTGTGAGGTCAACATCGAGGGGGAAAGAAAAGCCCTGTCTGAGCAGACAGGGTTAATGGTATTTCGCATTGCGCAGGAAGCGATACAGAATATTATCAAATATGCCCAGGCGGACAGGGTAGGCATTCACCTGAAGTTCGGCGATAAGAACTTTGAGATGCGCATTATTGATAATGGCAAGGGAATAGATACGGATGCGGCGACCTTTAAGGAAGGCGTAGGCATGGACAGCCTGCGGCAAAGGGCATCGATAATAAAGGGAAGCCTGGGCATCTATTCCGTACCCGGTTCCGGCACTTCCGTTGTGCTGACCATACCGGATGCCTTTGTTATGCAGCCTGCCGCTGCGCAGGAAGGATAGCGGCAATGCTCATTTCAGCAGGCGGCGCATACCTGCCCTGCGCGTGTACTATGCCGTTTTCCACTTTTAACAGCACATCTACATCGTGGGCAAAAGACTGGCCGCCTTTGAAATTCCCTGCCTTTGTCGCATGGAATACGCCGATAATCGAAATTTCGTTTGGCTTGTTGGCCTTTATCAATGCTTTAAGCCCGGCTTCATTGTACCCGGCATCGGTTACGCTATCAATAAATACATAGCGGTAGCCTGATAAAGTACGAGGCAGCTTACCCGAAAAATCCAATCCGGGTACATTGGCATTGTTACGGATCACCTTATCCTGGAGCGTAAAGCCCGCCCCTTCTTCAAAGGCGACATACAGCACCTTTCCTAAGCTGGTCAGGTCTTTGGCAAAGTCTATAGCAACTGTTGACTTTCCCTGCTTGGGCTTGCCGAATATCATCATGGAGAACCCCGGTTCAGGATCACCGATCAGGCGGCGGTATTTGCCGGTAAGCCCGATGGTTTTGAACTTCTTTTTGACCAGCTCGCTTGCGGAAATGATCTGTACATCATTTGTATCAGGATAAGGAACCCCGCTACTGAAACCTGAAAGCCCGGAAACGGGAAGATCAACTGGCATGGGTATTACCCGTCCTGCGCTGCGCAGGCGCATGTCCATGACTTCCGCATTAAAATCATAAGGGCTGCCTGGTTCCGGTTCGTCCGGCACACCGCTAAGGGCAATACCTGCTTTCGGCTTTGCCGGGTTGCGGATCATGCGCATGGTAAGCTGCCCGGTGTCCACAAGCCTGCGCACGATCAGCTTGCAGATGTCCGGGGCAACGGTATCAACAAATACCCGGTTCAGTTCCGGGGCGTTAAAGTTTTTGGCCTTCTCCTGGATCAGTTTTAAGATAACGGCATTCTGCCCCCTGCTGAAGCCATGTAAAGAACCGCCGCATTTGCAGCCATGCAAGGCAATTTCCCCTACGCCGGACAAGTAATAATCGTTTATCTCTATTTTGGCTTTCTTGCTGCCTACGTAACCGTCCAGGTCTTTTAAGGCGCTCCTTACTTCCTCAATATAGCGATCCCCTTTCAGTTTACCCTCTGCCAGTGCCTTCTTTATCCTGGCCTGTAATTTCTTTGCCCGCTCCTGCATCCGCGCCCTGCCGCTGATATTGATAAATTCGAGCAGAATGCTCACGCCTAAAGAACGCGCTACACTATCGGCAATGGCTTTAAAGTTCCGGTACTTGTATGCCGGTATCACCAGCTCAATGGTTCCGTTCTCTTTGGCCGCCCGCAGTGCGCCGGTCAGACTTTCTTTCATATATGCTATCTCGTCTTTGTAAGGCGACCCCTTCGTCACTTTCCGCTCCACGATTGCTTTCTCAAATGCCCGCCAGATAGAAAGTAGCTGGTCATAGTTCTTGGATTTGCCATGCAGGTTGGTGAACCTGCGAACCAGCGCAATGTCGGTTGTGATATGCTCTACAACAGTGGCAGTGGTTTCAGCCGGTTCTTTGACTTCCTTCGCTGCTTTCCTGGACGTCTGCTTTGGAGCGGCAGGAGCTTTAGCTACCTTTTTGGGTGCAGGTGCAGCCTTTTTCTTTGCGGGTGCAGCTTTTTTTAATACCGTTTCCAGTAGCAGGAAGTATTTATCTATGGCATCCTTCGCGGTTGCGGCTGAGGGATTGCTATAATGTTTGATACCTTTTTCCGTCAGTGTCTTGCCGACCTGGAGGGCTTGGGATGCCGCGCTCCAGTCAATTTTCGCTTCTGCTTCCTTGTAATTATGAATAGTCACTTTCATTTTAATGAATTTTATCTTTTGGATGTTATGATAGTCGTTAGGCCGCCTTACCATATAGTTCCAGCTCCAGCATGATAATTACGCTGGCGGCCTCTGCTTCCAGCTCCAGTAATTCCAGTTCTTCATCGTCCGCTGTAATTGTCCCTTCCGGTTCCGGCATGCGGATTGGTTTTCTATCTGCAAAAACTTCATCCTGCGTAATATATTTCAACTGGCTATGCGGAATGGAAACGGCGCAGTTGTTGAGGCGTTGGATAAGTCCGACCAGCTCCGGTAGTTTGTCTGCGCTGATATTAGCTACCATTTTATCCGACCGCTTCTCGAAATTGTTACCGTTCACCAGCTTTAAAATATCTTCGTTCAGAAAAATATCACCAGCAGCAGAACGTGCGGCGGCAACGATGATCCTGAAAGACTGATTGCTTTCCCGGTAAATGCCGATGCCGGTATTAGTGACGATGGAATGGCCTTGTGTCAGGGAGGCGATCAGCGGCAGGGCTTTGATTACCGGAACCGTTACCTTATCTTCTAATTGTTCCTTCGGGTTCCAGTGTTCAGGTAGCAAAATGCCTTTCTTTACCTGCTGGTCTATGGTGGTATAGCTGATGAGCTTACCCGGATGATCGGCGAACGCCTGTAAGAGATTGCCGGTGATGATATAGCGGGTCTGCCTGTCCACGCTCCCCTGTTTGATCCACGCCTCCCAATTATCGAGCAGGGTAAAACGGTCTGGCGGCTCTACTTTTTCACTGGCTCCCATCACAGCCATGACCGTTTCCTTATTGGACGCCGGGATGACCAGGTATTTATGGCTATCAGCGAGTGCAAAGCGCAGTTTGATATTAGAGGGGGCAAAAGGATTCTTCTTTTTCCAGTCTATCTGATAGCCTAAAAACACGGTGGGGATCAGTTCCGTATCCATACCGTAACGGATCGGGTAATAAAGGCTTTGGCCGATCTGGAAAAAGGGTAAAATCCTATTCAGGTAAAATCTCCGGTCGCTGGCCTTTTTACCTGCTTGTGCCAGCTTCTTTTGCCGGTCTTCTTCCAGCTCCTTTTCCCGCTGGGCAATAGCCACGCGCCAGGCTTCCATGTCCTCTGCCAGCTTCATGATCTTGCGCTCTGATTGTATGCCCTTTACCAGCCGGTCAAATTGTTCATTGATCTCCTGCTGTTCTTCTTCTAAAATGACATTACCGTATTTCAGAAATTCATCTTGCAATTCCTGCTGCAACTCCGCTGCCGTCCTTCCGGCTAACGATTCATTCAGGATATTGTTCAGTTCCGTTGGGGTAAACGGCTTTTTCAGCACATTGACCTTTACCTGCTCCAGCAGGCTGTCTTTGCCAAATACGCTTTGCGCCCCCTTGCCCATCTTGACAATGCTGGTAGCCTGCGTTTCCGCTTCCAGGTTCATGGCCTCTACCTCCAGGTCATAGTCGCCGGTCTGTTTCAGGTATTCCACATACTCATCATACATATTCGACACTTCGCTATAAAACTCCTGCTGCATCTTCGCAGATAATACGGCCACGCGTCCGCAAGTCTTGGAGGCAGCATCTTCTACCACATTTTCACCTTCCTTTCGGAACGCATCATTACGTTTTACCGGGTAGTCCAGCATCTTATTGATGTCCTCATGCTCGGTCAGGTAGTTGGCTACCACTTCGTCCCCAAACTTGTTCAGGAAATCCGGCACGTTCAGAATTTTGGTGCTTTGCTTCTGGTTAGAGGTAGTATTGGCATCGAGGGACTTTAATTTTTTCTGGAGTATCATCATCAGCCGCATTTCGGCGGGTATGGCGGTGGTCATATAGTCATAGATCGGCTTGAATAGCTGTCCGGTACGATTGATGCGTCCCCGTTTCTGTACTTCGGTATTGATGTCCAGTTCCGGCTGTTGCACGATCATTACCCGTTGCTTTACTTCGGAGGGCGGTACTTTGGCCGTTGCAATGGCATGTGCGGATGCGCCGGTAGATCCTGCCTGGTTGATGAGCAGCACATCGGCTTCATTATTATTGAACAGACGGAAGGCATCATTGGTATTAAGGCGTTTGCGCACCTTTACAATACCGCTTGTCCCTTTATCATCCAGTTCCAGTGTGTATTTGCGGCCTGTCACTTCTGCAACGGTATAACCTGCTTCCCGGATGCGCTTTGTTACCACATCAATGGGTGAAATGGTAATGCCGGTAGATACGGAATTAATAAAGGTCGAAATCCTTTTGTATTCGATCTGTGCCGGTAAGGGCAATTCCTGAATATCAAAGACATGGTGCGAAGGCGTACCGTCCGGCTCATAGACGGTATAGCGCAGTACCCCTTCCAGCCCTTTGCGCAGTACCTGGGAAAAATCGGTATTGATCGTCATCCCTTCCTCAAAGGGTGCGCCCGACTGTGCAATCAGGTCTTCGATAAAGCTGCCCATTGTAGAGGCGAATGCGATCACCGGCTTTTTGCCTTCCTTCAGGCGCAGAATGGCACGTTCGGCAACGGCTTCCGCTTTCAGGGAGAAAAGCATCTGGTTAATGACCTGGAATACCTTTGAAAAATAAGGCTCGTTGTCCACGCCCGCCTCTGATGTGCCTTCCCGCAGGGCCACTTCTTCCCCTGCTTTAGCCTTTTCCTCGTCAAGCTGCGCGATCTCATGACCGATAAAATCCTTCTGAAAGGCAATAATATCGCGGATCACCTGCGTGATATTGTCCGATATAGCCCAATGTTCGGCAGTCTTATCTTCGAGGGTAATATAATTGACTTCCACGCCGTCATAGCTGCGTTCGCGGCGTAGCATCTGTCCTTCCTGTACGAGTTGCGCCGAAAGGATTTCCTGCAAGGCCACGCCGCCCCTGCGTATGGAATAGATCAGGCTTTCGCTGTCCAGGTTACTATCCGAAATGGCGGTGCGCAAGGCATAGATCGGCATATTGTCCGGTCTTTTAGCAAAAGTGGCGGACAGGAAAGTAACGCCTCTTGTCAGGCGTACCACTTCCTGTAAGAATACCCCGGTCTGTGAAGCCCCGGAACTATTATGCGCCTCATCCATGATGAAGATATTATCTTCTGCAATGGCTTTAAGGAAGTTGGGTTTTAGTGGTTTCTTCTCCGCGCTGTTGAACTGCGTATAAGTAGCGCAGACAAAATCATATTGTACCGGCACACGCTGGCTGACAAAGGCCGCCTGTTGTTCTGCCGGGGGCAATGCCCTGTAGATCACATGCCCGTCCTCGTCCTTTATATCGCTCTTGCTTTCCTGTGCATTGACAATGAACGGTCGCAGATGCCCGCTGCCGATGGCCGCCAGGTCGCGGTATATATCCGAGAACAGGTTGGCCTTTTCGGTGATAAAGACCGGCGTTAATCCCTGCTGGCAGCCGTACCGGATCATAGAGGCCGCTACGCGCCCCTTGCCGATACCGGTCTGGTCGCCGATCACCATACCCTGACCCCGCGCCTCAATGTTATAGATCGCCATTGCTACGGCATCTATCTGTTCTGCACTCAGGGCTTTGCATAGCTCTACTTTGCTGCGGTAGCCGAGACGGTCGCGCACAAAATTGTCAATATCACCGCCAACTGCCTGCTCTATCTGCTCTACAGCTTGCTGCGTTTCAAAGGCCATGCTGTCGGGAACCTGGGTATCGAGTACCACGCAGGCATCTGAGGCAGGCGTATAAGGTGCGCCTAAGCCTTTATCTTCCAGCATTTTCAGGAAGGCTAAGGCTTCCTGTTCCAGTTCATTTATCCTATCTCCGGCGGTCTTTCCCGGCGTATTGTTATAAATAGCTACGCGGAACTGATCTTTTTCAAGTTGCGCTTTTATTTCCTGTACCCGGTCTTCCGGTATGCGCACAACCTCCACTACTTTGCGGGCATAAAGAAACTCCCCTTCAGGCTTCAGGCCAAAATTGCGGCACAGGTATGGGACTGCCTGTCCGTACACCTCATACATACTGCCTTCCTGATAAATAATAATTTCATCAAACCTGGGTTCTATCTCCAGCATCCGTTCCAGCTTCAGGTAACGCTTATATTTTTCAGCATAGGTTTTCATAATGGCTTTTTTTTGTTGGGATGGCGTTTCGGGCTTTTCCAGTTCATCAATCATTACATAAGCCTTCCCCGATCTGCGCAAGACATCATCTATCCATTGCCTGCCTTCGCGGGGTAGGCGCAGCAGGGATAGTACCTGGTCATGGTAAAGAAATTGCGCGGAAATGCTCTTTTTCGTGATCCTCATTACGGTAAGCGCATCTTCGCCGAAAACCTCATAGTTATCCTTGTTGCTAAGTAGTACGATCTTACCCGGATAACGCTGCACAATAGGAAGGTACTTTTGTTCATATCGCTCTGCTATAGTACTTAGGTAAGGCTGTATGGTTTTGGTTGCTGCCTCCATTGCTTCCATAAAGCGTTCATACAGCCCCTCAAATGTGTTGACCACTTTATCCTTTTCGGGGTTATATAATGGAGCAACCCCTTCCGGCGTGGTTTTGCGCCCGGCAATAAGGATGATGCGGGTATTAAAGGATGTCCCCTGTCGGGAAAACAGCGTGCGGCCATTGATATTGATGACATCGGCAACGTGGTAACGGTTATACAGGTAATTAAAGAAAATGCGGTTACGGCCTCCCTGTATGCGGCCATGCTTGCCCCAAACGGTATGGCCGCCCATAATCACTGCAGCCCGCCCGTTGCATACCATTGTTTCCAATGCGCGTAAGGCCATAAGGCCGTCCAAAGTATCTATCTTATAGGTATCGAAATAAACCGGCTTGCGCAGTGTTCCAAAGGGCGGGTTGGTCACTACGGCACGATACCAATGTTGAATCGGGAAAGGTTCGGCAGCATCACTTTTCCAGACAGCTTTGAATCCTTGTGTTTCCAGATTGCGGCGACGCAGGTCGTCCACTTCATTAACCGTAATATAGCGGGGATCACCGGCAACGGTGAGCAGGCCATTACCGGCGGAAGGCTCAAAGCCCTCGCCGCCCTTATCCAACTTATCCAGCCCGGTGTATATTCCCATAAGATAACCAATGGGCGCAGGCGTGGAATATTGCTGGAGCAGCATGCTCATGCTGGTGCGGTGACTTAAATTCACCTGGCTTTTATAGAGGGTGACAATTTTATCGTACCGCTCCCGGATGGTTCCTGCGCTGTGCGCGAGTTCCCTTGCGCAGCGCACAATGGCCAGTTCCGTCAGTTCCTTTACTTCAGTCTTGTCTTTAATGCCAAAAGCCGCCGCCAGTTTTTCCACCGTCAGCTTGGTATGCGGCTTCTGCGTCCTTAAATCCTGCTTCATGGCCATGACAAAATCCTCTTTGGTATTGGGCAGCTTCTTTTCTCTAACCATAATTCTATTTATTAGTTATCCGGTACAGGCGCAGGGTGTGGCGAATAATTCCAGGTCATCGAACAGGCGTAACTGCTCTTTATCCGCTTGCAACAGGTCTTCCCATTTATAGTTCCTGCCCAAACCCTTTATTTCCCTAAGCGAAGCCTGGGCATTGCGTTCTATGGCAATAGCCCGCTGTTGCAGATCAGGCGGTAGTGTTAAGATTTCGCCTTTCCTCATATTGGGGCAAAAGAAGCAGCTTGACTTTGGCGGCAGGCAAAGCCCGGCCTTTATGATTGCTTCTTTACAGCGGTTCCTGTCCCAACCCCAATCAATAAGCGGATAGCAAGGTGTATATTTATGATCGCCCGGCCTGGTACGTCTTTGCTCTGAAGCGTCAAAGCCTACATACTTCATAATCCTGCCTCCCTGTTTCCACAACCTGCGGGCTTTCCCAAAGCTGTTTACCCATTTTTCCTGCGGTGCTATTTTAAACTTATGGGAGCATTGCTTATAGCCATAGGCGATGGAAGGCAGTTGTTTGTATTCCAGACAATGCTGCTCCAATGTCTTTGCTGTTCCGGTTTTCGTGACGCGCCTGATTATGGTGATCCGAGGCTGCCCGTGTTTGCGCAACCATTTGTTGAACCGCCGTATGAACGCATAGGTTTCCTTTTTTTCTGCACCCGTATCAGAAAACAGGATAGCATCCAGCTTAATGCCCTGAAGTGTCAGCCCAATAATCATGGCCGTTGAGTTAACACCCCCGCCATAAGCGGCAATACGGACAACCTTTTGTCTTTTTACAGGGAATGGGATTATCATAAATGCAGTATTGTTTTTATGCGTGTTAGTCGTTGTGCATTCGCCTTATGAGAAAAAAAAAGCGAGTATCGTTCCTATCCCGGCTACTGCTGCGGCTGCTTTGCCCGGTTCGTTGCTGATTACGGTAATGATCTGCTTTGCTTCTTCTTTAACATCCTCTATTACCTGCTGTGCCTTAAATACCAATCCCCGTACCCCTTCCGGGGTACTGTTCCATACATACTGCTTAAATTCCTTCATGGTAATACGCCCGTCCTTATTGATATTGACAGCAGGGTTCTGTTTTGCGATCAGGGCGGCAGACAGGTTTTTTGTGGAGAATACATAATCGTCTCCCTTGCCCACGCCTGCGGGAAAAAACGTAACCAGGTACACATCAAAATAGCTGTACATCCTGCCCCGGTAAGGTGCAAAGTATTCCCGCACCTTATCGAGCTGTTGCAGGTGATTTAAGGATAGCATCGAAGCAGGCGCACCAGGTACGCCGCTGGCTTTTGTCCACTGGAGCAGACCGGCAGCGATCAGGCGGCCACCCTGCCGGTTCTGTGCGCTGGCCTTCAGCCTGCTTTCGGCGTACATGACCTGCATGAGCCAGTTAGGGTCTATTTGCAGCCATGAGGCAATAGCTGTTACTTTCTGGACAAACGCATTGCGTATAGCCGCCGGAATGTTGGGGTGATCTATATGGATGAGTTGCATAAACGCATGTGTTTAGGTCAGGGAGAATTTGTTATTAAACAGCAGGTCAAACGCACCGCCAATACCGCAGAATTTCAGGATATGCCGGGAAGTTTCCAGCTTCTTGCCCGAAGAAAGGCCGGAGCCTTTAATGATTTTTACGAGGCCGGAAGTGTCCGCTACAGGTGCTTTGTAAAAGGTATAGTTAGGCCCGGTATTATAGGCAGCCATGACTTTATCCAGGCGCAGGACATCGCCGTCAATAAACTTCGGGTTCTGGCAAAGGAATTGCAGATAGACCGCCCCCATAAGCACGTTAAATTCCGCACCTGCCGCCGTGTTGGACTTTGCCAGTGCAAAAGCGGCATCTTTGCTGATCGTGCCGCCGGTAGCACTGAAAGCTGGAAAGAATTTTTTAATTATGGGAACCGCTTTTGCAATTACAGGAGCCGGGGCGATCCATTTCCTGCCGTCCGCATACATTTTTCCTTGCAGGTAGTTAAGGCAATCGGCAATCGTTACTTTGCCGATCTGCATCAGCCCAACATAGGTATTGTTGCTTGTTTTCTGGTTTCCGCTGCTTTCCACCGCACTTTTGGCAACAAGCAGTTGCAGGGGCAGGCCGGTAACATAAGCGGCCTGCTTAAAATACGGCAGCCATTGCGATTTGATCCTTGTCAGGAAAATGCTCATATCCTTTGGCGAAAAAGGGTTAGGCTGATTGATCGAGGGGAAACGCTGTGTCCGTAATGCCATGACGTGAGTTATTTTCCGGTAATGATGATCTCTGTATTGGCTGCGGTATCGGGTGCGCTGGTGCTGTCTATAATAGGAACAGTAACGTTATTGCCTTTACCCGGCCTGGACAATCTTGCAGCCAGGTAAATAAACAGGGCGATGCCTCCGATCACATACCAGCCGGTATTGCTTTGCTTGTTCATAGCTTATTTGATTCGTCTGGCTACTTTTTTACGGGCTATTACCGGCCTGTATTTTTTCACCGGACGGGCTACAGTGCGCTTTACAGGTAATACAGTCTTAGCCGTTGTGATCTGTTTATATAACACTTCGCTGACTTCGGACGTGCCGAAACGCTTTTGCAGCATGGCGCGGGTCTGCGTACCAAAATACCCGGTAGCCGAAACGCCTATTTTCTTTTGTACTTCCTTGATATAGGAATTGCGCTGCCCGAACTTCAGGGGAAAGATCGCCCCTGCCGGTTGCGGGCTAACAGAAGGCTTTGCACTTGCCGCACTGTTCGGGGTAATCACAATAGACTGCTGCCCTGTACTGGTTGCACCGGGGCGATATGTTACCGGAAGTTGTACGCCCATGCGGGGCTTGCCGTTACCGATAATAAGCGGGTTGAACCGCGCTGCTTTCTGTCGTTCTGCAAATTTCCGCGCCTGGTCAGAGTATTGCCGCAGACCACCGGAATTTCTTTTTCCGGTATTTTGGGCAATTAGCCGCTGCCGGGCCTGGTCTGAATAGAAACGCAGGCTTTTTCGGTCAAGAACAGACGGCGCAGGGTACTGTTTTCCGGTCGGCTGTCCGCCCGGATTGATCGTTGCACCGGGACGGTAAGCTGTAGAGGAACCACCACCACCGCCGGAAGAAGGACGGTAAGCTGTATTGCTTGCTTCATCACTGTCTTCATCCTCCTGCCCTCCTTCTTCATTACCACCTTCCTCATCATCCGGTTCTGCGCCTTCCGAATCTTCCTGCGTACCGCCGGACTTGGCAGCAGGCAAGCTATACTCAGGCGCAGGGTCAGGCGTGATCTGTGGTACAGGCGAAGTGCTGCTATCTTCGGATGGGCTATCAGCGGTTTCCGCTGCCTTGCTTTTTTTGGTCAGGAGCAGTAGCAGGGCTGCCCCGATTCCTAAAGGGAGCAGCAGGTTTGTTTTCTTTTCGCTCATCGCTCTATATTTATGGTGCGTGAATAATGGATATGGGCATCCGGGTTTCGGAAATAAACCCGCTGCTCCAGGTGTCGCGGGCTAAGAATCCAGAGCCAGGGACGCTTGCGCTTCCAGTACACAACCTGGGTCATGGTATCAGTGATGCTTATACGGAGCAGTTGGGTATCGCGCAGTGATACGCCGCTCACATCATAGTAGGCATCCTGGTAGCGGAACATTTTGTAGCGGAAGGTATCTGTGCTTATATAACCGCCTTTAGCTACAGGAAGCATTGTAATGCTGTCTTTAAGCGGCGCGGCGAACCGCTTTTGTACGGCGAAGCCCAAAGTAGATACGCTTTGTACCTGTCTTGGCTTTACCCTTAGCAGTTCCAGCTCCTGTTTTACTTCGGGCAGCAGGGATAAGAGTTCTTTTTGCCGAAGGGATAACACGCCGCTTTGATAAGCTACCCTTCCGTTCGCCAACAAGACTTCTTGCTGACCTTGTAATAGCAACTCTTGGTTTTGCTGCAACCTTTGCACTTCGTGTCTTGTGTTTTTCAGGCCGCGCAGCATCATGAAGACGGCTGCTGCGGATAACAGGCGCCATACGAGGGGGCTTTTGAGTATGCGAAAGAGTATTTTCATTGGGCTTTCTTTTTTGAAAATGATAAATGGTAATGATGATGTATAGATACGCGCCGATCAGTCGCAGTATAGCTTCTTCTTTGGCTGGCATACCGAGAGCTGCTACCAGGTGAAAATGGTCGTTGAGGATAATGACCAACGCATAAAGCATGGTGCAGGCGAGCCATTTGGCTACATTGATCTTTGGCGTTGCAGCGGCTAATCGCTGTAACAGGTTCGCTCTATTCATGGTTATTGTTTTTTTGTGGTGAAAAAAACAATGGCCTTACCTTATGATAAGGCCATTGATAGTGTTAGGCGAGTACGGCATTAGGCAGCGGACGATAATCCACGATAATGGTTTCGGGATAGCTGTCCTTGAAGGGAACAGAGAAGACGATCTCATTGGTGTCGGGCTCACCCTGCCTGCCGAGCGTGTAATCCACGCCTAACAACTGGCGTAGCCCGTTGCGGAACACCTTTATACTTTGCGGTACAAGCTGGTTGATCCGGTATTGAAGCGGGGCTATATTGCCCGCCCTCAAATCGGGGAAGGTTTCTGTGATCTCCCGGTAGTTATCCATACTGCTGCTGGACCTGGGAACCCACTGCTTCATGTCACGATCCCAAACGAGTACTACATCTCCGGGCTTGGCAGCCTGCTCGTCAATAAGTGCATTGGTAACGGTACAGTCGTTGAGGTTATCGAGTACTTTAGGGATCAGGTTAAAAAATGCAGTGGTGGGGTCAGCGCGTAAGGGCGTACCAGGTGTGCCATTGCCCGAAAGGGTAATGTAATTGGTATTCGATGTAACTACTGCCAGTAGTGCGGAAAGATCAACGGGGTAGGTCGTGCCGTCTGTTTCGGTAAGGAGCAAACGGTACACTCCTGCGCTTGGGTTTTCCAGTTTGGCGTCAGCTACATTGATGTCCGTCTGGTTGATCTGTAGCTTGGTAGATCGCACCTGCTGCTGCCCGTCCTCTGCGGTGTACTTGATGATAAGGTCGCCGCCCACGATCTCTACCGAATCCAGGCGGGTAAGGGTTTCCCCTGCCTTAATTACACCGTTCAGATCGGCATACTGCAATTCGCCGTTAGCATCGGACAAGGGGAATTGGTTTACTTTAGAGGCTTTCTGAATCTGTTTATCAAGCCTGATACGTGTTTCTGCCATTGTAATAATTGATTTTAAATTGTTATGAAAAATTGACCGGTCTTTCTATGGGATAAATGAATTTGAGGCTGTCCTGTCCGGTAAGCCGGAAAGGGAATTTTATCTCCTTGCCATTTTGTGAAAAATCCTGGTACACGGTCTGTACCATCCCGTTCAGGATCACGAGTAGCACATGACCATTGATCGCTGAAGGCTGGTACTGGAGATAAAAAGTGTCCAGGCCGCTGGTACTGGCGGGTGTTTCCACACTCCAGTATTCGGATGCAGCAGTGCCGCCATTACCACCGCTGCCTATTTCCTGGAAAGAGGAAAGGTTATATACATCTTCGCCGTCTTCGAGTAGTATCTCATCGTTTACCCGGTCGCCTAAGAGTTTCAGCACTTCGAGCAGGGTAAAGGATTTATACTGTCCGGTTCTTTGGGAACGGAGGGAGAAACTTGCCATAATGATTCTTTGATTTTAAGCGTAATGCTATACGTCTTCATTATCCACCCAACGGTGATGCCCGTCTATGGTCTGGAATTGGGTAAAGGATTTATCCTGCTCCGGGTCGGTCAGCTCCATGACCCTTTTGCCAAGCAGGGTATTTTTACGTACCCTGCGATGTGGCCGGAGCTGGTCATTAAGTACCGTAGTGTCGCGTTGGGTAATAATGACCTCACCTACCTGGCCGATACCGGCACTGGTCTTGAGCCAGTTCAAGATACCGCCGCCCTGCAGCATAAGCGCATTCAGTTGCCCGACACTGATAGCGGTTTGCCCGGTCTTCTTTTGAAGGGCGGCTTGTGTCTGTTTGCCGAATATGCTGTCCGCTACCAACTCACCCTTCTTTGCCTGCTTCTTGTCCTTAAAGCCCAACCATTTTTGCAGGCGGTACACATCGCTGCCCCGGCTGCCCATTTTCAGTACGGGCGTAGTATCGGCCTTCGGCTGATTAGCCGGTTTACCCGTAAACAGATCAGTTATTTTGTTCAGGACAGTTCCCTTACCCTGCACAATGGAAGCAAACTTTTCCCTGCTCACGCTTTGGATGCCGTATTGCTGCATCAGCGCAGCTTCGGTATTATTGCCAAATGCGCCGTCCGCAGCTACGCCCAGCTTTGCCTGTAGTGCCTTTACGTTTGCACCCTTCATGCCCTTACGCAAGGGGAAATTTTCGGTGATCCAGGCAGTCGCCTTTTTTGCACTGCTTTTTGTTTTCGGCTTAGGTGTTACTGGCTCCGGCTCATAAGCCGGTATCGGTTGCTGCGGTACAGGATCAGCAGTGGGAGCATAGGTAGTAGTGACCGTTGCACCTCTGGCTGTATTTCGTTTGAACAAAAATTGCATACCGAAGTAAGCGGCTGCCGCATAGACCACATACATCGCCAGGTTTTCCTGCTTCTTTTGCTTATTGCTTTTGTCGCTCATGGTAAGAAGGTTTAAACAAAGCGTATGCTAACGCCTTTCTTTGCGTAATTATCGTTAATGGATTTTTTCTGCTTCGCGTTCAGGTTGCTGGAGATAGCCATTGTCAGGTCTTTGGGGTCGCCATCCGGGATCACGCCGAACCATGTTTCCTGTCTTTTGCCATAATATTTATACAGGAGGGCAAAATCCGCATCGTTAAATACATAGGTCATACAGTAACGGGCATCTTCATGGTTATCGCCGCTGGAACTGTACCGGGTGTCCCTGTAGATCCGCTCTGCCAGTTGCGCCCAAAAACCGTCCGGGCGGGTGGGCTTCTGCTTTTTCAGCACATCATCGGTGTACCGTTCAATGGCCTGCTGCGACTGCCTTTCGCTCTTTAGCTGTTCATCTGACTTCTTTAGCTGCAAAGCCTGTGCGATACTGTCTGCTGTCTGTCCTGCGCCCTTCAGTATCTTGCTGGCCAGGTAGATTGCACCCCCTGCCAGCAGCAGCATCGGCAGGTTGCTCATTAACTGTTCTTGCAGCTTGTTACCGTTACCTGTCATAGTTACAAAAAGGTTTTTATCATACTGCGGTTGGCAGGGCTTTTCAGTTTCTTTGCCGCCGTCTTCATTTCTTCCACGCTAAAATGGCTGACAAAACTTTGTATGGCCTCCTGCATTTCGGCTGCTTCCGCTTCGCTGCCTGCCTGTACCTGGATCATCACGCCAAAAGCCTGCTTATTTTTGTCGGGGCTAAATGCCTTTAATGAGGGTAGTTTCATGTGCTTGCAGTTGTGGTAAGGTGGGTAAGGATTTTTTGGATCAGGGTCTTGTCTTTCTGTATCTCCATAAACAGCATATACACGGTAGCGACTTCCTGCTGGTTCAGTTCTTCGGTCATATAGTCCCGGAGCATGGCGATCATTTCCTCGCGCTCATCCTTTGGCCTGGCCTCTGTTACAGCCGGTGCGATCTCCGGTTTAGCCGGTTCATCCGTTCCGGCCAGCATGCTGATAATGCTTGCGCCGCCAAAAATCTTGCTCAACCCCGGTAGTGCCATGCCAATGATCTTCATATAGGATTCCATTGTCTCTTTCGCCGCTATGTCCTGCTCCAGTTGTTGCTTCACATCCTCCAGCTCGCTTACCCGGTTGCACATCTTCTGATGTTCCTCTTTGATGCGCTCATATTCTTCTTTCTGGCGCATTTCGGTAAGCCGTTTTTCTACCAGGCTGTTGACTTCCGCTTCCCCTAATCCCTGAAAACCGCTTTGCGTCATGGGTTCTGTTTCCGTCAGGTCACGGCTGGCTTTGTTGATGGAGAAAGTGTATTCAAACAGCTTTTCATCTGTGTCGTAATTATGCCAGGTGATAATAATGCTGTCCGGCTGGCAGACCTGATAACGCCCGTTGATTACGGTAGTGAAAGCAGTAAGGGATGTTTTATCCTTGCTTTCGTTGATCTTCTTGCCGAGCTTGTTATATACGGCGGTAAAATAAATCTGCTTATCGGTCAGCTTCTTTTCCGCCTTCAGCATTTTTATTACCTCACGGTTCTTGCTGAACAGGGAACGCAGTTCCGGGAAATCGCTTTGTGCTGCCATGATTTTTGTTGTCTTAATACTTGTGTCTTGATATTTACTTGGGTAACACCTGGTAAAACAGGGCTTGGCAAAGGGAGCCGGTAAAGGAGGCAGGCAGTTCGATGTTGATCTTGCCCCAAAATTCTTCTATGACATCATTGCTATGCGCTTCGATCAGCATCACATTGGTATCGCTGGTGATCCTTGTGCCTACAGGTAACTCAAAGGCATTGACCAGGAACCAATATTGGTTATAGGCTTCGTAGGTTATACTGCTTGTAATAACGTTTCCCAGGTCATCAGTGATCCGGCGCACCACAATGGGCAGTGTCCGGGCATAGGCGATCTCAATACCCCTGCGCCTCATCTGTCGTTCTACATAATCTTCTATGTTAATCATTGGAGAGGGTCTTTAGGTAAATCGTTACGATATAGTTCTTCCATTTGTCGGTCACAACACCATCCGCGCCTACGTAGGCACTGTCCGTAAATACCTTGTTTTCATAATTTCCGGTAAGCAGGGAATTAGGCTGTACATCAATGCGGGCATCCAGGTACTCATCGCTCGCCTCCGGGCGATTGTCAAAAGGTATGTCCAGGTTCCCGAAATGGTACTGCTTGTTATTGAACTCTAAGGACAGATGCCCGATCACGGGTAAATAACTTTCGCTGCTCATCTGTTCAATACCAACGGAATGAATAGCCTTGATGCCTAAAATCCTGCTGATATGATTGGGCAATACGGTATTGATCGTTACCGGGGCTTTAGGGTTCAGTATAATAAACTGAACGGGGTAATATGTGATCCTTCCTTTGGTCATGGCTGCTTATTTTGATAAGAACAGAATTACCCGCACGTCATAAGGATAATATACCTGCGCTGCCGGGTCTGGTGCTGGTGCTGCGCCGATACCGAAGCCGCCACCGAAGCCACTGCCGGAACCTGCGTAAGCAACCAGGTTGTCATCCACCGTGAAATTGCTGAACTTGACAACTTCCTTGCCGCTGACGTAGGTCTTTTTGATATTGACCTCATTACGGGAAATAACGCCCCCGCTTGGGTTGTAGCTGGCATTGCCTAAGAGCGATTGCAAGGAACTATCTGTATAGATACCCTCTACTTTAGAAGATTTTACAGGTACAGGCATTTCAAACAGCAGCATCTTGCTATTGGGAGAAATGTCATTGCTGTACACCAGCAGGTGCGCTTCATGGCTTTCATCAAAAATTTCTTTCTCGTCCACGCGAAAGCCAAAGGTTGAGCCGTATAAAGCCCCCTCGTAACCTACAGACAGGGCTATGCCTTTCAGCATCGTAAAATCCTTATCCGTTTCCGTGTTGAAATACACACGCTGCCCGGCTTTCGATATACGGAGCTTCACTTTCTGGAATCTATATCCTAAGATCATAGTGCGTGTTATTCGTTGGTGAGCCAGAGATTGATAATGACATCATAGGGGAATACCACACCAAAGGGATTGGTATTATACCCGGCCAGGTTCTTAAAGTCCACCTTACCCGGATCGAACACGCCCAGGTCTTCGCCATTGTCCACCAGCAAAGGATATTTGCTGCCGTCCGTATAGCGCCCTTCTATGCTGCCGCTATTGGCCTCTATCTTTTCGGGAAAAGAAAAGAACTTGGTATTGGGCGCAACATTGTTGGAACAGGTTAGCATCCGTACCTCGTGGCCGTCATCGAGCAGCTCCACGTTGTTGAGGCGAAAACCGAGCGTTGCGGACTGTATCGCCTTATCCTGCGGTATGGATACATATACGCCTTTAATGTACTTATAGCCTTTATCGCAAACCCCGTTGAAGCGTATCGTTTCACCCATTGCCGATACCCGTAAGCGGATGCGCTGGAATTTATTGTTCTTCATGTGTTAAAGGAAAAATGTACCGGGTATGGATCGTACCTACCCGGTACGGGTTAGGCTTTTACTACCGTAGTGCCGATCAGGATCATTTTCAGGTAGGAGCGATCCGGCGCATTGGTTCCCCATTCGAGGTTAAACTCTATGGTCTGCTGGTCGCGGATCAGCTTGGGATTGTCCAGGATATAAGTGCCTTCTACCAGCTTGTAATTGTTCTTGGTGTTGAATACATCGAGGCTGGTATTGGGAACCAATACCGCGCCATTGGCCTTGAACTCAAATTCACCGTTGCGCACGAAGTCGGGTACGGTAGAAAAGTTCACGTTAAAGGGATTGCCGATGCCCACATCGGCTACGCCGTATTGCAGGCGGATCGCGTGAAGCAAAAAGAACGCGCCTTTCTCCAGCTTCGCGCTGCTGATATTGGTATAGCCTACCGCTTTGTTATCATCATCGCGGAGCATCTTGACTACTTTGCTGTTGGTAATGTCCTTTACCGCGTAGTAAGATATATCCACGCTTTGCAGGGACTTATTGCCTAAGCCCTTTTGTACTTCGCGCGGCAGGAGATTGATACGGCTTTCAAAATCCCTGCGGCTGCCCCTTGTACTATTGCCGGTACTTGCTTTGGCCATGTTCTTGGTCTTGCGGAAGAAACGGGCTTTTTCTTCTACGGGAGCCTGCTCTACCGCGCCTAAAAATTCGGCCTCGTTCATGCTGCCGAGTAAATTATATTCGCTATCTGAAAGTTGTCCTAACGTAAACATTGTATTTTTTTGTTTTGTGCCTGTGCAGGCGTTAATCAATTGGGTTTGCTGTTGTAGTACGATACAGATTACAGGATTTCCGTATCCTCACCATACATCTGGTTGGCGTAATCGTCTGCGGAGCCTTGCAGCTCTTCATCGCCGTATATCTGCTCCTCATCCGCTCCCTGGAAATAGGCCGGAGCGTCGAGATAATAACCGGAGCCGCTGTTTGGCGGCTGAATTGCGCCCAGGTCGGGGAAGCCGATACCGCTGATCGGGGTGTTTTCCTGGTAGAGCCAGCGGTCGGTATTGCTCGCTGCTGATACCGGTGTCAGCCCCAGGCCGTCACCGGCAAGGAAAGATGCAGTAGGCATGAGTGCTTTGGCTGTTTTGTACGCCCCGGCAATCGCCGCGCCCTGCAATACGTTCTTTATCATGGGCTGCTTTACTTTGGTTGCGCCGAAAGTTGCGCCTGCGGCTACCGCAATCGGTGGTAATGCCCGCTTGAATCCTTTGACCGAAGTATCGGCAGGGTCGATCTTGAGGACTTTACTGGCCATATTGACAGCCAGGTTGCCCACGACAAAGCCTGCCACATGCTCCAGCATCGGCTGTACCTGCTTCATTACATCCTGCAATCCGGCTGATTTTGCCGCTCTTGGCTGTGCTGCTTTTGCTTGTGCCATTGTGTTTTAATTTTAAGGGTGAAAAAAATGTTCCTGTGCAGCGCATCGTTAAAAATCAAAACCGATCTCTACGATTGTTCCTTTCTTCAGATGCCGGTAGGCGTTCACATCATCAAACTTGTATGCGCTGTATTTTTTCAGGGTACGGTTGTAATCGTCTTTGATATATACCGGCTTCTTGCCGGGCATCTTGAAGAAGCTGCCTTTTTTCAAGGCTTCTATAACTGATGTTTGCATAAGAAAGAAATAATTGTTATGATGAAGGGTAATAAGGATGCTTAGAGCAGATATGGCTTACCATTCGATTTCTTACGGCTATTGCCAGTACCGGCAAGTGCTTTTGTTTTAGAAACTTTGGACACGGGTGCTTTCTGGTCGTTGTCGAGCAGCTTGTACACGCCGAAGGCTACCGCACCGCCGATACCAATAGCCAGCATCGGGTTGTTCTGCGCAAATTTTATCGGGCCTGTAAGAATGCCGTCTAATCCTTCCATGCTATCTTCTCCGCTATAGTCCTCTGTAGGATAGCTTTCCCCGACATCGGTAACAGTAGGTTCCGAATAATCAGCGGATGCCGCATTATCATCAAAGCTCACGCCATCATCTTCTACGTTCTCATTATCGGTCTGCGATATGTCCACATTCTCATTGGGCTTCACCAAACCGGAACCTTTCAGGATTTTGATAACAGCAGTGATAACCGGCGTTGCAGCGGCAACGGCAGCGGCAAGGGGAATGACACCCAATCCCTCCACGTCACCAAAGCCGTCCAGCTTGCCCTTCTTGCCGCTGAGGATCGCCTTGCGCATATTCTTGGGATTGCCGCCCAATTTGGTAAAGAGCTTTTCTACTTTTTCTATGGCCTTCTTTGCTTTGGCAACAATAGCAGGGCTGATGTTCTTTTTCCTGGCCTGCTCCGGCGTAGCATATCCCCATTTCAATTTGGAAGACATTTTACCGATGTTCATTTTCAGGGCAAGCAGAAAACCGTTACGGGCGGCTATGGTAGCCGGGTTGAACTTCATGATCCCTTTGCCGATCTTCTTTAACGCGCCGCCGATCTTTTTAAAAAAGCCCTTCTTTTTCTTCTTCGGCTTTTTGCTCTTGTTCTTCTTCGCTTTGCCCAGGTAATCCTCATCGCCGGTAAGGATGTCATCATCGCCGTACAGCTCCTCATCGCTAACGATACCGTCCAGCGATCCGAAACCGTTAATGCGATCCAGTAAGGCTTCATTGGCCATAAGCTGGCCGAGCGCCATATCGCGCTTATCGGTAAACCAGTACTGTATCGCATAGTCCAGCATCTTGACTAATTCCTGCTGGTTATAGCCGGAAACAAAGGCAGTGGCGGGATTTTCCGCTACAGCATGGCGGGTGGCTACCAGGTATCGGTACAGCCCCGCCTCCAGATCCGCATCCCGCACACTGCCTAACATAAATTCGTCGCCAGCCAGGATACCTAAGCCCTGTAAGTCCACTCCGAACACCGCCGCATTCAGTGCTACGTTGTTAGCAGCCGCAAGCTGCATGGAGTTCATTATTATTCTGCCGGTATCATTTACGGCTGGCGACATATCTTCTACGCCGGATAAAACGGCGATATTGATTCCTGATAAGCTCATGGTATAATCCATTTTATGCGTGTAGGGCTTCTCATAGTTGAATTTCCCCAACACTGCGTCAATCGTATAATAGCCTTTAGTACCTGTTTTCGGCACGATCACGTAGATATGCTGCCAGTGCGGTTTGGAGTACTTGGTGATCCTGAACCGATGCGGTATTTGCAGGTTGGTCAGAATGGATGAACAAAAGATCGAGAAGCAGTCGCAGTCAATGCCACTCGTGCGGTCATACCAGCTTCGCGCCGGTCTTCTTAATTCTTCCAGTCCGGGCTGATCCAGCTTGTACTGTATGTTATGGTATAGAAATTCCCATATAGCCAGCAGCGTCTTTTCGATGCTGTCCTGCTTCAGCAGCGCAGCCAGCTTCTTTGTATCGTCAATGTATGTCCAAACGACACGCTCAATAAGTCTTATGGTGTCCGTTACCTCGCCATCCTCCATGATGATCCTATCCTTACCGTCCGAAGCGGGGAACAGGAAATTATATTTGCCGCTATCGGTACGGATAACCCGTTGCCCACTCGTTATCTCATGATCCGGTTCATATTTCTGGTTGAAGATTTGCATAGCGGGCTTACTTATTGATAACTGTTTTCGGTGTTTCTATGGTCATGCCGGATACCTGCATGATAATGCTCATAGATATGGGCGAGCTGAACGATTTTAAAAATCCTTTTGTACCATTCTTACTGAACAGGGTAATAATGCTGGTAATGTCTTTTATGCCAATTAAGGGCAATACAGTAGTCCAGCCTAACGGCATCATGAGTTCACCTACTTCCGATTGCCGGTTGGCGGCAATCGGAAAGCTCTTTCCTGTGGCGGGGCTTTCCGCGATCATATTGCCTTTGTTGTTCCACAAGCATACTACAGGGTTTACAATGGTAACGGTAACGCCGGTAGGGTTATTGATCTTCGCTGTTGCCGCAATCTCTATACCGCTCAGGTTGACTTTGTGGACGCGCACTTTGGATAGCGTTACGGAAACATTCGCTACCAGTTTGTTTAACTGGAGCATCCTGCTCACGACAACGAGTGCGCCTACGCCTATGCCAACTTTTACGAGCGTGTTCATTTAGTCCTTCTTGAATTTTTTAAACAGGTAGTCCAGCCCTTTCTTGGTGCAGTAACCGACAACCGCGCTCATAAAGGCATAGGCGATCACGGAGATACTACCATCCATTGTGAGGCTGTCTAATAAAAGGCGGGGCGTTGCCTGGGCTTTGTAAACCCCGCCTATGGTGCTACAGGCGACCGTCCAGATAGATGTGTTACCCAGGAAGGAGGGCTGTTCGGGAGGGAAAGGATTATGATTGATGTTCATTTGCGCTTTGCTGACCTGTTTATTTGCGGTCGGTATGCAAAGATTACATCACGAAAAAGGGGGGTATGCAATCAACTGCATCATCGTTTATTGCTTTTAGCCCTATGATACTATTTTGTACAGAACGTGCTGGTGTTTTTGATGTAGCAACTTGTAGTAACGGGTTCAAATCCTTTACCCTAAAGGAACAGAAGCCATTTTAACCCTTTTTTTGATGTAGCATATTTGTAGCAGAATCGTCTAATCATATTTTGGGAATATTCATGCCATTAGACAAATGGATAACGGATGTAGTAGGATGTAGCTTTATTGTAGCATGGATGTAGCATAGCAAAACCCTTTACTGTAAAGAGGTGAACAATAAAAGAGGGCTTTGCTACAAATTGCTACATGGTTTTAACTGCATGTGTTTTTTTGAAAAGTTTATGCAGATCACCACAACGGGACGGTACGGATTATAGCGCAATAAATAGCTGCTAAAAATGAAGGGACAAAAAAAGAGAACCGGGTTACGGTTCTCCTATCAGTTCTACGATCAATGCTACATCGCATTTTCGTAAGATACGCCTGCCATGTATCTGCTTTAATTGCTCCGGGTGTGTATCCTTGTGTTCCAGGAGCCAGTTACGCAGGTTCATATAGGCGCTTCGGGGGTTGAGGCCAGGGAAGTATAGCTGCGCTAATTCCTTCCTGGGGTACGATTGTAGTATAAACATATTGCGCCCGTTTTCCCAAAAATAAATAGCTGGTACGGGTTGCGTAACTTTTTGCTAAAACATTATGCGATTTAGACGAAATTTCCGAACGCCTTTCTGGAAGGGTGCTTTATGCTACCTTGATCTTTAGTAGCCAGACCTATTTGCCTGTCCGCTCACTGATAATTTTCTGCTCTGCATATCCCGCGATCCAATTAGATTGTTCTATAAAAAAATCGCCTGGATAAACCTCCCTTATAAGTGTATGTAAGATCATGGAATGAAATACAAGATGTTCAATGGATGCTGTAATACGTGCTTCCCTTATCTTACGATCCTGGCGTATCATCTCGTAGTGGATAAGCGTAAAGTGGTCGTACTTTGAATAAAATTCATACGTGTTTACTATGCCTGATAAGTTTTTTAGTGTAGGCGAAGATTTGATTGTTTCGTTTAGTGTTCCCTGTTGAACCTTACCATGTCTTACTTTTGGCTTGCTTCCGTCATATTGATATTCCTCGAAAAAGTTAGGGTACTTGGCAACTAATCCATTATAGAAATCTTTTGCCTCGTCACCTGATATAAAGCCTTTTCCCAGATCACCGTCAACGTTCCCTATGATATGACGAAAACCATCGCTCAGGTACTGTTCTGCATTTGCATCTAATTGTTCCCTTATCTCATTTTCTGCTTTGCCATTATTTTCTTCGATCACATGAAATAGGTTAATGGAAATTATTGTATCCAGTAATGCACTGCGGAGCAATATCCCAATAGAGAAATCATGTGTTGGGTGTTTTATATAATCGTTTAGTAAAAGCTCTAAGGCTTTTGAGTTATTGTGTAGCCGATCCAGCATCAGCAGTAGGAATATTTCAAGAGGATTTTCCTTTGTTCCCCTCACTGCGTCCAGGGTTTTATAGGAATGCTGTTTGATTGTAGCGATATGGCCAAGTCCTTTATCTATCATAAGTATTGCTTTTCGGTTCAAAAAGTATTTATTCCAGGTTTTTTTAACTATAGAAAGCCACATAGTAATTCCGGTAAGGCACAAGAATACAAAATAAACACATTTTGCACCGGAATGATACCGTCTATTTACCACTTTCATGCAGGTTCGCGCGGGTTTAGTACACTTTCCGGCAGATGTAATTTTACATTATCCTTAAAAGTAGTATCGTTTATTCTCTTTAGATACAGTTCTATTCATTGCCCGCTTCCTTTTCCTTCAATATTGCAGTGTATTCTATTATTTAATCGTTGCATCTGCTTTCATGTGTGCATCATAAACAGATAAAATTCATGCAGCCTGCTCTTATCCCTTTCCGTAGTTATCATTTTACTATGCCGCAACCGGCAGTGATGAAAGTATTGCGGATTATTCATGACAATGAAATAGATTTTTTCATTGAAAGTGTAACAGATGATGAAAAACATCTGACCCTATCGCTCAGTGTAAACCTGGGCAAAGGCTATCAGCGTAGTGCGGTCACACAAATTGAAGGATTGCTGGCAATTTCTGCGCAACCCTGATGCAATCCTTACGCCGACCGCTGAAAAAGGCTTTGCATAACGGCCTGTAAATCAGTCCAGTTTTTACAAATACATTCCTTCTTTTATACTTTTAACCATTTGATAATCAATGCTTTATATTTGCATAAGGGAACGCTCCCCACCTTATTCGATAACAACAAAAAATCAAACAAAATGCAGGAATCAAAAGAGTATTTTATCCCGCAAGATAACATGGTAGCCTTTGTCAAATTGCTGGAAAAGCATGATCTGAACAGTGGTATCAATTACGCCGAAGGGGATGACACTATTTGTATTACGGTGTGGTATTTCCCGGACTGGCCATCACACCATGAAGGTCTGAAAGAAATAGACCTGTTAGCAGACTGACACCATTCATTCACAATCAAAATGAGCGTATGTACATCATCAGAAAGTATGCGGACTGTTGGGCTATCCATAACGATGATACCGGAGCCAGCCGCCCGTTGAGCGAAACTGAAAAAGGACTTGTTTTAATCGAATTTCCTGCGCTTGCCGAAGAAAAGCTGCGATCAATATTTACAGATGAAGTAGAAAGCATCACCCCATAACTATAAACATAGAGCAAACAAAAGCCCTTTTTATTAATCGAACAACCGGATTACCGAAATAAGCAAATTCATATTACTATGACTGAACACGATAATAATTACGAAGATACCTCAGTAAGCCAATCAGAGGCGCATACCCCTGAATGGCTTCGCTCTTTCAAAGGCTGTGAGCATTACAGCGATGATGAAGCACTGGAGATATTAGGCAGCCTCGATATTATGGCACACATCTTACTTTTTGCCGGTGAACATACCAGCGATCAAAAAACAATAGTTATCCCATTTGAAAATCCTATAAACAAGAAGGCAGCATGAGAAAAACAAACGTTATGGATAATTTTTATGCGCTATCCAAATTCGGGAAGGCGCAGCGTAGAAAGCAGGCAGCAAGACCTGGTATCAAAAACGCGGTAGTTTATACCCGCGTTTCTTCCAAAGAGCAGGCAGATAAAAACCTTAGCCTGGAATCACAACGCAATGCCATTGAAGAATATGCAAGTCGCAATAGTTTCCTGATCGCTGAATTTTTTGGAGGAACCTATGAATCAGCTAAAACCGATGGTCGCAAAGAATTTCTGCGAATGCTCAACTACGTAAAGAAAAGCAAAGGCAAGATCACGCATATACTTGTATATATATTAGACCGGTTTTCCCGGACAGGCGGGGGAGCTATCCAGCTTGCCGAAGATTTACGGGAAAAGTATGGGGTAGATATAATTGCTGTTACACAACCGGCAGATACTTCTAATGCCGGAGGAGTATTGCAACAATCCATGCAGTTTATCTTTAGTAAGTACGATAATGATTTAAGAAGGCTTAGGGCGATCAAGGGAATGTCGGACAAACTTGCTAAGGGCATTTGGGTAACAAAGGTTCCAATGGGTTACGATATAATCTGGACGAATGATGTGAAGCAGATCGTTATTAATGAAATTGGCAAAAAGCTGCGCAGGGCATTCCAGTGGAAAGCAGGCGGTATGAAAAATGAGGAAATCATATTAAGGCTTCGGGCATTAGGGGTTCCCATGTATAAGCAGCAACTTACCAAAATTTTTAAGAACCCATTTTATTGCGGCCTGATTGCTCATGGATTGCTTGACGGGCAGGTTATAGAAGCCAAACATGAACCGCTGATCTCAAAATCATTGTTTTTAAAGATCAATGAAATCAATATGAAAAGTGCGGGGCATGGCGTAGCCCATAAAAAGGAAGTGGACGAAATACCGTTAAAAGTCTTTGTTATGTGTTCGGAGTGCAACACACCATTTACCGGATATGAAGTTAAAGCGAAGGGCTTATGGTATTATAAGTGCCGCACCAACGGCTGCCGGTGCAATAAGAGTGCAAAGGAATTTCATGGTATGTTTCTACAGCTTCTCAGTCAATATTCTATCCGGCCCCAATTAATAGACCCGATAATGGCAAAAATGAGGCTGTTATGGAAAGAAATAAACAAAGATGCAATAGCTAACGAAGCTGGTCTCAAAAAGCAGATTAGCGAAGTAGAAAAGAAGATGGAGAACCTGGAGGAAGGGTATTATGTGAACCGGGAAATGAGCCGGGAACTTTTTGATCGGTTCTATTCCAAACTTAATCAGGAACGCATGGAACTGGCCAAGCAACTTTCCAAAAGTGGCGAAACTATTTCGAACCCCGAAGTTGCAATAGGCAAAGCAGTGGAACTTTCGTCAGAACTCGCTACCGTATGGGATTCTGGCGGGTTTCGGGATAAAGAGAAGCTGCAAAAACTGCTGTTTCCTGAAGGAATTGTCTTTGATCGCAAAATCGGGGCATTTCGAACTACAAAAGTAAATTCCATTTTTCAGCTAATTGCCAGTCTGCAAAGCATTCCAGAGCATGAAAAAAGGGGACAAACTGATGCTTTGCATCGTTTGTCCCCTTTAGCGGAGAGAGAGGGATTCGAACCCCCGGACCTTTGACAGTCAACGGTTTTCAAGACCGCCGCATTCGACCGCTCTGCCATCTCTCCGGGCGCAAAATTATATAACCGCCGGTATTTTCAAAATCTTTTTCGAAAACAAGCCACATATTTTATAACGCAATGTTAAAACCGGGCGCTTTGTCGGCTATAATACAAACCCTGAAGCCGCTTTATACGTACTTGCAGTATCAAAATCAAAAGCATGGTACCATTGTTGAAAACAAGTTTGGCTATATTGCTGTTTACAAACCTGACGGCATGTGCGCAGAACAGCCATAAATACGAGCAATCGAAAACATTTAAAGAAATGAATAATACAAAGGCACAATCAAAAGAAGAACACAAAACAGAGGTGGCAACCTTCGCAGCAGGTTGTTTTTGGTGCGTAGAGGCGCAATACCAGCAGCTTAAGGGGGTAGAGAAGGTAGAGTCGGGCTACATTGGCGGTCATACACCTAATCCTACCTATAAGCAGGTATGTACCGGGGAAACCGGCCATGCAGAGGCTTGCAATATCTATTACGATCCTTCTATTATCAGCTATGACGAGTTGCTGGCGGCGTTTTGGATAGCTCATGACCCTACGCAGCTAAACAGGCAGGGGAATGATGTGGGCACGCAATACCGCAGCGCCATCTTCTACCATAACGAAGAACAAAAGCATAAAGCAGAGGAATATAAGCGCAGACTGGATGAGGAGCATGCCTTTAATGCCCCCATAGTTACCGAGATCAGTCCATATACCACCTTTTACAAGGCGGAAGACTATCATCAGAACTACTACAACGATAATCCCAACCAGGGCTATTGCCAGTTTGTGGTAAAACCCAAGATGGATAAGTTCAAAAAAGTGTTTAAAGATAAATTAAAGGAGCCTGCACATTAGGCAAGATAGTTGCTACAAAAAAGGGCTGAACATCGTTCAGCCCTTTTTCATCTATGCGAGTATTGTAGTCTTTACATCTTCCAGGATATCCAGCGTTTCTTCCTTGCCGTTACCCTCTGCATATACACGCAGCAAAGGTTCCGTTCCGGATGCGCGCAGCATGATCCAGCCGCCGTTATCAAGGTGGTATTTGATGCCGTCGATAGTTTCGATGCGGTTGAATCCGTATTTGCCGAATTTACCATAGCCATTGGCAGCAGCCCTTTCGATAATTGCCTCTTTTTTCTCGTTTTCCAGCGTCAGGTCGTTACGTTCATAAACAAAGCGGCCTACCACTTCATACACCTCTTCGCAGAGTTGCTTCAGCGTTTTGCCCGTGGTATTCATAAATTCATACAACGCCAGTCCGTCGTAGATGCCGTCGCGTTCCGGTATATGGCCTTTAACAGCAATACCTCCGCTTTCCTCTCCGCCTACCAATATATCTTCTTTGGTCATGATCTCGCTGATGTATTTAAAACCGATAGGCGTTATTTCTATCGGTAATCCGTAAGCTTCGCACATGCGTTTTACGCGGTCGGTAACCGAGAATGCTACAGCTACTTTGCCCGTCATCCCTTTATACTTGTGCAGGTAATGTATCAGCAGCAAGATGATATGGTGCGCATCCACGAAATTGCCATCTTCATCGTACAGTCCAATACGGTCTGCATCGCCATCTGTGGCCAGTCCTATTTTTACTTCCGGAGTAGTAGCTACTGTTTTAGCCAGTTCTTTGAGGTTCTTATCTAATGGTTCCGGGGCCTGTCCGTGGAAGCCGGGGTTTTCATCGCAATGCAGTAATACAGCAGAAGGGAAGAGCCTGCGTATTACGTTCTGGCCAGCGCCATACATGGCGTCATAAGCTAGCTTGAAGGGAGATTTATTCAATGCAGCGATGTCAAATTTTTCTTCGAGGTACGCTACATACATATCCTCGAGGTTGATATAACGCAACATTCCGTTATCTTCCCAGTATTTCATTCCCTGCTTAGGAATGTCTACAGTATTCGGTATCAAAGCTTCTACCGCGGCAATATCTGCAGGATTAGATGGTCCGCCGTGTGCGCCTTTCAGTTTATAGCCGTTGTATGTAGGCGGATTGTGTGATGCGGTAATGATTACACCTTGCTGTGCCTGCACCTGCAATACACCGAAGGATATCATAGGTGTACTTACAAAACCTTTTGCCATTACTACGTTTATGCCGTTAGCACACAAAACTTTAGCAACCGTTTCTGTGAATAATGGTCCGCCAAAGCGACAATCATGCCCCAGTAGCACGGTCGGTTTTTCATGATCATTCAGCAACCAGTC
Source organism: Bacteroidetes bacterium 43-93 (assembly GCA_001897855.1). GTDB lineage: Bacteria > Bacteroidota > Bacteroidia > Chitinophagales > Chitinophagaceae > Polluticoccus. The sequence goes on from MKUO01000001.1 coordinate 418,547, forward strand.
TGCAAGACCTTTAGTAACTCTTGCCACATTGTAAACAGTGAAGTCTTGTGCTATGATAGCACGCCAGCCATCGGTGCCGAATTTTATCTTATCAATTATCATATTAAAAACGATGTGTTAATTTATAGCGCCATCAAAAATAAGTAAACCTTTCGACCATTCAGGTTCTTTAATTTTGGTTTATAAACATTATTTCATGTCCGAGGTACTTACATCGATAGATCCCGCTACAGGATTGGTTTTAGGAACATACGAGATATATGATGAAAAAAAAGTAGCTAATGCTTTGAAGCAGGCGCAAAATGCGTTTTTCAGCTGGAAAGAACTAAGCTTTAAAGAGCGTGGTGCGGTGATGAAGAATATAGCTGCCCAGCTAAGAAAAGACAAGCAGAAGCTGGCATTACTGGCAACTAAAGAAATGGGTAAACCCATAGAACAAAGCCTGAATGAAGTAGAGAAATGCGCTTTTACCCTGGAATTTTACGCTAAGGAAGGTCCGCAATTTCTTAAAGACGAAGTCGTTAAAACAGATGCACGTAAGAGTTATGTGTCGTTTCAGCCACTGGGTGTGGTATTGGCTGTGATGCCATGGAATTTTCCGTACTGGCAGGTATTCCGTGCTATGGCGCCGGCTATAATGGCGGGGAATGTAATGCTGTTGAAACATGCATCGAATATAAGTGGATGCGCGCTTGCAATTGAAAAAGTGCTAAAAGCGGCAGGAGCGCCCAAAGGTTTATTTCAAACCTTGTTATTGCCTTCATCCAGGGTAGAAGAACTGATCGCACACCCTGCTATCAGCGCGGTAACCTTTACCGGTAGCACGGTTGCAGGGAGTAAGGTGGCAGCTACTGCGGCAGCACATATCAAAAAGCAAGTGCTGGAATTAGGTGGCAGTGATGCCTATATTATTTTGCAGGATGCAGATATGAAACTTGCTGTAGCTACCTGTGTAAATGGCAGACTGGTAAATAGTGGGCAGAGTTGTGTTTCTGCAAAACGTTTTGTTGTGGAGAAGCCTGTGGCCAAAGAGTTTATCGCTCAATTCACCGAACAAATGCAAGCGGCAACGTTCGGTGATCCTACAGATAGAAACAATAAGATTGGCCCACTTGCGCGCAGGGACCTGCGCGATACCTTGCATGCGCAAGTAACTAAAAGCATAGAAATGGGGGCTAAGCTCTTATGCGGAGGTTATATACCTGAAGGCGATGGCGCTTACTACCCGCCAACCGTGCTCACCAATGTAAAAAAAGGTATGCCTGCTTATGACGAAGAACTATTTGGCCCTGTTGCGGCCATTATAGAAGCTAAGAATGAAGCAGATGCCATACGCCTGGCTAATGACAGCATCTATGGCCTGGGCGCTGGTATATTCTCTAAAAACAGGGCTAAAGCAGAAAAGATCGCTGCAACCCAATTGCAGGCAGGTAACTGCTTTGTAAACGCATTCGTGCATTCAGACCCTCGTCTGCCGTTTGGAGGCGTAAAGCAAAGTGGTTATGGAAGGGAATTAAGTATATTTGGTATCCGTGAGTTTGTAAATGTGAAGACGGTATTTATGAACTAGTTTTAGCAACTAAATATGACTTATACATACCTCGCATTAGGCGATTCTTATACTATTGGGGAGCAAGTGCCTTTGCACGAAAACTTCCCGTTTCAGACGGCGGCATTATTAAAGAAAGAAGGACTACAAGTAGCAGATCCTGTAATAATAGCAACCACCGGGTGGACGACCGATGAACTGGCTGCTGCAATACGCGAACGTAACCTGCAGGAGACCTTCTCGTTTGTAACGCTATTGATAGGCGTAAACAACCAATATCGTGGCCGCGATCTTGAAAATTATAAAGAAGAGTATACGCAGCTGCTGGACCAGGCTATACGTTTTGCCAACGGGCATACACAAAATGTATTTGTATTATCTACACCAGACTGGGGCGTTACACCGTTTGCAGAAGGTAAGGACAGGCAGAAGGTAGCGCAAGAGATAGATGCTTATAACAAGGCAGAGCAGGAGATAACGGAGGCGCATAAATGCCACTATATCTATATCACAGACAGTACCCGCAAAAATGGTACGACTGCTGCGTATCTGGCTGAAGATGGGTTACATCCTTCAGGGAACGAATATCGTGTATGGGCGGAAAGACTGGCGCCGGAAATAGCGAAAGTATTAAAGCATTGATCACCTAAGTGATTCAAACAACTGATCGATCTTCTCTTTCTTCAGAATTTTTTGCCAGGTTTTACCACTGCCTATAAGGCGGTCGCCTACGTTGGCAGTATAGTCAACCACCACCTCATTTTTGTTTACTCCAGCCAGTGTGGCTGTAAAGACTACTTCTTGTCCTACAAGGGCGGGGGAGTGGTGTGTGACAGTAATTCCTGTGCCAATACCTTCTTCCCCTTCTTCCTTCATCTCTAAAACAAACAGGCGGCCACTCCATTCTGCATCGCGCGTTAAGGCGAAAGTGGAATAGACGGCATGCACCTCGCCGCTTTCAAAACGCGCCGCATCAGCTTCTGTCACTTTATGTGTAAAGGTTTTAATATCACCGGGCTGAAATGGATTTTTCATAATGTACTTACAAAATAATGTAAACTCCATCAATAAGTTATAGGGCTTTTTTTGTTTTGTTAACAAGTGCTGAAGTATCTTTGCAAATAACGAATGAAGAAGCTTCTTGTCATACCGGTAATGATCATGTACCTGCTTGCAGTTACAGGCATTATTATACATACCCACTATTGCGGTGAAGAGCTGGCATCGTGGCAGATGTACGTAAAAGGCAAGAAGGGCTGTAAAGATGATGTCTGTAAGGATGAAGGGAATGCTGAGAAAGGTTGTTGTAAGGACAAGGTAGTAGTGTCTAAAGTCAGTACAGATCAAAATGTTGCTTCATTTTCCCAAATAAAATTGACTGTAGTAGAATGGATTCTGCCTTCTGCGCCCGTTATAAACTTCAGGGAACAACTGATATCATACCGGCAGCCAGCCACTACTACAGGCAGACCCAATGCGCCACCGGGGCGATGGCAAGGTATCCCGTTATTTAAACTTCATTCGCGTTTCACTTACTATGGTTAAGTAATGTATCACTTCCCCCATGCCATGTTCTATGGCAGATACATTTTTATTTAATAACCATAACATACAATAATGAAACGTTTACTAATATTTTCAGGTATTATACTTTCTTCGATCGGTGCGTTCGCCCAGTCGAATGACATAGCAACTATTAAAGACACCGTAGATGGTAACTGCGAAATGTGCAAGAAGCGCATAGAAGAAGCCGCATTCATCAAAGGTGTAAAACGTGCAGAGTGGAATGTGGATACTCATGTGCTTACGGTAATATATCGTCCATCTAAAACAGATGAAACAAGCATTTTGCAACATGTGGCAAAAGCAGGCCATAGTTCCCCAAAAGTAATGGCAACAGAAGCTGATTATAAAAAGCTGCCCGAATGCTGCCAGTATAAAACGAATAGTTGCTCACACTAAAACAGGTAATCGGTAAAATGAACAGGAATTATAATAAGCTGCTGCTGGCAGGTAGCCTGATGTTGGTGTGCGCATATACAAACGGACAGGAAGTTAAAGATAGTGCGAAAAAGCTAAAGGAAGTTGTTATACATCAAAGAGGTTCTACTACCCAAATTAGTATGCTGGATCCTTTAAAGAGAGAACTTATTAGTTCTCGTGAATTGCTGAAAGCAGCCTGTTGTAACCTCAGCGAAAGTTTTGAAACTACACCTTCGGTAGACGTGGCTTTTACAGATGCCGTTTCCGGCTATAAGCAGATACAGATGCTGGGCCTCGCCAGCCCTTATACATTGATAACGCGTGAGAATATACCTGATACACGTGGGCTTGCTGCTATTACAGGGTTGAATTTTACGCCCGGCACATTTATCGAGAGTATGCAGCTAAGTAAGGGAACAGGTAGTGTGGTTAACGGATATGAAAGCCTTGCAGGCCAGATCAACGTAGAATGGAAGAAGCCCTTTAAAGAAACAGACGAAAAGGCTTTGATCAATATGTATCAAAATTCGCAGGGCCGTACAGAAGGTAATTTGGTCTTTCGTCATCAATTCAACCAAAGCCTATCATCAAACCTATTGGTAAATGCACGCTCGCAATGGTTGAAGCTGGATGGGAATAACGACGGATTCCTGGACCAGCCGCTGGATAAACAATTGGTAGTAGCTAACAGGTGGTTTTGGTTCGCGCCGAAGAAATGGGAAGTACAGGGTGGCGTGAAAGGTTCTTACCTGCATAATACAGGTGGGCAGTGGGATTATAAAGAAGGTATGGAGCAACTGCCAGGCAAACCATGGGGCTATAACCTGAACCTGCAACGTGCTGAGGGTTGGGCAAAGATCGGCAAGATATTCAACAAGCCAGCTACCAGTATGGGCCTGCAATTATCGGGTGTGTATCATGATCAGGATGCTGTATTAGGTGCTACTAACTATGCTGCTACCCAGAAAACATTCTATGCAAATTTGATTTATCAAACCATTATTGGCAATACCAATCGTGTTATCAAAACGGGTATCAGCAATATGGTAGAGCAATATGATGAGACCTATAACGGAACAAAATACCTGCGTAACGAATTAGTTCCGGGCGTATTTGCAGAATACACGCACAATTTTTCAGAGAAGCTGAATGTAGTTGCAGGTCTGCGCGGTGATTACCACAACATTTACGGTGCCTTTGCTACGCCAAGATTGCATATAAGGTATGCACCATTCAAAAAGACGGTGTTCCGTGCGTCGGCAGGCAGGGCACAACGAACTGCTAATGTATTCGCTGAGAATATGGGCATTATGGCCAGCAACAGAGCTTTTGTTATCCAGTCGACTAACCCGGGAAATCCATATGGACTTGCGCCGGAGGTTGCATGGAATATGGGATTGAACCTGACACAAAAGTTTACGCTTGACTACAGGGATGGAGCATTTAGTGTTGATTATTATTATACATCTTTCGAAAATCATATTGTTATGGATGTAGGTAGCCCCTACAAAGTGGTGTTTTATAATTTGAACGGTATCGCTTTTGCCCATAGCCTGCAAGCCCAGCTAGACTATGAACTGATACATAATCTGGATGTTAGACTTTCATATCGCTGGTATGATACCCGTACCACTTTCAACGGTAACCTGAAGGAAAGGATATTAGTGCCATCGCACAGGGCCTTTGCAAACATAGCCTATGAGACTCGCAATAACTGGAAGTTTGACTACACAGTACAACTGATAGGAGGTAAGCGTATCCCTACTTTGTATGACAATGCTATAGGTCAGACGATTGCCGAACATTATTCGCCCTGGTATTGGCAAATGAGTGCACAGATAACTAAAAAGATCAGCGAAGCATTTGATATATATATAGGTGGCGAAAACCTGACCAACTACAGAATGGCACAGCCTATAGTTGGTGCGGCCAACCCTTATGGGCCGGGCTTTGATGCTGCTATGGTATGGGGACCGATCATGGGTAGTAATTTCTACGGTGGCTTCCGATATAAAATAAGGTAAAATGAGTTTTTAGATTTCTTTTACAAATACAGGCTAAACCGCGGCATCGTTTTTACATCTAATTCTTATGTAAAACAAAGCGATCCGTTATGAAACAGTTACAGAAAATCGGAATGTTATTATTGATGGTTCTATTTGCTGCCAATACAACATATGCACAAATAATAGTGCGTGTACGCCCGCCGAGGCCAAGAGTTGTAGTGGTGCAAAGGCCCGCGCCACCTTCTCCACGTCACGTTTGGGTAGAGGAAGACTGGGTGCCGCGTGGCAGAAGATATGTTTGGCACGGTGGTTATTGGGTAGCCCCGCCAAGACCTGCAGCCATTTGGGTTCCGGGCCATTGGGAACGCCGCCGTGGGGGTGAAGTATGGATACGCGGATACTGGAGATAATATGAAATAAAAAAAAGCCCTTACGGGCTTTTTTTTATGCAACAGCCTGCATTTGTTTCATAGCCTTTGTGGCATTTTTATGTGCTACTTTTCTTTTATAGTTATACCACCATTCAGGTGCCAATTTTATAAGCATATTGTTAAACCCACGCATGCCCAATATATGGTACAAAGCATTCAGCTTTCCGGAAACACCCGCTGGCATCGCTCGCAGGCTCATAGCAAAGCCGCTATCCATATATTGCATATGATGCCAGTAAGCGCTTGGCATAAATAGTGTATCACCATGCTCCAGTATTATTGTATATGCTTTTGCATGCTGGAGGGCTGGGAAGTGTTCATAATCAAGTTCTTCCTGCCAGTTTACAAAACTGGCTGCGCTTTCTACCGTTGCCGGCATTTTATAAATAAGTTCTGATTGATTGTTTTCCAACAACAACACTCTTTTGCGGCCGATGAACTGTGTATGAAAGATATGCGCGAGATCTATGTCATAATGCATGTGGGCAATAGAACCGGCCCCTCCTACAAATAGCATAGGGTATGATTTTAGGAACCCTTTCATATACTGCTCGGGGAAAGTAAAATCATTCTTTAGCTGTGGCGCGTACTTGAAGAGGTTAAATAGAAATATGCGCCATTCAGACGGGCCTTTGCTTATCAGGTCTATATACTCGCCAAAGTTCATAAAACCATCACCGCCATTAACCGGTACTTTCGCACCAGCACGGGTATTGTTATAAACAGGTACACTCACTTCACCTACCAGGTTTTTGAAATATTGCCAGGTCCATTTATGAATAGCGTCCCACTGATGGGCCAGGTTTCTTATTACTATGGGTTTTGAGGGCAGCAGATAATGTTCACGAAAATCCGGCGGCGAAATATCATCAACACGATCGATAGATTGTATATGCATGTTTGGTGGATTTGGGTAAAGACTGTTTGCAACATTAAGTTACCGCTAAAATCCATATGTGAAAAAATTATGCCATATTTAAAATCTATTATCACTTAATATCTTTAAGCATCATTTCCTTTATATACTTAACAGGAGTGCTGCCATAGCTCAGGAATTTCTCATGGAATGCCTTCAGATTGAATTTATCACCCATTTTCTTTTTCAGTTCCTCCCGCAATTCATATATCTCCATATAGCCTGTAAAGTATGAGCATAGCTGCACCTGGGTAACATTTACCCTGCGCCATTTGCCCTCGGCTTCTGATTGCTGCTGAAATGCCTCATCCATCAACAAATGCATAGCCTGCTCTTTGGTCATATTCCCCGCGTGTACATCATGGTCGAGTATTGTATTGCAGGTGCTGCGTAGGTTCCATTTATAATACATGAGCCACATTTCGGGCTCGTTGTTGCCGTAACCTTCTTCCAGCATCATACGTTCGGTATACACAGCCCATCCTTCTACCATAGCACCATTGCCTAATATTGCCTTAATAATGCTGGGCGATTGGTTGCTATACACCAGTTGTGTATAATGGCCGGGAATAGCTTCGTGTATATTCAGAATTTGTAGTGTATAGTTATTGTACTCTCTCAGATAACTTTCGGCTTTCTGTTTATCCCATCCGCTAAGGCTGCCTACATTATAATAAGTGTTGCCTCCCTTGTCATAAGGGCCAGGCGCGTTGATGGATGCACCGGCAACGCCGGCCATATATGCAGGTTCTTTACGCACCACCAATGGTTTGGCGGGATCGATATAGATGAGGTCTTTCTTTTTAATAAAATCAACCAGCACAGGAATTTGCTTTTCAATAGCCGCCTGGAAGGAATCAGGAATAGTATGCTGCAGGGAAATTTTGTCTATCACCTGCCTGATGAGTAGCAGGCTATCCGCTGGCTTTTGCGTATTCCCCATATACTTGCTCCAAAGCTGGTTTGCCAGCGCAGCCATTTTGGTATGCAGCTCCTGTTTGTGCTCCTGTGCTTTTTTATAGATCTCATCAACTGTATAGCCTGACTGGATATCGAAATCGAATTTCTTAGCATACAATTCTTTCCCTAAGCGGAAGCTGCGCGGGTGATCATTTTTCAGATTCTTTAGCCAATCTGCATAACCCTTCATGGCTGTAGCAGCTAGTGCAGCTTTTTCTTTGATCACAGCTTTTTCTGCTTCCGACAAATGCGATTTCTGTAATGCAGCAGGAAGGTCTTGTTCAAACACTGACGCACCACCGATATTTTGTTCTATAGCCAGTTGCGTATGTTCTACAGTTGGATTTTTTATATTTTGCTTTGCTGCTTCGTAAAATGCAGGAACAACTGCAAGCCGCTTGCCTATATTATGCAGGCGATTATCGAGCGAATCATAAGTGCCGTTCAATATGTCTGCGAATCCTTCGGATATATTGTATTGTGCAGGATTCCATTCATAGCTTTTTTCCTCGTTTACAGACCAGATGGAGCTTTCCAACTGGTTGCGCATCATAGCTTTGTCGATCTTATTATTATCTGACAGGCTATTATCATCAAACTGCTGGAGAGAATCGAGCTGGCCTTTGCAAAACGCTATTTCCTTTTCGCGTGCTGCCGCATCAGGTACTATCAATATGCTATCATATTTGTGATATCCCACACTACTTGCCCAGCCGGGGTATTGCCGCCATAACGCTTCTACAAATCGTTCTTTATAGCTATCAAAAGCAGCATCATTGCTATTATTCATGGATTCCTTTTTGTTTTGTTGGTTATTGCAGGATCCTGCAAATATTCCCATAGCCAGCAGTAGCGTAGCGTATTTGCGCATAAATGTGGTATTAGGCTACTAAAATAGGTGATTTTAGAGATTGCCACTATGTATAAAGAAAGAAGCGCATCAGAGAACTGACACGCTTATACACCACACACCATGAAAAATCAATTGTTTGCTTTGTTTCTTTAGGAGTTTGTTTGTTTTGTTTGGCTTGTTTGAATATGTCTAATTTGCCTTAGTATTTTTAAACACATTAGCGCCCTGCACCTGCAATTATCTCTCCACTGCTACCGGTACCAACTCTTTTTGAGGAGCAGGTGCTAATATGTCTTTTGTTGTTATGGTCTCCAACAATTTTAAGGCTTCGCTTGTGCCAAAATCAGTACACTGTGCAAAGCCAAGATTTTCCAGAACTATTTTTGCGATCACTTTGCTTTTCTTGTCATCTCCCACCATCAGAATGTCTATATTCTCTTTACCAAGCATAGGGCTCGTAAATTTCTTGTATGCATCTGCCGCATAACATTTTACAATTTGCTTAGAGCCGGTAATTACTTTTATCGCGTTCAAAGAATCTACTTCTTCAATGCCTGACTGAGCAAAGCTGCTATAATCTATTACTACCTTGCTTTTTACATCATCAACGAAATAAGCCATTTCTCTTACCTCATTATTGGGGGCAGCAATGATCACTACCTCAGAAAGTCCGGCTGCGTTTTCAACAGACGTCACCATGATATTATCGTAAAACCTGAACTGCTCCATGGCGGTTTCATATTCCTCATCTGCTACACCAACATATACATCGTGATCAGAAAAGGCCAGTATCATGGCCAGCCTTTCTGCGGCTTTTCCCCCTCCAACAACTGCCACATTCAGATTTACAAAATTGCGACTGCTCATACCGTTGATATTTGAAAATTGTATTGTTTCGTTTAACAATACAAATATCTTACGCGGCAGAGCCTGCGCCTATGACCTAACTCATTTTGATGAAAAAAAATTGAAAATATTGTAGTTACAATAGTAGTGATTGTAGCATTTATAGATATGTATATAAAAATGTATCAATTGGCGAAAAAAATATTCATAAAATAACAAAGCCGGCATTTTGCCGGCTTTGTTTATGTAAAAAGATGATGAATGTCATCTAAATCAGGGACGCATTCAGTGTGATTTCCATGTTATATGCCTTTGAAACAGGGCAATTTGCTTTGGCATCAGCAGCACATTCCTGGAATTTTTCAGGAGTAATGCCCGGTACTTTTGCTTTAACCGTCAGCTCGCTTTTGGTGATGGCGCCTGCAGCAGCATCAAGGGTTATGGCACAGTCTGTATGTATTTCTTCCGGAGTGAAACCTGCTGCACCTAATACAAAAGAAAGTTTCATACTGAAGCAGCCGGCGTGTGCAGCAGCCATCAGCTCTTCGGGGTTAGTGCCTATACCGTCTTCGAACCTGGTTTTGAAAGAATATTGTGCATTATTAAGCAAAGTGCTTGCGGTAGTTAGTGTACCATTACCTTCTTTTCCGGAGCCGTTCCATACGGCAGTTGCAGTGCGTCTCATAATTGGTTTGTTTTAGAGGCCAAATATAGTTTAATACCATCACTTAAATGTTAAATTGGAAGCATGGCGTTAATGTAGAACTGGAAGAAGTATACCTGGACAAATACATTGATTGCCGCAATGATGAGCGGTGGAAGAGAATGTTTCTGCGATGCGTTGCCCATATATAAAAGAATCAGCGCCGTACCAAAATTGAAATAAATGAAATACATGATATGCGTATAGGACGCAAATAATACCAGCCAAAACACATTGCTAAGGAAAAATACTAAAATATAATCTTTTGCCGTGTACTTTTTGTCATACTGGTATTTGTAAAGGAACACCCAAAAGAATGGAGATGCCATTGCATACCGATAAGCATCATGAACACTAGTTGTGTTTTTAATTGTCCATTCGGGATTAAACAAAAGGATAATGAACATGATAGCTGTTAGATACAGATAGCTTAGATATAGTATAGGGTCTGTTATAGTTACATTCTTTGCCAGCCATTTAATGCCTGCCCTTATGAGCGCTATCAATGATATGAAACCAATAAACAGTGCTATAGAATTGATCCAAAGAGTTTTAGGCCCCAGTTGACAATCAAGCGGAAATACCGGCCAGCCAAACTTATGTCCCCATGACTCTTCCTGTTTGAAGAAGCTAAAGAGTTCCCCGGTTTCATGATATTGATACCAGACAAGAAATACAAACCCGATAATCAGGGGTATGGCATAGTTTATCAAAAAGCTTTTAAGGCTGTATAATATTTCGCCACGCCTGCGGGATAAAACTTCGGTAATAAGAAATGCGGGGAACAGAATCATAGATACCGGCCGGGTTTCGCTTAATAATAAAATACTGATCCAGGTGAGCGCTTTATTTTTCTTTTTTATACCCAGGATCATAAGCATCCCGGATAACATAAACAATGCTTCTGTATAAGGAACAAAAATGAAGATAAAAGCAGGCAGGCTGATCCAGATGAATTTATCGGAATCGGTAATGGTATAAAGGCTGCAGAATATCGATAATGCGCAAGAGAAGAAAATGATGTTTAATATTGACATTCCCCAGGCATCTAAATGAGTTAATTTCCATATCCACGGCAACAAAGGGTAGAAGGCTGTATTGTTTTGATTTCCGTAGCCAAGGTGATAACCCTTTGTTACAATGTCATAATACCAACCGGCATCCCACATGCGCAATGTGCTGTTCTCGGGCAAAGAAGGTACCATGTCTCGTTGATGGAGAAACAGTTGTAGTATATAAAATCCAATGCCATACAGAAATGCGATCAGGAACGGTTTTAGGAAGTTTTTCATAGACATGAGGTAAACGTATGTGCCGTAAATATATTATGGCTAGGGGATACATCATAGCCATCTGTCAACTTATTATGCTTATTTTATTAATTCATGACGTTTCACCAGTTTGTTGATGAATTGCATTTCCCTGTAACTGATCACCAGGTACCATATTGCCATTACGAAACCAATAATCAGCATACTGAATAGAAATACATAAACGATATCACCGTTGCCAGCGTCCCATATTAATGGCAGGAATACTGCCAGGCTTATGATGAAGATAAAAAGCAGTACGACATTATACAGATAACGGCCATTATGTTTGTATTCGGGTTTTAGCAGGAAGAGATTTAGTAAACAACTAAGTACCTGTATCGCACCTATAGTAATATATATGTCGATAAAATCCCTTGTGCCCAGTAGCAGACATCCAGGTAGAATTATTTGCAACCAGAAGTCAATTTGTTTGAAAGAAAGTAATGTTTTCATAAAATATTATTTTCCTGTATGTTAAATATGGGCAGCCCTTGAGGCTGCCCGGTATATGATTATTCAAAGCCCAGTTCACGATTTCTTTTTTCAATCAAAGCACGTTTGCGCAGGCGGAAGAAGATGAACATGTTCAGGAAATGCATACAACCAAGTATCAGAATGATTGCGCCTATTTTCAGGCTGAGCACTTCGATAACCACCCTTGCGGTATTTACCTCGCTAATAACCCGTAGCGTGTACACAGCGTATCCGATATTGATGAGATAAAAGCCTACCAGCAAGAGGTTATTTACAGCCTGGGCAAGATCTTTATCGCCGTGAAAAATATCTATAAGAAATAATTTGCCATTTCTGAATAAGGTGCGTGCCGCCCAAATGGTTACGCAAATAGTTATTGCCAGGTAGAAACTATATAATATTATGATGTTGTCCATGACTAGTGAATTTTGATAAGTGAAAGAATGGAATTTGTAGACAATGATTATAAAACCGGGGGAGGGTGGGCTGATCTTTTCATGATTTAATTATTAGAATTTTCAGGAAAAAATGAAAATTTGTTGCCTTTTTAAACCGGGAAATACCCGGTGTTTTTTTGTATTATTTAAAGAGTTTTAAGATCGTTCCCGTAAACCAATGCTCATCTACCTTTACCAGGTTGTCAAAAGCTTTATCGGCTTGTTTTGCAAACTTTTGTAACTGGCCTACAGTATCGGTAAACGCTTTTACATCTTTATCCTTTTTGTCACCTTCAATTTCTCCGATATTTTCCAGCACTTTAATCATAGGATCCAGTTCACGGCGCTTGCGTTCTGAAGTGATGCGCATCGCGACTTTCCAAATGTCTTTCTCGGCTATAAAGAATTCTTTACGCTCACCGGCCTTTAGGACTTTTTCTACCAGGCGCCAGTCTATCAGTTCACGAACATTCATATTGGTATTACCCCGGCTTATTTGCAGTTCTTCCATGATGTCGTCTGCACTCAAGGGGTCAGCACTTACCAGTAGCAAGGCATGTATTTGCGCCATAGTACGGTTAATACCCCATTGTGTGCCAATCGCACCCCAACTTTGTATGAACTGTTGTTTGGCTTCGTTGAGTTTCATAGTGTAAAGATAGTATGGAATATTGTATTTTCAAAATATTCTGAAACTTTAATTTAATGGCGAGTATTCTCATAAAAATCTGCTTTGATAACCAATAGCTTTGCCTACCTTTGCAGTCCATTTTTTCCCATACAATGTTCATGCAGCCTTCTGTAAAGATATTCTCAGGTACAAGTTCTACTTACCTGGCAGAGCAAATTGCTAAATCTTTTGGCAAAAAGCTGGGGGATCTTACCATCCAGAAATTTAGTGATGGTGAGTTTCAGCCGATTTTCAATGAGTCCATTCGTGGCGACTATGTTTTCCTGGTACAGTCTACATCTGCGCCATCAGACAACCTGATGGAATTGCTGATGATGATTGACGCTGCGCGCCGTGCTTCTGCCGGTTACATCACTGCTGTAATACCATATTTTGGGTTTGCAAGGCAAGACCGTAAGGACAAGCCCCGCGTAGCTATAGCATCAAAGTTGGTAGCCAACCTGCTTACTACTGCGGGTGCCAACAGGGTGATGACTATGGATTTGCATGCTCCACAAATACAGGGCTTCTTTGATATCCCGGTGGATCACCTGGATAGCTCGGCCATTTTCATCCCATATATTGAAAATCTTAAGATAGAAAACCTTATCTTTGCGTCCCCTGACGTGGGCAGCACCAACCGCGTGCGCGAAGTGGCCAAGTATTTTGAGGTGGATATGGTTATCTGCGATAAGCAGCGTAAACGTGCCAACGAAGTAGCAGCCATGACCGTAATTGGTGATGTTGCCGGTAAGAATGTGGTGTTGATAGATGATATATGTGATACGGCAGGGACACTGAGCAAATCGGCAAGTATATTGAAAGAGCGTGGTGCATTATCTGTGCGTGCTTTTTGTACACACCCGGTGCTAAGCGGCAAAGCGTATGAGAACATAGCAAACTCTGAGTTGGAAGAACTGGTAGTTTGTGATACCATACCACTGAAGCAACAAATTGATAAAATAAAAGTATTGTCAACTGCCGAGCTGTTTGCCGTGGCTATCCGCAATACTTTTGAGAACAAGTCAATAAGTTCTTTATTTATTCATAGCAATAGAAAATAGGTAAGCGGCCGAATGGCTGTTTATTGAATATAATTAACGACTGTTTATACAAAAAAACCTGTCCGTCAGTATGACGAACCTTAATTATTAACTACCATTTCAACGTCCGGATGTTTGACAGGTATCCGACCGGTGTTGAAAGACAAAAAAACACTAAAATGAAAAGTGTAAAAATTGAAGGACAAAGCAGAAGCGAGCACGGTAAAACAGCTACACGCCGTCTTCGTTCTGAAGGAAATGTTCCTGCTGTGATATACGGCGGTAACGAAACTGTTCACTTTAGCGCACCTACGCTGGCATTCCGCCCGCTGGTGTACACTCCTGACTTCCAGCTTGCAGAAGTAACTGTAAATGGTAAAACTTACCGTTGCATCCTGAAAGACCTGCAATTTGACGTGCTTACAGATGAACTGAGCCACGTAGATTTCCTGGAACTGGTAGAAGACAAGAAAGTGATCGCGAACCTGCCTTTGAAATTTGTAGGCCAGCCTGCAGGTGTGAAAGCAGGTGGACGTTTAGAGATCAAAGTAAAGAACCTGCGCGTTCGTACACTGCCTAAGCACCTGAAAGAAAATATCGAGGTAAACATCGAGGCTCTGGAACTGCATGGTAACATTCGTGTGCAGGACGTAAATGCTCCAGAAATGGAGATCATGAACTCTCCGCGTATTCCCGTTGCTTCAGTTGTTACTACCCGTGCTCTTCGCCAGGCAGAAACTGAGGAATCTAAAGCAACAAAAGGTAAAAAATAATCAATTTGCTGATATAATTTATAAAGCCCCTGCAATTGCTGCAGGGGCTTTTATATGTAATTACCTTCTGAAAATATCGACCCTTAGTGTATTACCGCTACCGGTGAGGCTACCTGTGTGGCATCGCAGCGTATAATGCAGTAATAGGTGCCTGAGGGTAGGGCAGATACATCTATCTGCGCATTGGTGCGCGATGCTTCCGTTTCTGTATTATATATCCTTTGGCCTGTTACGGAAATTAATGAAATATCAAGTTTACCATTTCCTATAGTTGGTAGCCAACTTATATTGATCATGGTATTAGACGGGTTGGGGTATATCTTAACACCTCCATTTGCCATTTGCTGATCAGAGATGCCTACATTGAAATATTGTTTGTACATTTTAATGCCCCCTACCTGGTCGCCAACTGCCATTTCGTAAAATCCATCACCATCTATGTCGGCAACGGTAGGCTTTGCAAACCTAAAGGCATTAATATAGCTGTAGTTAGAATCAACAAGGGTATATGTGGCTTTTTCATTACCGCTTTGGAAATTATCATAGCAATAGAGCATGCCATACTTAGTGCCTATCAATAAATAGTCTTTACCGGAATTGTCTATTTTGCCAATGAAAGGGCTTAGGTAAGTATAGGCGTCCTCATCCTTAACTATGAAAATATGCCCGAGTGTATCTGTAACACGTCTGAAGAATGGATTGGATCCGCCTGAATTACTATAATAATATAGGCGTCCCATATCGCAGCCGATGATCAGGTCATTATCGCCGTCCTTATCCAAGTCGTATATGCAAGGTGAGGCATAGTTGCCGACATCCAGTGTGCCAAACTGGTCATTTAATATTTTAGTGAAAGTCCAAACTGGCTGCACCGATGCAGAAGCAGCGGTATTATGAAAATAGAAAACCTGGCCATTTGCAGTGCCTATGATCATATCGTCTTTTCCGTCGGCATCAAGGTCGCCGAAAGCAAGTGTCCCTCCTCTATAATCATTATTGCCGGCTAACCCCATAAAATCGCGATTTTTCAAAGTATAAGCCGGCTTTAATGGAGTGCCGGTATTTTCATAATAGTATACAGAGGATCTCATAGTACCGTTCCCCGACTGATAAAAGCCACGACTGTTGACAAAAAGATCCATCTTACCGTCTTTATTATAGTCATAAAATACAGGTGCAGAATTGCTTCCTACATCTACCATATCCTGCATAAGCAGGGTATCTGTTTGATAGACGTAGTTTGGATGCGCTGTTGTGCCTGTGTTTTTGAAGTAAGACAAGGATTTGTAATTCTCGAAACCCTGTGCAAACGGCGCAACCGCAATATCTTTTACTCCATCGTTATTGATATCGAGCCAAAAAGCTACAGGCTTCATCGGCGCGAGGTTGGCACGTCCCTGCCAGCTTGTATCCTGCGCTATAATGGAATCCTTATTATAACCATAGTCTACACGGCCATTTTTTAAGTATTGTATGTCCGAAAAGGAGACATTGCCATTTAATACATCGTAGTCGCCATCGTTATCCATATCTATAAGACATACTGTATTACCACTGTGGGTTGTCTTTTCTCCACTATTGCAACCTTTACAGGACGGGGTTGTTATACCATCGCAATTTTGCGCTAAGGCTAACGTACGCTCGTAGTTTTGTTTCACTTTTCCCCAGCAGCCATCTTTCAGGCATATAGTAATGCTATCGTTGGGGAGCCCGTCCTCTATCTGGCAATTACGGAAATAATACATGAAAGCGCCGTTTAGATCATAGGTCACAATGTCAAGATCGCCGTCTCCATCAATATCTTCAACACCGGGATAGTCTGCAGTGGATACAAACACATTTGTCCAGCCGGATAGAGCATCATTATAATGCAATCCATCATAGCCATGAAATTTTGTACTCAGGTCAAATGAGATTCTGTCTTTATTGTTATTATCTTTTTGCCATCTGCCACGATACACGGTAATACCGGGATTCCCCCTGAATATCAGGTCCGGAATTCCATCCCTGTTAAAGTCCCTTAGCATCATGTACACATTTACATCCGGAAAATTATCTGCATATTCTGGTGCATAAACATATTGAGGGTTGCCGGGCGTTCTGCTCTTATTAAGAAACGTTCTAACTCCGCCATTAGGGTCAAAAATCACCAGGTCTTTGATGCCATCGTTATTGATATCGCCCATTGATAGTTGAGGATTGTCCAGGCCTCCGGCCCATGGAAATGCTAATACTCTGCCATTTTCAACGGTTACCGAAGGAGCATCAGCATAAGGTTGATAAATTTGCTGGCCCGAACCGGACTGTGCATAAACAGAAGAAAACCCAATTAATCCGAGGCTTAGGTAAAGGATACAGTTTTTCATATGGTTTAGATATTAGTGCATAATGCAAACAGGGGAGGATGCCTGTGCATCTGTAGTTCTTACAATACAATAATAAGTACCTGACGCAATTCCCGATACGTCTATTTGCGCATTGGTCCTGCTGGCATCTATTGCGCCATCATACATTTTTTGCCCGGTAACAGATATGAGCGTAATATGCACCTCACCATTTCCAATACTTGGCAGCCAGCTGATATTGATCATGTTATTGGCAGGGTTGGGGAAGATTTTTATATCTCCGTTTGCTAACTGCTGAGCACTTATAAAAGTTTTGTAATACTGTTTATATAACGCAAGGCCGCCCACCTCGTTTCCTACAATCATTTCATAGCTGCCATCACCATCAATATCACCAACTGTCGGGTGCGCACGATCCCTAACATAGATACTGCTGTATGCAGAATCTACCCGTATATATTTAACGTTGGTATTACCACTTTGAAAATTATCATATCGGTAGATCGTACCATTTTTGCTTCCTATTAAAAGGTAATCCTTGTTCGAATTATCGATCTTGCCAATATAGGGAACTGCATAGCTATAAATATCGCCTTTTGCAGCATAATCGTTGATGACGACACCACCCAAGGTATCTGTGATCAGGTTGAAATTTACAGAACCTGAGCCTCCGGTATTTTTATAATAATACAATGTTGCGAGCTGGCATCCTACAACCAGGTCATTCTTCCCGTCTTTGTTAAGATCGTAAATAAATGGTGCCGCATAACCACGAACTTTAGCGGTGCCCGACTGGTCTGTAACAGGTGTAGGATTTTGAAATATGGGCTGAGTATTACCGGTGGCCGCTGTATTATGAAAATAGGTCATTGTGCCATCCGCTCTACCTATTACAAGATCATCTTTACCATCGCCGTCAAGATCGCCAAAGGCAAGAGAAGAGGATATCAGGTTGGCACTCGCCAGGTTAAGGAAATCACGCGATCTCATAGTAAAAGAAAGAGAGGTAGGAGAGGTACTGGTATTTTCAAAATAATAGATAGCTGCTTTAGTAACGCCTGTTGCAGGATCAGTAAATCCTTCGCTACCTAAGAAAAGATCGGGTTTGCCATCTTTGTTGTAATCGTAGAGTGTAGGTGCGGCACCTGCACCGGCATCAATTACGTCGGAAGTAAAAATAGTATCGGACTGATACACATAATTTGGATGCTGGGTGGTGCCCATATTACGGAAGTATTGCAGGCATCTTTTGGCGCCTACATTTGGCACGAATGGAGAAAATATGAGGTCTGTATGGGTATCATTATCTACATCTACCCAATAGGCCGCAGGTTGTAATGGCAGGTTTATGCCAACACCGTTTGAAGTCCAAATGGTATCTTCATAAATCATGCTATCCCTAACATAAGACAATTCATTTTTGCCGTTTTTTAAATATTGTATATCGGGGAAGGATACATTACCGTCCAGCATATCATAGTCGCCGTCGCCATCCATATCCAGCAGTGTCAGTGCATTGCCTGAGTGTGTTGTTTTTGCACCACTATTATCACAACCCTTGCAGGTAGTACCTGTAGTGCCACAGTAAACGCCCATTCTTATATTGCGTTCATTAAACTGCGATGTTTTGCCCCAGCAAACATCCTTCAGGCAAATAGTAATACTGTCTTTAGGCAGCTTATCTTCTACCTGGCAATTCCTATAAAAGCAAATGCCTATTCCGTTTAGGTCGTACGATAGAAAATCAAGATCGCCGTCGCCATCTACGTCTGCCATAGCTGGCAGATCGTTGGGTGCCACATAGGCATTCACCATGCCCGATCCGCCTGTTAGATAATAGAGGCCACGGTAGCCGCTGAATGTTGTTGTAGGGTCAAAATGCAATATTGAGTCATCTCCATAGAAACCTCTCAGGGGTGTAATTCCCGAATATCCACGATATATAAGGTCTGGCGTTCCGTCTCTGTTATAGTCAGCAAATTTCAGATACCCGTTGATCACAGGAAAACTATTAGCATATTCTGCGTGATATACATAGTGTGGTTGGCCCTTTACCTTGCTGGTGTTAATCAAAACCTTTACACCACTGGCTGGTTCAAATATCACCATGTCCTGGATGCCGTCCTTATTGAAATCAACATTAGCAAATTGAGGGTTTCGTAATGCTCCCGCCCATGCGTAGGCAAGCTCTTTACCATTGTCATCGTAAACCAGAGGCGGCTTACCATAAGGGAGATAAAGCGTTTCGCCTGATATTTGGGCAAATGAGTGATTTCCCGCTAGCAGGCATAAGGATAGGTACAGTAATTTCTTTTTCATTTTTATATATGTAAAAGGCCTATTTTAAAGTTACGTAACATTCTCTAATTAAGACGCTTTGTACTTTTGTAAAGGTGAGTTAGGCTCCATTAAAAAATGCTTAAAAACCAACTTGTCGGCTAAACGAGGGAAAAGTTTATTAATTAAAACGGTAAGTTTTCCCTGTCCGGTCATTACCACTGTTCGTTTTCTTTTTTGTATGCTGTCGCAAATGATTTTGGCACATTCGTCTGCAGTCATCAGTTTTGATTCGTCCAGTGGGGTTTCTGCCTGCGCAGATCCATCTGCACTCCGTGCCACATTGCGGATATTGCTCGCTGTAAAGCCGGGGGAAATCCACATTACGTTGGCGCCTGTAGATAACAATTCCGTTCTCAAAGCTTCCATAAAGCCCTGCATGGCAAATTTGGATGCTGAATACCCCGTACGGGCTGGCAGGCCCCTGTACCCTGCAATAGAGGATACACCTACAATTGTTCCCTTGTTTTCCCTGATGGATTTTACGGCGTATTTAGTGCAATAGACAGCCCCCCAGAAATTAATATCCATCAATTCGCGGATAACGGATAGGTCGGCATCTTCAAAAAGGGCGCGCATACTGATTCCTGCGTTATTTATCAGCACATCTATCCGCAGCCATTTATTGATTGCTGCTTTTATGAATAATTCGCAATCAGCTTCCTTGCTTACGTCTGCCTGTATATAAAGTACTTTCTCAGGATCATCAATTCCGATTGCCTGCTTTAGTTTTTCTATATTGCGGGCGCAAACTGCTATTTTTGCACCACGATGCATTGCCTCGATAGCCAGAGCCTGGCCAATTCCTGATGAAGCGCCTGTAATTGCAACTATTTTGTTCTGCAGAGAATACATAAAGTTCTTTTAACGAGTCCGTAAAGTTAGCTGTATAGCCATATCGAAAATGGGTAGTATGTAGTCAAATTAGTATATACACTAAAAAGATATACACAAGGGTTGAAAACTATATATATACTTCAACAGGTTGTAGGAATAATATTTTATAATTTCCGTTAAACACGCAGTACAAATAGTTCAAAAACGATAATGAAAGTAATGATCACGATGGGCTCGGTGGCAACTGCACAATCAAAAGGATATGGTGCTGTTGTAGCAGTTGCGCATATGCCTGTAGCATTTTCCGGAATTTGTGCCGCATATACATCGTTACCATTGCCAGATGTACATTTGGCTGGTGGCATAGATTCTTTATTCAGTAGTGTGCAGATGCGGGAGAGCCTGCCGGTTGGTACCCTGGCGGTAGGTAAGTTCGATGCGCAAAACGCGGCTGTAATGGCGGCGCGTATCTTTGCCCTCAGTAACAAGAATGTAATTGAGCGCGTAGAAGCATTTAAGCAGCAGGAGTACGAAATTTGATGTTGATTTAACACGGGATTATCATCCCTATAGCTATTTTTATTTGAGATAATACATAAACTGATCGCACATTGACAGAAGCTATAATAAACCTGGACACGGTTAATCCAATTGAATTTTTTGGTGTTAACAACAGTAAGTTTGATATTTTAAAACGCAAATTCCCATTATTAAAAATTTTATCCCGCGGAACACAGATAAAGCTCTCCGGACAAGCAGATGAGGTATCGAACGCGCAAGGGCGTATCGGACAGCTAATAAAGTACCTGGAGCGTAATGGACACCTTTCTGAAAACTACTTTTCAGAGATTCTCGGCGACGATGAAAATGGGGAAACACAGGTAACGGAAAATGAGAATAACAATGATATTCTTGTTTTCGGGCCAAATGGAAAGGTGATCAGGGCTAAGACTCAGAACCAGAAATTAATGGCCTCCGTATCTGAGAAAAACGACATCATCTTCGCCGTGGGCCCCGCAGGTACCGGTAAAACTTATACAGCCGTTGCACTGGCGGTACGGGCTCTGAAAAACAAATCGGTCCGTAAGATCATCCTTACCCGGCCCGCGGTAGAAGCAGGGGAGAGCCTTGGTTTTCTACCCGGGGATCTTAAGGAGAAGATCGATCCATATCTACGACCACTGTATGATGCACTTGACGATATGATACCAAGCGACAAGCTGAGCTATTATATGGCTAACCGTATCATAGAAATAGCTCCGCTGGCATATATGCGTGGCCGTACATTGGATAATGCGTTTATCATCCTTGATGAGGCACAGAACTCTACCGACCTCCAATTGAAAATGTTCCTTACTCGTATTGGCGCACATGCAAAAGCAATCATCACCGGCGACCTTAGCCAGGTAGATCTGCCGAAGAATCAGAAATCCGGTTTGCTGAAGGCTACCAAAATATTGAAAGATATAGATGGTATTGCCCAGATACAACTGGATGAGGCAGACGTAGTGCGCCACAGGTTAGTGAAACAGATCATTCGCGCTTATGACAAAGAGCAGGAGCAGGAAGAAAAGCTGGAGCTGGAGAACCGGGAACGGTTCCGGAATTTGCCCAAAAACGGACAAAATAGCTAAAACGAAGCCGCTCTAAACGAGCGGCTTTTTTCATAATAAGGCACTGTAACACCAGTTAAATCTTTTTTAACAGTAGATATTCCCGTTTCGGCATATTGTATATGATGCACGGTATAATGTTTTTGTGTGCTACCCTACATTTTATAGAATTGATTGTTTAACTAAAATTGGATATTATGAGAAGTGAATTATTAGTATGCGCAGCATTAGCAGTACTTGCAGTTTCGTCGTGCAAGAAAAACGATAGTGTGAACCCATCTACAACCACAAAGAATACATCTGGCGCGGATATGAGCTACCAGTTGACAACTACCAACCGGACGGCTGAAATGAGGACAACAGCGGGTGCAAACCTGCAATGGACAGCAGGATATGCGAATCCATCTGTAGTGAAATTTGAGGCACAAAAAGGCGGTACTGAAATAGAGTATAAATCAAGCAATACAGCGCAAATTGATCTTATGTCTCCGGTTGCGGTTAGTTTTGGCGGATTTACGATACCGAGCGGCACTTATGATAAGATAGAATTGAAAATAGATCTGGATAAAAATGGACAAAATCCTGCAATGGAATTGGATGGGCAATATAGCAACGGAACCACCACGTTTCCTGTACAGCTGATCATAACTGACTTTATGGAACTAAAGACAGAGCAAACTAATGTAACTATTACGGACAACACCTCATTTACTGCAGTTACAATGCTTGATCTTTCTACAATCACCGCAGGAATATCAGAAACTATGCTGCTTTCAGCAAAGCTTACAAATGGTACGCTTATCATATCATCAGGATCAAACAGGATGATCTATAATATGGTGCTGGATAATTTCAGGAACCACAAACATCACTGTATGTTTGAGCATCACGATAAAGGTAAGAAGTAACATTCACTGTATTTCAAAAGCAATAGCCATTCGATTTGAATGGCTATTGCTTTTTATTAAAGAAATTTCGTTTAGTAAAGATAGATAGGCGGTGCCGTAATGGTATCGCTATTGTGGCCCGCGCGGTCTTTTACATATATTTTGTATACTACCGTGTCTGCCAGTTTGTGCACCGCATCATTTCTTTTTTGCAGGAAAAGCGCTGCAATAACTTTTACTGTGCAATGCGCGGTAATACCATCTTTAGCATTTTGAAGATCAGACGGAATGCTTGGGAAAAAATATGGATTGGACTGGTTTACACGCGTGTCTATGAGGTACACATCGTGGTTGCCTGATGTAGGGTCGTTACCCAGGTCACCGTCGCCATCTACAACCTTGAAGGAGATAAAAACAGTATCTTTGGGAGACGATGCGGTAACAGAATTAGGTGTCAGGCTTTCAAAGTATACGAAAGGTGTTGAACTATTACTATTCTGTTTTTTACAGGCTCCCAGGCTTATAGCTAATACTGCTAATAAAATAAGTCTGACTTTCATAGCTACCAAAGTTATACAAAAGTGGTATTAAACAAAATAGGCTTACAAGGTATTAATTCCATAAATGATATAAGTTCTGAAAACTTTCAGGATATTGCCCTTGCGATCTTTAACTTTCAGTACCTGGGAAACCCTGTTTACCGTCAATTTGCAGATGCGTTACATAGACAGCCTCGTAATGTGCAAAGCCTTGAAGCGATCCCGTTCTTACCTATTTCGTTCTTTAAAAGCCATAAGGTAATAACAGGAGCCGATGCGCCAACCTTAATATTTGAGAGTAGCGGCACAACAGGGGAGGTGACCAGCAAACATTATGTAACTGATGAGGCCATCTACAGGGCGTCTCTTTTACATGGTTTTAAGCAGTTTTACGGCGATCCCAAAGATTATGTGATCATTGCGTTGCTGCCATCTTACCTGGAGCGTAAAAATGCATCCCTGGTACACATGGCCAAGGTGCTGATGGAAGAAAGTCCGCACCCGGACAACGGTTTTTACCTGAATGAGTGGGAAAAGCTTGCCGACACGCTGCTGAGCCTGGAGGTGAGGAAACGGCCTGTTTTGTTACTGGGCGTTACGTTTGCCTTGCTCGATTTTGCAGAAAGCCATCCGCTAAAATTAGAGCATACCATAGTGATGGAAACAGGGGGGATGAAGGGCCGGAGGGAAGAATGGACGAGGGCACAGGTGCACGCTTACCTAAAACAGCAATGGGGTGCAGCATCTGTACATTCTGAATACGGCATGACTGAACTATTATCACAAGCCTATTCAAAACATGACGGCATTTTTATGCCATCTGCAACGATGAAAGTGCTGGTGCGCGATGTCAATGATCCATTGGATGTAAGCAGTAGTGGCGCAGGCTGCCTTAATATAATAGACCTTGCTAATGTCAACAGTTGTTCTTTTATAGCAACGGAAGATATCGGAAACATAAGCCTGGATGGTAGTTTCGAGGTTTTAGGACGGATGGATCATTCTGCTTTGCGAGGTTGTAGCTTAATGACTGCATAAAATATTTGTTTGTTTTAGAAACGTGATTATCTTTGCAGCCCTGAATCACAAAAAAGTAGCTGCCCAGGTGGCGAAATTGGTAGACGCACTGTGTTCAGGTCGCAGCGCCTGCAAGGGTGTGATGGTTCGAATCCATTCCTGGGCACAAAACGGGGCAAGTCATGTTTAACATAACTTGCCCCGTTCTTTTTTGAGTTATCTATTTTATTTCAAACTGGCTATCACTGTTTTAATCTTATGGCCTTTAAAAGTAAAATCAAAAGTGCCGCCAATTCTTCCTTCTGGAAATTCCCCGCTAAATTCAACTTCGATGAATACTTTGTTTGGGTTTATAATATTTAGCTTAACAAGTCTTGTTTGTGTTTTGTATTTGATGAAATAATCTTCAAAGTATTTGCGTATACCGGAATGCCCCTTGAAAATGTGTCCGATGGATACATCGTCCAATTCGGCATCTTCTTGATACATCTTTAAATATGCGTTTGTATCGTACGAATTGCTTGCCCAAAGCCAATCCGTTATAAAATCTTTGAGGTCCATTTTCTAATATTAAATGAATGATTGTTTAAATTCCAGTGGAGTTGTGTCAGTCTTCTTTTTGAAAATTTTATTGAATGATTGCGGATGCTCAAAACCCAATTGATAGGCGATTTCTGCCACTGTAAGCTCCGTTGTGGTCAGGTATTCTTTCGCTTTCTCTATTAATTTTTCGTGAATATGCTGTTGCGCATTATGGCCGGTAAGGGAGCGTAACATATCACTTAAATACCGTGGTGAAAGATGAAGTTGGTTCGCCAGATATTCAACCGTTGGGAGTCCTTTTGTCAACGATTCTTGTTTGTCAAAATACTCATTCAACAAATGTTCCATTTGAGTTATTAAATCATGGTTTACAGCCTTTCGCGTAATAAACTGTCGCTTATAAAAGCGGTTACCGTAATTAAGCAGCACTTCTATAAGCGATAAAACGACATCCTGGCTGAAATCATCTATGGTGCTGTGTAATTCATTGTTTATATTTTCAAAAATGGAAAGAATTACTTGCTTCTCCTTATCAGACAAAAACAAAGCCTCATTAGCCGAATAAGAAAAGAAACCGTATTGTTTTATTTTTGTTGCTAATGGATAATTTCGGATAAAATCAGGGTGAATTAGCAGCGTATAGCCTGAATAGTCTTTTTCGTTTTCTCCTGCAGCAATCACCTGATTAGGAGAAACGAACGATATGCCGCCTTCATCAAAATCGTAATAATGCTGTCCGTATTTTATTTTGCCTGTAAAATGAAATTTATAAGAAATTTTATAAAAATTCAAAAATAAGGCTTTCGGTAATTCATGAGCGGATACTTTGATTTCGGCATAATTTACCAAGCTAATCAACGGATGCAAAGGTTTAGGAAAGCCTAATGCCCTATGCAAGTCTGAAATGGAATTATATTTCTGTGGTGTATTTTCAGATGTTTTCATTACAATAAATTTATTGAGCGCCTTTCTTTCTCTTCCCGCACCTTACGAAACCAATAATATTATCAATTTAACATAACTACAAACGTAATAACAGACCTCCATTTCATTGCGTGTTATTTTGTACGGAATTAGAAAGAGAATATTTCCTGTATTTTTTTATACTGTCCTTCAGGACTGATATTTAATCGTTCGTTGTATAAAGCCTCTGCATCCGATCCGACAATATATCGTAATTGGTTGTTATTGTCTGTTGCCGCTTTGAAAATAGCATTGGCTACCATTTCCGGTGTGGAATACCGCTTTATGCTTTCTTCGTTGTATCCTTCGCTTACTTTATCTATTAGCCCCTGATAGGCATCATATGTTGCTGTATCCATCGAGCGCCCGGAGAAATCAGTCTGGATACCACCCGGAGCGATAATTTTTACTTTAACGCCGAAATGCGATAAATCGTAAGCCAGACTCTCAGAAAAACCGTCCAATGCAAATTTAGATGCGACATACATAGAGCACGTTGGATAGCCTATCATACCAAACATTGAAGTGATATTGATAAACATCCCTGTTTTCTTTTCACGGAAATAGGGAACAAAGGATTTTGTAACCCGGATAGGCCCCATTAAATTAGTTTCTATTTGTCGGGTAATCTGCTCATCTGTGAAGGCTTCCAATGGTCCTATTAGTCCATAGCCGGCATTATTTAGTACTACATCTACAGAATGCTCCGAAATCGTCTTATTGACGACTTCCTTGATGTTTTTGGGGTTTGTCACATCTAACTCAAATAGTGTGATGTTATCAAGTTTTTTCAACTCCATTTCTTTATCAGGATAGCGCATAGTGGCAATAACATGCCAGCCTTTTGATTGGAATAGTATGACGGTTGCTTTCCCCAGCCCCGAAGAAGTTCCGGTAATAAAAATTGTTCTTTGCATTTAATTAAAATTAATATTGCAAAAGTCAGCAACCGGTTGAGCATTAGTGTTGCCAAACTGAGTTTAATCGTATCCAAAATGACGCAGTGATAAATGTTTTATTCGGTTTAAATCCTTACAAAGAGGTTAGAAGGTTCATCTTCACTTATTTTGACCATGGTTAAAGTTTCCGAAGCGCAGGCTTACATCTGTCCTTCGCATTTTGCCACCAAGATTGTCGCATTTACACAGCAGTCATGCAGCTTTTGTTGATGAGATTTGTATCGAACAAATAAAAATCGACACTAATGAGGAAAATGAAATTGCAAATGCAAATGACCATAAACGGATATGTAGGAGGTATAAATGGCGAAAACAACTGGATGACATGGGAGTCTGATGCAGAATTTATATCGTTCCTTAGCTCCCTGATAGATACCTCAGACACACTTTTACTAGGCAGAAAAACGGCCGAAGGTATCATCAGCTATTGGGAAAAAGAGGCGGCTCAAAATCCTGCTCATCCATTTGCCCAAAAAATAACGGACATACACAAGGTTGTCTTTACCAAAACGCTCGACAAATCGACCTGGAGCAATACGACCCTGGCGAAAGGTGATTTTGTGAAAGAAATTGCTGACCTGAAAAAGCAAAACGGCAAAGATATCCTTGTTTTTGGTGGTGCCGGTTTTGTTTCTTCGCTAATAAAAGAAGGGCTTATTGACGAGTATCATCTTATTATAAACCCAACAGCTATGCGTGAAGGCATGACTATTTTCGGTGACCTCGATAAAATACAAAGATTCACCCCTTTACAATCCAAGCTTTATCCCGGTGGGAAAACCGTTTTAAGCTTCATACCAAAAAATGATTGAAGGAATTCATTAAAAGCAGATTGATAGAGATATGTAAAAACTCGCACTAGTACGGGTTTTTACATATGGTCTTGTATGTTTCGTTACAAAGTTCTGTCCATAGCGGTCACTTCCAGCATCCATCCGGGGTATTCCCTAGTTAGCTTGCTAATTTCATCTAACTGATTTAATTCATCAGCGGTAAAAACAATGTCCACGGCTTTCAGGTTGTCCTCCAATTGTTCCGGTTTATTGGCACCTATAATTACACTGGTAGTTACCGGCTGATGTAACAGCCATGCGAGAGATAGTTGCGCTACTGTGGCACCCTTGGCTGCCGCCATTGGCTCCAGTACCTCTACTATATCAAACAGCTTTTCTTTGTTTACCTGTACGAAATCGAAACGCGATAAACGGCCATCTTCAGGTGTTACGCCACGCTTGTATTTACCGGTCAATAATCCACCGGCCAATGGGCTCCATACCAGTAATCCCAGCTTCTGGTCCGTCATTAGCGGTACTAGTTCCCGTTCAAGTTCGCGGGTAGCAATGGTATAATGCGCCTGTAGAGAAACGAACTTAGCTACCTGGTTGTAAGCAGAATAATCCAGCGCCTTCATCAGTTGCCATGCGGCGAAATTGCTGGCGCCTATATAGCGAACTTTGCCACTGCGTACCAAGTCATCCAGCGCTCTTAATGTTTCTTCCAATGGTGTCAGGGGGTCGAAGCTGTGTACCTGGTACAGGTCGATATAATCCAGTTGCAGTCTTTCCAGGCTGGCATCAACCTGTTGCATAATATGTTTGCGCGTGAGGCCCTTATCATTAGGACCGGGTCCCATAGTACCGCGTACTTTTGTTGCAATAATAAGGTCGTCCCTGTTAATGCCTGTGTTACGTATTGCCTGCCCCGTAAGTTCTTCTGATAATCCTTCTGAATAGATATTTGCAGTGTCGATAAAGTTAATGCCCGCGTCTATCGAGCGCCTCAATAAGTGGTCAATGGTTTGCTGGTCTAAATTCCCTACTGCGGCAAAGCGCCCTTTGCCGCCAAAAGTCATGGTGCCGAGGCATAATTCTGAAACCTTCAATCCGGTGTTGCCTAATAATTTATACTTCATCTCGTCGTTCTTTTAATGAAGCAAAATTACCCGGGTGGCATGCACCTGAATAACTGGTTTCAAAGGAATGATTATAAAAATCAAATAATTTATCGTCGCAGCGAAAGAGGTGTCACCCCGGTATTCTTTTTAAAGAAGTTATTGAAGTAGGTAGGGTACTCAAAACCAAGACTATAGGCAATGGTCGCAATATTCCAGTCGGTGTGCTTCAGTAACGCCTTTGCTTCGTTGATGATCCTTTCTGATATATGTACGCTCGTTGATTTGCCTGTGATTTCTTTCACTGCATGGTTCAGATGATTCACATGCACCGACAAACTCTCTGCATAGTCATTAGCCTTTCTTAATTTTAATTCTCTATCAGGCGAATCAATTGGGAACTGCCGCTCCAGTAACTCTATAAATAATGATGCAATACGGGTAGATGCATTTGGATGCGTGGATGCCGATATGGTGGGTTGTAATTTCATAGTTTCATGTATCAGCAGGTTGATGTAGTTGCGTATTGCATCATACTTGTAGGTATAGTCTGAAGATAGCTCCTGTAATATGTTTTCGTAAATATTGCAAACAGATTTAAGTTGTTCATCATTAAGAAAGAATACCTTATCGCTACCGGGTTTGAAGAGGGTAGATTGCTGAATGCTTTTGATGCGGTCGTTTTCTTTCATAAACTCTTCTGTGAAGATGCACATGTAACCCCACCTCCCTTCCGTATTACTTTCGAAAGAATAGGGGACTAACGGGTTAGATAGTATGAGTGCGGGTTGACTAATGTCAATGCTTTTATCGGCGTAGTGTATTTTGCTGTCACCAACAGTTAGCCATATTTTATAATAATCCCTGCGATTATAAGGAATGAGTACAGTTGTGACGGATGTTTCAAATTTCTGCGCATTGAATGGGTTTTGCTTTTTCAGATCAAAAAAATGCCTGTTCTCTGGTTTGCTCGTCATGTAGCAAAATTAAGAAAATCAAAGAATCAAATATTGTTCACGGCTTCCTGCGTGATAGGCCGTTGTCCTGTTATTTTTAAAGTACTTACATTTACAACATCACCCATTATGTACAATTACCCGATGAAAAAGATTTTAATAGCAGTAAGTTCCCTGGTTATATTTTCCGCTTGTCATGATAAACGCGATAGGTATGCAAAGCCCGTAATTCCCCTTGGAGGGGGTATCGGAGGTAACTACAGCATAGTTGTATTTCCCAGGCTACATGATACAGGAGTAATTGCCCGCATATTCATAAAATATGCGAGCAATACCGCCCCGTCTGATACAAATAGTTATGATATGGCGAAGACATCAGTAACCGCTACAGGTAAAGAACCGCAAGTGCATTTCGATAGCCTGTACACAGGTACCTATTTTATAAGGGCAATATACGGCGCTGCATACGCAGACACCATTATCGCTATCGATTCAAAAGCGCCTGCGGAAACAGATGCTTACTTGCATTTGAAATAACCATTTACTTATCCAGTATCTGCTTGCCTTTGATGATCATCCGTTTGCTCCTGTGTTTTAGTGATATGGAACGTACGAATGTATCTTCTGCATCACTGCGTTTGCTATAGGCAGTAAATACTTCTTTATAGGATATTAAGCCTATCACTTTTTGCGATGTGGAATCCTCCAATACCGGCAATAAAGGCAGGTCGTATTTATGCATCATCTCTACGGCAGTACTAACAGTGCTGCCTGTATAGATGTAAGGACAATGTGTTTCTGTTAACGCACTAACCGGGAGCATGTCGTCATGCTGCTTATCAAAAATAGCGGCCCTGTCTATTATGCCGTAAAGATTATGCTGCTCATCAGTTACAATATAGTATAGCTCCGATGTTGATGAACTATTTTGCTTGATCCATTCACGAGCCTGTTTCAGGGTGTTATCTATAGATAGTAGGGTCATTTCTTCTGTAAATACTTCTTTTACGGCAAGGTTCTGTAAGGCATCCGGTTCGTAAGAATGTGGGGTAAATACACCGCGGCGTTCTATCTTTTCCGTCATGATGCTTCCTTTCATCAGGAAGAATGATACAAAATAGGCGGCGGTACAAGCTGCCAGTAGAGGAAGGATCCCATGAGGCTGCATTGTAGCTTCCAGTGCAAATATGATGGATGTAAGCAATGCGCGTGATGCACCTGCAAACATACCAGCCATACCAATTAGTACACAGGTTGCAATGTTAACATCTGCTACAGGGAAGTATGTAGTAACTATCAGGCCCAGCAAACCGCCCAATGCGCCGCCTATGGTGAGGAGTGGTGCCAGCGTACCACCGGAAGTACCACTGCCCAGGGATATCACCCAGGATACGAACTTCAGGAAAAAGAGAGACAGCATTATAGTGAGCGGTGCGTTTCCTGAAAGCAGGTAGGTAATATTAGTGTACCCAACACCCAGTGTGCGCGGAGCAAAATATCCTGTAACACCTACAGCTACTGCCCCAATTGCAGGCCACCACATCCAGTGTATGGGCAGCTTTTCGAAAAGTTCCTCAACATAATAAACACCCTTAGATACCAAAGCTGCAACTACGCCGATAATAAGTCCCAGGATGGTGTAGGTAAATACTGCGACACCTGTAGGCTCAGGAATATTCAGCATGGCAAATACCGGCTCAGTGCCAAATAAAGTAAAGTGCATCGCGGCACCCGTAGCACAAGACAGGGCAACCGGAATTATAGAACGTGGAGAGAATTCGAACAGCAGTAATTCTATTGCAAGGAGCACTGCCGCAACGGGTGTACCAAAGATGGCCGACATACCTGCAGTTGCACCAGCAGCCAGCATAATCTTCCTTTCTGTTGCTGTGATGCGCATTACCTGGCCCGTTACAGAACCAAAGGCGCCGCCCGTAGCAATGATGGGGCCTTCTGCACCAAACGGACCGCCTGTACCAATAGATATGGCTGCCGATATAGGCTTCAAAAAAGTGATGATAGGTTTTATCTTACTCTCGTTGGTCAATACTTGTTCCATAGCTTCCGGTATGCCGTGGCCACGTATCGCTGCAGATCCGTATTTTGCCATCACACCCACAATCAACCCGCCGACAACGGGAATCAATATCACCAATAATCCTAAATGATTATCAGCAGGAGAAGATTCTGCGAATGAGAATTTTCCATAAAACGATAAATTGGTAATAAGCGTGATGAGTGCGACAAGCAGCTTTGCGATAGCGCCTATAATAATAGCATTCACTACTGCCTGAAGACTAAGATAGAATACGCGCCTGGTTACAGGCATACTCTTTTCTGCGTGCAAAGCCTGCATTTCAGATAAAAGGATGGGAGATATGGGTATGGCGTTTTGAGTAGTTGTATTTGATGACGTTTTTGACATTTTATTTTTAGAATTAAAATCAGGAATGTGTCGAAGTTTCTTCGAGATATTGTTTTTTTAGTTGTTCATAGAGCGAGTGTTTGTCAATAACCAACGCTGCAATGTTAGCCACCATCGCGGCCAGCATCAGGTGAAAGATGACGCTGTGGCGATCAGTCATTTCCAGCACCAGGATCGCCGATGTAAATGGAGTGCGTGTAACGCCGGTCAGGAATCCCACCATGCCACTTAGTATCAGGATGTTTGCATTGGCGCCTATTACACCAAATAAGCCGGACAAAAATGAACCAACTGATGCTCCTGCAGCCAATGAAGGTGCGAATATGCCT
The DNA here is from genome assembly GCA_001897855.1 of Bacteroidetes bacterium 43-93. Taxonomy (GTDB): domain Bacteria; phylum Bacteroidota; class Bacteroidia; order Chitinophagales; family Chitinophagaceae; genus Polluticoccus. Next base: position 451,145 of record MKUO01000001.1, read on the forward strand.
CCAGCGGCACCTGTATTAAACGATACTACCGGCCCTAACACACGCAACAGTACTGAATGCCAAGGCATATATTTATCCTGTGTGAACAGAGAACGTACCATCAGGTCTTTACCGGAACCCAAAACATGATCATTAAAAAAGAAGGCGACAGCGGCAACAGCTAACCCGGCAATGAGTATAAAAGCCATGGACTGAGTATTATTGAAGGTGCGTTTCCAGGCCATCAGTTTAAGAATGAGCTTGCACATAATAGCGCCCAACAGCCCGGCAATCACGGCAGCAACAAAAACGCCGATATAGGTGATATTACTGAGGCTTTTTACATCGGGGTATCCGAGATATAGATAGGGCCCCAGGAAACCTTGTGCCGCCATGCCCGAAATAATGACGGCGCTGAACAGGGCAGTTCTGAAAAAGCTTATATGGACACGGGCCAGTTCTTCTATGGCAAAAACAATACCCCCCAATGGCGTGTTGAATGCCGCAGCCAGGCCCGCCGCTGCGCCGGTAAGTATAAAGCTTTTCTGCGATAGCTTGGGCCAGGAAGCAGGTATCCACCTGTTAACCAAGCGGAATATAGAGCCGGCTACTTGTATTGTGGGTCCCTCCCGGCCTATGGCGCCACCGCCAAGCACCATCAGCAGGCTGGATAGTATCTTAACTACAATGATCTTAAGGCTCAATAACTTCTTTGTATTCTGCTCCTGGTAGCGGGCCGGTATCTCTATCGCGGCCATTACCTGCGGTATACCACTGCCTCTTGCTGCCGGTGCCCAGCGGACAACAAGCCTTGCCAGCAGAAAACAGATTGGGGTAAGCAAAAAGATATACCATTTATGTATGCTTAGTATATACCGCATAACATCCTCAGCATAGGTAAACAGTTTTGTGTACGCTACTGCCACAATACCTGTAATGAGGGACGCTATCCAAAAGGGTAGTGCCTGCAGCAAGTTTTCGCGCACACTGTCGTGCGTTATTATATCAAAAAAGTTTTTGGCCCGAAGCCTTATGTTCTCTATAAATTTATTTCTCACGAAAAATTATTTTTCATATCTGCTTGCATTGATATTGCCAGGTGATATACAAGCGCAATGGCAAAATGAATACTCATTCTGCAGAAGTAGTCCTGGTCGTATATTATATTGATAAAGCCGGTAATGACCGATATGCAAATGCAAAGCTTTGCACTGCATGAAGAATAATTATGCCAATACAGGGGGGCCTCTTAAAAAGAAGGATGATATACTATAGTTATCAACAAAAGAGTCCTTTAATGAGAACTTCATGCGCTGCTCCGGGAAGACAACTTGTGGAGCCGCGATAAATTGTAATGGTATTCGTTGTCCCTCGCAGTGCTTGATACGGATCTTAACATACTGTTGCAGATCGCGTGATTTGTTAATGCTATGGGTTCGTGTGCTTAGGTGCGCCTTGGCACTTTTATAAAAAAAGGGGAGGCTCGAATAAGAATTGACGTCAGCATATTGGTTGCTAACGAAATAGATGCATACAGCTAAAATGTATAGCAATATTTTTTGTGTATAGCGCATCTATTGGTTTGCCGCAAAATTACAGCAAATAGAATATGTCCGGTGTTAAAATCAGGTACATTTTATCCGTACACACATATTATTAACAGTTTTATGAGCAAATACGAATCTTATACGTTTTCTATAAGGCTGCGATGTGTGGCAAACGTTCCGTATTTGCCAAGGTACGTCATGATATCATCCAGGCGATTAACCAGCCCGTCACCATCAATACGGCGTACCATTTTGGGCAGGTTGTGCCCGATCAGATCGGTAAACTCCCATGGATGGACATAAAATACGATGTATCCATCATGGTTTAGGATCCGTTTACATAGCATTTTATAAAATGCTACAGGAAAATTCTTTAATGCAAGCCAAAATATAGGGATCCGCAAAACAGGTGTAACGCTGGCTGGCAATTCCCATACACCGTCATTCTGATGCAATGTCCTCGGTTTGTTCAGATGATTGTAGCGTCCCGGTAACCATGTAGGATGCAATGAAGAATCATATAAATAGCCCGCAGAACGGACATCAGTACGGCTTACATCGCTCATCCGGGGCATCCGTAATCCTACAACATCGGTATTGGTAATGTCTTGCAGGGTTTCCCTTGATTTCCTTAAGTCTTCTGTCTTAAAGGAATTATGGTAATAGGTATGAGAAGCGATCTCATGTTTTTGTGCAAGGTTTTGCACATGCAACGGATAATGCGTAGCCCAAAACGCAGTAGTAAAGATGGTGGCCACGACGTTGTGTTTATCCATCAGCACCTCCAGCTTTTGCAGTCCATGCAGGCTGGTTTCCAGTTTTTGTTTCAAAGGCAGGGTTTGCCCGTATTCTTCCGGGATGTCAAACTCTTCCAGGTCTATACTGAATAATATCTTTTTTGTACTGCTTTTCATTTTTCTTTTTGAATACCACTTGCAAGAGGTTCTTTAATTCCTGCTGCATTACTTTCATGCCAAAATCGCTAAGCTTGGTTTCGTGCGTGATGTTTACACTCAGTGATTTGATGTGCATATCGGTAACCTTGCTGGCAAGTAATATAAACTCCATATCGAACAGGAACCTGTTAATGGTAGTTTGAAGAAATACTACTTTCCCGTATTGGTTGAATCCTTTTATCCCTGCCTGTGTATCTGTAACCGGTAATTGCAGAAAGCGCTTATTAAATATAATAAGCCCCTTAGATACTATTCTCCTTTTGAATGGCAGGGAATCGAAATAGTTCCCTTTTTTGCGGCATCCTGTAACAATGTCTGTACCAGCCACTAATTCTTTATACATATCGCTCACTATCTGCAAGCCAAACGGGAAATCATAATCAGAGTAAATGCAGTAATCTGTTACTGCTTTTTTTACGCCTTCACGCAGCGCATATCCTTTTCCCTGGTTTTGGCTATAGCTCACAATTTCAATATGCGGGATCTCAGCTTTAAGATAAGCTAGCTCCTTTTCAGTGAAGTTTTTTGTAGAACCATCGTTCACGACAACCAGGTTGATGAGCTCCCGTTTGCCATCAAAATAAGTATCTACCAGTTTGCCGAATTTATCCGCAAACTTTTTTTCCCATCCCACCGATGGGTTATAGAAAGGTATCACCAGGTCAAAAATCATATCCGCGCTGCGTTTTTGGGGGGTGTAGGGAGTGTGAGTCTTTTTGCTGTAAATACTACAATATCAAGCAATACAAACATGCACAAAATACTCTTTAAATAGTATTCGTAACGCAATTTGTCGAAAAAAGCTGATATATCAGTAGGTATGATAGAAGCACTTAGAATAGTAATCCAAAACAATGTTGTGGAAAACAATGTTTTAGGACGGGCAAGGTACCATATTATAACACCTGCAATTGCTATGATATACGTAGCAGGTTCGGATGCGCGGTTAAAGACAATTACCCATATTAGTAAAAACGCAACAATATGTTCCCGCCTCCTGTGTTTTAAGAAAATTTGCATGCTGAGGAAGATCGCCAGGATAATTCCTGCAATTGCCAAAATATAGCCTTCCGGTATTGCCAGGTGCAAATTGGTTACCACGCCATAAACAGAACAGCTTTCCTTAATAGTGTCGCTGGATATGATATGTATCCAATCAGTGTAATACTGTATCATCAGTTGCGGAGATATGAAAAGTAGCAATAATGCATGCAATGCTATTAACCATGCAATGCTATAGAGAACCACTTTATACCACGATTTATAGAAAAGACACAAAATGCCTATAATACCCCCATAACCTTTTATTAAAAAACTAAGTACAGCAAACAAGGCTGCCCATACCGGCTTTTCTCTTTCCATAAATACCCATGTTAATAGCATGAATGATAGAAATACCGGGTTAGTTTGTGTATGGGTGATATTGTTCAGCAGATCAAATACCATTAGCAGTATGAAGATCTTCTTTTGCTGATCGTCCAGCGGCAACGCCTTGTAAGTAACAAAGGCAAGGGCCATTGTAAAGCTCATCCACGTGATGATTCCCAGCTTCACCGGCAACAGGGCAAAGGGCAGGAATAACATAGGGAAAGTAGGGTTGTAATAAAAGAGGTCGAAATACTCTTTAGGATATTCTACATACAAAGGCAATTTTTGAAGCATGTGATGGCTGGATCCGCGGAATATTGCGAAATTATTGACATGTCCAAAGCCTATTATCTGTGCAATGCCGATTATTGTTGCCAGGACATATAATATCGCTAAAACCTTGTACTGAAGAATAAAAGACTTTATTGCGGAGAGCGCTTTCATTTAATGGTATGCCTGATAAACGCGCAAAGGTAGATTATATTTACTGAGGATATGAAAAAAGGAGCCTGCATATAGAGGCTCCTTTTTTACAAAATTCATCAGTTAATTACATTTTCGTGTATTTGATCTCCATATTTTTAAATTCTTTTCCGCCCGGCATGGTGCTATACATCTCCATGGTCATATTTTTATCGTCAGTTATTTTTATTACTTCACGGCAATCAAAATCTTTTTGTGTCGTTGGGTCATACATTTTGCCCTTCATATTGTAACATTTGGCTGCATCATCCCATGTGCCGGTAAAAGTAGTTAAGCCTGTGCCCATATTATCTATCCACGTGCTAATGAACATTTTTTTGTCATTGTCATACGCCATAGTGCTTTGTCCCTCGAAAGGCATCCCCATCATATTGCTCTTGAAGGATGCCTGTTGGTAGCGGCCGGCCATTATCATTTTGTATTCCGCGGTGCCTGTGCTGGTCATCGGTGGCTTGTCCTGCTCCATCCAGCTCGTGGTCTCAACCTTCCATTTGCCCGTAGCTGCGGCAAGTTGTTTCTGTGCATCTCCGGGGGTCATATATGCCTGCCATCTTTTCATAGCAGTCGCAGAATCTACTTTTTCGGCAGGTTTTTCAGTAACAGGTGCAGCAACAGCCGTATCAGTAGCAGGTGTAGAGAGCGGGGTAGTGTCCGTTATTTCCTTGGTTTTTGGTTCGTTATTACAGGCAGCGAGCGCCAAGATGCATATTGCAGAAAAAAATAGTGTCTTCTTCATACGTAGCTTTTTGCGCAATGTATGGAAAATTATTTTATAGAAATAAAAATCAAATGTGTTATTTAGTAAAAAGCATCTTCTATATGTAGAATTTCCTTCACAATGTCGTTAACAAAAATGATACTTATTACATCGAAGCGTACTTCAGAGAACTGAACATGTGCAGCTATGTATGCTTCTGCACTTAATTTCATAAAATCCTGTTTGCTCGCAGAAACTGCATCTTCAGGATAGCCAAAGTAAGTGGTAGCCCTCGTTTTCACCTCTACGAAAACCAGCAAGCCATTGGTTTCAGCTATAATATCTATCTCTTTTTTACCGAAGCGCCAATTTCTTTCAAGGATGGTATAACCTTTTCTTAGTAAAAAGTTTTCAGCGATTTGTTCGCCTTTTATGCCAGTTTCCTTATGTTTGGTCATCGAAAAAAAGATAGTATTGTAATGAAGCAATTAGTAACAGACTTTCCCATTCAACTGCACGAGGCCCTTATCATCGGGCAAAATTACCGTTTCCTTTCAGCAAAAAAATCCTTCAGCAATGTTGTACTCACCGGTCTTGGTGGCAGTGGGATAGGCGGTTCTATCATTCAAAACTATGTTTTTGATAAACTGAAAGTACCTTTTGTGGTAAATAAAGATTACTTTCTTCCTGCTTTTGTAAACAACAATTCCCTTGTAATAGTTTCTTCCTATTCGGGTAATACAGAAGAAACATTAGCAGCTATGCAACAGGCCATCAAAGCCAGGGCTACGGTGGTATGCATCACATCGGGCGGCAAAGTGGCGGAGCTTGCAAAGAAGAAAAAAATAGATTGCATCCTGGTACCGGCAGGTATGCCTCCACGTTCGTGCGTGGGCTATTCTATGGTGCAGGCTATGTTTGTGCTAAAGCACTTTGGACTTGTAAAAGACAATTTTGAGAAGGATGTGAAATCGTCCATCAAGCTGATAAAAGATGAGGTAAAAGATATCCATAAAAAGGCTAAAGCCATTGCCGCCAAACTGAATGGCAAACTCCCCATCATATACGCTGCAGCAGATTTTGAAGGTGTAGCGATTCGTTTCCGCCAGCAAATAAATGAGAACAGTAAAATGCTTTGCTGGCATCATGTAATACCCGAAATGAACCACAACGAATTAGTGGGTTGGAGAGATAAAGACAAAAACAAGGCGGTAGTAATATTGCGTAACGACGATGATTACGAACGGGTGAAATTGCGTATGGATCTGAACAAGCAGATTATTAAAAAATATACACCGAACATTATAGAGATTACCTCAAAAGGTAAGAGCTACTGGGAGAAAGTATTTTACTTTATTCATCTTACCGATTGGGTATCCGTTTACCTGGCCGACCTGCATAAGCAAGATGCTACCGAGGTGAAAGTGATAGACTTTTTAAAAGGCGAACTCGCAAAGGCATAACTGTTTAACATTAACTGTATGAACGTCCCGAAAATTTCGGGACGTTTTTTTGCGAAATGTTTTGCACAGACAGGATAAATGCTATACATTTGCAGCCCTGGCAAGTCTTACACGGCCAGCTCCTGCTGAATCCCCCAGGACAGGAATGTAGCAAGGGTAGGCGGTTGTAGCGGCGCGATGTGAGTAACTTGCCAGTTTTTTTATGCCCATATGTGTTTACTTTGTAATGGGAAATCAACCAATCAAAAATCAGAATAATAAATAACGATAACTATGAAGTTTTTTATCGACACGGCTAATCTTGCGCAAATTAAAGAAGCACACGATCTGGGTATTCTTGATGGTGTTACTACTAACCCATCACTGATGGCTAAGGAAGGCATAAAAGGACATGATGCTATTATGCAGCATTATATCGACATCTGCAACATTGTAGATGGCCCTGTTAGCGCCGAAGTGCTGGGTACTGATTTTGCAGGCATATTAGAGGAAGGTAAAAAACTGGCTGCATTGCACGAGAACATCGTAGTAAAAGTACCGATGATAAAGGATGGTGTTAAAGCAATCAAATGGTTTACTGACAATGGTATCCGCACTAACTGTACGCTCGTATTTTCAGCAGGTCAGGCAATTCTTGCTGCAAAGGCAGGCGCAAGTTTTGTATCGCCATTCATTGGCCGTATAGACGATAGCAACTGGGATGGCGTTCAGCTGATTGAGCAGATTGTTAGTATATACAACAGCCAGGGCTTTATGACAGAAGTACTTGCAGCGTCTATCCGTACACCTATGCACATTGTCCGTTGTGCTGAAGCAGGTGCAGATGTATGTACTTGTCCATTAAGTTCTATACTGGGTCTATTAAAACATCCTTTGACTGACCTGGGATTGGAGCAGTTCCTGAAGGATGCTAATTCTTTGCATTAATTGGTAACCAAATATTTAGATAAAGCCCCATTCGGGGCTTTTATTATTTACTTAGGTCTTACATTCTTTTCCTTCGGGTTCACAACCGGCATATTGTTTTTCATCGTATCGATCTTTTTTAATACCGGTGTGTTATATTTTACAGTGTCACCCGGTATAGATTTTACAAACGGGGGCGGCTTTGTTGTGTCTTGTTGCTGAGCTTCACAACTTGTTGATGCTATTAATAATAACGCAGCGATGATGATAGTATCTTTCATAAATTCAGCTTTTGTTCTCTTAAAGGATAAAAAATTCTTGCCAGTGTGCTGCCTTACATGTTAATTTTATAATTATTCTATCAATATCTTATGTGGGTAGCATACGCTTTACTTTCTGCTTTCTTTGCTGCGCTTGTAGCCATATTTGCCAAAAAAGGTATTAAAGGTGTAGATAGCGATCTTGCCACGGCTATACGAACCGTTATCATCCTATTTATTGCATGGGGTATAGTATTTTTCAAAGGCAGTTATAATACCATGGGTAGTATAACAAAGCATAGCTGGTTGTTTCTTATATTATCCGGTGCGGCAACCGGTATGTCCTGGTTGTTTTATTTTAGAGCGTTGCAGCTAGGTAAGGTATCGCAAGTAGCGCCTATAGATAAGTTGAGTGTGGCATTAGCTCTTATCTTATCCTATTTTATATTGGGGGAGTATATGTCTCTGAAGGAGACCATTGGTGCGCTGTTGGTAATAGCGGGTACGCTGGTTTTAGCTTTGTAATTATTTCATTGAATTGATCCTGGTAAGGATGTGGTCGATGCCAAGTAGTTCGGCGCAAGTTGCAACTGCTGTGATGCTTACGCCCAGGACTCCATGCAGGTTTACATTCTGGCCGGTTAGCAGCAGGTTTGGTATCTTCGTCCTTACGGCTATTTGTGTTTCATTGGGTTTATTTACGTCTTTCAAAACGCCGTATAGCGAGCCTTCGGGCGATGCTGTATAGTCTCTATAAGTGAGTGGTGTAGCTGCACTTTTATCCGCTACATTGCCTTTTAATCCTGGTATTTGTTTATGCAATTTCTCAAGCAGCAGTTCTGACTGACGCTGCTTAAACGTTTCATATTCTCTCCCACGTTCCTGTTCGTGCGATGTATAGTTGATGGTTTGCTCCCACTGTTTTACCTCGTCATAGTGCATATAGCTCAATATCGAAATGCTTTCTGCATATCCTTTATGATGCTCATCTTCTGTAAAGAAAGCTGCATAATTAGCAGGCCATGCATCGGGGGTATAATGTATGGCAGACCAGGCATTGTCTTTTGCATGCCAGTAGATATTATGATGCCGCATTGGTACTGTTCCCGGCTGCAATACCAGGTTTAGCATAAAGCAGGACGTTGTTTGTTCCAATCCCCGGATGCGTTTTTTATAGGCAGGCCTTATCAGCGAACTATCCAATATACCTAACAATACGTCGGGGTGCATAGCGGCAATAAACTGCTTACCGTAAAAACGCCTGCCATCTGCTGTTTGGGCATACTGCACTTTCCCATTCTCTTCTTTCATCACAGTTACAGGATTGTCCCTGTAGACCTCTCCGCCGTAACTTTGCAACTGCTTCCATAAAAGCTTAGATATCTGCGAACTTCCTGGTATTACCTTATGACTGCTGTGAATATAGCTTTCTGTTGCCAGTGCATGTACATAAAATGGCGTTCGGCCTTTTATGCCTGCATATAGCAAATTGTTGCCTGCTAATACATGTTGCAGCTTTTCATTTTTTGTTATCCCGGCTATAGTTTTACTCACTTCCCACGACGATACAGTAGTCTTCTCATAAGCATCACCGTTTCGCAGACGGTATAAAGGGAACCGGTCGCCAACAAAGCTTATAGTGTTAATATAGCTTTCTAGTGCTTTACGCTCTTCAGGAAAGAAGGAAGCAAGTTGTTCTACAAAGTTTTCCTTGCCTTGTGCATGCGGGTATAGAGTAGGGTCTTCACCAAACGCTATGGCATCAAAGCAGTTGGTATCGTATGTAGCAAGCTTTAACTGTTCAGTTATCCCTGCGTATTTTAAAATGCTATGTTGCGTATGGCCTTCTCCAAGCCCGCCTATATAATGTACGCAGCTGTCAAATACTTTTTTGTGTACAGAGAAGGTCTGCAGGCATCCGCCAATTTGTTTGTCGCGTTCCAATACACATACTTTCATACCTTCTTTGGCAAGCAATACTGCACAGAGCATGCCCCCTAAGCCACCGCCTGTAATTACAACATCATATGTATTTACAGGCGGCAATTATAAGAAGTGTATTAAATTATTTTTATTCGGCACTGGCAAACATCATCTCACGGATGTCGCTCATAATGCGTTTGGCAATATTGTCAGAAGTGGTTTCGCTGGTACTTTCAGCGTATATGCGTATGATAGGCTCTGTGTTAGATGTACGCAGGTGCACCCAGTCTGTATCGAAATCTATTCGCAATCCATCTTCGGTATTAATAGGCTGCTTTTTATACTTCTTCTTTATCTGTTCAAATATCTTTTTAACATTCACCCCTTCATTCAGTTCTATTTTATTTTTGGAGATAAAATAATCGGGGTATGTGCCACGAAGGGCTTTTGCAGTTTTGCCACTTTTAGCCAGGTGGGTCAGGAATAAGCCTATGCCAATTAGGGCGTCGCGACCATAGTGCAATTCCGGCACAATGATACCGCCATTACCTTCGCCACCGATTACTGCATTCACCTCTTTCATCTTTTTTACCACATTTACCTCACCAACGGCGCTTGGAAAATATTCACCGCCATGTTTCTCTGTTATATCTCGTAAAGCCCTTGTAGAAGAAAGATTGGAAACAGTATTGCCCTTTTTATGCGACAATACATAATCGGCTATCGCTACAAGCGTATATTCCTCCCCAAAAAGGTTGCCATCTTCACACACAAAACAAAGCCTGTCCACGTCAGGGTCAACCGCTATACCCAGGTGCGCGTTTTTCTTAGATACCTGTCCACACAGTTCGCGAAGGTTTTCAGGCAATGGTTCGGGATTGTGGGCAAATTTCCCGGTAACTTCTTCATTGATCACGGTAATGTTGTCTACGCCCAGCGCTTTTAGCACTTCCGGTACGGCAATTGCACCTGTTGAATTCACAGGGTCAACTATTATAGTAAAATTCCTTTCCCTGATAGCTTTGACATCCACAAGAGGGTGGGCCAGTATGGCATCTATATGTTTTTGTATATAGCTATCGTCGTGATGTAGTTTTCCTATCTTATTAATATCCTCATAAACCAGCTCGGTTTTGTCCGCATGATCCAGTATCCATTGTCCGTCTTCCCCACTCAAAAACTCACCCTCGTTATTCAGCAATTTTAATGCATTCCATTCTTTGGGGTTATGGCTGGCGGTAAGAATAATGCCGCCTGCAGCCTCTTCCATTTTTACTGCCATCTCTACAGTAGGGGTTGTGCTTAATCCCAGGTCGGTAACGTCCATTCCGCAGGATTGTAACGTAGCTGTTACCAGGTTTCTAACCAATTCCCCGGAGATACGGCCATCGCGGCCCACTATTACCTTTTTACCTTTGTTTTGATTTTTTGCCCATGCGGCATACGCTGTAGTATATTTTACAATATCCACCGGCGTAAGGCCCTTGCCTGGTGTTCCTCCTATGGTGCCGCGAATACCAGATATCGATTTTATTAGTGCCATTATGAGAACGATTCTATCGCTGATTTATTAAACCGCTAAGATAAGCACTTTAAGGTCAGGGGACTAAATATTTGGCAACCTTGTTTAACGGTACCTTAAATTCTAGGTTATTTTAGGGGTATTTTATCGCTTTTACAATATCAGATAAACCTTAAATTGCGTTTCTTTGCAATACTTCAAATTTATTTTATGCAACCCTCGACTAATTCTCTGATGCGCAGGTTACTGGCAGGTGCCATACTTGTAGCCGGCGTGTGCAATGTCGCCATCGCTCAGGATCTGAGCGCTAAAATGCCCGTTGATCCAAAAGTAAAAAAAGGTAAACTCCCTAACGGATTGACTTACTACATCCGACCTAACTCTAAACCTGAAAAAAAGGTAGAGATAAGGCTAATGGTAAATGTCGGTTCTATAGTAGAGGATGACGATCAGCTGGGCCTGGCGCATTTTATGGAGCACATGAACTTTAATGGTATCAAAGGCTTCCAGAAAAATGATATGGTAAGCTACCTCCAATCAATTGGTGTTCAGTTTGGTGCCGATCTTAATGCAACAACCGGTTTTGATGAAACCTTCTATTATCTCCCAATTCCAACAGACAAGCCTGAAAACCTGGATAAAGCTTTCCAAATTGCTGAAGGATGGGCGCACGACGCTTTGCTTACAGATAAGGATATTGATGAAGAACGCAATGTGGTACTGGAAGAAAGCCGCCTTGGTAAAGGCGCTGAAGACCGCATGTTGAAAAAATACCTGCCTGTAGTATTGGAAGGTTCCCGTTATAAAGACCGCCTACCTATCGGTAAAGACGAAACACTGAAGACATTCAAATATGATGTTCTGCGTCGTTTCCATAAAGATTGGTACCGTCCCGATCTGCAGGCAATAGCTATAGTGGGCGATATTGATGAGGCTACCGCTATGAAGTATCTCAATAAGTATTTTGCTCCGTTGAAAAATCCTGCAAAGGAACGTCCGCGTACTTTGTTTGAAATACCGGGCCGAACAAAACCCGGTGCAATGGTAGTTACAGATAAAGAGGCAATACGCTACAACGTGCAGATACTGTTCCCGTCTGTAAAAAAAACTATAGAAACAACAGTAGGCGATTATAAAAAAGATATTGAGCGTAACCTCATCACCTCTATGTGGAGGCGCAGGCTCAATGAACTCTCTCGCGGAAGCAATCCTCCGTTTACTTTTGCCGCCGTTGGTTATGATAACTGGGGACGTGGCTACGAAAACCTGGTAGCCCAGGCAGGCTTTGGTGCTGATGGAGCAGAGAAAGCTGTTAATGCCCTTACGGCAGAATTGATACGCGTGAAGAATTTCGGTTTTACAGCGAATGAGCTGGAGCTGTCAAAAAGAGATGTAGCCAGTACCTATGAAAAAATGTACAATGAGCGCAACACAACAGAAAGCGCTGAATACGTAGATGAGTACATGGGCAATTTCTTTGAAAACGAGCCTATTCCGGGTATTGAAAATGAATATAATTATTCAAAAGAATTATTGCCAACCATTACCGTAGCAGATCTGAATGCTGAAGCTAAAAGCTGGTTGAACAATATGAATAATTTCTTTGCATTGATCACTGGCCCTGAAGCAGGTTCAAAATTGCCTACGGATGCAGAACTGCTGACAATGACTCAAAAAGGCTTACTGCAGGATGTAAAACCGCTTGAAGAGAAGAAGATAGCTGACAATCTGTTGGATAAGATGCCAACACCGGGCAAGGTAGTTTCTAAAGAAGAAGATAAGGAACTTGCCGCTACCACTTATACTTTAAGCAATGGTGTAAAGGTTACAATTAAATCTACTGAGTTTAAGAGTGATGAAATACTATTTCGTGGCATCAGAAAGGGTGGCATTAACAACTACGATGTTGCCGATAAGTATAATGTAAATTATGCTACCGCTGTTGTAGGTGCTATGGGTTTTGGTAGCTTTACACCTACCGACCTGGAAAAAGCCCTTTCCGGCAAGACAGCTAAAGCGGGTGTATCTATTGGCGAGATACAGGACCAGGTGGCAGGCAGCAGCAGCGTAAAGGATTTTGAAACTATGTTACAGTTGACTTATCTGAAGCTCACATCTCCGCGCATGGATAAGGATTTGTTCAATGCCTTTAAGAATAAACAAAAAATGCAGATGCAGTTTTTATCTGCAAATCCGCAGATAGCTTTTGTAGATACATTGTATAGTGTTCTATATCAAAAAAATCCGCTGGCTCCTATTGCAATTCCTAAAGCAGCTTATTTTGACGCAATAAATCCCGACAGGGCTGTAGAGATATACAAGAAAGAGGTATGCAGCGCAGATGGTTATCAGTTCTTCCTTGTCGGCAATATCAAACAGGAAACTGCGATCCCGCTGATCGAAAAATACCTGGGCGGCTTACCATCAAACAATACTACGCCGTCATTTAAAGATAATGGCGTGCGCCCTGTAACCGGCGGATCGCTTAATTTCAAAAAAGGTACAGAAAAGAAAAGCCTGATCTTGGGTATTTACGAAGGTGATATGCCATATTCCGAAGAAGCTGATCTAAAAGCAAATATGCTTGCTGAGATACTGAACATCAGGGTAGTAGAAGAATTGCGCGAAAAACTGGGTGGTATTTATGGTGGTGGTTACGGCGCTTCATTAGAGCCTTATCCTTATTCACATTATACTGTTCAATTGCAATTGCCTTGCGGTCCTGAAAATGTAGATAAGCTGGTTAAAGCCGCTAATGAGGTTGTAGCTGCCATTAAAAAAGATGGCCCTTCTCTCGAGGATTTGAATAAAGTAAAAGCTGAAATGCACGAGCAGATCCGCCAGCAGGAAAAAGAAAATGGTTATTGGCTTGAAAATCTGCAGGAAATTCTGTTTTGGAATAAGCAGCAAAAAAGCACATTTCTGAACTATAATGCTATGATCGATAAGATCACGGTAAATGATATCAAAGACATCACTAACCAGATGTTTACTGATAAAAACCAGTTCATGGCAATTTTAAATCCTGAATCTTAATTAAGGACATTCATAAAATGGATAACGCCCCGCAGAAGCGGGGCGTCCTTTTTTGTTTACTAACCCAAAAATAAATTTTGTTATTAACTACTCGGCTGGTTGTAATGCCGCGCGAATTTTATTTTCTACATCTTCAGCTACTTCCGGGTTGTCTGCCAGGAATTGTTTCACCGAATCACGTCCTTGTCCTATTTTGCTATCATTATAGCTAAACCATGAGCCGCTTTTTTGTAATATACCCAGCTCTACACCCATGTCAATGATCTCACCGATCTTGCTGATACCCTCACCAAATATAATGTCGAACTCTACCTGGCGGAATGGGGGAGCTACTTTGTTTTTAACCACCTTTACACGGGTACGGTTACCACTCGCTACATCTCCATCTTTTATCTGGCTTATACGACGTATATCTAAACGCACAGAAGCATAGAACTTAAGGGCGTTACCACCTGTTGTGGTTTCCGGGTTGCCAAACATAACACCTATCTTCTCGCGAAGCTGGTTGATGAAGATACAGCAGCAGCCTGTACGGTTGATCGTTGCCGTAAGCTTACGTAATGCCTGGCTCATAAGGCGCGCTTGCAGGCCCATTTTACTGTCGCCCATTTCGCCTTCCAGTTCACCTTTCGGTACCAATGCGGCTACAGAGTCAATTACTACTACATCTACAGCACCCGAAGAGATCAGCCTGTCCGCAATTTCAAGGGCTTGTTCACCATAATCCGGCTGAGAGATGATCAGGTTATCTACATCTACTCCCAGCTTGCGTGCATAGCTGGCATCGAAAGCATGTTCTGCATCTATTATAGCGCAGATGCCACCTTTCTTTTGTGCTTCTGCTATGGTATGTATGGCAATGGTTGTTTTACCTGAAGATTCCGGGCCATATATTTCTATGATACGGCCACGTGGAAACCCACCAACGCCTAAAGCAACATCCAATCCCAGGGAACCGGTACTGATTACATCTATTTTATCCTGCTGTTTATCACCCAGCATCATCACAGACCCCTTACCATAATCCTTTTCTATCTTGTCTATCGCCAGCTTTAAAACCTTTAATTTATCGTCTGCTACTGCCATTTTATTTCTATTTAGTTGCTAAAGTAATTTTTTTTCAAATATAGACAAATTTTCGACACTAATTGAACAAATGTGCAAATATTTATACACATTTGTTTTGTTTTAATTTTAACTACTTCTCGAATACTACGGTATCCGGATCGGCTCCCAGATCTTTTAATATTGCTGTAATGTCCTGGATCATCTTATCCGGCCCGCAGATGTAAAAAGGCTTTTTGAAATTCTTGATGTGATTCAAAAGGTATGCTTTATCTATACGGCCATGCTCATAACCGGCTGCTTCTTCAGCAGAGAGTATATAATGCGCATTTGTGCCAAGCATTTGGTCAAGCTCGTTATGTAATATGATATCATCAACGGTCTTGTTGGAGAAAAAGAGCTGGTTGTTTCCAATGGCACCGTCGCTATGCAATTGACGTAATATTGCTATGAATGGAGTAATGCCTGCACCGCCTGCAATAAAATAGCCCTCGCCCTTATATGCAATAGCACCCCACACATCGCGGATATACAATTCATCACCCGGCTGCAGCAGGCCTATTTGTTTGGTAACACCATCATGATCGGGATAGGACTTAATAGTAAACTGCAAATGGTTCCAGTCATTTAATGAGGTAAATGTAAATGGCCGCTTTTCATCTTCCCAGCCTTCTTTATTCACAGACACTTCTGTAGCCTGTCCGGGGATAAAACGATAACCCTTCGGCTTTTCTACCACGTACGAGCGTACATCATGTGTTACAGGTATAATGTCTACGATCTTTACAAGATGCTTTTCCATATATTAAATATACGACTACAAACCATGCTAAAACAAACAAGCTGCAACTAAGGTTGCAGCTTGTTAAATATAAAAGGGATGTAGCGTCTATGCTGTAATTTCCTGGAGGCCGGCGGTTGACTGTTTGCTGGCCAGAACAGCGTTGATCTTTTCCAGTTCTCTTTCTGCATCTCTCTTCTTTACCACCACGCTAATGCGGTAAATAAGATAGATGCTCAGTAAAGAGACACACGATACTACGATACCGAGGGTGGGATAGTGCTCAAGGGGGCTGGTCTTGGTTTGTTGCGATATGATCTTACCTGCTATAACGGCTGCGATACCGCCGGATATCTGCTGCAGGGAAGATGTAATGCTCATATATGCGCCACGGTCTTTCATATCAGGTATGCTCGTGTTAAGCGTTGTTGCTGGTACAACACGGCTCATAATGCCTGCAAACATGATCACGTTAACAATGAGTATCTCCCAAAGCGGCACAGGTGGCAGGTTGGTATAAATCAATATCATAATGATAGCGAGGATAGAACCTGCTGCAAACAAATAGAACTTATCTATCTTATCGCTGAGTTTACCTACTAAAGGCATGATAACAACAGATGAAAGCCCCGTGATCATAAATATCTTAGGCAGGTCTTGCTGTGTTATTTTGATGTTGTTAATGAGAAAAGCGCTGCCAAATGGCATCATCATAAATCCGCCGACTGATAATAAAGCTATAGCCGTGAAGCCAACTTTGTAAGTAGGGTGCTGCAATGTATGCCAAAGGTGTAGCAACGGGCTCTTATCCGATTGCAGTGCCAGGTGCTTGTTTACCGGTTTCATACGCAGGATAACAGCAACGCCGATGGCTAATGCCAATACAACGATCATCAGGAAGGTGGCATGCCATCCCCAGTTATTGGCAATAACAATGCCTATTGGTATACCTAATATCTGGCTGGCTGCAAAGGCCATCTGCACAAAACCCATAACACGGCCACGTTGATGTACAGCAAACATGTCTGTAATGATGGCCATAGATATAGAGCCTATCACGCCGCCAAATAAGCCGGTAATAATACGCGCTGCAAGCAGTGTAACAAAGTTATTGGCCATAGAGCAGAAGAATGTGCCTGCAATGAAACCTGCGTAAAAAAACAAAAGCATTTTTTTACGGTCGAATTTATCTGCAAAGCCCGCAGCAAGTATACCTGAGATACCTGCGCTGAATGCGTAAGCTGATACTACATATCCGAATTGAGATGGGGTAATGTTCAGCGTCTTCATCAGCACATCGCCAAGGGGAGACAGTACCATAAAGTCTAGTATCACCGTGAATTGCAGTAGCGCAAGTATAGCAATAAGAAACTTTTGATACCCGCTAAATGGGATCAGTTCCTCTTTTGATTTTTGTTCCATAAACAACTATTGTAGTTCAGAGCATTGATAGCCCTGTTGGTTAATTAATGAGATAATATCAGATTGGTGAAGGCTGCAGGTGACGATTCTCAATACGCGATCTACATCATTGAGGTCTACGCTCCAGTGCATCACATCTTCATGTGTATTCAAGACCTCACCTACTATTTGAGAATCTGTTTCTGTATCGATGTTAGTCTTAAATACATGGATGTCGTATTGAATGGCTGGTGACATAATTGGTGGTGCATTTGGTTTTTTTGATTTAAATGGATTTTTTTACTTTTTAAGGGCTTTAAGTACCAGGTCGAAAGTTTGCCACATGATCTCGTCCGTCATTCGAAATGGTTTGCCGGCCAGGCTGCGGCCTTCCACATGAAAGCGAATGAGGTTGTAGAGTGGGGCAAAGGCTACCGACCAGTATACTTCAATAGGTAGGGGATCAATCTCACCTCGTTCTATGGCATTGGTCATGAATCTTCCCATAGCATCGCGAAATACTGAACCAAAAGTTTCGTGTACCTTCTCTTCGTACGACGATGTGCGGAGTTGTTCAAAAAAGCGAATGTTTACGGTGTTATTCAGCATCTGGGCTGCCCGGTTTTTCCACTGCTGTCTTAATCCTTCTTCAAAAGGCAACTCAGGATCAAAATCCTGCAGCATCTGGCTACCCATTTTTTCTGCTTCGTCCACTGCTATAGAGATGATGAGGTCATCCTTGTCTTTGTAATAGATGTACAAGGTCGCTACAGAAATACCACAGGCTTTGGCCAGTTTGTTCAGGCTAAAACTTTCCAGACCGTTTTCTACGATCATTTGTATAGCAGTTTGTTTTACCAGTTCCTGTTTGTCTGTATCTCTTGTTCTCATCTTTTACGTTGGCAAAGATAAGTGAATATTCATTTATTTATGAAATAAATTTTTATTGTCGCCATATAAGAAAATAGCCATCCACATTTGTGAATAGCTATTTCAGTAAATAATATCAACTCTATTTTACTGCTTTATCACCGTTTCAAACTTACCATTAGTAAAATGTAAAGTATCTCCAAATCCTTGTGTTTGCGGATGCGTGGTTCTATCAACCCTAAAAAAAGTAAGATCAAAACTGCCTTTTATAGCTCCGGTTGTTTTATCATAACTTTCTATATTAAGGATATTTCTTGCAGAATCCTGGAGATAGTATGTATTCTCCGCTTCATCGTAAAAAGAAAGGAAAAACATAGCATTACAAAGGGCTGTATTAAGCGACTGATACTTATCACCGCCAATATTAATCATATTGGAATAAACCCGCTGATTTGTAACCGATGGGTTTATTTTTACGATTGTCAATTCCTGCCTTTCAAAGCCATCAATATAAACACTTAGGCTCAACCCGAATTTCCCTGGAAAGTTGTTTTCCCATCCCGCATTGGTTATGGAACTTATATAAGGACGTCCATTAACAAGGGCATAAGAGGCACCGCTATTTAAACCTTTGTTGAGATCGTATTGTGTGCCATCCCTTGGGGTGCAACCGGCCAACGTGATAACACTCATGCCCAGGATTAAAAGTTTTTTCATAGCAGAGGATTTCAAGTATTCTAAATTAAACAAATGGTACAAAACCCAAAAGCCGTCCACAGATGTAGACAGCTTTTGGGAGTAAGTATTTTTGGTATAGATTATACTTTGAAGTGAGAGAACGCCTTGTTGGCTTCAGCCATACGGTGCGTATCTTCTTTCTTTTTGAAAGCGCCGCCTTCACCCTTAGATGCAGCAACGATTTCGTTAGCCAGTTTATCAGCGATAGTACGACCATTACGTTCGCGGCTGTAACGGATCAGCCATTTCATGCTCAGGGATATTTTACGGTCAGGACGTACTTCAGCAGGGATCTGGAAAGTAGCACCACCAATACGGCGGCTACGAACCTCAACAGCCGGAGTAACGTTAGCCAAAGCGCGTTTCCACACTTCGTAACCATTTTCACCTGTCATCTGGCTCACTTTATCCAGTGCATCGTAGAATGCACTCAGAACCACAGTTTTGTTACCACCCCACATCAGGCAGTTAACGAAACGTGTAACGTGTTTATCGTTGAATTTAGGATCTGGAGCTAAAGGGAGCTTTTTTGCTTGTGCCTTCCTCATGTTTGGCTATAAATTACTTGAATGAATTAATTATTTTTTAGCTTTTTCGCGTTTAGTACCGTATTTAGAGCGGCTTTGCTTACGGTCTTTTACACCCGCAGTATCCAGCGCACCACGTACGATATGGTAACGTACACCCGGTAAGTCCTTCACACGACCACCGCGTATCAGCACGATAGAGTGCTCTTGCAGGTTGTGGCCTTCACCAGGGATATATGCGATAACTTCTACCTTATTGGTAAGACGCACTTTGGCAACTTTACGCAGGGCAGAGTTTGGTTTCTTTGGAGTAGTCGTGTACACACGTGTGCAAACACCGCGGCGTTGAGGACAAGCATCCAAAGCACGAGACTTTGATTTTGCGCGTATTTGTGTACGACCTTTACGAACTAATTGCTGAATAGTAGGCATTATCTATACCGTTAATGTAATTTTTAAGGACTGCAAAGGTAATATATTTTGATAAACCAACAAAAAAATAAACCTTTTAATATCGGTTTTTTTCTTCCTCTTTTTTATCCGAACCATTCATATTGGTTGGGTTCAGGGTAATGGTATACAAAATATACATCATAAAATAGGGCACCGGGCTACCCAAAAACAGGCGGACTGAGCTTATTACATCCAGGAATCCGACGCCGAAAAGTTCCGTTTTCCATTGTATCAGCCCTATGATTCCTATAATAGATATGGTTAGCCCATAGCTATATACCCAAACTCGTTTAGGCCAAGGCAAAACTTGCTTTGCCCAGCCCCAATACCCGGCGGCGAGTATCAGTAATAGCACTATAAGATGCCCCAATTGCCTGATGACAGCTGGAAAAAAATCAGCGTGTCCTTCGGTGAAATATTGATAATCGAGCCAGCTGAATAATATGATAATGGAAAAAGCCAGCCAGAAACGTAGCTTATGCCGCATTCCGGAAGGCATTTTTAGCATAAAGCACCCAACCATAAAATACCACACCGTAAATCGCCAGCTTGAATGCGTAATGGTGGGCAAAATCGGTAAGGTAATGGTGGGTATAAAACATTTCGGCAAGTACTGCGCAGCGAATTACATTGAGTATATATATCACAACGCTGCCGGCAAGGGAAAAAAGAAGCATCCTGCGCCAGTTGGTAGGTATGCACAGTATAAAGCCTATATACAGTACCATTAGCTCCAGGCCATTGCACTGCGGAGCGATAGTTACTGATTCAACACCGTTTATGTAAACGCTGTTTCCTACCCAGGTAGCCTTTATAAAAAGATCCAGCAGCTTTGCGGTGCCATATTGTACTGCAGATGTCAATTGAGCATCCGGAATGCCGATAGGGCCCAGCCACAATTTGTAAAGCAGGTTCCAGCCAATAACTAATGCCAGGCCCTTTAAAATAAAAGGCCGGGCATTGTCTGGAATTACTTTATGTAAGGAGGCTGCTTTAGACATGCCTTTATTTTTCAGCATTTTTCTTTTTAGACTGGGCATAGCGCTTAATGCCATACCCCGCGCCTGCAGCTAGCAGAAGACTTAATCCGCCATCCAAAGGTGCATTATTGGTAGGGGGCTTATAATTGTCCCAGTGTCCCCAGCCTGCAGAAGCTGCCAGAGGTAAGCTTAATGTGATGATAAGTGCAAAGAGGATAGATTTCATGAATATTATTTTTTGTCTATGAAAGATGGGTCAAAGATGCAACTTAATATGAAAATATAGAAATTTCAGTACCTGCTTAACATTAGATTAATGAATGGTTAACGATAGCTACTGATTATCAACGGGTTATTGCTTAGGGCCGGGCAATATCCATGGTTTATGCGTTAAGCTTTGCCAGGGTGTAGCGGCAAGATCAACCGAAGTATCAATTAAAGGCTGCGGAATCCGTCCGTTTAAACTCACTTCGCTGTTAACAAAAATCTTCACTTTCTGCCCCAATCCGGTATATAGTTTTTTTAGGTACTGCGCATACTGCCAGCATAGTTCCGGCGAACCGGGTATATCAATAGCCTGTCTTTCGGGCAATCTTTGTGCCGGCTGTTCTATGCGCATTTCCCTGGTTCTTATATTCACTATTTCAAAAAAGGCAAAGCCTCTTTTATCGCGCAGCATCATTCGCCAGGCCATTTTATGCCCTTCATCCGTCCAGGTGACATCGCCTTTTATGAAAAAATGCCGGATGGGCAGTATTAATTGAAGGAGTATATAAACAGATATTAACGAGATGATCATTTTCTGTTTTTGACCGGAGGTTTGCGCTGGCACACCTACAGTTTTTTCTTCCGGTAAAAAACTATCATAGAACGATGCAGGGAAGAAAAACAGGGTAGAGGACAAAGCCATAAATGGGAAAATGCCTATCTGGAATATCTGCTGGTTGAAGAAGTTAAAGATCAAAGCAGCGATAAAGGCGGTGTTACGGGTGCGTTTAAAACATAAGGCAGGTATTAATAATAGATCGAAGATGATTCCGAGCCAGGAGAATACGACAGGCGCCCATGATTGCCTTACGATATAGCCAAAGTAGAGATTACCGGTCTCTTCAGCAAACCATAATTTCAACGGCAGTCCGTGCATCCAGTCCGGGTACAATTTTGCAATAGCTGCGAACACAAACACACAGCTTACCTGGAACTGGAATAGAAAAGTACACCATCTGGGGCAGGTGTTTGATGCTATTGCTCTTCCTTGTTTCACATCCATTGACAATCGCCTGTTTGCGGGTGTCAGCGCCAGCATCCAGCAGAGCAGTACCATCAGGTAATAGTGATTATTATAATTGATCTGCTGCGCCAGGTAGAAGAAGGTCCATAATGTTGCCATTACTATGGATGAAATGCGGAAGTACAAACCCGCCGCCACGGCGAGCGCAGCAATAGCCATAACCGCTACGTAAAAAAACATAACCGGCCCGTGTAAAACCTGCAGCCATTCAAAACCAATAGCGGGAAAGAGCAGGGGTGGATCTACAAACGCTTCTTTAACACCTCCCGCAACTATTTGCATCAGGCATTCTACAAACATCATCAGTCCAAATAATATCCGGAATACAACGAGTGCGCCATTATCGGTTTCTTCAAATGCTTTGGTCCTGATGCTTGTGTTTTGACTCATTGATGCCCAAGATACAACCCTAATAAAAAAGCCTGCAATGCAGGCTTCAGTTTTTATACGAGTTCTTTAAGTTTTTCAATTACAGTATCTATTTCCTCCCGGGTGTTTTGCTTACTGAAAGAAAACCTGATTGGCACCATGTTTTCGCTGCGGCCGTTGTATAGCGCTTTAATAACATGGCTGATGGAATTAGCGCCGCTGCTGCAGGCGCTGCCACCGCTTACACAAATACCTGCCATATCCAGGTTAAAGAGCAGCATTTCAGATTTGTCAGTCTTAGGGAAGGAAATATTTAAAACCGTATATAAAGCCTTGCTTCCGTTCTCGCCGTTAATAGTTGCTCCGGGGAAAGATTCAGTCACCTTTTGTGCCATATAATCCTTCAAGCCCCGCACATAGTCACTATCCTCTTGTTGCTTTTGCATGGCCAGTTCCAGGGCTTTTGCATACCCCACAATACCATACAGGTTCTCGGTTCCCGCGCGCATATTGCGCTCCTGTGCCCCGCCATTCAGCATTGGGTGTATCTTGATCTCTTCATTAATAAAGAGGATACCCACACCTTTAGGCCCGTGGAATTTATGCCCTGCAGAGCTGGCAAAATGTATATGCAGCGACCGGAGATCTATAGGGTAGTGGCCAATGGTTTGCACCATATCGCAATGGAAGAGCGCGCCATACTTCTTACACAGTTCGCCAACAGCGGCAACGTCCAGCAGGTTGCCTATCTCGTTATTGGCGTGCATCAGCGTTACCAGCGTTTTTTCCGGGCTATCTGCAAGTAAACTTTCCAAATGCGTAAGATCTACCTGGCCATTTTCTGTAAGGTCTACAAAGCTCAGCCTCGCCTGTCCCGACTTTGCTATATTCTCTGCCGTATGCAGGGTAGCATGGTGTTCTATCGGGGATGTGATGACGTGCCCGCAGCCAAGATCGCGTACCGAAGCAGTGATGGCTGTATTACTACTCTCTGTACCTCCGGAGGTAAAGAATATTTCTCCCGGGTTGCAATGCAGCAGTTTCGCCACGGTTTTGCGTGCGTTCTCAATGGCCATTTTGGTTTCACGGCCATAAGAATATATGGAAGACGGATTGCCGAACTTTTCTGTAAGATAGGGCATCATAGCTTCCAGCACCTGCGGATCGAGGGACGTGGTGGCTGCATTATCAAAGTAAATACGCTGCATTGTAGTAGTATTACAGGCTGCAAAGTTACTGTAAATCAGGCTTTATTGCGGTAGTCTTTACAGCCTGTAGTACTATTTGTAAATTTTAACGTTCATCTGCCGAAGGGCCGAACATACCTGGCACCGGTACATCCAGCAAGCGCAGGTACACGCTAAGTTGGCCTCTGTGATGCACCATATGTTGCTGCTCACGGTGCAGTATAGCAGTGCGTGGCAGGTCATATATTATGTGGTCACCTCTTCTAAGGCTCCAGTTCTTCTGCAGATCTTCGTCTGTGGCTTTGCTTAAGGCTTCTACTGCTGCCGCCAGCTTGTTGTCATATTCTGCCAGTATCTGTTCCTTATTTTCCGGCATGTTGGGTTTATACACAATGCTGGCAAAGTCAAAACCATCAGAATCCAGCAACCTGTTGACCCATAAAGGTAATTCGGCCAAGTGCATGGCCAGTCTGCCCAGCGTCATCGATTTTTCATGCGGGCGCCATTCAAGCTTATCTTCCGGTAAACGTTCCAGTATCTTTTTATTACCCGCAGCAACTGCCTGCAATTGCTGCACATAGGTTTGCGCTAAACTCATAGTATCAAAAATTTTACCCGAAAGTAATGATGCTATTGCAACTGAATGATTGCTATAGCTGATACGGGTATTCAATTATTTTCTCACCAATTCCCAAAGAACCACCCCCACGCTCACAGATATATTCAGAGAATGTTTTGATCCCCATTGCGGTATCTCTATACAGCCATCGGCAATAGCCAATACTTCATCATTCACCCCGGTTACTTCGTTGCCAAATACAAGGGCAATGCGCTCACCTTCATTCATGCCGAATTGCTCGAGCGAAATGCTGTTATGGGCCTGTTCTACGGCATATATCCTGTAGCCATCATCCTTAGCAGCTTTTACAGCATCCATAGTGGTAGCAAAATGCTTCCATGCCACAGTCTCTGTAGCGCCGAGTGCCGTTTTCTGTATATCGCGATGGGGCGGTGCCGGTGTATAACCGCATAAATAGATACCCTCGGCAGCGAACGCATCGCAGGTGCGAAACGTAGACCCTACGTTATGCATACTGCGCACATCGTCCAGTATTACCAATACTGGTTTTTTAGCTGCCTGCTGTATGGCTGCGGCATCTATCCTGCCCAATTCGTCCATTGTTTTCTTTGTAAACATCGCGCTCTAAAGTTGCCGGCAAAAATAAGACGCGTCCGCACGGCAAAAGCAATATTTTTTGTGTCATTATTTTGTAATGATATAGTGCTTAATCGTATATTTGCAGCCAAATCACAACTATTTATGAACACTCGGGAATATCAGAATGGTATTCAGTGGCAAACCCAGGAAGAGGAAGAACTCGCCGTCCTTACGGAAGAATTTCATAACCTTATTGTTTGGAATGACGATGTGAATACGTTCGACCATGTGATCGCATCCTTAATGGAGATATGCGATCATCATCCGGAGCAGGCAGAACAATGCGCCCTAATCATTCATCACAAAGGTAAATGCGGCGTAAAAAAGGGCAGCTTTGATATATTGCGGCCAATGGCGGAAGCCCTTATTGACAGGGGCATACAGGCTACTATAGATTATTAGTAATATGAAATATATACAGTAAGCGCCCTGGAAACAGGGCGCTTTTTTTGGCACTACTTTTTCGATCTATACTCTACTAAGTAGCGCTGCAGTACATTGTTTTTAAACTGGAGCTCTACCATGTCATTATCAAACGTATAGCGCAGTTGTTGATTATTGAGGTCAATGGACATATTCTGTGGTATCCCCAGTTGTTTAATTACTTCGTCCATGGTAGCTTTACCCGGTTCCAGGTACTGTGCTTTCCCTGCATTCCATGTGCCTGAGTTTTGGTGTTTGGCACTAAACTGGTAACGAGCAACACGGTTTACTTTCATGTCCCATTCTATTTGCAGTGAATAGTCCGTCATGGCATAGCTCCAGCGCATCGTATTATTTGCGGTCATACTTGTTGTAGGCTTGCCTATCAATGCTTCCACGTCGTCTGTGGTAGATTGATAAGGCTTAATAGAGGTCACGTTGGGAAGCTTTGCGGCCTGCGCTTTATCGGCGGCAAAGCTGTTTGCTGCAACCAGTAAGATGCAGCATAGCAGGATTATCTTTTTCATAAGCTGGTTTCCATCATCAACGGAGGATAAGGTTTTTATATTGTTCCTTTCCCCCATATTATCACCCTTTTAAGAATTCTTTATGCTTTCAACTCTAGCCCGTAGACCTTATTTTTGACCCTGCTCAATTTTGGTTATGAAGTATTTATTATTACTGCCTTTAGCATTACTATCATTCATCAGCTATGCTCAAATTGCAAAGAAGAACATTTCGCCCGATGATCTTTTTGTCAACAATACGTTCAGTATTAAAAGTGTTCCGGGCTTCAACGCCATGAAGGACGGCCGACGATATACCAAAATTGATCAAAAAGACGGTGTACAAACAATCAGGGTGTACGATCTGCAGACGGGCAAAGCCGTTAAAGAGATTGTTACCAATGAAGCTTTTACAGAGAACGGAAAAGCTATACATATAGATGATTACACTTTTAGTACTGATGAAACCAAAATAATGCTGAAGTCGGAAAGCCAGAATATCTATCGTCGCTCTGTACTAAACAAAGTATATATATATGATATTGCTACCGGTAAAAAATACATGATAGATGACGAAAAAGTGTTGCATGCCACCTTTTCTCCCGATGGCAGTAAAGTGGCCTTTGTAAAAAATAATAACCTCTACTATCGCGATCTGGAAAGTGGTAAAACGATTGCCATTACTGGTGATGGCGAAAAAAATAAGATCATCAATGGTAATTGCGACTGGGTGTATGAAGAAGAATTCTCATTTACCCGGGCTTTCGAATGGGCCCCGGATAATAAGCGTATAGCCTATTACCGATTTGATGAAAGCCAAGTGCCGGAGTATACAATTCCTATGTATACAGGTTTGTATCCTGATAACTATACTTATAAATACCCTAAGGCAGGGGAACCCAACTCCATTATCCGCATCAGGATATACAATTTAAGATCACAGAAGACGGTAGACGCCGAACTGGGCAAGGAAACAGACCAGTACATTCCGCGAATCAAATGGACGCTCGATCCTAAACAGCTTTGTGTGTACAGGCTCAACAGGCTGCAAAACAAACTGGAATTCATGCTGGTGAACGCCACTAATGGGGAATCTGATGTAATAGGTACAGATAAGAATAAGTATTTCGTCGATATCAATAATACCCTTGAATTTTTGCCCGATGGAAAATCTTTCATCTTTAGCAGCGACAGGTCGGGTTATACAAATCTCTACCGGTGGCACTGGGAAAAACGTAAACTCACAAACCTTACCCCATTTGATTACGACGTGGCAGATCTTGTAGCGGTAGATAAGGAAAAAGAACTGGTATATTATACAGCCGCAGCGCATTCCCCGATGGAACGTAAACTCTATTCCGTAAAATGGAATGGCAGGCATACGGAAACCATCACACCCGAAGATGGCACGCACAGCATTACACCAATAGAAGGCAACCATTTCTTCCTCGATAAATATTCAAGGTTGAATGAACCTCCCGTTTATTACTTGAGGGATGCAAGGGGAGCTATCATCCGGACGCTGGAAGATAATAAAGCACTCCGTTCAAAAATGGAAGAATATAACCTGGGCAAGATCAGGTTTAAGAAAATGAAGATACGCGAGGGTGAATATTATAATGCGTGGATGATAACACCTCCGGGTTTCGATGAGCATAAAAAGTATCCGGTTCTAATGTATCAATATAGCGGTCCTGGCTCACAGGAAGTGGCAGATCGCTTCCCAATACGCGATTTCTTTTGGCACCAGATGCTGGCGGAAAAAGGTTACATCATTGTATGCGCAGATGGTATTGGCACCGGCTTCAGAGGTGAGGAATTCCGCAAAAAGACCTACCTGCAGCTAGGCAAGCTGGAAAGTGAATCACAGATAGATGTTGCGCGCTACCTTAGTACATTGCCTTATGTTGATAAGGACAGGATAGGTATCTGGGGTTGGAGCTTTGGTGGCTTTATGAGCAGCACTTGTATATTTAAAGGTGCCGATGTGTTTAAAATGGCGATAGCTGTTGCGCCTGTAACTAACTGGAGGTATTATGATAATATCTATACAGAGCGTTATATGCGCACCCCTGCAGAAAACCAGGCCGGTTATGATGAGAACGCCCCGGAAAAAATGGTAGGTAAGCTCAAAGGTAAATTCCTGCTGATACATGGTACCGCTGACGACAATGTACATTTTCAAAATTCGGTGATGATGGTGGATGAAATGATCAAAGCCAATAGGAAGTTTGATAGTGAATATTATCCTAATAAAACACACGGCATTTCCGGAGGTAACACCCGTAATCACTTGTATAACAGAATGACTGATTTCATTCTCAGCAATCTTTGACCGTAATTTGCGGTATGACAAGACTGGAAACGCGTATCATTAACTCGATGCCCGTACGTATACTTACGGGATGGACACGCAGGGTTACCGTGCCGGGGAGTACAGGTTTGTCGCTTTACGAGATAGGAAGGTTTTTTATACGTGAAACGCGTAATGCTAAGTTGAATGTGCGTTGTGCGGCAGTGACCTATAACTTCCTGATGGCCATTCCACCCACTATGCTGTTCTTTTTCTCCCTGATACCTTATTTGCCATTGAAAGGGGTACAAAAGACGATATTGGACACCATGAGGATCATTATCCCCAATGCCAAAATATATCAGAATCTAAAAGGGGTTATTGTTGACTTTATGAACCACCAGCGTGGCGATGTATTGTCCATAGGTATCTTATTTACCCTGTTTTATTCGTCCAACGGTATGATGGGGTTGATACGCAGTTTTGAAAAAAGCCACCTTACCATGCACCAGCAACGCTCTGGCTTCAAGCGTCGCTGGGTGGCTATTAAACTCACCATGATGCTGATAGGGGTGATACTGATGAGTATCGTCGCGCTCATCATTCAGCGAAACGATATCAATGACATCCTTACGCACTTGATAGGTAATGTGGCTTGGATCAAAATATCCAGTATCATTATAGTGATATTAATGATATTCAGTGCCATCTCGGTTATCTATCGCTATGGTCCTTCATTCGAGGAAAAAGTAAATTTTGTATCAGCAGGCTCTGTGTTTGCTACCATTATGTGCATCGTGTCAACCGTGGTATTCTTCTTCCTGGTAAACAACTTTATTAATTATAATAAAGTGTACGGCTCCATTGGTACCTTAATGGCGTTTATGGTGTGGATGTGGCTGAATACATTGATCATATTGATAGGATACGAATTGAACGTAAGTATATTATTGGGTAGAATATCTCGTGAGGAAAATGCAATACGTAAAGCAAAGAAATAGCATCATTATCATATTGTTCTTAGCGTTGATGCTGCACGCATGTAAGAACGAGAACCGCATGCCCGACAGGGTGACTTTTACGGAACACATTGCGCCTATACTGTATAACAACTGTACGATCTGCCACCGTCCGGGTGGTACTGCGCATTTCGACCTGGTTACTTATCAGCAAGCGAAGAATTCCGGGTCTGCTTTGGCTTATGTTTGCCGGCAGGGCATTATGCCACCTTGGCCTGCTGACCCACATTATACAGAGTTTGTAGGACAGCGCACTATTAGCGAGCATGAGATACGCCTGCTGGAAAAATGGGTACTCGACGGAATGGAAGAGGGGCCTAAAGACAAGATGCCGAAACTTCCCGAATTCCCGACGGGCTCATTGATCGGCAAGCCGGATATGCGCATACCTGTGCAACCATACACTTTACCGGCCAACAGTGTCGATAAATTTCTCATTATTAAAGTACCGTTTGAGCTGCCACGTGATACTTATGCAAGTGTAGTGGAGTTTATGCCCGGTTCTAACAATATCGTACATCATGTGAATGGCGATATGGTAGAATATGATTTTGATAAAAAGAAAAATGTATTTGAAGGTGATCGAATTGTAGATATGGTTAACGACAGTACCATAAAACAGGCATTTGAGAAATTGGGCTTACCAAATGATGATGGTACTTATCCCAAGCTGAAGAAATCTGTAGTGAACTATCTGCCGGGTGTATATGGCCAGCGCTATCCGGAAGGTATCGGTGGTTTCAGGCTGCCGCGCAAAGGTGCCTTTCTGTTGAACGATCTGCATTACGGTTTCACAAAAGACAAGGCTATTACAGATAGCTCTTACATCAATATCTTTTTTGCTAAAACACCACCTAACAGGCCAGTTGAAGAATTTCAGCTTGGTACTATAGGTATATCTCCCGTTTTGCCCGACCTGGTGATACAACCCAATACAGTAAAGAGCGTGTATAGTAAATTCACTGTTCCCGAGGATATTTCTGTACTTACGGTAAATCCGCACATGCACCTTTTAGGCAAAAGTTTTAAAGCCTATGCCCTGCAGCCAAACGGAGATACCATCCGCCTGATATCCATTCCACGGTGGGATTTCAACTGGCAGTATTTCTACACCTTTAAGCACATGGTTAAAATACCGAAGGGTAGTACCATAGTGGCAGAAGGGGTATATGACAACACCAAACAAAACCTGAATAATCCGTTTACGCCTCCACGTTTGATAAGGGACAATAATGGTAGTATGAAGGCTACAGATGAGATGTTCCAATTCATTATCACGTACTTACCTTACCAGTCGGGTGACGAGAATATCAGCCTCGATCCCAATGCGAAATAGTTAAAGAGTTTTAGCATTTTTATAATGCCTGTTCTCCCTAATTTTAGAGAAACAAAAACTCATGAAAAAGATATTACTTGCAGGTTTGCTATTTACTGCAGTACAGTCGTATGCGCAATCCACATTTGAAACACTTGCCATTGGTAGCACCATACCAATGGGCGATGTGAATATGAAATCTACTGATGGCAAGCAGGTATCATTGAATAACGCTAAAACCGACAATGGACTTATCGTGATGTTCTCCTGCAATACTTGTCCATACGTGATCAAAAGCCAGCCCCGTACCAAAGAAGTGATGGAATATGCAAAGGCACACGAAATTGGTATGGTCATTATCAATTCCAATGAAGCACAGCGGGGCGAAGCAGATTCTTATGAAGCGATGGTGAAATATGCAAAGAAGCAGGGTTATACCGTTCCTTATGTGGTCGATGAAAAATCGAAACTGGCAGATGCATTTGGCGCAAGCCATACTCCTGAGGTATTTCTCTTTGATGCTAATGGCAAACTGATATATAAAGGCGCAATGGAAGATAACCCCGGCAGCCCTGCAGACTCAAAAGAAATGTACCTGAAGAAAGCAATGGACAATATGCTGGCAGAATTGCCGGTAGATCCTAATACAACTAAATCGATTGGTTGCAGTATCAAAAGAAGCTAATTAGTATAAGTTAGATCTGTGAAGCCATCCGCCTGGATGGCTTTCCCTTTTAAAACAAGCTCAACTGGTTATTTCCCGGCTTATCCTTCGGTGGCTTTGCCTTTCCAAACACCGTCCTTCCGCCATACTTCCACGATTCGTTTCGCTCTTTTTGCACCAGTTGCTCAAAGTTGTTATTCGGTACAAACGTTTCTTCTACGCGCATCGCAGTCTTGTGCAATGCTTTGATGGCTTCATTCTTATCGCTATCGCCCATCTTTGCCAGTCGTATCGCCTTGTCCAGTACTTCAATGGCCTCGTCATACACTTTAGTTGGCACAGGGAAGGGATGTCCGTCCTTGCCACCATGGGCAAAAGAATAACGGGCAGGGTCTTCAAATCTGCTGGGCGTACCATGTATCACTTCACTCACCAACACCAGCGATTGCAAAGTACGTGGACCTACACCTTCCAGTAACAACAATGATTCCATATCCAGCAACTCTTTTTCATGCGCCACCGCCAGTACGCTCCCCAGTCGTTTAAGATTTACATCCTTGGCTTTTACATCGTGATGTGCAGGCATGTATAGTTGCCGTGCTTCATCCAGGATGATATCGGGATTTTCTTTGGTTAGTTGCAGCACCCCGTTTCGTGTAGTATCTGCGTGTATATCCGTCAGGTTAATGATAAGTCCCTGGTTGTGGCCATAGATGGAAGTGTGCGGCGCTTCTACAAATGATTTGATCCCGGGCGAATGCCAGTGATACCTTCTTGCCATACCGTTGGCGTCATTCATCCCTTGTTGTATCACAGCCCATTCCCCTTCGTTGCTTACAATAAATGAATGTAGGTATATCTGGTACCCATCCTGCACGGCAGTATTATCTACTTTGGCAGATAGTTTACTGCTGCGCACCAGTAGGTCGCCGTTTAGTCCGGTTGTTTCCGCAATCTTTAATAATTCATTGGGAGTTTCACGTGAGTGCTTGCCCTTGCCACCGCATATGTAGATACCTAATTCTTTGGAGCGTTTGTTTACCGTATGCTTTAAAGCTCCCATCACTGAGGTAGTAATGCCCGATGAGTGCCAGTCCATACCTAATACAGCCCCAAGAGATTGAAACCAGAACGGATCACTCATTCTCTGCAGCAATGCACTCTTGCCGTATTCCATGATAACGGCCTCCACTATAGCTTCTCCTAATTTGCCCATCCGTGTGTACAGCCAGGCAGGTACCTGTCCGTAGTGCAGGGGCAAATCTGCATGCGCACGACTCATACCTTAAAATTACGGCTAATAAATGAATTGCCCTGATGTATTAATGGGCAAAAAGGAAGCTACTTATGAGTAGCTTATCTATTATTGATTTGCTTCATGTATCCAGGCAGATATTTTTTCATCCAGCTCTTCCATGTCCGTTTCCCACAATATCTCTACCTGGTGCTTTTCAACAAGCGCAGCAGGATTACCATTCAGGTTCACCAAAAAATCGTCTTCGTCACTCGTTTCCTGTGCAGATAATTGTTCAGAGATGTAATCAATGATCTTTTTGATCTCAGCATTTGCTGCTCTATTCAGGGCACTATCTTCCGGCAGGTAAGTTGTTATATCGTTGATCTCGATCATACCGCAAAGATAGGTTCCTCTCTTAATTCCCTGAAGCCGATCATTTTATTTCTTTCAGGATCCCATACCTTCAGGCGAAAGCAGGCTGCTATCTCTTTAGGATGTAATGATGTAGTCCTTGCCGCCTGTAATTCCGGTATCGCTTCCATTGCTTCTTTCAAACGATAAAAGGGTATGCGGCAATTGAGATGATGAATATGATGATAACCTATATTACCGGTCATAAATTCCATAAACGGGTTCATCACCATATAGCTCGATGATTCCATCGCTGCCATTTCATATTTCCAATCTTCTTTATCGCTAAATGTGGTGGCGGGAAAATTATGCTGTGCATAGAACAGGTAAGCACCCATAGCACAGGCAATAAATATCGGCAGGAATATGGCAAGCAACCATGTCTCCCAGCCAAACAGGCTAATAACAAAATAACTGATCACCCCATGCGCTATTAATGTGATCAGTGAATCGTAGTGTTTTTTCGGTGCGCTTACAAATGAGCTGATACACATACCGAAGATGAACATGGTAAAATAACCCATTAATATGGTGAAAGGATGGCGTACAAAGAGATACAATCTCCTTTCGCCAGGCGTCATCGATAAAAATTTTTGCTTGGTAGCTATAGGGTAGGAGCCTATGCTGGCACTAAACAGCTTTGAGTTATGGTTATGATGATAATCGTGTGAACGCTTCCAGATACTTGAGGGAACCAATACATACATACCATACAAAGTCATGATAACATCTGCCAGCACCGACCTATGTAATATAGCATGATGCTGAAAATCGTGGTAGATGATAAACATACGTACCATAAGCAGGCCAGCAAGCACACTAAAAACTATTTTGGCCAACAGATACGGTATTAGAATGGTTCCCGCTATTGCAGTTGCCAGCAGCAATAGGGTGGAGACAAGGTACATCCAGCTGCGAAACCTGTCTTCCTTTGTAAAGGGTTTTGTAGCTAATATCAGCTCTCTGCCTGTTCTCATTGTTCCACTAAAGTATTTTCAGTTTGTTTGATGCGTTTGTGTTTCCACCTGCGGTGCGACCATAGCCATATTTCCGGTTGGGCAATGATATCCCTTTCCAGTTTGCGGGTGTGTAATTCAGATATTTCTCCTTCTGCAGTTGCTTTAGGTACGTCGCAGAGCATCTCGGCAAATAACTCATACTCACCTCTTTTTACCCTTTTTACGGTTGCATATACAACCGGGTAATTGATCTTGCGTGCTATCAGCTCGGTGCCTTTAAATACAGGTGTATCCTGGTTCAGGAAGGTGGTCCAGTAGGCGCTTTCAGGTGCCGGCGTCTGGTCTGCGATAAATGCCGTAGCGTTTAGTTCAGCCCTGTTCTCCAGCATTTCTCTAAAGGTATCTTTCATGGCAATGAGCTTCGTGCCAAAGCGTGTACGCATCTTATACATCAGCCAATCAAAATATTTATTGCTGATAGGATGATATATAACGTACAACTGCTGCTTTAATTGCAGGCTTACGGTATTGCCTGCCCATTCCCAGTTGCCCAGGTGGCCAAGGACTAAAATGATACTTTTATTTTCTTCTGCCAGCTTATCAAACAATGCTTTTGCTTTCGGATTGAAATAGCAATGCTTCAGCATTGTCTTTTTATTGATCGTCAGCGTTTTGAATGTCTCGAGAAACAGATCGCACAGATACTTGTAATAGTTTTTGGCAATACGTTGTATCTCTTCGTCTGTTTTATCGGGAAATGAATTGCACAGGTTAGCAAGAACCACATCCTTACGGTATCCTAGTACGCGATATAATAACAGGTATAAACCATCAGACACCGCGTACAAAGCAGGGAAGGGGAGCAGGGATATCAGGTAAATAAATGGCAGTGCCAGGTAGTATATTATAGCTGACAATTAAAATTATTTTAGACTATTAGTAAATGCTATAGTGCTAAAGATAATGTTTATAATGTAATTGAAATGTAAAAAACCTAGGCTAACGATTTACGTATTTTTAAAATCACCATCTTAGATGTTGGTGTATTACTTTTATCTGCCACGCTGCCTATGGGTACCAGCACATTGGTTTCCGGGAAATAGGTAGCAGTACATTTTTCCGGTATGCTAAAGGGTATCACCAGGAATTTATGCGCTACGCGTTCCACCCCGTCGTGATAATTGTAAAGATCTACCACATCATTGGCTTTCAGTCCTGCACGGGTCATATCATATTCATTCATAAATATTACCCTGCGTTCGTTGTACACACCACGATAGCGATCATCCAAACCGTAAATCGTTGTATTGAACTGGTCATGACTGCGAATGGTCATCATCATATACTCATCCGGTGCTAATCTTTGTACGGTGATGTCCGCTGAGTTGAATACCGCTTTGCCAGAGAACGTGTTGAACTTGCCGGAACGTGCGCCGTTGGGCAGGTAAAAACCACCAAGGTGTCTTACTCTTTCATTATAGTTCTCAAATCCCGGTATCACTAATTCTATATCGTTGCGTATGTAGTCATAGTTTTCTTCATAAAGATTCCAGTTGACTTTACTCCTCGAGCCTAATGTTGCTTTAGCCATCTTGCAAACGATCACAGGTTCACTCAGCAGGTTGGCAGATATTGGCTTCAGGTTACCCTTCGACATCTGTATCACACCCATTGAGTTCTCACAGCTCACAAATTGCTCTTTACCGTTCATCACGTCCTTGTCGCTACGGCCATACACCGGTAATATCAGTGCTTCCTCGCCATGTACCAGGTGGCTGCGGTTCAGCTTGGTAGATATATGAACGGTGAGTTTACATTTACGTAGTGCTTCTGCAGTGTACAAAGTATCCGGTGTGGCAGAAAGAAAATTGCCACCCATAGCAATGAACACTTTTGCCATTCCTTCATGCATTGCCTTGATGCAGTCCACAACATCAAAGCCATGATTGCGGGGTGGTGCAAAACCATAAGTTGCCTGCAATTTATTCAGGAATGCTTCAGATGGCTTTTCATAGATTCCCATCGTACGATCGCCCTGCACATTGCTGTGCCCGCGTACCGGGCAGGTACCCGCACCAGGCTTTCCTATACTGCCTTTAAGCAGAAGCAGGTTTACTACTTCCTTAATAGTATCTACGGCATTCTTATGCTGGGTCAGTCCCATTGCCCAGCAGGCAATGATCTTTTTCTTATTCTTGAGTACGTTAGCGGTTTCCTTTATTTGCGGGATGGAGATGCCACTTGCATCAGACAGTTCGTCCAGCGAATATTTATGAACGTTAGCAATATAATTGTCATACCCGCTGGTATGTTCTTTAATAAACTCATGATCAAAAACAGACCCGGGTGCTTGCTCATCTTCTTTGGCCAACAAGGAAATTATAGCTTTCAGCAAAGCCATATCCCCATTGATCTTCACCTGCAGGAAGATATCTGTCAACCTCGACTTAATGCCTAATACGCCTTTTACTTTCTGGGGGTTGTTGAATCCCATCAAGCCGGTTTCCGGCAGTGGGTTTACAGATATGATCGTCGCGCCGTTTTCTTTCGCCTTCTGTAATGCAGAAAGCATACGTGGATGGTTGGTACCCGGGTTTTGCCCTAATATAATGATAGCTTCCGCTTCGTAGAAATCTTCCAGCGTTACAGAACCCTTGCCAATACCGAGAGATTCATTTAGTGCAACGCCGCTCGATTCGTGACACATGTTCGAGCAGTCGGGTAGATTATTGGTGCCGTATTCGCGTACAAACAACTGGTATAGAAAAGCAGCCTCGTTGCTGGTGCGACCAGATGTATAGAACACAGCTTCATCCGGTGTAGAAAGCGAGTTCAGGTGCGTTCCTATTTTCTTAAAGGCATCTTCCCAACTGATAGGTTGGTAGTGAGTCGCACCTTTAGGCAGGTACATAGGATCAGTGATACGTCCTTTTTTGCCAATGCCATAATCGTCTAGCTCTGCCAGTTCCTTCACACTGTATTTCGCAAAGAATGCCGGATCAACACGTTTAGTAGTTGCTTCCTCGGCGATTGCCTTAGCGCCATTCTCGCAATATTCAGCGATAGAAGAGCGATGTCCGTCGGGATCAGGCCATGCACAGCCGGGGCAGTCATAACCATCTTTTTGGTTCAATGCCAGCAATGCCTTCATACCACGGGCTACATCCATTTCACCAAAAACATGTTTCGCACTCGATATCACGGCAGGGATACCTGCTGCCACATCCTTAGGCTTACCCAGTTTGATGCCCGTAAATGTTTCGGGGTTCTCTGCATTGGGCTGTATGTCTTTTCTTTCTTCGCTCATTATTCGTGTTTTAATAATGGGTTGTCGTATTGGTCAGATTGATCTTCTGTAATATTTTCATCGAGGCACTTAAAATCCTTCTCGATCAAAATATACAATTTTTTACCGTTTGCCAGTTCATGCTCATATTCAAATCCTACTTTTTGGCTGTTGGCCCACTCATGTGCCAGTGCTGCCGGCATGTACACGGTCACCACGCCATTTTCAAGATCTGCGGAAAGATTTGGGCCATCATATTGTTGCAGTGCGTATACCAGGTATTGCGTGCTGAATTCCGTACGCTCATCGATATATCCCTCCTTGCCGAATCGCTCCACTTCGGATTTTGTCAATCGCAACCTTATTGAATTTCCTTTTATCCTGAGTTTCATTTGCTTTGTTTTAAAAATTGATACGTTCCGCCCCTGTATAGATATTAAACCTTTGATCTCGTAAAAAGCCTATCAGGCTGATCCCGAATTCCTTTGCCGTGCTTACTGCAAGGCTCGATGGTGCCCCAACCGCGGCAACTATTTTAATGCCCGCCATGGCTGCCTTCTGCACGAGTTCAAAGCTGGCACGCCCGCTTAGCAGTAACAAATAATTATCTAAAGGCAACATATTACGTTCCAAAGCAACGCCTATCAGTTTGTCCAGCGCGTTGTGCCTGCCCACATCTTCGCGCGTTAGTACCAGGTTACCATAGGTATCAAATAAGGCAGATGCATGTAATCCCCCCGTGCTATCAAATACCTGTTGATGTTGGCGCAATATATCCGGTAATTTATATATCAGTCCCGCATCAAAGCGTAGTGTATCGCTCATGGCAGTAATATCACAAGCAGTTTTCACCGCATCTATAGAAGATTTACCGCACACACCACAACTGGAAGTAGTATAAAAATTACGTTCCAGCTTTGACAGATCAAGCGGGATGTCTTCTTTAAGAACAACCTGTACTATGTTATCCGGAACTGTGAAAGCGCCTTTTACCTGGTCGTAACTTTTCAGGATACCTTCTGTGTAGAGGAAACCGATCGCAAGTTCTGTGTCATTGCCCGGTGTGCGCATCGTAACAGATATGCTTTTTTGAATCCTGCTATTAGCAGGCCCATAGTTCAGGCGTATTTCAAGCGGCTCTTCAACTGCCAATACATCTTCCTTATCGGCCACATTACCGGTATTTACTTTCTTGATAGCAACCTGTGTAATTGCATTATCGGGCATTCTTCAAAATTACTGAAAACGCTACAGTTATAATATGTTTCGCGGATTTGTTATTACTTTTGGGCTCCTTACCAAAATAACATTATGAAACTAAACACATTTCTTGCCATTCCTATGGTATTGATAAGCATGTCTTCCGGATATGCGCAGTCTAACTCAGGCCTTATAGCCCATTGGCCATTCAATGGTAACGCTAACGATTCATCAGGCAACGGGCATACCGGCACAGCATATAATACTTCGTCAGGGACAGGAATAACGGGGAAACCCAATACAGCCTATTATTTTGATGGTTCGAGCAGTTATATTACAGTTCCTTACCAGTCAGATTTAAATATCACCCGTTACAGCTTGTGTGCTGTGGTCAAGCCGACTGGCTTTTATCCCGGCCTTTGCCAGGGTAATATCATTATGGAACGCGGCTGGGAATATTCTGCTGGCAATTATGAATTGGAGTTCACTGATAACCCATATAACGATTGTTATACTGATGATTCTACGAAATATGTTTTTGCTTTAGCAACAGGAAATGTTACAAATAATGGCTCGATTAGTAACTGGCAATATTCACCGCAAATTGTCCGCGATAATTGGTATGTCGTTGTCGGCACTTTTAATGGAACGGATACATTTAAAGTCTACATAAATGGGGTTCTCAAATCTGTCTATCCCGC
Organism: Bacteroidetes bacterium 43-93; assembly: GCA_001897855.1. GTDB lineage: Bacteria > Bacteroidota > Bacteroidia > Chitinophagales > Chitinophagaceae > Polluticoccus. The sequence continues at coordinate 490,180 of MKUO01000001.1, forward strand.
GGCTGGCTCAATTGGTAGCTCTACTTATGGCATTAGCATTGGTGCTGGTATGATAAATAGTTCGTATCCATACTGGTATAAGGGATTTATTGATGATATACGAATCTATAACCGCGTTTTGGATGATTCTGAAATCAAACAATATGCCACGGGTATTTATCTGCCGGAGCCAGATACCGTTTGTCAAGGCAAATCTCTCTCAGTTATAACTAATCTTATTAATGGAAATTTTGTTCAGGTGCCTGGCACCGTGTTCACTGCAGAGATATCTGATGCATCCGGCAGTTTTGCTTCACCTACCGTTATCGGTACTTATACAGTTGGTTCTGTAAGTACACCTAATGTCGTAACCATTCCTTGTACCGTATCTGCGTCTTTAGCTCCTGGTGTTTATAAGCTGCGTGTAAAAACTACAACACTGGCTATGACATCAGATCTGAGTGATTTGTATGTTTTTGCCGATTCTACGCCAACACTTGCCTTATCAAGTTCTGCGGGTACAACTGTTGCGCAGGGTACAACTGTTGTTTTTACGGCCAATCCATCCAGTGCAGGAGCAAATCCGTCTTTCAAATGGTATAAAAATGGTGTATTGGTCGCGGGGCAGGCATCGGCCACGTACACTGCTATAGCAGGCGTCGATTTTGTAAACGGAGATACGATAACTTCCTTTGTTAAGAGTTCTTTGCCATGCGCTACTGTCGATTCTGCAATAGATAAAATAATAATGAATGTAACGCTTGGCGTTAAAAATGTGACGCCCGATTGCAACATTCGTATATCACCTAATCCTAGTAATGGCAGCTTCCTGCTAAAGGGTTATGTAAATGCAAATGATGTTAAAATGAACATTGTAAATGAATTGGGACAGGTTATTTATTCTCAAAACATAAATGTTGTCAATAATGTATTAGTGAGTGAGGTGAAACTTGATAATGTGAGGAGCGGAGTATATTTCGTTAGGTTACAAGCTGAAGGCATTTCACAAATTGCCCGCTTAATCATTCAATAGATCATTTAGTTCTATCTTATAATAAGCACGGCCTTCATTTGAGGGCCGTTCTTGTTATTGGTATATTTTATTTATTGTATTCAGCCAAACGCCGTTCTATCAATCGCCTTTCCGCCTCAGAAGGCACTAAATTCAATGCCTTTTCAAAATGTCGTTTGGATGCGGCAATATCATGGTTCTCGGCATACAGATCTCCAAGGATGGCGTGCAGTAAATAGTAGTTTTCCAAATATTGCAGATGTGGTATTCGTTGGATTTCCTTTAATGCCTCTGCCGACCCTGATAATTCTTTGATCGCTATTGCACGGTTAAGTAATACGATTGGTGAAGGGAGCAGTTGACTCAGCAGGTCGTAATAAGAAAGTATCGTTTCCCAGTCGGTATCTGCGTAAGTTATTGCTTTGCAGTGTTCATAAGCAATCGCTGCTTCCAGGTGGTATCTGTTAATACGATCTCCTGTTGCTGCCTTTTCCAGGTAATATTTGCCTGGCAGTATCATTTCTTTATCCCATAGGCTTCTGTCCTGGTCTTTCATCAATACCAGGTTCCCTGCTGCATCTATGCGCGATGGCATCCTGCTGGTATGAAAGTATAGTAAGGCAAGCAAAGCATAGGTTTCAGGCAGGGCGGTGGGTGGATAGTTGATGAGTAATTTGCACAAGTATATAGTATCAAAAGCCATATCAGGCCGTATGAGCGTATCCTGGTGCGATGTACTGTGCGCTTCGTTAAAAACCAGGTATATAGTTTCCAGCAGGTTATTCAGCCTGTTGGTGAGTGCGTTGCCTTCGGGTATTTCGAAGGAGATATTATGTTCACGAAATACCTGCCTGGCTCGGTATAGCCTCTTTTCTATGGTATCGTTGCTGGTTATAAACGCTCTTGCTATTTGGGCTACAGAAAATCCGCACAGCGTTTTTAGGATCAATGCTATCTGACCTTCACGGCTAATGAGGGGATGGCAGCAGGCAAACATCATACGCAACTGGTCATCAAAAACCTCTTCATCTTTAAAATACCCGTCGATAGCTACTGCTGCGGTATATTCAGACTCCAGCAACGGGTCTATACCCGGCATAAAGGTTTGCTGTCGCCTGTTTTTGCGGATGATGTCGATGGCCTTATTCTTGGCAGCACGAAAAAGCCACGCTTCAGGATTATCAGGGATGCCCTTCGCCTGCCATGTTTCCAGCGCTTTAATCAATATATCCTGTACAGCGTCTTCTGCTGTTTCTATGTTATGGGTGCCGAAAATGCGTGTGAGCACAGATACCAGTTTCCCTGCATCTGAGCGGGTAATGTCGGCAATAACCTTCTGTACTCCTGTGGCGATATATTTGGCGCTGCTCATAAGCTTACAAACAAAAATACAGCCATTGCGGCTGTATTTTTGTTGCAGGGCATAATTACATGCCGTCCATTACCATGATTTCCCGTACTTCTACACTGCCGCCGGAGTCACCGAAAATAGGACACGCGGAAGCTATCTTGCAGGCCTCATCATAGCCGCCGGCTTTTATAAGCAAGTAGCCGTTCACTACTTCTTTGCCTTCTGCAAACGGTGCGTCTGTTATTTTGTTAGCCGCTGGCATGTGCCTGCCATCTGTGGCAAGGGGCTGGCCTGCTACCAGTTTCCCTTCCTTTGCAATGTCGGCCATCCAGCCTCTCCATGCTTCCATACTGGCCTGCAGTTCTTCAGGAGTGGTAGAAGTTTCATAGGCGCCGTTGTGCGATCTGAACAACAAAAGATACTCTTTCATAAACAAAATGATTTAAGATGAATAATGAATTTGATAGTATGACGAATGGGATATTACAATCCGGACAAGATTCTAAAAAAATCATTAAAAATTACACGATAATGATGATTATCATGTTTGATAGCAACTAATTTATTAACTTTATATACAATGAAAAGTGCTCGCAAAAAGTCCTATTTACTAATACTATTGGCAACAATTGGTATTGTTGTATCCTGTAAGAAAACCAATACTAACAATGGCAACGATGGCGGAGGAAATTCCGGTTGCTCTGTTGTGGAGATGAAGCCGTATGTATGGACCAATCCCTCGCGTTTCCCTTTAGCGAATATCCCGTCTGATAACCAGTTTACAGAAGAACGTATTGCTTTAGGTAAGCAATTGTATTACGATGCCCGCCTGTCAAATAACGGAGAATCGTGCAATAGCTGTCATAAGCAGAATATGGGTTTTGCAGGCGATAGCGTTTCTACTTTTGACAATGGCCTTTCCAAACCGCCATTGGTAAACCTCGCCTGGTATAATATATTCATGTGGACGGGCAGGCTACAGGGCACTTTGGAAGATGTGATGTTTGCTGAGATCACTAAACGTTTCAATACCGACATAGGTAAGATCAATGCTATCCAGGATTATCGCGATAAGTTTTGTAAGTATTATGGTGTAAGCAATATCACAGCACAAGACTTGGCCAAGCCACTTGCACAGTTTATGCGGGTGCTGACATCAAGTAATAGTAAGTATGATAAATTTGTAAGAGGCGAGAGTGGCTTGACTGATTATGAAATGAAAGGATATGATATCTTTTTCAGTGAAAAAGGAGATTGTTTTCACTGTCATGCTGCCGTGGTGCTCACCGACGATATGATGCACAATAATGGTATTGACAGCGTTTACGCAAAAGATATAGATAAAGGCTATTACAATGTAACGCATAGTGAGTACGACCTGGGTAAGTTTAAAACACCTAACCTCAGGAATGTGGCATTACGTACAGAGTTTATGCACGATGGCCGTTTTAAAACTTTGATGGATGTAGTTAATTTTTACGATCATGGTGTGCATATAGGAGTTCCTTCTATCGACCCCATTATGACTAAACCAGCCAAGTTAAACGGCGGGCTGCATCTAACAGACGAAGAGAAGGCACAACTGATCGCTTTCCTGAATACATTTACAGATACTACAATGACCAATAACCCATTCTTCAAACAATAGGGTTATTGTTTATAATTGCTGTTATTAATTAACGTACTGTCGGTAAGGGTATGAAGAAAGGCTATCACCTTACTTTGTTCCTCATTAGTAAGCGCCAATCCCGGCTTGCCGTTTTTAATTAATTTATCTGATAAGGTAGCAGAAGATGTTATTCCCGAAGCATAATGCTTCAATACTTCATTAAGTGTGGCAAATCGCCCGTCGTGCATATATGGATAAGTAACCACCACATTCCTAAGTGTAGGTACTTTAAATTTACCCATATCAGCAGCGTTTTGCGTCACGCGATAGCGGCCGGAATCGGCAAACGTCGTATCAAGCCCATTATTCTGAAAGCTATAATCAGTAAACAATGGCTCTTTATGGCAGGATGCACAATTGGTTTTAAATAATGCGTAACCTTCTTGCTCATCCTGTGTAAACTTATCTTCACCGGCCACTACACGATCATATTTGGAATGTGCAGATACCAGGTTGCTCATATATTGTGCAAGCGCCCAAAACATCTGCTGGTCATTGATGCTATCTCTATGGAAAATATTTTTGAAAAGGGTGGGGTATTCAGGTGCACGGTTCAGTTTATAAATAATATGCTTTATGGTTTCCCCCATTTCTGCAGGATTGGTAAGTGGAGCCAGTGGCATTACTTCCAGGTTATTAACGCCGCCATCCCACATAAAACTGGCATTCCATGCCATGTTGAATATAGCCGGTGCATTCCTTTTACCGGTTTGGCCATCAATACCCTTGCTAAGAGATAGGCCACCGTCAGAAAAAGCAAATTCCTGTTTATGGCAGCTGGCGCACGATACCGTATTGTTTACGGATAGGAGCGGGTCATGAAATAATTTGCGCCCAAGTTCAAACCCTGCATTGCTGTAAGTATTAGGATCGTGCCTGTAGTAGGCAGCCGGAAAAGAAGCCGGCCTTTCAGGAGCATCCGCAGGTGGCATTGTGGTAATGCTTTCTTCCCGCTTTTTACATGCTACTAAAAGGCCGCTCCATAAAATAATATAAAGAATGCGCTTGCGCATATTACTTGCTAACAGCGGAAAGGTATATACCACCATAGAACCCTTTTGCCATAGCTAACGCGTAGGCGCCGGGCATGTGTATTACACTGTTGACTTTAACACTTGGTGCATTGTCCCACAGGTCCGACGGATTGGTAACCATCGTTATGGTTGGGTTAGCACCATTGCCAATTTGCACAGTCTTGCCAAATTCTGCGGTATTTACGGTTACTACATTGTATTGTCCGCTAAAACCACCCATGTGCAGTGCGAATGAACCTGTCGGGCTATTGGGTGATCGTCCTTCAGCTTTCATCATAATGTAGCCGCTGTTCCAATCCCAGAACATACCGTTTTGTAACGACAACGCTCCTGTTTGTGCCCCCGATACATTGTGCAGGCTATCCACACCCATAGTGTATTGAACCGCAGTATAATTCATAAAAGGTACATCAGGAATAGTAATGGTTGATGCTTCGGCAGATTGAGCATCCAGTAAGAAATAGCTGTCAGGCATCGACCACCATACTCCGTCTGCCCTTTTTAGTTTAATGTTAGAGACATAGTATCTTATATTGGTAAATATCAAGGTATCGCCTGTCTTTTCCTGTACCACCTTCTGTTCCAGCGCCAGCGGTGTTTCATTTTTACCCCAAACATAGGTAAACTGCATTTTTACAGTACCGTTGGCTGGCGTCCATACAGTGGGGCTTTTTTCGCAAGATGAAAACATAGCGCCTATTGCTGCTATCGATAACAGGGTCAGTGTGTATATAGCTTTTTTCATAACAAAAATTAAGAATTATCTCTTGTTTTTAAAGTTACGTAATACCGTTCATCGTTAATATGACGGGAGGCAGAAATTTACTACGATGAATGATTTTAACACTGTTTTAATTTATCCTCGCAAACATGTAATCCTCGCCTACCCGAAACACCTTTTTTATATATACGGGATGCTCTTCGTTGTAGATTTTATTAGCTAAAAGCAGTAATTGCCCGCTGTGGTATCGGGCATCTGAGATATTGTCGATTTTCAGCATGGGTTTTTGCTGCCATTCGGCATATAATAAGATGTTTTGATAAGGGGCGCCTAAACAAATGATTGTATCACAGCTATGCAGCGTATCCGCATTTTCTTTGATAGCCAGGTGTAATTCCTCGGGCTCGGTAACGATATTAATAACATGCCTTACGGTAAGCGCTAACCACAGGCCTAAGAATAAATACCCGGCTTGTCTCCTCCTTGCTGCGAAATATTGCATCCCGCTAACTAAGATAATGGTTAACTGGGGCCAAACTGGTGCCAGGTACCAGTCGTGCTGGTTCATAGATAGTGTTAGGAAAAGGATAGGTAGTACGCTAAGAGAAATAGCAAAAAATATCGCTGGATGGTGTTGGGTGTAATTTCTCAGGTCTTTGCGATGTTTATATAATAGTATACAGCCGGTGAATGCTATTAGGTAAAAAATATAGTTCCAGATGTTCATTCGCACATCAAAAGCATGTGCACAGAAAAAATAGTCTCTTATATATTTGCCATGATCAAAATCGGCATCTGTAAAACGCCTTACCACATCATGCCAGAGCAATACTTCTATTGAGCTATTACTCCCGTATCTTGATTGCCCCGGATCAGTTCGGAGCCCATAGAGGCTTTGCAGTAAAAGCCACGATGCTGCAATTAATATAGAAAGTGCCACCGCTAACCAGGTAAGTTTGTCCTTTAGTATTTGTTTCCATTTACCGCTATAGATGGCGTAAAGCATAAGACCCGGTATAAATAAAAACGCGGCAGGCCCTTTTGCATAAAAAGCAAGCCCGGTAAATGCTCCGGTTAGGAGTATGGCAGCCCGGTTACCCCCATCAATATATCTCACAAAATAGTAGGCGGATGCAGTCAGAAACCAGGTAAGTAGTATATCAAAATCGCCTGTTAACCCCACATGCATACCCAAAATAGCTTTGCATGAGAGTAGCAATAGGCAACAGTACATAGCTGTTCGCCGGTCTTTTAAGTTCTTCACCAGCAAATAGAAATAAGTAAAGAATGCTAGAGTAAACACGAACGAAGGGAAACGAAGCCCCCATTCATTATATCCAAAAAGATTATACGAGGCAACAATACACCAGGTTAGTAATGGCGGTTTGGCGTTCCATGTATCTGGTTCACCGGCATAATAGAGATTGAAATAGTCGTGGTTTTGAGCCATTTCGTAGGCGTTCACTCCATTTCTGGCTTCATCCCATTCCTGTACATTAAAATGGCCAATGTTTGGCAAGACAAAAACTGTTACAAGGACAAGGGTAATTAGTAAGTAGTAGTTTTCAAGTTTTTTCATACCTGGGGCAGCGATTGAAAATATGTAAAAAACATTAAAAACTCTCGGTAACTGCGCTTTTTATAGATTTTATTAATATCTTTGCCGTCCCAAAAATTTCACTTAAAAGGAGGGACTAAACATTGGAAGAAAACCAAATTATTAACCAAACTGCGGCTCTGCCAGACAGCCAGAGCGGCGCTCACGACGATTTCGATTGGAGCGTAGACAAAAGGAACGTAGCTTCTTACAGTAAAGATAAGCGCGTTGAAATGGAAAAAGTGTATGACAGCACTTTTAAAACTATTGACGAAGCACAACTGTTGCAAGGTACTATCGTAGGCCTTACAAAAACAGATGCTATCGTTAACATCGGTTTCAAATCAGATGGCCTGATCTCTCTGAACGAATTCCGCGATATGCCTGATGTTAAGATCGGTGAAGATATCGAGGTAATGGTTGTAGAGAAAGAAGACAGGAATGGCCACTTGCACCTGAGCCGCAAAATGGCTCGTGCTGCACGCGCATGGCAGAAGATCGTTGACTTCTACAAAACCGGCGAAGTGGTTACTGGTACTATCACCAGCAAAACCAAGGGCGGTCTTATCGTGGATGTTTACGGACTGGAAACATTCTTACCTGGTTCACAAATAGATGTGAAACCTGTAACTGATTACGATCAGTACGTGGGTAAAACAATGGATTTCAAAGTTGTTAAGATCAACGAAGCTATCCGTAACGCTGTTGTGTCTCACAAAGCGCTTATCGAAAGCGATATCGAACAGCAACGCAGCGTTATCATTTCTCAGCTCGAAAAAGGACAGGTACTGGAAGGTACTGTTAAGAATGTTACCGATTTCGGTGCGTTCATCGACCTGGGTGGTGTTGACGGATTGTTATACATCACAGACATTAGCTGGGGCCGCGTAACGCATCCTAGCGAAGTGCTCGAAAACGGACAGAAATTGAATGTGGTTGTTCTTGACTTCGATGACGAGAAGAAACGCATCAGCCTCGGTCTGAAACAATTGACTGCTCATCCTTGGGATAGCCTGCCAGAAGATATTAAGGAAGGTGCTAAGGTGAAGGGTAAAGTAGTAAACATCGAAGATTACGGCGCATTCCTGGAAATCATGCCTGGCGTAGAAGGCCTGGTACACGTTTCTGAGATCACCTGGTCTTCTCAGCCTATCAACGCGAAAGAATTCTTCCGCATGGGCGATGAATACGAAGCAGTTGTTGTAACACTTGATAAAGACGAGCGCAAAATGAGCCTGTCTATCAAACAACTGACTGAAGATCCTTGGGATACAATCGAAAATAAATTCCCGATCGATAGCCGCCACAAAGGCATCGTTAAAAACATCACTCCTTACGGCGTATTCGTAGAACTGGAAACAGGTATCGGCGGTATGATCCACATCAGCGACCTGAGCTGGATCAAACGTTACAACCACCCAAGCGAATTCACTAAAGTTGGTGATGAGATCGAAGTAGCAATACTGGGTATTGATAAAGAAAACCGCAAACTGTCTCTGGGACACAAGCAACTGGAAGACGATCCTTGGAATACATTTGAAACTGTATTCCCTATCGGTAGCGTACACGAAGGTACTGTTACCCGTAAGGACGATAAAGGTGCTACTGTTCAACTTCAATATGGCCTGGAAGCTTACGCTCCTGCACGCCACCTGAAGAAAGAGGATGGCAGCACGGTAGAAGTGGAAGCTGTTTTACCTTTCATGATCATCGAATTTGATCGTAACGACAAACGTATCATGGTTTCTCACACTAAGGTTTGGGAACAAGGTAAGGTAGAAGAAAAAGAAGCTGCTAAGAAAGAAGCCACTGCTGAAGGTGAGAAAACCAAGAAAGCAGTTAAGAACATCCAAAGCAAGGTTGAAAAACCAACTTTAGGTGATCTGGGCGCTCTGGCTGCTCTGAAAGACAAAATGAAGAAAGCTGAAGGCGAAAGCGAATAAGCTGATTCAATATAGTTTTATGAAGCCGCACCAAATAGGTGCGGCTTCTTTTTTATATCTGTATGCTTATTCAGTGTTTTATTATATTGATGATTGGTTTCTTATCCATGTGTAGCCTTGTTTTCACATCTAATAACAATGGTACCAATAAAAAAGACGCTCCATAGAGCGCCTTTTTATTGTCTTTAAAATAGCGGTTTATTTACTGAAGCGCAGGGCGGCTATTTGTCCCTTGTAAACAAATTTGAGCACATAATTGCCGGGTGCTAATGAAGAAGTATTTAAGATATTATTACTGAGTTTTTGATTTTGTAAAACAGTTCTGCCTGTTATATCAAGCACATCTGCCGATAAGATGGTTTGATTATCTAACGTACTTATGCGTAAGGAATTCTGTACGGGGTTGGGCCAGATTTTAAAGTCTTTATTGTAGGCAAGTTTAAATACAGACTCTGAAATCGGTAACTTTTTTAAAGGCCCACCTGCTGGTAAGGCAACCCATAAACCAAAATTGGGGCCATTAGAATTGGCAGATTGGGTAACAAATCCTGAAGCAACTATTGCGACAGCCAGGTTCTGCAATCCCAAATTGCCTAAGTCTGCATCGTAATCGGTTGTCTTAGAGCCTTGGGTAAGAGATAAACGATGGTAGGAACTTGACAAGGATTGATAAGAACTAAATGAGCTGTAGCTTGCACCGCTAACCAACGTATTCCCACTCTCCTTGAGGTCCATAAGAGGGGCATCGGTGCTACCTTGCACAAAGCTAACGTCTGTATTGCCATTACTTGCAGCATCTTCCATAGCATTTTTACTATAGTGCAGTACATAAGGTAAAGCAGGAGTATAACCAGCTGAACTTTGTATACCATCTGCAACGAACATGTATTTTTTTCCTGAATCCAGGCTTATAGATAAATGGTAAAATTTATCATTTACTGAAGAGCTGTTTTTAGGTGCCACATCAATATCATGCGCCGTTTTTGCTGTCATATCCATAAACGCACTTGCAGTTCTGAATGCAAAATCGTCCAGGATCTTTGTGTTATCTAGATACACATCCACGGTATCTGCTGTGGTATCCGCGCAGTTATTAATGAATTGAGCACGAGATAAAGCTTCGGGTGTTGTTGTTTGCAATTGTGTCATTTGCCCACCAAGAGGTGTGGCAAGCCAAAGGCCAAAACCAGGCCCATTGCTATTGCTTGAAGGATCCATAAATCCTGAGCTAACGATGATACATGCTTCATTGGTCAGGTTTTTAGCGGCAAAATCTGCGTTGTAGGTATTAATGGTTTTGCTGCCGGTAGTATTAGTAAGCCTCATCTTAAAATCGGATGTAGGTGTAGATGTATATCCCGCTGTAAAATTACCATACGCCAGGTCATTGCCCACCATATTCAATCCCGATCTTACATCAAAGATGGGAGCATCTGTTGATCCGTTCATAAGTATATAATCGGTATTTCCGTTTATAGATGCATTTAATACTGCATTATTGAAAATGTCGACGCTCATCTTTTTATACGGACTATATCCGGCGGCACTGCGTACGCCGTTGATAACCGCAATACACGGCGTTGGTGTAGTAAAAGTTATCGACGTGGAAAAAAACGTATCATTAACGGTAGCACTGGTTGCAGGGGCAATGGCTATTTCCAGTTTGTTTATGGGTACAGTAAAATAATCTGTAAATACTGTAGCTGCCCTAAAGTTAAGGTTGTCTACCGCAAGCACACCGTTAACGTATATATCTACACCATTAAGTGAAACATCTGCGCAGTTGTTAATAAACTGCATTTTTATGGCCTGTGCACCGGCATCTATTGTACCTGTTGATAGAAATAACGCAGCTAGTAGAGTTTTTACCCTCATAATCGGATTTTAAGTGTTATCAAGTCTGTTTTTATATCTATAAATATAGCGAAAAAAGGGCTTCCATACGTTTGTCATATTCTATATAACTCAAACCCTATATCAAACTAATACAGTAAATTGTATTTGATATTATTATGAACAAAAGATCTGTACAGTTAACGATAGGGTTGTTATGGATGGTCTTGCTGCTTTGCGTAAGCGATACCATCGCACAATCAGCTGACGTCAATAGAATAAGTATAAAGAACAATACAATAACCATTACTGCTAACGCGGATGCATGGTATCAGGATATAGCAAAGAATCGTACATCGGGTAATGTGCAGGCCCTTGTGCATCTTACACGTCTGCCCGGTGTACAAGATCGTACGCTCCTTGCGTCCGCCGGTATCCAATTACAGGATTATATTCATGGTAAAACCTATGTTGCGACGATAGATATATCAAAAAAGGTAAGCAGTCTCCCGGCTATCGTATATGGTTTTACCGATGTTAATCCTGCCTGGAAGCTGGATGATATACTTCTACAGGAAAAGCCACAAAACGAAATACAGGTATTGGCCTCATTCTTTACAGGCATACCGGCCGATAGTATCGAGGCAAATATTAAAAAGCTGGGTGCTTCCATTATACCAAATGAACTGCAGGGCGTACATGTATATCAACTTCGTATAAAGGCAGGCTCACTATTGCACTTGGCAGGCTTTTATGGCTTACAGTATATCAGTAAATACAATACTCCGATTCCTTTAAATTTTGAATCTCGTTGCGCGTCGAAAGCTGCTATTGCTTCGCTCCCGGTAGTGTATGGTGGTTATGGTTTAAGGGGAGCCGGCGTTACGGTAGGGGTCGGTGACAATGTATCAGGCAACTTCCATATAGACCTGAAAGACAGGATCATTAATTACAATCCCCAGCCATATACAAATCACGGTGTACATATAAACGGTATTGTAGGTGGTGCCGGCATAATGGATGTCAAAGGAGAGGGTGTAGCGCCGGAAGCCAAACTTATCGATCACTTGTTTGATGCTATCTGGCAGCGCACAGGTACTTTCTTCCCTCAGTACAATATGACCATTACCAACAATTCTTATGCTGCCGTTATTAATGATTGCAGCTATTCCGGCACCTACAATGCGTTGTCTGTGGCGGTAGATAGAATGTCCCTGCAATATAATAAGGTGCTGCATGTTTTTGCCGCGGGGAATGATGGTTTGCTTAATTGTACACCTTACCCTAATGGTTTTGGAAATGTATCCGGTGGATACCAGCCCGCTAAGGATAATATTGTTGTTACCAGCACCGACAAATATTATGTAGATGCTGACGATGCATCCCGCGGCCCCGCAAAAGATGGCCGGTTGAAGCCGGAGATCACTGCAGTAGGCCGGGGGGTAGTGTCTACAACTAACACTTTTGAATACCTGGAAGCGGGTGGTACCAGTATGGCATCGCCCGGCGTTGCGGGCGGCCTTGCCTTGCTTACAGAGCGATACAAACAATTAAACGGTGGTAACAATCCCAATGCCGATCTGCTAAAGGCGGTATTGCTGAATGGTGCTATGGATATGGGCAATCCTGGTCCCGATTATACTTTTGGTTTCGGCTTCATGGATGTATATCGTTCCCTGCAGATGTTGGATAGCGGCAGATACGCAACACGTACTATTACAAACGGCGGACAGCAGGATATCGACTTTAGTGTGCCTCCCAATACAGCACAGCTAAAGGTGATGTTGTATTATCACGATGCGGTTGCTAACCCGCTTGCGTCCGCAGCTTTGGTAAATGACCTCGATCTGCAGGTTACAGAACCTTCTTCAGCTATCCATACTCCATTGATATTAGATCCTTCACCGGCCAACGTAAAGAATAATGCAAAAGAAGGTGTAGACAGGCTTAACAATGTAGAGCAGGTTACGATAAATAATCCTGCCTCGGGCACATATACTGCCAGCGTAAAAGGGTTTAATATACCCTCGGCTTCGCAGGATTTTGTAATTGCTTATGATTACATTCCTGTTGGTGTCATGCTCGCTTACCCAACTACAGGAACGGCTGTCATGGCCGGCGATAGTGCACGTTTATATTGGACGGCATCAGACAATTCAAATTCCTTTACGCTAGAGTATAGTACGGATGGCGGTGCTAACTGGACTGTTATTTCCAATACCATTGGCGATTCAGTACGACAGTTCAGGTGGGGGGTGCCTGCAAATATCAGTAGCGGTAAATGTAAAATGCGCCTGACCCGTAATGGCACAGGTCAGCAATATACAACAGGCCTGTTTGCTGTTACCCCCCGCCCTGTTGCCGCACTCGATGCCGTTCAATGTCCCGGCTATATACATATCAAATGGACGTCGGTACCATCTGCCTCCGGCTATGAGGTGATGATGAAAAAGGGCATTAAAATGGTGGTGGTAGATACAGTTACTGATACCAGTTACACATTCAGCGGGCTGTCTTTAGACAGCACCTATTATGTTGCTGCCAGGCCTGTTATCGATGGTATGAGTGGCTACCGTAGCCTGGCTATTTTTCGCACACCTAAGGATGGCAATTGCACAGGCCATATCTCTGATAACGATTTGATGGTACAAACGCTCGTAAAACCTTCAACCGGCCGTAAGCTTACCAGTACAGAATTGACCGCTAATGAAACTTTATCAGTATTGGTACGCAACCTCGACGATGTAAAGGTGGATAGCTACAGGGTATCATATAGCATCAATGCTGGCACCTGGCAATCCAAAGTGATGACCATGCCAATTGCAGCAAATAGCGTAGGGTTGGCAACTATTCCCGGCATCGACCTTTCAGCATCGGGTATATATCAATTGCGCCTTGCTGTTCAGAATCTCTCTGCTACCGATCCGGTTCCTGCAAATGATAGTATTATAAAAGTACTCAAGCAGTTAGATAATCCACCTGTAAACATTGCCGGTACTTTTACGGATGGGTTTGAGGCCTGGGATGCGCTGGAAACGGAAAATGATAGCATAGGTATTTCTCCTGATGGCCGTTGGGACTATCACAATGAGAATGATACCTGCCGTTTAAGGAGTATTGTAAACTCAACGATCACGATCACAGGTAATCGTTCCATCAGCCTTGATGCTATTTACAATGCCGGTCGAAACCATGCAAATGAATTTACCGGGACGTTCAATATGATTAACTATGATGTAGCTAATGATGAAGTACGCCTTGAGTTTGATTATATATTGCATGGCACGCCATTGGCACCTGAAGACAATGCGGTCGCGGTTCGTGGAGCTGATACGAAGAACTGGTCAAAGTTATATGTATATAAAACTTCAACAGCGGGTTCGGGCAATGCTGTCAACTCAGGTTCTTTATCTATAACTGATGCTTTGCAGGCTTCCGGCCAGGCATTTACCACCAGTACACAAGTTGATTTCCTGCAGGACGATAAATCGCTCATTAGCGAACGGAATTATGGTTCGGGTGTTACCATTGATAATGTGAAATTATATATGGTGCAAAACGATATTCAGTTATTATCTATTGTTACCCCTGGTATCATTGAATGTGGCTTAAATGGCCAGGTGCCGTTGGTTATCCGGCTACGCAATGGTGTTAACCAAACACTTAATAATGTGCAGCTTTATTATAGGTTTGATGGTGGGCCGGTAGTTAACGAAACCCTTAGTACTCTCGCCGGCAAACAAACGGTTGACTATAGCTTTAATGCATTAATGGACCTTTCCAAAACTGGTGGTCATACCTTGGATGTTTGGGTTGCCGCTACTGGCGACAGTTATACAAAGAATGACAGTATTTTAAATTACTCTTTCCACAATCAGCCACTTGTTGCATCATTCCCATACAAAGAAACTTTTGAGAATGGCGATGGAAATTGGTACACAGAAGGTGCTTCAGATTCCTGGGCTTATGGTACACCTGCATCTCCGAAGATAAATAAGGCTGCGAGCGGTACTAAAGCATGGAAGACCAACCTTAGCGGTAATTATAATCCGCTGGAGCTTTCCTATTTGTATTCACCATGTTTCGATGTTAGTTCGCTAAAATATCCAAAATTCAGGTTTGCTATTGCACACGATATAGAAGATTGCGGAATTGTCCTTTGCGATGGCGCAGCTTTGCAATATAGTACAGATGGGGTCGTTTGGCAGCGGCTGAATGATTCGACTCAAAGCGCTAACTGGTACACAGATACTTCCTATAATATCTGGACAGGTGAGCGAACAGACTGGCATAGCGTTTCTGTAAAGCTGCCTAAAGGGCTTCAGACAGTCCGGTTTCGCTATATTTTCTTCTCAGATCAGGGTAGCGAAAAGGAGGGATTGGCTGTTGATGATGTAGAGATTTTTGATGATATACCTGTTCCTGCCGTAGATAACCTCATAGGCATAAGCCCTAACCCCACACGTGACGGTAAGCTGAATATAGAGTGGAGTGCTGTTGGTGGTACCGATCTGCAACTGGCTATGTTCAATTCCATAGGCAGGCAGGTGTTTACGCAAACCATCAAGTCCGATGCAGGTTATAACAAGGCTACGTTGAACACTCCACATTTTTCAAGTGGGGTATACATCTTGCATATCATTTTAGGCGATAAAAAGTACGCGCGGAAAATTGTGTACCTGTAATACTATCGGTTGAATAGTATTTTAGCATAGAACGATGGCTTTTTGAAAAGCTCCCGCAGGTTCAGGTCTGTGAACATAAAACTGATGGTCTTGCTCAGTTCGGGGCTTTTGTTTGCCTTATTGGCAATCAGGTTGAATAACCATGGGAATCTGCAAAGTCTTTGCAATGATGTGCTCAGCTTCAGTTCATTCCCCAGGCGCTTGTATAGCGGTCCATCGTATGCCTCTTTCAGGAATGCAGCGTCATATCTATTCTCCTGCATGGCTTTTTCTATTGCATAGGCTGCCAGCATACCACTATATAAGGCATTTCCTATTCCCTCCCCACTAAAAGGGTCTACCAGGCTGGCTGCATCACCGGTCAATAAAAAGTTGTCTCCTGATACCGGTAATAATTCTACGCCCATAGGCAATCCCCATCCCTGTATTTTATCTACAAGCTTTGCATTGGCAAACCGGTGGCTGATGTTAGGATTGTTTTTGATGGCATCCAGCATCTTTTCCCTCAGGTTTATTTTTTTACTCCTGATGCGTTCCGACAGTATGCCAACACCTACGTTAGCCATGCCATTCGGCATCGGGAATATCCAAAAATAACCCGGCAGTAATTCCGGCAGAAAATGCAGTTCAATAAAATTTTCCTGGTGCAGTCCGGTTACACCTTCATAATATCCCCTTAGGCCTACTGTATATGCCTTGTGCGAAAAGTGCTCACCCAGCATGGTTCTGCGTGTAATGCCTTTATCGCCATCTGCGCCTACTATAAGTGGTGCAGTGACTTCTATTGTTTCCTCACCTTGTGCAAAACTCACGGTGATAGTTTTATCAGCATTGCGCACAATAGTCTTTACGTTGGCATCCTGGTATATGGTAGCGTATGGAGAAGGTAGCTTTTCAAAAAGGTAATTATCAAATACCATCCGTGGGGTGGTGAAGCCCGGTGCTGTTTCACCCGGTTGCCTGCTTGGGTTGTAGGGGATATTAATAGCCCTGCCGTTGGGAGCTACCATTATAATGCCGTGGCTCGGCATGAAGTCTGTCTCACGGCTGAATATCTCTTTTAGCCAGTCGGGATTGGCTTTGCGTAGCACAAATGCTGTCTTGCCACTGCATCCGTCGCCGCATACTTTGTCGCGGGGAAATACTGCCTTATCTATGATCACATGGGGTATCCCCGCTTTTGTTAAATAAATAGATGTACCCGCGCCCGCCGGGCCTGCTCCTATAATGATAACGTTTGTGTCTATGCTCTTAGCCATAATCGATGTGCGGCAAATTTAGGGGGATTATAGTATGATTTGGTATTTTGTATAACTATACCTAATTTTATTAGGTAAATACCTCACTAAATTAGGTAATAAAAATGGAGCCGAACCCGGTAGTAAAAGGCAGTCTTACCACCATTATCCTCAAATTGCTGGAGGATAATGGACGCATGTACGGCTATGAAATGACGAAAGCGGTGCGGGAAAGTACCGCAAACAAAATGAGTATAACCGAAGCAGCGTTGTATCCTGCATTGCATAAACTGGTGGAGGATGGTTTGCTCACCACTACAAGCGAAAAAGTAGATGGCAGGATACGCAAGTATTATGCACTTACCAAACAAGGAAAGAAGGAAACACAAAGCAAGATACAGGCGCTGAAAGAAGCGCTGGAATCCGTTCAGTTAATACTAAACCCCAAACTAAGCAATGGATAAAATAATTTTGACCGAGGAACAACTACAACAATTGAGAAAGTTCATCAATTCTCGTGGCTTTAAAGATGAGTTGGTAGTAAATGAGATACTGGATCACTTTGCATGCAAAGTGGAGGAGGAGCTGGCTAAAGATACTCGCATCGATCTGCAGCATGCGATGCAGAATGCCCACCGTAGTTTCGGCACCCTTGGCTTTTATGTGATACAGGCCAATTTCGAGAAGAATATGCGTAGTCGTTATCGTAGATTATACTGGCAAAGCATGAAGAGTGTCCTTACATCTATACCTTATTTACTTTTAAGTATTGGTTTATGGTGGGGTATCTACAAATTTTCTTTGTGGGCTGCTGCAAATGATTATTACGATTTTTTTGATCAGAACTATGCCTCAGATATTGTGATGTTCGGAATATTTGGGGGAATGATATATACACTGATACGTTATAAGCCTCATGATAACTATTATTACCAAATAGCGAGGCAAACAAGCTTATGGTATATACCTGTGTGGACTGGTATCATAACAGGTAATAATGGGCATACGCATATACATGCACATGCCATTTTCACCGCAAGCGTTGCAACTATATGTTTTGTGCTACTAGTGGTACAATGTCGAATATTAGATGCTGCAGCTATCGATTATAGGGAATTCAAGCAACTGAATGCCGAATAAAACAAACGCCTCCGAAATCGGAGGCGTTTGTTTTTAGTTCGTTTAGACAATTACTTTTTCATGTACATCACTTCTTTCACCAGCTTCACCGTACGTGGTACATCAGGCAGGTAAGCTGCTACCAGGTTGGGTGCATAGTGCATATTGGCATCTGCAGATGTAATGCGGCGTATCGGTGCATCCAGGTAATCGAATGCATCTTTTTGTACCCTGTAGCTGATCTCAGAAGAAACCGAGCTAAATGGCCATTGCTCTTCTACGATCACCAGGCGATTGGTTTTCTTTACAGATTCTATGATGGTTTCAGAATCCAGTGGGCGGATGGTACGCAGGTCTATTACCTCTGCTTCAATACCTTCTTTTGCCAGTTCTTCAGCAGCGCCCAATGCCACCTTCATCATCTTATTATAAGACACGATGGTCACATCCTTACCTGCACGTTTAATATCGGCCTTACCAATCGGTATCAAATATTCTTCTTCAGGTACTTCGCCCATTTCACCATACATTACCTCACTTTCCATGAAAACTACCGGGTCATTATCCCTGATGGCAGATTTCAGTAAGCCTTTAGCGTCGTACGGGTTCGATACAGAGATCACTTTCAGGCCCGGTATGTTGGCATACCAGCTTTCAAAAGCCTGTGAGTGCTGTGCACCCAGCTGGCCTGCAGAACCGTTAGGCCCGCGAAATACAATAGGACAGCTAAACTGTCCTGCACTCATCGATACCATTTTGGCCGCGTGGTTCAGTATCTGGTCCAGTGCCAGTACGGCAAAGTTCCAGGTCATAAATTCAATTACAGGGCGGGTACCGTTGGTGGCAGCGCCTACGCCTATTGCTGCAAAACCCAGCTCAGCTATCGGGGTATCTATTACCCTGCGTGCTCCAAATTCATCAAGCATACCCTGGCTTACTTTATAAGCCCCGTTATATTGTGCTACCTCTTCTCCCATCAGGAATACTTTGTCATCACGACGCATTTCTTCTTCTAATGCTTCGCGTAGAGCCTGGCGGAAAGGTATTGTGCGCATGTTTGCCATATTATTATATGAATGCCCTGTTTTTAAGGGCGCGTAAAGATACTAAGTAAACGGATTATTTGCTATCAGGACGAAAGGTTACTGTGCTGGTGCCACCATTATCATTATAACGCAGCTTTAAAGAGGTATCGCTCAGTGATACAATCTCCATCTTTATGCTCACAGCATTTGGTTTACTTTTTGGTTCTGTAAGAATGAGGCTGCCGTCTTTGTCAATAGTCCATTTGCTGGAATCTGCCTGTCCGCTGAAGTTCATGATCACAACACCGTCTTTCTTGAAGTCGAACCAGGTATTCTCCACCGCATGTTGCTGCATGTCTTTCATATCTTTCCATTCTGCCTTCAGCGACTGGCGAAGGCTGTCCACATTACGGAAACCGTATATCTTTTCATTGGTTTCAGGATCGCTGTTCCGGCCAAATGTATCCAGGAACACCTGGCGGTCTGCTATCAGGGAATCAAGCGCAGGGTTGGCAACAGATATTGCCCGCCATTTCCTCGCTATCATATCTTTCTTATCGCCTTTGCATGAGTACAGTACTACTGCCAGCGATGCAAATAATATTATCTTTTTCATGTAGTATTATGGTAGTATTAATTTGAAATAGTCTTTCCACTCACGGCTGCGAAGCAGGTTTTCCAAAGCAGGAAATACCGATTGATCCGTAACGCGGGAATAAGCTTTCTTTAAAAAAGTATAACGCTCAGGATCATTTTTCAAAGTCCCCGTAAGTATTCTTATTTGATTGGTAGTAAAGCAGTTATCTGATGTTTTATCAAGTAAGTATTTAAGTCTTGCCGATTCGGGTTTGCCTTCTGCTTTCTTGTATATAGCATCAAAAAGGTCATTATCTATAGCATGTGGGCAGTCGCTGTTTACAATGGCTACCTTGCCCTTAAAGTCTTCATCGCTCTTCGGGGTTTTATCATTTTCCAGTACCCTGGTGTTATTCAATTCCATGTCCATGAAAGCCGGGCTGATATTCCCGGGTTGATTCGTTGTGGATGGCGTAGTTGTAGTAGCAGGAGTGTTGGCTGCTAAGTTAGTTGCTTCGGGCTGTAATTGTTCTTGATTTTCTGCTGTAGCTGATGCTTGTAGTTCGCTGATTTGCAAGTTGTTGTATTCTGGAACCCTGTCGTCCGATTCCGAATTGCCATCCCTCAAATAGAACTGTTGGTCAATATCATACAGAGAGAAACTTTCTCCTTTCCTGGTTAATAAAAAGCCACGCGACCCTCCTTCAGGTACCAATATGGTAAACTTCTGTGCCGGATATACGTTCTGCTGAAATAATATCTGTATGTGTATGGGGCCGGGTGTTAACTCCGGGATGATGCAATAATTTTTGCCATATCTGGGTAGCATCTCGTCCTCAAACTTTACATAAAAAGGGGTCTGCTTGTCACCTTGGATATATACGTAAGAAAATTGATCCGCTGCTGCTTTTAGCGCCGGTATAGACAGTAATACTGCCAGTACGATCTGTTTCAGTAAATGTTTCAAGGTCTATTCCAGTTCTATAAGTATGGCTCCTTTTTCTACCGCCGTTCTTTCTATTGCTTTAATTGATTTAACCGTTGCATCTGTACTGGCTTTCAATACGTTCTCCATTTTCATCGCTTCCAGTATCAGCAATCCGTCGCCCTTGGATATTTGTTGGCCGGGCTCTACCAGTACTTTCAGTATCATACCCGGCATGGGGGCTTTTACCGGCTCTGCCTTTTGCATAGCCTTCAGATCCAAACCCATGCTGCTGAGCAGTTGGTCAATAGGCTCTTTTATTGCCAGTGTGTACGGCTGTCCGTCTATCTTTACGGTAAGTTCCTTGTTCCTGGTATCGATCTTCTCAACGGTAGCGGTAAAACTTTTGTTGTTATACAAAATGCTGATGAGTCCGTTTGGCTGCATTTGTATATCCAGGTTTGCCGGCTTGTTGTCTATTTGCCATTGGCCTTCATCGTTTGTTATAGCAAAGGTCTTCTTATTATTTACTGTGGCCTGCAACATGTGCGTGTGTAAATTAGGTCACAAAAATAATCATTTAAAGGTCTGCATTGTTATCTTTTATAAGATATACCCTCTATAAGGTGATGGTATAACAATGACGGATATGTACTTTAGCATTTTTATAAGATTTGATGAAGGGTAATTCTATAGGCAGGCAAGTAATATTCTTTGTTTTGCTCGCCGGTATTATCTCTTCCTGCGGACCGAGCAGGAGAGCGAAGAAAAGGGTGGAATTGGATGCGATAACCGTTTCTGCAAAAAATAATCCGCTGGATATTTACAGGGAAACTTCAACTAAATCATGGGAGCTGGTAAACTCACATGTTGCGCTGAGTTTTAATTATAAGGACAAAACAGCAGAGGGTAGAGAATGGATAACCATGCATCCCTACTTTTATGTTACAGATTCAGTAGTGCTCGACGCTAAAACGATGAAGATTGATTCTGTTAAGATAAAAGCTGTTACCGAAAGTAAAACTTTAGCTTATTCTTATCATGATGATCAACTTCATATCAAGTTAGATAAGAAGTACACTAATGGAGATACCATAAAACTTTATATAAAATATACTGCGATGCCTTACTCCGGCAAAGCGGGTGGCAGCAGTGCAATTGCCGAAGACAAGGGTTTGTACTTTATAAATACCGATAATGCGGTTCCTAATAAACCTGTTCAGGTATGGACACAGGGTGAAACAGAATCCAACAGCCGCTGGCTACCAACTATCGACAAACCAAATCAAAGAACTACAACCCGGCTTGAGCTTACGGTAGCTGATAGCTTTACGACTTTAAGTAATGGTTACCTCGATCATCAGGTTAAATCTGTCAACGGCATGCGTACCGATATATGGATAATGGATAAACCTATACAGGTATATGCTATCATGTTTACCATCGGCAAGTTTTCCATTGTGCCAGATAAGGATTGGAACGGGAAGCCGGTTAATTATTACGTGGAGCCCGCGTATGCACCTTACGCAAAAACGATGTTCAAGCATACACCTGATATGATCGGGTATTTCTCTGAGGTTACGGGTGTTTCTTATCCATGGAATAAATATAGCCAGGTAGTGGTGCGCGACTATGTTTCGGGTGCGATGGAAAATACCTCTGCAACCTTGTTGGGCGAATTTCTGAACCAGAACGATCGGGAGAATAAAGATGAGGATTTCGAGGATGTGGTATCACATGAGTTATTTCACCAATGGTTTGGCGATTATGTTACTGCCGAGTCCTGGAGTAATCTCACTTTAAATGAATCTTTTGCTACATATGGTGAGCAGCTTTGGCGCAGGCATCATTATGGAAACGCGTCTGCTGACTTGTTGCTATGGAAAGACTTGCACACCTACTTAAGTAGTGCGCAGGTAAATCAGCCGCTGGTTCGTTTTCATTACCGCGATAGGGAAGACATGTTCGACCGGGTCTCTTACCAGAAAGGAGGCGCTATTTTGCATTACCTCCACGGCCTGATGGGCGACGAGGCATTCTCAAAATCTATGCAGCTATACCTGCAAAAGCATGCCTTGCATCCTGCAGAGGCCACACAATGGCGGCTGGCTATTGAAGAAGTTACCGGGCAAGACTGGAACTGGTTTTTTAATCAATGGTATTATAAAGGCGGTCATCCTAAGTTGGATATCAAATATCGTTATGATGATGATATAAAACAACTAACGGTGACTGTTGCCCAAACCCAGGATGGTGGCAATTATAAATTACCTATGAAAACAGCTGTTTGCTATGGCACTGACAAAGAATTGATAGATTGGAATATTACAGATAAGAACACTACATTCTTTTATCCGTATAAAGATGGTAAAAGGCCCGTTGTCATTCCCGATGTCCGGCATTGGGTTGTTGGAGAGATCAATGAAGATAAGGCACCGGTCGATTGGCTGGCCACTTTTAAAAATAGTAGTGATGACATAATAGATAAAATAAAATCACTCATCAGCATAGATAAGAAATATGACGATACTGCAAATAGGGCGATCATTGACCTTGCATTGCAGGATAAAGATTATGCTATTAAAACAACTGCTTTAAGTATGCTGGACAAGATTACAGCCAGCCAACATCAAAATAAGTGGATGAGCACGGTAGAGTACCTAGCTGAGAATGACGGTAACAATAAAGTGAGAGCAGGGGCTTTGGAAGTACTAGGTGACTGGAAGGTATCTAAAGCAAAAGATAAGATCTACGCTGCCCTGAACGATAGTTCTTACCTGGTAGCAGGTGCCGCACTTGGTGCGCTTAATGAATTTGATAAGGACACAACTTACAAGCTCTCAAAAGCGATGCTGGCAAATGATCCTAAAGGTGAGCTGGAAGCAACAGTATGGGATATAATAGGGGAGCGTGCCAAGGACGATGATGCGCCCCTCTTCGAAAAAAGGGTTCCTTATTACTATGGCAATAAAAAGATCCAGCTGGCAAGTAGCCTTGCAGATTATTTAGCTAATGTTATTTCAAGCAAATCTTTCGATCGGGGACTGGATGTTTTTCGGGCGATGGTAAAGGGCGAGCCTATCAATTCTTATCGTTCTTCAATTGGTACTTATTTAATAACCGTGGCAGTACGTTACAAGGATAAAAAGAAAAAGGCCCGCACCAATGCAGATGTGGCAACTTATGAATCAAGGATAGATGCTGTGAAAACGGCTACTGAAGAAATGATCAAAAACGAAGCAGATGAAGGGACTAAAAGTACCTTCCGCAATTATTATAAGATAGTGTTTGAATAATTAAGCCTTGCGGACATTAAGAAATCGGTGATGTAATTCCATCACCTGGGGAATGATGGCAGTCTTGTCATCGTTGTGGATCACATAATCGCACCTGCTCATCTTTTCTTCTTCATTCATCTGGTTGGCCATGCGCTCCAGTATTTTGGCTTCGCTCACTCCGCTACGTTTCAAGGCACGTTGCAGGCGTATTTCCCTGGGAGCATATACACCCACCATCACGTCCATTTCTTTATAGCTGCCGCTTTCAAAAAATATGGCCGCCTCTTTAATAACGTATGGCGTGGTTTGCTGTAGCATCCAGTCTTTACCATACTGTATCGTAGCAGGATGCATTACTGCATTAAGTCCTTGCAACAAAATGTTGTTACTGAATACAAGCTCAGCAATTCGTTCGCGATTAGGTTTGTTATTTGCATAGATATCGTCGCCAAACAGATTCTTTACAGACGCTATCACCCCGGCATCATGTTCCATCAAATACCTGGCCGCATCGTCTGCATTGAAAACAGGTATGCCAAGTGTCTGGAACACCTGGCATACTACTGACTTTCCGGAGCCAATGCCCCCCGTAATACCTACTTTAAGCATAGGTATCGAACTATTTTGCTGCTACGGCAGTACCTTCTGTTTTCTTACGGAAGGCATTGGTCATTTCCATAGAAACCGCACTGCGGTCTATGATCATAAAATTGCCGCGGCTTACTTCTATTTGCAGGGTACCGTCTTCGTTTACCCTGTTGATCACGGCATGGATGCCGGCAGTGGTAACTATCTTCTCACCCGCAGATATAGATTCTGTAAATTTCTTTTGTTCTTTTGCGCGTTTGGATTGCGGACGCAGCAGGAAGAAGTACATTACGATAAACATACCCACCATGATGAGTAATTGAGGTACTGCACTTGGTGCCTGCGCTTGCAATAAAATTGAATTCAGCATTACTGACATTGTATTGGTTTTATATAATAATTATTCGTTTGGTAGGCTGCCATCGTTTCTTGGGTTCACATCTGCTTTTATATATAGCATATGCGTTCCCCTTTTCGAATTGGTAGCTATGGTCACTGATTTTTCCTGGTGGTATTGTTTTCCCTCAGAGTTGTATTTCACTTTGATCACAGCTTCTTCTCCGGGATTGATAGGCCTGTGCGGATAATCGGGTACCGTACAGCCACAAGAGCCGGCCGCACTGCTGATGATGAGCGGTTTTTTGCCGTTGTTCTTAAAGCTGAAGTCATAAGTTACCACCTCGCCTTCCTGCAATTGCCCAAAGTCGTGTGTAGTATCTGTAAAATCCATCGTAGGCATGGCATTCAATACTGCTGTATCAGCGCCGTCGGCAGATACCGGGTTACTTACGAGGTCTGCAGACAGTGTACCCTTAGGTTTGTTGTCATCTGAATTGCCGCATGCAGCAAGTACAGAAACTGATAATATAAATACAAGCCTTTTCATAACAGGTGCAAATTTAAGACTTACGGCTGTGATCTTGCTTGCGTATCTTGTTTTCTTTCTCCAGGTCTTTTAAAATATTGTCCAGCACACCGTTAACGAACTGGCCACTTTGTGGGGTACTATACAGCTTCGCAACCTCAATATATTCATTGATGGTCACTTTGGTAGGTATAGTAGGGAAGTATAATAACTCACAAACACCCATACGCAGCAGCAACAGGTCTATCAGTGCTACACGCTCTGCATCCCAGTTGATGAGCTTTGGCTGTATCAGGCTCATGCAATATTCTTCCTTATCCAGCACGGTGTACATTAGCTGATGGGCATATTCTTTCTTTTCTGTAGATATCAGGTTCAGGAAGTTGATCTTGGAATTACTTTTGAAGAAGTTTTCCATCAGCATCTTAGCCATTTGCTTATCATCTTCCCATCCCGGCAACTCGTCTGTAAAATGCTCTTGCAGGGCTTCATTTTCCCAAACCAGGTTTTCCCAGATATACTGCATAATGGCTTTTTCGCCGGCCGGTGTGCGTTCGTTAATGGCTATATAATTTTTGTACTCCCCCTTTTCTGCAAGCTGCAGATACAGTTTCCTGATCCATTCTTCATCTATGTATTGCTCCAGCTTCGCCTGCTTTATTTTTTCTTTAAAGGTTTCGTTGGCCAATACTTTCCACATAAACTCATTGCCCGCGATCTTGGTGCTGACATTCAGATCTTCCGCTGTAGGCAAAAATTTAGCAGAGCGTTGTACAGCAATTACCTCAGCATGTTGTGCTGTGCGGAAAGTGTACAATATAGATACAATAAATAGGTCGAGGGAGCGGTTAAGTTTGTCGTCAAGAATGGTAGAGCCTGTCTTTTTAGTCAATTCCATCGATCCGGGCTCCATAGAAGTAAGTGTGTACAATGTCTGCATCACTTTTACCCGGATGTTTCTGCGGCTTATCATATTATAAAGAACCTGTTTTAGCCGCGCAAAGGTACATAATCGGGCCTAAACCAAAAAATGATAACCCAATATACCTGTGAATCAATAAAGTAGTGTTCCTAAAGTACTGCTTTTACAGTAGCGGGCGCAACGGTAGTGCCATCTGCATTATTTGCCTGGGCTGCTTCCAACTCTTCCTTTGCGTTATCACCGCTTACAATGGTGCTGTACTTTACTTTAGCACGCAGGAAGCGTTTTTCAAAGAATTCATACGAAACCACAGCCATCAGGATGCATAACCCGAAGGTGATCACGTAATACACCACATTGCTCAGGAACAGGTTGTTAGGATCCACGTAGCGCATTCCCAGTTTTATGGCTATTACGATGGCTATATAATGGTACAGGTACAGCCCATAAGTTATCTTTCCCAGGTAGCTAAGTATCTTATTTTCAAAGGAGATAACCGTCTTGGGATTGGCAGCCAGGTTGATGATCATAATGGCGAAGAAAACAGCATAAACTTCATAGGTAACGTGTGGCACAGCTATACCTTTAACGGTAATAATAGCCAGCGATACATAGGTGATCCATTGAACATATTTATTAAACAGGAACTTCAGCACTTTTTCCTTCCTATAATATAGAATACAGGCCATAATGCCACCCAATGCAATATCATCTATACAGAAGAACGTCCAGAAATAATTTTCATTATCAAATAGTGCGTTCTCGGGGTATTTATAATTCAGGAATTCAAGGGTGAATTTTACAATAAAATAGAAGCAGATAATATAGGTAAGCGTCCGCATCAGGTTCTTGGAATACTTCACCAGCCATGGCCATATGAAATAAAACTGCTCTTCTACACCTACCGACCAGGTTTGGTCTGTATATGGGATAGGAGTATGCCTGTATATAGTATCAATAATATTAGGCATGAAGAAGATCATAAAAAATACCTTGATGCCAAAATGGTCGTGTACAAACTCAGACCTACCCGGTACGGAAAGAAAAGGTATATGTGGTAGTATGAACAGGCCGGTAAGGACGATTAAATAATACAGAGGCCATATCCGCAGCATCCTCCTGATATAGAAGTGTTTTACAGATATAGTACCAGTTTTTTCCTTTTCCTTTAATAAAAGATAGGTAATCAGAAAGCCACTCAGCACGAAGAACATAATGATGCCGAGCTTGCCAAATACACCACCCACAAAGGAGGTACGGTACACATTCTTTAGCCCGAATATATATTTATGCTGCTCCAGGTGGTGCATGATCACACCCAGTGCAGCTACGAAACGTACCCCGTTCAGGCTCGGGAAATATACGCTCGATGATTTCTTCTCTATGGTAGTAGTCGACGTCATTCAGTCTGTCTATTGTAGTAGTAGATGTAAACATACTACGGTTTTTATATCTATATGTACATTTGATATACCCTTGACATGTTGTTAACATGTAAATTACATCGCCTTAACCAATAACTATGAAGGTAAAAAAGATCTGGACAGATGCTGATTTTGACGAAATGTGCTGGCACGACAGCATCATAAATTCCATTCTGTTGCCCTCTAGCGATAAGAACCTCAACCTCAATATAGATTATATATATGATTGGGTAGACGATGAAGCGAGTCGTACATACCATATCTGGAAGGGCCCCTGCTCACTCAGTTTTAGTGAAGTGAACGATTTGGCGTTTAGTCAAACCAACCAGGATATACAAGGTACATACATTAGTGAAATCAGCCGCCGGAAGACAGATGACGATCATTGGTATTTTGAGATAGTGACCGGACTGGGTATCATAAGCTTTGTTGCCTTAGGATATACTCAAATCGCTAAAGAGCAACCCGTTTATTTGATTGAAGGAGGGAAATGAGCTAATTTTATATCACTAAAAACCTCAGACGTGAAAACTATCACAAACATCATATGGCCGCTCATCAATGCGATACTTTTGATTTATGTCTTTTTTCATCTCGATACAAGGTCTGACAGATTAAGTCAAGGAGTATATGCGTTAGTCATGCTGTCCACAACAATGAACCTTTTGGTTAAATACCTGGTATTGAAACCGGCTAAAAAATAGATAGATTAATAAAACACAAAGCCCCTGTTCAACACAGGGGCTTTCATTTATTCTCATTTAATTGTCTTAGTGCATTGCTTCAGACATGTCTATCTTGCCTTGTTTCTTATTGCCTTTCACCATCAATATGAATGGTATACATATCAGGAACAGGATACCCAGGTACATGAATATATCCATGTACGATAAAACTGTTGCCTGCTTGTTCACCGAGAAATCGATCATCTGGTAAGCACTTCGGGTAGCATTTTCAGGTGTCATACCATGTGCTATGAAATTGCCTTCCATGCCATGTAGTTTTTGCTGCATCATCGGGCTGTTCGATGTCAGGTTTACCACAAGGTCGCTGCGGTGCGCCATATTCCTGCGCGATATCATAGTGGTGATCAACGCCACACCAAACGAACCACCCAGTTGGCGCATCATCCCGGTAAAGGCCGCGCCTTGTCCTATCTGCTGGCCCTTCAGGGTAGAGAGCGACAGGGTAGTGATGGGGATAAACAGCATACCCATACCTACACCACGCACTATCAGCATCCAGAAGAACGCATCCTTGCCGGTATCGGGTGTTAGTATCTTATACCCCCATAGGCTGAATATAGCAAACAGGAACATACCACCTGCTACCAGGTATTGCTGTGGCACACCTTTCTGTAGCAGGTTACCTATTATGGGCATCATAAAGGCCGTGGTCAGCGCCGCCGGTATCATCAGCATCCCAGACTGTTGTGCGGTCCATCCCAGTGTTGCCTGTGTATATAAGGGTATCACAAAGGTAGAACCATACAACCCGAATCCTAATATAAAGGACAGGATAGTACCAATGCGCAGGTTACCATTCTTCAATACCCTCAATTCTACGATCGGGTTCTTGTATACCAACTCACGCCAGATGAAGAAATAAAAGCCAAGCCCCGCCACTATTGTAAGTACTACAATACTCGTAGCGTTAAACCAGTCATCTTCCTGCCCGCGTTCCAGTACATATTGCAGGGAACCTACAGCTGCTGCAAGGAAGGCAATGCCCCACCAGTCGATCTCGTTGGCAGCTTTCTTCTCAGCATATTTAGGACTGCGTACAAATTGCAGGGTAAGCAATGTTGCTATAACACCTATCGGAATGTTGATATAGAATATATACGGCCATGAGAAGTGGTCTACTATATAACCTCCTAATGGTGGTCCTAAAGTAGGGCCAATGATCACACCTAAACCATAGATCGCCTGCGCCATACCTCGTTTTTCAGGAGGGTAGCTTTCGGTGATGATGGTTTGCGACGTTACCAGCAGGGCGCCCCCCCCCAAACCTTGTATAAAGCGGAAGAGCACCAGCTCCCATATATTGGTTGCATTACCACAGAGAAAGGATGATACGGTAAAGATGATGATGGATGCGGCAAAATAGTTGCGCCTGCCAAACTGCTGCGATAGCCAGCTGGTCATCGGCACTACTATTACGTTGGCGATGGCATACGCGGTGATCACCCAGCCCACTTCGTTAAGGGTGGCACCCAGGTTACCGCGCATATCATTCAGCGCCACGTTTACGATGGTGGTATCTACGATCTCCAGCAGGGCACAGAATATCGCTGTGATGGTGATAATGACCCTGCGGGCACCGTATTCTACCAATGAATTTTGATCTGTCATACGTTTATTATGAAACGTGATAAGTTATAATGGATTAATCTAAGTGTACATCAACCTGCACGTTCATACCGGGGCGCAGCTGATCTACCAGTTTATCGTTCTTGTTCACAAAATCTATGCGAACAGGTACGCGTTGCACTACTTTGATGAAGTTGCCGGAAGCATTGTCGGGAGGCAGCAGGGCAAATTTAGCGCCTGTTGCAGGAGACAATGAAGATAACCTTGCTTCGAAGTCATGGCCGGGGAATGCATCCACACTCACGATCACTTTTTGGCCTTCTTTCATTTTTTCCAGCTGTGTTTCTTTAAAGTTGGCTGTTATCCATATACCGCCTGTGCCTACTATGTTAAACAGGGATTGGCCTGCCTGTACCAGTTGGCCTGGTTGAATGTTTATTTTAGACAACCTGCCATCCTGTGGTGCAGTGATCACCGTATAAGACAATTGCAGTTTTGCATTCTCCACTTCTGCCATCCTTTGTTTGATGGTAGCATTAGCTACACCCACCTGCTGAGAAGTAGCTGCACTTTGTGATGATGCGGCACTTGCCTGGCGGGATGCTACGTTCTTTTGTTCTGTCAGTCCCTGCAATTGGCGTTCTGCAGTTTGCTTTGCAGCTTGTGCCTGCTCGTATTGTTGCTGGGTGATGGAGTGATCTTTTATCAGGTTGGCATACCTGTTATAGTCTTGTGTAGCGCGCCATACGTTCACTTTTGCTGCTTCTATCTGCGCATCCAGTGCAGATACATTGGCTTGCGAACCGGCAACGCTCGCCTGCGATGCTGTGGTAGTGGCTTCTGCAATACCAAGGCTGCTTTGTGCGGCAGCAAGGGCAGCTTCTGCCTGCTCCAGTTTTATCTTCAGGTCGCGGTCATCCAGTATCAGCAAGGTATCACCCTTCTTTACCAGTTGGTTATCTGCAACACGTATTTCAGTTACGTATCCCGGTACGCGGGGTATCACGGGGCTGATGTAGGCATCGACCTGTGCATCATCTGTGTCTTCGTGGTGTAGAGAGTGTACATATTTGGTAATGCCGAATGTAGCACCTACCACTACCAGCGCTCCTAAAACGATGGCAAAACGTCTGTTCTTTGGTTTTGGCTGTTGAGCTTGTGTTGTATCCTGTGACATATATTCTGTATTAATAGTTTTGATTAATGTGTAATAATGAGTGGTTATTGATTATTTGTTTGTTGATCCAGGGCACCTGCGGTCAGCAGTAATTTTTTATAGGCCACTACGGCATCTGCTTTAGAGAAGGCATAGTTCAGTTGCGCCTGTAGTTGTGCTACGTCCGCATCCAGCAGGTCTGTAGTGGTAGCAAGGCTGTTATCGTATTTGTTCTTTACTATACGGTAGTTCTCGTTAGCCTGCTCGCGGGCTGTATTATATACATCTATCTTCTTGGTGGCAGACAGGTAGTTTTGATAAGCCTGGGCTACCTGCAGCCTTATGTTATCGCTCATCATATCCTGGCTCACTTCTGTCTGGTGAAGGCGTGCCTTGGCTTGCGCTACTTTTGATCCTGTTTTCCATAGGGAAGACGGGCTGTATTTCAAGCCAACACCGCCGTTGATCACGTTGGTCAGCGTTACCAGGTTCGGGATGTCAGCAGCTATATAACCACCTGTCAGCGCCAGGCTGGGGTAGTAGTCGCCCTGTGCGGCTTTCACGCCTGCTTTCGCAGCTTTGATGCGCCAGTTCATGGCATCCAGGTCTTTACGGTTTTGCAGGGCTGCAGTCTCCCATGTTTCAAAGTTTTTGCTATCGCTTACCGGTACAAATGCTGTAGAATCCGGTATCAGGATAGTTTCTTCCGGCAGGCCCAGCATCAGGTTCATGCTGATGTAGGTGATCTTCCAGTTGTTTTCTGCATCCAGCAATGCACTTTCAATGTTCGATTGCTGCAGTTGCACTTTTAGCAGGTCGTTACGTGCCATCAGGCCGTTCTTTTCCATATTGCTGAAGTCCTGCACACGTTGCTTTGATTGTTTCAGGTTTTCTTTAACGATCTCCAGCGCTGCTTTTGCCTTATACATATTGCTATATGCTGCAATGGTATTGGCGATCACCTCTTCGCGGTCGTTCTCCGCATCCAGCGTAGTGGCTTTCTGCAGGTACTTAGCCGCATTGATGCCGTTTTGGATCTTAAAACCCGCAAACACCGGTATGGCAAGGTTGGCCATAGCATAGGCCGCCTGGTTTACAGTAGGCATTGCGCTGGCAGAGGAGCCCGATCCTGAACCTCCTTCGCCACCCGAGCCGCTGCTACCCAGCTTCAGCTTCAGGTCTATATTAGGCTGGTTCAGCCTCAGGTAAGACCCAGAAACGTTCAGGTCGGGCAGGCGGCGTTCCCTTGCTTCGCGCAGGGAGGCGGCAGCCTCACTTACCTTAGCGCCGTTTAGTTTCAATTGTTTACTGTTTTGCAGGCTCAGGGTGATGGCTTCATCGAGAGACAGGTTTCTTGTCTCTTGTGCATAAGCGCTCACTGATAAGACAACAGCCATAAAAGCTGCTATATATTTATTGTTCTTCATAAGTCAGTATTGCTTTAAAGATGGATTTTAAATGTAGTGTTAGCTTCTTTTTTATCAGTTTCTGAAATTCTTCTTCAGGCATATCTGCCAGGTTGTTCACTTCTTTATAGAAGGGCAGGGTGGTCATTACCTGGTTAGCAGTCCCCAGCATCGTGGCCATCATCATAGGTATATCTATGTTCTTTTTAAATACACCTTTCTTTTGTCCTTCCTTTATTATCTGCTTTACCAGTTCCTGATTGCGGCGCTTCATCTCCAGCAGCATATCGGTGGCACAGCTTAGCTTATTGGCCATTTGCTCGCGCAGCACTATTTTATGAAAGCTCATCTGGCCGAAGTACTTCTGCAGGTAGCTGTCAATGAGCTGGTACACCTTCTGCATAGGTTCCATTTTATCGTCCGCTATCAGGCTTTCCAGTTGCAGCCTTATATAATTCGAATGTTTTTCAAAAACAGCTTCCAGCAGTTTTTCCTTCGAGCCGAAGTAATACGATATCATCGCAATGTTCACATCCGCCTCTTTTGCTATATCACGTACCGAAGTGCCATCGAAACCGTTCTTGGCGAACAGCTTCTGGGCTACCTCCAGTATTTGCGTTTTTTTATCTGTAGACTCCATGAGTATTATGGTTATTGCGCCGCAAAGTTAAACGCTTGTTTAAAATCAAACAAACGTTTAATTAAGTTTTTATCTATAGGCTATATAGAGATAATTGATGGAGGGCTTCTGGCTTCATTCTAGCGGGGTTCCCCTTGTCGTCATTGCGGAGCTAATCCGCAAACTTCCTCCACCTTTGTCATTGCGGGCTTGACCCGCAATCTAACTTTTGACGTCAGTCAAGTGTTTAATAACGCACTATTATCGCGTTAATAGTAGATGCTGCATCGAGTTCAGAGTGCCTTCCCCATCTCGTGATTGCAGGCCCGGCTCGCAGACTTCCTCCAGCTTTATCATTCCGGGCTTTACCCGTAATCTACTTTTGACGGTAGTCAAATCTCCCAATCTTTGGAAAGGTCCTCCATATGAGGATTTAGCTCTTTAATTAAAGCTTCTTTCCATTCTCTTTTCCAGTTCTTTAACTGCTTTTCTCTTGCAATCGCGTTACTTATATCAGAATATTCTTCATAATGCACAAGTATATTACAATTGTATTTTGAAGTAAATGATTCCGCATCTCCCAATTTATGTTCTTGCAACCTCCTTTCAAGATTAGAAGTAACACCTATGTATAATACCGTTCTGTACTTGTTAGCCAATATATATACATAGCCTTTCTTCATTGTATAAATATACATGTACGGCTGTTACCTCCGCAATAGTGAAGTGTTATGATAAATTTACCGTAGCCGGTAATAGTAGATGCTGAATCAAGTTCAGCATGACAAAAAAGAGAGGTACATAACATCCTGCTGAATCAAGTTCAGTATGCCCTCCTCATCTTGTCATTGCGGGCTTGACCCGCAATCTACTTTTGACGTTAGTCAAGTGTTACGAAACATGTTATATGCTTCAGTTCTAAACCATTTTTTGCAACCTCACCCATATTCCCGAACTTTGTACTATTCTGTTCTTTGACATCCTGTAAACCCCGGTAAAACATTACCGCATCATCACATTTTCGCATTGCCGCATTTATGAAAACACCAAAAAGACTAGCAAAAACTAGCATTTTCTAACATTTTATAACATTTCCGGATTTTTGAGAGGCTAACTGATCTTTGCCCAGTGCGATTGGTGAGATTTCTCGGCAAGCATAGCACGGAGCGGGTAGTATTGTGCAGAAGTAAGCCCCGGGTCTTCGCTAATGATCTGTTGTGCTGCAATACGCGTTTGTTCTAATATGGCGCTGTCTGCTACTATATCCGCTATCTTAAACTTCAGTACGCCGCTTTGTTGTGTTCCAGATAGGTTGCCCGGCCCGCGCATCGCTAAGTCCTTCTCTGCTATGATAAAGCCATTGCTGGTGCTTACCATTATCTTCATACGCTCGGCACTGTCGTTGCCCAGCTTGTTGCCGGTAAGCAGTATGCAGTAAGACTGCTCCGCACCACGGCCAACCCGCCCGCGTAGCTGGTGCAGTTGCGATAGCCCAAAGCGTTCAGCGCTTTCTATCAGCATCACGCTGGCATTAGGTACGTTCACGCCTACTTCTATCACGGTGGTAGATACCAGTATATTGGCCTCGCCCGATACAAAGCGTTGCATATTGCGTTCCTTTAGTGCGGCTTCCTGCTTGCCATGCACCATCGCTATCTTATACTTGTGCTCCGGAAACCAGATCTTCACCTGCTCATAGCCAGCCATCAGGCTTTCGTAGTCCATCTTCTCAGACTCTTCTATCAGCGGGTACACAATGTACGCCTGTCGTCCTTTGTTGATCTCGCTCTTGATGAACTCCATCACATTGGCACGGCGCATCTCGTTGCGGTGTACGGTCTTGATCTCTTGTCTGCCCGGCGGCAGTTCATCTATCACCGATATGTCCAGGTCGCCATACATGGTCATAGCAAGGGTACGTGGTATAGGCGTGGCGGTCATCACTAATACGTGTGGCGGTAGTTCGTTCTTCTTCCATAGCTTGGCACGTTGCTCTACGCCAAAGCGGTGCTGCTCATCTATAATGGCAAGCCCCAGGTTCTTGAACTGCACGGCATCTTCTATCAAGGCATGGGTGCCCACAATAATAGGTAGCTCTCCTGTGCTCAGTTGTTGTAGTATGGCCTTGCGTTCCTTGCCCTTCACATTACCTGTAAGGAGGGCAACAGGTATGCCCATCTCAGCCAATAGCGACTTGATGCCGTTATAGTGTTGCGTAGCTAATATCTCGGTAGGCGCCATCATACATGCCTGGAAGCCGTTATCCATCGCCAGCAGCATAGACATCACCGCAACAATGGTCTTACCGCTACCCACATCGCCTTGCACCAGTCGGTTCATTTGCTTGCCGGTGGCAGTATCTACGCGTATCTCCTTCAGTACACGCTTCTGTGCTCCTGTAAGGCTAAAGGGCAGATGCTTGTTGAAGAAGTCGTTGAAGTAGTCACCTACCTTCTCGAACTTGAAGCCCCTTTGTATGGTATGCTGCAACCGCAGTTGCGCTATCTTTAGCTGAGATACCAACAGCTCTTCAAACTTCAGCCTGTGTCTTGCAGCCTGCAGATGCTCCTCACTATCCGGGAAGTGTATCCACAGAATAGCCTGGTAGCGGTTGCATAGTTTGTATTGCGCGAGTATATGATGAGGCAACGTCTCAGGTATATCACCCGGGCGTATACGCTCAAACAGGTTCTGTGTGATCTTGGCAAAAGACCGGTTGCTGATGCCTTTCACACGCAGCTTCTCGGTAGTAGAGTACACGGGCTGCATGCTTGGTACGCTGGCATCTGTCGTTAAAGGTTCCAATTCAGGATGGGCTATGTTGTATGCCCCATTGAATACCGACACCTTACCAAAGAGTATATACCTGCCACTTTCTACAAGCGACTTGCGCACCCATTGTATATTCTGGAACCATATCAGCTCTATGCGTCCCGTATCATCATAAAAGGTAGCTGTGAGCCGCTTCTTGCGGGCATCGCCTTCTTCGTAGATGTTCACCAGCGTACCTATTAGCTGCACATACTCGGTAGTGCCGCCAATAGCAGCCACCTTATCCACGCGCGACCTATCGAAGTAGCGGTAAGGGTAGTGCTCCAGCAGGTCGCCAAAGCTGGCGATCTGTAGTTCCTTACGCAGCAGTTCGCCACGTTGGGGGCCAACGCCTTTCAGGTATTCTACCGGTGAATCTAATATGGGGGCTGTATTGCTGATGCTGATAATTTTGGCAAATATAAATAACGCTGCGAGACCTGAACTAGTTGTAAATTACACACATGAGTTTGGATAATACCTTGCTGATGGTGCGCCGTAACGATTTTCTTGCAAAGCTGTCGGACGCAGACTACGAAAATCTGAATATAGAGCATAATTATGTGATCGCAGAAAAGGGCAAGTACATTTACTTTGATGCACCTTCTCTTAACAAGTTATACTTCGTAAAAGATGGTCATGTGAAGATCGGCAACATAGATGAAGATGGGAATGATATAGTAAAGGAGATACTGCAGCCGGGTGATATCTTCGGTCAGTTTACCTTGGAGCGCAATAACCTGGAAGGGGAGTACGCACAGGCATACAAGACGGACGTAAGTCTTTGTGCATTTACCATAGAAGACTTCCAGCGGTTGCTGACGCATCGCCCTGATATGTCCATACAATATGCCAAGAAGGTAGGGCAGAAACTGCGTAAGGTAGAAAGCCGCCTGGTAAACCTCCTGCAAAAGGATGCACGCAGCAGGATACTCTATTTCTTCTGGACACTGTTACCGGAAGGGGAAAAGATGCAACAAGGTTCTTATAGCATTGATAATTACCTGACGCATGAAGACATCGCAAGGTTAACGGGCACCAGCAGGCAAACTGTGACGACGCTTATCAATGAATTCGCCAATGAAGGCATCCTTGATATTGACCGTAAGAAGATAGTGATACACAACATCCGCTCTTTGCAGAAGATGGCGAGAATAGGTTGATTATTTACCTTCCTTATCTACTGCCAGTACGGTCTTAAGGTTCAGTGCTTTCGCTGCTTTCATTACTGCTACAATGCTCTCTGCCTCGGCTTTCTTGTCGGCATTGATCACAACGGTTGGCTCCGCATCCTGCGATTTGGCAACGATGGCAGATATGGCAGGTTGCAGCGAATCCACGGCTACAGCACGCGTACCTACGAAGAAGTGTTGCTCCGGGTCTATAGATACCACCACTGTTTGCTTCGCCTTAGTATCGCTTTGCGCATGGGGTATGGAAAGCTTCACCACATTGGGATTAGCCAGCGTAGATATGATAAGGAAGAAGAACAGCAGTATGAACAAGATATCGTTCAGCGCAGAGGTATGCGGCTCCGATGAATTGTGCCTGAGTCGTTTTCTGAGATCCATGGCAGTTTATTTAACAGGTTCCTGCAATATGTCCAGAAACTCCACAGATGCAGCTTCCATGCGGTTTACGTTCTTATTGATCTGTGCGTTCAGGTAGTTGTAAGCCACGTATGCCAGCAAGCCAATGATAAGGCCCACTGCAGAGGTAACCATCTTGGTATAGATACCACCGGCTATGTTCTCTAAAGAGAAGCCCTGGTGTTGTATATTGAAGAACAGTATGATCATACCCGCGATGGTACCAAGGAAGCCAAACATGGGCGCTATACCTGCAATAGTAGATAAGATGGACAGGTTCTTTTCCAGTTGGTATATTTCCAGTTTACCTGTATTCTCCATCGATTTTTCTATTTGGTCGATAGGCCTGCCTATACGGCTCAATCCTTTCTCTATCATCCGGGCTACGGGGCCTTGTGTATTCCTTGCCAGTGACTTTGCTGCCGGTATGTTGCCTTCTGTCACCTGCTCGCGTATGCGGGGCATAAAGGTTGGGTCCACGTCAGATACCTTGCGGATCGCCATCCATCTCTGTGCAAACACATAGACAAGTATTACGGAGCATATCAGCAGTGGTATCATCAGGATACCCCCTTCTTTCAGCAGGTATAGCAATGATATCTCCTCTTGTTTGGCTACGGTAGTGGCAGCAGCTTGCGCAGCGGTATCGGCCTGCAATAAGATGGACAGAATTGTCATGTTGTGAATTTGATACGCTCAAATATAGTGATTCCAGTTTTTTTCAACTTGTTAAAAATAACAAAGCCACCTGCGTGGCAGATGGCTTTATAAACTTGTTATTGAATGAATTATCCTTCGATAGATACCAGTTCGATCTCGAATATCAGATCCTGGCCTGCAAGCGGGTGGTTTGCATCCAGCAACACTACATCTTCCTTCACGTCTGCGATCACTACAGGGAATACATTGCCTGCGTTATCGCTCATATGCAGTTCCAGTCCTACTACAGGTTGCATATCAGCAGGGAAATCGCTCTTAGGGTATTCCATGATCATATCTTCATTACGTTGTCCGTACGCATTATCAACCGGTATTTGTACTGTCTTCTTTTCGCCGATGGTCATATCTATCAGGGCATCGTCAAAACCTTTGATCACCTGGCCTGTACCTACTGTAAACTGTAGAGGTTCGCGGCCTTCAGAGCTATCAAATGTAGAGCCGTCTGTCAGTTTACCGTGATAGTGCACATTAACGGTGTCCCCGCTTTTTACTTGTTGCATGTTAATTTATTTAATAAAACTAATAATGATGCAAGTTAGCCATAATATCGGAAACACAGGATTATCTTTATGCTAAAATAGGGCCAATGTATCGTAGGAATATATATGTCATCTTTCTTTTCGTATTAGGAATTATTTGCTTGTCTGAAAATCATGCATTTGCAGCCTATAAACCTTTAAAAACTGGTGACAGCGTAGTACCCGGTGCGTGGAGAATGCCTGAATATATGCCTTTGGTGAAAGGCAAAAAAGTCGCTTTGCTCATCAACCAGACCTCTATGATCGGCAAAACCAGCCTGTTGGATACTTTGTTGTCGTCCGGGGTGAAGGTAGTCAAGGTGTTTGTTCCCGAACATGGTTTCAGAGGTACAGAAGAAGCCGGCGCTACGGTGGAAAGCAATGTAGATTCAGCAACAGGCTTGACTATAGTTTCTCTTTATGGAAGCAACAAGAAGCCAACTGCGGAGCAATTGAAGGATGTAGATGTATTGATATATGATCTGCAGGATGTAGGTGCACGTTTCTATACCTATATATCTACCATGCAATATGCTATGGAGGCCTGTGCGGAAAATAAGAAGCAGTTCATTATACTGGATCGCCCTAATCCTAACGGACATTATGTTGATGGACCGGTATTGAAAAAGGAACTGGCATCGTTCGTGGGCATGCAACCTGTGCCAATAGTATATGGTATGACAGTAGGCGAATATGCAAAAATGCTGATAGGCGAGAAATGGGTAAAAGGCACCGAGAAGATGAATATTAAAGTCATCAAATGTGCCAACTACGATCATAGTACCTTGTACACGTTGCCAGACAGGCCATCACCTAACCTCAAGTCGCAGGCTGCCATACTTTGTTATCCAAGTATATGCCTGTTCGAAGGTACGGTGGTAAGTGTAGGCCGTGGCACATCCATGCCATTCCAGGTGTGGGGGCACCCGCTATTTGGCGGTAAAACTATCTATGCGTTTCGCCCGGTACCGGTATGGGGACACAAAACAGAGCCTTTATATGCTTACCAGGATTGCTTTGGTCAGTTAGCAGCCGCTAATGTCGATGAGGCTTTGAAAATGATGAACCATCGTATCCGTCTCTTTTGGTTGATTCGTGCATATGACTGGTATCCCTACAAAGACAAGTTCTTTAACGACTTTTTTGATAAACTGGCAGGAACGAAAGAATTGAGAAAACAGGTAGAGCAGGGCATGACGGAAGATCAGATCGTTGCTACCTGGCAAAAAGATCTGATCGTATTTAAGAAGATCAGGAAGAAATACCTGCTATACCCCGACTTTGAATAGTAGTTAGTAGTTACCCCTTACGAAAGCAAAACATGCAGTTTTTATTTGTTTCGATCTACAATTTTTTTCATCGCAATAAATTTCTCTATTGGATCATATTCCTGCTAAGTTTTGGCGTGTGTATATTCTTTACTGCACGCATAAAGCCCCAGGAAGATGTAAGCAGTCTGTTACCGGATAGCAAAGCGCTGAAGGCGATGAATGATGTGATTAGTCATACGCAGGCCGGTGAGCAGGTGGTGTATATGATGTCGTTCAAAGACAGTACTGTTACCGACCCCGATAGCCTGATAGCTGCTGCGACAACTTATCAACAGGAACTACAAGCGAAATGTGCAAAGTGGATCGATACCATTTCCCTGCAAATCGGCGGTGGGTATGAAGAAGCGCTAGTTAATATCATTCAGCAAAATTTACCATTGCTGCTTACTGAAAACGACTTTGCAAGGCTCGATACCTTGTTGACACCTGAGCATATTAATGCCACTTTGCAAGCCAACAGGAAGATATTACTATCGCCGGCTAGTGTGGTATATAAAAATCTTGTTGCGCAAGATCCTGCTGGTATATCAGGTTTAGTCTGGGGTAAACTTAGAGCCCTGCAATTCGACCCAAGCTATGAAACCTATGAAGGCTATCTATTCTCCAATAACCAGCGAAACCTGACCTTTTTTCTAAAACCAAAGTATAAAGCATCCCAGACAGGGAAGAACGGGCCATTTTTTGAAGAAGTAGAAAAGCTTACCGATCAATGGGAAGCAAAACATCCCAATATCCATATCACTTATTTCGGTGGTCCGGCAGTTGCGGCAGGGAATGCTATACAGATGCGTACAGATACTATAGTCACGCTTTCTGTAACTATAGTACTGCTGCTGATACTCACGTATTATTTCTTTCGCAGAAAGCGAACGCCGTTATTATTAATGGTGCCGGTTGTGTATGGGGCTGCCTTTGGGTTAGCGATCGTGTACCTGGTGCAAGGAACTATATCTGTAATAGCATTAGGAGCCGGGGCTATCATATTAGGTATCGCTATTGACTTCTCCATACACTTCTTATCTCACGCAAGACATACAGGCAGCCTTAGAGAAACAGTACATGAACTGGCACATCCATTAACCATTGGCAGCTTTACTACAATAGCTGCATTCTTCTCCCTGCGCTTTGTGCATACACCAATACTGCAAGATCTTGGTTTGTTTGCAGCCGGCAGTCTCACAGGAGCTGCAATATGTACATTGGTATTTCTCCCGCATTTGCCATTAGGTATAAAGCATGGCGATGACCGGCAGACGATCTTTGATAAACTGGGCAACTGGCACCCCGAGAAGAATAAATGGCTGGTGCTGGGGATATTTGTGCTAACACCGGTAATGTATTATTGCATTAATGGTGTATCATTCGATAGCGACTTAATGCACCTTAACTACCTGTCTCCGAAAATGCAAAAAGCACAAGATGAGATAAGTAAAGCCAATGCCTTTGCACTTAGTTCTGTATTTGTAGTTGCGAATGAGCCAAATGAAGAACAATCTCTTCAAAACCTGGAACGAATTGGTGGAAGTCTTGATACGATGATGACTAAGGGGTGGGTACGTAGTGCATCCAACCCAACAATATTGCTTACCTCAAATGCAGAACAGGAACGACGTATCAGCAGGTGGAAAAAATACTGGACACCGGAAAAACAGGCAGAGGTATTGAACTATGTACATACAGCGGCGATTGCCAATGGTTACAATCCTGATGCCTTCGGCCGTTTTAACGAAACACTGAACAAACAATACCAACCGTTTGACAAGCAATCGAAGGCAATATTAAGATCTCTATTCCCCGGAGGGTTCTCTACGGATAGCAATAATCACTATGCCATCGCAGCATTGAAAGTAAGCCAGCAGCATAGGCAGCAGGTATTTAATTATTTAAAGAGTGCAACCGGGGTAACCGTTACAGACAGGCAGCAAGGTGCTACGCAATTGGTAGGGATATTGAACCGTGACTTTACCAATATTGCCATATACTCTTCCCTCATCGTATTCTTTGCACTTCTTATTGGCTATGGGCGAATAGAGCTGGCAGTAATAGCTTTCCTTCCTATGGCTATATCATGGGTATGGATACTTGGGCTAATGTCTTTGCTTGGATTACAATTCAACATTGTAAACATCATTATCTCTTCGTTGATCTTTGGCCTTGGGGATGACTATGCAATTTTTACCATGGATGGCCTGATAGAGCGGTACAAAACAGGTGGCCATAAACTGGCATCTGTACGGTCAGCCGTATATGTATCTGTACTCACGGTAATAATTGGCCTGGGTGTATTGTTGCTTGCAAAGCATCCTGCATTGCGATCTATAGCTTTTATTTCGGTGACCGGACTTCTCTGTGTCCTGTTTATATCGCAAACACTGCAGCCTTTCCTTTTCAACTGGTTTATTCAAAACAGGGCAAATAAAAAACTCCTGCCATTTACGCTCCGCAGTTTTCTGATCTCCGTATTTGCATTTAGCTATTTCTTTATTGGTTCTTTTATACTCACTATACTCGGTGTGGTATTCACCAAAATTTGGCCATTCGGTAAAGAAAAGGGCAAATACTTGTTTCATATTTGGGTGAGTAGGTTTACCTGGAGCATGATGCATATCATGTTCAATCAAAAAGTGCGCGTTTATAATTTGTCTGGCGAGGACTTTAAGAAGCCTGCCGTGTATATTGCAAACCATACATCGTTCCTGGATATCCTGATCACAACCATGCTGCACCCACGGCTGATATTGCTCACCAATAAATGGGTATGGAAGAGCCCGGTGTTTGGTGCTGTAGTGCGTATGGCCGAGTATTATCCGGTTGCAGAAGGTGCAGAAGATAGCATTGAACCGCTACAGGACCTTGTGAACAGGGGCTATTCTATAATGGTTTTTCCCGAAGGCACCCGCTCGTATGACGATAAGATAAAACGCTTTCATAAAGGGGCATTTTTTATAGCAGAACGTTTGCAATTGGATATAGTACCGGTGGTAATGCACGGGGTACACTATGTAATGCAAAAAGGCGACTGGTTGCTTAAAGATGGTACCAGCTCCGTATATATACATCCTCGGATCACTATTGCTGACAAAAGCTACGGAGATACTTATAGTGAAAGAGCCAAGTATATTGGAAAGTGGATGAGGGTAGCACTGCAAAAAGTAAAAGAAGAAAAAGAAACACCCTCCTACTTCCGCGAACAGCTGCAGAGAAGCTATACTTATAAAGGGCCTGTATTGGAATGGTATTGCAGGATAAAAGTGAAACTGGAGCAATATTATGAACCATTCCATAAACTACTACCACGGGAAGGTGTATTCTATGACCTGGGCTGCGGTTATGGCTTTATGACCTATATGCTGCATTGGGCAGCGCCCGGCAGGAAGTTTACCGGGATAGATTATGACGAAGAAAAGATAGAAACAGCGCAAGGTAATTTTTTGCGAGATGATAATATACAATTTCAGCAGGGGGATGTTACAGGGCTGGACCTGTTGCCATGCGATGGTATCATTATCAGTGATGTACTGCATTATTTATTGCCGGAGCAGCAATCAGCTTTGCTGGAACAATGTGCCCATGTGCTAAATGCAGGGGGAACCCTGATAATAAGGGATGGCGTATCTGAAATGCAGCAACGCATTAAGGGAACCAAGCTTACGGAATTGTTCAGCACGCGTATTATTGGCTTCAACAAAACGCAGAACGAACTGCATTATATAAGCAAAGCATTTATTAAAGAGTTTGCAGCGAGACATAATATGTCGGTAGAAATTCTGGACAATGCAAAGCTGACGGCAAACCTGATATTTGTACTAAGAAAATCCTAATGCATGAGGCTCTGGCTTCTTATCATATTGTCTTGTTTATGTGCATCTGTTAATGCACAAAGCGATGTATTTCAAAAATCGAATATCAGAGTGCGTGGATTAGCAAAGTCTATGCGGTGGAAGAGTGATATGGTAAGGATGGTGGATGATACACTGGTATATGGTGAGAACAGGGGGATACATTGGTATGGGCTTGATGAAGATAATAAGATAGTATCAGACACTTTTATTACCGATTATAATCATG
Source organism: Bacteroidetes bacterium 43-93 (assembly GCA_001897855.1). Taxonomy (GTDB): domain Bacteria; phylum Bacteroidota; class Bacteroidia; order Chitinophagales; family Chitinophagaceae; genus Polluticoccus. The sequence continues at coordinate 534,494 of MKUO01000001.1, forward strand.
ATACCGTTCGATACACGTATAATTATGATTGTGAAGGACACCTGCTAACTATGAAACCGGATAAAGAACCGGTGCAGATACAGTATACTTATGACGGGGATAACCTTATGCATATGAGTAGTGTGGATAAGCAGGGCGATGTTATTGTAGATGTGAGCTACACTTATTTTAGAGATTCTACTGTAAGAAAACAGCGGTACAAGCATTTATCCATTACGACATCCACAAGTACATTCTTTTATGATGATAAGCATGAACATATAACGGTGATACATGGTAGCGACAGCAACGGCAATGTCTTGAGCAGTACATTGCTGGAATATGATATGTTCGATAATCCATCTAAACAAACCGTGTACAACGATAAAGGTGAGATCGAATATGAGTACACCTATGAATATGTATATGATGCGCATCATAACTTCCTGAAGCGTACTGAATACAGGAATGGCAAACCGTTCTCGATTACGAAAAGGGAGATCGTATATAGATAACTACTGTACGGAATAGGCTCTCGTCTTATTGATACGCAGGCTAACTAACCATAATAATGTACTAAAAGCAAGTAAGACACTTAGCGCCAGGAAGGATCCTGAAAGTTTATTATCTCTTAAAATAATATCATTCACCGCATCAAGCCCCCAGTAGAGTGGGGAAGCCATTGCAAGTTTCTGCATAGCGGCAGGCATTATATCGGTCGGGATCCAGATACCACCTAGGGCAGATAATATCACTACAGAGATAGCGCCAAAAGGCATGGCTTGTGTTGCAGTCTTAAATAATGTGCCAATAAAGAAACCGTAAGATGTAGCAGAAAGGCCGATGCACAATACAATTGGCAGTAGTGCTAACGGATGCAGACCTAGGTACAAAGCAGGTAAACCGAATACAGGTAGCAGCCAAAGACCAATGCATAGCATCAGGGCAAACTGTAACATACACACCAGGGTGTAGAAGAATATCTTGCCCAATGCTACCGAGCTATTGGCATTTGGTATCAGTTGAACACGTAGTGCACTACGCTCATCGCGTTCACGGATCATATTGCCTGCCAACGGAATTACAATAAAGAACATCCCGAAAATAGCCCATGCAGGTACGTTGTGCTGTACGGAGTTGATATGTGCCGTATCTTTTGTTTTATCATTCAGTGCCTCTTCGCGTATGCCTATGCCGCTGAACATCTTCCTGAAATCTTCTGTGGGAGGTGCAGAAGCGGTATCGCCCGATAGCTTTGACATACGGTCGATGAGTACATTACTGCAAGACGCTGTTATCAATTTATCGAGTGCAAAATTTACCGACATGCGGAAGGTAGGCCTGCTTACCGGGTCGAAGTAGATGCGGACATATTTATTGCTTCTTGCCTCGCGGGCGGGTAATTTACCCACACCTATTTTCTCCGCTATTTTGTTAGCGACGGTATTGGCGGTATTTACCATCTCTGCAGTAGCACCTGCCGGGATCACAATTCCTACCCGGTAGTTTCCTTGTTGCAATAACTGCTTTAATGCAGAATCGGATAGGGGTTGATTATCTATACTGTCGATGACATGAAAATTGTCGCTTTGTTTTAGTCCGCGTGTTATCTCCGCCGCCAGCCTTCCATGGTCGTTATCGGCAAGAAGCAGATCGAAGCGCAGGTTTTGGTAATCTTTAAACGGGGCGTCCTGTATCAACGCCATTACCACAATAAGTATCGCCGGCATCAGGAACAAAAGCATGAACCCTGCCACATCCCTGCGCAGTAGTATCCATTCTTTTATGATAGTAGCGATTACTTTTCTCATGATTAATCTCTAACGCTGTGGCCAGTATAGTGCAGGAATACATCCTCCAGTCGTTTACAACCAGGGGTGTTATTTATTAACTCCTTTGGAGCACCTTTGGTAATAAATTTCCCTTCATCTATGATCACTACCTCATCGCATATTTGTTCTGCTTCCTCCATCAGGTGCGATGTATAGACGATTGTTTTCCCCTGCTCGTTGTATTCTTTCAGAAAATCGAGGATCATTGCGCGACTTTGTACGTCCACGCCGGCAGTGGGCTCGTCCAGTATCAGCATCTGCGGCTGGTGGAGCAGCGAGGCAATGATATTAGCCCTTCGTTTCATGCCACCACTATAGCGACCCACACGTTTGTCGGCATGGGCATCCAATCCCAGGCGTTTCAGCAAGTTGCCCGCACGCTGGGTGATCTGTGTATTACTAAGCCCATAAAGCTTCCCGAAATAGCGGAAATTTTCCCATGCAGTAAGCTGGCCAAACAGGGCGATCTGTTGCGGTACTACGCCAATTACAGAACGTACAGTCACGGTATCTGATACACAGTCTTTGCCAAATATTTTAGCAGTTCCTTTATCCGGAATTACCAATCCGCAGAGGATGTTTATGGTCGTGCTTTTGCCTGCGCCGTTAGGCCCCAATAAACCTAATAGCTGGTTTTCACGTACAGAAATATCCATCCCGTCCAAAGCAGGGCTCCAGCCGCCTTTGTACATTTTATAAAGACCCTGTATATCCAGAGCTAAAGCCATGCTTACTGAAAGCTCAATTGATCTGTGATATCCTTAGGCAATGCAGGTAATGCATGCCTTGGAAGCAGGAAAGAGGTCAGCTCTGCCATTTCCTTGAAGATGATGTGTGAGTCGGCTGCACCCTTCAGGTAATCGGCTCCCGTGCTACCACCTGTGCCTACACGCTTACCAATGGTGCGCTGCACCATGTGTATATGCCTGTGTCGCCACATAGAAAGACCCTCATCTATCTCCAGCAGGCTGCTTACCAGTTCGAACGGCAGGTGCAGCAATGGATAATCGCGGTAGAGCATAATGAACAACGCGCTGCGATTCGCTGCCATGCTGAAACGCCTTGCCGGGTCGTATTCACCTTCGTTCACGAATAGTTTATCAAAAGTCTTCAGGTTACCCATTTCTACATCCAGCAAAGTGGATGCGTAATCTTCGCGGTAACTAAGCCAGAATTTTGCATTGTCTTTAATAAAAGGCATTCTTTCCAGCCATTGGTTGATGAGTACCAACAATGATACCTGGCTTTCCGCTTCCTTTACACGCTCCCTGTCCTTTTCGTTCAGTTGAGAAAGATAATAGTTCTGCCCGTGGCGCTGATCGTAAGTAAGGCCAAGGGTAGCTTCTATCATCTTGAACTGTATGCTCTGGAAACCGGAAGCAGGTCGCAGCAGATCGCGGAAATCTAGAAAGTCGAGCGGGGTCATCGTTTCAATGATACCCATTTGTGTAACTGCAAGGCTCAATACCTGGCTCACTCGCTTGATGCGGTGCACACAATTATATATATCAGGAGAATTGTTCGGAATGTTTTCCTGGCGGAAAATATCGCGTATGATATTCAGTTCGTGGAGTATCTCTTTGAACCAAAGTTCGTATGCCTGGTGAATGATAATAAAGAGCATCTCATCATCGGCACGGATACCGTCCTTGGTGCTTTCAGGATTCTGTGCATTCAGAATTTTATCCAGTTGCAGGTATTCGCTATAGTAGACCGGGGCTCGCTCTTTTTTTTCCATGCAGCTAAATTATAAAATCTTACCCTAAGCGCATACATATTAGCGTTGCGGCTATTTGATTATACCTGCCCGCATGAACAGCGGAATATTCAGTTCTCTTGATTCGCCCGGAGCCCATACCTGTTTTATTCGCTCTTCCAATATCGGTATAGGGTCTGTTCCATTCTGCGCTATATAATCCTGCACGCTCGACCAAGAGCCTACATATCCTATCATTCGTTCATAAGTCCATACTTCTTTAATGCTTAAGGATGGCACAGGTATCTCTTCGAAGGGAAATGGGATAGTTTTGTATTGTTCTTCTATATAATGTCTTTCGGGCTGCCAGTATTTGCCAACGGTACCAAAGGCAAAATCATCAATAGTATTTTCTATTTCGTTATCGGAGCGGAAAAGACCATAAGACCAGGCAGCAATAGGAGCACCTTGTCTCCCCACACGCTTCACTTCCCTGTAGAAGTTATCAAAATCGAACCAGTGAATAGCAGTGCCTACCGTCACTAGGTCAAAACTATCATTCGCAAAATTGGTATGTTCGGCTCTTTGCTTGCTATAAAAGATATTATCCTTTTTTGTGGCATGTGCCATCTGTTGTTCGCTGATGTCAGAAGCCTGTACCTTGTCGAAACGTGTTGCAAGTACTGATGCTACCTGTCCGTTGCCGGTTGCACAATCCCATGCCCGATGGTATTGTTTTGTTATGCTGAACAGGAAGTCGAATAACTCTTCGGGATAGGTAGGGCGAAAAGCGGCATAGCTGCCGGCTTGTTTAGAGAATAAGTCTTTTGCCTCTTTCATAGTATCCGTAAAGTTATTTTATATTATTTTAGTGATACGATTTAGCATGAAGAGTTTATACTTACCTGAAATACCAACTGAAGCCTTTGAACACGCATTAGCATCTGAAGACAAAGGAGAATTGTACGACCTGCTGGTACAACCATTACACGAGGAATTATACCGTCGGCAGGATTTTACCTTTCTTGATGATCTTTCTGAAGGGCAGCAACTGATGCTTACCTATGATTATGTGCAGATGCAGGTGATGCAGGGTGGCTTTATACAACTGATACAGAACGGTTATATAGGCTTGCTCCCGCAACTGCCGGGATGGCTGCAGGCATTGGGCGATATGGAAATGGCACAGATCATCGATGATGTATTGAAAGTATATGTGCTAAACAGGGAAATGCTGGACAAGAAAACCACCGTGGAAGAGTTCGCACAGCTATATAATGAATTTAAGGAGTTTGAGGCGCTGGATGAACGTTTCAGGGAACTGAATTCAAAAACCAATAACGATATCGTAAAATATGCATCTACGCATATAGAAGAATTTGCGAAGCTGGTTTAACAGTTTACAGTCGGCAGTTTTCAGCAGGCGGTATGCAGTTAGCAACGGAAGTCTTAAATGGTATGAATTTGTGTTGTATCTTTGTAACCAGTCAAATCACTAAAATCTAAGAATAGAATATAACGATGTAGAATAATTTCTTTCCAACGAAATAGGGACTAAAACAATAGTCATTCATTTTTTAAAGAAAGAATTATGCTTATTCTTAGAGATATTACATATATACATCCTGATAAAGATCAGCTGTTTACAGGTATTAATCTTACTGTAAACGATCACGAAAAAATAGCACTTGTAGGTAATAATGGCTCGGGCAAATCTACCCTTTTGAAGATAATTGCAGGCATTTTACAACCATCCGCAGGAATCCTCAGTTCCAGCGAAATGCCTTATTATGTTCCGCAACTGGTTGGGCAATACAATGACCTGACCATTGCACAGGCACTTGATATTGATACGAAGTTGCAGGCGCTGAAAGGTATATTGGCAGGCGATGTAACCGAAGAAAATATGACCCTGCTCGATGACGACTGGACCATTGAAGAGCGGTGTGCGGAAGCTATGAGTTACTGGAAACTGGAAGGACTGGATCTGCAGCAGAAAATGGCGAGCCTTAGTGGTGGACAAAAGACAAAAGTATTGCTTGCAGGCCTCACCATTCATCAACCCGAGATCGTTTTGCTGGACGAGCCCAGTAATCATTTAGATACTGAGGGTAGGGAGTTGCTGTACCATTATATACAAACTACCAATGGTAGCCTGGTAGTGGTAAGTCATGATAGGGTATTGCTAAACATGCTGAATAATGTGGCGGAACTTAGTACACAAGGGCTTACATTATATGGCGGTAATTATGATTTCTATGCCGAGCAAAAAGCCATGGAAGAAAGTGCGCTGAATGAAAATCTGCGCGACAGGGAGAAAGCACTGCGCAAGGCAAAAGAAACTGAACGCGAGATGATGGAGCGCCAGCAAAAGCTGGATGCGAGGGGTAAAAAGAAGCAGGAAAAGGCGGGTGTGCCTACTATTGCTATGAATACCTTACGCAATAACGCGGAGAAAAGCACTGCAAAGGCAAAAGATGTGCATGCTGAGAAGATAGATTCTATAGCGAAAGAAGTTGGTAGGCTTCGTAATGAATTACCCGGTGCAGATAAAATGAAGATAGCGCTGGACAATTCTTCTCTGCATAAGGGCAAAGTATTGGTAACTGCAAAGGACATTAATTTTAGGTATGCTGAGCGGTCATTATGGCGAACACCCTTGAGTTTTGTAATAACGGGCGATGAACGAATGGTTATTAAAGGGTTGAATGGCTCCGGCAAAACCACGCTGATAAAAATATTACTGGGGATACTGCAACCTACTGCGGGACTGATACAACGTGCGGACATTAATGCTTTGTATGTAGACCAGGATTATTCGCTTATTGATAACAAACTCTCTGTTTATGAGCAGGCGCAGCAATATAACCTGGACCACCTGGAGGAACATGAAGTGAAGAGCAGGCTTAACAGGTTCTTATTTACTAAAGAGTATTGGGCTAAACCTTGCAGTACACTCAGTGGTGGTGAAAAAATGCGCCTCATGCTTTGCTGCCTTACCATTGGCAATAAGGCACCCGATATGATCATCCTTGATGAGCCGACAAATAACCTGGATATTCAGAACATAAAGATATTAACCGCCGCTATTAACGAATATAAAGGTTGCGTGATCGTGGTATCACACGATACAAGGTTTGTGGAGGAGATTGGGATAGAGGGGGTGATGGAGTTAGTAATTCGCAATTGACAATTCGCAATTGGTAGCGGATAACACTGCATTCTGCAAACAGCATGGGCTATACCGCTTAATATAATTAATTAGTTTTACTAATATTATTGCTTTCTTTCACCGTAGTAATTTATGAACGAAAAAAAGAGAATTACTCAAAAAGCCTTAGATTCATTTCTTCTTATATCTTTTGTATTCTTTGCCTTTTTTATAATAATCAACATTTTCTTTATTTATAGATATAGTATCTATGAATTTGTTCTTATTCTGTTTGGCGTGATCATTTTATTTATGCTTGGGATAAGAAAAAAGAGAAAAAGATATAAAGATAAGTATGGTGTACAAGAAGTAAAGCCGAAGATTCGAATATTATATTTATCAACATCAATTTTTATCCTACTTAAGGGTATTGTGCTTCCATTAATGTTTCTCTACGCAGTTAATTATACATATCACGCTGTTAAAGTTGATCCTGATATAGAGGAATATGAGCGTCAAAAAGAACTTTCCTTTTTAGACCAGTATTTTAAGCTAATAGATACTCAAAAGATTATTTTACTAAGGAAACTTTTAAATTCAAACCATCCCGATCTATACAAGGACCGTCAAAACGAAAAATCGAGTCTTAATTTAACTACAGTATATCCGTTAGATACTTTCGTCCTTGAAGAAAAACAGCACATCCCGGCTATTATAGGTGATCCTAAATGCACGTTTTTTTTAAAAGACAAAAAAGGGAAAGAAATTACGCATATAACGATTAGTAATCCTACGGATAATTTTGGGGGTCAGCCAAGACCTCCTAATAAGACAATTCGGGAGTCAGATACAGCCAATGAAAAACAACTTAGGTATGTAATATTAAAAACTCTGGAAGAATTAGAATATGCAGAAGAAAGCACGAAAAGTAGAAGATTAAGTTTAGAAAGCAAGAGTACTAAATGGACCTATGCTATGATGCTGCCATACATAGTATTTGATAGTGAATATATTCACTATCAAAGCCCTTTAACAATTTCCGTATATGGAATTAGTAAAATAATTTGTGATGCTCTATTGCTGGCGATTATTGGAACTGTAGTCTATGATATTATATCAGGCAATAAAAAGCAAGAATCATAATATCATAAAACAATCACCCCGGCATTGCCGGGGTGTATACATAAATTATCAGTAAAATATCAGGGATTAACCCAGGTACACTTTTAATGCGTTGCTATAACGTGCTTTTTGCAGACGTTTGATAGCGCGTTCCTTGATCTGGCGGATACGTTCTTTAGTAAGGTCGTATTTTTCACCGATCTCTTCGATGGTTGGTCCACCGTCGCCTTCCAGGCCAAAGTAAGCACCGAGTATCTCCGCTTCGCGAACACTCAGCGATTTCAGGATACGTTTGATCTCGTTACGAAGTGAATCCTTCATTACATCATCATCTGTATCATTCGCGCCTTCAAGCAGGTCCCCCATAGCTACGTCTTCTGCCTCGTGTACAGGTGCATCCAGCGAAGTGTGGCGGGTATTGCTGGTAAAGATGTTGGTAATTTCCGTTTCACTCATATCCAGTATCTCTGCCAGTTCTTCAGTAGATGGCTCCCGTTCGTTTTCCTGCTCAAATGCTATGAAAGCTTTATTGGCCTTGTTATAAGTACCAATTTTGTTTTGTGGCAGGCGTACAAGACGGCCCTGTTCTGCTAAAGCCTGCAGGATAGATTGACGGATCCACCATACGGCGTAAGAGATGAATTTGAAACCTTTGGTTTCATCGAAGCGCTGCGCAGCTTTGATAAGGCCCAAATTACCTTCATTGATCAGATCACTTAAAGACAATCCCTGGTGTTGGTATTGTTTTGCCACCGACACAACGAAACGCAAATTGGCTTTTACCAATTTCTCCAGAGCGCGCTGATCGCCCATGTGAATTTTCTGGGCCAGCGTTGTCTCTTCCTCCGGAGTGATCATCGAGATCTTACTGATCTCCTGCAGGTACTTTTCTACAGCTTGCGAATCGCGGTTGGTGATCTGGGTGGCAATTTTTAACTGCCTCATATATTATCCTGGTTTAAATATTACTAATTTGTTTGTTTGCCCGGAAACCGGTTTAAAATAGACGAGCGAACTGCTAAAAAAGTTTGTTAGTCTACTGCACTTTAACTAATTTCATTTACCGCAAATTTCGTTCCGTTTTAGCGTGATTTTTTATAATATATTATCAAAATCATTCAACAATAACGTGAAACCGTTCTGAACTTGTATTTGCAGCTCTATGAATTTAAGCTATAGGGCAATAGGCGGTTACCGAAAATGGCAGTCTTAGCCATTATTTATGCAAAGCTATATCGCAACTGTCAAAAATGCTACCTTTGCGCCACTATTTAACAAATACTATGCAAAAAGACTTGTATCAACAGCCGGATTATTATCTTTTGGACGAGCTACTGACAGATGAGCATAAATTAATACGCGAGTCGGTGCGCGCTTATGTAAAAAAGGAAATATCCCCAATAATAGAGGATTATGCGCAGCGTGCGGCTTTTCCTTCACAGATAATCAAAGGATTAGGTGAACTGGGTTGTTTTGGCCCGTTTGTGCCTCAAAAATATGGCGGTGCAGGCCTTGATTATATATCATACGGTATTATGATGCAGGAACTGGAGCGCGGAGATTCCGGCGTACGGTCTACCGCATCTGTGCAGGGTTCCCTTGTAATGTTCCCGATCTACAAATTTGGTAGCGAGGAGCAAAAGATGAAATACTTGCCTAAACTGGCAACCGGTGAAATGATGGGTTGTTTCGGGCTTACAGAACCGGACCACGGTTCTAACCCTGCGGGAATGCTTACCAATTTCAAGGATGCGGGCGACCATGTGATCCTGAATGGTTCAAAAATGTGGATCTCTAACGCACCATTTGCAGATATTGCTGTTGTTTGGGCGAAAGACGAGGCCGGCGAGATACATGGTATGATCGTAGAGCGTGGCATGGAAGGCTTCAGCACACCTGAAACGCATGGTAAATGGTCGCTGAGAGCATCTGCCACGGGTGAGCTGGTATTTGACAACGTAAAAGTTCCTAAAGAGAATATACTGCCGGGCGTTAAAGGACTGAAAGGGCCTTTGACCTGCCTTAGCAGCGCGCGCTATGGTATAGCCTGGGGGGCATTGGGTTGTGCTATGGATTGCTATGATACTGCGTTGCGCTATGCAAAACAGCGTGTACAGTTTGGCAGGCCGATAGCCGGCTTCCAACTGACGCAGAAGAAACTGGCAGAAATGATCACAGAGATTACGAAAGGACAGTTACTGAACTGGCGCCTGGGTGTGCTGCGCGACCAGGACCGTGCTACACCGGCACAGATATCTATGGCAAAGCGTAACAGCTGCGATACCGCGCTGAAGATTGCTCGTGAAGCCCGCCAGATATTAGGTGGTATGGGTATTACCGGCGAATTCAGCATCATGCGCCATATGATGAACCTGGAATCTGTAGTTACCTATGAAGGTACACACGACATACACCTGCTAATAACAGGTATGGATGTAACGGGTATCAATGCTTTTCAATAGTCAATAGATAATTCACGAATAATATTAAGGCCCTCATTATGAGGGCCTTTCTTACTTCTTCTTAGAAGCCTTCTTCTGTTTCTTCTTTTCTTCTTCTTTATCAAGTCGGATGTTGTTGCGTACAGTTTCCCAGTATTCTTTGCCGTAGCCAACAAATATTTCTTCACCGGCTTGTATATCGCGTGTGGCATCAATAAAGATGCGGTTGTTCTCGTTTACGTATTTAGTATTGTTGCGTACACCTTTAATGCGGGTTAATCCTGCGGCGTCATTAGCATAGCGGGCTTTGCTATTTTTCATTTTTCCCGCGTCTATTACATTGTCGTCGTCTATGTAAAAGATATACCCGTTATCTGCATCTTCGGCCACATCTTCCCAATTGGTATAGCGGCCTTCATATTCGGTAATGCGTGTGCCTTTTTTAATAAATACGTTCGTAAATAATCCTTTGCCTGCATTGGGGAGTGTTGATGTTTTTACTTCCAGGTTCTTTTTAGCGAAAGCCATATCGTTGTATAAGTCTGTCTTGTTTTGGTTTTATAAAGAGGTTATATGCTCAACCATTCTGGTCAATACTTTTTGATCTGTAATAATACTGTGCCCGGCCGCAACATTATCCTTCATATGGGCCGGGTTAGCGGTAGCCGGTATTGCACAGGTTACTGCGGGATGAGATAGGATATACTTCAGCATAAACTGGCTCCAGGTACTGATGTCGTATTCCGCACACCAGCCTGGCAGCGTAGTGTTACGTACTTTGCTGAATATTTTACCCACATCAAGCGGTCGGTTGATGACAGTTGCTATACCATGTTCTGCAGCAACAGGCAGCAAGCGCTGTTCCGCATCACGGTCGGTTATGGAATAGTTGAATTGTACAAAATCCAGCGGTACTGTGCGGATCATTTTCACCAGTTCGTCGTGCATATCGCTGACATAATGTGTGATACCTATATAACGTATGCGGCCAGCCTCTTTCCACTCCTGCAATGTTTTTAATTGCGTCTGCCAGTCGACCAGGTTATGTATCTGCACCAGGTCTATAGTATTGCGTTGCATCAGGCGGAAAGAGTTTTCCAACTGTCGAATGCCTTCTGCTTTACCTGTAGTCCACACTTTGGTAGCATAGAAGAAATCATCAGCGTAGTCGCTTTGCTGCGTGAGTATGCCGACTGAACGTTCGCTGTTGCCATACATGGGGGAGCTATCTATAAGCCGCCCGCCAGCTGCATGAAAAGCTGAAAGGACGTCTGTAAGGTCAGGAGATGCATTGGGATCGGCAACATCTAATACCTGCCAGGTACCCAAACCTATAACAGGTAAGTGTTCGCCGGAAGATGGTATTTGCCGTGTGAGCATAATGGAAATTGCGCCGCAAAATAAGGGTTTATATCCAACCGAAATAATGAAGTTTTCTGGAGCGATTTTTTAGAATATAATAATGAACTAAATCGACGACATCATGAACACCGAAATGCCAACGAACCCGGAGCTGCCGGGTACAACGCCAACCGAGATACCAGATGTGCCCAAGCCACTGGAACCACCGAAGCCTGAAGAGCCTGTAATACCTGAACCGGAGCCTGCTACCACGCCACAGCCTCAAAAACCGGAAATGCCACCTGTGCCGCCAAAACCAGAGATACCGCAGACCTGAATGCCGGATACTTAAACCGCGCGGCATTATTAGTATCTTTGGCCACTCATGAAATTTGAAGACTATCATATTTCCGCCGATATAAAGCGCAGCCTGGAAGAACTTGGATTTAAACGTCCGACTGATATACAATTCAAGGCGATACCTTCTATACTGAAAGGAGATGATGTATTAGCTATAGCGCAAACAGGTACCGGTAAGACAGCAGCCTTTGCCATCCCGGTACTGCATTTGCTGCAGCAGCGCGACAGGCGTAATAAAAACGGTACGGTCAGTTGCCTGGTAATGGTGCCTACACGCGAGCTGGCAATACAGATAGCTGATGTATTTAAACAGATCGGTAAATATACCAGGCTGGATATTCTTGGATTATACGGTGGTGTAGAGCAGGAGCAGCAGGTAAATAAATTAAAGAAAGGTGTAGATGTATTGATAGCTACGCCGGGCAGAATGTTTGACCTGGTACATCAAAAACACCTGGATCTGTCTGCGGTGGAGATACTGATATTGGACGAGGCTGACTTTATGCTGGACCTCGGCTTTATAAAAGATATCCGTGATGTGCTGAGGCATCTGCCTAAAAAACATCAAACCTTATTCTTCTCAGCGACTATCGATAAAGAGATCAAAGACCTGGCTTATGATATAGTACGCAATCCTATACGCATCCAGATATCTCCCAAAGACCCTGTATCTAAGAATGTAAACCATTCCGTTGCTTATATAGAGATGGATGATAAACGTTTCTTCCTGGAGCGTTTGGTGAAGGAATTTCCTACAACCAAAATATTGGTGTTTGTACGAACCAAGGTGAGAGCGGAACGTGTGTTTGCTGCCATGCAACGGGTGGGAATTGAGTCTTTGGTGATGCACGGGGGAAAAGAGCAGGACGACAGGTTATCTGTGATGGAAGAATTTAAGCAAGGGAAAATCAACTTGCTCATTACTACAGATGTAAATGCGAGGGGTATAGATATACCCGGCATAGATTATGTGGTGAACTATGACCTGCCGGACGTGCCGGAAAACTATGTGCACAGGGTAGGGCGTACGGGCCGTGGCGTGCGTAAAGGACAGGCGGTTTCTTTTTGTAGTACGGAAGAGAAGCCAATGCTGGCCGCGATAGAGAAGTATATGCAAAAGGCCATCCCGGAGATGAAAATTGATAAGAACGATTACAGGGAAACAATCAGCTTTTCAGAAGACATTCCTAACGATAACTGGCAGTTGTTGCTGGAACAAAACGAACAAACAGAAAAAAAGGCCAAAAGAAAAAAGAAGTAAGCGTTTTAATGTGATAAATTTATAATGCTAAATAATATCACATGGATAATACAAGTCTTGCGCATATAACCAATACATTGAATGATTGGCTAAGAGCTTTGGAGTTTTACAAAACAGAGCTAGGTATTCTTAAAAGCAGGCTTACAGAAATAGGCGGCAAAAACACCGGCCGCGATATGCTGAGGCTTGTAGAGCATTATGAAAGCCAGTTTGCCTTGCATCAAGAGAATATCGACAAGCTATCGCACGATATTAATGCGACGCTTGCCGCTATCCACGAAGGGTTAAGGCACAGCCATTCACAATCCCCGTCTGACATCGTATCGCAGGGATATGACCTGCTGGCCCACCGTTTTGAAACGGAGGAAACAGTAGTGAGCGAACTGCGTCGCGCGTTTAACAGGTTTTCATCCGTTTGGATGTGAGATTAAGTGCTTTGTGCTTCCGCCATTTGCTTCACTATCTCTAATCCTTTCGGAAAAGCAATGGAGAATTCTTCCACAAATTCGTCAGCCATATCCATGTTGACGGATAGTTCTGTTTTATTGCCTGATGGCTTTAAGATATATTCTTCGATAGCGCCTGCCCATTGCTTGGCCTGTTCACTTATAGAGTCTTCTGTACCATTGGTTACTTCGCCCAGGTGTTGGAACGTCATCTTTTCATTAGGGATAAGTTCTTTGATATGAGAAACCATCCCGTTGTTGTTGCTATCTACAAACAGAACTTTGCTGCCTTGCTTCCAGTCTGTGATAGCATGTGAATCGGGTGCAAATACAGATGTCCATGCACGGTAACTTTCGTCGTTCCATAGTACCTGCCATACAGTTGCGGGTGATGCATTGATGGTAATACTGAATGTTTTATTGGTCATAGTTTACAGTTTAGGTTACAAAGATCGGTATATGTCATAACGTGTGCAGGGTATATAGCGACAATAGTAGGGCGTATGACGAAATTTTCTCAATTTCACAGCAGACAGATGAAAGAAATTTACTACAAGTTTGCACCACTACGCATCACATGGCTGATAATGCTGGTAGTCATTGTTTTCCTTGATATTGTAAGTTTTGATGCAAAGTTTCTGCTACTGATATGCTTTTTTAATATCATCATGCTGGTATTCGCCGGCCTGGTATATGCAGCTAACCGTATAGTAAATGTGGTAGTTAAGAACCCGGCGCCGTGGTGGGGATGGCAGTTGCTGCTATCTTCTATTGTATTATATCTAATAATCAGCCGGCTACTGGACTCGTACCCGGCTAATTATTAAGCCTGTTTCTTTTTTGTTTTCTGCTTTGCGGGCTGTTCTTTCTTTTTCACCACAATCCATTCATCGAGCGATACATTGAATGGCATCTGCCCGATCTGCACAATAGCCTTTTTGCCTCTGATTTCTGTCAGGCGCCCAACCTGATGGTTGTCTTTATTCCGCACCATATCACCCACTTTAGCCTCTCCACCTACTGTATCGTAGTTCTTGTCGGCCTTTTTGGCAATAGCCGCGTTAGATGCTACCTGTTTCCTTTTGAACAAAACGTTCTCTGCAGCCGCGATCACTTCTCCTTTATTCTCTGCTTTCTTCCAGTCAAATATGATCTGCTTGAACTTACGCTCCATATCGCGCAGGTAGTCCAGCTCTTCTTTCTTGATCTTGTTCTGCAGCCTTAGGGTATTAAAGTGCTGTTCTTTCTTTTCTTTATCTATCAGCGTTTCAAACTCTTTTTCGAGGTCTTTATTCTTCTTTAGGAGCTTATCCAGTTCTTTTTCTTTGTTGGCCAGTTTCTGCGATTGCTGCTCGGTCTGGTGCAGCATTTTATCCAGTTTAAAGTGCCCACGTTCGGTAAGTTGCCGCGCCCTGTTGATCACGTCGGGCGACAGGCCACTACGCTGCGCAATGGCGAAAGTATAAGAGCTGCCCGGCTTGCCTATGTTCAGTTGATACAATGGTTCCAGTTTATCCTCATCAAACGCCATAGCACCGTTAACGATGCCCTGCACCTTGCCGGCCATGACCTTCAGGTTCAGGTAGTGGGTGGTAATGATGCCAAGTGCATGACGTTTTGCTAACTCTTCAACAATTGCTTCTGCAAAGGCACCGCCCAGGTTAGGATCAGATCCGCTGCCCAGTTCGTCTATAAAGAATAAAGTCTTACCGTTGGCGAAGTCCATGAAGTATTTCATATCGCGCAGGTGCGCGCTATACGTACTCAACTCATGCTCTATCGACTGGGTGTCGCCGATATGTATCATCAATTGCTTGAAGATGCCGATCTCTGAATCAGGTGAACACGGTATCAGCAAACCGGCCTGGGTCATTAGCTGCAGCAAACCCACAGTTTTCATAGAAACTGTTTTACCACCGGCATTAGGCCCGCTGATAATAAGGATGCGCTGGGTTCTATCCAGTTTGATATTCAAAGGGATAACAGGTTTATTATTTAGCCTGTTATGCAATAACAGCAGCGGATGATAAGCTTTTACCAGTTCAATATGCGGATGCGGGCTAAGCCTTGGCATCTCCGCATTCATATCGGCTGCCAGTAATGCTTTAGCTTGTATAAAATCAAACAAGCCGCACAATTCATAATAACTAAGCAATAGCGGCTGGTACGCAGATAAGGAAGCGGTAGTTTGTGCCAGTATACGTTGTATCTCCCTGGCTTCGGCTCTTTCAAGGGAAGCAACTTCGTTATTAGTTTCTATCGTCTCTTCCGGTTCTATGAACACCGTGCGTTGCGAATCACTTTCACCATGAAGAATACCTTTTACTATGCGTTTATGTTCCGCAAAAACTGCAACCACACGCCTGCCGTTCAGGAAGCCTTCGGCTATATCTGCCAGGTAACCTTGTTTATTCAGCTTGCGTAATACACCTTCAAACAACTTTCTCAGCTCATTACGTTTTGACGATAGGTCGGCACGAATGCTCATCAGCTCGCGGGATGCATTATCACGCACATGGCCCAGGTCGTCTATCACGGCCCCAATAATAGAACTGATCTGCTTTTCGTAGATAATCTTTTCTGTCAGCTCACGCAGATGAGGGTAGAGGGTATCATGGTTTTTGAACCATGTTAGTATATCACGTATGGTTAACGCAAGCTTTTGAAAAGAGAGCAGGTCGAGCCCCGAAAGTACGGCACCTGGCACCGCCAGCAACTTCAATTCTTTTTCCAGGTTGGTAATAAAGTCATTCGGAAAAGTATTACCTGTCCGAACTATGGAAGTGTACTCATAGGTTTGCTGCAGTGCACGCTCTACATATTCTAAACGGGTATGAAAACGCAGGGACTCCACACGTTCGCGCGCGGCATCCGTCCGGCATTTTTGCTTCAGTAATTGAACAACCTTGTTAAACTCTAACGACTCAGCAGCGTGAGCCGGGTATATCAGCATCATATCTATTCCTGTCTAAGGCTTGCAAAGGTACGTATTAGCGGATTTTTAAGTTTATTGAAACATTATTTCTGTTATATTGCGTATAGCAGAAAACAATGACTAATTACGACCGGCTGATATCGAACCTGGATGCATTTATACGCAAATATTATGCAAACCAGCTGTTACGTGGCACCCTTATCATATTGATATGTATTATAGCTTATATCTTGTTAGCCACGGTAGGTGAATATTACCTGTACCTGCCGGTTTGGGGTAGAATTACCATTATTTCTATTTTTTTAATTGCAGGTTTAACAGCTTTAGGCTGGCTGGTGATCTTGCCCTTGTCGAAGATGGCAAGGATGGGTAAGGTGATCTCGCATGAGCAGGCTGCTACCATCATCGGCAGGCATTTCCCGGAAGTGAGCGATAAGCTGCTGAATATTTTACAGTTAAAAAACCAACATGATATTACTGCCAGCAAGGAATTGATAGAAGCCAGCATCGGGCAGAAGGCTGCGCAGATCGCGGTTGTTCCCTTTACAGGTGCGGTAGACCTGGCAAGGAACAGGAAGTATCTTCCTTATCTCTTGCCGCTTATACTAGTTGGTGTATTCATCCTGGTGGCAGCGCCTAATGTTTTTAAGGATGGCTCCCGCAGATTATTACAGCCGACTACGACATTTGAGCGGCCCACACCTTTCCGTTTTATAGTGAAAAACGATAAGCTGCAAACCGTTCGCAATGCAGATTTTGTATTGCAGGTTATAGTAGATGGAAATGCCCTGCCTGCCGAAATGTATATGGCAACTGGCAATGATAAGATACTGATGCAGACAACCGGCAAAAATGAATTTCAATACACATTCAGAAATGTGACTGAGCCTGTTACCTTTCATTTATACGCTTCCGGTTTTTATTCAAAAGAATATACGCTTACAGTAGCACAAAAACCGGTGCTCAAAGCATTTAGGGTGAAAGTGAATTATCCTGACTATACAGGACGGAAAGATGAAGAACGCAGCAGCCTGGGCGATATGACTGTACCTGCAGGCACCTATGTTAGCTGGGCATTTGCGGCGGCCTATACTGATGAGGCCAGGATTAGGATGGGGGATGGTGCAGCACAGAAGCTGACATCACAGATGGGTATGTTTGGAGCGCAGTATCGTTTTATGAATGATACATCTTATGTGTTGACTCTAAAGAATAATGGTTCCGGCATCACAGACAGCTTTACCTATCATATAAAAGTGATACAAGACGAATATCCTGTTTTGCAAGTGCAGGAGTTTAAAGATACCGTAAACGGCACACAGGTATTAATTAATGGCACTGCCGGTGACGATTATGGTGTCAGCAAGGTATTATTCCATATTAAACAAACCGGTGCTGATAAGAAGGTTATTGCCGAGAAAGTAGTGCCGCTTAAAACTACGCCCGGTACCCTTACCACCTTCCAACATTATTTTGATGTATCTGTATTTAATCTTCAGCCAGATCAGCAGCTGACCTATTACATAGAGGCATGGGATAATGACGGTGTGCATGGCAGCAAGGCCACCCGTAGCGCGGAAATGTCTTACAAGATGTTCTCCGTTGAGCAAATAGACTCCGCCATGAATGCCAACTCGCAACAGATCAATTCCGGCTTAAGCAATAGTGCAGAACATACGCAGGAACTGCAATCTCAATACAAAGAGATGCAAACCAAAATGCTGCAGAGTGACAACCTCGATTTCGAGCAGAAGCAGAACCTGCAGCAGATGGCCAATATGCAGCAGCAACTGCAGCAGCAGATGGAAGCGGTAAAGAAAAGGCTTGAGGACCAGATAGAGCAAAGCAAGCAAAAGGAATATAGCGAAGACCTGAAAGATAAACAGGATGCTTTGCAAAAACAGATGGATAACCTGCTGAATAAGGAGTTGAAAGAGCAGATGAAGCGCCTGCAGGACCTGATGAAGCAGCTGAATAAAGACAAAGCATTACAGGCTATGAAGGAAATGGAGCAGGAAAATAAGCTCTTCAACATGGACCTGAAGCGTATGCAGGAACTGATGAAACAGATGGAAATGCAGATGCGCCTGGAAGATCTTGCCAACAAAATGGATAAGCTGGCCGAGAAGCAGCTGGACCTGAAATCGCAAACAGATAAAGGAAAGAAAGATAAAGAACAGCTAAGCAAGGAGCAGGATGCGTTGAAGAAGGAACTGGAAAATGCAATGAACAAAGAGATGAAAGAGGCGCAGGACCTGAACAAGCAACAGGAAAGCCCGCAAAATCTCGATGATGTAGCAAAAACAGGTGACGAGGCTAAGAAAGAGATGCAGCAAAGCAGCCAGCAATTAAATGATGGTAAAGCAGGCGCATCCAGTAAATCGCAAAGCCAGGCAGCGCAAAACCTGCAGTCTATGGCACAGAGCATGCGCAATTCTGCAGGTGGTATGGACGTGCCGACTATTACTAAAGATATACGCGCGGTTCGCCAGATATTGACAAACCTGGTGCGCCTTTCTTTTGATGAAGAGCGATTAATGAAGACAGTGCGTGTAACACCAGTTGCCAGCCAGGCTTATTTGAATAACCAGGATGAGCAAAAGCGCCTTCATGCCAACTCGCGCATGATACGTGATAGCCTGTTTGAGATGAGCAAGAAAATCGCAAAGCTCCATGCAAGTATCAATAAAGAAACTACAGAGCTGGAAAAAGAAATGTCTGCGTCTGTTACCGGGCTGGAGAACCGCCGTATCGATGAAGTGGTAGTAAGACAGCAAGGCGCTATGATGCATACCAATAACCTGGCCCTGATGCTGAATGAAACATTGGCAAACCTGATGCAGATGCAGGCACAGGCAATGAAACAAGGCAAGGCCGGAAGCTGTAATAAACCCGGGGGGATGACACCTAAGCCGGGGCCAGGTGAGCAATTAAGTGATATCATTACCAAACAGCAGCAACTTGGTGATGCTATGCAACAGATGAAGAACGCCCAGCAACAAAGAAATGGCTCTGAGCAAGGAGATAAACAAGGCGACAAGCAAGGTGAACAAGGTGGTAAAAACAATAACAATAACGGTAAGCAAGGTAATGGCGAATACGGGGATCCGCAGCAACTGGCCATGCTGGCACAACAACAAGCTGCACTAAGGCGCCAGTTGCAGCAATTGAATAGCCTGCTAAACAGCAAAGGAATAGGTAATGCAAAGGTGCTGAAGGATATACAGGATAAAATGGACCGTACTGAAACTGACCTTGTAAATCGCAGGCTCAGCAATGAATTGCTGCAAAGACAAAGAGAGATCATGTCGCGATTGCTGCAGGCAGAAAAATCTTTGCGGGAACAGGAGCAGGATGATAAAAGATCTTCGAAGAACCCGGAAGAGATCAGCAGGCCCGTGCCGCCTGAATTGCAGAAGTATATCAATCAACGCCAACAGTTGCTGGAGCAATACAAAACCGTTCCTGCGCAATTAAAGCCATATTACCGTGATATGGTACAGCAATACTATCAGAAGGTTGGTAAATAATATAAGGGATTTCACCTGCTTTGCCAAAATGTGATTTTCCTCAGATGTGCATAACCTGTTAATATGCAGATGTTTTTTCTTTTCTTTGTAAGTTGTTGATTGTCATTATTTTGTCTTTTAAGAATGGCACGCTTTTTGAACATATTAAAAATGAAGGTTAAATTTTAATTTGCCCTGTATTGCGGTGGTTGATTATTGTACTTAACTTTCATATAATAAAAAAAGTAAGTAGTTCTTAACCAAAAAAAGTGCCTATGATATTCTCACGAACTTACCGGTATCAATCTTCAATGCGTCCGGATGATATAAAAGGACGCCTCGTTGGTAAGCATGTAAAAGTGCACAATATGGACTTCGAGGTGTCTGAAAAAGACCGCATGTTGCGGATCATTCCTCACGCAGAAGAAGAGAACGAGATCAAAACATTGCCGATTACTCATGTAGAACTTACAGGAAAGGGAGACAAAACACAGGTAGTCATCAGCGCTAAAATGCGCAAGATTGACTCCGGGGGGCCGATGCTTATATTAATATTCTGTTTGTTCTTGTTGATAGGATCCGGTGCCACATTCTATTTTGGGAAAAATGAGTACCTGACTTATACCTATACATTAGGTACCATCGGAGTACTTATTTTATTAGTGTTCTGGCTGCGGATGGAGAGAGGCTATTTTGATTATGTGCGTAAAATACGCGACTATATAAAAAATCAAAGCGTAGCTTAAGTTACGCTTTGATTTTTTAATATCTAACGATTGGTTCTTACCGTCGTCTATAATTTTTTTCTACTGTATATAAGGCTTCAGTGAGTCTAACGGAGTATCGCTGGTAAAGATCTTTATCAGTTTCCTGTCCTTATCGTAAATATTGATCTGCGGAAGCGATTTATAGATAAAAGTTTTGTCTATAAATTTTGTTTGGTCGTTATCAATGGTAACGGCTATTGCAGGAAACCTATCTACATTGGTAACATTGGTAAAATACTCCATGTAGTTTTCCATAGCGTATGCTGCCATCAGCATGATCTTCGACTTCTTAAAAAGATCCAGGTTCCTGGTTAGCAGCACGGTTTCATCCTGGCAGTGCTCGCATGTTGGGTTAAACATCATAACGAACAAATTTGCGCCATTATCCAGATCCTTTTGCGTCAGGTAATCATCTGTAAATACTTTGTTGTGTAAAGTCTTTAACATGAAAGGCGGCATAGGCGCGCCAATTTCTTTATAGTTGATCTTTACCGAAGTATCTTTAGGGCTGTATTTCTTTATCCAGGCTCCTACGGGGTCACCCGTTAATTCCTGTTTTTTCTTCTTTTGGCCATAAGCTGTGAATACAGTGCTTACAAGGCAGATAATGATTAGTAATTTGCGTTGCATAGAGCGAATTTAGGGATTTACATCAAAAAGAATAGCTAAAATATGACAGCCAAATCGCAAATACCGTTGGCGGAAAGAATGAGGCCTTTGGTGCTGGAAGATTTTATAGGCCAGCAACATCTTGTAGGTAAAGGAAAGGTATTAGAACAGATGATCCATCATCGTAAAGCATATTCTATCCTGTTCTGGGGCCCGCCGGGTGTTGGCAAAACCACGCTGGCACAGATCATAGCACACGCTATGGATATACCCTTCTTTACCCTGAGTGCGATAGATAGCGGCGTGAAGGAAGTGCGTAATGTAATAGAAATGGCACGCAAGGCAGGGCATGCCCTTTTGTTTATAGATGAGATACACCGTTTTAACAAAGCACAGCAGGACAGCTTGTTGGGCGCGGTAGAAAAAGGCATTATTACGCTGATAGGCGCTACCACGGAAAATCCTTCCTTTGAAGTAATTGGCGCGTTGCTAAGCCGCTGCCAGGTATATGTATTGCAGCCGCTATCAGAAGAGGAACTGAAACAAATGGTATTGCAGGCGATTGAAAAAGATAGCTGGCTTCAGTCTACCGGTGTAGCAGTACAAGATTGGGATGCATTGCTGCAGCTAAGTGGCGGCGATGGGCGTAGATTGCTCAATTTGCTGGAACTGGTAGTATCGTCCATGCCGGAAGACCAGAAGCAGATCACAAATGAGATAGTACAGGATGTAGTGCAGCGCAAAATGGCATTGTATGATAAAACAGGGGAGCAGCACTACGATATTATATCGGCGTTCATTAAATCGTTACGCGGCAGCGATCCTAATGCAGCAGTATATTGGCTGGCGCGCATGATAGAGGGTGGGGAAGACCCCAAGTTCATTGCACGCCGCATGGTAATATTAGCGAGCGAAGATATAGGCAATGCGAATCCCAATGCGTTATTGCTGGCGACAACAACCTTCCAGGCAGTAGAGTTGATAGGCTACCCGGAATGCAGAATCATACTTTCGCAATGCGCAACCTACCTGGCGTCTTCGGCTAAAAGCAATGCGTCTTACATGGCCATCAATAAAGCACAGTCGCTGGTATCGCAAACGGGAGACCTACCGGTGCCACTCGCAATACGCAATGCGCCCACTAACCTGATGAAGAAAATGGATTATGGTAAGGGTTATCAATATGCGCACGACTATACAGGTAATTTTGCACCACAGGAATTCCTGCCCGAAAAAATATCAGGTACAAAACTTTACGACCCCGGCAATAATGCGTCAGAATCGAGGTTGAGAGATTACCTGCGGCAATGCTGGAAAGATAAGTATGGTTATTAAGCCTTTAATTCTATCAAGGTCTTTTCTACCTTATTCCTTACCGGCTTTACAGTTTGCAGGTATCTGTAAATAGCTTTCAGGTTGTCATCGCTCATACGCCTGAATGGCCCCCAGGGCATTGCGCTGTGTTTTATCAGCTTACCCATACGAAAGCGCTTGATGAACACATCTTCGGTCCATCCGGCCAGTTTTCCCGTTTCTTTGTCGGGGGTAAGGTTAGGTGTAATACACGCGAAGTGTGCCTGGTCTATCGGTGATTCAATCTGGAAGCCGCCGGCAAAATCTTCGCCAATAAAAGCGCCTGTTTTCAGGTCTCTGTTTGTGTGGCAGCCACGGCAGTTCGCCACACTGTTAGCAAGATATTTGCCATACTCAACAGATGTATCTTCTTTTACAGATTTAGGAACCTCTACCGTCGGCCCCGCGGGTTTTATCAGGAAGGCTTTTACCACTTTGCCCAGCACATTGAGGTGCGATTCGGGCACGGGATGCTTAACAGACTGCATAGTACTCAGGTAAGAAAATATAGCAGTCATATCCTCATCGCTGGTATTATGAAACGGCATAAAATCAAATAGTATAGAGCCATCAGGCTTCACTCCATACCTCAAAGCACGTGCTAATGCCTTTACCGGGGTGTTCCCTACACCTGTTTCTTTATCAGGAGTGATGTTGGGTGCATAGACATAACCAACGGGAAGATTGAATTTAAAGCCACCTTCCAGGGGCACCATATCTCCCCGTTCTTTTTCTGCCAACATATCTACCTTGCCGTGGCAATCTGCACAGTGGCCCGGGCCATAGACAAGATATTCGCCTCTTTTTAGCACAGTACTGTCAGTAGAAATAGCAATGTCAGGATAAGGAGCGTCATATTTGAGATTTTGCCTGGAGGCTACAGCTATGGTAATACCAATGACAATGAGGAGCAGGATTATACCTGTCCATTTAAGGATACGTTTAAGCATAAGTGGGTGTGTTTCGCCGCAAAAATAATATACACGTATTATATATACAATAATATCTTATTATTTTTTAGTTTATCTGCCACAAAATCAATGCTATACTAACTGTTAGTACGATTTTTGTAAATTATAGCTTTAAAGAGCTTGCTTGCGTAGAATACCCTTATTTATACTTTACTTATTGCTGTCTGTAAGCGGTCTTGCGCAGCCTGCAACTGATACACTTAACCTTGACAGTGTTCATATCGGTAATAAAGATAACCTCATCAATAAAGCTCTTAAGGAAACCATCCAATCGATATCCAATACACCTGACCGGCCCAAAGCAACCGTGAAAAGTGAAGACATATTTCGGAAGTACAACGGGCGCTTCATCAGGCATATTACTTACAATCAACTGGGCTTTGAAAAGCGCGTAAACGATACTACCACCGTTCGCACGAATATTGGTACCCGGTTGATGACGAGGTTTCATTCCATGTCTAAAGACTGGGTAATACATGACAACCTGTTTACCCATGAAGGCGATATGGTAGATGCATACAAAATTGCTGATAACGAGCGCTATATCCGCACATTGCCATTCATGCAGGATGCCCTGATCCGTTTGATACCGGTAAAAGGGCATCCAGATTCGGTAGATATGGAAGTGATCACCAGGGATGTATTTAGTGTTGGTGGTAAGATAGATGTAAGCAGCACGCACCATATAAAAGCCGCCATTAACGATGGAAATTTCCTGGGAATGGGGCAGAAGCTGGAGTTTACAGGGCTGCTGGACCAGGAGCGGTATCCTAAATTTGGCCACCAGTTTACCTATGAAAAATATAACGTAAAGGGCAGTTTTATTGACGCCATGGTAGGGTATTCCGTTATGTACCCCAACAAATATGATGATCGGGAAGAAGAAGACAATATTTTCCTCCAGTTAAATAAAGCGCTTGTATCGCCCTATAGCAAGACCGCAGGAGGGCTTCAGATCAGCTACGCAGAAAGCTACAATCGTTATCCCTCGGTACGCCCCGACACCGCTTTTTATAAGTATGCTAACTATACCTTTGATGTATGGGGAGGCTATAACCTGGCCAGTAAAAAGCTGCTGCATAGCGAAGTGCGCGACCGGCGTTTTCTTGCAGCCCGCTATGCCAGGATCGATTTTAACCAGGTACCGGTACAAGTAGGTAACCGGATAGACCTGAAATTTAACGATGTGGAAATGGCGCTGGCCTCGATGACCTTCTTTCGCCAGGATTTCTACAAAACCAATTATGTGTACGGCTTCGGTATTACCGAGGATATCCCATACGGATATAACATAGCAGTGACGGCAGGCTGGTACCGGCAATTGCAGCTTAATCGGCCATATACAGGCATCAAGGCGGAAGGCTATGCTATATCTGATCATGAGGACTTTTACCGTTACTTCTTCCGGCTGGCTTCTTTTTACAACCATGGGTTTGAAGATGCAGGGCTGTTGGTTGGCGGTAGCTGGTTTAGCCGCCTTATGAATTACGGTCGTTATAAAGCACGCAATTTTATATCTCTGAGCTATACGCACCTGTTCAATACGGTTACTAATGAGCCGCTGAGGATAGATAATCCATTTGGATTGCAATACTTTAGCTACCAGTACATTTATGGGTACGACCGTATAGGTACCAACCTGGAGACGACTGTTTTTCTGCCTTATAAGCTATGGGGCTTTAAGTTTGCCCCCTTTGCCAACATCAATATCTCTGTTATTACTCCGCCCAATCAGCATTTCTTTAAGTCAGACCTTTATTCAGGAATTGGAGCCGGATTCCGCACCCGCAACGAAAACCTTGTATTTGGAACAATAGAAGTTCGGGGCACTTATTTTCCGCGGAAAATAGATGGAGAGCCGTCGTTTAAGCTATCGCTTACCTCCAACCTGCGCTATAAATACTCCAGTAAGTACGTTGTGGCACCCGATATTATGCGCTGGAACATTGACGATATAGAGTAGGGGCGTGGATTTTACTGTATTTTTGCCTCCCCGGCGAAAAATTTTAAAATTGTTTTTAAATTATTTTGTCTGTTTGAAAACAACCATTACCTTTGCAGTCCCAAATTTTACGGGATAGAAGATATTTATAAGTATGTCACAGCGTATCAGAATTAAACTGAAATCTTACGACCACAGCCTGGTTGATAAGTCTGCAGAAAAGATAGTGAAAACTGTGCGCAATACAGGAGCAGTGGTTACAGGCCCTATTCCTTTGCCAACAGAGAAGAAGATCTTTACAGTATTGCGCTCACCGCACGTTAACAAAAAGTCACGTGAGCAATTCCAGCTTTGCACTCACAAGCGCTTACTGGATATATACACTTCTTCTTCCCGTACAGTGGACGCGCTTTCTAAACTTGATTTACCAAGCGGTGTAGAAGTAGAAATAAAAGCTTGATAGCTTTAGTTCTTTAACAATATTAGAAAAACGGCTTATCCCGGACCACACAATTAAGGCACCCGGGCGCTAAGCTAAACTATAAGAAAATGAAAGGTATTATAGGTAAAAAAATCGGCATGACCAGCGTATTTGAGCCGAATGGTAAGCAGACTGCCTGCACCATTATCGAAGCTGGTCCTTGTGTGGTTACTCAAAAGAAAACCGTGGATACCGACGGTTATGATGCGCTCCAGATCGCATTTGGAGAAGCTAAGGAGAAAAACACTCCTAAAGCGCTTCTCAATCACTTCGCTAAGGCTAATACTTCCTCCAAAGCCATAGTAAAAGAACTTCGTAATTGTTCCATCGATAAGCAAGTAGGTGAATCACTTACCTGCGAAATATTCACTGAAGGTGAAAAAGTAAGTGTTATAGGCACTACAAAAGGTAAAGGTTTCCAGGGTGTTGTTAAACGTCACGGTTTTAGCGGTGTGGGTGAATCATCCCACGGCCAGCACGACCGTCAGCGTGCTCCAGGTTCTGTTGGTGGATCTTCATATCCGTCAAGGGTATTCAAAGGAATGCGTATGGCCGGCCGTATGGGTGGCGACCGCGTAAAAGTTAAGGCTTTGCGTGTGGTTAAGGTGTTCCCTGATCAGAATTATATATTAGTTAGTGGTTCTGTACCTGGTCATAACGGTGCAATTGTTTTAATTCAGAATTAATTTAGCCATGCAAGTTGACGTTTTTAACAATAAGGGTGAAAAAACCGGCCGCTCTGTAGAATTGCCGGACGATATATTCAATATCGAGCCAAACGATCATTGCATTTATCTTGCAGTGAAGCAATATCTTGCCGCTCAGCGCCAGGGTACGCACAAAACAAAGACTCGTGCAGAAGTGCACGGTGCTTCTAAGAAATTACACCGTCAAAAAGGTACCGGTGGTTCCCGTAAAGGTAATATCCGTAACCCATTATATAAAGGTGGTGGTACTGTAAACGGTCCTCTTCCTCACCTGTACGATTTCAAACTGAATCGTAAAGTGAAAGACCTGGCTAAAATGTCTGCACTGTCTCACAAAGCGCGTGCTAACAAGATAGTGGTACTGGAAGATGTGAAACTGGAAGCTCCTAAGACAAAAGAAATGGCTACAGTTCTTGGTAAACTGAAAGGTGAGCAAAAATCACTTTTCATTATGCCGGAGCATGACATGAACCTGTACCTGAGCTGCCGTAACCTGCAAAGGAACAAGACAGTGGTACTGAGTGATATGAACACTTATGACCTGGTAAACGCTCAAGTGGTTGTG
This sequence comes from Bacteroidetes bacterium 43-93, assembly GCA_001897855.1. Lineage (GTDB taxonomy): Bacteria > Bacteroidota > Bacteroidia > Chitinophagales > Chitinophagaceae > Polluticoccus. The sequence goes on from MKUO01000001.1 coordinate 561,962, forward strand.
CTTACAGAAACTGCCGCTAAAATGTTCACTGAAGCTGCTGTTGAAGCATAATTAAGAAAAAAGATTTTCGTAAACCGAAATAATAATAACAATGAAACTTGCTGACGTTTTAGTTAGGCCGGTAATCACAGAAAAGGTAAACAGCCAGATGGAGAAATCAGGCCGCTACACTTTCGAAGTAGATAAGAAAGCTAACAAACTGGAAATAAAGAAAGCAGTAGAAGAGTTTTACGGCGTAAAGGTTGCAGATGTAAATACATCTGTAGTACCTGGGAAGCTGAAAAGCCGCTTCACTAAGAGTGGATTTATCAGTGGTGTAAAATCATCATATAAAAAAGCAACAGTAACACTTACAGAGGGCGATTCTATCGACTTGTTCTCAATGTAAGACTTGATAAAGTATTAGAAAATGGCATTACGTAAATACAAACCGGTAACAGCCGGTACACGTTGGAGAATAGGTAACGCTTACGCAGAGGTTACTACTAATGTGCCTGAAAAGAGCTTGCTGGAGCATCAGAAATCTACAGCCGGCCGTAACTCTCAGGGCCGCCGCTCTATGCGCTACATGGGTGGAGGTAACAAGCACATGTACCGTATCATAGATTTTAAACGTAACAAGGCTAACATACCTGCTACTGTTAAAACCATAGAATACGATCCTAACCGTTCTGCATTCATCGCACTGCTTAGCTATGCTGATGGTGAAAAACGCTACATCCTTGCACCGCAAGGCCTGGAAGTAGGTGCTACTGTAATGAGCGGTGAAAATGCTGCTCCTGAAGTAGGTAATGCATTAGCGCTTAAAAATATGCCATTAGGTACTGTTGTACATAATATAGAATTGCAACCCGGTAAAGGTGGTGCCCTGGCTCGTTCGGCTGGTACTTATGCTCAGCTGAATGCCAAGGAAGAAAAGTATTGTGTACTGAAAATGCCTAGCGGTGAATTGCGCAAAGTACTGAGCACATGTATGGCTACAGTAGGTACTGTATCTAACAGTGATCACGCGCTGCAATCAATGGGTAAAGCAGGTCGTAACCGCTGGAAGGGTATTAAGCCACGTAACCGTGGTGTTGCCATGAACCCGGTAGATCACCCGATGGGTGGTGGTGAAGGTAGGTCTTCTGGTGGTCACCCACGTAGCCGTACAGGTAAATACGCTAAAGGTGAAAAAACAAGAAGCCTTACTAAAGGAAGCAACAAGCTGATCATCCAACGTCGTGACGGTAAGAAACTTTCTGGCAAGTCTAAATAATAATAAAAACAGGAACCTCCTGAATTAAAATATAACGAATAATGGCTCGTTCAATTAAAAAAGGACCTTACGTAGAGGCAAAGCTGGATAAGAAAGTTGCAGCTATGAATGAAGGTAAAACCAAGAAGGGTGTTATCAAAACCTGGAGCAGGCGTTCTACCATCACTCCTGATTTCGTAGGTCAAACCTTTGCAGTGCACAATGGTAATAAATTTATTCCTGTGTATGTAACAGAATTCATGGTTGGTCATAAGCTGGGTGAGTTTGCACCTACCCGCAACTTTAAAGGCCATAGTGGTACTAAATAATTAAATTAAAAAATCTGGCATCATCTTCTGGTGGTGTCGCCTAAGAAATAAAAATTAAAATGGAAGCTGTAGCTCGTTTACGTAACTATCCTACATCGCCGCGCAAAATGCGCCTGCTGGCTGATCTGATACGCGGTATGGATGTAGAAAATGCGCTGAATACTTTAAAGTTTAGCACTAAGCATCCTTCTGTGCCTTTGGAAAAGCTGCTCATGAGCGCTATTGCCAACTGGAGGGTTAAAAATGAAGGTGTTGACGTAGCAAGCGCAAACCTGTATGTAAAAACCATATTTGTAGATGGCGGACGTACATTAAAACGCATGAATCCTGCACCACAGGGCCGTGCTTACAGGTTGCGCAAACGTAGTAACCATGTTACCATTATTGTAGACAGCAAAACTGCAGTAGCAGCAAACGCATAATAATTTAAACATTCAACACTAATAATACTTAGAATGGGTCAAAAAACTAATCCTATAGGTAACAGGTTGGGCATCATCCGCGGATGGGACTCCATGTGGTTTGGCGAAAAAAAGGATTTCGGTCAGAAACTTGTTGAAGACCATAAAATCCGTACTTACCTTAACGCGCGTATCAATAAAGGCGGTATCTCCCGTATCGTTATTGAGCGTACTCTGGGTAAGCTGATCGTTACTATCCATACATCTAAGCCTGGTATTATCATAGGTAAGGGTGGTGCAGAAGTTGATCGCATCAAAGAGGAGCTGAAGAAACTGACGAAGAAAGATGATGTACAGATCAACATTATGGAGATCCGCCGTCCTGAACTGGATGCGAACATCGTAGGCGAAACCATCGCCCGCCAGATAGAAAGCCGTGTTAGCTACAAACGTGCTATCAAAATGGCTATCTCTACGGCAATGCGTATGGGTGCTGAAGGTATTAAAATAAAAGTAGGCGGCCGTTTGAACGGTGCTGAAATTGCCCGCTCTGAAGAATTCAAACAAGGCCGTACGCCATTGCATACTTACCGTATGGATATTGATTACGCATCAGTATTTGCACTGACTGTATATGGTAAGATCGGTATCAAGGTTTGGATATGTAAAGGTGAAGTACTGGGTAAGCGTGATCTGAACCCTAACTTCTCTGCAGGTTCTGATGGCCGCGGTAACGCAGCCGGTGGTGGCCGTCCGGAAGGTGGTGAACGCCGTGGTGGTGGTGAAGGCCGCGGAGAACGTCGCGGTGGCGGCGAAGGTCGCGGAGAGCGTCGCGGTGGTGGTGACCGTCGCGGTGGTGGCAACCAGGGTGGTGGCCGTCGCTAATTGGTAAATAAAATAGTACAGCAACTTTTAAAATATTGTAACAATGTTACAACCTAAAAAAACGAAACATCGTAAGGCCCACAAAGGCAGGATCAGGGGTAATGCACAACGTGGCGCTACAATAGCTATGGGGTCTTTTGGCCTGAAGGCTTTGGAACCAAAGTGGATCAATAACCGCCAGATAGAAGCTGCACGTCAGGCATTAACACGCCACATGAAACGTGAAGGTAATGTGTGGATCCGTATATTCCCTGATAAGCCAATTACCCGCAAGCCAGCCGAGGTACGTATGGGTAAAGGTAAAGGTAGCCTTGAATTTTGGGCAGCTGTAGTACACCCCGGCCGTATCATGTTTGAACTGGACGGTGTGCCTATGCAGGTAGCAAAAGAAGCCTTGGAGCTTGCTGCACAGAAGTTACCGATCAAAACAAAGTTTGTGGTTCGCCCAGACTATGTTGAAGGTCAATAAGATTCAAGAATTAGATATTTATAAATAATAAATAACAATGGCAAAAGCATCTAAAGCGAAACAGGGTAGTGATTATCGTTCAATGGACGAACAGGCACTGCTGAATCATATCGCTGACGAGGAGTCTAGATTGAAAAAGCTGAAATTCAGCCACGCGGTAAACCCGGTTGAAAATCCGCTGACTATTCGCCAACTGCGCCGCACTATTGCGCGTATGAAAACTGAACAACGCAAAAGAGCATTAGGTTTCTAATAAACTTTTTATAATGTCAACGATGACGACTGTAAGAAAAAGAAGAAAAACCCGTATTGGTATCGTTAGCAGCGATAAAATGGATAAAACCATCACAGTTGCTGTAGAACGTAAGGTAAAGCACCCGATATACGGTAAGTTCGTTAAGAAAACGACAAAATTCCACGCGCACGATGACGCCCAGACTGCTGGTATAGGCGATACAGTACGCATCATGGAAACTCGCCCGCTGAGCAAAACTAAGCGCTGGCGCCTGGTAGAAATTATTGAAAAAGCTAAGTAATCTTATTTAAAGATGATACAACAAGAATCAAGGCTCAATGTAGCTGACAATAGTGGTGCAAAGGAAGTACTTTGTATCCGTGTGTTGGGCAATTCGGGCCAGGACTATGCCGGTATCGGAGATAAAATAGTAGTTACCGTAAAGGATGCATTGCCTGGTGGTGGTGTAAAAAAAGGTACTGTTTCTAAAGCCGTTATTGTGCGTACTAAAAAGAAGCTGCGTCGTAAAGATGGGTCTTATATCAATTTTGACGATAATGCAGTAGTACTGCTGAACAACTCAGACGAACCACGCGGTACCCGTATCTTCGGCCCGGTGGCCCGTGAGCTTCGCGATAAAGGCTATATGAAAATAGTTTCATTGGCACCTGAAGTATTGTAAAAAAAATATTGTACCTTTGCAGCCCGTTTTTGGGTTGTATGGCCCAATAACTTAATTAATAGATTGTGAAACAGAGATTTCAACCTAAGTTCAATATTAAGAAAGGCGATAGCGTGGTAGTTATAGCCGGCGATGATAAAGACCGTAGCAAACCACGCAAGGTGTTGGCTGTTTATCCTCAGAAAAGCCGTGTGCTGGTTGAGGGCGTAAACGTAGTAACCAAACACCTGAAGCCTAATGCTCAAAACCCGCAAGGGGGTATTGTGCAGGAAGAAGCTGCTATCAACATCTCTAACGTTATGTTGTGGGATGCTAAGGCTAAAGCTCCTGTACGTATCAAACGTGAGCGCAAAGAATCAAGTTTTGTACGTGTATCAAAAAAATCTGGGGAGGAAATTAAATAATGGAAACAGTATACAGCCCTCGTTTACAGAAAAAGTATAAAGAAGAGGTAGTGCCGGCTTTGATGAAAAAGTTTGGATATTCTACTGTTATGCAATGCCCTCGCCTGGTAAAGATATGCCTGAACCAGGGTGTTAAAGGCTCTGTATCAGACAAAAAAATGATCGATGATGCGGTTACTGAAATGACTAACATCTCTGGTCAGAAGGCAGTGCCTACTTTGTCTAAAAAAGATATCTCGAACTTCAAGCTGCGTAAAGCAATGCCTATCGGTTGCCGCGTTACGCTGCGTCATAATAACATGTATGAGTTCCTGGATCGTTTTATCGCAGTAACGCTTCCACGTGTACGTGACTTTAAAGGTATCAATGAAAAATCATTTGATGGCCGTGGTAACTACACAATGGGTGTTACAGAGCAGATCATCTTCCCGGAAATCAACATCGATAAGGTTGCCCGTATCAGTGGTATGGATATCACTTTCGTTACTACTGCACGTACTAACGAAGAAGCATACGAACTGCTGAAAGAACTGGGTATGCCTTTCAAAAACATTAAAAAAGACAATAACTAATATTAAATGGCAAGAGAATCAGTAAAAGCCCGCCAACGCAAACGCGAAGCAATGGTAGCAAAGTATGCTGAAAAGCGTGCTGCCCTGAAAGCTGCCGGAGATTATGCTGCTTTGGATAAACTTCCGAAGAATTCATCACCGGTTCGTTTAAAGAACCGCTGTCAGCTGTCCGGTCGTCCTAAAGGATATATGCGCCAGTTCGGCATTTGTCGTGTTATGTTCCGCGATATGGCATTGGACGGCAAAATACCAGGTGTACGTAAAGCAAGCTGGTAATTTATAAACGTTTCAAGGTCAGTATACTACTGAAACCGGAGGCAATTGAAAACTTTACAAAACTTATTAAAAGATAATGGTAACAGATCCTATAGCAGACTTTTTAACCCGTATTCGTAACGCGCAGATGGCTCGCCACCGTATAGTGGAGATCCCTGCTTCTAACGTTAAAAAGCGTATTACAGAGATCCTTTATGATAAAGGTTATATCCTGAAATACAAATTTGAAGATGATAACAAACAAGGCATCATCAAGATAGCTTTAAAATATCATCCTGAAACTAAAGAGCCTGCTATCAAAGCTCTGGAGCGTGTAAGCCGTCCGGGTTTGCGTCAATACGCAAAACCTGCTGATCTGAAACGCGTAATGAGTGGCCTCGGTATAGCTATCGTTTCTACATCTAAAGGTGTAATGACTGATAAGGAAGCCCGCACTCAGAATGTTGGTGGTGAAGTAATGTGCCACATATACTAATTGATTTTAACAGGTTTCTGATACATTAAGCCGGTACCTATACAGGCTGATCGGTCAGAAACTTTTCCATAACATAAATAATATATTTTAGAATGTCTCGTATAGGAAAAAAAGCGATTAAGCTTGCTTCTGGTGTAACACTGACAGTGAGCCCTGCGAATGAAGTAACGGTTAAAGGCCCTAAAGGCGAACTGAAGCAGAATATAGATCGCGATATCACTGTAGAAGTAAAAGATGGCGAAGTGCTTATCACTCGTCCTACAGATCAGATCCGTCACCGTGCACTGCATGGTCTGTATCGCTCACTGATCGCTAACATGGTTGTAGGTGTTACTGATGGATTTAAGAAAGAACTTGAATTGGTGGGTGTGGGTTACCGTGCTGCAGTTCAGGGCCAGCAGATAGATATGGCTTTAGGTTTCTCTCACAACATCATCCTGGAATTGCCTAAAGAAGTAAAAGCTTCTGCTACTGCTGAAAAAGGTCAGAATCCAAAGATCATACTCGAATCTAACGATAAACAATTATTAGGTCAGGTTGCTGCAAAGATCCGTAGCCTGCGTAAACCAGAGCCTTACAAAGGTAAGGGTGTTAGGTTTGTCGGCGAGATCGTACGTCGTAAGGCAGGTAAAGCAGCCGGTAAGTAATAAAGATTATCATCCGCAGTCGCGGGTGATAATTGTTTTTATAAATTTTGTAAACACATCGGTAGCCAGGTTGCTTTATGCAGCCTGAGCCCGTAAAAAACAGATAAAAAATGTCAACAGATCCTAAAGTTCTCCGCCGTCAGAAATTGCGCTGGCGTATCCGTGCCAAAGTAAGTGGCACAGCTACAAAACCACGCCTTTCTGTATTCCGCAGTAACAAAGATATCTATGCACAGCTGATAGATGACGCAACAGGCACTACGCTGGTTGCTGCTAACTCTCGTCAGAAGGATATAGCTGCACAAAAAGGCACTAAATCAGAAAAAGCTGCTATGGTTGGTAAAGCTATCGCTGAGAAGGCTGTGGCTCTTGGCCTGGCAGATTGCATATTTGATCGTGGTGGTTACCTGTACCATGGCCGTGTTAAGGCTGTAGCAGATGGCGCACGTGAAGGTGGTCTGAAATTCTAATCCAAACATTGTTTAACATTTTTCTTTAGATAATTATAATGGCGAAGTCAACATTAAATCGCGTTAAAGCCGGAGACCTGGAACTGCATGAAAAGGTAGTGGCTATCAACCGCGTGGTAAAAACCACAAAAGGTGGCCGTGCGTTTAGCTTTTCTGCCCTGGTTGTTGTAGGTAACGGTCAAGGTGTTGTAGGACATGGTTTAGGTAAAGCCAAAGAAGTACAGGAAGCTATCACTAAAGGTATAGATGATGCTAAGAAAAACCTGATAAAAGTGCCTGTGATGAACGGTACTATCCCTCACGAACAACTGGCAAAAGACGGTGCTGCTAAAGTACTGATCAAACCGGCTGCTCACGGTACAGGTGTGATAGCAGGTGGTAGCATGCGTGCAGTATTAGAAGCTGCAGGTGTTACAGACGTGCTTTCTAAATCTTTAGGTTCTGCTAACCCTCACAACGTGGTGAAAGCTACTTTCACAGCTTTGAGCATGCTGCGCGAACCAATAGCTGTTGCAAAAGAACGCAACATCAGCCTGAAGAAAGTATTCAACGGGTAATAGTTTAGCACAGCCTAAGGGCTGGCATAACATATTGAATTATTGAATTTTAACTTTTGAATTTATATAGCGTCATGGCTAAGATTAAAATTACACAGACAAAGAGCGGAATAGACCGTCCGGCGCGCCAAAAGCGTACGCTTCAGGCGTTAGGTCTGCGTAAAATGCACGCTACTGTAGAAGTAGAGGCAACACCGCAGATTCTGGGTATGGTACAGGCTGTTCATCACCTGGTAAAAGTAGAAGAAGTAAAAGCTTAATTTTTTAACCAATTGCGAGCGGTTTTACATTCCGCGCAAGTCCAAAAATCGTAAATTATGCAACTGCACAATTTAAAACCTGCTGAAGGTTCCGTAAAGAAAACAAAACGTATAGGCCGTGGTGAAGGTAGCGGTCATGGTGGTACTGCAACACGTGGTAACAAAGGTGCTCAGTCAAACACCGGTTACAAACGCAAAATAGGCCACGAAGGTGGTCAGATGCCTATTCAGCGCCGTATGCCTAAGCGTGGTTTTAAAAATAACAACCGTATTGACTATAAGGTATTCAACCTTGGTCAATTGGATTACCTGATCGAGAAATACAATATCCAGGAGTTCTCTCTCGACAATCTTTATATCAATGGCCTGATCAACCGCACTGACGCTGTTAAGATATTAGGCTTCGGTGAATTCAAAGCTAAAATCGCTTTCAAAGTGAATGCAATAAGTGCAAAAGCTAAAGAAGCAATAGAAGCTGCGGGCAGCACTGTAGAGTTAGTTTAATCTATTTCTATAATCAAAAGACGCATTTGGTAAAATGCGTCTTTTATCGTTTATTCGCATTTCCATTTTTTGTTGATTAACTACAGTCCAAAGTGAAGAAATTAATTGAAACGCTTAAGAATATCTGGGGAATAGATGAACTCCGTAAGCGCATCCTATTTACGCTATTGCTGGTATTAGTATACCGAGCAGGCTGCTACATCACGCTTCCCGGTATCAACCCAAACTTACTTGCACTTGAAAGCAGCCAGAACGGTGGCTTATTGGGCTTGTTCAATATGTTTGCAGGTGGTGCATTTTTACGTGCATCTATCTTTGCATTAGGTGTAATGCCTTATATCTCTGCTTCTATCTTTATGCAGCTTGCCGGTATTGTTGTGCCGCAAATTGCTAAAATGCAACGTGAAGAAAGTGGCCGTAAAAAGATCAATCAATACACACGTTATCTTACCGTATTGGTAACCGCATTCCAGGCAAGTGCTTATGTTGCTTACCTGCGTACGCAAACAGGTGGTGCTATCGTAGAAGGTTTTAGCCCGGTACTCTTCTGGTTATCTACTGTAATCGTACTGACTGCTGGTACGCTGTTTGTAATGTGGATGGGTGAAAAGATCACGGACAAAGGTATTGGTAACGGTACTTCACTGATCATCATGGTGGGTATCCTTGCACGTTTGCCACACTCTTTAGGCCAGGAATTCGACGCTAAGAACCTTGGCGGCGGTGGTGGCCTTTTGATATTCCTGATTGAGATCGCTATCTTCATTGGTGTTATCGTTGGCCTGATCCTATTGACTCAAGGTACACGTAAAATACCTCTGAACTATGCACGCCGTATCATTGGCAGCACTAACGCAGCAAAAGAAGTGTCCGGTTCTCGTGATTTCATTCCTTTGAAAGTGAACTCAGCCGGTGTAATGCCGATCATCTTCGCACAAGCTATTATGTTTATACCGGCTACGCTGGTTGGCTTTAGTAACAATGAAGGTGCGCAGGGTTTTGTACGTGCCATGTCTGATCATACATCACTGATCTACAACATAGTTTATGCAGTACTGGTAATTGCCTTTACTTATTTCTATACAGCGTTGATCTTCAACCCGTCTGAGATGGCTGATAACCTGAAAAGGAACAACAGCTTCATCCCCGGCGTGAAACCAGGTGAACCAACTGCTGATTATATCGCTACTATCATGGATCGTATCACCTTGCCCGGTGCTGTATTCCTGGCTGTAGCGGGCGTTCTGCCGGGCGTTGCTGCTTTGCTGGGCGTAACAAGTGGTTTCTCCTCTTTCTTCGGTGGTACTTCTATGTTGATCGGTGTGGGTGTTATCCTGGATACACTGCAACAAATAGAAAGCCACCTGCTAATGCGCCAATACGATGGCCTGATGAAAACAGGTCGTATATCTGGCCGCCAGGCGGCAACAGGAGCTTCCGTATAATTTGAATTAGTGAGTAATGATACATATTAGAAGTAAAGACGAAATTGAATTAATACGCAAAAGCGCTTTAATGGTCACTGCCACCTTAACAGAGGTGGCAAACTTTTTAAAGCCAGGTATCACCACGCTTTCTATCGATACGATGGCAGAGCAGTTTATCAGGGATAATGGTGGGGTACCTTCTTTTAAAGGTTATGGTGGTTTTAAATATTCGCTTTGCATATCGGTGAATGAAGTAGTAGTACATGGTTTCCCAAGCGATTATGTGCTGAAGGATGGTGATATTATATCTGTAGACTGCGGGGTGTATATGAATGGCTATCATGGCGATCATGCTTATACGTTTGCTATAGGTGATGTAAAGCCTGAAATTTTGAAGCTGATGCGTGTTACCAAGGAATCGCTTGCACGCGGCATAGCACAAGCAAAAGATGGTAATAGGGTAGGTGACATTTCGTTTGCTATAGAAGACTATACTGCACGGCAGAATGGATACGGTGTTGTGCGTGAGCTTGTAGGACATGGCGTTGGTAAAAAACTACACGAAGACCCGCAAGTGCCTAACTATGGCCGCAGAGGCGATGGTAAGCGATTGAAAGAAGGTATGGTATTGGCTATTGAGCCGATGATTAACCTGGGTACAAGAGATGTATACACACTATCTGATGGGTGGACGGTTGTTACAGCTGATGGCAAACCATCTGTACACTACGAACATACTGTTGCCGTGCGTAAGAACAGCGGTGAAGCGCTCTCTAATTTTGCACCTATAGAAGCAGCTGAAAGAAATAACCCCGAACTAAATAAAGGACATCTTACTGAAGAAGTAGTTACTACCGTTTAATTTAGGTTATAATAGTACTCTTATTGCTTTCAAGAATAGTCATTAAGAGTTGCTCTTCTTCTGTTAAACCCTGGAGTGTGTCACAAGTTAAGCTCGGGTTTGAGATAAATTTATGAAGGGTATGATTGGTGAAATGATCGAACAGAATAGGATGGACATAATATTTTTTGCAGACTGTTCTTGTATTACCCAGGTGACCAGCAACAATATCTAATACTTCAACAATTTTTTTCTTAGCCTGCGTTTCAGACGCAGGCTTTTCTATTTCTTTTAATACTTCGAGGGCTTTCAAACTACCAGCCCAGGTACGAAAGTCCTTAGCAGTAAAATCACCATTGCTTATCTGCCGGATGTAGGCATTGACCATACCCGAGTCTATAGCTTTTCTTGTACCCTCTTCTGTATAATATTGAAACAATTCTTTGCCTGGGATATCTCTGCACTGTTGCACTATCCGCGCCAGCTTGCGGCTTTTCATGTCCACTTTGTGATACACACCTTTTTTACCTTTAAAGCTAAACTGTACACTACCGCCAGTTACCTTCACGTGTTGGTCTTTTAACGTAGTCAATCCAAATGAACCATATAACTTTTCATATGCGTCATTGCCGATGCGTATGCAAGTGCACTGCATAATAGAGATAACGGCTGCTAGCACTTTTTCCTGTGGCAAGCCATTCAGGCTAAGGTCTTTTTGCAACTGCCGGCGAATAGCAGGTAGCGCCTGCCCAAATGCGTGCATATGGAAGAATTTGGTTTGATTACGTACACTGCTCCATAACTGGTGGTACCTGTATTGTTTTCTGCCTCGTGCATCATAACCTGTAACTTGCAGGTGGGAGTTAGCGATAGGGCTGATCCATACATTTTCCCATGCCGGAGGTATGACTAAGGCTTTGATCCGGTTGATATCCTCCGCCGTTTTTAGCGCCTTGCCATCCTTTATGTATGTGAAGGAATCGCCTTTTTTGATTCTCGTGATGCCGGGTTCCTTATCGGTTATGTAAACCAGATGTACAGCAGCAGCTGTCTTATGCGTATCGGTATGTAACCGCAACAATGTATTGCGGTTGAGCCGGATGGGCGATGGGTCGAGCGGTTGTGCTGCCTGTTTCATAACACAACCATTCAAAAAACCGTGCCTGTTTAGGCTTGCGCAGGAGAAACCTTACGTACTCTTAACAATAGCACCAATCCTATAATAACGAACACTACTGATAATATTTCGGCCTGTGTAGGGTGTATAAAGCCCCAGTCATATTTATAATTGACCCGTATTGTTTCTACCAGGAAGCGTTCAATGCCATTAAGTATAAGGTAAAGGCCAAACATCTGAAGTGGTGCATTAAGCCGTTTACGCATGCTCCACAATACAAAAAACAACCCTATACATACCACGGATTCATAAAGCGGCGTAGGGAATACACCAGCAGGTAATACAGCACAATAGTTGTGCATGCAACCCATGATGGCAATACCTTCATTATTTACATTGTGTGGATAGTTCATAGCAAACATCCACTGGGGTAACCAGGAAGGTGCCGGGGCATAGATATGTGGAACAGAGGCGATACTGCCGAAATTTTGTATGAAGTATTGCGGATATGTTTGTACTACTTGTTGAAACTCACCATGATTTGCAAGCCTTAAGATCCCGTTCGGCTCCGTTACATAGGCACTATTGAAGATGCCCCAGTCGCCATCGCCGGCAAACTGGCAGCCTAAACGGCCAATGCCGTATGCAAGCATTAATCCGGGTGCGGCAGCGTCGCATAGGTGCTTAAAAGGGATCTGATGCTTACGTGCATAATACATCAGTGCAACGGTAGCCACAATAAGTCCACCATAAAAGGTAAGGCCTGATGAAGACAATAGGCTTTCTGCAGGGTTTTTAATAAACTCGTCCCATGTTTCCAGTGCATTAAATACTTTAGCACCTACCAGGCCGCCAATGGCTGCTATCATCACTATTTCACTGATGCGCTGATGTGGGTAGATGGCAATACGTTTGGTTTGTGGTTCATCTAGTTGTTGCTTTTTCTTTTCTGAATATTTGATATATCCGAATACTACTGCACCTAGTATGCCGAATACAAGGCTCCCTTGCAGGGAGAAAACATACCCAAGCGGGTCTGGGGAGACCTGAGCAGCATTGCCTATCATACCACCGCCCTTAAAGCCGAGAACAAACCCACCGAGCGCAGATAATAGTAACTCTGTCGCGGAAGCAGGTTTGCCCACTTCTATTTCTGTAAATGTGGGTATCAGCAACCCCATTTGCTCTTTTCTTCTCAGCTCCTGTATAAGGCTCCATGCTGCGCCAAAAAAAGCGATGGCTACCATTAAGCCGAAGGTTTTAAATATGCTTAACCATTCGGGCATGGGTGTGCCGAACAGGCTTTGTAAGAGTTGTTGAAAATCAGGATACATAACGGGGGCGAAGTTACTTGAATAGTTGACTTATCGAAAATAGAAAAACCAGCAGAGATGCCGGTACTATGTTTTTCTTGGTTTTTTCCTCGCTGCAGGGAATAACACATTATTTAAAATGAGCCTATATCCCGGTGAGTTGGGATGTAGGTTTAGGTCTGTTGGCGGATCGCCGATGGCGTGCTCATAATCTTCGGGGTCGTGGCCGCCGTAGAAAGTCCATGTTCCTTTGCCATATTCACCATGTATATAGCGTGCCTCATTAGCTGGCTTGTAATCGCCCATGATCAAAACATTCGACTTCAATACTTCCTTACGGAAAGATGTAGTCTGCCCCATGAAACCTTTTATGGTAGTGGTATGGTCCTGGCAGAGCATGGAGGGTACAGGATCGAACTTGGCGGAAAAAGTAAACAGCGTGAAATAATCAGCTTCTTTATTAACCCGTCTGAATTGAGTATTATCTATATTGGAAAACTCATATATATATGGGTTTGTAAACAGCTGGAAATCTTTAAAGGCAAAGCATCTTGAAAAATCAAGTTTTTGCTGTGCATCAGGTGCAGGCGGGTCGCCATCAAACGGCACATCACAGATATCCGTATTTTCTGCTGACAATGCAATATCATAGCTATCAGTTGCAGAGCACATTGCAAACAAATAACCGCCACCGGCAACAAAATCTCTGATTTTTTTACTTACCGCAAGTTTTAGCTGCGATACTTTTTTAAACCCATGCTTCGCTGCCATAGCATCGCTCAGGCGCACATCTTCCTGATACCAGTTAGCATTCTGGAATGATGCCCAGAATTTACCATATTGACCGGTAAAATCTTCATGATGCAGGTGCAGCCAATCGTATTCCGGCAACTTGTTTGCCAGTACTTCATCATCATAAACTTTATCAAATGGTATCTCTGCATAGGTAAGGGCCAGCGTTACGGCATCATCCCAGGGTTGTTTGCCGGGTGGGGTGTACACGCATATTTTAGGAGCCTTTTCCAGCTTGATGATATCACCATTAAAATTCGGGTCTGAGATCTTATTGATCACTCCAAGGTATTGTGCATCGCTCATCACCTCATAGCTTACGCCGCGCAGCTTACACATCCGTTCGATGCCTTCATTTTGATCCATCCCGAAACTGCCGCCTTCATAGTTTAGCAGCCAGTCGATGGTCATTCCATCTTTGAGTGCTGCATAGGCAATGCCATATGCTTTCAAATGGTTGGTTTGATTATCGGCATCCATGGGTATAAATATCTTGGATGCAATGGCAGCATGGCAGGTTAAAATGGCTAAGAATGTTCCTATATACGCGTACGTCTTTTTCATGCGGTAATCTAAGTTACACTATTATATAGCTTGTCGGAGGCAGGGTTGCTTTTTTAACAACAATTATAATATTGCTATACCTTACCGCTTGTTCTTTGTTACATTTGTGCTTTCTATTGCTTATGCCACAATATAGTAATGCACGCGCTATGCGGGCGCTTATTAAAGCAAGCCTGCAAGCTATAGTGAAGAGTCCGTCTGCAATTGTTTTCAGTATAGCATTTCCATTAATATTTATACTTGTTTTTGGGTTTCTTGGCGGCGGTAGCGGCAGGTTTTCTATCAGTGTTGCCAAAGCACCGGGAAGTGATACGGCCAATCAGCTTTATATGGCACTACAAAATGTACCTGTGCTAAAATGGAAAGATGTAGACTCGGCATCTTTATCAAAAAGCATGCAGGAAGGTGTTATAGCTGCTACTATAGCTGTTACTCCTAATTCAGATAGTTCGCAACCACGTTATTCTGTAGTAATCAATGCATCCTCATCACAAATGGATAAAGCGCCCCAACTGCAGGGTATTATTAACTCTGTGGTGCAGAGCATGGACCCTGAAATTGCAAGACGTTCATCGGCTATTGCAAGTATAGAGGTGAAGGAGAGTGTAGTAAGGGAATATAAAATGATAGATTTTATATTGCCGGGACAGCTTGGATTCTCATTACTGGCCGGTAGTGTGTTTGGAACGGCTTTCGTATTCTTTAACCTAAGGCAGACCCTGGTATTGAAACGGTTTTTTGCTACACCCGTAAGGCGAGAAGTAATAGTTATAGCCGAGGGCATCGCACGTATGGTATTTCAACTGTTGGGTGCAGTCATTATTATTTGTGTCGGGCATTTTGCGTTTGGGTTTACACTGGTAAACGGATTTTTTACAATCGTAGAATTGATACTTTTGAGCGCGTTAGGTATTATGGTGTTTATGGGATTTGGGTTCATTGTGAGTTCTATAGCTAAAAGCGATGCAACCATTCCGCCATTTGCCAATATCATTACGCTGCCACAATTCCTTTTGGGCGGTACATTTTTCCCAATAGATAATTTTCCTAAGTGGATGCAGCCTTTTTGTCGGGTGCTGCCATTGTCTTACCTAAATGATGCTATGCGAAAAATAGCTTTCGAAGGGCTGGGAGTATGGGAAATAAAATGGGATCTATTTGCGCTGCTGATATGGGGTGTAGTGGTGTACACAGTAGCATCCCGGATGTTTAAATGGGAATAGAGGTTACCTGATCAGCGTCACATCACCTGCGCTGGTTTCTTCATGGCCGGTATAGCATTTGCTTTTCAATCGGTAATAGTAAACACCCATATCGCAGGGCTTGCTATTGTAATTGCCATCCCAGGAATCATTAGGATCTGTAGTATGAAAAACTTCCTGTCCCCACCTGTTGTAAACGGTGAGCGAATATTCAAGGGAGTTGCCGTATAAAAGAGGGTGAAAACGATCATTTTTGCCGTCGCCATTCGGGCTGAAGGCATTAGGGTAGGAAAAAGTACAGCAGTTTTCAATATCACTATAGGTGATGGATGCTGTATCAACACATCCATATTCACTTGTTCCCACTACTTTGTAGGTGGTTGGTTCCAATACGCGCGTATAGAAGTTTACCCGATCGTCTGAATATATCTTATCTGCAGGTAGCCAGGTATAGGAAACTCCGCCACTTGCCAGTAAAAATATTTTATCCCCGATGCATACCTTCCGAGATTCCGCAAGTATGTCTATTGTTGGCAGGTCATGCACATTCACATGGTAGGGTACCTTGTCCGATTCGCAAACAAGGTGCGTCTGGCTTATCAGCCAGGTATATACCTTGGTAGTGTTGGTCTCATACGTAGGTACCGTTGCAAGCTTTCCCGCTTCAATGTCATACCAGTTGATATGAAACACCGTTGTGTCCTCGTGAAGCAATATAGGAACAACAGAATCGTTCAGGCACACATCTTTATCTTTAAAGAATGGCGGAAAGGGGTAAACACCGCTGTCTGCAATCGTCATGTTCAAATCAGAAACACATTTGAAGTAGGGCGAAAAGGCAATGAGGTGATAGTTTCCTTTCATGAAACTATCGGCAATGATATAGGTAGTATCATTTTTTTCCAGGCTGTCGCTGTACGACTTTAATAAACGGTCATTTTTATCCACCTCCAGTACTTTGGGGCTAACACCATCTTTCACTATGATGCGCACATAAGCATTATGCGCGCATTGGGTTGGCGCCAGCACCTCGTAGCTGATCGAAAATGGACGGATCACCCTAACAGTATAGGCAATTGTTTGGTTGCTGGATAGCGGGCAGCCGTCGTCTTTATATTTAAGAAAAAATGTGTAGGCTCCGAGGGGTTGGTTAGCGTCCGGATCCCATGAAAAGCTAATCCTGGGACTCTTGGTGCCATTGCCCGTTATCGTTAATGCGCCACCGAAAACCCCGCCGCTGGTGTCTACGGTAATATTATCTCCGTTGGCGTCTTTAGGACTGATGGTGAACGCCACATGCTTCGTGCCCTGGCATACATTCACAATATTACCGGGGGCCGTTAATCCTCCATCTACATTCGAATCTATTTTTCCAACCGGAGGAGAGTTATTGCAGGTGCTCAGAACAATAAATGTCATTTCACGCATACTGCTGCCTACCAATACACCATTCTTATATTCCTCCACCTTGTTTACTACTACCGATATCTGTGCAAGATTGGGTGTAAAGCTCATTTGCCCATTAATATTGTTGAAACTAAATGAGCCCGCGGCTGTGGCTATCGGCGCGGTGGCACTATAGGGTGGTATATAAGTAACTGTTTGTACTGATGATTCCAATGCCGGTGTCAGTAAAAAGTTGAGAGAATCCTTATCCGGATCCACAGCGCCCTGGTTATATTCCTGTGCCAGGTTTACACAGTAAAAAGGAGTTGGGATCGTAGTATAAGCCGGTGAATTGTTAGGGCCGTTCAGGTTATTCAAATGAGCCTCCAGGTACATGGTAGATCCTTGCAAAGGATCTATGTTGATGTTGCCTATGGCATTGGTCCTGCCTGCTATTGAATTATTGCCCATTACACCAGAAAAAGCAAATACCCAATCTGCAGCAGGAAATGGCACAGTAACGGTATCGGCATAGATATACCTGGTAATGCCCGGAATAGGATTAGTTGGCTTTTTACAGGCTGTGTTGTTACTGTCCTGCACGCATACAGGCGTTACTTCTACTCCGGAGTCTTCTGCCTTCAAAGACAGAAAGGCAAATGCTTGCCCATTGTTTTGTAGGATGATACTAGGAGAGGCACCTTTTAATGTTGGAAAATTTTGCCCGGAACAATCGCCATAAATAGTAAGTACAACCCTGTATCTATCGTTTCCTACGTATTGATATAAAAGATCCCCGCCAAAAATATGAGAGGCCGATGCTTTCGTTGCGCAAAGCAATATCACGAAAATGACTATGTATGAACGTAGGGGTTTCATTTATATATAATGCAAAGTAACTTATAAGTTTACAATTAGCTTGCGGTTTGTTTAGCTTTTTTACATTGTCGTTTCAATTAAAGACAGGTTTGTGGTGAAAAACGTAAATCTGGGGTGAATTATTACGATCGCTTATCACAGGGCGGCTATATAATATTATCCATTGTCATACAGCCGAATTATATTTGTGTCCATGAATCTGGATTTTAATAAGAACGAAGATGCAATGAAGCTGGCCGTTAGCCAGATGAAACAAAGGCATGCCCAGGTGAGCCTTGGCGGTGGCAAAAAAGCAATAGAGAAGAGTAGGGAAAAAGGCAAGATGACGCCGCGCGAACGAATTCAATACCTGGTGGATAAAGACAGTGTTTTTACAGAGATAGGTGCTTTTGCGGGATGGGAAATGTATGAAGAACATGGTGGATGCCCCGCAGGAGGTACCGTTGCAGGACTGGGCTATGTTTGCGGCCGCCAATGCGTAATTGTAGCCAACGACAATACAGTAAAAGCCGGAGCATGGTTTCCTATAACCGGAAAGAAAAACCTGCGCCTGCAGGAAATAGCTATGGAAAACCACTTGCCTGTAATATACATAGTAGACAGTGCCGGTGTGTACCTGCCTATGCAGGATGAGATATTTCCCGACAAAGAACATTTTGGGCGCATCTTTCGCAATAATGCGCAGATGAGCGCAATGGGCATCAGCCAGATAGCAGCAGTAATGGGTAGTTGTGTAGCGGGTGGGGCATATTTGCCTATTATGAGCGATGAAACACTGATGGTAGAAGGGAACGGATCTATATTCCTGGCGGGGCCATACCTGGTAAAGGCTGCCATTGGAGAAGATATAGACATACAAACCCTGGGTGGTGCCAAAACACATACAGAGATCAGCGGAATAGCAGATTATAAATTTGATACAGAACAGGAATGCCTGGACCAGGTACGCCGCATAATGGATAAACTGGGCGAGACACCGCGCGCCGGTTTTGATCGCGCCCAACCCATTGCGCCGGAAAAAGATCCTGCAGAGCTTTACGGATTGGTATCGGCAGATAACAGCAAGGCTTATGATGTTGTTGAAGTAATAGAAAGGCTGGTTGATAATTCTGAGTTCGATCAGTTTAAAGAAGATTATGGAAAGACGATCGTATGCGGCTATGCGCGCATCGATGGCTGGGCTGTAGGTATCGTTGCCAACCAGCGCAAGATTGTAAAGAGTGGAAAAGGGGAGATGCAGTTAGGTGGTGTTATCTATAACGACAGTGCAGATAAAGCTGCACGGTTTATTCAAAACTGTAATCAAAAGAAAATACCATTGGTATTTCTGCAGGATGTTACCGGTTTTATGGTAGGCAGCCGCAGTGAGCATAGCGGTATCATTAAAGATGGTGCCAAGCTGGTGAATGCTGTAGCTAATTCCGTAGTACCTAAGATCACGATCATCATTGGTAATTCCTATGGCGCGGGCAACTATGCCATGTGCGGCAAGGCTTACGATCCTCGTTTCATATATGCATGGCCTAATGCCAAGATAGCGGTAATGGGCGGTGAGCAGGCAGCTAAAACTTTATTACAGATACAGGTAGCATCCTTGAAAGCTAAGGGAGAAACTATTGATCCGGAAAAAGAGAAGGAACTGCTGAAGCAGATAACGGATAAATATGCTGCGCAGACCAGTTCTTACTATGCCGCAGCGCGTCTTTGGGTTGATGAGATCATTGACCCTGCAGAAACACGCAGAGTAATATCAGAAGGCATTAACGCCGCTAATCATAATCCTGAAATGAAGGAATTTAAGACGGGTGTTTTCCAGGTGTAAGCTTACATCGGTAACAGATATTATAGCCCTTGCATTGCAGGGGCTATTTCATTTTACAGATGCTTCTTTTATATTTAGTATATGAAGCATTACCTGTTACTATTACTATTATTTGTCTCCTTTGCAGTCCAAGCTCAACAGGATACTACTTGGTTTAATAAATATTGGGAAAAAACGATAAAAGATAGTGCTTTTTACTTTCGGCCGTTGGTCCGGCAATCTTCGGATGGACACTATCTAATAAAGGATTACTATATAAGTACGGGGAAATTGCAGGAAGAAGGACAATATTCAGATAAGGATGGTACCATGCAAGATGGTGGGACAAAATTTTATTATGACAATGGTGTTTTAGAAAGCGAGGGAAATGCAATAAATGGAGTTTCAAACGGTGTTTGGAAAATTTATTATAAAAATTCTGGAAAAATCCGCAGCACAAGATTTTTTAAAAATGGTTTTTTTAAAGGAAAATTAATTAGCTATTATCCCAATGGGGTAGTTGAGCGTAAAGAAATATGGAAGAGAGGCCGTTTAAATGAAGCGCATTGTTATACTCGCACGGGCAAGGATACTATTTATTTTGAGGATTTTAGTTTGCCTCGTTTCCCGGGCGGCGATACAGCATATGAAGGATATATGCTAAAGCACATGACTTACCCGGATCTTTGCAAAAAAAAACAAGATCCATGGCAGAGTATATGTTCACACTTTTTTTGACTCAACCGGGAAAATATACAAGGCTATTGTTTCTACCAAGGTACATCCACTACTAGATGCCGAAGCATTGAGATTAGTACTTAGTATTCCTAATTGGCGTCCCGCGGTTGATCTGGAAACAGGTCAGGCTATTGAAAGCGACCGCTATTTAGATGTGTTGTTTGGAAGAGATCAAAGCAAATTTTCAAGGTTCAATATGCCGATATTAACCTCTGCTATTATAGAGGCTATTTCATTTAAAAAATACTTCTTTTATATTTAGAATATGAAGTATTACCTGTTACTATTACTATTATTCCATTCCGCTGCTGCCATTGCCCAGCAGGATACAGCCTGGTTTGATAAAGACTGGGAGAAAGCAAGTAGAGAAGATGCATTCTATTTTACCCCTATAGTCAATCGTTCCGCAGACGGCCATTATCATATAAAAGATTACTATAAAAGTACGGGCAAACTAGAGATGGATGGCTATTTTCTTGACAGCAATGAGAATGTACAGGATGGTCATTGTGTTTATTACAATGAAGATGGAAGTGAAGATTTTGAGTGTGACGTAAAAAACGGAGAAATTACAGGTCACTATATTTATTATTCAAAAGGGTATAGTAAGCCTTCTTCGATCGTTGATAGACTTAAGAATGACTATATGCAACGCACTTTGTATTACAAAAGTGGACAGAAGGAACGAACAGAGCTCTGGCATAACGGCAAATTAAAGTCAGGGAACTGTTTTACAAGAACAGGTAGAGACACCACCTATTTCCCGGCTAAATGCTGTCCTGTTTTTCCGGGTGGATGGGATAAATACCGGCGCTACATTCATAACAATTTGAAATATCCTCCTTATTGCAAGAAAAATCATATCAAAGGCAAGGTGGTGCTAGATGTTGATTTTGACAAAAAAGGAAAGGTTATAAACGTATCAATTGATGAGCACAATCATCCGTTACTGGAAGAAGAAGCTAAACGGCTTATCTATAATATGCCACGCTGGGAGCCGGCATTAAATACGGAAGGCGAGCCGGAAGAATACAGTACCACATTAACAGTTGTCTTTGATGATACGCCTGCCGGTGGCATATTTATCGACCCTGTAGCATACTTTGTTTTTATGACACTTAAACTAAATAAATAAGTGAGCAACTATCTTGTTCAGAAACTAATTTTTACTACATTTGCAATCCTCTTGGTCGCGTAGCCGAGTGGCTAGGCAAAGCTCTGCAAAAGCTTCTACAGCGGTTCGAATCCGCTCGCGACCTCTAAAAAATAACCCCGGAAATTCCGGGGTTATTTTTTTTATGCCTGCTAAATCTATCCGCCAAAATAATATTCGTTGATCTCCTGGTTCAGTTGGCTAGCGTACGGAATGTAATTGATATCTTCTTTACTACCCAGGTACCGGTATTTTGGATATTTTTTTCCTAGTTTCCGGGCAGGTATCCATCGCAGATCATCACCATTTGGTGCAGGAGATGGAACTTTGTTGAAGTTCTTATCATAAACAACCAGGCAATCTTTTTTGGTACCAATAACATAGGCCCCGTCATTGGGATTATTCCCTGATGCATTATATTCATCTGTTGTTGGCACCCTCGATCCGTAAATAATGATTTGGTATGGCTGCACCATACTGGATGCATTGGTTACCGCCTTCATATTCTTGTCCAGCAATATACCGCTGAATTTTCCCTCTTTAATAAGCGTCGCGTTGGTATCGATATAATAATAAACCGGGACAGCATCAAAATGATCACTGAAATCATTGATCATTGCCTCCCTTACATGTGCTGCATCGTTTTTTATAGCAGCTACAAGTGTTTTATTACTGCCTTTCGAAAACCAATTTATTTTCCTGCTTTCTGTTGGTAGTTGTACTAATACAAATTTTGGAATATCATTCTCCCTAATATGCTTTTTCTTGATTAGCTGCGCTTTCAGGTTCATTGAAGAAAAGACTAAAACCACAGCGAAGGCAACTTTCGTTATTTTTCCTATCATCGATTGATTCATAATACAAAATTAAAAAATCCCCTTCCGTTATTGGAAGGGGATTGTCAGCAGATTATAATTTTTTACTGGCCACCGCCACCTTGCAGCGATTGCAGGTTCATATGCTCGGCTGCTCGTTTTGTAAGCATGTTTAGCTTCGCATCCCACTTACGGTAAGTATCCGTATCGCCCGCGTTTTTGGCGAGTCCTGCCATTACGTTAATGATGGTAGCATCGCGTTGCACATCGCCGGCAAGCACATCGCGCTTACCTTCCGGCACAGATAAGATATAGTTAATATCGTCTTCTGAATTGCGTACCATTTTTTCAGCAAGCGCTTTACCTTTTTTCTTAGCGCTTTCTGTACCTACAAAATAGTATGCTTGTGCTACATAGTAGGCAGTACCGTCATAGAAGTAAGAGTGCTCTGATATTCCCTTCATTACCGCATCCAGCACTTCTTCAGCCTGTTGC
Source organism: Bacteroidetes bacterium 43-93 (assembly GCA_001897855.1). GTDB lineage: Bacteria > Bacteroidota > Bacteroidia > Chitinophagales > Chitinophagaceae > Polluticoccus. The sequence continues at coordinate 584,888 of MKUO01000001.1, forward strand.
TGCCTGCCGTTCATGGTAAGCTCGCTGGCTATGCGTGCGCTGTTGATACGGAATGCCGCGAACATCAGGCGGTTCTTCTCATCAAAATATACATCGTTGCGTTCTGCATTGCCCCATTGATACACCTTTGTAAACAGGTTATAACTCTTATCCAGGTTCACAGAGCCCATATCCTGTTGTCTTGCTTTCAGCGAGTCATTCAGCTTAAATGGCACCAGGCGATACATAATACCTTCCATACGCATATAATCGTCCATACCCTGGTAGTTATCACCGGGCAGGCCGCCGTTGAAGTAGATAGGTCGCTTCCAGCCCTGCTGCGCTATACCCGCTACTATGTTCATAATTGCAAGGTCATCTTTATAAGCGATCGTTTTAGGGAAAGTGAACTTCATCTCTGTGTTGATGTTGTTTGTATCAGCAGCGCTCAGCATGTTTTCAGACACCATTTGCGCTTTGCTCATACCAGGAAGGTAGAAGTTCTTGGTAGGGTAGTAGTTTTCCGCTTCGCCGGTCTGTGTCTGCAGTTTTGTTTGCGGATCGTCACTGGTCATGAATTTACAAACATCTATCAGGCTGATGTACTTGTCCTGAGGTACATCCGGGCTGGCATAGTATTGCACATAGTTGTGATGATCACCTTCGTAAGCAGGTTTTTTCCATACCATAGGCACAGCATCGGCATCGTTTATTTTATAGTTCAGTTGGTCTATATACCAGTCGATACCCAGCAGGCTGGTGTTGATGATGCGAACGTCGGGCCTGATATGCTCTACTTCCTGCAGATACCACAATGGGTAGGTATCATTATCACCGAATGTGAATATGATGGCATTTTTCTCTAAAGACATCAGTGCATCATACGCCGTAGCGCGCGCCAGTGTTTTATTAGAGCGATCGTGGTCGTTCCATTCTTCTTTAGCCATCAACACAGGTACTGCCAGCAGCGTTAATGCAATGGTAGCATAGGCACCTGCGGCACCCTTCACTGCTTTCTGCATCCAGTCGTTCACCATCAGTACGCCGAGTCCTATCCATATAGCAAATGCATAGGTCGATCCCGCAAATGCGTAGTCACGCTCACGTGGTTGCAATGGCGGCATGTTCAGGTAAATGGCAATGGCAATACCGGTAAAGAAGAATAATACCAGGGTAGTGATGCCATCTTCTTTGTTCCTGTTGAACTGGTATATCAAACCAAGGATACCCAGTATCAACGGCAGCATATACAGGCTGTTGCGGGCATCGTTATTTCTATAACCATCCTGCATTTTATCCAGGTCTCCCAGTCCAAGGACGTTTTTGTCAATGAAAGGTATACCGGTTATCCAGCGGCCATTCTTAGGATTGGATGGGTTCATGCCTTGCAGGTCATTTTCGCGTCCGCTATAGTTCCATAAGAAATAACGCCAGTACATCCAGTTCATGTGATAACCGAAGAAGAAACTAAAGTTATCGGCTGTTGTCGGAGATTCATCAGGGCCTAAGCCTAGGAAGTCGCGATAATACTGAATGTGCGAAGCCTCATTGTTGTCCCATATACGAGGGAAGAAACGTTTGCTGCTGGCATTGTACACAGGCTCCAGCTTTTTACCGATCACTTCATAGTAGTCTTTGCCATTTTTCTTGCTCATGCCATATTGGTCACCCTTGGTGGCATATTCGGTAGGCCTTTGGTCAAAGTCTTGTCCGAAGAACAATGGTTGTTGGCCAAATTGCTCCCGTTGCAGGTAAGAGGTAAGGCTCAAAACGTTGTCGGGATTGGTCATGTCAATAGGTACATCTGCCCTGGAGCGGATCAATGGCGCCAGGTAGCTGGAGAAGCCAATGATGATGAACATAACGCATAATATGCCTGTATGCACCAGGTACCATTGCTTTTTCTTTGCATAGATTAGCAAATACACCATTACGCCGATAAGCAGCAGCATAAATACCAGTGCACCACTGTCAAATGGCAGGCCGAAGCTGTTTACAAACAGCAGGTCGAACTTAGAGGCAAGTATTGGCAAGCCTTGCAATACGCCAAATTGTACAAAACCTAAGAACACACAACCTACCAGGAAGGCAATGAATGTGCCCATTTTGGTAACCTCGTAGCGTTTAAAGTAATAGACCATCGCTACCGCCGGTATAGCAAGTAAATTCAGTAAGTGAATGCCTACAGACAGGCCCATCATATAGGCTATGAATATCAGCCAGCGGTCAGCATATTTTGTATTGGCTATATGTTCCCACTTCAGTATTGCCCAGAATACCAGGGCCGTGAAGAAGGAAGAGGTAGCGTACACCTCTGCTTCTACCGCAGAGAACCAGAATGTATCAGAGAATGTATAGGCAAGCGCACCAACAAGGCCGGCACCCATAATAAGGGTAGTTTGCAGGCTGTTAGGTTCGTCATTGGCCGCTGTGAGTTTTTTTGCAAAGTGTGTGATCGTCCAGAAAAGGAACAGGATCGTTAATCCGCTGGCTATTGCAGACCATGCGTTGATAAACAAGGCAACTTTAGCCAGGTCTCCACCTGCCAGTAATCCAAACATCCTTTGGATCATCATAAACAGTGGGGCGCCGGGGGAGTGGCCTACCTCTATTTTATAGGCACAGGACAGGAACTCACCACAATCCCAAAAGCTTACTGTGGGTTCCATAGTTTTCAGGTATACCAGTGTCGCTATGGCACCTGTGATCCAACCAACAAGGTTGTTGACTTTGCGAAAATTCATGCAGCTTTATTTAGACAGGCAACAAAAATAGAAAAATACACGTATGCGCCTAATACGCCTAACGGAATTAACATATTTATATGTTTGTGGTTTGCTATATCAAACGCAGTATAAAGGTTATATCAGCAGATGGCTCAGGTTCTTCAGCCTGTCGGTAGGTATCAGTTGCGCCAGCTGAATATCGGGGAAGTGATAAAGATATTGTATGATGTTTTCCGCCTCATCTTCCGCACAGGCACATTCTACTTTCCACAGGTAGTCCAGTTGCTTTAATTCAGGCAATAAAAACTGGGCGCCGTTCTTCAGTTTGTAGATCGTATAGATGCCACCGTTTAACGGTACCTGGTATTCAAAAAAATGGAAAGAATATTGTTGGTCTTTTGCATGGATGGTGATATCCATTTCCGGCCTGCGGACAAAATCCATGTCCAGTTTATTGTTAACCTCATGGCAAAATTTATGAGGGGAGAGGCTGGTGCTGATGCCGATGAGGGCAGTGTCAGAAAACTCGCGTTCCTGTATCGCCGCCATATCCAACACCTGCTTTGCCATGAAATATTATGATTACACATCAAATTTCGCCCATCTTTGTATATTTCCAAATAATTAGATCATTATGGCTGCCCTTATTATTGCCGGTATTGTTGTACTATACCTCTTGTTTTCTTTAGTAACGGTGCGCCAGGGTACGGTGGCTGTAATTACCACGTTCGGTAAGTTTCGCCGAATTCTGCGCCCGGGGTTGAATATGAGAGTTCCGATCATAGAAACCATTTACAGGCGTATATCATACCAAAACCGTTCGATAGAACTTAAGTTCTAGGCCATTACACAGGATCAGGCCAATGTGAACTTTTCGGCTATGTTACTGTATGCGGTGCTGAATGAAGAGTCTCAAACCATACAAAACGTAGCTTTTAAGTTTGTGGATGAGCGCAACTTTATGCAGGCGCTCATACGCAGTGTGGAAGGCGCTGTACGTGCATACGTGGCCACCAAAAAGCAGTCAGAAATACTGCAATTGCGCACCGAGATCATTTTTCATGTAAAGGAGCAATTGGATAAGCAATTGGAAGACTGGGGCTACCATTTGCTTGATCTTCAGCTAAACGATATCGCATTTGATGAAGCCATCATGCGTTCTATGGCACAGGTGGTAGCATCTAACAACCTGAAGGCTGCCGCAGAGAACGAAGGGCAGGCTTTGTTGATTACCAAAACTAAGGCAGCCGAGGCGGAAGGTAATTTCATAAAGATATCTGCTGAAGCCGAACGCCAGGCGTCTCAGTTACGGGGGCAGGGTGTGGCATTATTCCGGGAAGAAGTGGCCCGCGGCATGGCAGTTGCGGCCAAAGAGATGCAAAATGCCAATCTCGACGCGTCTTTTATCCTTTTCTCGATGTGGACCGATGCCATCAAACATTTCGCGGAGAACGGTAAAGGCAACACCATATTCCTCGATGGGTCTAATGAAAATATGCAGCGTACAATGCAGCAATTGATGTCTATCAGCCAGCAGTCAAATATTGTAAAAAATAATAGCGGACACCAATAGGATTTAGGTACTTTTGCCCGGTTATGCCCATATACAGGCAATGTAGCAGTAGTTTTGATTTAAGTAATTTGTTATTTCAAACTATCCACTAATTTTGGGCGCGAATTTTTTTCTATGATAGATGTATTGTTAGGGTTGCAGTGGGGTGACGAGGGCAAGGGTAAGATAGTAGATTACCTTGCGCATAAGTATGATATTATTGCCCGCTTCCAGGGTGGCCCTAATGCAGGGCATACCTTGTATGTAAACGGCGTAAAGGTGGTATTGCGTACCATACCTTCCGGTGTGTTTCACGATCATTGCCTGAACCTGATAGGCAATGGTGTGGTAATAGACCCGGTAGCTTTAAAGGGAGAAATAGAACAGCTATTAGCAATCAGGCCCAATGTATTAAGCAGGTTATTTATAGCACATCGCGCCCACTTGATATTACCAACACATCGTGCATTGGATGCAGCTTCTGAAGCCGCAAAGGGTAGTGATAAGATTGGTTCTACACTCAAAGGCATCGGCCCTGCCTATATGGATAAAACAGGCCGCAATGGCTTGAGGGTAGGGGACATTTTAAGTAAAGATTTCCAGCAGAGGTATAATAAACTGAAGGAAAAGCATCTGCAGATGCTGGCACAATACGATCAGAAGATCGAATGGGAAGAATGGGAGCAACCATTTATGGAAGCTGTGGAATATCTCCGTACATTACAGATAGTGAATGCAGAATACTGGCTGGAAGACCACCTGAAAAGTGGCAAACAAATATTGGCAGAAGGGGCTCAGGGCAGCATGTTGGATATCGACTACGGTACTTACCCGTTTGTTACCTCCTCCAATACCATCGCTGCAGGCGTGTGCGCCGGTTTAGGCGTTGCCCCTGTACACATTGGCGAAGTGTATGGTATAACAAAAGCTTACTGTACACGTGTAGGCAGCGGTCCGTTCCCAACAGAGCTGGATGATGAAACAGGTGAAGCGCTGCGCAAAGCCGGTAACGAATTCGGCGCGGTTACAGGCCGTTCCCGCCGTTGTGGCTGGATAGACCTGGTGGCATTACGTTATACTGTGATGCTGAGTGGTGTTACCAAATTAATTATGACTAAAACAGATGTGCTGGATGAGTTTAATCCCATCAAGGCAGCTGTTGCTTATAAAATAGATGGCAAAGAAACTAAGGAAATGCCTTATGATCTTTGCAGTACCGATGTAGAACCTGTTTATGAAACTTTCCCCGGTTGGGATAAACCTTTGAGCACCTGCACTAGTTTTGAAGACACGCCGCAAGTATTTAAAGACTACTGCAAATTTGTAGAACAATATTTAGGCACAAAAATTGGTTTCGTTTCTAATGGTACCGGCCGCGATCAACTGCTGGTAATTGGTTAAGAAAAAAAATTATGTTTTTGTATCTGAAAAAAAATTTGGGAATTTCGTTAAACAATTAAAATTTTACGTCATCAAGGTATGAGTGCTATGAAATCCGACTCAAATAAAAAAAGTACGACTAAGAAATCTGCACCGGCTAAGTCGGCTGCAAAGAAAGCATCTAAGCCTGCAAAAAAGGCGGTAGATGATGACGATGATGATGAACTGGAAGAGGAGCTAGATGAGCAACCGAAGAAAAAAACGGCTGTAAAAAAAGCTACTACAGGTAAGGCTAAACGTTCTGACGACGATGATGATGACGATGACGACGATGTGGATGATGATGATTTTGATGATGATGACGACGACTTCGATAGCGATGACGATGAGGACTTTGATCTGGACAAGGACTTTGAAGAATTCGATCTGCCAAAATCCAAGGGCAAAACCGGCGGTGCTGCTAAAAAGTCTTCAAAAGGAGATGACTTTGATGTAGATGATGATTTCAAAGACCTGGGCTTCTTTAGCGAAGACACCGGCTTCGATGACGATGATGACGATTTCTAATTAAACGTGCTTTGTTTGCAAAGACAAAAAGGTACATATCAGATTGCCTCGGGGCAATACAAGGAAATAAAAGATAAAATGCTGAATTGGGCCAACCGGTTCAGCATTTTAGTTTTCCTGGATAGTAATGGGTATACAGATCCGTATAGCCGTTATGAATGTCTTGCAGGCGTAGGTTCCAATGTTGATTGCTATAGCCTCGATCAGCTACATAAGCTCCATACAATACATAGCGACTGGTTCTTTGGCCATATCTGCTACGATTATAAAAACGAACTGGAACCGTTCCTTTCATCCAGGCACGAAACGCTTAAGGGCTGGAGCGATGATGAGTTTTATTTCTTTCGTCCACAGGTTGTCTGTTATATAGATGCAGCTAAAACACAATTATGCATCGAAACATTGGTGCAGTCACCACAGTCTGTGTATGAAGAGATAATGGCAACTGTGACAGATAATCCAGGTAAACTGCCCACAGTTCAATTTAATCAAAGAATTGGTAAACAAGACTATATCGATACCATTCAAAGGTTAAGAAAGCATATTGAAGACGGTGATTGTTATGAGATCAATTATTGCAACGAGGGTTATGCAGAAGATGTTGAGATAGATCCTTTGCAGGCATATAAAGCATTGAACAGGTTATCTCCGGCTCCTTTTGCAGCGTACTATGCTAACAATGGCAATTACCTGATGTGTGCCAGCCCAGAGCGTTACCTGTACAAAAACGACAATATAGTTTTATCTCAGCCTATTAAAGGCACTGCCCCAAGAGACGCAGATGAAGTCCACGATAATGCCAACAAAGAAGCGCTTTATAAAAGCATTAAGGAAAGGGCAGAGAATGTAATGATAGTAGACCTTGTGCGGAATGATCTTGCCCGTAGCTGTGATGTAGGCAGCGTACGGGTCAATGAGTTGTTTGGAATATATAGTTTCCCGCAGGTGCACCAGATGATATCAACCGTTTCCGGCAGGCTAAAAGAAGGGAACACGTTTACAGATGCTATCAGGTATAGCTTCCCTATGGGCAGTATGACCGGTGCACCCAAGATAAAAGTAATGGAACTGATAGACCTGTATGAGCAGGCACGGCGTGAGCTGTTTTCAGGTTGTGTGGGCTATATAACACCTTCAGGAGATATGGATTTAAACGTGATCATTCGGAGTTTGTTTTATAACGAAGGAACCGGGTATCTCAGCTACCAGGCAGGAGGGGCTATTACCTATGATAGCGATCCTGCAAAGGAGTGGGAGGAAATGCGCCTGAAAGCATCCGCGGTAGAGCGCATATTTAAAGCCTAGAATATATTTAACTCCCAGTTAGTATAGTTGCCCGCAGCCAACAAATTTTAATTAAAACTAAAGTTTGGCAAACAATTTGCTTTGATCTAATCAGAACGAATTTAGATCATTGTCTGCTACCCACAATTATACCCCTCCTTAAGCGCTATTGCGATGTATATTTTGAACAAATAAAGCACGGACTTAATATCCGTGCTTTATTATTGTTATCGCTACAACCAGTCGCGCAGCAAGGAACCTATTTTACCTGATTCTATCAAAAAACCGTCATGCCCGTAGTCAGAATGTATTTCCCTGTATGTTGCACCGGGTATATGATCGGCCATAAAGCGTTGTTCTTCCGGCGGGCATAATATATCGCTGGATATACTGATGATAAGAGCGGGACAATGTATAGAACCCAATACTTCTTCCATCTTGCTGTTTCTTCCGCGGCACATATTATGGCTGTCCATTGCCTTGGTCAGTAACCAATAGCTGTATGTATGAAACCTGTTAACCAGTTTGTTGGCCTGGTGGATAATATAAGAAGATGCACGGAAAAGATCTGTCTTTTCCATATCAGCATCAGACTGCGTAAGTTTATATTGCTGGTATGTACGATATGTAAGCATTCCTATAGCGCGTGCTGCTTTTAATCCTGCAGATCCTGCATCAACAACATCTTTATTCCATGTTGGGTCAGCTTCTACTGCCAGCCTTTGTGCAGTATGTATAGCAATGCCCCATGCGCTTTCAGCAGGTGAAGTAGCCAGCAGGCATAGTTTATTAATAATTTCAGACTCTATTAAAGCCCATTCCATAGCCTGGTATCCGCCCATAGAGCCTCCTACAATGAGCGCTATCTTCTTTATCCCGAGGTGCTTCCTAAGTAGTATATGGGCCTGTACCATATCCCTTATAGTAATGGAAGGAAACGTTGTAAGATATGGCTTGCCTGTTGCCGGATTAATGGATGATGGGCCTGTAGTTCCGTAACAGCTACCTAATATGTTGGCACACACGATGAAGTAACGATCAATATCTAAAGGCATACCTTGTCCTATCATACCCAGCCACCAGTCGGCGCAGTCAGAGTTGGCGGTTAACGCATGGCATACCCATATCACATTATCAGCCGCTTCGTTCAGCTCTCCATAAGTATGATAGGTAATATCTAACTCCGGCAAGGCCACACCGCTTTCCGTCATAAATGATTGTGCATGATGGTATGTTTGTTTCATCCTTTGCCGTTATTAATTGTATAATTTTGGGCAAAAATAACTATGGTAACGGTTAATATAGAATTAGTTCAGAAAGAGTATGGATTTGAGGCAGTAGATATACATGGTAACAAAGCACGTTTTGATAACAGCCTGGATCATGGTGGGCAGAATTTCGGTGTCAGCCCCATGCAATCGATGCTGATGGCATTAGGAACCTGCAGCGGTATTGATGTAGTGAGCATACTGAAAAAAATGAGGCAGGACCTTACCGGATATAAAATGGTGATAACCGGTGAACGTGAAAAAAAGGAATTGCCTGCCGTTTGGGAAAAAGTGCATGTGGTGTTTTATCTGAATGGCAGTATAGAAGAAGCTAAAGCCAACCAGGCAATTACATTATCTATAGAAAAATACTGTTCTGTTGCAGAAACACTGCGCAGAGCAGGAGCATCGATTATCTGGGAATTAAAACTCAACGAACAAGCAAGCTAGACCAATGGCAGAAAATCCGATAACCAGCGCAATACGCATACAGACAGAACGCACCAATGAAATGGAACATTCAACACCAATGTTCCTCACCAGTAGTTTCTGTTTTGATAATGCAGAAGATATGCGTGCCGCATTTGCCGATGAATCTGATGATAATATCTACAGCAGGTTCAGCAATCCTAATATAAAAGAGTTTACCGATAAAATGTGTGCATTAGAAGGCGTGGAAGCTGCCTATGCAACTGCATCCGGCATGAGTGCCATTTTCGCATCCTTCATGGCTTTGCTAAAGGCAGGTGATCATCTCATAGCCTGTAAATCCATATTCGGTAGCACACATACGATCATTACAAAGTATTTGCCAAAGTACGGCATCGAATACACTTATGTGGACGCAGGCAATATAGATGAATGGAAGGCCGCCGTACGGCCTAATTCAAAGATGTTGTACATAGAAACACCCACTAACCCGGGGCTTGAGTTGATAGACCTGGAACTGGCCGGGAAGTTTGCCAGGGAGCACAAACTCATCTTCAACGTAGATAATTGTTTTGCGACACCCGTGTGCCAGCGTCCTGTTGATTTTGGGGCTGACCTTGTAGTACATTCTGCTACTAAGTGGCTGGATGGGCAAGGTAGGGTATTAGGTGGGGTAGTTGGCGGGAAGGCCAATCTGATACACGATATCTACCTGTTTTGCCGGAGCAGTGGACCGGCATTATCTCCATTCAACGCCTGGGTGCTGAGCAAGAGCCTGGAAACGCTGGATGTGCGGATGGAACGTCATGCGTCTAATGCATTATATATAGCAGCGCAATTAGAAAGCCATCCTGCAATCTCTTGGTTGAAATACCCTTACTTACCAAGTCATCCGCAATATGCTATTGCTAAAAAGCAAATGAAGAACGGCGGTGGCATTATCTGTTTTGAATTGAAAGGTGGCCTGGAAGCGGGCAGGGAGTTCATGAACAAATTGAAAATGTTATCGCTCACCGCCAACCTCGGAGATACGCGTAGTATAGCATCGCATCCGGCAAGTACTACACATGCCAAACTCTCAGAAGCAGAACGCCTTGCAGTAAATATTACCAACGGGTTGATAAGAATATCTGTCGGCCTGGAGCACAGGGATGACATCCTTGCGGATATACTACAAGCCTTGGCGTAAATTCTTGTTTCAAAATAATAGGAATAGGTGTGACTTTGTAGTCACACCTATTTTACTGGTGCATTGTTTCGTATCTCTTCAGTAGCTGTGGTCACCAGTACATCATTTTCCTGTATTGGTCCATATATCTCTGCTTTATCGCCGTTATTGCTTCCTATGGTAATTGGCACCCAGATCGTTTTATTACTATCTACTTTGATCACGTAATCGCCTTCTGTGGAACGAAGCAATGCTGATGAAGGAACAACATACGTAGTGTTGGTGCCTTGCAGCGGTACGGTCACATTCGCTATCATACCCGGCAATAAGCGCTTGTCATTATTAACAATGTCCATTTCCGTACGTTGAGAACGCAGTTTATTATCCAGCGCACCTGCCAGGCGGACAACCTTTGCGTTAAATTTTTCTCCCGGCAGGGATTTAACTGTAAAGCTCACTTCTGTGGTATTGTTGGTATAGTTTACATATGCATCCGGGATGCTTATAACCAACCTTAGTTTCTTTTGTTCCTGGAGCGTGAATATTGGCATTTCAGAGCCCTTGCCTGAAGGGCCGGCATACGCACCTGCACTTACATTACGGGCAGTGATGATACCGCTAAACGGCGCTCGTATCTCCAGGTAGTTGCGTGTATCGGCCACTTCGCGATAAGCGGCTTTGGAGGCTTCCAGTTGCGCAAGATCCGATTTCTGGCGTGCATCTGCAACGTCCAGGTCGTTTTGCGATACTGTTCCCGGTGTTTGCGATGTGCGTAAGAGACGGTCATAAGTGGCTTTGCTGGCTAGGTATAGCGCCTTTTGTGCATTCAGTTTTGATTCTGCACCGGCAAGTTGCGCCTGCAATTCCGGCGCTTCCATCACTGCAAGTAACTGCCCTTCTGTAACGTTGGATCCTACATCAGCATACATCTTTTTTATAAAGCCATTTACCTTGGCATACAGATCTACCTGTTGAAAAGCCACTAGTTCACCCGGTATCTCTACAGAGGATGTGAGTGTTCCCTTGCTCAGCTTAAATGTTTTTAAACCACCTTGTGCGGCTGCATCTGCCGGTTTCTTTTCTTCACCTTCTTTGTGTGAGCTACAACTGCTTACTGCAATTGCCAGTACACCGGCAACTAAAGAAAATTTTATAGAACGGCTTAATTGTATCATAATATGGAGTTGTTATAATGTTTTTTTGATTTATCGTTTATTATTTGCCTTGCCAGCTTGGATCATAGAATTTGCTCTCTTCATCTTCAGGATCCAGGGACACACTTTGATTAGATGCTTTTTCCTGTCCCCATGCAAATGCCAGCGGCAGTATCAGCAATGCTGCAAAAGTAGACGCTACAAGGCCACCGATTACCGCCCGTCCGAGTGGAGAAGATTGGTCACCTGCTTCACCAAGTCCCACTGCCATAGGTATCATGCCTACTACCATTGCTAATGCTGTCATTACGATTGGTCGCATCCTCAAGGCTGCGGCTTCTTTGGCAGACAATAAAGCGTTGGCATTATGCTTACGCAATTGTTCTGCATTGGTGATTAACAATACCGCGTTGGATATAGATACACCCACCGACATGATGATGCCCATATAAGATTGAAGGTTCAGCGTAGAGCCGCAAAGTATCAACAACAGCAGAGATCCAAACAATACAGCAGGCACAGTTACCAATACAATTGCCGATACTTTGAATGATTGGAAATTGGCAGCCAGCATCAGGAAGATCACGACTATGGCAACGATCAATCCGTTTTGTAGGCTATCTAATGTATCTGTAAGCGTAGTACTAAGGCCTATCGGTTCTACCGTCAGTCCGCGTGGCAATTCCCCAAGTCTTGTGATAGCTGCATTTACATCTTTGGTTGCAGTTGCCAAATCCTTATCACTGATATTAGCGGTCACAGTAAGCATGGGCATTGCACCCAGGTTGTCTGTTTCGCCATAAGTAACATCCGGAGTGAAGGTTGCCACATCGCTTAATACAGGGCGTGACGAATTTTTCAGTAGTGGTATTTGCCCCACCTGTGCCTGGCTGTTCATTTTACTTTCCGGTATCTCTACCTGTACGCTATAACTATAGCCTGCCTTCTCATCTACCCATACATTCTTTTCTGTAAAACGGGATGAAGAAGTTGATGCTATCAATGAGCGTGACACATCTGACATATCAACACCCAATTGTGCAGCTCTGATACGGTCTATATTAATATCTATTGCAGGGTAGTGAATAGATTGCCCGATCTGCACATCGCGCAGGTAAGATATTTTTTGCAGTTCGGGTATCAGCTTCTTCGCATACTCTTCATTTATCTTTTTGTTGCGACCCGAGAAACGAACTTCAATGGGCGTTGGCGAGCCCTGGCTCAATATCTTATCAGTAAGTTCTATAGGTTCGAACGACAGCTTCATATCGCTATTGATATTCTTTGCCTTTTCCCTGATCTTATCTTTCAATTCATCCAGGTCTGTTTTATAACCTTCTTTCAAAGCTACTTGTATCACTGCTTCATGCGGTCCTGCCATCCAGAGGAAGATGGGGCTGATAGAGAATAATTGCGGGTGCATACCGACATATGCAGATGTTATAGATACATTGTCTCTACCTACAATATCTTTAATACTTTGTGTGACCTGCATAGTTGCTGCTTCGGTTCTTTCTATACGTGTACCGTCCGGTAACCGCATGCGCAGCTGAAACTGGCTGCCATTTACTTTTGGCAATACATCCCTGCCTATAGAAGATAGCAATATGCCAACCATTACCACCACAACAACTATGTAGCCGACTACGATAGGTTTTTTATACGGCATCATCCTGTCTATAAACCTTAAGTATCTTCTTCTCAGTCGTTCAAACCCGCTTAACTTTTTATTGTTGTCCAGATCTGCATTTTCTGCAAGATGTGCTTTTAGTTCCAAGGCATTTTCATGCGGCTGATTTGTGTTGGTTGTATGTTCTGCCGTTCCATGATGTTTCATGATCCAGTTAGCCATTACCGGTACAAATGTTTGGGCGAGGAAATAAGAAACGATCATACTGAAACCGATAGCCAATGCCAGCGGCAGGAACAAAGAACCCGGTATGCCACCCATGGTAAACGCAGGGGCAAATACAGCGAGTATACAAAGCAATATCAACAGTTTAGGAAAGGCTATTTCTTTACACGCGTCCCATATAGCCACGGCCTTGGGTTTACCCATATCCAGGTGCTGGTGTATATTTTCTATCGTTACTGTACTCTCATCCACCAATATGCCAATGGCGAGTGCAAGGCCGCTAAGCGTCATGATATTGATGGTTTGTCCGAACAGGTTTAGGAACAATACACCAGATATAATGGAAGTTGGTATCGTGAGTATCACGATAAGCGCACCCCTGATATCTTTAAGAAACAGGAATACCATCAGCCCGGTTAATATTGCGCCAATAATACCTTCCGTAAGGAGGCTCTTTACAGAATTGATCACATAAGTGCTTTGGTCAAACTCATAGGATAGCTTTACGTCTTCCGGCAATTGTGCCTGCATTTTAGGTAATGCTTTCTTAAGGTTCTTTACCACCTCCCATGTAGATGCATCAGCGCTCTTGGCTATACTCAGGTACACAGATCGTCTGCCATTTACCAAAGCATACCCGGATGTAACATCTGCACCATCTTCAACAGTTGCTACATCGCGCAGGTATAGGTTTTGAACGCCACCCTTAAACAAAGGGATATTCTCGAAATCTTTGATAGTACGGATAGTAGTATTGGCAGGTGTTATGTAGTTTTTATCACCGATGCGTACGTTGCCCGATGGTGCCGTTTGGTTGTTCAGCCTCATGGCTTCTACCAGTTGATCCGGTGTCAGGTTGTGCTGCCTCAGCAATTCAGGGTCGGCCTTAATAACTACTGTACGCACGTTACCGCCGAATGGAGGAGATGCTACAAGCCCTGGTATAGATGTAAAAGATGAACGTACATATACATTAGCCATATCCAGCAACTCGTTATTGCTGCGTTTTTCGCTGCTCAGTACAAGCTGGCCTACAGGCAGGGTAGATGCATCGAACCGTATAATGAACGGTGGGTTAGAGCCTGGTGGGAAGGCCGCCTGTATACGGTTAGAAAATGCGCTTACCTCGGCTGCAGCCTGCGCCATATTGGTACCGGGGTAAAAGTTGATCTTCATCAGTGTAAGGCCCTGTATGTTTTTGGTCTCAATGTTTTTGATGCCATTTACAAACAGGAAGATGTTGATATATTGTTTGGCAAAGAATGCTTCCATCTGTGTTGGAGTATATCCGCCAAACGGGTGAGAAACATAGATGACCGGCATATCCAGCTTGGGGAAGATGTCGATCTTAACGCTGGTTACAGCTTTTATGCCGAAGAAAAATAGGCCTGCTACCAACACCAGGATGGTAATAGGTTTTCTTAATGCAAAACGGATCAGATTCATATTTTAATATTAGGATGCGCTGATAGCGCTAAATGATTCTATAATTGATTTTCAAATAAGCTAAAGTCACCTACTGCTGCAGCCTTTAACAGTAGTGCTTGCCATACATTAGCGTAGGCAATATCTCTGTCGGTCTCAGCTCTTGTCAATGCATAGGAGGCTTGCGTCAGGTCTACCAGTGTTGTCAATCCATTTTGATACAAAACTGCTTTTTGTGTGTAGGCATCAGAGGCTGCTTTCACCTGTACTTTCACTTGCGTATAATTGATCAAAGCATTTTTGATCTTTACATCTGCAAGTTTCAGTTGAGCTTCCACCTGTTGGTTAGCTAGTTCGTATTCATATTGCAATCCTTTGCTGGTGAGCTTTTGTGCTTTTACCTGTTGAGATATACGATAAGGCTGCGTCAGGTTCCAGCTAATACCAATACCCAAAAGATAATTGGTACGGGTAGGGGTTATTCCCTGCCAGTAGTCTGTATTATAGCTCGAAGGATTGGTTGCATAATCGTAGCCAAATCCCGAGCCTCTTGTTTGCAAAAAGCCTGCGAATGAGAATGTAGGATAATAAAAGGTCTTAAAATATTTTGTTTGTTCCCTGCTCACGTCAATGCGGCTTTGATACCATTTCAGGAGCGGATGTTCCGAAGAGATGGTTGTATCAGTCGATATGTTAGGAACGCGGGATACAAAGAAGCTATCCAGCAGAAAATCTTGCATTGGTTCACCTATGAATTGTGCCAGCTGGCTGTTTTGTTCCTGCTGGTAGTCCATAGCTTTTGTAAGTTGTATTTGTGCACTGGAATACTCTGCATTAGCCTGTGATGAATCTACACCGGCAACGAGCCCGTTTTTCGCCCTTGTGATGATGATCTGGCGGAATGTATCGGCACGTGTAAGGTTCTTTTCATAAGACCTGGTAAGTTGTTGTGCGGCTATAAGGTTCAGGTAGGCGCCTGCCACACGTACTTTCTGCTTAAATATTTCCTGCTGCCAGTCGTCATAATCTCTTACTGCAGCAGCCTTTGCTGTTTTTATTTTTTCATGTGCCCTGCCAAATGCAAAGAAATCCCAGTTAATGTTGGCGAGGTACAATCCTCCAAAAGCAGCTGTCCAGTTTTGTGTGGCGGTTGTAGGGCCGGCAGCAGTGGCTAGAATACCGCCAAAGCTGTATTGAGGGCCAAACTGGCCGTTAACGGTACCATAATCGGCTTGGGCGGAGAGGCCAAGGTTGGGAATGTATTCCCGTCTTGCTTCTGCTGTCATTGCTTTAGAAGCTGCAGCGTATGCTTGTTTGGCCTTTGCCGTACCATACTGGTCTACACCAAGCGCTACGGCTTTTTTCAGCGTAATGCGTTCCTGTGCAAGAAGCGGGGTAGAGAGAAGGAAAGGTAGAATAAATGCCGGTAAAATCGTTCTTGTAAACATCGGTTGTTATTTGCAAAACCACTTTCCAATGGAAATCGGGTGCAAGTGACAACTATATTTTGAAGCAATTTTGAAGTCCTGCAGAATAGCTTATAAAACTATAGTTAAATTCTAATTGCTATTGAAGTCAATTTTTACGTGGTGCCATCCATCCTCGTATACATATGATAGATCAAAGTTGCTAACCTCGCATATCTGCTTTACGATAGCAAGGCCAAGGCCAATGCTCTCGGCACATTGATTACTTTTCTTAAATCGCTTGAAAAGGTCTTCCGTAGGGATCTCCGGCGGCAATCCGGTGTTGCGGATAGAGAAATTTTTATTGGTAAGATCTGCAGATATAGTTCCACCGTGAACATTATGTCTTATGGCATTGCCGACAAGATTGTTTAACAACATATCCGCAAGGGCCGGGTGCATTTTTACATTTATTTGTTTATCGATATGGGTTTCAATGCATATTTCCTTCAGGTTTGCCCTGTCTGAATAAACATCAAAAACTTCTGCTGCAACTTTATCAAATTTTACTACTTCCGTGGTCTCAAATTCCTTATTGTCCAGTTTTGTAAGTATAGTCAGCGATCTGTTGATACGCGATAATTTTTCTATCGCGTTATGCATATCTGTTATTAGCGAGGCCTGTGATGCATCAATATTACTATTAGAAAGTAATTCAAGTTTTGTTCTCATAACTGCCAGCGGTGTTTGCAGCTCATGAGATGCGTTTTCACTGAACTCTTTGACTGATGCGTAATCTTCAACGGCGCGTTCCGTCATTTTTTCTAAAAACTGGTTCAGCTCTTTAAATTCTTTAATGCTTGTTTGCGGCAGCTTTATTTTTTCCTTCTTTTTAATGTTGAAGTGATTAATGGCCTTCAGTGTCTTTTTGAAGGGCGCTATTATTTGTTGTGAAAGTAATCTTGCTGCTATGAATACGCCGAGTAATATGAGTATGATTTTCCAGATCACGGCATTCATCATTCCATGAAATATCTGGTTCGATTTGGTAACATAATTAGAGGTCGATATTTCGTAATTCTGCCCGTTGATATTGTAGAAAGAATGAACAGTTAACAGGCATTCTTTACGCTTTAGCGCCGGTATGTAGCTTGATTGCTCTGTTACCACCTCTCTTTTTTCAGGTAAGCTACCTGCTAACTTCTCTATTGTAACTGCATGACCATTAGTGAGCTTATCGGGCGAAGTGCCTTTCAATAGTTCTTTTGCAATAAGGCTGTTTTCATAAGCCATCCTTTGTTCATGCGACTTATCAATCTGGGCTTTAATGTTGTTATAAGACACAAACATGCTGATGGGCGTCACCAGGAACACGATGCCCGTAAACCAGAACATTATTTTATTCAGCAGTTTCATTGCGCGGCAGTATTAAATTTATAACCCAATCCATACACAGTTTCAATATAATCCCTTCCATTGACGGCGCTGATCTTTTTCCTCAGGTTCTTTACATGTTGGTAAACAAAATCAAAGTTAGACAGGTTATCTGTATAGTCGCCCCAAAGGTGAGTAGCTATAGCCTGGCGGGATAATACCCTGTTTTTATTGATGATAAAGTACATCAGCAGGTCAAATTCTTTACGGGTGATGTCTAATACGGTATCTTCTACTGTAGCAACCAGGGTATCAGGGTTCAGGCTGATCTCATTTATTACTATAAGGTTGCTGCCTTCCATCTTTTTACGACGAAAGATAGCCCTGAGTCTTGCATTTAGTTCCGGCAGGTGGAATGGCTTGGTGATGTAATCATCAGATCCTTTTTCCAGCCCCATTATTTTATCGTCGAGAGAATCCTTTGCAGATATGATCAATACGCCGCTGTCCATGTGCTCGCTGCGTATATAGCCAAGAAGGTCCAGGCCATTGCCATCAGGCAGCATTATATCCAGCACCACACAATCATAGCTGAATAAAGCCAGCTTTTCTGTGGCATCTTCTACATTATGGGCTATCTCACATATATAATGCTCGGTTGACAGGTAGTCGTATATACTCCCTGCCAGTTCCTTATTATCTTCTACAACCAAAACCTTCATAACCTGCAAAGGTATTATTGAATTTTGTATAGATTTTGAAGTATATCTGTTAAAAGCCCGCAATTAGCTATTGTGAAGCTCCTCCAAAAAGCAAAAAGCCCGGTCGTGGGCTTTTATATAATGACTGTTACTGTTTTGCTTCCGCTTTCTTCCGGATGTTCTTATAGATCTTAATGGCGCTCATGAGGATCACTACAAAACCTATCAGGCCGATCAATCCCCATAGCCAGCTCATGGCCTGCTTTACCACTACCAGCATTACTATCGCAACCAGGAATATCGTAGCCACTTCATTCCAGATGCGTAATTGCTGCGATGAATGTTTAAAAATGCCTTTGGCTTGCTGCTTATAAATAGTATGCAATGACAGGTGATAGGCAAATAAACCGATCACAAAACAAAGTTTTATCATCAGCCACACCGGCAGTGACCCTAAGAGGTACCACATGGTTGACCCGAATATCAGTGTTAGTACAGCAGATGGCCAGGTAATGCCAAACCACAGCCGCTTGATCATAATATTGAACTGATTGCTGAGGATGCTTTTTTCGGGTTCCTGTTTATCCTGGGCTTCCCTGTTGTATATAAATAGCCTGACGATATAGAATAAACCGCTAAACCAGGTTACAATAAAGATGATGTGTAATGCTTTTATATAATTATACATGCTCTATTTATTGTAGCAACATTGTTTTGTCCCCTTTACTTATCTGCCCCAGCCATGTATTAATAGCTTTGATCCATTCAGGATGCACATTCATACAAGGTATTGCTGTAAATGATTCCCCGCCTGCGTGCAAGAAGGTTTCTTTACCTTCTACTGCTATCTCTTCCAGTGTTTCCAGGCAATCGCTTACAAATGCAGGGCAGACTACCAGCAGTTTTTTTATTCCTTGTTTGGGTAATTCTTCCAGGCGCATAGCTGTATAAGGTTTTAGCCATTCAGACCGCCCTAACCTCGACTGGAAAGACAAACTATGCTTACCGGCAGGGATGTTTAGCTTTTCGGCCACTAATTTCGTTGTTGCAAAGCATTGATGCCTGTAGCATTGTTTATGCGCGGTGGAATCTGTAGTGCAGCATTCATTTACTTTCAGGCAATGGCTGCCGGTAATATCACCTTTAGCGATATGCCTTTCGGGTACACCATGATAACTGAACAGGATATGATCATATTCCTGCTCTAAATAAGGCTTGATGCTTTCGCTGAGCGCATGGATATAATCCTCTTCCCTATAATAGGGTTTGATAGTCTCCAGGTCGAAACTATACTTGCCTTTTTTATGTTGCGCCCATGCATCTTCCACCGCTGTTTCGTAGCTCGACATTGCATAATGCGGGTAGAGCGGTAACAAAGTTACATGCTTCAAGCCCGGATGCTTCGCCTGTAATTCATCAAAAGCCTGCTTGATGGATGGTTTACCATAACGCATGGCAATAGTTACAGGTATATCTGTTTGCTGTTGTAAAGCTTGCCGCAGCTGTTCGGTCAGTACGATCAATGGTGACCCTTCATCGGTCCAGACAGACTTATAGGCCTCTGCCGACTTCGGTGCCCTGAAGGGTACTATAATGCCCCGCACCAGTAACAGGCGCAGCAGGTAAGGCGAATCAATGACCCGCTTATCCATTAAAAACTCGTTCAGGTACCTTCTTACATCCTTTACTTCTGTAGATTCCGGAGAACCCAGGTTCATGAGGATAACTCCCCGGGTGACGTTGTCACTAATCACGATTGACATTTCTAATATATACGCAAAGGAAAAGCAACAATTACAGAATGATAGGTATCAGTTTTTGAAATGACAATTCAATGACACAAATCAGGTGATATAAAAAAAACCCAAAGTACTTTTGCGACGTATTTTAAGGAAATCTAGAATTACTATAGTGGAAAGAAGCATTTCTGACTTTTGGATCGCAGGGATTAACTACAAGAAGACCGATGCTACTATAAGAGGCCAATATGCTATTAGTAACGATCAGTACACTAATATTCTGGATAAATCTTATGCATTGGGTTACAGGGAGTTATTTATTGTTTCTACCTGTAATCGCACAGAGATATACGCGGTATCTAATAATTTTTCTCCCCTTATTGATATTCTTTGTTCAGAGACTGCCGGTACTAAGGAAGCATTCGAAGAATTGGCATATGTAAAGAATGGTGTTGAAGCTATTGAACATTTGTTTAATGTGTCTGCCGGTCTCGATTCCCAGGTATTGGGAGATTATGAGATATTGGGGCAGGTAAAGCAGGCCGCCAAATTTGCTAAGGGCAGGGGACTTATTGGCCCATATATGGAGCGTTGGATAAACAGCGCCATCCAATCGTCCAAAGCAATAAAAAGTAATACAGAGCTAAGTGGGGGTACAGTATCCGTATCCTTCGCAGCCGTTCAATATATTCGTGAGCATATTGCTGATTATAAGCATAAGAAGATTTTACTGCTAGGTACCGGTAAGATTGGTAAAAATACCTGCAAGAACCTCGTAGATTACCTGCATAACCGCAATATCACGCTGGTGAACCGTACTGCTGAAAAAGCTGCTGCATTGGCATCAGAGATGGGTCTCAAATATGCGCCTGTCGAAAATATGGAAGCATGCATCCGCGAGGCAGATATAATAATAACATCTACCAACGCGCAGCAGCCTATCATTACCCGCGAATTGCTGCAGAATTGTGGCAACAAATTAATTATAGATCTTGCCATTCCTTACAATGTAGAGCGTTCTGTAAACGAGCTGCCCGATATTGATCTGTTGAATGTGGATGAGCTCTCCAGGCTAAAGGATGAGAACCTGCAGAAACGTATGGCAGAAGTACCAAAGGCAAAGAGGATAATAGGCGAGCATATCTGTGAGTTTGCACAATGGCTGGAGAAAAGGAAGCATGCCAAGGTGCTGAGAACCTTAAAACAAACTTTGGAAGGTATAGACAGGTGTCCTTTTTTCAAGGCTATCAGGGATACCTTCACAGTAGATGAGCAAAGCATACAAAAGGTGGTGAACACTACTGCAGTAAAATTACAGGCACAAGACAACCGTGGTTGTTATTACATAGAAGCTATAAATGAGTTTATAGCTACCAAATAATGGAAAGAAAAATACGCATAGGTACACGTGAAAGCCAGCTGGCTTTGTGGCAGGCTAATGAAGTAAAGCGCCTGTTGGAAAATGCCGGCAATGTGGTAGAACTGGTGCTTATTAAAAGTGAAGGTGATATAGACCTGGTAACACCTTTGTACGAATTAGGCGTTCAAGGGGTTTTCACGCGTGCTTTAGACGCGGCTCTTTTAAGCGATCGTATTGATATTGCCGTGCACTCTATGAAAGATGTGCCAGTGCAACCTGCAAAGGGCATTGTTCAGGCAGCAGTTTTAAAGCGCGCCTCCTACAAAGATATTTTCGTTCCAAAACAAGATAGTACGTTCCTTGATGATACAGCCTCAATGGCAACTATCGCCACAAGCAGTATCAGGCGCATGGCTCAGTGGCTCGACCGCTATCCCAATCATACCATTACTACGCTTAGGGGCAATGTGAATACCCGGCTAAGGAAAGTAACCGAGGAAAATTGGAACGGCGCCATATTTGCCGCCGCCGGCCTCGAGCGCATTAACCTGAGGCCAGCAAATGCTGTGGAACTGGATTGGATGCTGCCTGCACCTGCGCAAGGGGCTATTATGGTAGTGTGCAAAGGGAACGATGATTTCTGCTTAGATGCCTGCAGGGTTTTTAATGACGCTGATACGGAACTTTGCACTTATATAGAGCGTTCTTTCCTGCGTACTTTATTGGGTGGTTGTTCTACTCCTATCAGTGCGCTGGCAAGTATAGAAGGCGATATGCTGGTATTCCGTGGTAATATGCTCACCAAAGATGGCAAGCAAAAAGCGGAGATATATAAGGAAGCGTTTGTTACTGATGCCGGTGATCTTGGAGTAACAGCAGCGAACGGAATTTTAGCCAACGGCGGAGACGCTATAATAGATCAGATAAGAAATGCAGGATAGGGAACACAACATATTGTTTACCCGGCCTGTTGATAAAAACCTGATAGAAAAAGCGAAGGAACAAGGTGTCAATATAACCGTTGTTCCTTTTGTTAATACAGTATCTGCCTCTGCTGATGTTATAAAAATATTGCTGCGGCATACTTCAGCGTATGATGCTTATATTTTTACAAGTACAAGCGCTGTAATGGCAGTCGCTAATGTCGATGATCTGTTAAAGGGAAATGTATATTGTATGGCAGGGGCAACCTTGCAGGCGGTGTCCGAACAATTAAATGATTGCGTTGTTGTAGCAACGGCAGACAATGCTGCATCACTGGCAAATAAGATAATTGCAGATGGTAAAGTAAAAAAGCTGGCTTTCTTTTGCGGAGATATGCATCTGCCGCATTTGCCGCAAATATTGAAGGAGCATGGTGTAGAGGTGAAGGAATTGGAGGTCTATAGTACCATCGCCACCCCGGCGAAAATAGATAGGCTTTACGATGGGATTGCTTTTTTTAGTCCAAGTGCTGTGAAAAGTTATTTATCGCTCAATAATTTCGACCGTCGACAAGTATTGTTTGCTATCGGTAACACAACGGCTGCTTCATTGTCTGGTTATGAGAATGTAATAGTTGCTGAAAAGCCCACGCAGGAAGCCGTTGTGAATTCAATTATAGATTATTATAAAACGGGTACGAAATCCGCTTGATATTTAAAATATGCAGGAACATTTATTATTACGAGCACTCAAAGGAGAAACATTAGACAGGCCACCCGTGTGGATGATGCGCCAGGCAGGCCGTTACTTGCCTGATTATATGAAATTGCGTGCACAATATGATTTCTTTACACGTGTACAAACTCCTGAACTGGCATGTGAGATCACCTTACAACCGGTTGAACAGGTAGGCGTGGATGCAGCTATCATCTTTTCAGATATATTGGTGATACCACAGGCAATGGGTGTAGAGGTGTTGCTGGAAGAAGGTAAAGGTCCATTATTGCCCAATACAATAAAAGATCAGAAAGATATAGATGCGCTCATTACAGATGAAGTAGATCGATTGTCTTATGTGTTTGATGCATTGACCTTAACAAAGAAGGAACTCAATGGCAGGATACCGCTTATTGGTTTCGCCGGTGCACCCTGGACTATCCTTTGCTACATGGTAGAAGGCAAGGGCAGCAAATCATTCGACAAGGCAAAGCAGTTCTGTTTTTCTCAGCCTGCATTAGCGCATAGCCTGTTACAAAAGATAACCAATGTAACGATACAATACTTAAATAAACAAGCAGATGCCGGCGCAGATGTGGTGCAGATATTTGATAGCTGGAGCGGTATGTTAAGTCCTGCTGATTTTAAATTATTTGCAGAGCCTTATCTGTTACAAATCGTAAAAGGGGTTACCAAAGTGCCGGTGATACTATTCCCTAAGGGAAGCTGGTATGCGTTGGAAGGTCTAAGCAGTTCAGGTGCCGCGGGTTTAGGATTGGATTGGTGTGTTGATCCTGCTATGGCAAGAAAATTTACGAATAACAGTATCACTTTACAAGGTAATTTTGATCCTTGTAAATTATTAGCGCCGATCCCGGAGATCAAAAAAGCGGTAACGGAAATGATCGATGCTTTTGGTGTTACCCGCTATATTGCTAACCTGGGTCATGGTATTCTGCCAAACATACCGGTAGATCATGCGAAGGCTTTTGTTGAAGCTGTAAAAGAATATCAACCAAAGAACTGATGAGTATCAAGGACGAGTTTTCAGCCTGGTTGCGCAATTTGCAGGATACTATTTGCAATGGGTTGGAGCAGGTAGATGGAAAGGCAAAGTTCATCGAAGATCGCTGGGATCGCCCGGAAGGTGGTGGTGGCATTACGCGCGTCATTAGCAGTGGCGCAGTATTCGAGAAGGGTGGGGTTAATACTTCTTTTGTTTATGGCTCCTTGCCTGCAGCTATGCAGGAGGCCTTTAAAGTACCTGAAAGTAATTTCTTTGCCTGCGGGTTGTCATTAGTGATACATCCACTAAATCCCTATGTGCCTACTGTGCATGCCAATTGGCGTTATTTCGAACTATACGATAAAGAAGGCAATAAGGTAGATAGCTGGTTTGGTGGCGGTGCTGATCTAACGCCATATTATTTATTCAAGGAGGATGGTAAGCACTTCCACACCACGTTCAAGAATGCAATGGACGCCTTCGGTGCCGATTTATATCCTAAATACAAGCAGCAGTGTGATGAATACTTCATTAATAAACATCGTGGTAATGAAGCGCGTGGTATAGGTGGTGTGTTTTATGATTACCTGCGCCCCAAAGATGATGCCGATACGCAACGCTTGTTTGCATTTCAGCAGGCTAATGGTAATGCGTTCCTGGATGCTTATTTACCTATTGTTCAGAAACGAAAAGATATTCTATACGGTGAGCACGAAACCGAATGGCAGGAGATACGCCGTGGCAGATATGTAGAGTTTAACCTGGTACATGATCGTGGTACCTTGTTCGGACTGAAAACTAATGGCCGCATCGAGAGTATATTAATGAGTATGCCACCGCGTGCGCGCTGGCAGTATAACTATACACCTGCAGAAGGAACCAGGGAAAAAGAATTATTAGATCATTTAATACCCACCGATTGGGTTAATATATAATTACTATGCAACTGCTTAGAAGAAACAGGATATTACGCCAGTCGCCCGCTATCAGGGCGATGGTTGCAGAAACACTCATTACCCCTGCAGATTTCATAGCTCCTTTGTTTATTACAGAGGGTGAGAATATCCGGGAAGAAATTCCTTCCATGCTCAGCTACTACAGGATGAGTATTGATCTGACTGTAAAAGAGGTGAAAGAACTTTGGCAAATGGGTATCCGCTCTGTACTGTTATTCATTAAGTGCAACGATGAACTGAAGGACAATAAAGGTACAGAAGCACTAAACCCGGATGGTTTGATGCAGCGTAGTATCAGGGCTATTAAAAATGCTTGTCCTGATATGCTGATAATGACAGACGTTGCATTAGATCCATTCTCTTCTTATGGTCACGATGGTATAGTAGAAAATGGTGAGATCGTTAATGATGCGACAGTGGAAGTATTGGCGGCTATGAGTGTAAGCCACGCCGCTGCAGGTGCAGATTTCGTTGCTCCAAGCGATATGATGGATGGCAGGATATTAGCTATCCGCCAGGCTTTAGAAACAGAGGGATATACTAAGACCGGTATTATGGCTTATAGTGCTAAGTACGCATCCTGCTTCTATGGCCCATTCAGGGATGCTCTGGATAGTGCTCCGGGCTTTGGTGATAAGAAGACCTATCAGATGGATTATGCGAACAGGAAAGAAGCAGTGAAAGAAGTACTGATGGATATCGAAGAGGGGGCGGATATAGTAATGGTAAAACCTGCTATGGCTTATCTTGATATTATCAGGGAGGTAAAAGATACGGTGGATGTGCCTGTGAGCGCTTACCATGTAAGTGGTGAATATGCTATGATCAAAGCTGCCGCTAAGATGGGATGGCTCAATGAAGAAAAAGCTATTTTAGAATCACTGACCGGCATCAAACGCGCAGGTGCAGATATGATCGCTACTTATTTTGCAAAGGACGCTGTAAAACTGATCAGCTAATTATTTTAAGAATGACTAAGAACGAACAACTTTTTCAGCGTGCGCAGCAAAGCATTCCCGGTGGTGTTAACTCACCCGTTAGGGCTTTTAAAAGCGTAGGGGGCACGCCTATATTTATGCAGCGTGCCAAAGGCGCTTATTTATATGATGCGGATGGCAAGCAATATATAGACTATATCAACTCATGGGGGCCAATGATCCTTGGCCATGCTTATGAGCCGGTTGTGGAGGCTATCCAGCAGCGTGTGGCAGATTCCACATCCTTTGGTGCGCCGACGGAGCTGGAAATAGATATGGCTGAGCTGATCAAATCGATGGTTCCTAATGTGGATCTGGTACGTATGGTCAACAGCGGTACGGAGGCCTGTATGAGTGCTATACGCCTTGCGCGTGGTTATACAGGAAGAAATAAGATCGTAAAATTTGAAGGTTGTTATCATGGACATGCCGATGCATTCCTGGTAAAGGCAGGCAGCGGTGTAGCCACTTTTAATATTCAAACGGTTCCCGGTGTGCCTGCTGGTATTTATAATGATACACTCACTGCTCCTTACAATGATCTTACAGCTGTACAAAAGCTTGCGGATGATAATAAAGGCGAGATCGCAGCCATTATCATAGAGCCTGTTGCAGGCAATATGGGTTGTATTCCTCCTGCTCCCGGTTTTCTTGAAGGGCTAAGGGCTTTGTGTGATAAAGAAGGCATCGTATTTATATTCGACGAAGTTATGACTGGTTTCCGCCTGGCAGCAGGTGGTGCGCAGGAACGCCTTGGCATCAACGCCGATCTTGTTACTTATGGTAAAGTGATTGGTGGTGGTATGCCGGTGGGTGCATTCGGCGGCAAGCGTGCTATTATGGAGCATATCGCCCCGTTGGGTAATGTTTACCAGGCGGGTACCTTAAGTGGTAATCCTATCGCTATGATAGCCGGTTATACAATGCTGAAGACTCTAAAAGAGCAACCTGAGGTTTATACCCAGTTAGAAGATAAGACTGCATTACTGCATAAAGGGCTGGATGCTGTCTTAGCTGCAAAAGGCATTCCTTATGTTATCAATAGATTAGGTTCTATGATCAGCGTACATTTCAGCGATAAGCCTGTAAATGATTTTGCTGCGGCTGCATCAGCCAACAATGCATTGTTCAATAAGTATTTCCATTTCATGCTCGATAATGGAGTGTATCTTCCACCATCTGCATTCGAAACCTGGTTTATCAGCACCGCACTTTCCTATGCCGATATTGAGCAAACGGTAACACTAACATCTAAGTTCTTAGAAACGATATGATGCTAAAGGATGGCAATTGCCATCCTTTATTTTTTCTTATTGTGTTCTAATATCGCAGTAATAATTTTCCATTGCAGCTCTGCATGTAGTGGGGCGCTGGTGTGCATCATCCTCCATTCAGAATTATTGATCAGTTGCAGGTCTGCTACCAGGTCCTTATGCCCCGTTGCCTGCAATAGCACCCTGTATCCATCACTTCCATCATTGTATTTCGTTTTGTGAAAATCGCATAGATAGTACTTATCAGGCATAGAAATGCCTTTAAAAAATTCATAATTGGTTTCCATCTCTGGTGTCTCATCAAAGGTCATGGAGTAGTGCTTTTTAAGCAAAAATGATGGACTGCTCCGCTAGCTTCGTCACATCTTTGTCATTCGGGAATTAGTTCGATCGGTTTTTCCCGATTGTGTAACAAGATAATTTCTTCCATAGGCTCAAACCCTTTGCTGTATTGGTTCTTAACCAATATTATGGACAATTAATAGTACAGATGAGGACTATCTTAATTCCTGATTGTAAAAACATCTTGCTGGATGAAATCAGAATTTTGCGTCCGAAAAAATACATACAAATGAACCGAAACCAACTCTTTAGAATTTTCCGGCCCATACTCTTACTATTCATATCATTCGCTGCGATGGCGACCGATAAAACAGGTTCTGTAAAAGGAATCATTACTACAGCAGATAATAAACCTGCTGAGAATGTCATCGTCACGATCAAGGCTTTGAAAAAAACTACTATCACAGATGCTGATGGTGTTTTTTCGCTTAACCGTATTGCCCCGGGACACTACGAGCTAATAGCTCATGTTATTGGGGCCAGTCCGGTAACAAAAATGATAGATGTTACCGCAGATGAAATAACAACGGTTGATATGCAACTGAAACTATCAGAAAAGCAGCTGCTAAACGAAGTGGTTATACAGTCTGCGAAGAACAGGTATAAAGTAGATAAAATATCATCCAGCCTTCGCCTGAACGAGCCTCTGATAGAAATATCGCAGAATATCCAGGTCGTTCCGGCTGCAGTGTTAACCGATCAGCAGGTTATCAGTATGAGTGACGGCGTTATCCGCAATGTCAGTGGAGCTACCCGCTTGGAGCACTGGGGTGATATGTACACGCGCATCAATATGCGTGGATCGCAGATAGCTGCGTTCAGAAATGGCGTTAATGCGGTCAACTCCGCATGGGGCCCGCTTACAGAGGATATGAGCTTTGTAGACCATATAGAATTTGTAAAAGGCCCTGCAGGATTTATGATGTCCAACGGTGATCCCAGTGGCATGTACAATGTGGTAACTAAAAAGCCTACCGGCAATTCCTTCAACGGCTCCGCAGGCTTCACCTATGGCAGCTTCGATCTCTATCGTGCTACACTGGATCTTGATGGTAAATTGAGCAAGGACGGAAAACTATTATACAGGCTCAACCTGATGGATCAAACCAGGAATTCTTTCCGCGCTTACGAATACAACGACAGGTTTAGCATCGCCCCGGTTATAGCATACAAGGTAAACGATGCCACTACCATCACACTGGAATATACTTTACAACATGCAAAAATGTCCAACGTAGGTAGTTACTATGTGTACTCTGCAAAAGGTTATGCAGAAACGCCTCCGGAATTTACAACCGCATTGCCGGGCTTAGATCCTACCGTTATCAACGATCACAGTGCGTTCTTCAACCTGCAGCACAAGATCAATAAGAACTGGAAGCTTACCGCGCAGGCAGCCTATTTCAGCTATACACAGCAAGGTTCTTCCATGTGGCCCAGCTCTGTAGATTCTAATGGGAATATGATCCGTAATGTGTCTATCTGGGATGCATCCAGTACAATGAAGTTTGGACAGGCCTACCTTAACGGTGACCTGAATACAGGTAAGGTGCATCATCGCATCCTGGCAGGTCTCGATATGGGTACTAAAAATTATCTCGCAGATTGGAGCCAGGGTCACGATCTCGATTCTGTTGGTGCAGAGTTTAATATTTATCATCCCGTATATACAAACCCCGTCAACGGTTACCCCGTCTTCGATCGAAGTAAAAGTCTTGTAGAACGCGCCAACAGCACCGGAGGTGTTATTGATCAGCGTTATTCCGGTATTTATCTGCAGGATGAGCTTGGCTTTTTTGACAATGCATTGCGTGTAACCCTCGCCGGCAGGTACACATCAGTAAGCCAGTCTGCCTACGGTGCTCCTGCAAAGATGGCCGACAGGATCACACCGCGTATAGGTGTAAGTGGTTCTATCAATAAATCAACATCAGTATACGCTCTGTACGACCAGGCATTTGTACCCCAGGCAGGTATTATCCGTAATGGTGGCACAGTAAAGCCGCTAACAGGTAACAATATGGAAATTGGTATTAAGAAAGACTGGATGGATGGCCGCTGGAATACTACAGCCTCTATATACCGTATCTTGAAAAATAATGAACTGACTGCTGATCCTTCTAATGCCGCTTCAGAATCTTATTCTATAGTACTTGGACAAAAGACTGCACAAGGTGTAGAACTGGATGTAAGGGGCGAGATCGTTTCCGGTCTTAACCTGGTGGTAAACTACGCTTATACAGATTCTAAAGTAACAGATGTAGCAGATGGTATCACCGCCATTAAAGTAGGGGACAGGATACCGGGCTTTGCCAGGCATAATGCAAATGCATGGTTAAGCTACAAAGTTAAATCGGGCTTCCTGCGTGGTTTTGGTGTCAATGCAGGCTGCAGCTACATGGTCGATCGGGATACATGGACATGGGGTACAAATGGTACTTTAAACCTGCCGGATTATTTCAGGATAGACGGCGGCCTTACCTGGGAACAAAACAAAGTAAAAGTCACTGCCAACGTATTCAATATCCTGAATGATTACCTGTACACCGGTTCTTATTATGGATATGGTAAATTCTACTATTGGCAGGCAGAAGCACCAAGAAATTACAGGTTGAGTATCTCTTACAGATTTTAATAGTGACTTTTAAAAAACTTATTGGGAAAATACACCTCTGGCTCGGGCTATCGTCCGGGCTGGTGGTGTTTATATTAGGCATCACAGGTTGTATCTATGTATTTCAGAAAGAGATAAAGGAATATATCTACAGGGATATGATGTTTGTTAAGAACATTAATGTTGGCTATCAACCCTTGTCTGTTCTGAAACAAAATGCACAGGCAGCACTTGGCAGCGACAAGCCTATCAATTTTTCCGTTTGTTATAAGCAGCCCGACAAGGCATGGGAGTTCTCTGCATACAAAGCAGGCAATGAAAAGGCGATCAGTTATTTTGATGCGCTGGCGTATTATAAAGTGGCTTATGTAGATCCCTATACAGGAAAAGTAACCGGTGTTATTGACTATAAATACGAATTCTTTAACCTCGTAAAGTCATTGCACTGGAGCCTGCTGTTAAACACACCTTATGGTCAGCCAATAGTTGGTATCGCTACTTTAATATTTGTCATCATGCTCATCACAGGTGTGATACTATGGTGGCCGAAAAAATGGAATCGTGCTAACTATAAAAAGAGTTTTAAAATTAAATGGGATGCCAAGTTTAAGCGGCTGAATTATGACCTACATAATGTCCCCGGTTTTTATGCGCTGCTTGTTACAGCTGTTATCTCGCTAACCGGTTTAGTTTGGGCATTCAAATGGTTTCAGCAATTAGTATATGTAGCTGCCGCATTAACCACTACACCTCCCGCTAACACAGTTGTGAAATCGCAGGAGATTAATACCGCTGTTGTTACAGCTCCCTTAGATATCGCATTTGCAAAATCACTAAATGCTCTTCCGGATGCTAAACGAATAGGTGTGTCCTATCCCGCAGGCAAGGAACAGACTATTTACGCATATGGTTACCGCGGTGAAGAAACTTATTATAATTATGACCAGTTACAGTTCGATCAGTACTCAGGCAAGTTGCTTGCTCGCCAAAATTATAAAGAGAAGAATAGGGGAGAGAAGCTAATAGGCATGAATTATGATATACATGTTGGCGCTGTTCTTGGTTTAACGGGTAAGATATTAGCCTTCATTGCCAGCCTTGTTGCTGCAAGCCTGCCTGTCACCGGTACGCTGATATGGATCGGTAGGAAACGCAAAAAGAAATACCAACCTTTTATTAAAGAGAATTGATATTACCTGCATAAAAAGGCGCCACCTAAAAAAGTGGCGCTTTACTCTTTTACTTTATGCCATAATGGATAGTTCATCTTCTACTTCTTTCACTCCTGGCGAAGACCAGGCTGCCCGTTCTGCATCACGTCTTTCCGCCCATGATCTTACCCTACCACGTAGTATTACTTTGCCCCCGTTTGTTTCTACTTTTATTCCCTCTGCTTCTACAGTGGCGCTACGTTCCAGTGCATTTTTAATTTTTGTTTCCACTACTGCTTTGTTGATCTTTGGATTTACGCTGATTGTGTTGGTAACTCCTTTAACGCCTACAATATTTCTCACAGCCTTTACTGCTGCATCTTTTTGAAACTGCCATTCTACAGATCCTTCCAAATTGATCCAGCCATTTTCTACCTTCAGCCTCAGGTCGCTATCGGGCACTTCTGTATCCCATTTGAGTGCATTCAGGGCCATTTCGGCTATTTCGCTGTCAGTTCTTTTGCCATCAAATCCCAGCCGCACCTGAATGTCTTCGGCTACTGCTTGTACACCCTTTACACGCTTTGCTGCGTTTTCTGCTGCATATTTTTTAGAGAAGCTGTGCACATAGCCGCTTAAAGTAACGACTCCGTTTTTTACAGATACGCCAATTTCAGAAGCAGCCAATAATGGATCCCACTTCAGTTCATCCATTACATCTTGTTGCAATTGTTGATCGGTTTTCATTTGTTATATGTTTTGTTGTTAAATAATAATTGTCAGTACTTTCATATAGAAGTCTTACGCACATTATTCGTGCTGGTCTGCTTTTACCTTGCTAAGTAGCTTTAGAAATTCTATTACTTCTTCATCACGTACTTGTTCAAACTCTTTATAAAATTCTCCCACGCCCCAAAATATATCCGGCACTAGTGGACAAACCACTTCGTCGGCAACTTTGGATAGCCGCTCCAGGGCTGTCCTGGACGCTACAGGCACGGCCAGCACTATTTTTTGAGGTTTGCTTTTCTTTAGTATGTTTATGGTGGCTAATAGCGTGTTACCTGTCGCTACACCATCATCTATTACTATAGCTATTCTACCCGTAATTGGTAAAGGCTCTTTGTCGCCAGTGTACATTTTCTTCATTTCCAGCAGCTTAGTTCTGATGCGCGCTTTTTCCTGTACGATATAGGATTCTGATACATCTTCATGAGGTACTACAAAGCTTTCATCAATACCAGATGCGCCAATGGCATACTCTTTATTTTTAGGATGTCCTATTTTTTTAGAATAAATAACATCCATAGGTAGTCCCAGTTCTTTGGCTACAACATAAGCAACCGGCACGCCTCCCCTGGGTACGGCGAGCACGATTCCGTTGGTGTTTTTGTATTGTAAAAGTTTTTCTGCCAATGCTATGCCGGCGTCGAATCTATCCTGGTACATAAAGATGATGTTTATTGGTGTGCTACTTTGGCCGTAGTGAGATATTTTTGAAACCAGTGTGTTGCAGCCTCGGCTACTTTGTCCAGCGTGCCTTTTTCTTCAAAAAGGTGAGAAGCGCCATCTATTATCTCCATTGATTTTGTGCAGGTCATTACCTTGTAAGCCTGTCTGTTGAGCTCTATCACGGTGTAATCAAGGCTGCCTACTATCAACAGGGTTGGTGCGTTCACTTTGGGCAATGCTTCCATTGCAAGATCCGGCCTGCCACCTCTTGAAACTACAGCGCAGATATAGGGTAGGAAAGCCGCCGCCCGTAATGCTGAGGCTGCCCCGGTACTCGCACCAAAATAGCCTATATGCAGATCCCGGGTAATTACTAATTCCTTTAAAAATTCAGTTGCGCCGGCTAAACGCCTGGTTAGCAGGCTGATGTCAAACCTGTTAGCGTACAAGGTATCTTCATCTTCTGTTAAAAGGTCTATCAACAGGGTCCCCAGCTTGTGCCGGTTAAGATAGGTGGCAACTTGCCTGTTGCGCGGGCTGAAACGGCTGCTGCCGCTTCCATGCGAAAAAACGACCATGGCTTCCGCTCCTTGGGGTATTGTCAGATCGCCCTTTAACTGTATTCCCGGTAAAGGAATCTCTATTTCCCGCTGAAACGCTATGCCCATGGCAACATATTTTTGGTAAACTTATACTGGCTGCTGCCTGATTGAAATGACTAGTGTCAGGAATATAAATGATGTTTATCAGATATATGTTTGACTTAAGGTGATATTTTGAAATAAAATTTTATGCGGTCTCACTTTACAAAAAGCTTGAATCTTGATGAAGCCAAAGCCATCACAACCATACAAGAGCGTGCAACTATATTATGGAAACAGAGCGATATAGATAAGTTGCTCGAACGTATTGGCGATGCAAGGATAGTAATGCTCGGGGAAGCATCACACGGAACTCATGAATACTATACATGGCGTAGTATGATTAGCAGGCGGCTGATTAAAGAAAAAGAGTTCAATTTTATTGCTGTTGAAGGAGACTGGCCGGATTGTTACAAACTAAATAGATATATCAAAAACCGTACACAAGGACAGGGTGCAAAAAGCCTGTTGGGCGATTTCAACAGGTGGCCAACATGGATGTGGGCAAACTGGGAAATGGTAGCCCTGATGGAATGGATGCGGAATTACAATACGGATAATAAAGCTAATGCCGGATTTTACGGACTAGATGTTTATAGTTTGTGGGAATCGATGGAGGCGGTCATGAATTATTTGGAGAAAAACGATCCGGCCGCACTAAAGCTGGCACAGGAGGCCTTCCGCTGTTTCGAACCCTACAAAAATGAAGGACAGGATTACGCCCTGGCTTCCCGGCTGGTACCTGAGTTGTGCGAAAATGAAGTGGTAGACCTTTTAAAAGAGATTCAATATAAAATAAGCCGGTACGATTCTGATCCCGAAAATGTATTTAGTACGGAACAAAACGCTTTAGTGGCCGTAAATGCAGAAAAATACTACAGGGCAATGGTACAGGGTGGGCCGCATTCATGGAATATAAGGGATCAGCACATGATGGATACGCTCGACCGTCTGCTGCAATTTCATGGGCCTGATTCAAAAGCAATTGTCTGGGCACACAATACACATATAGGCGATGCCCGTGCAACGGACATGGTTGCCGATGGAATGTACAATATAAGCGAGCTTGCGAGGATAAAATATAAAAAGGAGGACGTCTTCCTCGTGGGCTTCGGATCATATAAAGGTAATGTAGTAGCCGGCAGGCAATGGGGGGCAGAAATGAGAGATATGGAAGTACCTTCCGCAGCCAAAGGAAGCTGGGAATATTTATTGCATAAGGCAGGCCCCGAAAATAAACTACTGCTGATGGAAGATTTTATGGACGACCAGTTTATGGAGCATCATATAGAGCACAGGGCCATAGGTGTTGTATATAATTCAGCATATGAGCAATATGGCAATTACGTGCCTACTATTTTACCACTTCGCTACGATGCTTTTATTTACCTGGATCATACAAGGGCGCTGCACCCATTGCATATCAAGCCCGATGGCCATCAAACGCCGGAAACTTATCCATTCGGAATGTAAAAGCACCGGAAAGATTTTTTAGCTTTGCTGTTCGTCAAGGCTCCCTAAAAGTATCTTTCTTTTTTAATGTTATCGGTCGATGTAATCAGTGAAAAGTACGGTGTGGAGCAAGCAGCAGTTGTGCTTATTTGCCGGGTGTTTGTTGGCACTGCCTCAACGGAAGCGTTAAATGCCTTTTTAAGAGAATATTCGATCGATTGGTGGAGTTTATATAGAGTTATTGCTAAAAATAAAATACGTCCGGTAGCTTATCATGTATTACAGTCGGTAGATGTTCCAACGGATGTAAAGCAACAATTGAAGCGCGATAGGCTGTCTTTGGCTATAAACTGTGCCGAGCATCAGCAAGAGCTTTTGAAACTGCTAAATGTTTTAAAGCAGCAAGGCATAGATGCTGTTCCTTACAAAGGCCTCGCATTCGCTCATGCGTTTTACAAAGATCATACACTGAGGGAATTTGTTGATATTGATCTGCTGATCAACCCTTCAACTGCTCCGGATCTGCAAAAGCTTATAGATATTATTACTCCTTTTGGTTACCTGCCCATGTATGTCCTGTCGCCTGGCATGAAAAGGGTGATTCTTGAGAATACCTGCGAGTTTTATTTTGATAAGTACGTGAATGGGCAACGTAAGTTTCACGTAGAGATACAATGGCTGGCGCATCACCCGGTATTCGAGCTGCATAAAAAGCTGTCCAACCAACAGTTGTTTCAAGATCCTGCTGTGCTGAACCTCGGGAACACGGATGTTAAAGTCCTGAATACAGAGTCTCATTTTGTAACGATGCTTCTGCATCATGGGTTGCGCGAAAACTGGAATTCCCTAAAATACATGCTTGACCTTGCGATGATATTGCAAAATGGCGAGCCGGATATGAAAGTTGTAACGGTCATAACCCGGGAATACAAGTTTAATAAAGTACTTCTTTCCGGGTCTCAGTTACTCAATGAGCTATTGGGTGTCGGAGGCAATTTGTCGCCTGCCACGCAAACAGATCCAACTCCTTATATAGACGTATTATTATCGGGCAAAAAAAAGCAAAGAACGTCCTGGCAAAAGCAGGTATCGGTTCTTAGGAATACCGACGATATTACAGGTAAGGCAAAATTGACCTTTAAGTTGGCGAAATATATGTTTCAACCTTCAGTAGAGGATATTCGCTATTACCGGCTCCCGGAAAGATGGCATTTTTTATATTTCTTTGTGAAGTTTATTCGGTTATCTTCAGAAAAGTTCAAAAGTACAAGCTGATAGTTAGTAAATGTTAGATCTGTTCATTAAAAATATCAGGAACGATTATTCGGTTCGCAGACACCTGTTAAAATCACTTACATGGCGTATTGTTGGCTCTCTAGATACAACGCTGCTTGGATGGATCGTTACCGGTAAATTAAATACAGGATTAAAGATTGGTGGCCTGGAGTTGTTTACTAAGTTCTTGTTTTATTTTTTACATGAAAGAGCCTGGCATCAGATAAAGTTAAAAGGCGAAAGCAAAGAAAAGATTGCTGAAAGGAACAGGAAGAATATAGAACCGCAGTTATTCAAACAAACGATCAAGATCAACAGGCAGCAGCGGGAAGATAAGAACGGACATAAAAGCATTACACTTTGGCTTACCGGATTATCGGCTTCCGGTAAATCATCTATCGCTACAGAACTGGATGCCTGGCTTCACAACCATGGTTATAACTCTTACGTGCTTGATGGTGATAACACGCGTCTGGGCATCAACACCGACCTTTCCTTTTCAAAGGAAGACAGGAAAGAAAATATCCGCAGGGTAGCAGAGATATGCAAATTGTTTAATGATGCAGGCACCATAGTTATTGCAGCGTTTATCTCTCCATTTGCAGAAGACAGGCAGAATGCGCGTACTGTTATCGGTGCTGATAGTTTTGTGGAAATATTTGTTGATGCCAATATCGATACCTGTAAGATGCGGGATAAGAAGGGCTTATACGCGCTGGCAGAACAAGGAAAGATCAAAGACTTTACAGGTATCAATAGTCCTTACGAACGCCCTGCAACACCTGATATCCATATTAATGCAAATAACAGCACGATAAAGGAAAGTGTAGCCACCATCATCGCAGCATTAGAAAAATCGGGATCAATAACGAGTGGGGAAGTGTCTGTAGCTTTATAGCCTTTGTGCTTCAAACATCTCGGCAAACTTACCGTTTACAGCTTTTAACTCTTCGAAGCTACCTTGCTCTATGATCGCTCCTTCATGCATCACATAGATCATATCGGCAAATTTCAGGTTGTATAATCTGTGAGATATGAGTATCAACATTTTATTGCCGAGTGTATCTTTTATGTTTTTAAATACCTCTGCTTCTGATATCGGGTCCAAAGCGCTGGTAGGTTCATCTATCACTATCAATTGCGCATCCTTATAAAATATTCGCGAGAGCACCAGTTTCTGCCATTGTCCGCCACTTAGTTGTTCACTGCTTTCAAAATACCTTCCCAGCCTGGTTTTATACTCTTTCGACAATCGTTTAATAAAATGGTGAGCGCCGGATAAGGTCGCGGCATTTTCTAGCCTCCCGATGTCATTTTGTTGTTCGTTACTGCCCAATTTTATATTCTCTTCTACAGTAAGAAAGTACTTTTCAAAATCCTGGAATATAAAATTGCAGTTAGCGTTATAGGAGCTCGTAGATATTGACTGTAATTCTGCATTATCTATATATACACTTCCTGTTTGCAGCTTATACAGTCGCGCCAGCAATTTTACAAGTGTCGATTTGCCCGATCCGTTTTCACCAACAATAGCAATAATGCTACCCGGCCTGCATTCGAGGGTTACATCTTTCAAAGCGTATTTATTGGCATCGGGATAAGTAAAGGAGACCTTATCAACAAACAAACCTTTGTTTATTTCGGGGAATGCCTGCTCAGCGGTAGACGTAGCAACATTAGGTATATTGAGGAAGGCAAACAGATCGCGCAAAAAGATGTTTTGTTGCAGTACCTGTACTACCGATTGCAGGAAATTCCTTGATGCGCTCTGCAGTCGTTGAAATCCCTGCAGGTACACCACAAATGTTCCCAGTGTGATCGTCTTTTCCCATGCCGATCTGGCCAGTAAAATAATAAGTATCGACATCACGATTATTTCCGCACTTTCTGCCAGCAGACTATGCCTTGCATGTTTAGCAGCCAGCGATCGCCTTTCGCCAAAAATATATGCCCTTATTTTCCGAAACTTCCCGATATAGAATGCACCAAAACCCAACGTCCTCACCTCCTTGGCGCTTGTTGTTGCTGTGAGCATATTATGTATATAGCCCGCCTCGCGTTCTGTCGGTGCAAGTTGTCTTTCTTGCCTCGCTATAGATTGCCCCTGGTACCATTTTACTATCGCAAGAGGTACAGACATGCAAAGGAACAGTATGGCAAAAGATGAATGGAGCGCCACGAAGAATCCCGTCAGAAAAAGAAGGGAAGTACTGTTAAGTATTATAGAATTAAAACTGCTGAGTAATGCAGATGCTTTGTAAATAGCCTGCTGCTGCGCCAGGTGTAACGTATCATGATAAGATGGGTTTTCATAATATTCGTAATCTACTTCTATGGCTTTGTGTAATACTTTTTCCGATAAATGATCCGTTACTTTTTGCAGATGTATCTTGCTGATGTAGCCGGAGTATTGTGCCGCCATTGCCGTTAATAGCTGTACGCCGCTAAATAGAAGTATTAAAAGCAGTGTACGGTCAAAGCTGCTGTTGCCATCCGTAACCGATTCTATCAGGGCTTTGATAAAGTACAGCGATACTACCGGCAACAATGATTGTACGATTTGCAGTACAATGTTTGTTACAGCCAGGCGTTTGTCTGTTTGCCAGGTGATAGCCCAGATACTTTCCAGGTTACTGATAAATGATGCCGTGCGCTTTTTTAGATCCAGGTTGTTATGTTTTAATAAATCATGATAGCAGCTACCGTGTTATGAGTTGCAGGGTCTATAATGATACCTCGCGCATTTTCCGGGCACACATCATAGCTATCATACACAACCGGTACTTCGGTTTCTATAATAGCGCTTGCTACTTCATTAACCTTTAAGCCGGGGACTTTTTCTTTGTCAAAGCTAAAAGGATTTATCCGGTATTCTATATCCCTGATGTGGCAAATAGATTCTTGCGTATGAATGCGTAAAATAAATTCTTTGTTTTGCTCGCAGTTAATTTCCGGATCCAGCCAGCATATAGCTGCAGTGAGGAGTTTCGTGCATTGGGGGCGATGTGTTAAGGGGGCTAATATACTGCCACGCTTCATCCCATCATTGGTATTCAGCTCAAGGCATATATTCTCACCGGCTTTAGCCGTTTCCACTTCTTCGTACCCCGAAATAATTTTCTTTACCAATACTTCATTTTCCGGCGGAAAAATTTTCAGAGGTTCATTAACATGAATTTCTCCGCTGAGGACTTTCCCAAAGTAAAGACTTGTTTTGGTCGATTCGTCTTCGGCACAGTATTGTATAGATACACGTCCCGGGCCATTTGTTGTCTTATGTGTATCACATTGCTCTAAAAAGCTCAGCAGGTCAGGGCCATGATACCAGGGCATATTTTCAGAGTGTGCAGAGACATTATCGCCGTGTAATGCGCTGATGGGAATAAATATTACATCACGCAGTTGCAGCCTTTCTGCAATAGATCGGTATTCGTTCCTGATGGATTCAAATGCATCTTCACCATACGCCAACGCATCCATTTTGTTAACCGCTACTACCACATAACGGGTTCTAAGGAAGGATGCTACTAGGCTATGCAGTCTTGTCTGGCTGGTGATGCCATTCTTTGCATCTATCAATATGATCATTACATCTACATTCGATGCGCCGGTTACCATATTTTTCGTGTACTGAAAATGGCCCGGAGCATCAGAGATGATGTACTTTCTGTTGTTGGTTTTAAAATATCTGTACCCGATATCTATGGTAATGCCTCCCGCTCTTTCAGAACGCAGGCCGTCTGTAATATGTGCCAGGTTGATGATATTGCCAACTTTGCTTACAGATTCCAACACATCTTCTTTGATATTGCCTGTGTCATATAGCAGGCGTCCTGTTAATGTGCTTTTCCCGTCATCAATACTGCCTGCGGTCGTAAATCTCAATAGCTCCATTGCTTCTGTTAAAAGTATCCCTGTAGTTTTCTGTCTTCCATTGCCGCGTCCGATAGTTGGTCGTCAATGCGCGTTTCGCCTCGTTCGCTTATGTTCGATGCTTCTATTTCTCTTATTACCTCATCAATGGTTCGGGCGTCCGATTTTATAGCAGCAGTACAGGTCATATCGCCTACGGTACGGTATCGCACATTTTCAGTCAGGCGTATATCTTCATCATCTATTTTTATGTATCCAGATACTGCTATCAACCGGCCGTTATAAACAATACAAGAACGCTCGTGGGCAAAATAGAGCGATGGCAGGTCTATATTTTCCTGCCTTATATATTGCCACACATCCATTTCAGTCCAGTTGCTTATCGGGAATACCCGCATATTTTCACCTTCGTTGATGCGTCCGTTATATATGTTCCAAAGCTCCGGCTTTTGATTATAGGGCTGCCATTTGCCTTCTCTATCCCTAACAGAAAAGAAACGTTCTTTTGCTCTCGCTTTTTCCTCATCCCTGCGCCCACCCCCAATACAGGCATCAAATCCAAATTCCCGGATGGCATCCATCAGTGTGATGGATTGCAGTACATTCCTGCTGGGTAGTTTCTCTACAGGCTCTTCTATCCCATGTTCTAGGATAGAGTCTTCTACCTTTCTAATGATCAGTTGTAGCCCTTTCTGTAGCACCAGTTGATCCCGGAAGCGTAATGCTTCTTCAAAATTATGGCCCGTATCTACGTGCATTACAGGGAAGGGGATAGGCATTGGATGGAATGCTTTGGCTGCAAGGTGTATGAGCACGGTGGAATCCTTACCTCCCGAAAAAAGTAACACCGGCTTTGTAAACTGGGCAGCTATTTCCCGGAACACATAGATCGCTTCTGCCTCCAGTTCTTGTAAATAATTCATTGTATATTTTCAAAAATAGTTATTAGGTATAAATACCTGTAAATATTTATTCACATCTATACCATCGTGTTTGTTTTTTATTAATTTTGGCTCGCTGGTATATTTTAAACATTCCATTATGAATAATGCACAACGCGGCTTTGATAGCCCAAAAGAAAATAATACTCCCGAAAAGAAGGCATGGATAGCACCGGCTTTGATTGAGGAATCCGTTTCTGAAACAAAAGGGGGTGGTATTACTGCTACATTAGAGAACGGTTTTTATCATACATAGATAACGATAATATATCTTATATATAAGATGTGCTATTGGGTTTGTAATGGAACAATTATAGCTCGATAACTTTTTAATTCTTACTCATGGAGAAAACAACGCAGGGCTCCGGTGGTCTAAAGTCAGCTAGCACCACCGAAAAAAAAGCATGGATAGCGCCGGCGCTAATAGAAGAATCAGTTGCTGAGACTAAAGGTGGCAGTATTACAGATATATTCGAGAACAGTTTTTATCATACATAGGCAGTTCCGTTTATAGCATCCGTATTAAACAGCTGTATTTCGTATAATGCGTAATGAGTAGTATAAGCGGTTTTACCGGTAGTGACGCTGATGCATTACAATTAATGCAGAATAAGCTTAGGCACTGGCAGCCGGATGTAGAAGAAATATACCTGGATGAAGATATAAGTCTTGCATCACTTGAATTATACGATACTCCCGAGTCGACATACACAAAACAGCCATTTGAATATGGTGATATGGTGGTTGTTGCAGATTGCCGTATAGACAATAGGGAAGAGTTATCAAAAAAAATGGATCTGCCGCTTAACATTGAAGCAGCAGATGTTTTTTTTATTGCCCTTGCTTATAAAAAATGGGGCAATGATTGTGTAAAGTATTTATACGGAGATCTTGCTTTCGTCATTTGGGATAAGGGGCGCAAGTCTCTTTTTGCCGCCAGGGATCATATTGGTATCAAAACGCTTTATCACACTACCATTAACGGACGGTTCGTATTCGCAAGCGAAATAAAAGGAATATTAGCCCATCCCGATTTTAAGGCTGAAATAAATGAACGCTATATAGTCTCAAGTATCGGCGGTGTTCATGAAGCCTCAGCTGATAATACACCCTATGCCAATATTCAATTGTTACCACCTGGCCACTTCCTGGAATGGCATTCAGGAAACGTAACAATATCCCGTTATTGGGAATTTGGCAAGAATGTTCCTGCTGTTACTTGCCGCGAGGAAGAATACATACAGAAGTTCAGAGACTTGTTGTTCGAAGCAGTAAGATGTCGTTTGCGCTCGCCCCAGGGC
The DNA here is from genome assembly GCA_001897855.1 of Bacteroidetes bacterium 43-93. GTDB lineage: Bacteria > Bacteroidota > Bacteroidia > Chitinophagales > Chitinophagaceae > Polluticoccus. The sequence goes on from MKUO01000001.1 coordinate 627,151, forward strand.
TTGGGTGCAGAAGTGAGCGGCGGCCTGGATTCAACCTCAATTGCTGCTATAGCAATGGAAATATTAGGGAAAGGAACGCCATTTCATTCTTTCTGCCACGGTAAAGCACAGAATAAAAAATTTGACGTTTATGGCGATGATACGTATGTGGTAAGGGATTTTTGCAATAAGTATAATATATCGGGCTATCTGCATGTAGTGAATGAAGCCAATCATTCATGGGATATTGCAGAAGATATTTTATTAAATGTGTACGACGAAGAAGATACAACGGAGGTACCATTATTAACAGGTGCTTTCCTGCCGGCTGCAAAGTCTGCAGGTGTTAGGGTGATGTTGTCTGGCCATGGCGGCGATCATGTAGCAAGCAACCTGGCAAGAGGGTTTTATATGCAAAATGCAATAGATAAAAATTATCTAAGGCTTTGGCGAAATCTTTACAGGGAGTTTGGCGCTTTGCGTAGTATTCCACGGTTAGGTTATTATACAGCTCGCGGATTAAATGGGACAGCCATCACCAAAGAAGTTTCTAAAAAAGCTTTGCAGGCTATCCAAAATAGCGGTTTGCGTAGTGAAGTGATTGAAAAATACAATTTACTCGCAAATCCTGCTGCAATAGACCTTTTATCTGCATCATGCCTGGCAGATAAATACGTTCGAAACATGCGTTTTAGAGCCGCCGTAAAACGTGCATATACACACGATCTGGTAAGTAAGCACTTCAATATAGAATATAGATTCCCCCTTTTAGATGTTCGGTTAATGGAATTCACGATGGCAATAGCACCGCACATTGAAAAAAAGTATGGCTCCCAAAGAGAGTTTTACAAGCTTGCCGTTAAAGATTATATTCCCACTGCTGTTTGGGATAGCGGGAAGAGTATGGTGCCTACAACACCTTTTATTCATGCGTTCTATAAAAAAAACGAACAATCAATACGTAAACTGCGGGAATCTTTAGACTCCGGTCTCACCCGGTTTTTTGATGAGGGTAAACTTCGCAATACTACTGCTAAGCTGAATCTGAAACTAATTGTATTGAATAATGCATATAAAAAAATAAAGCATAAACAACTGTGACATGGATTTGAATACACGTTTAGCAAGAGGAAGCCAATATATTTTCAACGAAGTAGATGGTGAGATAGTAATGATGAATACTACTACAGGCACCTATGTATCCCTAAACGATACCGCGAGGAAAATTTGGACCATGTTGGAACAACCACAGCAATTATCCTCTATTCTTGAGGCTCTTGCCCTGGAGTATAATGTTACGCCTGAACAATGTGAACAGGACGTAATTCCCTTTATTGAGCAACTGCTTCATAAAGAAATTGCAATTAAGGCCTGATCTGTTACAGTGTAATTGAGATGGGTTATAGGTACAGGTTGTCGGGTTATGTCTTTGAAATAGATACTCCATTGCGGGAGCTCCCGGAAGTGAATGACGAGCCTGAATGCTTCCTTTCTGTTCGGCGGGATATATCGGAAAAGATACCTGCAGAGGCGTTATCTGCCGAATCATATTTAAACGCCGATCTGGCGCTTACCTGCATTCAAAGAGAGCAGTTCGGGTTTGTAGCAATATGGAATAATAATACTATTGAGTACACCCCCGCATCTCATCTTGATGACATGGGTATTACCATACAATTGCTCGGCACAATAGCGATGATTATGTCAGCTACGATGGGTTACGTGAGCCTGCATGCGGCATCTGTCGTCATAGATAATAGGGCCGTTTTATTTTGTGGTGCGTCCGGTGTCGGTAAATCAACACTTACTGCCCATTTTTATTCAAAGGGTTATCAGGTATTGTCAGACGATGTAACTACTCTTCGCATCACCGCTCCTGGAAAAATAACTGCCTATCCCTCAGTTCCCCGTATCAAACTTTCCGATGAGTCGTTGGCTTTGATAGGAAGATCGGGGGATGGCCTTCAGGAAATTAATTTTGAAACGCGTAAATACATATTGCCCATAACCGAAATTACCGGCAGTAATGGATACGAGTTAAGCGCAATTATTTTTCCTTTATATAAAGATGGCCACATGATATTAGAACAAATAGGAGGCTTCTCTAATAAATTATTGGTTGCAAAACACTTGTACCGAAAGAGGTTGGCAAAACTGCTATATCCCATTACACAAAGGCGGGAACTATTTTTGGCCCTGGCGGCTCATATCCCGATGTATCATTTTTATAGGCCCTGCAACATGGCCACAATGCAGGAAAGCCTGGATTATATAGAAATGCAATTAAACAGATAATTTAACCGCTTTGTCTACAACAAATTTGAAATATAAATATTGCGTCGGTGGCATTACTATCGGTTCCGATATCCATTATCCTGAATTGATTTTAGATAACAGCCATAAAGATGTTGAAGTAGTACTTGCTTACGGAGAGGTCCCGGAAACGCTTGATAATAACAGGGCAGATTTCCCGATAGTGGAAGTGAATGAAGATAACTATCTTCTTAAGATCCCGCGAGCAGGCAGGTACTGGGTGAATAAGGGAGATCGCATTACAATTCAGGCTGAAGAAGGTGCTACGTTAGAGGATGTAAGGAAGCAATCCCTTACCGCCGTGCTGGCTATGCTAGGCTACCAGCGCAATTATATTATGATGCATGGTGGTGTTGTGATCATTAATGGCCGGGGTGTTTTAATTACAGGTATTTCTGCTATGGGTAAGTCCGCACTGCTGGCTGCGCTCTCTCAGAAAGGTTGTCGGGTAATTTCTGATGATATCAGCTATATACAGGTGATAGATAAAGAAGTTATTGCGTTTCCTTCCTTCCCCCGGATCATGCTGTGGAAAGATAGCCTGCGAAAACTGAAGCTAAAGGCGGAAGAAGGGCAAAAGCTGAGGGCAGATATGGAAAAATATTTTTATCCTGTCAGTAACAGCGCCTTTCAGGAGCAGGTACGTATCGACACAGTTTGCGTGTTAACGAGCTCAATAGGTTGTGGTTTATTTAAAACTTTATCCGGCCTGGGAAAAACGACCCACCTGCGCGACAATCTTTTTCATCCCTGGATACTTGGCCCTATGGGTAAGTCTGGCTACTATGCATCGAGGGTTTTGGGTATGTCAAGCCTTGTTGATGTTATGTTATTTGGCAACGATCAAACAAAAAGCATAGAAGAACTGGCGGATTTGTTCATTGAAAACATGACCAATGCTTAATACCAACGCAAAGTTTATTTGGCTGGCGTCTTATCCTAAATCAGGTAATACCTGGGTCAGAATCTTTCTTTCTGCATTACTTACAGGCAAAGAACCGGATATCAATAACCTGGCGACAAACCTGATAATATCGAGCCGGCAACTCATAGATGCTACCTTGGGCTTCAGTTCGTCAGATATTCCGGAAGACGATTATCTGTTTTACAGAACCAGGATGTATGAGGTCTATGCAAAAGCGCACAAACAGGAATATATTCTTTGCAAAGTGCATGATGCCTGTATCTTAAAGGGAGAGGTTTTATTTACACCTGCCATTACAAGAGGCACAGTATATATATTGCGTAATCCTTTCGATATGGTAGCATCAACTGCTAATCATCACAATGTTTCTATAGAACAAGCGCTGGATTATATCTGCAGTCCGGAACATGCCTTGGCAAATAGACGGACAAAGCTTAATAATCAAGTATCACAATATATGGGCACATGGAGCCAGCATCTGCAAAGCTGGGAAAACGTGCATCACGAAAATATGTTACTGGTAAAGTACGAGGACCTGGTAAATGATTCCCTACAAGCCTTTTCTAAAATTGCCGCATATATTAATATACCTCATACTAAAGCGGATGTATTACAGGCTATTGAAAATGCAGCTTTTCAAAAGCTCCAAAACCAGGAGCAGAAAACCGCAATAAAAATGGCTCCGCATGTAAAAAAGTTTTTCCGTTCAGGCAAAGTAGGGGGCTGGAGAAACGAAATAACAACCGATCAGGCCATGCGGATCATCGATTGTCATTATGACGCACTCTTAAAGCATGGTTATATAGACACGGCAGGAAATATCCTGGTGTGATCAGCTATAGAAATTAGCAACCTGGTACTGTTTATACCCGTAAGCGCCGGTCAATACATGCTCCCCAAGCATTAACCATGCATGGGCTTTCAATTTTTGATAGTTATTATCGTCTTTAGCGATACCCAGGTAGATGGTGGTTTGCAATCCTTTTTTCTTCAGCAACCTTTTGCAGATAATGGCTTGTGCCATACACTCGCTTTTCCAGGGCGTACCTTTGCATACTTCCTCCACTATGTCTTTTATATGCTCTGCTTGCTTCAACTGTTCATCAGTTACATCCTGAATAGCTTTTTTCTGTTGCTCGCCTAATAGCCTTCTGTAGTATTTAAACGGCAGGTAAGACATACACAACCTTATGATCAGCGACCATATAAAACAATAGGTATGTACCCATCCATGTTTAGATCGTATTTGCGCTGAATCGCTCATCATGTAAAAAAGGCATCCACATTGGATGCCCTCGTTTTTGTAGCCCCGACAAGAATCGAACTTGTATCTAAAGTTTAGGAAACTTCTATTCTATCCATTGAACTACAGGGCCGCCTTTGGGGCAGCAAATCTAAGAAATTGTTTCTTAATCAGCATAGCTCTTTTCATATTTATATTTTATCTTATGAGGTTTTTACCTATAGATTTATCGTAACTTGCACGTCATTTTTGGGTAAGCACCCACAGATAGAGGACAACAAACTTTCTGCTTTATTAAGCTGACTATACCTATATATATTGTTGCTGCTGTCATGATCATTTTGGCGGCGTGCAATTCCGGTTTTCAAACCCGGGAGCAATCTGCTATTTCCGTAGATACATTAATAGACCGCGCCACAGACCTCTACGAGGCTGGGCATGGAGATGCGGCAATCAGGTACTTTGATTCTGCTTTTGCTGCCAAAGAAGATATCACCATCCGCGACAAATTTTACTATTACCATTACTTGTACGAAGTGAACCGTAATATGGGCCGCTCCGCACCCGAAAGGAAGTATATTGATAGTATGGTGTATGTGATAGAAAATACGGGTGAAGAAGATACCATGGCAGATGAATATGCTATGGCAAATTTCGCGAAAGCTGATTATCTGTTGCAGGACAAGCAATACAATGAAGCCTATCAATATTATTACAAGGCCAAAGCCTCCGCGCAAAAAAATAACGATTCTTGTGCGCTTAGCCACTATGTTTATAAAATTGGTATCGTTCTTTACAGGGCAGAGCGATATTGGAAGGCCATACCTTATTTCAAAGAGGCATATACATTGTTCAATACCTGCGAAAAGAATATTACCGCAGTAAACAGATTACAGGAGATAACCGATAATATCGGTCTTTGCTATGCCAAAGAGGGGGCTTATGATACGGCTATTGTGTTTTACGATTCTGCACTTTCAATAGCACACAGGTTTCGTGATAGTTTCCCTGCAACCAAAAACAGGCTATTCGATATGGCCGAAGCTGTAGCTCGTGGCAATAAAGGAGCGGCTTATTTTGCTTTGGGTAAAAAAGATACTGCTGAAAAAGAAATGCTGGCAAGCATTGCTATCAACATGCAGAAGGATTATGATAATCATGATGCACAGCTGACCAGTATCAGGCTTGCAGATCTCTATCTTACTGAAAGTAAATTTGATAAAGCCCGGCAGTTGCTTGATAGGGTAAGGGAATGGCAGGATTCTAATTACAGTCAGAAAGTAGCGCTGCGGTGGAACAATATCATGTGGCAATATTGGGCCCGGCAGCATAATGATACCAAAGCGTTCGCCTACCTTTTACGTTACAAAACATTAACAGATTCTCTTGACGAGGCCGAGAAAAAATTGCGGTTTATTGATATCGATGAAAAAGTGAAAGGCCTCGAAAAACAAAACCAGATCAATGTATTGCAAAAGCGGGATGAAACTAAAAAATTGTATCTGGTTATTGCAGTTTTTCTGTGTGTTACCGCAGTGACTGTAAGTTTTCTTGTTTATAAAAACTATAGAGAATCTAAGGAGAACCTGCGCAAGTTGCAGGAATTGAACGATCAGATTGTTGAGCAAAAAAGCATCCTTCAAAAGGCTTTAGACGATGTTGCCAAAGTAGGAAAGGAAAAAGACCGGATACTCAAGGCAGTATCGCACGATATGCGCAGCCCGGTCAACTCTGCAATGGCGCTTATAGATTTGCTGCTGATGGAAAAAGATAATCTCACCGAAGATCAGCTGGCCTACCTGAACCTGATGCGCGACTCTTGCGGCAATGCTTTGTCACTGACAACAGATCTGCTGGAAGTGGCCACACTTAGCGACGAAAAGCTTTTCAAAAGCCCGGTTGATATCAATGCTTTGATAAGGAGTGCTATTGAGCTGTTAAGGTTCAAAGCCGCTGAGAAAAGCCAGGTAATTGAGGTGAGTGTAGCGGATGAACCGTTTGCAATAAATATCAACCGCGAGAAGATAACCCGTGTCATCAACAACCTGGTTAATAATGCCATGAAATTCAGCCCTTCCGGTAGTGAAATATTAGTTTCAGGAGCACCTGCTGCAGATGGGTACAATATCACGGTTAAAGATCAGGGTATCGGTATCCCTGCTGAGATACAGGATAAAGTATTCGACATATTCACCGAGGCCAAACGCTTTGGTACCTCCGGCGAGCAACCTTATGGACTGGGGCTCTCTATTACGCGGCAGATAGTGGACGTGCATCATGGCCGTATATGGTTCGAGAGTGAGCCCGGCCAAGGCACTACCTTTCACGTCTTTTTGCCTTTGGCTTAATGCCAGCGTAATGTTGTCAGTATATGTTTAATATCGGTTCTTAAAAACTCATTTACAGGTTTTAAAGAGTCCGCGTTGGGCGATACATCAAAGTACAGCGCACCCCTTAGAAAGTGTTGCACAGAATCGGTAGCGTAAAACTGGTATGCAGATGCCGCGTTGCCCGATACATTGTAAAACAGGCCATGTACATGGGTGCTGTCATTGTGAAATACATATTCTTCAATATTGTCCGCACGTTTATCATGTACGGTAACGGTCATGGTATAAGCATCGTCTATTAGTTTTTGCAGCCTGTCCCTGCTGCCTTCTATTAGCTTATAACTCAGGTATATACGGCCGCCAAGCGATGGGAAATCTATATTGATCCAGTAAGGGGTTTCTTCTTTACTGCCATCAAAGCTGGTGTCGTTGCTGATCTTAGCATAGATAGGATATTCAAAGCTATACGGGAACCCCGGCCGTTCAAATTGCTGGTATTGCCTAGCAGGTAATTCTACCTTATAGTATCCGCGCGGTTTTGGTGTATATACTTCAGGCCTGCATGCACTCATGCAAAATATAGCTAATATGGCTGTAACGTATCGCATTGCCGCCAAAACTATAATAAAATCGCTAATTGCAAAGCGTGCTTTAACCTGTCCTTATCTTTTGCTAATTTTGCAGCTCAATTCTAAAATCCCGTATAATGGAAAATCCCCAGGCAGAACAACAATTAAATATAGAGCTAAGTGAAGAAATGGCCGATGGTAGCTATGCAAACCTTGTGGTTATTACTCATTCTTTTGCAGAATTCGTTTTCGATTTTGTAAACGTAATGCCTAATGTCCCTAAAGCCAAGGTGAAATCGCGCATCGTGATGACCCCGCAACATGCCAAACGCCTGATGCGCGCATTGGTAGAAAATGTAAAGCGTTTCGAAGCGCAACATGGCCCTATTAAAGAACAGGAGGCCACTACTATGCCATTTAATTTTGGTGGCCCTGCAGGACAAGCATAAACAATCTTTTTAGATGAACGATAAAATTTTAATACTTGACTTTGGTTCCCAGTACACACAGCTGATAGCACGTGGCATCAGGGAACTGAATATTTATTGCGAGATACAGCCTTGTACCAAACCGGTTCAGTACGAAGAAGGCCTAAAGGGTATTATCCTTTCCGGCAGCCCTTTTTCAGTAAATGATCCCAACGCGCCAAAGCCGGATATCAAAGCTATGGCCGATCATTTGCCGGTACTTGCAGTATGCTATGGTGCACAGTTGCTGGCACAGCAGGCAGGGGGAGAGGTTGGCAAATCTACCCATCGTGAGTATGGCCGTGCTCATCTCCACAATATCGTACACGATCCGCTGTTAGCTACCATTGCCGATGGTTCACAGGTTTGGATGAGTCATAGTGATACGATCAAGCATTTACCGGAAGGCTTCGAGGTAATCGCACAAACGCATAATATACCGGTTGCCGCATACAAGGCGCCGGCAAGCTATGCAAAGAACGCTTTGTACGCTATCCAGTTCCACCCGGAAGTAACACACAGCACGGATGGCCGCCAGTTGCTCAAGAACTTTGTAACAGATATCTGCGGCTGTAAGCAAGACTGGACACCGGCTTCTTTCATTCATGATACGGTTGAGCGTATTAAGAATGAGGTGGGTGATAAAAAAGTGGTGATGGCCCTGAGCGGTGGGGTAGATTCTACCGTAGCGGCTACGCTTATTCATCGCGCCATAGGCGACAGGCTTTTTTGCATATTTGTAGATAATGGCCTGCTGCGCAAGAATGAATTTGAGCAGGTGCTCGAAGGTTATAAGCATCTTGGTTTAAATACCAAAGGTGTGGATGCCAAACAAATGTTCTACAAAGAGCTCGATGGTGTTACCGATCCAGAAAAGAAACGTAAGATCATCGGCCGCTTATTCATAGATGTATTTCAGGAAGAAGCAACGCATCTGAAAGATATTTCTTTCCTTGGCCAGGGTACTATCTATCCGGATGTGATCGAATCCGTTTCTGTACACGGCCCTTCGGTTACTATCAAATCGCATCACAATGTGGGTGGCTTGCCCGAGAAAATGCACATGTCGCTGGTAGAGCCACTGCGCTTCCTGTTTAAGGACGAGGTGCGCCGCGTTGGTAAAGAGCTGGGTATCGATAGCATATTCCTGCAGCGCCATCCTTTCCCGGGGCCGGGTTTAGGTATCCGTGTTCTGGGCGCTATTACAGAAGAAAAAGTACATATGCTGCAAGAGGCTGATGCCATATATATACAGCACTTGCGCGATGCAGAATTATACGATAAAGTATGGCAGGCAGGCACTATTTTATTGCCGGTGCAGAGTGTAGGTGTAATGGGTGATGAGCGCACTTATGAGTTCACAGTTGCCCTCCGTGCCGTTACTTCGGTAGATGGCATGACGGCCGACTGGGCACATTTGCCCCACGAGTTCCTTGCTAAGGTGTCTAATGATATCATCAACAGGGTAAAAGGTATTAACAGGGTGGTGTACGATATCAGCTCTAAGCCTCCTGCTACCATCGAATGGGAATAGTTATCAGATCGTTTTATGAGATACAGGATATGCTTCGTTTTACTACTTGTCACTGCCACCTTATACAGCAATAGGGCAGATGCCCAATTCTGGAAGAACTGGTTCCACAAGAGGGAAACGAAGAAATATCCTGCTCATAAACCGGCAACCAAGGCCAAACCTAAGCCTTCGGTAAAAAAGCCTGCGGCATGGGAATATCCCGCATCTGTAAAGAAAACCAGGTACCGAATTGATTTCTTCGCGCCCTTATACCTCGATGAATTAATTAAAAACAACAAGAGTGTGTACAAGGGCCGCCTGCCTGAAAAAGCCGTGACCGGCCTTGATTTCTACGAGGGCGTTAAGCTGGCTGCGGATACGCTCGATGCTATGGGGTATAATATCGATATCTATACACACGATGTTACGCAGGAGAAGGAAACACCCGAATGGCTCATCGCACATAAGGCGCTCGATTCTTCCGACTTGTTCATCGGGTGCGTGCATAATAACAAGATACCTGCTTTAGCAACCTTTGCACGCAAAAGGAATATTAATTTCATATCCGCTTATTCACCGTCTGATGCAGGTGTTGCCGATAATCCGTTTTTTGTAATGATTCAGCCTTCATTAGATGTGCACTGCAGTTGGATCATGGATCACATCGACAAAAAATACAAAGGAAAGGATCCTCTTATATTATATCGCACTGTAGGTTCTTTAGATAGTGAGGCCTTCGCAGCCCTGAATGCCGATTCATCGGTTCCACGGATCTCATTTAATTACTATCCGACCAAAGAAAAGCTGGCAAAAAATCTTGATAGCACGGGTACCAATCTGGTAGTAATGCCTCTATTAAGTGTTTCTGAGGCCGAGAAGATATTATTGCAACTAAATACCTGGTTTCCAAATTATCAATTTGTGGTATATGGTATGCCTTCCTGGCGTTCCATGCCATCTATTAAAAAGCCGGAGGCATTCCCTAATATCGCAGTTTATATTACGGCGCCCTTCTATTTCGATATGTCCACAGGTCCGGGACAAGCCTTGGCCAATATGTACAAACAGGATATTGGTGGCACACCGGGAGAAATGGTATTCCGGGGTTATGAAACGACGTATTGGTTTAGCTACCTGCTAAGTAAATACGGCACTGTATTCAATACTAAATTTAAAGACGATGCTGCTGCGCCTTTTACCCGTTTCGATATCAGGCAGCAAAAAAATGACGATGGCAAAATAATGTACCTCGAAAATGAGCACATCTACCTTTACAGGTATCAGAGTAGTTCTTACATGGTAGAGCAATAAAACGTGTATCGTTTACATAGATACCGCATCATTCTTATAAAGGTTTCCCGAAGGATTTATTTTAGTATTGCTGACGTTGCGTTTTTTTACATCAGCAGGCAGGTTGGCCATTTTATGTTTGCGCATATAGTAGAGCAATACAAACAAGCCAAATGATAGCAGCAGAATACAAAGGATAATAATATTGCAATTGATGTTCAGGAGCAACATCAGTAACGATACGGTAATGATCAGCACATTAGCCGTTATTAGTATCAGTGCGGTGCGCGAATGGTTAAAGCCCAGGTCCAGCAGGTAGTGGTGCAGGTGTGTTCTGTCTGCTTTAAAGGGCGATCCGCCTTTTATCAGGCGTGTGGTAAACACCCGGAACGAATCAAATACAGGCACAAACAGGATCGATAATCCTAACACGAGCGCTGTTTGCGGAGAGTGCAGAACTTCGGCCATTTCAGTGCCGCTGTTATAAGAGCTGGCAAATATGATGCACAATACGGATATAGTGTACCCAAGCAGTAAAGATCCGGTATCTCCCATAAATATGCGCGCAGGTGGGGCATTATATCTCAGGAAACCGGCAATACCGCCCATCAGGCTGAAAGATAAGCTCGCGGCGCCTGCATTGCCTGACAATGCCAGGCATACACCTAGTCCAAAGGTGCAAAGCAGCCCTATAGACCCCGCCAGGCCATCTATGCCGTCTATCAGGTTAAAGGCGTTAGTGATAAATATAATACCCACAATACTGAATACAACACTATACCAATACGTCAGTTCATATACACCCAATACTCCATGCAGGCTGGTCAGCCTGATGTCTGCAAAGCATACCGTGATCGCCGCGGCCATAAACTGGGCAAAGAATTTCTTAGATGCATTCAGCGATATCAGGTCGTCCATGATGCCGGTAAGGAACAGCAATAGGGACGAGGCAATGATATAATTCCATTTCCGGAAGCTGTCCGGGTTCAGGAACATAGAGCAGGTAGTGATGTATGCAAAGAAAATACCTACTCCCCCAAGATTGGGCACGATCCTCAAATGTAGCTTACGCTCATTATCAGGTACGTCGAAAAGGTGCTTTTTGGCTGATATATCTATAATTTGGGGTATAGAAACAAGACTTATTATAAGCGATGTTATAAAAGTTAACAGGTAGATAAGATGTGATGGCAATGGCATCATACAACCAATAGTCTTGCTTTGTATTAGCGAAGATGTAAAGTTAATCCAATAATATAAAGAATTCCGCTGCGATTAACATCTTGTTAATGCAGAATATATGATTTGTTGTTGATTTGACACGATTTTGGCCCTTATACAAGGTTTCTGAGCGCTGCTACAACTCGTTCTCCTGCCTGCCCATCCCATAAATAAGGTATTTGTCCCTTTTTCCATTTACCGGCGTCTGCTATGTTTACACATTGTTCCAATGTATCGGTAGTCGCCAGCACATTGGTGCTCAACGCTATACTGTCCGGTACATCGGTATAAGGATATAACGTAGCGGTCGGTGTTTGTAGTACGGCCGCATCTTCCTGCATGCTGCTGCTGTCGGTAATGATGAGCCTGGCATGTTGCATCAGGTAGCAAACCTGCAGGTAATCCGATCTTTTGAAGGTATATAGGTTGCTTGCCTTGAAGCCAATAGCCTGTATGCTTTTTTCGCCCTGCTCTTCCAGCAGCATTATGATGGGCGCATTCCTGCTCGCGCGTACAAGGGTATTTAGCAGGTGACGGTACGTAGCCGGGTACCCCACATTAAATGGCTTATTGACGGAAACAAGGTAAAAATTACCATGTTTTAACTGCAGGCTGTCCCAAAATGCAGGTTTTTGAGCCTTGCTGAGCGCCTTTTGCAGGGTGTCTATCCTTGTATTGCCGTAGAAGAATATATTTTCTTCTACCACGCCGCTATTTCTTAATTGTTCATTTGCAAAATGCGAACTGGTAAAATAGATATGAGCCAGCGAATCAGCTACAATGCGGTTGGTTTCCTGTATAGATTCATATCCGGTGCGTATCCCGGCATTGATCACTGCCAGGTTAATGTCCTCTGTTTTACGGGCTGTAACAGCGCAGGCCATCGAGGCGGTGTTTTCACCGCTAACCAATACCATATCGGGTTTATTATTGGCCAGTAGTCGTTCATATCGTAGCATTACCCCTGCAGTACGCGCGGCTTCGCTGGTTTCATTAATATCCAGGTATATGTTAGGGAGGGCAATGTCTAATTGTTCATAGAGTTGTTTATCATCGGCAAGGTCACGTTCCCTTCCGGTATATATCAGCCGATAGCCTATTCTTACCCCTTTTCGTTGCTCATTTTGTATGGCTTCCAGCACAGAAGCCATCCTCATCATATCCGGCCTGTTTCCCGCGATAATGTCCACCAGCATATTACTGTAAATATAACGATCCGTTGCATTCTTATATACTCAGGTCGCAGTTATGGTTGTTATTTTTTATTAACCTCCATATTGCTCCATCTTATGTATATAGGAATTTGTAAATGAGTATAGGTTAAAATCTGGCAGGGTGAGCGCATCTTTTATTGCATTAGTCAGTAGTCTGCGGTCTATTCCCTGCATTTTATATTGCTGTATCAGCAGCCAGCTCTTTTCCGTAAGCAGGTGCAGCCGCTTTTGGGGTAGTTCATTTTGTGTATCCAGGAAGGTTTGTATAGCACCTGCCAATTCTTCAATACCTTGTTTCTGGGTGGCTATTGTTTTAATAACCGGTGTTTCTGTTTTCGTCCCCGCACGTTCATGGGCCATGATACGCAGGTTTCGGTATAGCGTATCGGCGGCTTCACGGTCTGCTTTGTTTACAACAAATATATCTGCTATCTCCATGATTCCTGCCTTTAATGTTTGCACTTCATCACCTGCTTCCGGTACCAGCGCTACAATGGTACAGTCTGCCAGCCCGGCTATTTCTACTTCGCTTTGCCCTACACCTACCGTTTCTATCAATATATAGTCAAAAGGGGCGCTTCTTACTATGTCTGTTATCTCTATGATCTTAGGATTCAGCCCGCCCAACGATCCCCGCGTAGCCAGAGACCTTATATACACATTGGGGTTGGTATAGAACTCAGACATGCGTATCCTGTCGCCTAGCAATGCACCGTAGTTGAAAGGGGAGGAGGGGTCAACCGCTATCACGGCTACTTTTTTCCCGGTATTTGTCCAGTAGTGTAGCAGGCTGTTTACCAGCGTACTTTTACCTGCCCCCGGCGGTCCGGTGATGCCGACTACTTTTGCATTTTGCGTGCCATCCAGTCGCATGAGTAATTCCTCATACCCTGTAAGGTTGTTCTCTACCCATGATATGCCTTGGGCAAGCGCCCGGTAGCTGCCTTGTTTTATGTCTTCTAAAACTTGTGTTGCCCTGTCCAATTCTTTCATCTGTTATCAGGCACTAAAGCTATAAAATAGTTTCTATCAATACGAACCCTTCTCGTTGGATGCGTTGGTCAATGAAGAAGTATTATTGGTCAATAAAGGCATAGTTAATACAAACTGCTAAAAAAGGTAAGAGGTCTGTGTTGGTATGAATAGAAATAAATATTGCGTGAAAAGGGTAATATACGTTTCACGTACTAATCCCAGGTGGACACAATTGCGGGTATTGGCAGTGTATCTTCTATATTTTACGGCTTTATGTTGGTTATGTTTCTTTTCATAAAAAAAAGCAGCGATATCGCTGCTTTTTAGGTGAGGGTCTTTAGGTCTCTTGCCGTTGTTTACTTGCCTGATGTCTGTGACAGATTATTTAAGGCTGTTTACATTCACTAATGTGCGATAGTCACTTTACCTGCACTCAATAATATATTTTCGTTGTTGAACACTTTGTAGAAATACATACCGTTAGCCATACCTGAAACCGGAATAATACATTGGGTACCATTGATCTTTTCAGTGGTAATAGTTTTCCCATTGATATCTGTGATAATAATGCTGCCGCTAATAGCCTTGCTTGCGGCAAGCCGCACCTGGTCTGTAGCCGGGTTTGGATATATTTCTACGGCAGTTGTTGCATCTATTTCGTTTACAGAAGTAGCATTGCCCATATCAAACCCGAAATCGTGTATCGAAAATCCAAATGCACCGTTGGCATCGTTCAGACGGCCATAATTGGCTCTCTTATTAGCATTGTTAGTAGTTGTATTAAACCCGTTATCTCCCGATACTTCTAATACAAGGTTTTTAGTATTGTCATACTTAAAGGGTTTAGAAAGTGTAAACTCTATCCATCCCGGCGTTGATACGGAATAACTCTTCTGGTTAAATACTTCTGTGCAGGTATAGAATGGCACATCTGGCGATGTGGGTGTCAGCGCGGCAAAACAAGTATCAGTTGTTTGGGTGAGTTTAATGATCACATCAGTGAGTGTATAAACCTTGGCCGTCGCTTTTGCGTGCAGATACACTTTAGTGATATTGCCGGATGGTGCCTTTGTAGATCCGCTCATGGATACTAATTCTGCCGACCGGTATAACAGTTGCATGCGTTCAAATAAGTTGTCTGTATTGTTGAACGGTACCTTGTACTCAAAGCTATGCGCGGCATCATACATACCATACTGCGGCGTACTGGTATTGTGCTGCGCCATTACAAGTGAAGAACTTCCGAATGCAACTGCAAACAACGAGCATCCGGCAATACAGGAGGTGAGTGAAGCTGGTAAAAATGTCTTTTTCATAAGTCGTTTTTTGTGGAAGACATATTGTTGGTTGTGTGAGTTGGCAGTTTTTAAACATCATTGACAAAGCGTACTTGTTGACTGACAAATGGCGGTAAATGCAAAATGCGGGCTCGTTTAGCCCGCATTGCTGTATCACTGCTACTAAAACTTTTAGGATAGGGGCACCGGAAGATGCCCCTCTTTGAAACCACATGATTGCCGTTTCACTACTCCTTTTTGCTATGCGTCTTGCGCATGTGTTGAAAGACTTTCTTTTTACTTCCGCAGTTGGCTGCTCTTTTAAGATCTTGATGAACAGCATCCACAGGCTGACGAATGAGGCCCTAATAATAAAGCAGCCATTAAGGCTGCCTTTCCATCCGCGTTTCAATTATATGGTATAGCACTCAGAAAGGAAACGGATATTCCTGCTTTAATGTATCCGTAATGGTTTTTCTATAGCTCCTGCCTACCGGCAATACTTTATCGCCTACATAAAAATTATAGTTAAGCACGCTGTCAACTTTATCCAGGTTTACAAGGTAAGATCTATGTATACGTAAAAAATGATAGGAAGCCAATGCAGCTTCAATGCTCTTCATGGTGCTCAATGCAAGCACTGTTTTATTCTCGCAGCATATCTTTACATAGTTTTCAAGTCCCTCTACATAATTGATCTTGCTGAATTCTATTTTGGTAAAATTATGATCTGTCTTTACAAAGCAATAAGCGGCATCCGGTACTATATCTCTTGTGTTTTTTGTTTGCAGTCTTCTTTTTATTTTCTCCATCGTTTTCAGGATGCGTTCCGCTGTAAATGGTTTCACCAGGCAATCAATTGCATCCAGTTCAAAACCCGTCTGTGCGTTTGCAGCATCATAGGTCGTAAATACGAGGTTGGGAGGCGGTGGTAAAAAGCTGTCTGTATGCACATCAATAAATTCTTTGTGCCTGATGTCTGTAAACAAAATATCAGTAGTGTTATTTTCAAGGAATACTTTCGCATCCGACACAGTATCAAAGCTGCCGGCAATGCTAATGCCCGATAACATCACCAGGTGCTCTTCCAGCAGATCACGCAACCCCTTATCTTCTTCTACAATTACACAACTGTATCTCATATTATTGCCGTTTTTTAGTCCGGTAATAAAATTATTTACTGTCTATGGCTGTTTCATAAGTAATATCACCCATTTTAGTTAGTAAGTATATCGCCTATATATCTAAGTAAATCACTTAGATATTGTCGTAAAAGCGCAATGCCAGGGTCTTTGACGGTTTATTATGTTAGTGAATTACTGAAATCTCTAAGTAGAACTACGTATATTCTGTGCCGATATTTCAAAACAGCCGGTATATCCTTTAATTTACGGTACGATGAATAAAAGACTTCCTGCCCTTGATTTCCGTTTTTTATGTACTGCCATATTGCTATATGCGATGTGTATTTGCACTTCCGTGTTGGCCCAGGATAATCGTATCACCGTCAGCAGCAATACGCGTGTACAGGACAGCCTGGAGCTGAAGAGGTTATTTGCAGAATTCGATACCGTTCGCCA
This sequence comes from Bacteroidetes bacterium 43-93, assembly GCA_001897855.1. Lineage (GTDB taxonomy): Bacteria > Bacteroidota > Bacteroidia > Chitinophagales > Chitinophagaceae > Polluticoccus. The sequence goes on from MKUO01000001.1 coordinate 644,047, forward strand.
GCACGACAGGGCAAAGGCAATGAACTTACTAAAAACGGCTTTTGCCAAAGCCAAAGCAAAAGGCTTTCCCCGTGCTGCATATATTGCTTTAAGCGACATGGCCATCGAAGCTCGCGAAATGGGCGACTATCAACGGTCTATTGCTTATTTGAAGCTGGCAGAACCCTATCTTGCTTACCCGGTAAATAAACAGTATGGTGATTTTGTGTATTCAGAGTTTGGCCAGGCTTATGCAGCGCTGGGCAAGTACGATCTCGCATTGAACTATTATTATAAGTCGCTGGCCGCTTTAAAAGGTGTAGGAAAGAGACAGGAAGTAAGGGATTCTACAGATGTGTACAATCATATAGCCATAACATGGGCCGTATTAGGAGAGTATAATTATGCATTGAAAACGTTTCGCCAGGCAGAGGCTATTGCTTCGCATAAAAATGATAGTGAGATTCTCGGAATGCTCTACCTGAATATCGGTGATGTGTATTTCAGGCTAAAGAACTACAAAGATGCGGAGGTCTATTATAATAAGGTGCTGTCTGTTTCAGAGAAAAAATATCCCGGTTTGTATATGGGGGGCATAGATGGCATGGCTACTATATACGAAATAAATAAGGATTATGATAAGGCTTTAGAATATGCACATAAAGCGTTGGAAATTTCTAAAACCATTCGCTTTGATGCATACAGCGATATAGGAGTAAATGCAATATTGGGCAGTGTATATCATCAGCGCAAAGATTACGTAAAAGCGCAACCTATTCTGCAGCAGGCATTCAATAGGGCCGCGGCTATTAATAATAAGGAGCTTATTGAAACCATAGAGCCTTCATTGGCTAAAACTTACGCAGGCCTTGGCCAATATAAAAAGGCCTACGATCATATACTGCATTATTCAGAATTAAAGGACTCTTTATTCAAACAGGAAAAATCACGCGCGCTGGAAATATTCATGAATGCACAGCTCGCCGAAAAAGACAAGGCTGTGCTGGAGCAAAAGCTTTTTATAGAAAGGCAGCAAAGCCAGTTGCAGCGAAAAAATATATGGATATGGGTAGCGATAGCGGGATTCATTATACTGGCATTTGTAATAATGGTGCTACGCAGAAACTATCGGCATAAACAGGCTATACAGCAATCGCGTATTGGTCAGTTGCAGCAATCGCAGGAGATCAACCAGCTAAAGGCGCAGGTGCGGGGAGAAGAGCAGGAGCGTCAGCGTATAGCACACGAGCTGCACGATAACATAGCCAGCCAGCTATGGGCAATAAAGCTGAATATGGAAAACCTTAATATGGATGATGGCAAGCGTACATACGTGCTGCACCAGCTTACAGATGCTGCCCGCGATGTAAGGAAGACGGCACACAATCTAATGCCTGATCTGCTGCTGGAAGAGGGACTGGCTACGGCAATAGCTTCTGTTTGCGAAAAAACACGCCTCAATACCGGTCTGGATGTCGACTTCCAGGAATACGGGGTGGTGCCGCGTCTCGATAAGGAAATAGAATTATCTATTTATCGCATGGTGCAGGAGCTGATACAAAATGTTTTAAAACATGCTGCAGAGGCCACTGCATTATTGGTTCAGCTTAGCTGCGCAGATATGATGCTGAATATTACGGTGGAGGATAATGGCAGGGTGCCGAAGGAAAATATCAATAAAGAGGGTGTAGGTTTGCAACAGATAAAGAAACGGGTAGCTGCCCTCAAAGGGCATTTCGATCTTCAGATAGTGCAGGGCAAAGGCACTACAGCGTATCTGGAGTTTGACTTACAGCATTTATTATAGATGCATAAAATTGATTTAGATGATTAAATTGGCTATAACAGACGATCACCCTTTGGTAATAGATGGCCTGCTCAACGCTCTGAACGATGTGCCGGACATAGTAATTACGGGAACATATAATAATGGGGCATCTTTGTTAAGCGGCCTGCAGGAAATACTTCCTGATGTGCTTTTGCTGGATCTGCAATTGCCGGATAAAAAAGGTACCGAACTGGTGCCCATATTATTGCAGCAATATCCCCATCTTCATATTCTTATCCTCAGTGGTATTGAATCCTCGCCCTATATCCGCGAAATGATGCAGAAGGGTTGTAAAGGCTACCTGCTGAAGAGTAATACAGACAAGGTAGTACTTACCGGTGCTATTCGGGAGGTGTACAACGGTGGCATATACCTCGAGGCTAGCCTAAAAGAGCAGTTGCTGCACGAAATGCTTATTGTGAAACGCAAAATAGATAAGCTCAGTCCCCGTATCACCCGTCGCGAGCGCGAAGTGCTTAATCTCATCATGAAAGAACTTACCAACCAGGAGATAGCTGATAAATTATTCATTAGCCTGCGTACGGTAGAAACACACCGCTACAACCTGTTGCAGAAGCTCGATGCCAGGAATACCGCCGGCCTTTTGCGTATTGCCCGCGAGATGGGTTTAGAATAAGGTCAAGTTGTTTTATCTTGCCCTGCACTAAAATTTGCCCTTGAGGCGTTATTAAGATAAAATTACCCATTGGTAGGCCAGGCCAATTCATTTATTATCAAAAAGCTAAGCAAAACCGATATCGCACTATTCTTTGTGGTCGTGATGTTGGTAGGCTTTCTTTTGTCCCGTAGCTTGCTATCTGCGGGCATGGCGGGCTTTGGTGCTACGGCCTTGTGGAATGTGCATCTTAAAAACTGGCTGCGCGATAAATGGTGGCTCTGGGGCCTTGCTTGGGTGGCCATGTATGCTATCTCAGGCTTATGGTCGTCAGATGCCAGCAACTGGCATACAAGGGTAGAGGTTAAGCTGGCTATCTTATTATTACCGTTAAGCTTCACGCTGCTCCCGGCATTTACGGCAAAGCAACTGCGTCGTTTCGCGCTCATTGCTTCTATTCTTTTTTTATGCAGCGCCGCATACAGTCTCTTTTTTTATTTTAAGGATCCCGTTTATTATTCCGAGCAATATGTGTATTCGCATATCCTCCCAACATTGGTATACGGAGATCATATCCGGTATAGCCTTGCTGTGGCTTTATTTATAGTATGGTGCGTATACATCTGGCCACAGTTACTGCATCGCTGGCTGCGTGTTTTTATTGCCATCACTATCATTTTGTTAAGTATTTATCTGCATGTTTTGGCGGCGCGGTCAGGCCTGTTAGTATGGTATCTTTTCCTGGTGCTGTTTTGTTTCAGGCTGGTATTCACGAAAAAGCCAATGGTCGGCATCAGCCTGCTGCTATTTTTGGCTGCAGCGGGTTTTCTTGCAAGTCGTTATGTACCCACGCTCGAAAAGCGGGTTTGGTATGTAAAGGAAACATATCGCCAATATCAGGGCGGCGTAGCCACGTCCGGCCTCAGCGACATGGGTAGGCTTATCTCGTATCGCTTAGCTGTAGATATTATCAAAGCTCATCCGTTTAACGGTGTAGGCGCCGGAGATATGCAGCAGGAAATGGAGAAGGGTTATATGGCAAAGTATCCGCAGGTTCCGGCAGAGTATCGCCTTATCCCTCACAACCAGTTTCTTATTGTTTGTCTCGGTTGCGGCATACCGGCGCTCGTCCTGTTTTCAGTGTGGGCATTCTTCCCGGCAACCTGGGGCAGGGGGGCGAAGGGGCGCTTTTTCCTGTTGGTTACATGGCTGTCCCTTTTATTGGCATTAATGGTAGAGCCCATGCTCGAGGTTCAGTTTGGTGTTTTTGTCTTCCTGTTTTTCCTGCTTTGGCAGCGGCACACGTTAACGATCGCACCACCGCCTGCGGTTGCACCATAATGCCTGTCTGTCATTTTTTCTAACCGCCATCATAAAATTGTTCAGAGTTTTTATTATTTTGGCTGTCTCACGCACATCAAATTAATAGTAGCATGTCTGTAAATCTTTGTATCGATTGGGGTAATAGCAGTGTTAAGGCTGCCATATTTGGCGATAATGATGAATTGCTCGAGCAAAGGCGTTTTACCGAAGATAACTCCCGCGAAGGCATATTGGCAATGATATCTGAGTACAAGCCCGTTAAGGGCATTTTGTGCTCCGTATCAGATAAATCTGCCGCTATAGAGCCTATGCTCAAAGAAAATATGCGCGCGCTGGTGGTAATGACCAACAATACACCATTGCCTATTATGAACGCTTATACTTCTCCCGGTACACTGGGTGTAGACCGCGTAGCTATGGCAGTAGGGGTATTTATGGCCAATCCGGGTATGAACAACCTGGTGGTTTGTATGGGTACGTGTATTACTTATAATTTTATACAAAAGAATAAAACATTTAGGGGTGGGGCTATCTCTCCGGGTATGAATATGCGCCTGAAGGCAATGCACCATTTCACAGACAGGCTGCCCGATGTTAGCCCCGAAGGCGATCTGTTGCTGCTGGGCTATGATACAGAGACCTGTATGCGCAGCGGCACCATCTTTGGTATTGCTGCGGAAGTAGACGGAATGATATCAGAATATGCTGCTCAATACCCCGATTTTAACGCTGTATTAACTGGTGGTGATGCTCCTTTTTTTGAAGGAAAGCTTAAAAGTAAGATATTTGCTGACCCTAATCTGTTAATGAAGGGCCTAAATATAATCTTAAAGCATAATGCGCCACACATACGCTAAGTACCTTTTATTTTCTACCATATTATTATCAGCAGTATCGGGTACAGCGCAGCCCTACAACTATTCCAATAAGGAAAATTCCCCTTATTCCAGGTTTGGTATCGGTGAGCTTAGAAATGGCGTAAACACATCGCTCAAGGGCATGGGTTCCATTTCCTCTGCATACAGTAATGGGCTGAATGTTAATACAGATAACCCCGCATCTTACGCTTCATTGCAGTTAACTACTTACGAAGGTGCCGGCGAGGGTACTTCGGCAACACTCAATTCGGGAGTTGATAAATATAAAGTGGGGATGGCTACCGTTTCTTACATGGATATCGGCATCCCATTGGGCAAACATGCCGGTATGGCATTAGGTATGAAACCTTTTTCAAGGGTTTTTTACCAGATGAATGATACTTCGGCTATCGATACCTTCGGTACAGGCGTTAAAAGCTATCTTGGTAGTGGCGCGCTTACAGAGGGTTTCATTGGTTTTGCCGGTAAGGTAAAAGGTGTTAGCCTTGGGTTCAATTTCGGTTACGTGTTTGGCGGCATAGAACGCACCAGCTCGCTAGAGCCTCTGGATATCACCACCAATGTTATCAGTTCCCGTTTCTATACCAATACCAGGATGGGTGGCCTCTATTGGAATGCAGGCGCTATGTACGAGCACAAACTCAGCAAAACATTGGGTTTCCGCATAGGTGGTACATTCACTGCCTCCCAGGAACTGAATGCTAATCGCAGTGAGTATTGGATCGGCTATAAATATGAGGCTGATACCGCTTATAAACTGGAAGGTCAAAAGGGCAAGATCACATTGCCTACAAAATACAGCATTGGTCTGATGCTCATTAGCACACATAACTGGAATGCCGGTGTAGATTATTCCGCCGCAAGCTGGTCTCAATACCGTAATTATGGACTTACAGATTCTCTGGCATCCAGCGCTTATAAAATGAGCGGAGGCGTCGAGTACACCCCGGATCCTGAAGGTAAGAAATTGGTCAGCCGCGTTACATACCGTTTAGGTGGATACTATGGTACCGATCCTGTGATGTTACGCAATACGCAATTAAACTATTACGCGCTCACAGCAGGTATGTCTATACCGTTCCGCAAAAACATCGCCCGCATACATACATCTTTAGAGGTAGGTAGCAGGGGTACAACGGCTAATGGCCTCATTCGCGAAAATTTTGTGAAATTTGGACTTGGCTTCTCGTTCAATGATAAGTGGTTTATCAAACGCAAATATGATTAACACCCGTTTCCGCATATTATTAATACAAACCACCCGGATGCTTATTCCGGGTATTTTGTTTAGTATGTGTATGCTGGCCGGTTGCCGTAATGATCCGAAGGAAATAGATGCTTTAGTGAACAAAGGCAATATGCAGGAAGACAAGGCTACTGATGTAACCATGCTCTTTAGCGAGAATGGGCATGTCAAGGCTAAGATCTATACCAAAGAGTTTGTAAAGAATGAAGTGGCCAAGCCGCCATATACCGATATGCGCAAAGGGGTGAACGTAGATTTCTATAACGACAGCCTGGGTATAGAAAGCACGCTCACGGCCCGCTATGCGCGCTATTACGATAAGCAAGGAAATGTTTTGGTGCGAGATAGCGTAGTGATGGTAAACAAAAGAGGCGAGCGATTGAATACAGAAGAACTTGTCTGGAATCAAAGCATCCGCAAGATATTCACCGAGAAATTTGTGCGCATTACCACACCTACACAAATAATGTATGGCGATGGCCTCGAAGCCAACGAAGATTTCTCCTGGTATCGCATCATCCATCCCAAAGGCATCGTGCAGGTCAATAAGACCGATGTGCCGTAGTAAGCATTAAATCATCTTGCTTTTATATAGAATATTAGGTAGTTTTCATGTATGAAAACTTACCTATTCACTATTATCCTGTTTTGTATTTGTTATATCCATTCAGCAACAGCACAGGATGCACGTTTCTTTGATTATTACCGCAATACCAACCTGGCCGAGCTCGCCATCTGCGATAGCGATTTTGTAAAAGCGACAGAATATTACAAAGCTGCCTTTGCCATCAATCCAAAGAAATCTATGTATAGGGATCTTACTAATGCTTTTTTTGTAGCTATGGACCAGGCAGAATATACGCTTGCTGAGAAATACCTTGCACAATTGCTTCAGCGCGGACTAGACACAGAATCTCTAGAGCATATTACTAAAGCCTATTCAGGAGATCAGTGGATGTATGTAAGCAAGATGCTTGCCAAACATCCTAATCATAGGCTTGATTCAGATCCGCTGGTAAAAAAGTTAAGGAAAATCTATGATCGGGATCAGAAAGTACGGGACTACTTCGGTAATATGAATGGGGGCGCTTATATGGTGGATTCTACCTACACAATGGATCTTATCAATTCAAACGAATTACTGAAGATATTTCAAACAAGCGGCATTCCGTCAGAGTCGGTTCTAAAGTTTTCACACTACGATCTTATTATATATCATAATTCCGGGGCAGCATTAGGTGGTAGACCTTCACATCTTTTTGATACGCTGCTATACAAAGCTTTGTTCTCTTTCAATTTCGATCCTAGAGATATTCTTCTGACATTGGAAAAATATGCGCCGAGTCCTGAGTTTATATATGACACTCTTACACTTCACTTTCCTTTAAATGTTAGAGGTGCAGAATATCAACATGTTCGTTACGCTGGCTTTTGGGATGAGGCTTCTGAAAAAAGGATAAATGAGGATCGTGCAAAAATAGGTTTGGAATCTTTAGATGATGTAAGAAGGAAGATCGAATTGGAAAATAAAGGGAATGATAAAAATTCTATATTCCACAAATATTGGTTGAATCCGACTTGGGCTTTAGAGGTGTTTTTAAAAAAGGAGGGGCTGGACAAATGGCTCTCAGAAAATGGGAAGTATGCACCAATTAAGCCTTCTGTCTTTAATCAGAAATTTGTGAAGCCTGGACCTGCTCGGTTTGATATAGGTATTATGTCTGATGATTTTGTTATTGGAGAGAAATGTATGGCAGCGAAATTGTATGAGTATAATCATAATGGGTGTAGGGAATATGTTGCGGGTAAAGTGACCAATAAAACCTGGAAAAATCGCAATCGTACCGTTGGTTTTGTTTATTGTGGGGAAATGATTGCAGATCCCGCAGAGAATCTACAAACAGATTCAGGGCGTAATAATACAGCCCGGTTTGTTCCGGGGTATCGTATCTTAATAGATAATGGATACGGTTTCTATTTCGGCTATCTACGGGATATAGAACAGTTATATGATACAGATAGTTCGCTCATTCATTTAACAGCAGGAGTAGATACAGTCTTTTACAGGACCATGATAAAATACATTGGTGCGCCTACTGCTGTAACGAAGAAGACAGACACCATTCCATATCCGTTAGACAAGAAATATATAATGATGTTGCACACACGTAACTATACCTGGGTGAAAGGAAATAAAAACACGGTCGTTACACTACGCGACGAACTAACTGCAAGAGGTAAAAAGATCACCAAAGCCACTTATCAAATGATGGATATTAAACGTTACGAAGCCTACTTGCAAAAAGTGGAAGAAGAAAAGAAACGACTCGATAAGTTATACGCTGCAACTAAGAATTAGATAGGTACTGTCAATATCCCAATTTTTCCTCCTGCCTTATCTTCCGTAATTTTGCAGAAACACTATACTATGAACCTATATATTATCTCCTTCGGCAAAACTTTTGATTCAATCGGGTTTGCAGATTTTCTTTCCAAAACATCAAAAAGACTAGCAAAAACTAGCATTTTCTAACATTTTCGGCTTTGTAGCCGCTAAATCACTCCTAATATAACCCTTCGTCCTTTGAACGCAATGATTAAATTTGCGGCTCATATTTCTTAAAAGGACTCAATTACAAACGGATGAAAAAATTACTGTTATCATTCCTTGCGGCTGTCACGCTGTTGCAGGTTAAGGCAGATGAAGGTATGTGGATACCAAGCCTCATTGGCAAGAATTACGATGAGATGGTACGCATGGGCCTGAAACTGTCTAAAGACGACTTGTATAGCATTAACCATAGCAGCCTTAAAGATGCAGTTGTTCAATTTGGTGGTGGCTGCACTGCCGAGATGATCTCTGCAAACGGATTGCTGATTACCAATCACCACTGCGGGTATGGTGCCATAGCAGGTCTTAGTACCATTGAGCACAACTATCTCGATAATGGTTTCTGGGCATATAGCAAAGAGCAGGAATTACCGGCAAAGGATATGACAGTAATATTCCTGGAAAGGGTAGAAGATGTAACAGCGCAGATCAATGCAGCAACACGTCGCTATAAGGGAGATAAGCAGGCAAAAAAACTGGAAGAAGTAATAAAGAAGATCGAGGAAAAAGCTGCTGAGAATAAAAAGTATGTCGCTAATGTAAAAGAATACTTCAATGGCAACCAATACCTGTTATTGGTGTATAAGAAATATACAGACATTCGCTTGGTAGGCAATCCTCCTAAGTCCATTGGTAAGTTCGGTGGCGACACGGACAACTGGATGTGGCCTCGTCATACGGCCGACTTCTCTATGTTCCGCGTATATGCCGGCAAAGACAATGAGCCTGCGGAATACGCTACAGATAACGTTCCTTACAAACCAAAGAAATACCTGCCTATCAACATCAAAGGTCCCAAAGAAGGCGATTATACCATGATCTTTGGTTACCCCGGCCGCACTAACCGTTACGAGGTTTCCTATGGTGTGGAAGTAGCTATCAAAGATGTAAACCCTTCCATCGTTAAGATACGCGGCAAGCGCCTGGATATTATGAAGGCGCACATGGATAAGGATAAAGCCGTGTACCTGAAGCTGACTTCTATGTATGCCAGCATCGCCAACTATTGGAAGTACTTCATTGGCCAGACCGAACAGTTGAAAAGGTTGCACGTAGTAGATCAGAAAATGGATAACGAAGCTGCATTTACAAAATGGGCTTATAAAAACGCACCTGAATACAAGGGTTTAATGCGCGACTTCAGTAAAATATACAATGGTTATAATACCTATGCCAAACATGCTGTGTACTACTCTGAGTGTTTTAAAGCTCCGGCATTAGCAAAACTGGGTGCAAGCACCGAAAAGCTATATGAAGAGTTAGATAAAGAAAATCCTAACCAGGATACTATTAAGAAACATGTGGATGCGATCAAATCTGCACGTAAGTCTATAATGAAGACTTTTGATAAGGGTACTGAAACAGAACTTACCGCAGAGATGCTTAAACTGTTCTATCAGGATATCCCTAAAAGCCAGCATCCAAGCGTGTACGAGCGCGTCATCTTCAAAAAGTTTGGTGGCGATGATATGGATAAAACATTCAGGAATTATGCTGCTTACCTGATGGACAATAACATGTTCCTCGATAGCAACAAGTTCAATGCCTTTTGTGCGCATCCTACTTTAGAAAAAATGGATGAAGATCCTGTTGTAGTATATGCATTAAGCTTTGTTTATAACTACACTACCTATTACGAGCCTAAGGTTGATGCATTCGCTAAACGCAAAAAAGAACTGGCTAAAGAGTATGTACGTGGCCTGATGGAAATGAACAAGAATAAATTGTTCTACCCGGATGCTAACTCTACAATGCGCATCACTTATGGCAAAGTGCTAGGGTATAGTCCGCAGGATGCTGTGCATTATGACTACTTCACTACGCTGGATGGCTATGTAGCTAAGATTAAGCCGGGAGATGATGAGTTCGATTCTCCGAAAGAGCTGGTTGATCTGTATAAGAAGAAGGACTATGGTATGTATGTCGATGCAGATGGTACCTTACATACAGACTTCATTACAAACAACGACATCACAGGTGGTAACTCAGGTAGCCCCATCATCAACGGTAATGGCGAATGGATAGGCATTGCTTTCGATGGCAACTGGGAGGCCATGAGTGGTGATATAGCTTTTGATAAGAACTACAAACGTACCATTTGTACAGATGCAAGGTTTATCCTTTTCCTGATCGAGAAATTAGGTAAAGCGCATAACCTCATCGAAGAAATGGAAATCAGGAAATAATGAACAGGAAGGTAATAGTAGAGAGCAGCAAGATTGTCTTCGATGATTTTTACAAACTCGAAGAGGCTACATTTCAATATGAATTACCTGATGGAAAGATGACAGAGCCTCAAACGAGGCTCTGTTTTCATAGAGGTGATAGTGTTGCCTGCGCGGTATGGAATACCGATGCTAAGCAGGCTATATTGGTCAGGCAGTTTCGTTATCCCGGCTATGCTCATGGCGATGGATGGATCACAGAAGTGGTAGCCGGTATGCTCAAAGAAGGTCATGATCCTATTGAAGAGATGAAACGCGAGGTGCTGGAGGAGATTGGCTACGAGGTGGCTACAATCGGGCACATTACTACATGCTATGCATCGCCGGGAGGCTCGTCCGAGCGTGTATTCCTCTATTATGTAGAAGTGAATGAAGCAGGTCGTAAAACTAACGGCGGCGGGCTCGAAGAAGAGTCAGAAAATATCGAGATACTCAACTACAGCCTTGATGAATTAAAGGCCGCATTGGAGCATAATGATATTAAAGATGCCAAGTCTATCATAGCATGCAACTACCTGTTAGCAAAACAGGCTTAACGCTACGACAGCATCGTTTCCAGTTCTTTGAAAATTTCAGCAGGCGTTCTATCGCCCCATAATGCACTATAGATGAGGCTTGCTATAGGATGGTCAATGCCTAGTTGCGTAGATATGGTCTCCATACCGCGAGATGCATAGTAGCCTTCAGCAACCATGTTCATTTCCAGTTGTGCATTCTTTACTGAGTAACCCTTGCCCAGCATATTACCAAACATGCGGTTACGGCTATGTAATGAATAGCAGGTTACTAAAAGATCGCCCAGGTACGCACTTGTATGAAAGTCTGGCCTATCGTTCGATGGATGCACTTTCTCAAAATGAGCTTCCAGGAAGCGGTACATTTCTCTGTAGCAGTTGGTGATATATACACTCAGGAAGTTATCGCCGTAGTCAAGGCCATGTGCCATACCCGCACCGATGGCATAGATGTTCTTCAGCACGGCAGCAAACTGCGCTCCCCATATATCATGGTTATGCGTAGTATGAATATAGCTTGTATAAAATGCCTTCGCTACCTGGCCTGTAAGGTTATCATCCAATCCTGAGAATGTTAGATAGGACAGTCGTTCCTGTGCTACTTCTTCTGCATGACAAGGGCCTGTTATGGCGACATAGCTATTCAGATCAAATGAGTTGTCCTTTGCCAGGTAATCATTGAGCAGCAGGTTAGAGTCGGGTAGGATACCTTTGATGGCAGACACGATGTATTTGCCATGCCACAGGCTTCTACCCACGCTTTCTATCACCGATTGAGCATATGCAGATGGCACCGCAACGATCACTGTATTGCAATGCGATAGTAACGACTCCAGGTTATCTGTAGGCATGATGCTCTGTTGTGCAAAGCGTACCGATGTAAGATAGTGAGGATTGTTGTGTCTCGTAGCCAGGTGGTTCATGGCTTCTTTGTTCCTTACCCACCAGTGTATCTTATGTCCGTTGTCTGTAAGTATCTTGGCAAGGGCTGTACCCCAGCTTCCGTTACCAACAATGCCTATATTTCCTAGAATGCTGTCGCTCAATGCTTATACTGTTAAGTTATACCATAGCAGCTATAGGTTAGCCGCTTTCACTTAGTCTTCCTTCTTAGCTTCGAAAAGCTTGTCTTTGTCGGTGATGGTAACAGATGACTTATCTTTCAATGTACGGGCTATTGCTCCATAAGGTGCTATTACAACCTCCTCACCTTCTTTCAGCCCATTGGTTATCTGTATGTATTGATTGTCCTGTATCCCTGTTTTTACGTCGCGCAACATCACCTTGCTTTGCTTCTTATCATATACAAACACTACCTGGCGTACGTCATCTATATCGGCACCAGTGGTTTCCTTGTTCTTCTTCTTTACACTATCCGGCCAGTCGCGTGTAGTAACGGCATTTACCGGTACAGACAGTATGTTGCGCTCCCTGCGTGTCTGTATCTCTACAGATGCACTCATGCCGGGCTTGAATACGAAGTTGCCTTTGGCGAGTGTAGCGCTGATATCTGCATAGCTGGATGGTAATATCCAGATGTATACAGTATAGTTAGTTACCTGGTCTGTAGTAGAGGTTATGGAAGAAGCACTCTTGCTCGATACACTCACTTTAGATACCACACCAGTAAACTTCCTGTTGCGGTATGCGTCTGCTTCTATTAGTGTGGTGTCGCCAATCTTTACTTTGGCAATGTCTGTCTCACTTACATCTACACGTACTTCAATCCTGCTCATGTCTGCAATGGTCAGCATCTCGGTACCTGCCATTTGAGCAGTACCTACAACACGTTCACCAAGCTTCACATTCAGTGCAGATACTACTCCTGAGCGCGGTGCAACTATAGTTGTCTTACGAAGGTTCTCGCGTGATTGGGTCAATCCTGCACTGGCAGCTTGTATACTATACCCTCCGCCCGATACACTGGCCTTAGCGGCTTCATAGCTTGCCTTGGCGCTCAGGTAAGTCGCCTGCGCCTGCTCAAACTCCATGGCTGATATTACCTTATCGTTATAGAGCTTCTTATTGCGGTTATAGTTAGACTGTGCCTGGTCGAAATTCGCCTTTGCCTGCTGCATCATTTGTGTAGAATTGGCCGCGCGAGATCGTGTTTCCGCGACATTGGCTTCTGATTGCGATACTATAGAGCTATATATGGCAGGGTTAATACGCACTAATAGCTCACCTTGCTTTACACTGTCTCCTTCCTTTACGTTCAGCTCTATGATCTCACCACTTACTTCCGGGCTTATCTTAACCTCTGTTTCAGGGTATATCTTGCCGCTCGCCGTAACTGTTTCTGTAATGGTGTGGGATGCTGCTTTCTCAATGGCTACTTTGGTTCCTTTATCTCCGTTGGCTTTAGCTATGGCAATAAGGATGATCAGCAGCACAATACCGCCTATTACTAACCACCAGACTGTCTTCTTTTTCATTTGTGATCTGTGTTGTGCTTTCAAGTTATTTTACTTCGCTGCCGGCAGTTGCCTGCTCTAGCGGAGACACGAATATAAGCTTTCCTTCTGCGTTTTGAGCCATGAGTATCATGCCTTTGCTTTCAATGCCGCGCATTTTACGTGGGGCAAGGTTGGCCACTACTGTTACCTGCCTGCCTACAATCTCTTCCGGACTAAAATGTTGCGCGATGCCAGACAATACCGTACGCTTTTCAAATCCCAGGTCTATTTCCAGCTTTAGCAGTTTATCGGCTTTCTCTACTTTTTCAGCACTCAATATCACACCGGCACGTAAATCTATCTTCGCAAAGTCGTCTATTGATATCTCCGGCTTCAGCTCTGCATGTTCCACTTTAGCTTCCGTACTTGCTGTTTCAGTTGCGGCAGTGTTCGGTTTTACCATATTAGCATGCAGTTTCTCAACCTGGGTTTTGATCTCTTCATCCTCTATCTTCCTAAACAACAGTTCCGGTGCTTTTAAAGGATAGCCAATATTCAGCAGGTTCATCTTACCGGCATTTTCCCATTCCAGCATACGGTCTACTACTTTCATCATGCCGCACATCTTCCTGGCGGTAAACGGCAGGAAGGGATTAATGAGTATAGCCAGGTTAGCTGTTAATTGCAGGCAAAGATGCAGGCAATTATCAATCAGTTTCTGATTATCGGGATTTTCTGCAAGCGATTTAGCCACTATCCATGGTTCCTTATCCTGCATGTATTTATTGCCCTTGCGTGCAAGGTCTATCACCTCAAACAAGCCATCGCGGAACTTGTAGTTCTCAATGTCAGATTCTACCAGTGTTTTGGCATTCTGTATCGCCTGTATCAGTGCATGGTCTGATTCATCCATTACATCCGTGTGCAGCTTTGGTACGCGGCCGCCACAAAGCTTATGCATCAATACAAAAGCGCGGTTCACAAAATTGCCGAATATAGATACAAGCTCGCTATTGGTCCTTTCCTGGAAGTCCTTCCAGGTGAAGTCATTGTCTTTTGTTTCAGGTGCGTTAGAGCAAAGCACATATCTCAATACATCCTGCTGATCAGGGAAGTCTTGAATATAGTCGTGCACCCATACAGCCCAGTTGCGCGATGTAGATACCTTCTCGCCTTCTATATTCAGAAACTCGTTAGCGGGCACATTATCAGGCAGTACATAGCTGCCATGCGCCTTCAGCATGGCGGGGAATATAATACAGTGGAATACTATATTATCCTTGCCAATGAAGTGCACCAGTTTGGTATCTTCCTTCTGCCAGTAGTCGGCCCATTGATTTGTTAGTTCCTTAGTTGCACTGATATAGCCTATTGGCGCATCAAACCATACATACAGTACTTTGCCTTGCGCATCGGGCAGAGGAACAGGCACACCCCAGCTGCTATCGCGTGTCATAGCGCGGGGTTGCAGGCCACTATCCAGCCAGCTCTTGCATTGGCCATATACATTTGCCTTCCACTCGTCTTTTTTCCCTTCTACTATCCATTCGCTCAGCCATTGCTCATATTTATTAAGAGGGAAATACCAGTGTTTGGTCTTCTTCTTTACAGGTACTGCATTGCTTAGTGCGCTGTGCGGATTGATCAATTGCTCCGGGGATAAGGAGCTTCCGCAACGTTCGCATTGATCTCCATAGGCATTAGGGTTGGCACAAACAGGGCAGGTGCCTACTATGTAGCGATCTGCAAGAAATACCTGCTTCTCTTCATCAAAGTATTGTTCGCTCTCACGTTCTTCAAAAAGGCCATCATCATACAGCTTTTTAAAGAAAGCCTGCGATGTTTCGTGGTGGATCTTGTTACTGGTACGGGAATATATATCAAAGGAAATACCCATTTGCTCAAAGCTTTCCTTTATCAGCGCATTGTATTTATCAACCACCTGCTGGGGGGTAATACCTTCTTTCATAGCACGGATAGTGATAGGTACACCATGCTCATCACTGCCGCATACAAATTTTATATCCCTTTTCTGTGCACGCTGATACCTTACATATATATCTGCCGGCAAATAACATCCTGCCAGGTGGCCTATGTGAACCGGGCCATTAGCATAAGGTAGTGCCGCCGTAACCAATAATCGTTTAAAATCCATTCTTTGGGTCCTGTAATTAATTGAAGCTGCAAGATAAGTTGATTTGTCTATTAGCTGAAAAATAAAGGGTAAAATTGTATAATATATCATGATTCTTTAATACAGTAAGGAATAACGTTTATGATAGTGTCTTTTGTTGTATATTGAAACAAATCTATACTATGAAATATCTATATATAGCTTTATTCCTTTTAGCAACTTCTATTGCCAGTGCTCAGTATTCTGGCATTGTAACGAGCAATGGCACTAAAAATGTGCTACTGGAAATTTCGCGAGGTGCTTCCTGTGGGTATGCACCCGACGCAGATGTATATATCAATCATGTTTTTGATAGTGTAAAAGATGTAATACCGGTTTGCATCCATAGTAATATAACCTATGCCGACGCTATGGGAACGTCAGCGGGTACAACATGGGAGCAGACCTATACAACAGGATGTCCTATGGGTACTGTGGATAGGATTACTATTCCGTCTGTTAGTACGTCAGTAGAAGTAGACAGAACTTTGTGGGTGCCGGCAGCCACTGCCAGAAAAAGTGCTTTGCCGGATTATGATGTAACGATGAGTTATTCAATTAATATGACCACAAGGGTTATTAATGTTGTGGTTAAAGGTAAAGCTCTGAGAAATCTTACAGGTGATTATCGTTTAAATGTTTTTGTGATCGAAGATAGCGTAAGTGGTTCTGGAACCGGCTACGACCAGAGAAACTATTATGGTTCAACAACTGGCCATCTTTATTTTGGACAGCCGGATCCCATTCCTGGTTTCTATCATAGGCATGTACTGCGTGAAATGTTGGGTGGAGTTTGGGGAACACCTGTAGTTACCAATCCATCTGTTAATGCTGTATCAGCACAATCGTATAGTTATACAGTACCAACTGGTTACAATATAAACAAAATCAGGTTGGTAGGGATGGTAATGAAATATAACACTGCCAATATTAATGATCGTGAAATATTAAATATTACTTCGACACCGTACACCAGTACGCCTGCACCTGAACATATCAATATATGTGTAGTTGGCAGAGATTCTGCGACAAATAAAAATATTGTAGTGTGGGAGAAAGGAGGTATTAACAGGGCCAAGATGTATAAGATATATCGTGAGGATGATAATGTCATCGGTCAATATAATCTTATCGACACCCAATCAGCTTCGGCTTTCAGTACTTTTATCGATACAGGATCTCACCCGGATGTTCGCAGTTATCGTTATAAGCTTACATTGGTAGATACTTTCGGACAGGAACTGATTCTGGATTCGGTAACACCCCATCGTACTATCCTTGTATCTTCAGTAACAACAACTACCAGTATTATTCTGAAATGGAATCTGTATGAAGGTAAGCCCAATACGGTTGCTCACGTTATGGAAAGTGTTAACGGCGGCACATTTACTTCTATTGCAATACTTCCCCCAGGAACTACGACCTATACAATTACATCTTCTGCATCAGGCGGTACACATGCTTACCGGATCGATATAGAAGTGCCGAATGGTTGCGCTCCTTCCAAGTCAACAGGGTATAATTTTATTTCTTCAAACGTTATATTTCCGTTCCCGGTATCTATAAACAATATTCCTGGCTATAATGACTTAATTGTGTCGCCCAACCCCGCGTCAGATAATATTACTGTTAATAATACACGGAAAGGTGATGTTTTAAGGTTTTACAACATGATCGGTGTGCTCCAAAAACAATACATTGTAAAGGAAGGTAATATTACAGTAAATGTTGGAGATTTATCTACCGGAATGTATGTGCTAAATGTGTTAAGGGATAACGTATCTATCCAAAGAATATCAGTGCAAATAAAGAATTAAAAAAACAAGAAAATAGAGTGCTTATGCTTCTTTATTTTGCATCAACTACCATCTTTATAGTCTGATCATTTACTTTCAAAAAATAGGTGCCCGGTGAAAAATTACATTCAATTTGTTCGTTGATATGTTTAACTGCCGTCACAAAAGATTTTTTATATAATTGCTTCCCAATGATATCGGTAATGAATATCCGGCATTCTGCATTTTGAGTTGTACCAGTCAAAGTAAAACTTCCGTTATTGGGGTTGGGATAGATGTTGAAGTTTCCCTGTTTATTTTTTTGAATAGTTCTTATACCCACAGACATTTTTATACCGGAGCTAGTACTATATCTCGGTTGGGGACAAGTATCAGCACATAGCAACCTGCAAGATACAAGGTCTGCATCTATAAGCCCGGAGGTTAGAAAACTGTCAGATGTCTCGCCGGGGACATCCACACCATTAACCTGCCATTGATATAGTGGTTGAGCGCAATTTGTTGTGGCAGCTATAAACAAAACCTGCTGGCCGAATGTAATGACAGAATCAGGATAGGTAGAAATGGATATGGTAGGGTGTTGATTGCTGGTTTTTACCTGAACAGTTACAGTGTCTGAATAATTTACCCCACAACTGTCGCCGCTCGATGTGATTACATATGTTGAGGTAGTATTGGGAAATACACTTAGGGATGAACAGGTCCAGCAGCCGTTATTATTTGCAGAACCGTTTAATAACTGCCACTGATAGTGATATTCTCCATATTGTGCCCAAAGTCCTACGGTGTCTCCTATGCATATTGTGGTATCATCAGAGATGATCATGGGGTCTGCTATTTTTACGTAATTGGAGATAGCGTAGTAGGGGACGATGCCCGGTGGGTAACAAGTAGAATCAATAGCTGTAACTATAAAACGTTTAACCGGTCCGTCTCCGGGTTGTGGAGTATAAGATAATACGGCCGATACCGAATCGGTGTGTTGTCCGTAGTATGAAATAGCAGCACCTTGCGGAAGACTGTCTGCTGTCATTACCAGATTGGTGTTTGGGTGGTTGGTTGCAGTAAATAATAAATTGAAGGGTTTGCCTACACAGCCAAGAATATTAGAACTGGAAGTTACCGTAGTTGATAACCGATAAGGTTGCATGACATAATATTGGGCCTCGCGCATGGTATAGCCTATCAGTGTGTTGTTACGATACTCTGTTATCTTAAAGCATGCCGTATTTTTACCAAGTACAGCACCGTTGAAGGTAACAATACCACTGTCGTTAAGGGTAAAACTATTGTTTGTTTGGAAAGGATTCGAGGGAAGTGCAATTAGAGGTGAAGTGGTTACATACGTAACATTGGTCGGTGTGCCGGAGCAGGATGAGACCCCGGTTTGTGGCTGCGCAAGTTCTACAGATATGGAGTCCCCATCCGTATTAGTGATGCCGGGTATTGCACCAAAGGGCATGAACTGGCCGGCATAGTAAACCGGCTTATCATTAAAATGTACGGAGGAATTGCCCTGGAAATTTCCTGTATTATCAAAGCCGATCTCGGTGTAAAAATTACCCGATGTTGGGTTAGCAATATTTAAGCTGTTATTTCTTGATGGTGCGTAAGCGAAAATGTGCCAGGCATTGCATTGAGCTGGCAATGTGACCGTGGCAGAATATATCCATTCTTTATACCCTGGAATGTTGGACGCAGGGCTATCACATATTGTCTTTACCTTACTGCAGCTAACGCTTATGCTACCCGGACCTGAAAATTTTGTGAGTGTTGCGGTGAAATTGAGACTGGTATTGCAAGGGTTTTGCAAACACATAGGAACAGAAGATGGCTCCGCATTACCACTGCAGTCTATATATAATTTCAGGAAAAATCTATAGGTAGAGTCGCTTTGCCATTCATAATAAAAATCTCCTGCGGCTATACTATTGGCGAATGTTTGATGAAATGATAATAATATGCTTACTAGTATTGCGAGTTTACATAGTTTCATTGTCTAATTAATTTAATAGATCCCACAATGACGTGGGATCTATTATTATTTATTTATAACTAGTTGCACAACAATATTATCCACTCGTAGAATATAAACTCCCGGCCGCAGATCGAGTTGTACCTGCTCGTTAAGTGTTCCATCGGCGGTCTTAACCTGTTTGCTGTACAATTGTTTGCCGGTTATATCCAGTAACTCTATCGTATTGTTGCTTGCGTCCACTTTGCCAACGATCGTAAAGCTGCCATTGTTGGGGTTGGGGTAGATGCTGAATGGAGAAGAGGCTTTGATTGAGTTTATACCGCTGCTGACGTGTATAGTTAATGGGTTGCTCACAGTATCAGCAGGCCTGGGGCAATCATCACCACAATCTACCTCACAGGTCACCACATCATTATTTTTTAGGTTGGCCTGCACAAATGAATCAGTCACAGCACCCGGTATGAGCATCCTATTGATAAACCATTTGTAATGGGGGTGCGCACAATTGATTACATGTGCTTTGAATGTAACGGACGTTAATGGTGCTATATTAGTATCCGGACTTGCAGTTATCGTTACCGCAGGGTGTGTAAGATGGGTATTTACGTTTACCTGCACCGTATCATGAAAAGCCGGGCAAGCACCTGCGGGAGACATGTACACTGTGTATTGTGATGTTGCGGTTGGATACATACTTGCAAACTGGCAGGTGGTGCAGTTAATGCTGTTTGGTGTACCTGAAAATACAGACCAGGATCCGGAGAATAACAGACCGAATTTTGCTGTATCGCCAAGGCAAATGGTAGTATCTATCAAAGGTTTTTGTCTTGGATCTACACTCAGTAGTGTTATGGTTTGTGTATTGGGTACTATTACTCCAGGCCTTCTGCAGGTAGAATCAAATGCAGTGATAATAAAATTCGTCGGCCCCATAGGTGTTGCTATCCAATGAAAATGGCCGTGTACGGAATCTGAATATTGAGATGTGTAGGTAATCGTTGCGCTGGGGAATTTATATATATGACTATCATGGACAGCCAGGCGGGCGTTACTATCCGCAGAAATAAAGGCAAAATCAAAATCAAGTGTGTCCCCTTCACAAATTTTTGTGGGAGGTGGCGCAGTAGTAAATTTAAACTGGCTGCCAATATTTGGTGGAGGGGCAAACGCTACAACTTGTACCTCTCTTGTTACATAACCAACCAGCACTCCCCTTCGATATTCTTTGACTTTTAAAGCAACGTTTTGTGAGCCCGCATTTGTTGGTATAAAACTTAGAGTTCCGTAAGTAAAGCCCAATGAAAATGAATTGTTAGTTTGAAAAGGGTTGTTGACATTATTTAACGCCGGAGATGTCGTTATATAAGGCGCAACTGAGGCGACCGTATCAGCACAAGTGCTTACATTAGTTAATGGCGAGACAGTTTCAATAACGATCGAGTCGCCATTGATGTCGGTAACCTTGTTGTCATATCCAAACGGAATTCCGGTATAGGCAAAAAATATAGGTACGGCTCCAAAGTTCGGGGAGGAATTGGTTATAAAACTTCCTGTATTATTGAAGCGGGCCTCTGCGTAATATTGTTTAGAGGTGGGGCTTTGCAGGTTGATCATATTATTCCTATAATCTACATGCGTAAAAATATGCCAGGAATTGCATCTTCCCGGCAAAGTAGCTAATGCTGTGTAAGTATACTGCTTAAGGCCGGGAAGAGTAGAAGCCGGGCTATCGCATTGGGATTTCGCTTCAGAACAGTCTTTCAGGACCGTGGTACCTGATAATTTCCTCAGATAGGTGCTAAAGCTTAGTGTATTATCGCAGGGATCATGAAAACACAATTGTACGCTATCCGGTTCTGCACCGCCTGAACAATCGCGGTAGAGGGTAAACATAAAGCGGTAGGTAGAATCGCTTTGCCATTCGTAGGTAATTTCACCGGCAGCAACACTTACTGATGCATTAGCAACAAAAGAAGTGCAGAGCGCCAGGCATAACAATGCAGGCAATAATAGTCTTTGCATAGAGAGTGGAATTTAGGTTTATTGCAAAGACAAGCTACTCTATTTATTTAGTTGGGTTTAGGCAGATATTATTATTATGCTTAATTGTTAGGAATTTGGGCTTAATGATTGGTAATGTGTGCCCACTGTTGCTGTAAGTTTTGTTTCATATGTTCATCAGTAAAGTCGAACCTTACGGGCACTACTGAGGCATAGCCATTTTGCAATGCCTGTACATCTGTATCTTCCCGCTCATCCATATTCATAAACTTGCCTGTCATCCAGTAATAATCCTTTCCACGTGGGTCAACGCGATGATCAAATTCTTCCTGCCATTTGGCATAAGCCTGCCTGCATATACGGATGCCTTTAAATTCTTCTCCATAAACCTTTGGAATGTTCACATTAAGTAATGTGTGGGCAGGCATGGCAGTTTGCAGCATTTGTGACGCAATGGTACGTGCAACATGGCCTGCAATGCTAAAATCGGCATCGTAGCTGAAATCTAATAGCGAAAAGCCAACCGAAGGTATGCCTTCTATAGCAGCCTCCATGGCAGCGCTCATGGTACCGCTGTATATAATATTAATGGAGTGGTTGGCGCCGTGGTTGATACCGCTCAGGCATAGATCTGGTTTGCGGTGCAGTATCTTATCTCGTGCCAGCTTTACGCAGTCCACCGGTGTGCCGCTACATTCCCAGGAATCTATACCGTCAAAAACATCGGATTTATGCAGTCTTAAAGGCTCACCTATGGTAATAGCGTGCCCCATGCCCGACTGTGGGCTATCAGGAGCTACTACAATTACTTCCCCCAGGTCTTTTACGGCATCTACGAGGCTGCGTATGCCGGGTGCAGTAATGCCATCATCATTTGTTATCAGTATTACAGGCCTGTCCTCATGTTTCATGAGGTAAATTTACCAATCAGATTTCAGTAATAACCGGCGACTTATTAAGTAATAGATAATTATCCATGCGAAGGAAGCTATTACATAATAGGCATTATTGGTTTCCGTTTGCATTTTGGCAATGGTCTTCAGCATATCCATCAGCGGAAAGGGGAGTAGCTCATCACTGCATTGTAATGGCAGAAAATTGCCGGGGTTGGAAGATAGCTGCCAGTTGAGCAGCGACTTTAATAGTGTTTCTACAAACATGCTGTAGAGGAAGAATATACCAATAGTAATACCGCTGCGCTTAAATATAAAAGCCAGCAGCAGGCTAAAGCTGAAATAATTGAGCGTGAGCACAAATGTGTAAAACAGCTTTTCTATATGGCCGGGGAAACCACTCATAGAACCGCCGGCCGCTGCAAATACCACACCGTTGATAAAAACATAAAGTGTCGTGAGCAGGCTTAATACCAGAACCATACCCCATTTTGCATGGAAGAACTGCAGGCGACTCCATCCATCTATTACGTTCTGGCGATTGGTCTTATATTGATACTCGTTGGTAGTAAGGATGATGACCAGTACAGAAAGAAATACCACAAACAGGCTGGTCCAGTAGCCGATGTTTTCCCAAACATAGCTATAGCTATATACCTGGTTGAGGATGTTTACACCATTACCGCCAATTTTTAGCACGCCGTTTTTTAAGCCATAGTTCCATGCAGGCAGCATAAACAGGAACAGTGCAGATAATATCCAGAAGGTACGGTACTTTTTTACCTTCATCCATTCTATAGAGAGTATTGCTTGCATGTTTTTAATTGTTGGTGAGTTCCATGAATTTGGTTTCGAGGCTTTTCTTCTTCATTGCCAGGTGTGATAGTACTATGTTATTGTCTATGCAATATTTATTCACCTGCTCGGGCAGCATGTTGCTTTCGCACGATAACAGTAAGCTGCCATTAACGGATTTGACATCCTTAATGCCCGGCATTGAAGCAACTACCTGTTTTAAATGATCGAGATTCATTGCAGATACTTCTATCTGGTCTTCGCTGCGCAGCGTTTCGTTCACTGGTCCGCTCAGCAACAACTGGCCTCGTTTGAGAATAGCCACGTGCGTACATACTTTTTCTACCTCGTCCAGCAGGTGGCTGGCCATTACTATAGTTATGCCTTCACTGTTCAGCTGGCGTATCAGATCTCTTATTTCAGCAATGCCTGCAGGATCCAGCCCGTTGGTAGGCTCATCAAATACCAATACTCTTGGATTGCCCAGCAAAGCAGACGCAATTGCGAGCCTTTGTTTCATACCCAGGGAGTAAGTCTGGAACTTACTGTCTTTTCGCTGTAGCAGGTTTACCTTTTCCAGTACATTATCAATGTCGTTTTTCCCCCGTTGTTTGATAGCAGCTGCGATTTTAAGATTATCTACTGCAGACAAGTAATGGTAGAAGTTAGGTGTCTCCAGTAAGGAACCGATCTGCCTTCTCGATTCGCTGGATGCAGGGTTATTGAACCAGCTATAGGTTCCCGCGTCGGCTTGCAATACGTCCAATAAGATGCCCAACAGGGTGGTCTTGCCACTACCATTGGGCCCCAGTATGCCAAATACGCAGCCCGGTGGCACTTCAAAAGACACATCGTTCAACGCCCGTACGGGGCCGTACGACTTGGATATGTTGTTGATAGAGAGAATATTTTCCAAAGTATATGTGTTTTGTTATGGTTAATCGAGAAAAAGGTCTTTTTGCAATTTTCCGCCGGGCACTACCGCGTATTGATCCAGTTCGGTAATTCCTTCTGCTGCAAGCACCTGCTCATCTACAAAATGATTACCCGTGCAAGTGGCAGACTCTTTAGATAATATATAATAAGCTGCATCGGCAACAATATCAGGTTTGCGGCTGCGTTGCACCAATGCATCGCCGCCAAGCAGGTTTTGTACAGCCGCGGTAGCAATAGTAGTAGCGGGCCATAGCGAGTTAGCGGCTATCCCATATTGTTTCAGTTCTACTGCCCATCCCATGGTCATCATACTCATATTATACTTGCTGATGGTATAAGCTACAGACATGCCGAACCACTTAGGCTGCATATCGGGTGGGGGTGACAAGGTGAGTATATGCGGATTGCTGCCTTTCTTTAAAAAAGGGATGCAATGTTTGGTAACCAGGAAGGTACCGCGCACGTTGATGTCATACATCAAGTCATAGCGTTTGGTTTCTGTTTGCTCTGTATTGGTAAGGCTAATGGCCGAAGCATTGTTGACGAGTACATCTATGCCTCCAAAAACCGAAATGGTTTTTTGTACTGCTTCTATTATCTGCTCCTCGTCGCGTATATCGCATTGTATGGCAAGGGCCTTTCCGCCGGCCGCTATGATCTCCTCTGCAACAGAATAAATAGTACCGCCCAGCTTTGGATTTTCTGTGGTCGATTTGGCAACTACGGCAATATTAGCGCCGTCTTTGGCAAGTTTTAAAGCAATAGCACGGCCGATGCCACGGCTGGCACCGGTAATAAAAATAGTCTTGCCTAGGAATGACATGATAGTATATCGTTGTTGTAAAAGAAAAGTTACAATAAAACGGAGGAATATTTTCAGAAATAAAAAAGGCACCGGTAGGTGCCTTGCATTGTTAAGGTTTTTTCAACCAGTCTTCTATTTCTGCCTGGTTCATATTAATATAGTTGGTCTGTGCCTCTACCATCCCATTATTTACCAGGAATATCGCCGGCCAGCTAAAGCCTGCAATCGCGGTAAACTCTTCACTGTTCAACTTTGCATAAGGTATGTTTTGGGCGTGCGTATCTTCAAAGAATGGTGCCAGGTATTTATCATTACCTGCAACTACCATATAAAAGGGTAGGGAAGGGTTCTTCTCTTTCATAATATGCATTTTTTTAGCGGCCATACGGCAGTGAGGGCACTTTAGGCTAAAGAAGGCTATTACATGCTTTCCTTTATATAGGTCTTCTTTGGGCGCATCGGTTTTTCCCGGTGCATAAAGAGATGAAAGGTTGATTTTATATTTATCCTTGTTTAGCCAATCGGGCTGCGTGTTTGGAAGCGGATATATGATAAAAGGAGCAATTGTCAGTCCTATTAATAATATCCACGTGATCCATTCCTGCCGTTTGAACTTTATGCCATTACAAAACCTGGTGAGGAGATAGATGCCTATCAACAGAGCAGCGTTTTTTAAAAGTGATACTGCAGGGCTCATCTTCAGGTAGTCTCCAAAGCACCCGCAATCTACATTATTGCCTACAGCAGCCCATAGATATACAAGATAAACGCTGAAAATGATCAGTAAAAAGATAGCAAGCTTTAATACCCATTTCTTCCTGCCATAAAACTGTATGGCCATTAATAAACCTAACGCAGCTTCCATACCTATAAGAATACGTGCTCCTAAAGTCGCCAATATCCATGGTACGTGTACATATTCTACAATGGTGTACTGAAAACCCTCAAAGCTTTCGAGGTCATATATTTTGGTGAAAGCTGAAAAAAGAAACAGTGCACCCAGGCTGAGGGAAAGTATACTTAGAAGTATTTTTTTTAGAATTATCATCTTAAGCAAATATAAAGAGGGCACCCATAAGAGTACCCTCGTTTTTGTTCAGTTTAGTTTCTCAACCAATGAACAGAATAGTTACCTTAATTGATAACAACTGACCTGTCCATATTACAGCGAGCAACTACCACCATCGATCTGGTAAGTACTGTTCCAGGTGTCGCAGGCTGCTTTAGCGTTTTTCTTTGTTACTTTGGTAAACTTGTAAGTAAAACCATCACCTGATCCGTCTTTACACGTGCAGGTATAGTCTTTTTTGCAAGAAGTAAATGCAAAAGTAAGCAACAGGGCCGCTGCTAATGGGGCGATTTTTTTCATAACGTTATAGTTTTAGTTGTGCCCTAAACTATAGATTGTCATGCAATTATCATAATGTTTTCTAAAAAAATATTATTGACTACAAAAAGAGAGCCCGAAAAGCTCTCTTTTTTCATACAAAAACCGCCGTACCCATTATAGTGAGCAGCTGCCACCAGATATCTGGTAAGTGCTATTCCATGTATCGCATGCTGCTTTAGCGTCTTTTTTCTTCACCTTGTTAAACTGGTAGGTAAATGGCGTACCTGTTCCGCTTTTGCAGGAGCAGGTGTAATCTTTTTTGCAGGAACTGAAGGCGGCTACCATCAGGGATAATGCAACGATCGGGGCGAGCTTTTTCATAAATAATTGCTTTTTGAATGAAGTAATTGTTTTATGAAAGCAAAAGTAGAATGCGCACTATGCCTGCTATATACCATGCATATGGTAATTTCATCTGCGTATTAGCACGGATATGAGCGGCTATTTTGCGAATGCAGGTGATGTATAGCCGTGTGAAAGGTAAGCCCCTAATGACTTTTCAGGCACCCAATAACGTACCCAGTCCACCTTCATTTCCAGGCCATTTGTTGTGCGCTCGTTGGTTTGTAGTGTGATATACAGGCTTTGAAAATCACTAAAGGTCTTTTCTTCTGAAAACTCTATACGTTTCAGGAAAATGCCATCCAGGTAAAAGGTAGCGCTGTATGGTTCCCATAGGCAGGAGTAGGTATGGAAATCAGCAGAAAGTACCGTTGGCACTTTTGTGTTCTGCGTGTTTTCGCCTTCGATTCCTTTCCAGCCGGTTTTAAAGAAAATATTGTTCTGTACCGATCTGTCTGCTCCATCAGAATTATCTATAATATCTATTTCCGTTTGCCCACCGGTGGCATTAGGGCCTTTGCAATCGCCGTTATGTCCCCAGGCTACCCAAAAAGCCGGCCATGCCGATGTGCTTTTATCGCCCTGATAAGGTGGGATGCGGATGCTTGCCTCAATAATGCCCATACTCACAACCCCCTGGCTATCAGCACGGGTCAGGTTCAGCATGCCCGATATGTGCGTTACCGGGTTGCCTACCATGTTATTGATACAGTCGGCTGGCGTTGTTGCGCTATCCCTTAGCCGAATAACGCCGGGTTCAGGCATATCCACCATCCATGCCCTGTATATCTCGTATCCCCATCCCACGCAGGCTCCTTTATTAGTGCAATCTTCATTTGGGTGCAGCCGCCAGTTTTGCCTGAATGCAGGATCTTCTTTAAAAGTTGCAGGATCGTAATTGAAATCTTCAGAGAAAACCAGTTTATAGCCATCGTAACTCAGATCGCCAAAGCCATTTTGGGCTTCACTGCTAAACGGTAAAACAAGAACGAGTATATAGAACAACCGGCGTAGTAAAAGAGAGTATCTCATAAAAATCTGTAACGCAATAGGGTGCATATTAATAAATTGCGGCAATATTTATACCCGGAAATGCTTTTAAGCAAGTGCCAATCTGTTTTATGGTGTAAATGTTTAATTTGATGTGTAAAACATTTTACGAAAAAAAATGGCAAAGCTTCGTTTTTGGAATATTTTTTGATTAATAAAACAGGAATTCCTATATTTGCAATCCCTCTTCGGGGAATTAGCACGTGCACAAGTTAATTTTGACTAATTTTTTTGTTACAGTTTTATAACCTGTACTGAAAGGCGTCGCCTTTGGGTACGGGGATTTTTTGTTTTGTAAAAGGAGTTTTTAATATACTATGGCAATACCACAAAAACGCACAGCAACGGGACGTGTAAACTTTGGTAAAATTCACGATGTAGCTGATACGCCTGATCTGTTGGGCATTCAGTTGCAGTCTTTCCAGGATTTTTTCCAATTGGAAACTACTCCTGATAAGCGTAATAACGAAGGTTTGTTCCGTGTGTTCAAGGAGAACTTTCCGATCACTGACACCCGCAACATCTTCGTTCTGGAGTTCCTGGATTATTTCATTGATCCACCACGTTACACTATCGACGAATGTATGGAGCGCGGCCTTACGTACTCCGTACCTCTGAAAGCTAAGTTGAAACTGAGCTGTAATGATGAAGAGCACGTAGATTTCGAAACCATCATCCAGGATGTGTTCCTCGGTAACATACCGTACATGACACCGCGTGGTACTTTCGTTATCAATGGTGCAGAACGTGTAGTTGTATCCCAGCTTCACCGTTCTCCGGGTGTGTTCTTCGGACAGAGTGTTCACCCCAACGGAACTAAAATATACAGTGCGCGCGTAATACCTTTCAAAGGTGCGTGGATGGAATTTGCTACGGATATCAACAACGTGATGTATGCGTACATCGACCGTAAGAAAAAATTCCCTGTAACTACATTGCTGCGTGCCATCGGTTACGAAACAGATAAGGATATCCTGGAACTGTTTGGTATGGCCGATGAAGTGAAGGTGGATAAAAAGAACCTGGCTGGACACATTGGCCGTCGCCTGGCTGCGCGTGTACTGCGTACATGGACAGAAGACTTCGTTGATGAAGATACCGGCGAGGTAGTAACCATCGAACGTAATGAAGTAGTACTGGATCGTGATAATGTACTGGATGAGGATAACCTGGCGATGATCATCGAGATGGGCATCCCTACAGTATTCCTGCAAAAGGAAGAAGTAAGCGGAGATTTCTCTATCATTTACAACACTTTAAATAAGGATACTTCAAACTCTGAATTAGAAGCGGTTCAGCATATCTACCGCCAATTGCGTGGTTCTGATGCACCGGATGATGAAACTGCCCGTGGTATCATTGAGAAATTGTTCTTCAGTGATAAACGTTATGACCTGGGTGAAGTAGGCCGTTATAAAATAAACAGGAAATTAGGACTTGATATTGACCTTGATACGAAAGTATTAAGCAAACAGGATATCATTTCTATCATTAAATACCTGGTACGCCTGACGAATGGTAAAGCGGAGATCGATGATATCGATCACCTGAGCAACCGCCGTGTACGTACTGTGGGCGAACAATTGTTTGCACAGTTTGGTGTAGGTCTTGCACGTATGGCACGTACTATACGTGAGCGTATGAATGTGCGTGATAATGAGGTGTTTACGCCTATTGACCTGATCAATGCACGTACATTATCCTCTGTAATCAATTCATTCTTCGGTACTTCTCAGCTTTCTCAGTTCTTAGATCAAACCAACCCGCTGTCAGAGATCACGCACAAGCGTCGTATTTCTGCCCTCGGACCAGGTGGTCTGAGCCGTGAACGTGCTGGCTTTGAGGTGCGTGACGTACACTATAGCCACTACGGCCGCCTGTGTACTATCGAAACACCGGAAGGTCCGAACATTGGTCTGATATCTACTCTTTGCGTACACGCTAAGATCAACGATATGGGCTTCATCGAAACCCCATACCGTAAAGTAAAAGAAGGTAAAGTAGATCTGAAGCATCAGCACTACCTGAGCGCTGAAGAAGAAGATGAAGCTAAGATCGCCCAGGCAAACATTCCTTTGGATGACAAAGGCAACTTCGTAGAAGAAAAGATCAAATCCCGTCAAACAGGCGACTTCCCGATATTAGACAGGGAAGAAGTAGAATACATGGACGTGGCTCCGAACCAGATCGTAGGTTTGAGTGCATCGCTGATTCCGTTCCTGGAGCACGATGATGCCAACCGTGCGCTGATGGGATCGAACATGCAACGCCAGGCAGTACCGCTGATCCGTCCGCAAGTACCTATCGTTGGTACTGGCCTGGAAGGTAAGGCAGCACGCGATGCGCGCATCCAGATACATGCAGAAGGCCCTGGTGTGGTTGAGTATGTAGATGCTAACGAAATACACGTACGTTACGAGCGTGGCGAAACTGCTCGTCTTGTATCTTTCGAAGACGATCTGAAAGTTTATACACTTACTAAATATAAGAAGACCAACCAAAGCACCAGCATTACTTTAAGGCCATGCGTAAAAGTGGGCCAGAAAGTAAAAGAAGGCGACTTCCTTACAGAAGGTTACGCTACCAAGGATGGTGAACTGGCACTGGGCCGTAACCTGAAAGTGGCGTTCATGCCATGGAAGGGCTACAACTTCGAGGATGCGATCGTTATCAACGAAAAAGTGGTACGCGACGACCTGTTTACATCAGTACACATTGATGAATATGAACTGGAAGTACGTGATACTAAACTGGGTGAGGAAGAATTGACCCCGGATATACCAAACGTATCTGAAGAAGCAACGAAAGACCTGGATGAGAACGGTATCATTCGCATAGGTGCTCACGTAGGTGAGGGCGACATCCTGATAGGTAAGATCACTCCAAAAGGTGAAACTGACCCTACTCCGGAAGAAAAACTGTTGCGTGCCATCTTCGGTGATAAAGCAGGTGATGCAAAAGATGCTTCCCTGAAGGCGCCAAGTGGTACAGAAGGTATCGTAATATCTAAGCAATTATTCCAACGCGCTAAAAAGGATAAGAACTCTAAGGTGCGTGAGAAAGCAGCTCTTGAAAAAATCGAAAAGGTTCATGAAAAGAACCTGGAAGATATCAAGTCACTGCTGATGGATAAACTGATGACCCTGTTGAAAGATAAATCTTCTGCAGGTATCACAAACAACTTTGGTGAACTGGTACTGAGCAAAGGTGGTAAGTTCAACTCAAAAACATTGGGCTCTATCGACTTCCAGAACGTTAACCCTCTGGGTTGGACTGGCGATAAAGAAACAGATGAACTGATCAACCAACTGCTGCACAACTATAATATCAAGTTTAACGAAGAACTGGGACGTTACAAGCGTGAGAAGTTCAACCTGAGCATAGGTGACGAATTACCCGCCGGTGTATTGAAACTTGCTAAAGTATATCTTGCCAGTAAGCGTAAACTGAAAGTGGGTGATAAGATGGCGGGCCGTCACGGTAACAAAGGTATCGTTGCCAAGATAGTACGTGCAGAAGATATGCCGTTCCTGGAAGATGGTACTCCGGTAGACATCGTTCTGAATCCACTGGGCGTACCTTCCCGTATGAACCTGGGACAGATCTACGAAACAGTACTTGGATGGGCCGGTGAAAAACTGGAAGTTCGCTTCGCTACTCCGATCTTTGATGGTGCTGCAGTTGAAGAAATTGCAGGCCTTATCGATCAGGCAGGTTTACCTGGCTTTGGCCACACACACCTGTATGACGGTGAAACCGGCGAACGTTTCCACCAGAAGGCTACAGTTGGTATCATCTACATGATCAAACTGCACCACATGGTTGATGATAAGATGCACGCGCGTTCTATCGGGCCATACAGCCTCATCACGCAACAACCGTTGGGTGGTAAAGCACAGTTCGGTGGTCAGCGTTTTGGTGAAATGGAAGTTTGGGCACTGGAAGCATATGGTGCATCTAACATCCTGCAGGAATTGTTGACTCTGAAATCAGATGATATAGTTGGCCGTGCCAAGACTTACGAAGCCATCGTTAAGGGTGATAACATACCTAAGCCAGGTATTCCTGAATCATTCAACGTATTGGTGAACGAGCTGCGCGGACTTGGCCTGGAACTGAAATTTGAATAAACCAGTTACCCTCAAATGAGGGTAGCCGGATTTTCACAAAAAACATTTAAAATACTTCTTTTTTGATATGGCAATAAAGAAAGACAACCGCCCGAAAGCGGGGTTCAATAAAATAACTATCAGCCTTGCTTCTCCTGATACGATACTGGACCGTTCGTATGGTGAGGTGCTGAAGCCTGAAACTATTAACTATCGTACCTACAAGCCGGAACGTGATGGCTTGTTCTGCGAAAAAATATTCGGCCCTGTAAAGGATTACGAATGTTATTGCGGTAAGTATAAGCGTATCCGTTATAAAGGTATCGTCTGCGACCGTTGCGGTGTAGAAGTTACCGAAAAGAAAGTACGTCGTGAGCGTTTAGGCCACATCAAACTGGTAGTGCCTATCGTACATATATGGTACTTCAAAAGCTTGCCAAACAAGATCGGTTACCTGCTGGGTAGCAGCTCTAAAAAACTGGAAAGCATTGTTTACTACGAACGTTACGTGGTAGTGCAAGCCGGCGAAGCTGATGACCTGATACGTCAGAAACTGAACCTGAAAGATTCAGAAAATACATATCTGCAACTGCTGACAGAAGATGAGTACCTGGAAATACTGGATACCATCTCTAAAGAAAATCAATACCTGCCTGATGATGATCCGAACAAGTTCATCGCCAAGATGGGTGCTGAGGCGGTACACTCTTTATTGAGCCGTATCGATTTAGATCAACTGTCTTACGACCTGCGTAATGCAGCTGCTAACGAAACATCACAACAACGTAAGCAGGAAGCCCTGAAACGCCTGAGCGTAGTAGAAGCTTTCCGTGATGCGAATACAAGGGTAGAGAACAGGCTGGAGTGGACAGTGATGCAATACATCCCTGTAATACCACCGGAACTGCGCCCGTTAGTACCACTGGATGGTGGCCGTTTTGCGTCATCTGACCTGAACGACCTGTACCGTCGTGTTATCATCCGTAACAACCGTCTGAAACGCCTGATAGAGATCAAGGCTCCGGAAGTGATCCTGCGTAACGAAAAACGTATGCTGCAGGAAGCTGTGGATTCCCTGTTCGATAACAGCCGTAAATCGAACGCGGTGAAGGCAGAAGGTGGCCGTGCGCTGAAATCCCTTTCTGATGTACTGAAAGGAAAGCAAGGTCGTTTCCGTCAGAACTTGTTGGGTAAACGTGTTGACTACTCAGGCCGTTCTGTTATCGTGGTAGGACCAGAAATGAAACTACACGAGTGCGGTTTGCCAAAAGATATGGCTGCTGAATTGTTCAAACCATTCATCATCCGTAAGCTTATAGAAAGGGGTATCGTAAAAACAGTGAAGAGCGCCAAGAAACTGGTAGAACGCAAAGAAGCTGTTGTTTGGGATATCCTCGAAAACGTACTGAAAGGACACCCTGTAATGCTAAACCGTGCCCCAACACTGCACAGGTTATCTATACAGGCCTTCCAGCCAAAACTGATTGAAGGTAAAGCGATACAACTGCACCCGCTGGTATGTTCTGCGTTCAACGCCGACTTTGACGGTGACCAGATGGCGGTACACGTGCCGTTGAGCGCTGCTGCTATATTGGAAGCACAGATATTGATGCTGGCTTCTCACAACATCCTGAACCCGCAAAACGGTACACCAATTACCCTTCCTTCGCAGGACATGGTACTTGGCCTGTATTATATCAGTAAGGGTAAAAAGAACCTGCCTAACGATCCTGTAAAAGGAGAAGGCATGGCATTCTACAGTCCTGAAGAAGTGATCATTGCATATAACGAAGCAAGGGTAGACCTGCATGCATGGATCAAAGTAAAAGTAGATGTACTGACCAAAGAAGGCGGGCTGGAGAAGAAACTGATAGAAACTACGGTAGGCCGTGTGCTCTTCAACCAGTTTGTACCTAAGGAAAGCGGCTTTGTAAACGCGCTGCTTACCAAAAAATCTCTGCGTGAGATCATCGGTGACATCCTGAAAAATGCCGGTATTCCTAAGACCGTCCAGTTCCTTGATGATATCAAGACACTTGGTTTCCGTACGGCGTTCCGTGGTGGACTGTCGTTCAACATTAATGACCTTACTGTTCCTGATGTTAAAGAAGAGCTGATCGTTTCTGCACAGGCAGAAGTGGACGAGGTATGGGAAAACTATAACATGGGTCTTATTACCAATAACGAACGTTATAACCAGATCATCGATATCTGGTCTCGTGTTGATACCCGTGTTACAGAAACACTGATCCGCGAAATGGCGAGTGATAAACAAGGGTTCAACTCTGTTTACATGATGCTTGATTCCGGTGCGCGTGGTTCTAAACAACAGGTTAAGCAGCTGGCCGGTTTAAGGGGTCTGATGGCTAAACCTCGTCGTAGTGGTTCTACAGGTTCTGAGATCATTGAAAACCCGATCCTGTCTAACTTTAAAACAGGGCTTTCGGTATTAGAATACTTCATCTCTACGCACGGTGCGCGTAAAGGTCTTGCGGATACCGCCCTTAAAACAGCGGATGCCGGTTACCTGACACGCCGTCTTGTAGACGTTGCCCAGGACGTTGTTATCAACGAAGAAGACTGCGGTACACTGCGTGGTATTGCAACGTCTGCCCTGAAGGACAACGAGGAGATCGTAGAACCATTGTATGATCGTATCCTGGGCCGTACATCATTGCATGATGTGTACGATCCTATTACGGATGAGCTGATCGTATCTGCGGGTGAAGAAATTACACAAGATGTTGCCAAGCATATAGAAGATAGTGCTATAGATACTGTTGAAATACGTTCTGTACTTACCTGCGAAAGCCGCCGTGGTGTGTGTGCTAAGTGCTATGGTAAAAACCTGGCTACAGGTTACATGGCGCAAAGAGGTGATGCTGTAGGTATCATCGCTGCACAGTCTATCGGTGAGCCGGGTACACAGCTTACCCTGCGTACCTTCCACGTGGGTGGTGTGGCCGGTTCTTCAGCTATCGAATCTCAATTGGTAGCTAAGTTCGATGGTACAGTACAATTTGACGGTCTGCGTACTACAAACTATGTAGATACAGAAGGCGAAAATGTAACAGTGGTTATAGGCCGTACCGGTGAAATGCGTATCGTTGACGTTGCTAACGATCGCCTGTTGATCACCAACAACATACCTTACGGTTCTCTGCTGAAAGTGAAGAACGGGCAGAAAGTGAAGAAAGGAGATGTGATCTGTACATGGGATCCGTTCAACGCCGTTATCGTATCAGAAGTAAGCGGTAAAGTAAAATTCGATTCAGTAATAGAAGGTATCACTTATCGTGAAGAGGCTGATGAACAAACAGGCCACCGCGAAAAAGTGGTTATCGAAACCAAGGATAAAACTAAGATCCCATCTATCATTGTAGAAGGTAAAGAAGAAAAATCTTACAACCTTCCGGTTGGCTCTCACATCATCGTGAGCGTTGGCGATACAGTAAACAATGGCCAGGTACTGGTAAAAATACCACGTATCATGGGTCGTAGCCGAGACATCACGGGTGGTCTGCCACGCGTAACAGAATTGTTCGAGGCACGTAACCCAAGTAACCCGGCCGTAGTTGCAGAAATAGATGGTGTGGTAACATTTGGTAACGTAAAACGTGGTAACCGTGAGATCATCGTTGAATCTCGTGAAGGTCTGGTGAAGAAGTACCTGGTACCTCTTACCCGCCACATCATGGTTCAGGATGGTGACTTCGTAAAAGCAGGTACGCCACTATCTGATGGTGCTACAACTCCAAGTGATATCCTGGCTATTAAAGGGCCTTTCGCAGTACAGGAATACCTGGTAAACGAAATACAGGAAGTATATCGCTTACAGGGTGTGAAGATCAACGATAAACACATTGAGGTGATCGTTCGCCAGATGATGCGTAAAGTAACCATCATTGATCCGGGAGATACTAAGTTCCTTGAAGATGATACAGTTGATAAATTCGACTTCCAGGTTGAAAACGACTGGATCTTCGATAAGAAAGTAGTTACTGAAGCAGGCGATTCTGATAAACTGCATGCCGGACAGATAGCTACCCTGCGCGAGATTCGCGAAGAGAACAGCTTGCTGCGCCGCTCAGATAAGAAGGTGATAGAATACCGCGATGCTAACCCTGCTACATCGGCTCCGCTGTTGTTGGGTATCACCAAAGCATCACTGGGTACACAAAGCTGGATATCTGCAGCATCGTTCCAGGAAACAACCAAAGTGCTTTCTCAGGCCGCTATCAACGGTAAGAGCGATTCACTGATGGGTCTGAAAGAAAACGTTATTACAGGTAACCTGATACCAGCAGGTACCGGTATGCGCGAATTCGATGACCTGGTAGTTGGTTCTAAAGAGGAATTTGAACTGCTGATGGCTAACCGTGATGTACTGCAGTTTGACGAAGAAGAATAGTCTTAAGACATATTCGACATAACGAAAGCCCCTCGATAGAGGGGCTTTTAGTTTTTATAAAACCGTCTGCTGGGGATGTAATTTGAGTGCGATGGTGGTTCAATGTATACCTCACCATTGCATTTAAAAGTAAAGAACTCTTCATCAAATGGTCTGCGATAACTGCATCCTGAAGTAATAGCATCATAGTTTTGGTCTGTGAATATTCCTTTCAAATGAATACCCCATGTTGATGGTGTCCACAATCCCTTTGCATGTAGCTTGTAGGTAGTGGCACCACAATCATCGGCTGTATCGTTGATGCAATAGACCTCCATTTTGAATGAGTCTTTATAAAAAACGAATTGATAGGTGGAGTATCCCCTTGCATATGTAGGCAATGCGCCATAGCCATATTGCGTCCATTTGCCATAAAGATCGTCCTTGGTAAATTGTAGCTGCTCACATTCCAACTCTTGTTTTTTCTTTTTGCATGCCATAAAAGTCATGCATAACAATAATAAAATAATAATAGGTGGTTTTTGCATTTTAAGGCTTTATCCTATAACTATTTCCTACCAATGGATATTGTCATCAGGAATAAA
This sequence comes from Bacteroidetes bacterium 43-93, assembly GCA_001897855.1. Classification (GTDB taxonomy): domain Bacteria; phylum Bacteroidota; class Bacteroidia; order Chitinophagales; family Chitinophagaceae; genus Polluticoccus. Next base: position 680,927 of record MKUO01000001.1, read on the forward strand.
AAAACTCCCGCAGTATCTACGGGAGCTTCAAAAATATAAAGTGATATTATTAGAACCTGTAACCAAGTTTAAAGCCAAACTGCGCCAGGAAACGTTCGTCGTCGTTAAAGCTATTAAGTTGGTTGATATAAGACACGCCCAGGCCTAATTCTAATCCAAGGTAAAGATGCGGAGTGGGGTTGATATTAAGGCTGTTGTTTACCATTACACCTAGCGTGAAGCGATCATTTTGTTCATGTACCCATTGGCCATTATAATAATTGTTATAATAAGGGTAATTATTATAATAGTAGAACACATCCTGAGATTCGCGGGCAAAGCCTGCAACTATATTAGGGCCGATGCCGTAACGAACTTTACCTCTGCAACCTGTAGGATAAAATTTAAGGCCAGGCATAAAATAGAAGGTATTGTTATGATAATCATTGTTATTGTAGTAAGGGCCGTTATTGTCATTGATAAAAGACCATGACATAGGCATGTAGAAGCTCACATAACCTCTTCTGTCCAGCACTCTTTCATAGCTCAGTCCTATACCTACACCGGCATCAGTAACCTGTAGCGGAGCCAGGGCAATAATATTATTGCCGTAGTGTACCTTAGGCCTCTTTCTTTCTGTCTCTTCTTCATCATGATGCATCATCCTGCGGCGGTCATCTACGTATTCTTCAGTACCGTTTTGGTATTCGATCCTGTCTATATAGCCTTTTTCAATTACATAACTAGGTCCGTCGGGGTTATCGGCTTTTTTGTAGGAAATGGTTTTAGTTCCAACTTCTATTATTTTACCTTCTATAACATCGCCACTGCGTTTATAGATTTTGTCTTGTGCAGAAGCGGTACTGCATATAGCAGCGGCAAGGGATGCCAAAAGAATTGATTTAATATTCATAGGTTATATTGATTTCGTTAGTTACAGCACAGATTGTGCCACAATTGTTTATGAAAATAACAATAATATTTTATTTATAAGAGAAAGTACCATACGGGCTTTCTATAACTACTTCTTTCTGCTCCGCATTTTCTACAAATCCGGATATCTGTGCATCTATATTAAAGCTTTTAGATATCTCAACAATGCTCTGTGCCGTTTCTTTGTCCGTAAATATCTCCAGTCTCTGGCCCATATTAAATACCTGGTACATTTCTTTCCAATCCGTTTTTGCAGATTGCTGTATCATGGTAAATAACGGAGGAACCGGTAATAAATTGTTTTTCACCACCCTTAACGCTGCTGGTAAATAATGCAAACATTTACTTTGTCCGCCGCCGCTGCAGTGTATAATGCCATGTATCTTATCAAAATGCTGCTGTAGCACTTTTAATACAACAGGTGCATATGTACGGGTAGGGGACAAGATCATCTTGCCTACATTCAATGGTGTGTCAGTTGCATCGGTTAAGCCATAGCTTCCATTATACACTACGTCATCCGGCAGGTTAGGGTCTACGCTTTCGGGGTATTTGCGTGCGTATTCTTTTTTTAGCAGTTCGTGGCGTGCGCTGGTAAGCCCGTTGCTGCCCATACCGCTGTTATATTCGTCTTCGTAGGTGGCTTGTCCGTAGCTGGCAAGAGAAACCAATACATCACCGGCTTTCATTTTTTCGGTTGTCACCAGTTTATCCCTTCTCATGCGGCAGGCCATTGTACCGTCTACAATAACGGTGCGTACTACATCGCCCACATCTGCGGTTTCGCCGCCAAGAAAATGCACGTCAATATCATATTGTTTCAGCCTGTCGAAGTAGGCCTGGCTGCCATTGATAAGGGAAGCGATCACATCGCCCGGTATCAGGTGCTTATTGCGGCCTATGGTAGACGAGTAGGTAAACGGCCCTGTTGCACCAACGCATAGCAGGTCGTCTATATTCATTACTATCGAATCTATGGCAATGCCTTCCCATACACTCATATCGCCGGTTTCCTTCCAGTACATGTAGGCAAGTATAGATTTAGTGCCGGCTCCATCAGCATGCATCAGGTTGCAATAAGCGTCGTCACCACCCAGGTAGTCGGGATATATTTTACAAAATGCATTTGGGTAAAGCCCCTTATCTAACCTGGCTACTGCGCGGTGTACATCTTCTTTCTGTGCTGATACACCTCTCTGGTTATACCTGTTATTATCTGACATATGTATATAGAAAGCGCAAAGATAAACTTTATGGCGCCAGTACTAAAGCATATTTGTACAAAATGCCTACCTCAATAGCACAAAATCACCTTTCATTTCGTACGTATCTCCATCATCGCATATGTATTTTATGTAATAAAAATACGTGTCGGGCGGTTGTGGCGTATGCTTGTATTTGCCATCCCAGCCATCATCGTTACTGGTAGTGGAATATACTATTTGTCCGTACCTGTTGGTAATAATGAATGTGTGGATGCGATGATTATCTATGGCTACAGGATGGTATAGATCATTTACGCCATCTTTATTGGGGCTGAAGGCACTCGGCATAAATATCTTACAACACAGTCCTGCCGTTACATGAAGGCTATCCATGGTAGAACAGCCCCAGCGGTTGGTTACTTCTAAATGCACGGTTGTGTCTTTTTCCGCCTTCATTTTTACTTCATAATAGTTATTGTTTAAGAAGTATTCAGGTGGTGACCAGCCATATGTATAATCCCTCCCTTCTGTAGTATTCAATACCACTTCATCGCCAAAACATATTCGTTTCGATGGGTCAGACAGACTAATATGTGCCGGTGGATCGTCGTTGATATAAATGATCTGTGTATCCGGTGGCGGGCTGCAGCCATTGTCTGATCTGACAGTCAATATCACGAATTTTTGCCCGCTGGTAGGCCAGGTCAATTTGTATTCAGGTTTATACACAGTATCGCCGATAGTCTGCTCCGTAATATTCCAATGATAAGAACCGGGCAATGTTGGCTTGGGCGCTAATATTTGTTCTCTGTCAATACAACCGCTTTGCGGCAGATCAAATGCAGCAACAGCAGTTTCCTTCACGAAGATATTTGTGGTATCATATTCGTTGCAGATCAGGGAATTGTCTGCCATAATAGTTACCGATTTCATGCCGGGAGTATTCCAGGCTATGGTAATGCCTCCCGTGGTATCCACAGCTTTTGCCTTACCGCCGTCCAGCCCCCAGAAATAGTAAAAATTGGGTTGATGCGGATAGTTATTGCGGAAGGTGATAGGGCTGAACTGGCATACCGAATCGGATGGTTTAATGATATCCGCATTTACCGTTTCGAAAACGCTCAGCCGGGCAGAGTCTTTCCTTACACATCCTGTGCTATCGGTAACTGTAAGTGTATAGGTAGTGCTCGATTTTATAGTAGCTACAGGGTTAGGACAAGTAGTGCAGCTAAGCCCGGAGGACGGGGTCCATTGATATTGAAATGGCGCTCTATAGCTAATTACTTCTCCATTTAATTGCGTTGAAATGCTCTGTCCCTTCGGTACACAAAGATTGGTATCAGGCGATGCTATTGCCTTATAAAATTCTGCGCTGACCTGGGTATATAATGTGTCCGGACAACCAAAACCGGGGTATGGCGTAATAACAACCGCATATGTACGTTTCATAGGCGCAGCTAGTATGGTTTTTGTGATACCGCTGCCATAGCTTATTGTAAAAAGTGAATCGTACCAATCGTAAGACATAAAACCCGGCGGGCCATACATAACAACACTATCGCCGGGTTTACACGCATCAATGTGTGTTTGAAACAATGCACAACTCACATCTACATACCCATACCCGAAATGCGCGCCAAGCGCACAATCGCCGGAAGCAAAATCAACAGCTACTGTTTTTCCCTTAGCTTTCGAAAGATCAATACTTGCCGTTGTCCAGTCTTTATAGACCGGTTGCGGGAAATAAGGGGATACTTTGAATCCCGGTAAGCTTTTAGATGCAACATATGTATACTTGGTGCATGGGATAGAATTGCCAGTTGCAGAATCAACTGCACTCACTTCAAACCTTGGCTGATCAGGAGGTAGGTGCCCGGGGTCTTCAAACACAACGGCGTATCTATAAATAAGTATATATGCCGAATTGAAGCTTGCCGGAACATGTACATAATACCTCGCTCGTTCGGCCTGGGCGCCGGCGGTATCGTTCCCTATTTTTAAAGAATACATTCCACCTCCGGGAGAAACTATTGGGAACCCCCCATATTTGTCAACAAGCGTGCCGGAGGTAAGGTCGTGCCTGCCTGGTACAGGGCCTGATTTGACAGGTGTACTAATAGGGCAGCAGCCGCCTATGTAGAATTCCCAATTGTTTAGATTACCATCTTCAAAATCTATATTGGGCGGGCATAGTACCGGCTGGGCAAATATGCTATAGGAAGTAAAAAATAACAGTAGTGTTAGAAGTATAGTGCGCTTCATAAGGTACAGGCTGAATGTGGTCTTCAGAGATAATTGTGCCCTGAATATACATAGAAAACGTGTAAATATGAACGGGTGCTGAATAAAAAATTACGCTATTAACCGCTAGTTAGTTTTTAAACTCCAGGCTCATCGTTTTGAAGTTGAGCACCAACTCTGAAAACTGATTGATGACATCCTGGCCCATATTGCCAATGGCGACGCCCTTGCCCGCACTGAATATATCCTGGGTATAAACGGCCAGATCCCTGATGAATGCTTTATTGCCGCCAACATAAATATTCATAGAGGGCAGCTCATATACTTTCATCTTCCTTGCTCCGCCAACACTGCCAATGTGCTTATGATCTTTGCTGGCCCTGTCAGCAATCAGTTGCCTGTGGCTGTTATAATAATTACTGAACAGATTGGTATTGGCCGCGCCTGTATCAAATTGAAATATCAATGTATCACCTTCTGCAACCGCCCGTACAAGTGGCGTAAAACCATTCAATGCCATATTGTTAAGGCTGGTTACGGATGCCTCTTTAGGTACTGTTAACTGCCCTTGCCTGTTGATATGTACTTCTTTCATAGCATTGATAACAGGAAAGCCAATGATGCCATTGATGTTGAAATGCACTTGCGGAAATTGCAATACCTCATCGGGCATTACTAAGAATACCACGTTATAAAAGCTGATATTCCCGATGAGCAGGCTATCTGCAACACCCAATTGTGCATCTACTCTTTTGCCCTGGCCGCCGTTTACTTTTACCGTTTTACCTGTGGTGCGCAATCCCAGTTTCATTGCATAGCTTTCTGAAATGGTAGATATATTGGCGCCGGTATCAAAAAGAAATTGTTCCTCGCTATTTTTGAACTGAACAGGGATTTCCCAGAGGCCTATTTGATTTCTGATAACCGGTATGCTGGTCGCATCCCTGATAACAGCCCGTTGAGCAGGAACATTGATCAGTCCATAACAAATGTCCCGCATATTCTGCAGCGCCGCAAGGTCTGTGTTTTGATATTGCTGCATCAGCACATCAGCCGTGGCAGCAGCTTCCCGGTATCTGAATGCTTTAAAATAGCTGTCTAGCAGCATTTCATTCAGGCGTATTACATCGTCACCCGTCCACCTATTGCTTTTTATTCTTTTGAAGGAATCGGCATGTGCTATGGCCAGTTCGTTCCGGTTAAATGCATTATCTATAAGGCTGGTATAATAAAGCCTGGTTTCTTTATCAAAAGATGTGTTCCTGTCAAGTTCGGTGCGGAGTTTGAAATAGTCTAACGCCTGCAACTGCAGCAAGCTATCCTGTGCAAAGAGATCATGAGCCAACAAGAGCAGGAAAAGAAGGGCTATTTTTTTCAGATGCATGGATTATTTCAATTTTGCTATCAGGGCTTGCTTTGCTTCCGGCCATTCGCTGTCAATAATGCTGAACATAACAGTATTTCGTATTTGACCATCGTAGCGTATCATATGATTACGAAGCGTGCCTTCCAGCTTACCGCCAATCTTTTTAATGGCTGCCTGGCTGCGCAGGTTCTTATCCCATGTTTTCAGTTGTACGCGTACGCAGCCCATGCTTTCAAATGCATGTGTCAGCAATAACAGCTTACATTCAAAATTATATTTGGTACCCCAATACTCAGGTGTGTACCAGGTCCAGCCTATTTCCAGCTTCCTGAACTTTTCGTCGATTTCCATATAGCGCGTACTGCCTATGGCTTTGTTGGTTAGCTTATCAATGATCACAAAGGGATATTCTTCGCCATTCATTCTTTTAAGTAAGGCACTCTTCAATGCTATCTGCAGTTCCTCTTTTTGCCAGCCGGGGATAGATAAGAACTCCCATATCCTTTTGTCGGCAGCGATCCCTGTTAATTCATCAAAATATTCGTTGGAAAGCGGAACGAGCTTTACTTTTTCTCCTTCCAATATCAATGGTTGTGTGATCCAGTTCATATACGCTTAAAGAGAAGATGAAGTTAGACGTCTTTTAGTTAGATAAACGTTAATGATAGCATATCTAATATCTATAGCATTTTAGGAGGGTTGGCAAATTAACTTACATTTACAGGATGGTGCAGGCATGGCCTGCACACTGTTTTATGAAAAAGCTATTTTCCTTCGTTAAGATATTTTTATACCCCCTGGCCCCGTTATATGGTGGCGTGGTATGGCTGCGCAATAGTTTGTACGATTCAGGTTTCTTTTCTTCTATCAGGTTTAGCATACCGGTGATTACTGTTGGCAACCTATCTGTAGGTGGTACCGGCAAAACACCGCATGTAGAATACCTGATAAAGCTTTTGCAATATCGTTTTCGTGTGGCTACCATGAGCCGAGGTTATAAGCGCCGCACGCAGGGCTTTTTGCTGGCAGATGCAGATACCAATGCCTTGCGGATTGGTGATGAGCCGATGCAATACCACATGAAATTCCCGGAGCTGACTGTAAGCGTGGCAGAAGAACGTATTACCGGGATACCACGCCTGTTGCAGAACCGACCGGGCGTAGAGGTGGTGTTGCTGGATGATGCTTACCAGCACAGGTCAGTAAAGGCAGGCTTGAATATTTTGATAACCGACTATTCGCGCCCGTTCTATAAAGATCATATACTGCCCATAGGCACTCTGCGTGAGAAACGTGCAGCATATAAGCGCGCAGATGTGATCATTGTATCTAAATGTCCGCCTGATTTAGACAAAGCTGCCGCGGAAGAGATCAAAAAGCAAATAGCGCCTTTGCCGCACCAATCTGTTTTCTTTACCGCTATCAGGTACGAGCAGCCATATGAATTATTTACCGGCCAGTCCATGTCGCTTTCTGGACTTAATACTATACTGGTTTGCTGCATTGCCCGTCCTGAACCCCTGGTAAATCATCTCGAAGGCACGGCAAAAGATGTGCATGTATTGAGCTATCCGGATCATCATTATTTCCTCAACAGGGATATAGAAGAAATTAAAGACGCATATAACAACTGGGATGTAAGCAATAAAGTGATCGTCACCACGGAAAAGGATGCAGCCCGCCTGGTATTACATGCAGATAAGCTAAAAGAGTGGGGTGTACCTATTGTGATCCTACCCATCAGCGTTGGCTTCCTGCTGAATGGCGGAGATGAGTTTGATAATAAAGTAATGAACTACGTGGAGAAAGAAGTAGCGGAGAACAATGCCTTTATGAATCCTGAACAGCCTTATTGATACCTCCAGATAAATTGCGATCCATTCTTCTTTGGCAGGATTTTTATCATAGGTCTTATCATAAATATAAAGAACTGTTTTGTTTAAGCAGCTTATCTTTATAGTATAAAGATCACACATGACAAAAAAAACGAAAAAGAAGGACGGGAAAGGCAGGTTATCATATAAAGGCAAACTGGAGGTCACAAGAGGTGGTATGGGCTTTGTGATAGTGGACGGACTGGAAAAAGATATTCTCATTAAAAGAGATAAACTGGGCAATGCGCTGAACGGCGATGAAGTAAGGGTAGAGATACCCGAGCATGGCCGCAAATTCGGCGCGCGTCCTGAAGGAATTATCGTAGAAGTGCTGCGCCGCAAGCAGAACGAATTTGCCGGCAGGCTGGAGGTGAAACCTCATTTTGCCTTCCTGGTTACAGATAGCGATAAGATGCCTTATGACATATACATTCCGCTGCACCTGCTGAATGGGGCAAAGAATGGGGACCATATCATGGCCAGGATCGTAGAATGGACGGGCAATAAAAATCCGGTGGGTGAGGTCATCAGTATCCTTACCAATGAATCGGTCAATGAGGTGGCGATGAAGGGTATACTTGTAGAGAATGGCTTCCCGCTTACATTCCCTGACGATGTGATGGAAGAAGCTGCCCGTTATCCCGAGGGTGTAGATAAAAAAGAAGTGAAGCTGCGCAAGGATATGCGCAAGACGCTTATGTTTACGATAGACCCTGTAGATGCCAAGGACTTTGACGATGCCATATCATTCAAACCTCTGAAAGCAGGAGAATATGAACTGGGCGTACACATTGCAGATGTAAGCTATTATATAGAGCCCGGAAGCGAATTGGACAAAGAAGCATACAATCGTGCTACCAGTGTGTACCTGCCGGATAGGGTACTGCCTATGTTACCGGAACGCTTATCCAACGAATTATGTTCCCTGAGGCCAGATGAGGATAAGTACACCTTCTCTGCCATCTTTACCATCAACAAGACGGGCAAGGTAAAAGATTATTGGCTGGGCAAGACCATCATCCGCTCGCAACGCCGGTTTACCTACGAAGAAGTGCAGGAAATAATAGAAGGCGCGGAAGGAGATCATAAGGACGTTATCTTGTTGCTGAACGAAATGGCGCAGAACCTGCGCAAAACAAGGTTTAAGAAAGGCGCTATTAACTTTTCATCACAAGAAGTACGCTTTAAGCTCGATGAAGAAGCCAATCCTATTGGCATTATAGTAAAGGAAAGCAAAGAAGCGCATCAGCTCATCGAAGAGTTTATGTTGCTGGCAAACCGTACGGTGGCGGAATATGTTTCCGGGATTACATTTAAAGATAAGCCCGTGCCTTTTCCATATCGTGTACACGATGTGCCGGACGAAGCCAAGCTGGGCCTGTTCATGGCCTTCGCTGCCAGGTATGGTTATAAGTTTGACATGAACACGCCGGAATCGATAGCGAAATCATTCAACGAAATGTTGCTGCTGGTACAAGGCAAGCCGGAACAACACGTACTGGAAAGTCTCGGTATCCGTACCATGGCAAAGGCTGTGTACACTACTGAGAATATAGGGCACTACGGTTTGGGTTTTAAAGATTATTGCCATTTTACATCGCCTATACGCCGCTACCCCGACGTGTTAGTGCATCGCATACTGGAGCAATGCCTTACCGATAATATCAAGCCCATAAAGAACCTGGAGCAGCAATGCCGCCATTGCAGCGACCAGGAGCGCAGGGCTATGGAAGCAGAACGTGCCGCCAATAAATACAAACAGGTGGAATTCATGACTGCTCATGTGGGTGAGGAGTTTGAAGCCGTAATAAGTGGTGTTGCCTCTTTTGGCTTTTGGGCAGAAACCGTAGAGCATAAATGTGAAGGCATGGTGTCTGTCACAGATCTGCACGACCTCGACGATTTTGAACTGGTAGAAGGCGATTATGCACTTGTGGGCCGTTTTACAGGCATGCGTTTTACAGTAGGTGATAAATTAAAGATCAAAGTAGTAGCTTCCAATCTTGAAAAAAGGCAGATTGATTATACCTTAGCGGAATTACCGCAACGAAGTGCCCGGACAACAAAGAGTGCTGCAGCAAAAGGTGGCAGGCCGAAACAGGGTGGAGGTAAGCCCAAATCAAAACGTAAGAAATATTAATGCATAGTTTTAAAGAGCTGGTTCAGCAGTTTGAAAGCAGGTTGAACGATACACTACCTTTCCCGCAGGAATTAGATACATTATACGAACCTTGCCGTTATTTCATGAATCTGGGTGGTAAGCGGGTACGCCCCGTTCTTTGCCTGATGAGCAATGAACTGTTTGGCAATATTACGGACGATGCCTGGCGCGCAGCTTTGGGAATCGAGTTGTTTCACAATTTTACGCTGATACATGATGATATCATGGATAAAGCGCCTCTACGCCGTGGTAAGATTACTGTCCACGAGCGTAATGGCCTCACTGCGGGCATCCTTTGCGGGGATGTAATGAGCATCTATGCCTACGATCAGCTGGCACATATCAAAACAGCATTGCCCGAAATATTGCACTTGTTCAACCGTACCTCCATAGAAGTATGTGAAGGGCAGCAACTGGATATGGATTTTGAAACGCGCGATGATGTAAGTATTGATGAGTATATCCATATGATTACACTTAAAACATCTGTACTACTTGCCTGCAGTTTAAAGATGGGAGCCCTATTAGGTGGAGCTACTGAAAGTACTGCCGGTAAATTATATGAATTTGGAAAGAACCTTGGCATCGCTTTCCAGTTGCAGGACGATTACCTGGATGCGTATAGTGCAAATACGGGTAAACAGATAGGCGGCGATATTAAATCGAACAAGAAAACATATTTATTGCTCAAAGCGCTGGAGAATGCAAACATGCTGCAGCAAAGCGCTATACGGTCTTTATTGCAAAGGGATGATGACTCTAAAGTAGATGCGATGCTGTCCTTATTTAACAATACGGGCGCAGATGTAGCATGCCGCGATGCAGTAAAGCACTATTCTGACTTAGCCTTCGGATGTTTGGAAGAGGCAGCGGTGCCTTCGTCAAGAAAAGTGCATTTGCACGAATTGGCCACCTACCTGCTGGGACGGGATAATTAACATTGCCATGACGGATATTGGCACGATTTTGAAAGATATTTTATGGGAGCGAGTTTTTTCAGCCGGCATACTTAGGTGTGCCGGCTTCTTCTTTTACAATGGTCGCCTGACGATCGCAGCAACCTTTTCAATTTCTTCCTGCGTAAGCGATAGATGGTATGGTAATCGCAATAGCTTGTCCGAAAACCGGTCCGCATTAGGTAGCTCCCTGCCATCATGATGTTGCCTGTAGAATGGGGAGTTATGTAGCGCCTGGTAATGCAGCAAAGGATGCGTATCTCTTGCTTTTAATGCGCTAATTAGTTCCTGCCTTTCTTCCGCATTTCGGCTAATAATAAAGAACTTCTGCCAGTTGTAAGTAGTATGTTTTGGTATTTTAGGTAGTTCTAATATCCCTTCCTTTTCCAGGGGCAGCAATGCATGGTAATAAGCTTCCCATCTTTCTTTATAAGCAGCCTGTATATCGTTAATACTTTCTAATTGCGCCAGCAGGAAGGCTGCGATTATATCTGACGGCATAAAAGAACTACCAATATCCAGCCATTGGTAGCGGTCGGCTTTACCTTCCATACATGCGGTCAGGTTAGTACCCTTCTGCCATATGATCTCAGCACGGTCTATAAATTGCTCATCATTGATCACCAGCATACCACCTTCACCACATTGCACATTGGCCGATTCGTGAAACGACAAAGCTGCCATATGCCCTATGCCACCAAGCGGGCGTTTTTTATAATAGCTATCCAGCGCCAGGGAACAGTCCTCAATTATTAGTAACTGGTGTTTATTGGCTATGCTCCGGATAGTATCCATGTCGCAGGCAATACCTGCATAATGTACCGCCACTATCACTTTTGTGCGTGGTGTTACCAGGCTTTCAATACTGCTTACGTCAATACACGGATGATCCGCATAGCTGTCTGCAAATACGATATGTGCACCACGCATTACAAACGCGTTGGCAGTAGATGCATGGGTGAATGATGGCATGATCACTTCATCTCCTTCGCCTACTCCGGTGAGTATAGCCGCCATTTCCAGCGCATCGGTGCCAGACGAGGTAAGCATACATTTCCGGTAGCCATAGCGTCTTTCCAGCAATTGCTCACATTGGCGCGTATAGGCTCCATCCCCCGCAATTTTGCCATTCTCTACAGCCTTCGTAATGTATTCTATTTCTTTACCTGTAAGATGTGGTTTGTTGAATGGGATCATACCGGAAGATTAGCTGATACTAAATTAGTCTATTGAAGGGTTATTTAACCTGTAGTGAATAAATAATATACATAGGTATTTATAACTGCTTATTAATTAGTTCTATGCTATCTATATTTGCAGCAAACACAAACTCGTATTTGTATGAATTACTGGCTCGTAAAATCTGAACCGTTTAAATATAGCTGGGATCAATTTGTAAAAGATGGTAAAACACATTGGGATGGTGTGCGCAATTATGCTGCCCGCAACAACCTGAAAGCGATGGCTAAGGGCGACCATGTATTGTTTTATCATAGCAACGAAGGGCTTGCTATTGTTGGCATTGCCGAAGTAGTAACAACAGCTTACCAGGACCCGACGACTGATGATCCGAACTGGGTAGTAGTAGACCTGAAGCCATTGCAGCCAATCCCTAAACCGGTAACACTGGAAGCTATAAAGGCAGAGCCTGCATTTGCAAACATGGACCTGGTGCGTCTTTCAAGGCTGAGTGTCGGAACCGTTAAACCTGCAGAGTATAAAAAGATATTGAAGATGGGAGGGGTGAAATAATTATGAAGAATCCTATTCGCTATTTGATTCCTGTCGTTTTATGTTTTATCTGTTACTTAACTTTTGCTGAGAAGGTAACAAAACTGAAGCATGTGAGAGTCCGCGATCAGAGAGAAACTTATGGGCGGACTATTATCTATGGTAGTTTCATGCAAATATTCGGTAGGCCTGGGCAAGAATATGATCGGCAGATCCGTATTTACAATATTGATAGTAATAAATACTATTCATTTGATGTTACTCCTTTTTCTAAAAAGGAAGATTTTTTCAGGTATTATATTCCGGGTGGTCACTATGCGATAATGAAATACCGGTGGGGGCGAAGCTTACGGGATACTATTGGCTGTCATATAGAAGATGTCTACAAGTCGGGACGCATGACTAATGGCTATGAAACAGATGATGAATCTGCGTTGGAGCTGGATGCAAGATTTAAGTTTTACGTAATGCCGGATACTCCAACCTATGTAGGTGTCTGGCATTTTGAAAATCTGCAAACATCTTTTTCAGAAGATAAAAAAACACAGGACTCAATAGAAACTTATGTTACAGTTAGAAAGAAACCGGATTTAACACATTGCCTGATTAGTATTCCACATTAATTGTGCTGATTACGCTGCTCCCGCCACTCCTTTCTCAATTGCCTGGATGTTTTTTTGCTTCCATCGTGGCTCCAGCCTGGTGGCATGAAGATATAGCCCAGCTTCGCTTTTAGCGGAGCTTTCTTTTTCAGGTCAGTAGCAATATTCTTCCACTCGTGCGTGATAATGTGAACAGGGTGATGCTGATTTTCTAATGGAGTAGTGAGTCCATAATGTGGTGGCTCTTCCTCCATCTCTTCTGCAAACGTGCCAAATATCCTGTCCCAAATAATAAGTGCCATGCCCATGTTCTTATCCAGGTAGGGAGCATTGCTTGCATGGTGCACACGGTGGTGCGATGGTGTAACGAATATAAACTCTATCCAGCGCGGTAGTTTTTTGATGGATTGTGTATGCACGAGTATGCCGTATGTCTGAGTAAGTGCGTACATGAACAGGATATCTATCGGTGCAAAACCTAATAAGGCAAGCGGTATAAAATAGAGGTACCTGTAGAACGGCATAAACACCGAGGAACGGAAGCCGGTGCTGAGGTTATATTCTTCAGATGAGTGATGCGTAACATGCACCGCCCAAAACAGCCGTACACTGTGATCTACATAATGCTCTACCCAAAACAGGAAATCTTCACACAGGAACAAAAGTGCCCAATACACAACAGGATTTAGAGCGAGGGTGAGCTTGTACTGAGACATGTATATCAATACACCAAGGGCAAAACTGCGCAGTAACAGATCAATCCCTGCATTTACGATGTTTAGGTACACGTTCATTAGTGTTTCCCTCCAGCCGTAGTACTTTTGCCTGCGGTAATTACTCAGGATGATCTCTAAAGGTATGAGTAGGGCATAAATAGGCACGGAAAGCAATAATAGCAGTTGCTTCTGCCACATCGAAAATACCGATGAGGTCAGTGCCTCCCATATATGGCGTATCCACTCTTGCATATCCCTGTTCTTGCCAAAAAAGCCCGTTTGCGACGGGCTTCCTGTTATATGGTCATAATTTCTTTGTCCTTGTCTTTGCAGTGCTGGTCTACCAGTGCAATGTATTTATCGGTAATGCCCTGCACCCTTGCTTCTGCATCTTTGGCCACATCTTCGCTCAGCCCGTCTTTCTGTTCTTTTTTTATCTGCTCAATAGCATCACGGCGTATGCTGCGTACAGATACTTTAGCCTGTTCGCCTTCATTGTTTACACGTTTCACCAGTTCTTTACGGCGTTCTTCAGTAAGCGGCGGCAAAAACAGGCGGATGATATTACCATCGTTCTGAGGGTTCAATCCAACGTTAGATGCGATGATCGCTTTTTCTATCGGTCCCAGCATGTTCTTTTCCCACGGTTGTATGGAAATGGTACGTGCATCCGGTGTGGTTATATTAGCAGCACTCGATAATTGTGTAGATGCGCCATAATAATCAACAAACACACCGTCCAGGATGGCTGCATTAGCCTTTCCGGCACGTATACGGCTCAATTCCGTTTCCAGGTGGTCAATAGCCTTTTTCATAAGGCCGTTTGCTTCGTTAAATATGGTGTCTAAAACCTCGCTCATGCTTTGTAATAAAATTTTGGGTAGGCAAATGTAAAAAAGTTCTGCAACATACATTATACCAATAGTTTTCAATATATTTAAAAATTGTATGAAGACTTTAACGATGCCTATTTGGTAACCCCTGCAGAGCATGGTAAATTTGTATAAAATATTGGTGAACAATGGCAACAACTGTACAAGCCCCTGTTAATTTGTCTGAGGGCGCAGTTAAGGAACTGAAAAGGATCATGGCAGAACCCGGTTTTGATACCACCCAATACCTGCGTATTGGCGTAAAAGGTGGTGGATGCTCGGGCATGAGCTATATGTTGGGTTTTGATGCGAAGGAAGGTGATGATGAGGTTTTTGAAATAGAAGGCATACCTGTAGTGATGAAAAAGGCGCATGGCCTGTATCTCTTTGGTATGACCATCGATTTTGAGCATGGGCTGAATGCACGTGGTTTCGCGTTCAAAAACCCGAATGCCAGCAGTACTTGTGGCTGTGGCAGCTCATTCGCAGTATAATATGAAGATAGGAGCATATATAGCGTTAGTATTATTGTGTGGAAGCCTGGGAGCAGAGGGACAGGCAATGAATTCTCCTGTGCCTAAACGCACCGATGATATCAACAAAACAGATAGCAGGGGCCTGAAAAACGGTATGTGGCTGAATAAGCAGAGCTCGCGTATGGGGGAGGATGGCTTTTCTGAATTTGGCACCTACGATCACGGTAATAAGACCGGTTTGTGGTATAAGCTGAATGGCGAAGGCGAACTGCTGGCTATAGAAACTTTCAGGAACAATATCCTGGACGGAGAAGTAAAGTATTACGACAAGGGAAAGCTTACCTGCGTGGGCTATTATCGTGGCCTTAACCCTGCGCACGATTTTGATACCGTGCGTGTTATAGATCCTACCGACGAAAAAGAGGTTACCCGTATTATTCCTACAGACAAAGGCACTATGCGCCATGGCATGTGGCGTTTCTACGATCCTGAAAATGGCAGGCTGGTGCGGGAAGAAGATTACCAGGTTGATGAGATGATCTACCATAAGGATTATGACTATTCTAAGGAGGATAGTGTTTATTATCAGAAACGCAATGCGGGCATGCCGCATAATAAAGGCAGGGCCTATCAGCCACCATTGAGCAAGCAGGTGAGCTATATTAAAGGGAGTTAATTCATATTTTATTTTTGATGGTATTCTTTTTGTTGTGTGTTTTGTAAATACACAGCTATGGATAAGAAATACATCCCCCCGTTCAGGCAGTTTGCAGCCTATATGCGCAGTCATAAACTGTTAACGCTCTGTTCTATCCTTGTAATAGGGCTTGGATGTCGTTCCCATTATCCATTGGCAAACAAGCCGTTTACGGTACATACTAGCGCTACATCGCTGGAAAGAGGCAAAAACCTTACTTACAATGTCTGCGGCCAATGTCACTATGATTATAAAGGCACCAGGAAATTCACGGGCCGTAAAATTGAGGAACTCCCCAAAATACTGGGAACTATCTATTCCGCCGATCTTACCAACAATGGCATTCTGAAAACATATACTGATGAACAATTGGTGTACCTGCTGAAAACAGGTATCTCCAATAAAGGCACTTTTATTCCATATATGATAAGGCCTACCATGGCCGATAAAGATCTGAACGATATTGTGGCCTATCTGCGTTCGGGTGATGAGCCTTTAAAATCAGATCAGCCTACCGCCAACCGTACGCATATTACAGGTATAGGTAAATTGGGCATGAAGATGACCGGTAAACCAACACCTTATATTAGCCCGATAGCCGGACCTGATGAAAATGATCCTGTTGCGTATGGCCGCTATCTGGTAGATATTTTTGCATGTTACCACTGTCATTCCAAAAGTATTGGGGGACTCGATTATGTGCATCCCGAACAATCAAAAGGCTATATGGCTGGTGGTATGAAGTTTAAAATGCCGGATTATAAGGTGCGTGCATCTAACCTTACACCTTGCGAAAGTACAGGTATAGGTACTTATACCAAAGCAGAATTCCGTAAGGCATTACACGAAAAGATTGCAAAAGATGGAAGGGTACTGAAAGAGCCAATGCCTAAGTTTCCGCAGATGACGGATAAACAGGCAGATGCTATTTATGCTTATTTGATGAGCCTTCCGCGTAAATATCATCATATCAAGGGCCATCAATTTTATAAGTAGATTTGCAGCTTAATATTTTAGCTATTGCATTCCGACTTTTTTGAGAATCGCCTTACCAAAATGTATAAACACTATAGCAAGCTGGCGCGTCGCCAGGGTGTAGAGTGTTATAGGGTATATGACCACGACCTGCCTGAGTTTCCTTTTGCTATTGATCTTTACAAAGATGTGGTCCACGCCGCTGAATACAAACGTCGCCACGGTATGGAAGACGAGGAACACGAACAGTGGCTGCAGGCATGTAAAGAGATCATCTCAAAAGTACTGGAGCTGCCTTTGGATAACGTATATATGAAAGTACGCCAGCGAAAGGCGGGCAGGCAGGGCCAGTATGAAAAGTTTGCCGAAGAAAAAGTAGAGCGTATTGTACCTGAAGGAGGGCTCAATTTCATTATCAACCTTACCGATTATTTAGATACCGGCCTGTTCCTCGATCACCGCATTACCCGTGGTATGGTGCGCGATGAGGCGAAGAGCAAACGTGTGCTGAACCTGTTTTGCTATACAGGTTCGTTCTCGGTATATGCTGCACATGGTGGTGCTGCCAGTGTTACATCGGTAGACCTGTCTAAAACCTATATCAACTGGGCCAAGCGCAATATGCAGTTCAATAAGCTGTATAAAGACGATATACATGAGTTTATACAAGCTGATGTGATGGAAGTGATACAGGATATACCCAAGGATACATTTGACCTGATCATCTGCGACCCGCCAACTTTCTCTAACAGTAAACGCATGGAGGATAATTTTGATGTGCAGCGCGATCATGTATGGTTGCTGAAGCAACTGTTAAAAGGCTGCCGTGAAGGCGGACATATCTATTTCAGTAACAATTATCGAAATTTTGAACTGGATAGGAATGCGATCCCTACACCGTCCATCAAAGATATTACCGCTGCTACCACACCTTTCGATTTCCAGGGAAAGCTTCATCGTAAATGTTTTTTATTAGAGAAATAACTGCTTCAGCGTAACTTGCACAAACTATGGATAATGCTATTATCACAGTAAAGGACCTGGTTAAAAAGTATGATGATTTTGTTGCCGTAAAGGGCATCAGCTTCGAGGTGAAGAGGGGAGAGATATTTGGCTTGCTTGGTCCTAATGGTGCCGGTAAAACCACAACGCTGGAGATCATCGAAACACTAAGGGAAAAGACTTCCGGCGAGGTATTCGTAAACGGGCTGAACCTGGAAAAAGATGCTCATGAAATAAAAAAGTGCATCGGTGTGCAATTGCAGGCTGCGGGTTATTATCCCAACCTGAACCTGGTACAGATCATTCGTTTATTCTCCGGCTTATATAACCGCGAAGTTGATCCTTTAGCGCTATTAGATACCGTTAACCTGCGCGATAAAGCAAAGAACAAATTCAAAGACCTTTCAGGGGGGCAGAAGCAGCGGTTCTCCATCGCTACAACACTTATTAACGAGCCGCTGGTAATATTTCTTGATGAGCCCACCACCGGCCTTGATCCCCAGGCACGCCGCAACTTGTGGGAACTGATAAAACAAGTACGTGACAGGGGCACTACGGTAGTGATCACCACGCACTATATGGATGAAGCAGAGGTGCTTTGTGATCGCGTGGCCATTGTAGACAGCGGCGAGGTCATAGCCATTGATACACCGGACGCCCTGATAGATAAATTGATAGCCAAAGGTTTTAAACGCCAGAAACAGGTGAAAGAAGCTAACCTCGAAGACGTATTCCTGAACCTTACGGGCAAAGAGCTAAGAGATGAGTAAGCTTTTGTTTCTCTTTATTATCTGTTCCTTTATTTCGTTTCATACGTCCGCACAATTATCTAAAGAACAATTGGAAGACAGCGCGTATGCAGCCCTGGAAGCCATTCCGGAGATACAACACATGATACAGATAGACACTGATGCGCGCTGGCCATTGTCTATGCGTACGGTTAAATCTCCATCAACCGATTTTAATTATTACTGGATAGAAGTAGGGCATGCCAATGCACAGCGCTTTGTATCCCAGTTTCATTTTTACATCAAGCCACCGGCAATGGAGGTGTATTATCTCGATCCATTGACAGACTCTCTCTTTACGCCGGCGCAATGGCGTGCAAAGAGCAAATAGCAGGGTTTCTGTTATGTTAAAACTCGCTTTAAATCCACGATGCCAGCATAGCATTCTTTAAATTTGCATAGCGGCGAAATTCTACATTTAAGACGGAGGATTTATGAAAAACCGGGTATGGATCAGTTTAATGATCTGCATACTCTTAGGTTCCTGCGCCAGCTCCAGAACCTATTATCATTCACGCGAAAACAGGATGGAAGCCAGGATGAAGATGAACTATCAAAGACAGGACCGGGAGAATTACAGGCAGAATAAAAGAATGCAAAAACGCATCAACAGGAAAAACAAAGGACGTCGCTACGATACCAATGTATTGGGTAACGTCATAGATCGTTGATCGTCCTAAACTGTTCGGTTTAAAAGAAGCTTTTCTTACTGCTTCGTCCACCAAGGCCTAAAGAGCCGAGCAGGCTGCGCACGATCATATTACCGGCTGTACGCATCATACTCTTAGCAATGGGATTGTCTGTTATCGTTTCCAGGACAGACTTCTCCTGCGCTTGTTGCGCGCCTTTGGTACCTGCAGCAGATGCAGATTGCGTAGCAGCCGTCTGTAGTTTTTGAGTAAGCATCTCATAAGCGCTTTCCCTGTTTATAGTTTGGCTATACTTTGCAGCAATAGCAGATTTTGCTACCAGTTGATCGATCTCATCCGCAGTCAATATATCCATACGGCTTTTAGGTGGGCATATCATCGTTGCTACGAGCGGAGTAGGGATGCCCTTTTCATCGAGCGTTGTTACCAATGCTTCGCCAATGCCTAATTGCGTGATGAGGTCTTCTGTTTTATAGTAGCTCGTCTCAGGGTAGTTGGCGGCTGTGAGTTTAATGTCTTTACGATCGTTGGCAGTAAAGGCACGCAGCGCATGCTGTATCTTCATACCCAGTTGGCTCAGCACTGCCGGTGCTATATCCATCGGGTTTTGGGTGATGAAGAAAATACCCACTCCTTTAGAACGTATCAGCTTAATGATCGTTTCCAGTTGCTTCACCAGTACATCTGTAGCATCAGAGAATATCAGGTGGGCTTCATCTATAAACATTACCAGCTTTGGCTGATCCAGGTCGCCGGCCTCCGGTAGTGTTGCGTACAACTCCGATAACATTTGCAGCATGAAGGTGGAGAATAGCTTTGGCCTGTCCTGCAGATCTGTAACCCTTACTATACTGATCATGCCCCTGCCATCATCGCTTACACGCATCAGGTCGTCTATCTCAAAAGATTTTTCACCAAAGAAAGTATCGGCACCTTGCTGTTGCAGTTCAATGATCTTCCGCATAATAGTGCCTACCGATGCTGCGGATATATTGCCATAAGCTGCACCTAATTCCTGCTTGCCTTCATTTGCTGCCCATTGTAAAGTTTTTACCAAGTCTTGCAGGTCCAGTAAAGGCATCTGGTGGTCATCACAATATTTAAAAAGCATGGCCAGTATGCTTTCCTGGGTATCATTCAGTCCTAATATCTTAGCAAGCAGCACAGGGCCAAATTCGCTAACTGTAGCTCGTAGCCTTGTACCCGGTTCTTTGCTTAGTGACAACAACTCAACAGGGTAAGCTGCAGGCGCATAACTGATACCCATCTGTTGCACACGTTCATTTATTTTATCATTAGGGGCGCCGGCAGCTGCAATGCCACTCAGGTCGCCTTTTATATCCATCATCACAACGGGTATGCTGGCATCACTTAATGCTTCTCCTAATACCTGCAGCGTTTTTGTTTTACCCGTGCCTGTGGCGCCACTTATCAGGCCATGCCTGTTCAGCGTTTTCAGCGCAATATTTACATTCGTTTCCGGTACAAGGCTACCATCCAGCATTCCCTTGCCTAACAGAAAAGAAGTGCCTTTGAAACTATATCCTTTGTTTATATCCGCGATGAATTGTTCTTTGTTTGCCATAGGAGTAAAATAAAAGCCCTGTATGTTTTACAGGGCTAATTTAATGCTTAATGATCGTTTTTATCAGAAGAAATAAGCTTGTTTTTCCAATAGTTTGGCGGCTATTCTTCTGCGTGCATCCTTGGTGTTGAAACTATCTACTTTGGTAAATCGTTTCAATCCCATCAGCATCATCCTTTGCTCATCACCTTCTGCAAAGGCATTGATCGCAGATTTGCCGGAGTGGTTGATACGATCTGCCGCATTGTAGATAAAGGTGCGTACCGCATCCACTGCAAGTGCTGCATGTTCGTGCCCGCTTTGCTGCATCTTCATAGCACGCAGCAATCCCGATTCTGCGGAGAAGGTTTCCATTACCATATCGGCAATGTCCATTAATATTTCCTGTTCGCCTTCTATCTTCATCATCAGCTTTTGCACGGCGGCCCCTGCACACATCAGTATCGCTTTTTTGAAATTGGCTATTGTTTTCAACTCTGCTGCAAATGGTGCATCGCTGGTGCTGAAGTCAGGTACGCTGGTAAGTTCTTTAGTAATAGCCATCGCAGGGCCCATCAGGTTGATGCGTCCTTTCATAGCACGTTTCAAATACATATCCAGGGTCAGCAACCTGTTTATTTCATTCGTGCCTTCAAATATCCTGTTAATGCGGCTATCGCGATAAGAACGGGATATATCATATTCGTCAGAGAAGCCATTACCACCATGTATCTGCACACCTTCATCCACTACATAGTCCAGCGTTTCAGAGCCTATCACTTTCAGCATGGCACATTCAATGGCAAATTCTTCTGCAGCGCCCAGTAATGTTTCATGTTCCGCTTTGCCATGCTCCAGCAGTTCGTGCTCTTTATCACTGATCCATTTAGCACTGCGATACAGGGCGCTTTCTGTAATAAATATCCTGATCGCCATCTCCGCGAGCTTATGCTGTATGGCGCCAAAGCTCGCTATCGGTGTTTTAAACTGTTCGCGTGTGGCTGCATATTTAATAGATATGCCCAATGCTCTCTTGGCACCACCAAGTGCTGCAGCACAAAGCTTCAGGCGGCCTATGTTCAATATGTTGAAGGCGATGATATGGCCTTTGCCTATTTCGCCCAGCAGGTTCTCCACCGGTACTTTACAGTCTTCAAAGAATAGCTGGCGTGTGCTGGAGCCTTTAATGCCCATTTTATGTTCCTCTTCGCCAAAGCTCAGTCCGGGTGTATTCCTGTCTACAATAAATGCACTGAACTTATCGCCATCTATTTTTGCAAATACCGTAAACACATCTGCGAAGCCTGCATTGGTGATCCATATCTTTTGCCCGTTGATGGAGTAGTGTTTGCCATCAGCAGTTAATGTTGCTGTGGTCTTCGCGCCCAATGCATCAGATCCTGATCCGGGTTCTGTTAACGCATACGCGCCTTTTATTTCCCCTGTTGCCAGCTTGGGTATGTATTTCTGTTTTTGTTCTTCCGTACCAAAGTATAGTATGGGCAGAGAGCCGATGCCGTTATGTGCTGCCATTGCAACGGCAAAGGAATGACCACCGCCAAGCGCTTCGTTGATAAGCGTAGCTGTTACAAAATCTTCACCCAGCCCGCCATATTTTTCAGGAAACGCTGCGCCCAGTAATCCCAGTTCTCCTGCTTTGTCAAGCAGTGAAGGCATCAGTCCTTCCTTTTGTTTGTCTATTTCTATCAGTTGGGGTATTACTTCTTTATCAAGAAAATCGTTGCAGGTTTGCTCTATCAGCCTTTGTTCTTCAGAGAAATCTTCAGGGGTAAAAGTTTGTTCCGGATCTGATGGCTGCACCAGGAATCCGCCCCCTATCATTGCGCTTTTAGTATTTGTTTCCATAACTATATTTCTTACACTAAATCTACTAAATAAAGGGGTCGGCTGTTGTTAATTTTTTTATAAGTCAATAACGTTAGCTAATGTTTATTTTTGGGCAGTCAGATGATACCCCGCGAAGGATATATAGCTATAAGAAGCGAGCGCTTACATTTTGTAAGTGCCGGCTCAGGCAGCAAAGTACTGCTCGCTTTTCATGGCTACGGCAATGATGCGGCGATGCTTTTACCGCTTGCCAGGTACATTGGCGATGAATTTACCTTGATCTGCGTCAACCTGCCACATCATGGTAGTAGCTATTGGTCTGCTAATGCCTACCTGGAGCCTTCGGACTTATATCTAATCTTAAAACATGTTAAGGAATTAACAGGTGTATCTCAGTTTTCGCTGCTGGGTTACAGCATGGGTGGCCGTGTATGCCTGAAGATGGCAGAACTTTATCCCGAAAGTATTGATAAGGTGGTATTGCTTGCATCTGATGGTCTTTCGTTTAATACATTTTATTATTTCCTGACGCGTACCACGCCGGGCAAATACCTGTTTAATAGCTTTCTGAACCGCCCCAAGCATTATATGCATTTGATAGAGTTGGCAAGAAGGCGGAACTGGATCGATGCATCGAGATATAAGTTTGCCATGCAGTACCTCAAAGAAGAGGCCGACAGGCAATTTTTGCTGAGGGTATGGCCCAGCATGGCCTATCTTATCCCCGATTATAAAAAATTGAAAAAGGCTGTAGAGCAGTACGGTATCGAGCTACACTTATTTATGGGTATCTATGATAAGGTGATACCTGTGTCTATGGGCAAGCAATTTGTAGAGAATCACAGCATTGGCAAATTGCATATTGTTGAAAAAGGCCATCGTGTGCTGGATGAAGAAACCATGCCCCAAATTGCTAAATGCCTGAAAGGCGCATGATAATAATATTGATCATAAGCATACTCCTTACAGCAGGCTATGTCACGCTGATGCTGCTATATCGTCGTGGTTGGGCAATGCAGCCTTTATTTACACCTGGTGATTCATTAGAGCCTAAAACAAAGGTTAGCATAATAATACCTGCGCGTAATGAAGAGCATAACATCGCAGCAGTTGTACAGTCTGCACTGCTACAAAATTATCCGACTCATCTTTTAGAGATAATTGTTGTGGATGATCATTCAGATGATAACACAGCGGCGATAGTGAATGCATTCAACGATGAAAGGGTTAAATGCATCCGCCTGGCGGAACATGTAGTAAATGATGATAAAATAGTTGCGTTCAAGAAGTTGGGATTGTCTATTGGGATAGCGCAGAGCAAAGGTGAGCTTATCGTAACCACCGATGCAGACTGCGTCGCAAGTCCAAATTGGATAGCGAACATCGTTTCAATTTATGAAGCTCAGCGCCCTGTAATGATCGTAGCCCCGGTTAATTTTACCACCGATGGAAGCCTTGTGCAAATATTTCAGTCGATAGACTTCATGAGTATGCAGGGGATTACTGGCGCTGCACACAGGCTCAATATGGGCAATATGAGTAACGGTGCCAATCTTGCATTCAGCAGGGAAGCTTATAATGCTGTTGATGGTTATAAAGGTATCGATCACCTGGCTTCGGGCGATGATTACCTGCTGATGATGAAGCTGAAGCAAAAGTTTCCTGCGGGTATCGCTTACTTAAAATCACAAGATGCCATCGTTCACACCGCGCCCCAGCCCGATTGGGCAGGCTTTTTGCAGCAACGTATCCGCTGGGCTTCTAAGTCGGGCAAGTACGATGATAATACACTTACATCCGTGCTGCTGCTTGTATATATTTTTAATTTCAGTTTTCTTGTATTGATCATCGCAGGGTTTGTTAACAGCAATTATTGGCTGCTTGCGTTGGTAATGTTGCTGATAAAAACAATAGCCGAACTGGTTTATTTATTCCCGGTTGCACGGTTCTTTAATAAACAAAAACAACTCCGTTATTATCTTTTCCTGCAGCCATTACACATCTTGTATATCATTTTAGCAGGTTTCCTGGGCTTCTTTGGTGTTTATCGATGGAAGGGGCGTAAGGTTAAATAATGTTGAAATCATATAAATATCCGCTAACTATTACTAATTTAGAATAGGATAAAGAGATATTATGCGTAAAGCAATTTTCATAAGTATTATAGTAATATTGGTAGCAATAACCGGTTATGTGTACTGGTTCTATTATAATCCCTACAGCGATGGTAGCAGGGAAGGTGTCTTGCAAAAATTCTCACGCAAGGGCAATCTATTCAAAACATACGAGGGTGAAATGATCCAGCTTGGGTTTGGACAGAGAGGTGCTGCTATTAATTCTCAATACTATTATTTCAGTGTAGATGATGTTACCCTTGCAGATTCGCTTGAGAAATGCCTGGGCAAGATCGTTCGCCTGCATTATATCCAATACCGCAGGAGCCTTCCCTGGCGTGGCGAAAATTATAATAGCGTAAATGCCGAAAAAGGGCAGTATATGGTGGATAGGATTGAGGAAGTAAAGGACGCAACCTATTAGGCCAGCATCAGGAATACCGCAGGTGCTTTATCTAACTGTGGTTTATTTGCCTTCCATTCTTTTAGCGATTGGGTTTTGATGTACTCTGTAGTTCCCGTGATATTCAGGGCGATACACAACTGTGTTTGCGGGTTGCAATGTTTGATGATCTCATCGAGCAATTGGTTGTTGCGATAAGGTGTTTCTATAAATAACTGGGTTTGCCTTTCTTTTCTTGATAAAGCCTCCAGCGCTTTCAGTTTCTGGCTTCTTGCAGGGTCTTTTACAGGCAGGTATCCATTAAAGCAAAAGCTTTGTCCATTTAACCCCGAAGCCATCAGGGCGAGTACGATAGAGTTAGGCCCGGTAAGTGGTATCACGTTAGCGCCTGCGCTATGTGCAATACCTGCAAGCTCTGCACCGGGGTCGGCAATGCCCGGGCAGCCGGCTTCACTCATAATGCCAATTTCCAGGCCTTCTTTTATCCATTTCCGGAAGAGGGCAGTATCAGCGCCATCGTGTTTATCTATTTCAGAGAACTGTATCTCGTCAATTACTATGGATGGGTGTAAAGCTTTTAAGAAACGCCTGGCTGTGCGCACATTCTCTACGAAATAATGCCTCAGTTCTAATGTTTTGCTTACTACACTCGCAGAAAGGGTAGAGAATGCGTCCTCGGCTATCGGTATTGGTACCAGGTATATTGTTCCTTTTGTGTTCATCCGGGGTTAAAAATACAGCATTGTACGGCAACCTGTATTTTTGCTGTATGATATTGCCGGAATCGTTTTATACCCGTAAAGATGTAGTGAAGATCGCTAAGGAATTATTAGGAAAAGTTTTAGTAACTAATATTGATGGTATGAAGACTTCGGGTATGATCGTGGAAACGGAGGCTTACGCAGGTGCCGGTGATAAGGCATCTCATGCCTATGGCAACCGTCGTACTAATCGCACGGAGATCATGTTCCGAAACGGCGGCAGCGCGTACGTATATCTCTGTTATGGCATTCATCACCTGTTCAATGTAGTCACAAATGTGCAGGACGTGCCGCACGCGGTGCTCATAAGAGCAATAGAGCCGCTGGAAGGCATAGCATATATGCTGGAACGAAGGAAGAAAGAGAAGCTCACACCTGCGCTTACGGCAGGCCCCGGCGCCATGAGCGCTGCTTTAGGTATCATTACTTCCCATACCGGGCTATTATTGCGCGATGACGCTATATATATTGAGGATAGAGGCATTAAGGTACCCCCTAAAGATATTGTTGCTGCAACCAGGGTAGGCGTGGCTTATGCACAAGAAGATGCCATGCTTCCGTACCGTTTTTATATAAAGGGCAATAAGTACGTGAGTAAAGGAAAAGGGCTATAAATAAAACAGCCGGTCATCGACCGGCTGTTTTATAAGAGGTATTAAGAAGAATTAGAATTTCGGACAAGCGAAGTTGTAAGTAGGTTTGAACTCACGTTTGTTGATGCAGCCGTTGAAGATCAAAGACAGTTCATAACCGCCATTGCTCTTAGTTGCAGGTGCAAAACCAGAAACGTTCAGGTCATAAGTGATACCCACTTTCATTTTAGAAAACTCAAAGCCTACATAAGGGGCAATAGCATCTCCGTAGCGATACCATGAACCTAAGTACAGGATAGTATTCTTAGCATATTCAGCATCGTGGCCTGGATTCAGTACAAAACCTACAGCAGCACCAGCTAATACTTCAGAAGCGCTTGCCTGTGCATTGAACATAGCACTTGCATACAGCACGATGTTTTCATTCATATCGAAAGATCCGCCGAGATAGCCGGTAGAGCGCATGTGTATCTGGTGGCTGTCTTGCAGGAAAGTTTCAGTTGGCTGAGTCAGGTGGTAGAAAGACAAACCTGCATACATAGTAGCATGTTCGCTCATGCGGCCTGAATACATAAGCCCTACGTTGAAGTCAGGGTAGTTAAGATCCGCGTTGCCAATGTTCTCAGAAGTATTGTACGGTGTACCGCCTGTTGCGCGGTCAAATTGGTCTTCAAATTTCAGCTTAGAGAAGTCTATGCTTTTTTGCACCAGCACACCCTGCACACCTATTGATAAAGTATGTTGTTTTTCGTAACCAAATGCTTTGTGGTAAGCAACTGATAATCCTACACTTACATTTTGCAAGCCGCCTGTGCCAGACCTGTCAAACAAGCCTAATACACCTACGCCTATTGCGTCACCGTTGTTCAGTTTACCCTTCATGGTAGCCATATCGTAAGATATGGTTCCCGTAATGTATGGGTTAGAAGATACGCTAGCCCATTGAGTACGATAGTTAGCGGCAAGGCGAAGATCGCATTGCGTTAGACCTGTCAAAGCAGGGTTTAGAGTAAGCGGTGATGCAAAATATTGAGTGAAATGCGGATCTTGAGCCATTGCCGAAGTTGCGACCATCATTGACACACCCACTCCTAATAATATTTTCTTCATCTGGGTAACGTTTATGAATTTTTAATTGAGTTTCTGAAAGCCAAAATAAACAAATAATCCTATATTCCAAAGAGAGCGTTAAATATTATTTAAGACGGCGTTAAATATTATTTAGTTGGGTCATGATTGTTTTTTCACCCCATAGGCAAGATCGCCGGCATCACCCAATCCCGGTACTATGTATCCCCTGGCTGTCAGTTCGTCATCTATGGCAGCAGTCCATATATGTACATCGGGAAATTTTCGGGTTACCAGGTCTATTCCTTCGGTGCAGGCAATCGCCGAAACGAAGTGGATGACAGATGGTCTACACCCGTCGGTCAGGTTCTCTAATGTCAGTACCAGGGAAGCTCCGGTTGCCAGCATGGGGTCGGCAATAATCAGGGGTCGCCCCTCCAGTTCGGGGCAGGTCAGGTATTGCTGGTCTATTTCAAAACTGCCATCCCTGTGGTGTTTCCGGTAGGCTGCCACAAAGGCGTTGTCTGCCTGGTCAAAATAGTTGAGCAATCCCTGGTGCAGCGGCACTCCCGCCCTAAGGATGGTGGCCAAAACCGGCTGATGCTCCAGTTCAAAACATTCCGACTGCCCCATCGGGGTTTGCACAGATATTAGTTTATACGGTAATGTTTTGCTGATCTCATAAGCGGCTATTTCGCCGATACGTTCCATATTACGGCGAAATCTCATTCGATCTGCCTGAACTTCAACATCGCGTATTTGCCGCACCCATTCGCTGAGGATGGAATTATGCAGGCTGAGGTTGGTTACCATACCTTAAAAATAGTTTAAATAAATGATGGATTCAAGACTGTAAAAACTGTTAACACATTGTTTAATTGGTTAATTTATATTGCTAATGCCGATAAAGTATTGTTAAACTGGCATTCTCCATTTTGATACATACGGCAAGCACCTATTTTTGTACCTTTGCACACTTTTACTAAAGTGTCTTCCGATTTTCCATATGGATATTCTGCAATCTCTGGATAAAAATAAAATGCCCAAACACATTGCCATTATTATGGATGGCAACGGACGCTGGGCTAAAGAACAAGGTCAGGACAGGCTGTACGGCCATTATGAAGGTGTACGCAGTGTCAGGGATATTGTTGATGCCTGCGGAGAATTGGGAATATCATACCTTACTTTATATGCCTTCTCTACCGAGAACTGGAATCGCCCAAAAGAGGAAGTGGATGCCCTTATGGAATTGCTTGTAAATACTATAAGGAAAGAGGCCGATGAGCTGATGAAAAATAATGTGCGTATGCATGTTATCGGCGATTTTAAGAGCCTGCCCGCCATTTGCCAAAAAGAGCTATCTGAAGCGATGGATATGATGGCCAATAATACAGGTCTTAATTTGGTATTGGCTTTAAGCTACAGCTCCCGTTGGGAGATCGTAGATGCTGCCAAAAAAATGGTAGTGGATGCACTGGCCGGTAAACTAAAGCCGGAAGACATCGATGACAAAGTTTTTCATAATTATTTAAATACCGCTTCTTTCCCTGATCCTGAATTGATGATACGTACGAGTGGGGAGTACAGGATCAGTAATTATTTGTTGTACCAGCTTGCCTATGCCGAATTGTATTTTACACCGGTGCACTGGCCTGCGTTCAGAAGACAAAATTTGTACGAAGCAATACTCAATTATCAGCAACGTGAGCGCCGTTTCGGTAAAACAAGTGAACAAATCCAAACGAATACTACCCAGCATGTTTAAAGCATTAATGCGCAACTTTTTTTTACCAGCATGCCTGTTAATGGCAGGTGCATATAATGTACATGCACAGATAGCTATGCCCGGCGACTCCAGTTCGCACATGGGCGGGCTTCAGTCGGCTATGGCACCTCAGTCTATGCCCGATGCCCCTAAGCAATATGAAATTGCCGGTGTTACCGTTAGCGGTACCAAATACCTTGATGAAGACCTTTTGATAGCCGTTACAGGTCTGAATGTTGGCACAAAGATCAAATTGCCTAATGACGATGCTATTGCGAAAGCTATACGCAACCTATGGAAGCAGGAATTGTTTTCAGACGTTAGTATATCTGTAACAAAGATCATTAGTTCTAAGGTGTTTCTTGATATTAAAGTAGAGGAACGTCCACGCCTTGCCCGCTACAATTTCAAAGGCATCAAAAAAAGTGAAGCCCAGGAACTGAAAGAAAAAACCGGGTTAGTTAAAGGTAGGGTAGTTACGGAAGCTACTAAAAAAGAAACGATCGTTCGTATTAAGAAGTTCTTTGCAGATAAGGGTTATGGAGAGGTATCTGTTAAGGTTGCAGAACGCATAGATACCGGCGCCGTGAATTCTATCGTCCTGACTTTTGATATTAATAAAGGAAACAAAACGCATATCAACCAGGTGAATATTGCCGGTAACGATCATGCTCCTGAAAATAAACTGAAGCATACGTTAAAGTCAACAAAGGAAATGGCGCGTATTTCTTTGTATCCTGCCGATGAAGTTACTTTATATGATAAGGAAGAGCGCTCCTTTAGCAATTACCTGAAAGAGTTTAACTTCTTATCAGTATCTAAAACGCTGGAAGCGCTCAACCCATATTTCAGGCCAAGTTTCTTCAGCTCATCCAAATTCAATCAAAAGAAGTTTGAAGACGACAAGCTGGCGTTGGTAGAGTATTATAATTCTTTAGGCTATCGCGATGCCTCTATTGAGAAGGACACTGTTTATACAGTAGATAATGGCAATGTGAATGTAGAGATAAAGGTGAAGGAAGGACACAAATATTATTTTGGCGATATTGAATGGAAGGGTAATACCAAGTACACCAGCGAGTTCCTTTCTAAGGTACTTAATATCAAAAAAGGTGATGTGTACAATCAGCAGTTGTTAGACACGCGCCTGGGTAAGGCGTTAAGTCCTGACGGTGGCGATGATATAGGCAGCCTATATATGGATGATGGATACCTGTTCTTTAATGTAGATCCGGTAGAAACATCTATCATAGGTGATACGATCAATTACGAAATGCACATCACAGAAGGGCCCCAGGCTACTATCCGTAATGTAAACATTGCCGGTAACGACCGTACGAATGAGCATGTAATACGCAGGGAACTACGCACACTGCCGGGCAACAAATTCAGCCGTGCAGACCTGATACGCTCCAACAGGGAAATAGCAAACCTGGGCTTCTTCGACCAGGAAAAAATAGGTATTCAACCTCGTCCTAATCCGGAAGATGGTACTGTTGATATAGATTATACCCTGGTTGAAAAGTCAAGCGACCAGTTACAATTGTCTGCCGGTTTCGGTGGTGGTATCAGCTTCTATGGTAATATCGGTATTGTATTCAGCAACTTCTCTTTGCGTAATATCTTCAAGCCTAAGTTCTGGGATCCGCTGCCAGTGGGCGATGGTCAGAGGCTTTCACTCAACTACCAGTCAAACGGTAAATATTATAACTCTGTAAACTTCGCATTCACGGAACCATGGCTGGGCGGTAAAAAGCCTAACGCGCTTACTACCAGCCTCATCTATAGCCGCTATTCAGGTGTTACAACTCCATTCCCGGCAGATTCTTCCTACATCCGTGCGTTTGGTGGTGGTGTGTCTATCAGCAAGCGTATCAAATGGCCTGATGATAACTTCGTATTCACCTACGGTATCAACTATCAGAATTATAAGTTGAAAGATTATTCCCTTGTATTGGACGAGAATAATCAGCCATTTAATAATGGCTTTAGCAACAACTTATATGCTAAATTGGTGTTGGCACGTTACTCCGTGGATAAGCCATTATATCCTACAAGTGGTTCTAATATCAGTTTTACTTTCCAGTTTACACCTCCTTATAGTAGCCTTTCAGGGAAAAACCTCGCAAATGAGACACCTGCTGAAAAATATAAATGGATAGAATACCACAAATACCGTTTCACAGCAGAATGGTATCAGAAGATTACCGGTAATTTCGTATTCAAGTTTGCCACTAAATATGGCTTCCTCGGCTATTACAATCCTGATATCGGATATTCACCGTTCGAGCGGTTCCAGCTTGGTGGTGATGGTCTGTCAGGTCGTAACTTCTTCATTGGTAAGGATATCATAGCCCAGCGTGGTTATAAAAATCCATACCAGACCAATGCCGTGATCTTTAATAAATACACTGCAGAGGTGCGCTATCCATTCTCTTTAAGCCCTACATCTACCATTTATGGTTTAATGTTTGTGGAAGCTGCTAATGCATGGAATTCGTTTAATACCTACAATCCATTCTCATTAAACCGAGCTGCCGGTGTGGGCGTAAGGGTATTCCTGCCAATGTTTGGTTTACTGGGGCTTGACTATGGCGTAGGTTTTGATAACTATTCCAAAGCTACAGGTAATACCAAATTGGGTAATATTTCAGCCTTTACCTTTATGCTTGGTTTTGAACCGGATTGATGTTAATTATAAAAATGATCAGTTAATTGATAAACCTTTTAAGTGTATGAAAAAAATAGTTGTAAGTCTGCTGCTTTTGATGGCTGTTGGTTTTTCAGCGAATGCGCAGCGTTATTGCATTATAGATTCCAAATACATCCTCGACAGGATGGTGGATTATAAAGATGCCCAGACAAGGCTCGACCAGATGTCTAAAACCTGGCAAACGGAAATTGACACCCGTATGCAGGAGGTCGACAGGATGTACAAGTCTTACGAAGCAGAAAGGGCTATGCTCTCTGACGATATGAGAAAAAAACGGGAAGATGAGATCATGCAGAAGGAGAAGGCCGCGAAAGATCTTCAAAAGCAACGTTTTGGTTATGAAGGCGACCTGTTCAAAGAACGCCAGAAGCTGGTAAAACCTATCCAGGATAAAGTATATAATGCAGTACAGAAGTTTGCCCAAACGAAGAGCTATGATGCTGTTTTGGACAAAGCGGGTGGTGTTACGCTCTTTTATGCTGATCCTAAGCTGGATAAAAGCGAAGACGTGTTAAAATTACTTGGAATAAACAAATAATGGCATTTACTTTGCACGCACAAAATATAGTTTAAAGCATATATTAATATAAACAATGAAAAAATTAGTATTATTCCTTGCCTGCGGATTATTTATTACCAATATGGCTTTCGCGCAAACGAAGTTTGGCCACATCAACTCCCAGGAGCTATTGAACGTTATGCCTGAAATGACCAAAGCAAACACAGACCTGGATGCCTATACCAAAACATTCCAGGATCAGTTGCAAAGCATGAGCGCTGAATACGAAAAGAAAGTGAAAGAATACCAGGCCGGTGATAAAACTATGACCGATGCTGTAAGGGAAGTGAAGGAAAAGGAAATAAGGGATTTGCAAGCCCGTATAGAAAGCACTAACCAAAGTGCACAGGATAAGGTGCAAACCAAAAGGAAAGAACTGCTGCAACCAATCCTTGACAAAGCTGAAAAAGCTATCAAAGATGTTGCTAAAGAAAAAGGATATGATTACGTGTTTGATACAAGCACCGGTGCAGTACTGGTAACCAAAGATGCTGATAACCTGTTGCCGCTTGTAAAAACTAAGCTGGGTATCAAATAATCTTAACTTCTTAATACAGTAAAAAGGCGTTCATCATGAACGCCTTTTTCTTTTTCTATTCATGTTCTTTGTCGTATAGCTTTTCCCCGACTCTGACAGCCACTTTCAGGCGGTTTTCTACCGGTGGAATTGGGCAGTTGTAACCATCCGCGTATGCGCAGTATGGATTGTAGCATTTGTTAAAGTCGATGACCAGCTTCCCCTGATGTATATCCCTGGTTGAAAGGTCCAGGTAACGTCCGCCACCGTATGTTTCTTCGTATGTGGTAAGGTCTGTAAATGGTATAAAAAGATGGTCTTTATACTTTGGGTCTTCCAGCAGTTTCAGGTTTTGAAATATCTGCAGTGTTAGTGTGGTATCATGTATTTTAAAGCTAATTATACCATATTGTTTAAACGTCTTTGTTTTGCCGCTATGGGTGGGCATTTCAAATGGTTTGCTGCCTGGCGTCAGCTTTATTTCGGCTGTTATTCTATATTGTATATCCGTTTGATAAAATCGCAGATACGCAGTATCATCACCTTTTAGCGGGCTCCTTTCTTCTGTAATAAATTCGTTCTTGTACTGTCGGCGGTGAGCTGCAATGCTGTCGTTATATGTTTGTGCGCCCGTGGATATAGACAACAGGCTAAGTGCAATTAGCAGTGAATATTTCATAAAAAAACTCCGTACCGGTGAAGGTACGGAGCTCTATAAAGAATTGTAAAAATTAATTGCCTAAATAAGATTTTAATAATTGACAACGTGTTGCAGTACGTAATTTAGTAATAGCCTTGTCTTTGATCTGGCGTACGCGTTCGCGTGTCAGGGAGAATTTCTCGCCTATGTCTTCCAGGCTCATTGGATGCTCTACACCAATGCCAAAGTATAGTTTTATAACGTCGCGCTGGCGGTCTGTAAGCGTGCTCAGAGAGCGTTCTATTTCGCAGCGAAGAGAATCATAATGTTCCAGTTCAGAGTCTGCAGATTCAGAATTTGGATTCTCCAGCACATCCAGCAAGGTGTTATCTTCACTGTCAACAAACGGCGCATCTACAGATACGTGGCGTGCAGCTACGCCCAAAGTAGTTTCTACTTCTTCGGTACCAATATCCAGTAATTCTGCTAATTCTTCAGTTGATGGTTCCCGTTCAAATTCCTGTTCCAGTTGAGAGTAGGCTTTGCTTATTTTATTAGATAAGCCTACTTTGTTCAGAGGCAGCCTCACAATACGTGATTGCTCTGCCAATGCCTGTAAGATCGATTGCCTGATCCACCATACCGCATAAGAAATGAATTTAAAACCGCGAGTTTCATCAAAACGTTGCGCCGCTTTGATAAGGCCGAGGTTTCCTTCATTAATAAGATCGCTCAGAGATAAGCCCTGGTTTTGATATTGTTTTGCAACAGATACCACGAAACGCAGATTGGCTTTGGTCAATTTTTCCAGGGCGCGTTGATCACCCTGTTTGATTTTGATAGCTAACTGAACCTCTTCTTCGGGAGTAATCAGGTCTACCTTGCCGATCTCCTGCAGATACTTCTCCAGGGATTGACTCTCACGATTGGTAATGGACTTCGTGATCTTTAGTTGACGCATTGACATAGGCGATGCATGTTTTTGTTAGAGAATAGAAAGGAGTTAATGAGCAATGAATTTTGACATTATAATGGCAAATCTAAGTGTGAGAGCAATTCAACCCAAATAAAATTTAAGGAAATCTTAACAGCAAAAATCAAACCAAAAATCAATGCGCGATAAAAAAATACCTTTTTATTTCCAATAAAAATTTTGATTGTTCAATCCTTTTTCTATTATTGCACACCAAAGTTTATTACCAGAGCAATCGACACAATGAGTAAGAAAAAGAATATGTATACAATGGAATTCCCGGTTAGATGTTCTCCATCCATACTGTACGAATTTCTATCTACCCCTGTAGGTTTACAGGAGTGGTTTGCAGACAAAGTGGATCAGAGAGACCATACCTTCTACTTTAGCTGGAACGGTGCAACCGATACTGCAGAAGTGGTAGAACAGCTGGAAAATGAGTTTGTTAAGTACCGCTGGGATTACTATGGTGATGACGAATTCTTCGAGTTCAGGATAGAGCAAAGCCCTATAACGAACGAAACTATCCTGAAGATCACAGACTTTGCTGATAAGACAGATATGAAAGACCAGGAGCGCCTTTGGAATACACAGGTGAGCGATCTGAAACATCGTATAGGTAGTTAAGTACTCTTTAAAATAATACAGTTGAAAGCTTGCACAGGCAGGCTTTTTCTGTTTGCATCAAAACGTTAATAGTTCGGCAATATCTGCTTTTGATAGCCGTTTTTATGTAGGTTTGCAATCAATGAAAGGCTTGAAGATCAAAAAACTGGACCTCCTGATCCTGCGTAGCTTTATCGGGCCTTTTATAGTTACTTTCTTCGTTACCCTTTTCGTGCTGGTGATGCAGTTTTTCTGGCTGTATATGGATGAGCTGATAGGTAAGGGTTTAGGCACATGGATGATCATCCAGTTGCTGTTTTACATGTCTACTACGATGGTGCCGCTGGCGCTTCCCCTGGGTATCCTCCTGGCATCTATCATGACCTTTGGCGATATGGGTGAGAACTTTGAGCTCGTGGCTATTAAATCCGGGGGTATATCCCTGCTGCGTTTTATGAGGCCCCTGCTTGTTTTCATCATCTTCATCAGCGGGTTTGCTTTTGTATTTAATAATAATGTGATTCCTTACTGCAACCTGAAAGCCTTGTCATTGCTATATGATCTGCGCAATTCCAAGCCCGCATTCAATATCAGGGCAGGACAGTTCAACCGGGATATCGATAACTTCTCCATTCGCGTAGGGGAGAAGGATAAGGATGGTAGGACCATTCGCAACGTGATCATCTATGACCATTCAAGCGGAGGAACCAATGACAATGTAGTGCTGGCAAAGGAAGGAGAGATGCTGTCTACACCCGATAAGCACTATATGATATTTCGCCTGAAGGACGGATGGCGCTACCAGGAAGTAACCGATAACGGTAAAGGCAGTGTCAGCTATCAGCAATACAGGATGCACTTTAAAAAATGGGACAAAGTGTTTGACCTTTCTGCCTTCAAGGTAAACCGCACCAACGAAGACCTCTTTAAAGATGCTTACCAAATGATGGATGTACAGCAGTTGGGTGAGCGGATTGACAGCTTTAAGAAATACGAAAATCATCTTGCCAGCAATGTAGGGATCTACCTGGGGCCTAGTAATATAGTGTTGGGTAACAAGGCCGACCGAAGGACTCTGGATAGTGTGCTGAAAATAACCCCTGCCAACAAGCTCAGCTATAAAAAGTCGTTTATAGAATGCCTGCCCGATGATATGAAGGGTAGAGTAGCGGAAGCTGCAGCCAATTATGCGCGTAACGGCAAAGGCCTGTTGGATATATCCTCTAACGACAGGGAACTGCAATACACCAATTACCTGCAGTTTATGGTAGAATGGCATCGTAAATTTACCCTGTCCTTTGCGTGTATACTTCTCTTTCTCATAGGTGCACCGTTGGGTGCTATCATACGCAAAGGCGGGCTGGGTATGCCATTGGTAATAGCGGTTGGCTTCTTTGTTGTGTTCCACATCATTTCGGTAACAGGTGAGAAGCTCTCTAAAGCTGGCTCTGTACCATCGTGGATAGGTATGTGGATGGCCACTGCCATGTTGCTGCCTATAGCCTTCTTCCTGATAAACAGGGCGCGTAACGATGCCCAGATTTTCAACCGGGACTGGTACCTGAAACGCTGGGAAAGCATCAAGTTCTTTTTTACCCGTAAAAAAATCGCGTGAAGAAGCCTTATACCTCATATAATCTTTATTTTCTTGTTCCATTTCTTCTATGGTTAGTTGTTGGTGGTGTCATGCTGCTGATGTATGATAAGCAAATACTTTTCTCCATGGTCAATACCCATTACAGCAGTTTAGCAGATGGGATAATGAGCACTGCCACCCAAATGGGAGAAGCTTCCTTCATTACTATAGTATTATTGCTGTTACTAAGCCTTCCATCGCTACGAAACTGGTGGTATTTTACCACCGCACTTATTGCCAACCTGCTACCGACTATCTTTACCCAGATGCTAAAGCACTGGGCAGATGCACCCAGGCCCCTGAAGTACTTTAACGATGCTGCATGGATACATATACTACCCACATGGCAGCGCCTTACAGAGCACAGCTTTCCTTCGGGGCATACCTGTGGCGCATTTGGCATGTATTGCCTGTTATCTTGCCTGCTGAAGCCGGCGTATAAATATGTTGGTATCATCTTCTTTTGTCTTGCTATGCTGGTAGCTTATTCACGTATGTATCTTGCAGCGCACTTCTTTGCAGATATATATGTGGGCAGCATTGTGGGCACAGCTGTTTCCATTGTAACTTTATGGCTGATGCGTAAGGCGCAGCCGTATTTTTTCAGAAAACAACCGTAATACACCATGCCTAACTATGTACGTTATATCGTCATCGTGATAGCAGGGTCACTGCTGTTTTTTCCCATGCTGGGGCATGTACACCTGTTTGACTGGGACGAGATCAATTTTGCGGAATGTGCCCGCGAGATGATCGTATCTAAAGACTACCTGCGTATGCAGATAGACTTTCAGCCGTTTTGGGAAAAGCCGCCGCTATTCATTTGGATGCAGGTACTGGCCATGAAGCTGTTTGGCATCAATGAGTATGCCGCACGGTTTCCCAACGCACTGGTGGGCGTGGTTACCCTGTGCGCGCTTTTCTATGCCGGCAAACGCGCGGTAAACGAGAAGATGGCCACCTGGTGGGTGTTGCTGTATGCTGCCAGCTGGCTGCCTCATTTCTACTTCAAATCGGGTATTATCGATCCTTCGTTCAACCTGTATATATTCCTCGCTTTCTTCCAGGTGTACCTGGTAAAGGAAGGGCAGCGTAAAATGCTGCATGCCTGCCTTGCGGGTATATTCCTGGGGCTGGCGGTGCTTACCAAGGGGCCTGTAGCCATTTTAGTGGCCGTATTGGGCTTTGCGGTGTACCTGGTTGCCGCCAGGGGACTGAGAGGGTATAAGGCAGGCCATATAGCTGTTATTGCCCTTATGGCGCTCTTAACCACCTCCCTGTGGTTTGGCATAGAGATACTGCAACACGGCACCTGGTTTGTCAACGAATTCATCACATACCAGGTACGTCTTTTCCAAACGGAAGACGCCGGGCATGGCGGGCCTTTCTTTTACCATTTTGTGGTGCTGCTTATAGGCTGTTTTCCCGCGGCTGCTTTCCTGTTTCAATACATAGGTAAGCGCGGTGCGGCGAAGGCGGAGAACAAGGATTTTACCCGCTGGATGTGGATCCTGTTCTGGGTAGTGCTGATCTTGTTTTCTATTGTTAAAACCAAGATCGTACACTATTCTTCGTTATGCTACTTTCCGCTTACCTACCTGGCCGCGCTGCAGTTGTACAGGCTATCGGAGCAAAAAGTGAGGATGAACCTTGCTACACGCATCGTATTGGTGTTTACGGGCTGCATCTGGGCCGTGATACTGATTGCCTTGCCGCTGGTGGGCCTCAACAAAGACAAGCTGATACCTTACATAAATGATCCTTTTGCTGTAGGCAACCTGCAGGCACCAGTTAGCTGGAGCTATGCAGAATGTGCATGGGGCCTGCTTTATCTTATCGGCATCATCATATCGATCGTGTGGATGCGCCGCAACTTCAGGAAAGGTATGCTGCTGCTTAGCGGATTGCAATTAGTGATCATACAGGTGACGATCATTCATTTTACACCCAAAATAGAGGCTTTCTCTCAAAGAGCTGCTATAGAATACTTTAAGAGCTTCAGGGGCAGGGATGTTTATGTGCATGTGCTGGGCTATAAAAGCTATGCAGACCTCTTCTACACAGATAAACAACCCCAAATTAACCCATTGTACCGGAACGAGGATTGGCTGCTCAACGGACAGGTTGATAAGCCCACGTACTTCATCTGCAAAGTGCAGGATGCAGATAAATACAGGGCATTACCTCAATTAACAGAAACGGGGTCAGCTAACGGTTTCGTATTCTTTAAGCGGAAATAAGGAGAAGGTTTCCCAGATTCATAGAGTTTTCATTTTAAAGGTGAATTGAATATGTTGTTATCATTTGCTAACAATGCTAACAGAATATTTTAAGCAGCATACCGCAGGAATTTTGGTTTATGGTGGTATAACGCTGCCTTGATGCAAAGTTACTGCTTTGTGCTTATGTCTTCAAAAAAATGGATAGGAGGCTGTAGAGATTGATCTACAATGGCACCCATTACGTCGCTGATAATTTAAGATTGTAGCAATAACCGCAATAAAAAACTCCCGCTTATACAGCGGGAGTTTAACTTTTATGAAAGAGTGGAGGTATTAGTGAACTAATACGATCTCACCTTTTTGTTCCATTGATTTGCCAGCGCATTTGTAGCTGAGGAAGTAGTAGTAAGTACCCATTTCCAGTTCTTTACCGTTCATGGTACCATCCCAGCCCTGCCCGATGTTCACAGCTTCATAAACTGTCTGGCCCCAGCGGTTCATTACTTTCAGCGTACGGATCTCCTGGTGCCCCATGATGATCGGGTGGAAGTAATCGTTCTTACCATCGTGGTTTGGACTGAAGGCAGTAGGGAACAATACCTCGCAGCATGGCTTGGTTTGCAGCACTTTTGCTTCTGTATTCATACAACCGTATTGATCGGTAACTGTCAGTTTGATGCTGGCAGTATCCTGGTAATCGAGATGGCCGTAAGCAGTAGGCAGGTTGTTATAGATATCGAAGAAGCGTGCCGGTGTCCAGGAGTAACTAGAACCTGAAGCTATAGTATTGGCTGTGAACAGCAGGCTATCGTCGTAGCAATAAGGGCCTGAAGTCTTATCGAGTGTAAAGGTAGCATCTGGTTTAGGGTGTACGTTTGGCGTATCTATATAAGTAACGTTACATACACCGTCAACAAGGCGCAGCTGGATGTTCTTTTTGCCCGGGGTGCTCCAGGTAACACCATAAGGGCCCTGGTCTGTAGAAGCATTGCTTACTACACCACCATCAAAATCCCAGAAGAAGGAGTCGATAGTAGGCGTGTAATAGCTCAGCGATATCTGAACACGCTGGTTTTCGCATATCCTGTCGCCGCTTTCTATGATAGCAACCGGCTTAGCATCAACCTGTATTTGCTGAATGTATTCCGGGCTGTGGCAGTCTTCTATACCTACGGTTAATTTAATTGAGTGTAATCCTGCGCTGTCAAACGCAACCACTACAGTATTAGAATCTTTTGACATTGGTACCGCGTCAGAAGGGTAGTTCCAGTTGTAACCGGAAGTAGGGAATGCACTACCATAGTAGCCCAGCATTACTGTATCGCCCTGGCAGATCTCTGTGCGGGAAGGCAGGATCAGACCATTAGGCTTGCGTGCCACCACTACATCTATCCTTGAACGATCGCTTTCGCAACCATCTACCGTTTGGGTAACATAGTATTGGAAAGAATCGAGCTTGGTAGTATTAGGCGTAGGCGCTACCTGTGATGGAATACCGCCTGTTGGCTGATAATACCATTTTAGTGGTTTCTGACCATTTGCAGATAACTGGGATGCAGTTGAATTTTCGCAATAGTATATAGGAGTGGTAACTATCGGTGCATTTGGTTTTGGCGCAGCACGATAGTGGATATTGGTACGAGGGCTTGGACATCCGTTAACCGTTTGGCTTACCCAGAAATCGGCCTCGTTGGCAGTAGTAGTGTTGAAATACGGTACAAAAGGTAATGGTGAACCGCCTGTTTGTGTATAATAATAGTTGAACGGAGCACTACCAATCACGGTTACCGGGGTAAAAGGATCGTTCAAACAGAAATCTACTTTACCATCTATCATTGGCGGCTTAGGATCTACCACGCCTATTTTTACACCTGCAGGTGCAGAAGTAAGCGTGCCGTCTGTAACCGTAACTGAATAGTTACCGGCATCAGAAGGCTGCATATTACATTTAGTACGTTTATTTGGCGGATCGGTAGGGCCGGGTAACAATACATTGCCATTCTGATCGTAGAAGGTATATACAGGATTGTGGATATAAGTGTCGCATGTGGCTGTTATTTCTACACATTCACCTTTACAAACCGGATTGGGAGTTACTGTAATAACAGGCGGCTGCGGTTCGGATTTGTCGAAAGTTATAGAACCTAAAAATTGGAATAGGCCTGCATTTGGAGGATTGTTGAATGGAATTGATGTACTAGGCAGTTGGCCTGAGTATGTTCCAAGAGTTGGCAACAAATCCACTCCTGCGTTAGAAAAAGTAGATGGACCCGGATTCGGTCCAAAAACAAACATGGTATCGTCAATTGCCAACGCAAATCTTGCAGTTTGTCCAGGTGCAACGAATCCAAAACTATTGGTGATTACAGTCGTTAAGCCATTAGCGGTTGCAGTGACCGGGGAAATAGAAGAGCCACAATTCCTCCATCCGTTTGCTACCCTAATGTCCGGCGCGCTTGTTGGTGCTCCGGAACTTCCCGGTCCCTCTTCCCATAAAGTATAAGTAGCACCGTTTTGACTTACAGCCTTAGTGCCGGTGGGCGGGCCAAAATTTACATTTGCCGAGTTAATATGATAATTACCGATTTCAGTTATTTTAATAGGATAGGTATTAGTATTTTTCACAGAAAAGGTCACAAACTGGCCAGGAGGTGTAATGAATAAACCTAATGTACCCGGAGAGGGCGTTGTATAATTCGTAGTGATCGTCCATGGCTGTGCCAATGCCGATAAACTACTACAAGCTGCCAACAGACC
This sequence comes from Bacteroidetes bacterium 43-93, assembly GCA_001897855.1. Lineage (GTDB taxonomy): Bacteria > Bacteroidota > Bacteroidia > Chitinophagales > Chitinophagaceae > Polluticoccus. The sequence continues at coordinate 722,893 of MKUO01000001.1, forward strand.
CAGAGCAAACCTTGAGGATAACTTTTTTATCATGGGTTAATTTTTCTAAAAAACCGTTTAGTAAATACCGAAATAGCCCTTACAACAGGGCATACCAGCTAATTTTCACATCCTATTAACTAAAAGACAGGTTTTCACCATTAAAACGTTGGTGTACACAGGCTTTTAATTGACATGAGCATGACATTGGCTAATAATGGTGTTAAAATAGGAATAATTTTTATTTCCGCAAAGCTTTTGTTAAATAATTGCGTGGGTTTAATGGGTTTATAATGAAGCGGGTGTATGTTGTCCCTCTATCCGCCGTGAAGGGGACGATGTATGGTTGTGGGCTTCACGCTTTTTTATTTGGCATTGTGGGCCTGACCCGCAATCTACTGATGGCGGTAGCTGTGTGTGGGTCGGGATTTTTGCTGTGCGCGAAGGTTACCCCTCTATCTCCCCTAAAGGCGAGGACGTATGGTTGTGGGTTTCCCGCTTTTTCGCGGGAATAGTAGATGCCTTGTCGCGCAAGGCATGACGGTCTACGAGGTTAGTACTAATTATAATCCCGTCAAAAACTGCATGGTGTTTACGCCGTCGGCATAATCTGCAAGTCCGGGGTTTTGTGCTTGTCCGAATGGTAATAGGCCCTTGCCTACGAGGCACTGGATGTCTCCGCTGTTTTGCAGTTCGGCTATTATATCGGCTTTATCATCATAATAGCGATAATGCAAAACTGATACTGCAGAAAATGGTATATCATTCTGCACCACCAGCATACTATTATTGCTGAGGTAAGGAACCTTGTTGAGCAGGTAGATGGCCAGGTAATAATCGAAATTGTTCTTGTATTTATGATGATAGATAAGATCGCTGTATTTATTGCAGGCATCTATCAGTTTGGTAAGATCATAACCCTGCGGAATGCACACCTGGGTAACATTGCGGCAACCGAGGCCGAAGTAAGAAAAGATATCATCGGCCAGCAGGCTCAATTCTTCTTCCGTTTCATTGCCATCCAAAACCGCTACCGAAGTGCGATTTCTGCGGATGATGTGCGGGTATTTGGCAAAATATTGTTCGAAATAACGTGCGGTATTGTTACTACCGGTAGCTATATAGGCATCGCAGCCTTTGAGTACCTCTGCAATAGTTATTTGCTCTGCTATAGAAGGTTCTTTTTCTATCATCTTATCTATAAGATGCTTCATCAACATGGTGTCTTTGGACGATAGTTTTACAGATAGCTTATGGCCGGCTATAAAACCGCAAAGCAGGTCGTGAAAGCCTACAAGGGGTATATTGCCCGCCATTACCATGCCCACATGCCTTTGCTGTACGTTTTGTATGGGATAAGACGCAACCCATGCATTTAATTTATCTGCATCCAGGTATTGGGTAGCTATGTTGCGGGTAGCCAGTTCTATATTGCCGGGGGTAAACCATCCATTGTTGTTTATTGCCAGTTCTTTAGTTAGTTGCCATGCATCATCATCAGATAACATATATTGTCCCAGCCAGCTCAATACTTCAATTCTTTTTTCCAATGGCAGCATGCGTATTAAATTTAGGTGCGAAATTGTAACTTTACGCGCAGAAAAACTAAAAGAAGATCTTATGGCGATCAAAATAACAGATGAATGTATCAACTGTGGCGCGTGTGAACCTGAATGTCCGAATAACGCAATATATGAAGGTGGGGTGGAATGGGCCATTGCAGATGGTACGGCCGTAAAAGGCAGCTTTACCCTGATGGACGGCAGCGTTACAGATGCAAATGCCAAACATGAGCCGGTAGCAGTAGATACTTATTATATAACACCTAATAAGTGTACCGAATGCCAGGGCTTTCATGAAGAGCCGCAATGTGCTGCGGTATGCCCGGTAGATTGCTGCGTACCTGATGAAATGTATCGCGAGACAGTAGAAGAACTGCTGGCCAAAAAAGAAAAACTGCACCTGTAAGCAACAGGCAACTATAAAAAAACAAAACCACCATCCGAACGATGGTGGTTTTTTATTAAGATTAGTCAGTTTATTTATTTTGTGTGTCCGCTACCTTCTTCCAGCTCGCATCTACCTTGGCAAAGGAATCTACCTCTGTCGCCAGTTTATTAAAGAAATGCGGGCCAAAGTGTGCATTGGCTATTTCTTTTTGTTTGCCATTGATGGTAATGGTGAAATAAATGCCCGGAACATCAGTAATGCGGTTCTCGTATAGATTTTTACAAGTATCCACACGGTATTTTGCAAAATCGTTGAGTACGGCCTTAGCTTGTGCAGCACCCAGATTTTTTTCATAGATACCACTATACTCTGTGAACTGCTTGCCATTGTAACGCACCAGCCCGTTATCATATACCTCTACAGAATAAACGGGGCAACGGCCAAAACATGCAGTGCGGTCCATCTTTACATAAGTAACAGAAGGATGTTTTGTGGTAGCCTTTTTTGCAGCGCAGGCACTTAAAGACACAATTGCCAGCAATATCAAAAGAATGTTTTTCATCATTATTATTATTTTACGCCGCCAAAGATAATAGAATGATCTTTGAGGGGCTTTTAAATCTTAGAAAACAAATTTGCTGCCAAACACCATGAGTAATGAATGGCTATACAGACTGGCTTTAACAAATGTGAAACTGGTAGGCCCCATTACCGGGCGAGGATTGATACAACACTACGGTACCGCATCGGCTGTGATGCAGGCCCCGCTCAAAGACCTGAGACATAGAGAAGGAATAGGGGAGATAAAGGCAAAAGCTTTTAAAGACCCTGTAGTGATGGAAAGAGCCGAAGCAGAATTAACATATATCAGCAAGCATAACATTACACCCATCTGGATAGATGATGAGGCCTACCCGCACAGATTGAAAAACTGTGTAGATGCGCCGTTGGTGCTTTACTATAAGGGCAACGCCAACCTGAATGCCGGTAAAATGATAGCTATAGTAGGTACCCGCAAGCATACCGACTACGGCAGGCAACTTACGGAAGAACTGGTAGAGGGCCTCGCAGAGCAGGAAGACATTATTATAGTAAGCGGGCTTGCCGATGGTATAGATACCATAGCGCACAAAGCTGCTGTGCAAAATGGCATACCTACAGTTGGTGTGCTGGGGCATGGGCATGATAAAATGTACCCGGCGGGTAATAAGCACCTTGCTAAAGAGATGCAGGAGCAAGGTGGAGTGCTTACGGAGTTTCCATCAGGTACGATACCCGACAGGGAGAACTTCCCGATGAGGAACCGTATAGTAGCAGGTATGAGCGATGTAACGGTGGTAGTGGAAAGCGATATCAACGGAGGATCCCTGATTACTGCGCGGATAGCCAGCGGTTATAACAGGGAAGTGGCTGCGTTTCCCGGCAAGGTAACGGATAAGCGCTCAGCAGGATGTAATGAATTGATAAAAACGAACATAGCAGGTATGATCACCAATGCGGGCGACCTGCTGGAGATGATGAACTGGGGTAAGGCAAAGAAGAAACCTGCTGTACAAAAGCAACTCTTCATAAACCTGACAGCAGAAGAAAAGATGCTGATGAACCTGCTGGATGGTAAAGATGCCGTACATGCAGATGAATTGTACCGTGCCAGTGGCATGAGCAGCTCTCAGCTGGCTGCCATATTGCTGCAACTGGAAATGCAGGGGCTGGTAAAGACCCTGCCGGGGAAGATGTATAGGGTAGGATAGTCGTGAGGGTTGAGTAGAGAGTCATGAGTCGTAAGTCGTGAGTGATGAGTCGTGAGGGTTGAGTGGTGAGTTATGAGGGGTAAGTACTTTTTGTCTATACATCCGACTCAAGACTTACCCCTCATGACTTAAGACTTATATCACGTCTCCTTCTATATCAAAATCATAAGCCTTGGTGATCTTTACCTGTACGAATTCGCCGGGTTTTAATGGTTTCGGGGTGTTGATGATCACTTCATTATCTACTTCCACACTGTCAAACTCAGTGCGGCCAAGGTAGCGGCCTGATTCTTTCTTGTCAACGATCACCTTGAATGTCTGGCCTACTTTTTCCTGGTTCTTTTCGTAAGATATCTCCTGCTGCACTTCCATGATCTCCTGTGCACGGGCTTCTTTTTCTTCAGCAGGTATATTGTCTTCCAGGTCGTAAGCAGAAGTATTTTCTTCGTGTGAATAGGTAAAGATGCCGACACGATCGAGACGCACATCTTCGAGGAACTGTTTCAATTGGGCAACATCGTCCCTTGTTTCGCCGGGGAAGCCGGCTATCAAAGTGCTGCGGATAGCAATGCCGGGAACCTTATCGCGGATGGCAGCAACCAGGTCATATATCTCCTGCGTTTCCATCTGGCGTTTCATAGCCTTGAGCATATTATTGGATATATGCTGCAGTGGCATATCCAGGTAGTTACAGATATTTTCACGCTCGCGCATCACATCCAGTATATCCATCGGGAATTTGGAAGGGTAGGCGTAGTGCAGGCGTATCCATTGCAAGCCGGGCACATCTGATAAATGTTTCAGCAGATCTGCTAAAGCGCGTTTTTTGTATATGTCGAGTCCATAGTAGGTAAGCTCCTGTGCAATGAGCATGATCTCCTTTACACCCATAGATACCAGCTTCTTTGCTTCTGCCACCACTTCTTCAATGGTTTTGGAAATATGTCCACCACGCATCAACGGAATGGCACAGAAAGAGCAGGTACGGTTGCAGCCCTCGGATATCTTCAGGTAGGCATAATGCTGTGGTGTTGCCAGCAGGCGCTCGCCCAGCAGCTCTGATTTATAATCTGCATTGAATTGTTTCAGGATCAACGGCAATTCCATGGTGCCAAACCAGGCATCTACCTCCGGTATCTCGTTCATCAGATCGTTGCGGTAGCGCTCGCTGAGGCAGCCGGTAACATACACTTTATCCAAGCGGCCATCGCGTTTCAGTTCTACCTGTTCCAGGATGGTATTAACACTCTCTTCCTTTGCTTTATCAATAAAGCCGCAGGTATTCACCACTACGATGTTATGATCCAGCTTGCCGCTTTCGTGGGCTACCTTAATGCCATTCGCATTCAGCTGACCACTGAGCACTTCACTATCCACCATGTTCTTGGAGCATCCAAGCGTGATGATATTAACCTTGTCCTTCTTTAGTTTTTTCGTTTTCACTAATTAATATTTTAAGTGCAGCACTATTTTTTGCGGCAGAATATACGGATGGGCACACCACTGAAGTTGAAGTGGCTGCGCAGCTTGTTCTCTAAAAAATTCTTGTATGGTTCCTTGATCGCCTCGGGGTAATTGGCAAAGAAAGCGAATGAAGGTACTGCTGTAGGTATCTGCGATATATACTTGATCTTCACCGCATGGCCGCGCGTCATAGGCGGCGCAAAGCGTTCGATCTCCTTCAGCATAATATCGTTGAGCTGAGAAGTAGGGATACGGCGTTGCCTGTTGTCATACACCTCCAGGGCTTTCTCCATTGCCTGGAAAATACGTTGCTTTTCTGTGGCGGAAGTAAAGATCACCGGTACATCGGTAAACGGAGCGATACGTTGCTTCAACGCTTTTTCATAATCGCGGGCAGTATTGGTTTCTTTCTGCACGGTATCCCATTTGTTTACCAGTATCACCACACCCTTGCCTTTACGTGTAGCAAGGCTGAATATGTTTACGTCCTGAACGGTAACGCCTACCTCTGCATCTATCAATAACATACAAACATCGGCCTCATCCATAGCACGGATGGCACGGATCACCGAGTAGAATTCCAGGTCTTCATGCACATTCTTCTTTTTACGAAGGCCTGCGGTATCTATCAATATAAATTCCTTACCAAACTGCTTGTAATGCGTATGTATCGTATCGCGGGTAGTGCCGGCGATATCGGATACGATGGTACGCTCTTCGCCTACAAGGGCATTCAGCAAGGTAGATTTACCCGCGTTGGGCTGGCCTATGATGGCAATTTTAGGTATGTTTTCCTCTTCCTCATCTACTAATGCATCATCGGGGATGAATTTCACCACCTCATCGAGTAGTTCGCCCGTGCCGCTGCCGGATATAGAAGAAATAAAGAATATATGATCGAAACCAAGAGAATAGAATTCTGTAGCCGCCAGTGCGCGCTCAGAATTATCTACCTTGTTTACTACCAGTAGCACAGGTTTGTTGCCGCGCCTGAGGATGCGGGCCATATCCTCGTCCTGGTCGGTAATACCGGTAACGGTATCGCAAACAAAAAGCACCAGGTTAGACTCATCCATGGCTATCTGTACCTGTTTGCGTATTTCTTTTTCAAAAACGTCATCTGAGTTTACCACAAACCCACCAGTGTCTATCACATTGAAATTTTTGCCATTCCAATCTGCAACACCGTACTGGCGGTCGCGTGTAACACCACTTATATCATCTACAATTGCTTTCCTTTGCTCCAGCAACCGGTTAAAAAGGGTAGACTTTCCTACATTGGGCCTCCCCACGATCGCTACGGTAAATCCCGGCATATTTTAAAATTAGTGTGCAAAGGTACTATTATAATTGCAGCTATACGTATTATGCGGTTGAGTAAATTATAATGGAATAGTTACATTTGCTTAACTGTAAGTTAAATTGCTGTAAATGAAAAGACTACTACTGTTTACGCTCCTGTTGACGGGGCTTGGGTTTGGCAGCCGTGCTGCCGTAGGTGATACTACTGTCATATATGCACAAACTAATATTGACATGGGAGACCATCCTATTGACCTCGATAGTTTTATTTATCTACCGGACGGGTCTAAAACTTATAGAAAAATATTCATGGTGTTTACTCTTGGTAAATATGCCTGTCCGGGTAACCCTCCGTATTGCGGGCAATGGGATTATACGGTTGATAATTATTTTATGAAGGATAATGGTGATACAATTCACCTGGGCAGATTTATAACCCCTTTTGGATATTCTGGCTACGGTCCTTTCTCTAATAGCTGGAAAGGCGACTATATATTCGATGTCACAGATTATTATTCAGTATTGAAAGACAGCGGAAAGGTAAGGATATCATACTCCGGATGGTCAGGCGGTTACACTGCTAGTGTTAAGTTCGTCTATATAGAAGGTACACCTACCAGAAATGTTACTGGATTTGACCGTCTATGGCATGGGTATTTTCAATACGGAGGTGCCGCACCTATAGATAACGTTATAACCGGACAAAGCAAAACTGTACCTGCAAATACCCAATCAGCAGAGCTGAAATTTGTAGTTTCTGGACATGGTGCTGATAATAATAATTGTTCTGAATTCTGTAAAAAATATTATCAGGTAAAATTGAATGGTACCCAAATTGTTCAAAAAGATATCTGGAGAGATAATTGTGGATTCAATCAACTATATCCCGGAAACGGCACCTGGATATATGATCGTGGTAACTGGTGCCCAGGAGATCTGGTAAATACGAATACACATGTACTTAGTGGATTGTCTGCAGGCAACAATTATAGTATTGATGTGGATTTTGAGAATTATACCGATAATGGTAAGGCCGGATACGGCATAGATGCTGCTGTCATTTATTACGCGGGATTTAATCATAATGTTGATGCAGCAGTAGAATATATTATAGCACCTAACAACAACGCGATGTTTGTACGCAACAATCCAGTTGGTGATTACCCGAGAGTGGTTGTAAAAAATAATGGAAGTTCGGCAATTACAAGCATCAAATTTGAATACAGTGTGTCCGGTGGTCAAGTGAGAGAATATACATGGCAAGGAACCCTTGCATCTTTAGATACAACAACTGTAGTATTACCTGAAGTGCCGGAATTGAGAACTGCAACTGGCACAAACCTGATGTTTATGGCTAACATTAAGGAAGTAAACGGTGCGGCGGACGAAGATGCCAGTAATAATAAATCAATATCTTATTTTAACGCGGCACCACAATGGCCTATGCAATTTATCGTAAAATTATTAACGAATGCGGGAGATGCCAGTAATGGTATTAGTGAAACTAGCTGGAAAATATTAGATGCAACGGATAACGTAATAGCTAAGCGAGAAAATTGTGCTTTGAATAAGCAATATAATGACACAATAAGTGTAGGGCCGGGGTCATATAGGCTTGTAGTTACCGATGCAGGTTGTGATGGGTTATCTTACGCACCATATTCCTATCCCGGCGTTCCGTATAATCCGGGTCGCGGCAACTTATCCGTAAGGAGCATGGGCAGTATTATACCGTTTGTATTAAATGGATATTTTGGTGGCGATTTTGGATGTGGCTATACGCAATGGTTTGACGTTATCTGGCCAACAGAAGTGGTGAATGTAAATGCCCGAAACGCGGCGATGGAGGTGTATCCAAACCCTGCTGCTAATGTGGTGAATATTTCTTTTATAGGTATGAGCCAGGTAAACGGTACCGTGAAAATACTGGATGCGGTAGGCAGGGTAGTAGTAAATATGCCATGTAGCAGCTATAATACACAGATAAATACCGCTAACCTGACCAATGGAGTATATAATGTAATATTTGTTGGTAACGACGGTGGCGATAAAATGCATACCCGTTTAGTGATCAATAAATAATCATCGGCAATAGTTTTTGAAAGCATAGATCTTATTGGTCTATGCTTTTTTCTTGTACTAAAGATGGTTTACTAATTTTAGCCCATGAGCGATAGGATAGCACGATTAAAAGAATTTTTGAAGGATAGTCCGACTGATAGTTTTCTGAACCATGCACTGGCGCTGGAGTATGTGAAGATAGAGGATGACCATGCCGCTAAAGATGTGTTTGAACAAAACCTGGCACAGCATCCGGATTATGTGGCTACCTATTATCATCTTGCCAAACTGCTGGAGCGATTGAACGAAACAAAACAAGCCCTGGATATATATGAGCGTGGTATGGCAGTAGCCAAAGCTGCCAATGATATGCATAGCTATAGTGAATTACAAAGCGCTTATGAAGACCTTGCCTACTGATATGGATTTACTGAAAGGATTTGAAACGAACTGGGCGAAACAAAAGTTTGCAGGCCCAACACAAAAAACGCTTGTAGCCGTTAGCGGTGGTATCGATTCTATGGTGCTGGCACATTTGTTTTTGAAAGCCGGATTGCCATTTGGCATTGCGCATTGTAATTTCCAGTTGCGGGGTGATGAATCGGATAAAGACGAAGTGCTGGTAAGAGAATGGGCTTTTGCGAACAACATTCCTTTCCATCATACCCGCTTTGAAACGAAGCAAAAAATGGACGAGTGGAAGAAGGGTGTGCAGGAAACAGCACGAATGCTACGGTACGAATGGTTTGGAGAAGTGTGCGAAGAATATAAATATAGCTATATAGCAACCGCGCACCATGCCAATGATAATGCGGAAACGTTGTTGATGCACCTGTTTAAAGGAACAGGCATGGCCGGGCTACATGGCATACCGGTGAAGAATGACAGGGTCATTCGCCCGCTGTTGTTTGCGAGCCGAAGGGAGATTGAAGCCTATGTGTCTGCGAATGATATTAAATATAGAGAAGACGCATCGAACGCAACGGATAATTACCTGCGTAATGAAGTGCGCCACCATATATTGCCGGTGGTAGAAAAGGTTTTTCCCGAGGGTATTCGCCATCTGCGCGATAGCATAGAACGCTTTGCGGAAGCAGAGATCATCTATAGAAAAGCTATTGACGCAGAGAGAAAGAAACTGGTGGAGCAAAGAGGGAAGGATATATACATACCCGTATTGAAATTGCAGAAGGCAGAAGCTTTGCAGACCATCTGCTATGAACTGTTTACGCCGTATGGTTTTACAGCGGCTCAATTGCCATCTATCATTTCTCTATTGATGGCAGAAAGCGGTCACTGGGTAGGATCGGCAACGCATAAGGTGATACGCAACCGGGACTTCCTGATAATAACAGATGCCACACCACATGCTACGGATATAGTGCAGGTGGAAGGCGTACCTTGCGAGATCAGCACGGAGCATGGCACATTTCATTTTACCATAGAAGATAAACCTGCTGCCATTCCTGTAGCGGAAAATACGGCAATGATAGACGCATCATTACTCAGCTTCCCATTGACTTTGAGAAAATGGAAAACGGGCGATTATTTTTACCCGCTGGGGATGGGCATGAAGAAAAAGAAGGTAAGCAAATACTTTATAGACCAGAAAGTGCCCCTGCATGTAAAGGAGAAGGTATGGGTACTGGAATCCGGGCGGCGCATTGTATGGATATGCGGCATGCGCCTGGATGAGCGTTTTAAAGTGAAAGATAAAACGCAACAGGTTATTAAGATCGTTTTTAACCAGGCTTAGAAAGACGGGTGCATGAGCTGCTCAAAGAAAATGCGCCCATGCGTAGGGTCGAACAGCAGCGTAAACACAAAACCATATACAGCACCCCAGAAGTGCGCATTGTGGCCAATATTATCGCTGCCGTGTTTATCCATATAGGCAGAATATAACAAATAGCCTACCGCGAATAATATAGCGGGTAGCGGCAGTACAATGATGTAAATACGCGTCCACGGGGAGAAATAGATAGCGGAGAAGATGATAGCTGCTACACCACCGGATGCACCGAGCGAACGGTAATAGCTGTTATCCTTATGACGGATATAGGAGGGTAGCGAGCTGGCAACTATGCCGGACAAATATAATATCGGGAAGAGCAATGGCCTGCCCAGCAAACCAAAATAAACTTCAAGCTCCCTGCCAAAGAAATAGAGCGTGATCATATTGAAGGCAAGGTGCATATAATCTACATGCACAAAGCCACAGGTAAGCAGGCGATAATATTCAGCCGGGCTATCCATTCTGCGGGGCCAAAGTATCAGCTTATTCAGCATATCTGCATTATTAAATGCAGCAATGGAAATAAGAACGGTTACAACTATGATGATGATGGTAAAACTCATTAATAACAAATGTTAGACGAAAATAGCGATTATGAATGATGATAGGGAGAATTGTTTAGGATACTAAAAGCGCGGTACACTTGCTCTGCCAATATCAGCCTTACCAGCTGGTGCGGAAATACCAGGTGCGACAAAGACCATACCTGCCTTGCCTGCTTGCGGATATTATCGCTGACACCGTAAGCGCCACCTATTAACAGTACTGCTGTTTTGGTGCCCTGGTTCATCATTTGCTGAAACTGGTTGGCCCATTGAGGTGATGTGAGCATTTTGCCCTTTTCATCTAAGAGTATTAAGTAATGATGCGACTGCAGTTTTTTTAATATCAGTTCTTCTTCCTGCAGTTTTGTTTTTTCTATATCTGTAGTGGCAAATTTTTTAGGGGTCTGCAGTATTACCAGCTCAACGGGGTTGTAAGGTTTTGTCTTTTGAAAATAATGGTCAATACCTGCCTGTATAAAAGATTCATTTTCTTTGCCGATTGACCAGATCTCGATGTTCATTCTAAAAATTTTCCGGGCTGAAAATAGCGTATTTACAAGGTTTTTCGGGTATCGGGCAGAGAATTTTATAAAACTGTTTGTAAAATGTTATGGTTGCCTTATCTTTGCACTCCCAAACAACGGGAATGGCCTTGTAGCTCAACTGAATAGAGCATTTGACTACGGATCAAAAGGTTTCAGGTTTGAATCCTGACAAGGTCACGAAAGGGTTTCGCAAAGCGAGGCCCTTTTTTGTTTGCGACCAATTCCAGTACATAGTAGCTTAAATAGTTTGAACGCATATCTTTGAGATATAAAACTACTACAACCTATGTCTAAGATCACTAAATTTTGCCTGTATATTTTCCTGTTTACGTTATCCGCTTATGCCTTACAAGCTCGTACATACACGGCTGCAACCTCAGGACTGTTTACCGCAGGCAGTACCTGGATAGGCGGTGTAGCGCCCGGTACTATTATAAATGGCGATACCATAATCATTAATGTGGGCACTGGGGTAACTTTGGATACAAACGTAATATTTAATGGTAATGCGTTGTTTAAAACTGTAAGTGCGTCAAGTATAAACTCTTACTCCAATCATACTGCATTGATATTTAATTCAGGTACAATAGACGCGAGCGGACTTATAGGGGTTGATAGCATTGTTATTGGTCCGGCTGTTGTAGTCAAAGATTATGGAATCGATGTTAATATACTCACATCTTATGGTAATACATTTGTTAATGCCGGAGCAACTGCTAAAAGAGCACTTTACTTAATGGATGGAGTTCTGGATATTACAAATGGAAGTCTTATAGTTTCTCTAAAAGTAAACATCGAAAATGGCCGGATAAAGGCGCCGAAAGGACTTTATGCAATAACAGGCTATGATGTAACATATACCGGGCATGTTGTTACCGGCGACGAGCTGAATAGCAATATGCTGATGAGAGTATATATGAATACACCAGATACTGTCAAGCTATCCTCTGATTTTACCCTTGCAGATACAATGCTGGTGTCTTCCGGTGTTTTAGACCTTAATGGCAAAACTGTATCACTTATACATCAGAATGTGCTGAACACCGATGGGATAATTATATTTAACGGAGGCAGTGTAATGAGTTCCCCACTAACAAACATTACATTATCAGCTAATTCTTCCATAAAAGGCAACCTGAAGTTTGTGGCCGGTGCGGATACTTTGAATAATCTTATTATAAATACGACGAATCGTCCCGCGCTTCAATTAGGTAGCAATCTTGTTGTTAATGGCATACTCAATCTTGCAGCGGGCTTTGTAAAGTCGGGCGAACACAACTTTATAGTAACCCATGCTGATAGTATTCTTGGTGGTTCTGCAAGTAGTTATGTAATAACTGACGGTCGTGGTATGTTATCAATTCCGGTGGCGCCCAATCATAAGGTTACCTATCCGATAGGTACAGAAATATACTATGCACCTTTGAATGTTACAGATACTACAGGAACTGTTAGTAATGTTATCAGTGCGAGAGTCACCGATACAGTGTATAGCGACGGTTATTTGGGAACCAGATTATCTGATACACGACCACTTGTAAATGCCACATGGTTTATAAACAGTGCGGTTGCTACAGGTATTAATTATAATCTCGACATGATGTGGAGTAATGGTATGGAAGTAAATTCTTTTAATCGGGCGCATGCTTATATAAGCCATTATTCAGCCGGCGGATGGGATAAATATCCTTATTCAATTGCAAGTTCACTTGGGAGTATGTATACTATAAGCAGAAAAAACGTTACTTCCTTTAGTCCATTTGCAGTGGCTGACACCGCAGCTGATATGACTACCACAAACATCGATAATATCTACTACTCCCCAACGTCTATAAGCATTTACCCTAATCCAGTAGATCTTATTATGTCCATAAAATGTGATGAGCAAATAAAAGATGTGCTCATTTTTGACATCGGTGGCAAGCTTATAAAAACATGTACTGCAAAAAGAAATTCTGTTTTTGTAGGTGACCTACAACCAGGTAGCTACATAGCCGAATTTGTAATTGGCAATAGTATCGCAGGTTCCCGATTTATTAAGAACTAAAATCGTCGCTTATGAAGTGGCAGTATTATATTAAATACAAAATGAAGGCAGCCTTAGGGCTGACGGGAATTATACTTATTATCCTCGTTGGTAACTTTTTCCTTAGTGCAAAAATTTCAAGTTTAGATCAGTCCATTTCATCTATCTGCGATGACCGGCTCAAACCATCTGTTTGTATTTTTGAAATAACAGATAATATCTACCGTAAAAGATTATTGCTGAAAGAAAAAGGCAATGATGCGCAAACTGCGACTCTTATCAATTCGCATAACCGCAATATTGCTGCGCTGGTGCAGTCTTATGAGCAAACGGTGCTTACCAAAGAAGAAAAGCTACGTTGGGCAGAATTTCGGAAGCATCTTGATCTATATAATAACCTGGAAAAAAAATATTTGGATGGAGATACGGAGTACAATCCAAACAGTATAGCGTTAGAGGCCGGACTGAATGCTGTGTTAAATGATCTCAATAGTTTAAGTAAGATACAAGTAGGCGCTGGCGATGAGCTTAGACAAAGTTCTCAGATAATCATCAGCAGATCGCAGATGTTTTCTACACTTGAAATGGCATTACTGGTTGTTCTAGGGCTCTTGACGTTAACTATCCTGAGCGTATCTGACAGGGCTATTTTTAACGTTGGGCAAAAGCAATCTTTAAATTGAATATGTGCGGAAGCAAAAAGCACAATGGCTTTTTATTCTTATAATAAAACGTCTCTGCAGGCATTCAGGAAAATCCTAGTTTACCCCGTAGTTTCGGCCAGCTGGAAAATTTACATAGATGTTTTCGGCAATTAGCGAACAGAAATCATCATTTGTTTACAGTTGATTTTCTTATTTTTATATAACCAGATGAGAAAGGTAACAGCCATAGTGGTGTTTATAAGCTACATGCTTTGTGCATTGGGCATTACCCTGTCTTATCATCATTGTAAAGGTGAGTTCAGGTACGTACAGGTACATTCTGAGAAAAAGAGAACATGTTGCAAGGGCAAGAAAATGCCCAAAGGTTGTTGCAAGACTGTAAAGCTTGAATTCAAGAAATCAGAAGACAGGAACCGTAAGTCTATCAGCTTCCGGCCTAAAACTGAATTTTTAGTAAAGCTTGCTATAAAGACATGGTACGCATCTGAAAATACATTTTACCCCGGGGAACCATATATTGCGTCTGACTATTTATTAAGGCCTCCTCCGCTGATATGGCCCGATGTTCCCATTTACCTTTCCAACTCTGTATACCGAATTTGATACAGCGGATGATTTATTGCTGAGTTTCTAAACTCAAAAGCAGTTATATGTACACCTATTAAGGTGTATGTTTTATTCCATTTTTATTTCCATCATTTAATTAATATAAAATGAAAAAGATATTTATATCCGCCATACTGGCTGTAGCAGCCACTTCTATTAATGCACAGACAACTGCAACCAACTGGACTGCCCAGGATTGTAACGGTACCAGCCATACATTGTTTAACGAACTGGATAATGGCAAAGTGATCGTTTTTGTATGGGTGATGCCATGCAATTCTTGCATCCTTGGTGCCAAGGCTGCCTACAATGCTGCGCAGAGTTTCAGTACATCCAATCCGGGTAAAGTATCGTATTACCTGTCCGATGACCTGGGCGATGATAATTGCAGCGCATTAAACACATGGATAAGCGCAAACAACATTGGCAATACAGCAAACATGACTGTTTTTGGCAATGCCGGTAATACGATCAATGAAAGTGATTTTGGTGGATCTGGTATGCCGCATGTCATCGTTATGGGTGGCACAGATCATAAGATATATTACAATCAGCGGAATTCTGCTGCCAATGATCAAACAGGGATACAGGCTGCTATTAACAACGCTATCAGCGCTCTAAACGTTACAGAAGCGAAAGCCGGTTTTTCTTTTGGCATTGTACCAAATCCTGCAAAAGATGTTGTAATGGTTAAAACTCAGAAAGCAGTGTCAGGCATTGTTATTACATCAGTTGACGGCAGGGTAGTGAAGACGGTTAACTATACCAATGCTAAAACAAATCCTTCTGTAAATATCAATGGCGTGCCTGCGGGAACCTATGTAATTAAGGTTACAGACATAGACGGCAGTACTGGTGTTCAAAAATTGGTAGTTGAATAGATGAGGAAGGGTTTGATATTAATCGGCAGCATGGTAGCCATCTGCACGATACATGCCTGCCGGAAAAAGGATACGCAAACGCCAACGGAAACTTATTCGCCCACTGCAATCTCTGTGACCGTGCCGTCATACGTGGCTAAGTATGTGGGCAATATGCCGATGTCGGGCAGTAACCCGATGACTGCAGAAGGCGCAGAGCTGGGCCGTAAATTGTTTTATGATAAAACATTGAGCAATGATATGACCATTAGCTGTGCCAGTTGTCATAAGCAGGAAAATGCCTTTGATGACCCAAGGCCATTCAGCAAGGGTACGAATGGCAGTTTCGGAGACAGGAATGCAATGGCGATCATTAATCTTGGGTGGAATACGCGTTTTTTCTGGGATGGCAGAAGGGCAAGCCTTGAAGGACAGGCACACGACCCTGTTACCAACCCGATAGAAATGGCAAACAACTGGCCCGAGGTTGTAAAGAGGCTGCAAAGCAATACCGTGTATCCCGATCTTTTCTTTAAGGCTTTTGGTACGCGTACTATTGATAGTAATCTTGTAGTGAATGCGATAGCACAGTTTGAGAGAACCCTTGTATCATTCAACAGCCGGTTTGATCATTTTTATTTTGAAGGTGATAGTACAGCGCTTACCGCACAGGAGCAAAGAGGCCTGGCTATTTTTGTTGGTGATGGCAAGTGCAAAAATTGCCACCTGATGAATACACTGTTCACAGATCATGAATTCAGGAATAACGGACTGGATGCGAATCCCAAAGACGACGGATTGATGAAGTTTACAGGTAATGCTGCGGATAAAGGAAAGTTCAAAGTGCCGACGTTAAGGAATATTGCGGTAACCGCGCCTTATATGCATGATAGCAGGTTTAGTACATTGAAAGAAGTTGTAGATTTCTATAGCAGTAAAATACAGCAAACAAGTCCTAACCTGGATGAGCATATGCCGGAGTTTGGTTCTGGATTGAACCTTACAACTCAGCAAAAAGCTGATCTGGTTGCTTTCCTGAAATCGCTGACGGATGAAGACTTTCTAAAGAATCCTAAATTTAGTGATCCGAATTAGCCTGCGTTCATAGCTAATCATCAAAAGGGTTTCAACATATAGTTGAAACCCTTTTGCTATTATTGTTGTTGACCGGAGTATTATTTAGTGCACCAGTATTCCTGGTTTTCGCAGGCGGCCAGGTTGGGACTACTGATCGTGCAGGCTTCATTGGTGGTATTGGCGATCATAAAATGCAGCGTATGCTGACCGGCGCTTACTGTATATGTGGTTGATGTGGCACCCGGCGCTATGGTGGTAATGGTAGAGCCATCCCATACTACAGCGTAGGTGAGGCTGCTGCCTGTTTTGTTTGTGAATTTTACAGTTGCTGTCTTATTAGCTTCACAGGTGCGTGTTTCGCAATTGGCACCCTGGTAGCCTGTGGGGCATTTACATACACCATCGCTGCATGTGCCGCCATGCTGGCAAGTGATATCGGCACATTTATCGGCTTTGGTACAACCGCTGTAAATGACAGCAGAAAAAATGGCAATCGTAACGAAGGAAGTAAATAATATCAGTTTTTTCATAACCAGGAGAATTTGAATATAAATTCAAAGTTAATATGTATCTGGCTTGAAATAATGACCGCTGTCATTGAATTTAATATTTGCAGTCAGGTATTATGACCGGGGTTTTACAGCAACATAGGGCCGTAACCAATACTTAATTCCATATTCCGTTCATCGCAGTTAGTATCAACGGCTTGCCATCGGTAACCACGATAGTATGTTCATGTTGCGCCATAAAACCGCCTTTGTTGCCTGCCATGGTCCAGTTGTCCGCAAGTGTTACGGCGATGGTAGAGTCCGTAGATATAAAAGTTTCAATAGCTACTACAGAATTCTTTTTAAAGCGTTGCTTGTTGAACCTGTCGCGGTAGCTGGCAATATCAAAAGGTTCTTCGTGCAGGCTGCGGCCAATGCCATGGCCGGTAAGGTTCTTAACTACCTTTAATCCCCGCTTCCTGGCTTCTGTTTCTATCAGTCCGCCTATATCAGATATACGAACGCCACCTTTAATATTGTTGATCGCTTTTTGCAGGATCATGCGTGAAGCCTCCACCAGTTCACCATGCCCGTTGATATCTCTGCCTAATACAAAAGATGCCCCATTGTCTGACCAGAAACCATTCAGTTCTGCAGATACATCTATATTAACAAGATCGCCTTCCACTAATACCCGTTCATTAGAGGGTATACCGTGGCAAAACTCATTATTGACACTGATACAGGTGCAGCCGGGAAAGCCATAAGCCAGGTAAGGAGCAGATCTTGCACCAAATTCCTTTAGTAAATCGTTGCCAAAGTCGTCCAGTTCCTTTGTACTCATACCGGGTTGTGCATAATCCATCATTTTTTTCAGCGTAATGGCAACTGCCTCGCTGGCTTTCTTCATACCTATTAATTCCGCTTCGTTGTTTATTGACATATCCCGGCTATTGTTTGTCATGCAATTTAGCAAAATGCTCCGCCTTGTGGCACTAATTTGTATTTAATAGAGATAAAGAAAAGTTATGGAAGCATATAATAACCACCTAAACGGCATGAACGAAAAAAGCATAAGCGAGGAACAGCAGCCAACCGAAATTAGAATGGCAGATAAGCATGATGTGGGTAATGTAAATGGAGCAACTGACGCTTATGAATGGAACAAAGATAGTGACCGACTAGGGCATCGTTATCGGGATTGATATTTTGTCATTACGATTTTTAGCGATTATTTTATAATACATTCTAAATAAATAGGGTAGTATGACAAACGACGCTAATCACCTGGAAGAATTTGAGCGCTTTATGAAGCTAAGACTCAGCGCATCAACAGCATTTGTAGAAGGAAATTTCAAACCACTGGAAGATATATCTGTTCGGGAATCACCCGCTACAATTTTCGGCCCTAACGGAACCTGTGTGCAAGGTGCAGAGGAGGTGAACGCCGTCAATGAAAAAGGAGCAGCCAATTTTTTACCAGGCGCTAAAAACGATTTTGAAGTAATGCACCAGGGTGCAGATGAACATTTAGCTTATTGGACGGGTATTCAACGTTCAACAGTGAAAATGAAAGGGCAGGATAAAGATGTTGTTTTCAACCTACGGGTGACCGAGATATTTAGAAAAGAAAATGGTGAATGGAAACTGGCGCACCGTCATGCAGATAAGTTATCGGAATAATGCTGCAAAAGGAAGAACCGCATGAATATGTCATGCGGTTCTTCAGTATGATGTTTTTTGCCAGAAAATCCTAAGCTTATTTCTTTAAAGATTCAGCCAATAGCTCTTTATTCTGTTGATCGACTTTCTTCGTATTGTCGATCTTGAGTGTCCTTAATTTTTCCTTTAGCTCCTCATCGTGTATCGCAAGCATCTGCACTGCAAGGATGGCCGCATTGTGAGCGGCATTAACTGCTACTGTCGCTACCGGCACATCATTGGGCATTTGTACTATGGACAATAAGGAATCAATACCACCAATAGAATTAGAGGACTTTATAGGTACGCCGATAACAGGCACAATAGAAAGTGCTGCCGTCATGCCCGGCAAGTGCGCCGCGCCACCCGCACCGGCTATCACCACTTTAATATCATTTGCCTCAAGCCCCTTCGCATATTCAAAAAGCCAATCAGGACTTCTATGCGCTGATACAACTGCAAACTCGTAATCCACACCGAATTTTTTAAGAACTATTGCGGCCTGTTCCATTATAGGTGCATCTGATTTGCTACCCATAATGATGCCTACTTTATTTTTCTTCATGTTATGCTTTTAAAATATTACGAATCGTTGCTGCTTTCGACAAAGCTTTTTCTACTGTATCATCAGTTATAGTAATGTGCCCCATTTTCCTTCCTTCAGATCCTCCTTTTTTACCGTACCAGTGCAAGTGAACATCCTCTAAACCAAGTATTGATACTAAGGCCTTTTCCATGTTCTTTTTTTCGGATGCTGCAGGTTCCAGCACATTCATCATAACGCTGCTGTTTGTTAATTTGGTTGAACCAAGGGGCCAGCCCATTATTACCCTTAGCAATTGTTCATATTGAGAAGTTACTGCAGCTTCAATTGTATGATGCCCGCTGTTATGGGGGCGGGGAGCCAGCTCATTAACCAATAACTTACCATCATTAGTAATAAACATCTCAACGGCAAGTATACCGGTAAGTTTAAGTGCCTCTGCTGTTTTGATAGCAATATTACGTGCCTCTGCTACCGTTTCGTCAGGTATATCGGCAGGACATAGCTGGTAATCCAGGAGCATTCGTTCTTTGTTAAAGATCATCATAACAGGATCATAGCAGTCCACTTGTCCGTTTTCGTTTCTGGCTACAATAACCGAGATCTCATGCTTAATATCAACTAATTCTTCTAATATACTCGGTTCATCAAAGGCCTTCTCAATATCCTGCGCGCTTCTTATTATCATTACACCTTTACCATCATACCCATTGCTGCATAGTTTAAGACAGCCGGGTAAATTATTTACCAGGCCATATAGCTCAGACTTATTGTTAACTAATACAGAAGGGGCGACAGGTATTCCGGCATTTTCCAGGAACTTTTTCTGACTATGTTTATTCTGTATTATTTCTATTGTTTCGGGGGATGGAAAAACCTTTACGCCGTTATTCGATAATTCGCGTAGTGCCTTGGTATTTACTGCTTCTATTTCAATAGTGATGATATCCATGTTTTTCCCAAAATCCAATACATCCTGGTAATTCATGGGGTTACCCAGGTGAAAAGATGAGGTATAACGGGCACAGGGAGCATCGAGGCTTTTATCCATTACAGAAATATTCAATCCAAAATCTATAGCATGCCTTATAAGCATGGCACCCAATTGTCCTCCTCCAAGTACACCAATCTTCAATTGCTCCATTAGTTTTTTTAATGTTTGTGCAAAAATAATAAAAACCATCTATAAGGATAGTGACGCTATTCTAGGTGAAAGGACCTAAACAAAAGATCAATGCGGTTATAAGCTTGCCCACCGTAAAAAAGATCAGTTTGTTTTAAGGCATGTTGATACAGGCGCGTTTCATAAAATAACGATAGATTTGCCGGCTTGAAAATAACAACCTGGTCTATCGTTAAATAGAGCGTTTCGTATCACCGGAAGCCATCAAAACAAAATAATAAATGAAAAAAATATTGACTTTGATTTCAATTTCGATCTTTGGAATTGGTTCGATCTATGCCCTTGTTCGCTATATGAAACTAGATAGTTTTATGTTTGCCTGGGCGCTTAATTTTCTTTTGATGCTATTCACGCAGACTTTTATCGAAACGCTAAAAAGCCCACTTACTTCATCTTACTATAATGAACAGAAATGGGAGCGGGGAGGAAAGGTATATCAACGTTTCGGAATAGATCTTTTCAGGAAATTGTTAGTCTTGATCGGTTGGGAGAAATTGACAAAAAAATCCAGCCCGGTCGGGAAAAATGCCAATGCCTTAGTGAATCTACTTTATCAAACAAAAAAATCTGAATTAGGCCACTTGGTCATTTTGGTTATAGTACTGGGGTTTAATGTTTTTGTACTATTCAAATTTGGATTTCTTAAATCCTTATCACTACTTGTGTTGAATATCATACTAAACCTGTATCCAGTTTTCTTTCAGCGATATAACCGCCCACGAGTAATCAGGGCAATAAAATTAAGTAACTGGAGGTAAACTAAAGGCATTAAAACTACAAAAGCCTCCACATTTATGGAGGCTCTCGTGATCCCGCTGGTACATTTCTCGAACCATTTTTTGAATGGTTTAAAGCTATTAGGATGTTTACTTTAAGAGAATGTCCCGATTTATCCAATCGGGTACATTTTTTCCAGTTATATTGTAATACCACGCAATGGCCAATTTAGCTGTTTGATTGGCCTCAATTGCATTCGCAATTGTCTCTATATCATTTGCTACTAGCATAAGATTATGTATTTTGTAATGGGTTAAATGATTTCTCCAATCCTTCAATTTCTTAATTTTTTGAAATTCCTTCGTTCCCTTTAGTTGTTGCTTTCCTTTTTTACTGATATTTTCAATCCAATTCGACCACTTATCCTCAAAATACGTGTCGGTTAGTATTTGATCAAGATTTTGCTTTTGTAATAGCGAAATTTTTCGAGGGTCCACATATCCCATCTCATCGAAGTACTCCGCATTGATAAACGCTTCCAAAAATAAAAATGAGGATAAAATGGCATAGCGAATAACTCTTTTCTCTTCTGGTGATAAATAATCGTACTGCTCAATCTTCCTCGGAACCAGAGAACTTGCAGCTTTTGAGAAAAAATGAGAGTCGTCCCAATACGAGGTAACAAGATTGTGAGGCTTCCGTACAATACTCATATTAATTATCTAGTGTTTTTCTGGTATGCGTCATAAAACAAAACAAAATACTATATTTTGGGACTTATTAGTTTTTTATGCATAGTTAGCTATTTAACGTAAACATTAAACATGCAAGATTTTAAAGTACTAGCAATAGAACCACGACAGAATTGTGCAAGCAAATTTCAACGTGTCCTTATGACCGATGAGATATATTCATTTTATAACAACTACAATGTAGATCGTAATAGCATATCGAAAGGGGAAACTTCATTGCCTGCAAAATTCTATAACCAAACAAATGAGCGACCAGTTAGTATTTGTGCTATTGTAGGTAAAAATGGTTCTGGGAAGAGTACGTTAATTGAACTTCTGTATGCTTCAATATATAATGTGGCTTATATAACAGGTATTTTAAAAGAGAATCGAGACTCCGATAATCCGATTGAATTTGAAACCGAGCTCTATACATCTATCTACTTCGAAAGGCAAGGGGCGTTTTACCGGTTGGATTGTTTAAGTGATAATATAGAATTGTTTAAACAAAATTTCGATGAAAGTGCTTTTAAAATCTATCTGAACAAAAGCGATTTACAAGCGTCAGACTTGACATGGCTTTTTTATACCATAGCAATTAACTATTCATTCTATTCACTAAATTCAAAACATACTGAATGGCTTTCCCCGCTTTTCCATAAGAACGACGGGTATCAGACTCCAGTCGTTTTAAATCCTTACAGAGATGATGGCATTATTGACTTAAATAATGAGCAGGATCTGACTATAGCACGTGTTGCATCAAATGTATTGACCATTCACTCAAAAGATGGCAGCTTATATAATGAACTTGCACCTGGCAAAAAAGCAGTTGCGTTTGACTTTCAAATTAATAAAGAAAAAAGTAGTTTCAAAAAATTGCCTGAGGTTGTCCAGGAACTATTATCTGCGCATAGAGACGATATAATTAATTCTGTAATCAACGTCTTTGAACTTACAATAAAAATAGATCAGTTAAATTTAATTAATGGCGATCTTTTAGAAATCGCCCTGAATTACATCTGCAAAAAGTTATACTTAACAACAACTCGATATCGCCCTTACCGTCTTGATGAATTCAAATTTATCAAGGAGTTTTCCAAAGTTGATTCTTCCGAGCCGGATTCCAAAAAAGTAATCATAGAGTATCGTTTTGTACCGGAATCTCTTCTATATCTATTAAAGAAAATAAAGAGTAATCCCAGCCACATAACTTTTAAACTTAGTCAGGCCATAAATTTTATTGAGAATTTTGAGGTGTACTACAATTTACTTGTCAATGCTGCAGAACCAATAGAAATAGATCAATTATCGAAAATACTCACAGGCCTTGCAAGTGCAAGTAACAAAGATTTAATCCGTGTTTTACCGCCGCCATTTTTCAATATCGATATAAAATTTGAAAACGGTGAAAGTTTGAGATCCTTAAGTTCTGGGGAACAACAAAAGATATACAGCTCCGCAACCTGGATCTATCATCTGATAAACCTTGATTCAGTTGTGTCTGAACCTAAGTCACAATACATTCGGTTCGATTGTGTAAATATTGTGTTTGATGAAATTGAGTTATATTATCATCCCGAATTGCAGAGAACCTTTGTGGCTGACTTTCTTGATAATCTTCATCGGCTGCCTATATTAAAAACATTGGCAGTAAACTGCATATTTATTACACATTCTCCTTTTATTCTTTCAGATATACCAAATCAAAATATTCTTTTCTTAGATACGGAGAAGACCAAAAAAAATGAGAAAAACGGACGAACAGTAATTGTAAAAACTGATTTCAAAACTTTTGGCGCTAATATCCATGAGCATTTAATGAACGCGTTCTTTATGGCGGGTACAATAGGTACATTGGCTGCAAAAAAAATTAATAACATTGTTGAATTCCATAATCAGCTTACGATAGCCGAATTGACTGAAAATCAAATTGAAATTTTTCGAAGTGAGTACAATGATAAGAAAGAAGAATTTTATTTCACTGTTGAAAATCTCGGTGAAGAATATATCAATAACATGCTTAAGAACCACATTTTAAAAATTGAAGAATTGCTGGATGACACCGCATATAGGGATAGAGAAATATTAGCTTTAGAGGAAAAGATTAATGCACTAAAAAAACAAAGAAATGATCAGGATTGATTATCCGTCTAACGCAAAGGATATTAAACAATTTCATGCTGAATATTTATCAAGATTTAATATAGGAGACCTTACTGTATTGCTGAATATTTTCCTTCAACGATACCCACACTTAGCCGGTTTAATTCAAATGTCTGTAGAGGAAATATTAACTTCTTCTATTGAAGATTTATGGATCGTGTGCGATAGTATTAAGCAGGCGGCAACTCCAGGTGAACTGTCTGACCTAGGAAGAATTTTCAATTATGATAAAAATGGAAGTTGCAGCCCAAGTTACCAATCCTCTATTGCTGACTTTTTTAGAAATAACAGTTATGGATTGGATTTGAACTCTTGCTTTTTTTGCAATATTGACCACATTAATTCCATCACGGGAGTTGGCGATTACAATACTTGGTATGATTTCTATAAAAATGCAACAGAAGGTGAATTGCAATCAATAGAAGGTATTGGCCCCATCTCTGCTGCAGCTATCGTTGCACATCGACAGACGAATATGCCATTTGAGCAATGCCCTATTAATAAAAAGTGTAAAACTAGTTTGCGTTTATATAAGCTAAAAAATAGCACCAGCCATTTTACCTTAGATCATGTACTCGATAAAGCATCGTATCCGTTAGCTGCACTGTCATTATATAACCTTGTTCCCAGTTGTTACAGTTGTAATACTAAATTTAAAGGGACAAACAAATTAGTGAGAAGTGCAGCCTTAACGCATCTTAGTCCATCATCTCTTGTTTTTAGTTTCACTAAGCATGCTCGGTTCAAAATATATTTTCCATCGAACAATAATTTAACCTACCTATCCGTGCAGAATACAAATGACTTCGTATTATCTTATGAGATTGATAAAGGAGCAGAATCATACAATGATTTAATTAAGCTCTTTAAGCTTAGATCACGATACATATTTCATAAAAAAGAAGCAGTGAAGCTTATTAAAAAGCGCAAAAGGTATAGCAACTCCCAAATCGAAGAGATTGCAAAATTGATGAAAATCAGTAAAGATGAAGTAAAGAAGGACATTTTTGGAGATGAGCTATTTAATAGAGACTATGATAATTCATCATTAGTAAAATTAAAAAGAGACATTGCTCAAAATATTGGAATTGAGGGGATTCGATAACTTTTTCATTCGATAAATCTTGATTGAATTTGGCAATTTTAGTGGCCGACTTTGCTATCGCACCCTATTGGATTTGAACCATAGAAAAGGATTGGTTCGATGTCCCAAAATGATATAACACTAAAAGCCGCTACTATAGCGGCTTTCATTTTATGTGATCCTGTAGGGACTCGAACCCTAGACCCGCTGATTAAGAGTCAGCTGCTCTACCAACTGAGCTACAGAATCATTTCTTAGTTGGGATTGCAAATATACACCTTCTGCTCAATTATGAAAGTGTCCAGTCAACTAACTGGTTCACCCATTCTTCGCGATACGGTGTTTGTACTTTTATATAGTTGTCGGTATAGCCTTCCATCATGCCATTCTTCTCCGCGCTTTCAAACAACACCTTGCGTTGCTGCCCGTTGTGCTGCGCGGTAAAGTATTGCATCTTCTGGTAGCTCAGGTTGCGCAGTGCTTTATTGCGCTCATGCCTTACGTTCATTGGCACTACCGGCTTTATGTCCAGTGCCAGGGTATTAGCACGTTCGCTATAAGTGAATACATGCAGGTAAGAGACATCTATATCATGTAGGAAATCAAAAGTTTCTTTAAAGTCTTCATCTGTTTCTGAGGGGAAGCCTACTATCACATCGGCACCGATGCAGCAATGCGGCATCAGTTCCTTAATGGTCGCTATCCTGTCTGCATACAGTTCTTTCTGGTAGCGGCGGCGCATCAATCCCAGTATCTTCCTGCTGCCGCTCTGCAGTGGTATATGAAAATGCGGCATGAACTTCTTCGACTGTGCCACGAAAGATATGATGTCATTGCTCAGCAGGTTAGGCTCTATGGACGAGATACGAAAACGGTCAATGCCTTCTACCTTATCCAGCTCCTGTATCAGCTGGTAAAAGTTTGTTTCTATCTTTTTGCCACCTTCATTGCCTTTACCAAAGTCGCCCAGGTTGATGCCCGTCAGCACGATCTCTTTAGTGCCTGAGTTGGCCAGTTCCCTTACATTATTCAGTACACCTTCTATGCTATCGCTGCGGCTATGCCCGCGTGCCAGTGGTATGGTGCAGAAGCTGCAGCTGTAGTCGCAGCCATCCTGCACTTTCAGGAAGGTACGGGTACGATCGTTGATAGAGTAGGAGCTGTTAAATCCGTTTACATCTTCTATGTCGCAGGAGCATATTTTGGCGCTATCGCCCTTGGTAAGGTCTTGAAGGTGCTTTGCCAGGTTGAATTTCTCCGATGCTCCCAATACCAGGTCCACACCTTCTATCTCCGCTATTTCCTTAGGCTTCAGTTGCGCATAGCATCCTGTTATCACCACCATAGATTCCGGTGCACGGCGTTGTATACGCCTCACTATCTGGCGGCATTCCTTGTCTGCATTGTCTGTTACAGAGCAGGTATTGATCACATACACATCTGCCACCTCCTCAAAATCCTTTTTCACGAAGCCATCAGCTTCCAGCATCCGGCTCAGGGTAGAGGTCTCGGAGTAGTTAAGCTTACAGCCAAGAGTATGAAATGCGACTGTTTTTGACAACATAAGGGCGCAAAGTTACGATTATTGATAATAACATAATTAGTAACAGTGGGGGTTTATATGTATGTTTGTAATATATTGACTATGAGAAAATTAATCATACCCCTCGTTTTACTTGGTGCGAGCCTTGCATCATGCAATAAATTGGCCGATATTATTGTCATCCGCAAGAATGTGGAATATACCCAGGATCAGGATATTCCTAATATTCCAAACCCCGGCGTGGCATTTCCTACGGCTGGTATTACGATACCATTCCCTAAGTATTCTTTGGTGACTAATTCCAGCACTTTTTTCAAAGACAATAATACCAGCAGCAACCTGCTTACGAGCGTAAAACCACATGAGCTGGGTATTACGCTGGTTAAGCCTGCCAATACCAATCTCGATTATGTAGATACAATGCGGGTATATATATCAGCAGATGGCCTGCCGGAAGTATTAGCCGCACATGAATATGGAAAAAATAATGCTTCTGCATTCAACCTGACGCCGGAGGATGTAGAATTGAAGAGTTATTTCCTCAAAGATTCTATGTACGTAAGGCTGGAGGCACATTTTATAGATTATCCTGATTCTAACAGCAAGATACAGGTTAAGACCTCCCTGGCAGTAGTAGCCAATCCGTTAAAATAAAAGGGTAAATTTGCGGCGAATTATTAAACATGGAACAGGAAAAGAAGCCTGCAATGTTGCCCGCATTGCTTACAATGAAATGTCCTAATTGCAGAAAAGGACATGTATTTGTAAACAAAAGCGTATTGCCGCTAAACAAATGCCTTGCCATTGCCGAGCGCTGCGAGGTATGCGGTATGAAGATGGTAAAGGAAACCAACAACGGCATCGGCATTAATTACGTGCTTACGGTGATGCTCATGTTCCTGAATGCATTGTGGTACTGGCCTATATTCGGTTTGTCTATTATGGATGATAGTATATTCTATTTTCTTGGGGCCAGTGTAGTGGTCACTACCATCGCGCAGCCCTGGCTGATGCGCTACTCGCGTATGCTCTATTTATATTTCACGGTCTATTATCATAGCCATCCATACGAACAACGATAAAAATAAAGGGCTGTATACAATACAGCCCTTCTTGTTATGGTAGAGAGGAAGAAAGTTAGAACGTAAGCCTGAAGCCTAATTGCATAGACCATGTGCTTAATGTGCCCACATAATTGTAGAATGTTTTGGTAGGTAATACTGTCTTGCCATCGTTATCTACAGCTGTAGCCAGTTGATAGGTTGGTTGCGTAGTCGCATTACCCGATGTCGCCACTTTTAATATGCTCGATGTGTTACCGCTACCTACTGCCAGGCGTTGCTGTGCACCCCACGAAGGATTCAGCAGGTTGCCGATGTTAAAGATATCGGCAGTGAATTGCAGGCTGCCCCTTCTTTTACCGAAATCGTTGAAGATGTCCTGTATGAATTTCAGATCAAACCTATTATAGAATGGATATTTAGCTCCGTATCTCTTTGCATAGCTGCCTTTGTGCGCACTCAGGTATTTATCCTGGTCTACATAAGCATTAAATGCATCGGCCTGCTGTTGTGCCGTATACACTACCTTACCTGATGCATCTTTAATATCTGCCCATTTCAGTTCGCTGGCATTATTTGGTATGTATAGCAGGTCTGCGTTTACACCGTCGCCGTTGATATCGCTGGCGTAGGTATAATTAAACCTGCCCAGGCTGGCACCTTCATAGTACAAAGAGATCGTTGTAGCCAGGTGTTTCAGATATTCTATACGATAAGATGCACTTGCCACAATCCTGTGTGGTGTCAGGTATTCAGAGTAGGAGAGTACCTGCTCGTTAGGGGAGCTTGTATTGGCAAGGCTGTTCCATGCAGATGATGCCTGGGAACCGGGGTTAGAGGAAAGCTCCTGCGATGCTGACACAGTGTAATAAAGTGATCCATACCATCCTTTACGTGCAGGGCGCGCTACACCAATACTGAAGTTATATGACTCACCCATGTTGGAGTTCTCCAAAACGTAATAGCTGTTAGCCGGACTACCGGTTTGTTTGGTACTTGTCCAGTAAGGGCGATTATCAGCGCCGTTGCTTAGTGTTGTTTGTGCATTTGGCAACGCAGCATTGCGCATGTACACGTTCACCAGGTCTTTTGTATAGATGAATTCTGCAGTACCTACAAATCCATACAGCAGCTTGGCATCAACACCTATGTTCGTTCTCCAGATACGTGGCATCTTGAATTCAGGTGATACGATAGCAACGGATGAAGGCACTGTTTGCCCGGCCTTTTGCGGGAACAGGTTACCGTTTGATTCAGATACATTGCTTGGGTCTTTAGAGAACTGCATATTGTTCAGGAAGGCAGAGTCAGATTTAGATTTATTGGTAAGGGCAAAGGTCTTCGTGTTGATGAGGGTACCTGTACCGCCTGCCTGGTTGGTAAACCATACAAACGGAACCTTACCTGCAAATATGCCGGTACCGCCGCGCAATACAAGGCTCCTGTTACCTAATACATCATAGTTAACACCTATCCTTGGCGATACTACCGGTTTCGCTTTCGGCCATTTATCAGATTGATAAGTAGTCAGGTTGCCGTTTTTGTCAAACACCTTTACGGTATCTATATATTTATTGTCCGGCAATTGGTATGTATACATAGGCTGTTCTACGCGCACACCCGCTGTCAATGTCAGGTCTCTTGTTACATTGTATTTGTCCTGCAAGTAAATGCTCGCTTGTCCGAAGTTGGCTTTTACATAAGTATTGCCACCCTGGTCTGCAAAAGGATATGTATAAGCAAATGCGATTGGGCCGTTTCCATTCATGAAATCCGATAAAGATTTATAATGGTAGTAACCGGTACCTGAGGGCAGGAAGCTGTTACCAAATGAAAGATACTCATACGCAGCACCTGCAAGGAACGAGTGATGCTTATAGTTATAGGTTACATTATCAATAATGTTCAGGTTCTTATTGGTAAGGTCATTCTTATAAGAGAACAACTCTGTACCAAATCTCATCGTACTCGTAGAGCTCAGGTCTATATCTACGAACGGGAACTTATCACCGGGTGTGCTACGTGTATCCTGCACAGATGAGTAGGTACCAAACAGGTCGTTTGACAGGCGAGATGTGATGCTGCTGGTAAGCTGGCCCGATACGGACCATACTTTATGATCAAAACCATAGAATGCATTCTGATAAGCCATCGAGGTCAATCCTTCGCGATTGTTAGTAAGGCGCGAACCTGCACCGGTACTTGTAGCATTCACCTGCGTTATAGGCTCCTGGGCTTTCATATAGCTATAGCTAACAAACAGTTTATTTTTGTCATTAATGTTATAGTCTATACGGCCCAGTACTTTTGTGTTCTTGTTCACGGCCTGGTTAGCGAAGTTTTCATAAGCCCCCGGATCGTATCCATATTTCGATTGCAGGAAAGATCTCAGTTTGTCAAGGCTGTCAGCCGGTACGCTCGATACATTTGCCCCGGCAGCACCGCCGCGGTTGGCAACATACGTTACGCCCGGTGCTTTACTTTCTTCATGCTCTACGTTTACAAAATAGAAGAGTTTGTTTTTTATGATCGGGCCGCCTAAACGTATGCCGTAAGTATTTTTAGTAGTTGATCCCAGGTTAGGTACGCTGTAGTCGCCTACCTTCATACCGGTAAAGCTTTGGTTTTTGAAGAAATAATAGGCAGAACCATGTATCTCATTAGTACCACTGCGTGTAATGGCATTGATGTTGGCACCGGTAAAGCCTGTCTGGCGTACATCATACGGTGCAAAGCCTACTTGTATTTCTTCAATCGCATCCAGCGATATAGGCTGTGCATTGCCGCCGGGTAGCAGGTTGCTGTTGAGGCCAAAGGAGTTGTTGAAATTCGCACCATTGATCTGGATATTATTATAACGTCCATCTCTTCCGCCAAAGCTGTTATCATTGAATTGAGCGCTGGAGCTGCCCATACTGGTTGCAAAGCTTGGCCCTCCTTGTGGCGTCAGCCTTGTAAAGTCTGATATATTACGGTTTACTGTAGGAAGTGTATTGATCTCGGTAGTGCCTATATTAGTAGATGCACCCGTCCGCTGAGAGTTGATGAGCGGGTTATCTGTTTTCACT
This sequence comes from Bacteroidetes bacterium 43-93, assembly GCA_001897855.1. Taxonomy (GTDB): domain Bacteria; phylum Bacteroidota; class Bacteroidia; order Chitinophagales; family Chitinophagaceae; genus Polluticoccus. The sequence goes on from MKUO01000001.1 coordinate 753,805, forward strand.
ACTACTTCAGACAGTTCCGTTCCGCCTGCTTTCATAGATGTTTTCAGGAAATAGGTTTCACCCAGGCGCACCAGGATGTCTTTTTCTATTTTAGTTTCAAAACCGATAAAGTGTATCTCTACACGGTATGGGCCGGTACGCAGGTTTTGCAGGTTGAAGCTGCCATCATCCTGGGTAGCAGTACCGTAAACGGTGCCTGATGGTTCGTGGATGGCTTTAACAATGGCGCCGGCAAGGCTCTTATTCTCATTGTCGAGCACAATGCCGGACATGGCACCCGATGTTACCTGTGCAAATCCCAAATGGGTAGCAAGCAGCATCAGTACCAGCAGTAAGGTAGTTTTTACATTCATAAATATTGGGTATTTGCAGGCAAAATTGATGCAGCACTGTTAACTCCATGGTTAGATATTGTTACGTTTCAATTATCATAAGTTTAACAATTCCTCACCGCTCCCGTTGCTGCCAAAAAACAAAAAGGGCAGCCACGATAGGCTGCCCTTCACACTTTATATGATATTACTACCTCAGGGTGATGGTCCTGGTTCTTCCGTTTACGGTAATAGTTGCCTGGTCATCGCAGGTACCGTTGCCATAATCTAATATTCTTGGTGAAGATGCGCCATATGGTGTTATAGCTACCGTGCCTTTTTCTATCCAGTTACAATTGAGCGCTATATGCAGCGGGCTTGTAATATTAATGGTGTATGTTTTGCCTGATGCACGGGTAAGTGTTCCGCTGCCTGTCAGTTCATACTCATCATCGGCGAGGTTGGGGGTGCGTTCTCCTGCTACCCATGTGCGTACCCTTGCAGAAGAATGTTTAATGGTATCTCCGGTAGCATTCAGCACGATCATGCCATCTATATGTACATCGAAGTAAGTATGGCCGGCCGCATTGTGTCCCATATTTTTTACAGTACGTGTGCCTATTACATGGTTGTCATTTACATAGTAGTCATCAAAGCGTATGGTATGCTCATAACCGCTGTCCCTGTAGCGATGCTCAAATGTGATGATGATCTTACCACGGCGGTAACGGCCATCCCTGCAAAGACAATTACTGCTGCCAAAGTCTATCGTGATCTTATGCGGTGAACTGCCGGTATCAATTATGACCCTTGCGCAATTGCTCAATAATGCAGGACCTCCTTTCATTTCTACGCTGCCATTATCAGCTGCCTGGTCTGCAAAGTTCTGTGCCTCGTCAAATGTTTGCTCTGTGCGTGCCAGGTCATCAGCGTACTGTGTATCCTCATTAACGGAGGTATCAGTAGTTGTAGTAGTGGTTGTTGCCGTTGTTTTATCTTTTTTACAGGCTGTAAACATCAGTACAGTCCCAAACACTGCAATGGTGCATAATGCTGTGATTTTCATTATTTTCATAAATAGCAGATTTTATACTAAGACGGGGATATGGAATTTTGGTTTAATGAGAGGTTAAAATTTTTTCATAGTTCTGTTTAAATAATAGATTTGCCGGATGGCAGAATTGGTTATAGCATCCAACAACCGGGGAAAGATCAGGGAGATCAGGCAAATGATAGAAGGTATTGATCTGCTATCACTTAACGATATAGATTTTACTGCGGAAATAGCGGAACCATTTCACACGTTCGAGGAAAACGCTTTAGCTAAGGCTGGTGCAATTCATCAATTCTGTGGTAAAAATGTCTTTGCTGATGATAGTGGTATTTGTGCCAATGCCCTTAACGGGCAACCTGGTGTGGACAGTGCGCATTATTCCGGAAAGCGGGACGATGAGGGTAACCTGCAAAAGCTGCTTGCAGAACTTGCGGATAAAGATGATCGATCTGCTTTTTATAAAGCGGTCATCTGCCTTATATGGAATGATCAGACTTATTTCTTTGAGGGTATTTGTAATGGAACAATCATTAAAGAAAAGAGAGGGGAGGGCGGCTTTGGATATGATCCCATATTTGTACCCGATGGTTATGAACAAACGTTTGCAGAGCTTTCGCCTGAAATAAAAAATAACATCAGTCATCGGGGTATAGCCGTGAGGAAGATGGTGGCTTTCCTGCAGGAACAATTAAACCAGGCATCATCATGAAATTCTCGATAGGAGACAGGATCATATTAAGGGAGTCGGGCGAAGAAGGCGTAGTGATCGCTTATATCAACGACCAGATGGTAGAGGTGGAAGTGAGCGGCCTTAGCTTCCCTGTGTACATGCAGGATATAGACCACCCCTATCTGAAATGGTTCACCGAAAAAACAAAAGCAAAACGAAAGGGCACCCCTCCGGAGCAACTGCCGGTAGAAAAGACGAAGGACAAAATGCCCAAACTGGCAAAGGGGATTTATCTATCTTTTCTGCCCGTATTTAAGCCGGATGTGTTTGAAGATATTGTGGACCACATTAAGATATACCTGCAAAATGAACTGCCGCAAAGCATTTATTATAAGTATGAGGTTACGAATAAGCACAAGGAATCTCTCTTTAAGCTAGAAGGCAAGTTGCATGGATTTGGCCATATTTATCTGCATACCCTGGCATTTGACGTAATGAATGAGCAGCCGCGCTTCGCATACGAGCTAACTGATGCCGATAGCCCCAAACACAATATTGTTTCAGATACTTTGCGCATGAAGCCTCAGAAATTATTTGAGCATATAAGTGAGGTGCTCAAAAACAATCAGCCTGTATTTAGCTATCTCTGTACAGAAGGTTTTGCTGCCCAACCTGATAAAAAGGCTGAAGATAGTTTTTGGGAGGTGTCGCGTAAGCCTGTTTCTCAATCAAAGCCTGCAAAAGACTGGCGGGCATCGCTTCCACGTTTTGAATTAGACCTGCACATAGAAAACCTTATCAGCAATACCAACGGGATGAGTAATGGTGAGATACTGCATATTCAACTCGAAGCATTGCAGGCGCATTTGAATGCTGTCATAGCAAATAAGCAGGTACACACCATTATCATACACGGCCTGGGTAAAGGTGTGCTTAAAGACGAGGTGCACAAAATATTAAAGCAGATTCCTGAAGTAGCCAGGTTCAGCAACGATTGGAAGGCCCGGTATGGCTTTGGCGCCACCGAGGTTTGGTTTCAATATTAATATTATTTCTTCCTTTTTATCTGCAGGGATTCCAGCATTTCATCCGTAAGATCATCTGTATAGATGCCGGCGCCATTTACCAATATACCCTTTATTTGGTGTTTGGGTGATGATATGGCATATACAGTTGCTTCATCGCCCGGGTCACTTTCTCCTTCAAAACGATAAACTTTGTCTATTACAAATTCATCATGAAATATCTGGAAGGCGCCATTTTTGCATTCCAGCCTGTTCTGCTGCACATTCAGATCATCTGTATATCCTTCTTTACGCAGTTTTTCAATTATTTCAGATAGCGTGTCCATTGTATCCATTGCAGTGTGTATTTGATATTATAAAGGTAATAATAGCGGGCGTTATTACGCATCGGTAAACCCGATAGTACTATCATATTTTATTTGTTATTGGCATGGTGTTTATTTAGTGTGCAATGAACCAAATCGTAGCGAAATGAAAAAGTATTTGATTTTAATGGCCGGCGTAATAATGAGTTCATTCGCGGCTAATGCACAAACTGCAAACACCGTAGCCAGCGGCAATGTATTAAGTAAAACAAGAGGCGCGCAATATTTCTCTTTGGGCCCCGTTGCTGGCTTTGGCCATAGCTGGCTCAGCAATATGGATGGCCAGAAGTTCAAACCATCCGGTTATCTCGGTATCAGCCTGATGTATTCACGCATGGAGCATTGGGGCTTCAGTGACGAATTAGTAGTATCTCACGAAGGTTATAGCCTCGATTATACCAGGGCAGGCCATTGGTACAATACAAAAGTAGATCCTGTGTATCTGCGCATGACGCCTAAAGCATATTATTTCTTTGGCAGATATGGCAATACAGTGCGTCCTAAAATATTCTTAGGCCCGTCTATAGCTGTTAAGATTGCGGAAGATCAGTACACAGATGATAATACTATGCATTATGATGGCACAACTGTTATGACCAACAGCGACCTTTTCCACACTGTAGATCTTGGATTAGAAGGTGGCGCTGGTGTTAATATCAAAATGGCGCGCCATATATGGTTTAATGTAGATGCCAGCTATTACCAGGGTGTGCTCTATGTTACCGATATGGATAACATGAACCAGAATGTAAAATTGAACCTTGGATTAATGTTTGGTTTATAGAATAAAGATTGAGTAAAAAATCGCCCTCCACTCAGGAGGGCGATTTTTCTATTTTTCAATCACGCGTATCTCCACGCGCCTGTTCATATCTTCATCCGCAGGCGTTTTCTCAGGGCTCACCAGGGGCCTTGTCCTGCCAAAACCTACATAGCGCAGGCGTCGTTCATCTATGCCTTTTTTTATCAGGTATTCATAAATGTATCGCGCCCGGTTTATAGATAGCCTCGCTTCGTGCGTATCATCATCTTCGGCATCAAATCCATGTTGCAGGCAGCATATATGTCCTTCTATCTGTACTTTCAGGTTTGGGTTTTCTAATAGCACTTCATACAGTTTGTCCAGCTGTGGTAACGATTGATCTGTTACTATATGCCGGCCCATTAGAAAGTATATATTTTCCAGTTTTAGCGACTGGCCCACTTTCAGCTTGCTGATTATTTGCAGGTTTTTATTTGTTTCATTTTGCGGTTTACGTATTATAGCTTGCCTGGTAATTGGTACTGCACGTCTATTAGCGGGTTGAAGGTTCGACAAAACTATATCTACACGCCTGTCAGGGGCGTAGCCTTCCCTGCTTTCCATTCTTCGGTTTACCTCGCCTTTGCCTATGCATAGTTTTATATTTTTCCGTGGTATCGACATCGCGCCCAGGTAGCTTTCTATAGATTTAGATCTGCGCTGAGATAACCCCAGATTATGTTCTTCACTGCCTAAAAAATCTGCATAGCCTATTATTAATATGCCGGTTTGCGTATTGATGATGTCGTTATACAAAAGTGAGTCGAGTACCTGCCTTGCTTTAATGTCGGGTTTATATTCATTTAGTTTGAAGTACACACTTACCGTATCAGCAGTATTTGCAAATAAGCTATACGGCATTATTATAAGTGCCATCCTAAAGACTAGTGAAAATCTTGTCATGAAATCTGCGAACCCGCCTGGCGAGAATTTACTGCAAGTTAAATATGTAGCTAAACTACGAGTTATTCACTTATGTTATCCACAAATGTTGAATATGTTTTTTGTTTGATGGCATAGTGTTTAATATTTTCATACAAAACCCAATAATCATATGCAATCATCAAACCTACTGGAAACCGCACTTTGGTGTATCGCCGCCTTGTTAGCAGGAGGCATGGTAGTTGTTATTACGCTGGGCCTTTTTAAAGGTGTTTTTTGGGAGCAGCAATTAAAAACACGTAAGAGGAATTTATAAGAGCATTGTTTATAGGTCGTAGTATAGTAGGGGAGTATGTACTCCCTTTTTTTTATCTGATCAGTTCTGCTACATCAGGATCACCGTCCAGGTTGTTCATCTGGGCTACTATCTGCGGGTAGCGCCAGCTTACCCGCCTGCTCATAGGTACTACGGTAAACTTTTTAGGATTAGGAAGGCATGCAATGATCATGGCCGCTTCTGCGCGTGAAAGATTCCTGGCAGATTTATGGAAATAACGTTCTGCAGCTGCTTCAATACCAAAGATGCCGGGTCCCATTTCTATTACGTTCAGGTACACTTCCATAATGCGTTTCTTGCCCCATATCAGTTCTATGCCTTCTGTATATATTACCTCGGGTATCTTGCGTACATAGCGCATTACACCGCTTCCCTGCCATAGGAATACATTTTTCGCTGTCTGCTGGCTTATGGTGCTTGCCCCCGCTCCCTTAGGCCGCTTTTTACGCGGCTTGTCCTTCATGCTTTTTTCAATAGCCTTCCAGTCAAATCCTTCATGATCCGGAAACAACTGGTCTTCACTGGCTATGGCAGCGAGCTTTACATTAGGAGATATCTCACTCCAGCTCACATAATCCCGTTTCAGTCCGTACGCGCCGGCTAATGCGCCTACCTGGGTTATGGTTATTGGTGGCATTACCCATTTGCATAATACCAGGTACACTACCGATGCAGCAAATAAGTAAAGTATAAAACGGAGTATCTTCTTCAGCATAAATCTATTCTGCAGCTAATGCTCCCGAAAGATACAAACTGTTTTTAAAGCATTGTAAAATTGTGGATTATGTTACAGACTAAGCCTTATCGCCAAAGTAAAAACGGTTCTTATAAAGGGTAGAAACATGCTCATAAAGCTTATCCATGGTATCTATACCGGTAATATCATCATGGCGGTATTGCTGACCCCGTACTACCAGTACGGCAGACGAGTTGGATGCTTCCGGTATCATTATTTTATTTCCCTGCGGCTGATAGCTTTCTACAAATATTTTGATCTTATCTCCTTTGGATACCTTGCCGTTTATGGTAATGAAATCATTGAAAAATACAAACCTGCCTTCTTCTTTGATAGGTGAAAGTTTCAGCTCACCAACAGAACTTTTGATCATATAGAGATATAGCACTAGTACAATGCAATGTATGTAAAAAAAGTAATCTGTAAACTGCTATTTCATTGATCCAGATTTATTTTTACGTCAAATAAATTGAACTGTGACAGATACTGAAAAATTATACAACGAAATAGCCGATTCATTAGATGGCTGTACCAAAGGCAAAATGTTTGGCGCTTTGTGTATCAAAGCTGCCAACGGTAAAGCAGGGGTAATGTATTATAAAGGTGATATGGTTTTTAAACTCGATGATGACGCACAAGCAAAGACTTTGGAATTACCGGGTACCCATGTATTTGAACCCATGGCCGGCAGGAAGATGAATGGCTGGATAATGGTTCCGGCACAGCATCATAAAAAATGGAAGGAACTTGCCAGGCAATCTATGGAGCTGGTTGGCCAACTAAAGAAATAGGTATTAGCTATGACCTTGGCATAGAAACCACCGCGGCACTTTTCAGATACATGATATTCTCGCGTTCTACCGGGCTAAGTTTTTTGTCCACGTTTTTATAGCGCCCTTTATACCACCTTACTTTTTTAAAGTAGGCCGCCACCGCGGGTTCATGGAAAATTAAACCATGCCTTGCGTATATCTCATTTAGCATTACCGTGTAGCCCCATTTCGATAGATGAACCACATCCCATTCCGTTAGTTTTCTTTCTGATCCTTCCGGGAAGTTGCCGCGGGTTAGTACAATTCGCTTGCCGGACTTGGTGCGTTTCCTGGCTGCCGCATGTTTTTGCTGCTCTGCTGTTGATGTGTACAGGGATGGCTCATTCGCAGCAGTATTAATACGCTCCCCTGCAGAAGCAATGTTTACAGGAAGCGCTGCTACCATATTCTGAGATGGCTTCGAGATAGTCTTTTCTTCCCTGGTATCATTTGTTTTCATTACAGCGGTAGTCCTGCTGCCACCACTTGTTTTTCCGGCCGAGGCATTTTTACACTGGCTGAATATCATTAATGCAGGTATTGCAAATACCCAATAGTAGTTTTTTGCCATGTTATATTGATTTATTGATTGGAAGCCACATTTGATTCCTGCTGCACATCTTTCGAAGTGTTGATGAGAAATGCTATGTTTTGTTTTTCTATGCCGGATAGTTTTTGATACACATTAGCACTTTCAGGATGATACCAGTCCTGCGAAGCAAAATGCCTTTTCAACTGCTCATCTTTAAATATCATCCCATGACGTGCATAGATCTCATTCAGCATTACTTCATGTCCCCATGGCGAAAGAAATTTGATGTCATCTTGTGTAAGCCTTCTTTGAGATCCTTCCGGGTAGTATCCAGCCGTTAATTTCCCCGATTTTCTTAATGCATTTCGTTTGCTCATCGCTTCACTGGCGGCGGTGCTGGTGCCATACATCCTGTTCATCGCTTCTTCGCCGGGCTCATCCGGGCTTTTATTTACAGCCTGGCTGTTCGCCTCCTCGCTCATTGCTTTTATGTTTTGAGAACCTGTATTATTATTGGCGGTAGCAGTATTGCTGTCATTAACCTGCTTATCATTGCATTTACAGGATGCAAATGTCCAGGTGAGGAATATGAATATTAAAAAATACTTGGTCATAGCGGGTTGATTTTTAGCAGAAAAACGAAAAAATCATGCCCGCAACGCCTATGCTGTCTTTCTTTTACGAACGCGTGTTACCGTTTTCACCTTATTATCATCAACAGACCAGTATCCCCATACCTTAGTATTAGAGTTGCGCCATAGATCTACGCCTGCTTTTTCTGCAAGGAACCAGCAAAGATGGTAGCCAAAATCTTTATTCTCGGTATTTACCGGGGCTTGCATGATCTTATCCATGTGCGTGACGATGATCTCCTTCAGGCTGGATTTGACCGGGCGGGTTGTGCTCTCTATCTCTATTGCCAGATGCTTACAACATTCGTCGAGTATATTGCTGATAACGTCTTGCTGGTCGTCGGGGCTGTGTATGATCCCTGTTTGTGCTTTACCAAACGTGGCATATTTATCCATTCCCCTGAAAGCATACAGCTTCTCAAGTGTTTGTTTTTTATTGATGCCCATTTTTATCCTATTATCATCCAGGTGTACGGTAATGCAAATATATTACAGTATATATAACTATACTGAGGAACTGCGAATATTGCATTTTTGTTTATCTCATGTGGATATTTTACCACAAAAGTGCATGTCGATCAAAAAAAAATCTGGGATAGAATAGCCTATAAATCATAGTTTTGCATTGCTGGTATTAAATTTGATATGCAACCTATAAGCATAATGCCAGTGTTATACCTTACTTTTTAAACCGAATGATTCGAACATATATCTTAGAATACGCTCCTGTCGCGTTCGTAATCCTTTTCATAGTTTATGCATTAATCAAGGTCAGGATCATCAGGCGTAAAAAGCTTGATAGGGGATACTGGGATTTGTTTATTAATACCATTGTTCCGGTAAACAAGCAAACGATCAAAAATACCTTCCAGGAAAAGCTAAAACAGTACTACAAGCAGAGTAATAAAGTCAATTATGTTTTCTACGTCCTGTTTTTTGTAGTTGGGTTGCTCTATTTCATGATGTGGTCTATTGTTTAAAGATCACACGTATTAGTTGAGGTCTTCCCTGCCGAGTTTCTTCAGCATCATAGCATGTTCGCGTAATGCCATCCTAAACGTGGGTTGCACATTATAGGGCAGGTTATGCTCGGCCGCTGCTTCTTTTACAATTACAGACAGGCGCGGGTAGTGCATATGGCAGATCTGTGGAAACAGGTGATGCTCTATCTGGTAATTAAGGCCGCCTATAAACCAGGAGAGAATACGATTACGCGGTGCAAAGTTGGCCGTATTTAACAACTGGTGCACAGCCCAGCTGTTTTCCATACGGTTTTGTTCTGTCGGCTCCGGAAACTCACTGGTTTCCATCACGTGCGCCAGTTGAAAGATGCAGGCAAGCAGCAGACCCGCCAGCATCTGCATCACCACAAAACCTAATACTACATGGTACCATGCTACTCCTGAAAAAAGAAGTGGCAGCACCAGTACATACCCAAAATAAATCACCTTGTACAGGCTAAGCTCAGTAATAGCGCGGCGAAAACTTATCTTCTCCTTGCGTAGCAACCCTGTTTTGTTATATTTCACCAGCCCTTTGTAGTCTTTGGCGGTAACCCAGTAAATATTCATAATTCCGTATAGGAACCAGGCATACCAGTGCTGGTATTTATGAAAGCTGTATCTTTTTTTGTGGGGAGACATGCGTAACAATATACCTGCTTCAATGTCTTCGTCCAGTCCTTCTACATTAGTATAGGTATGGTGTAATATATTATGCTGCATGCGCCAGTTGCGGCTGTATCCGCCAAGGATATTCAATACCCCGCCGAGCATAGAATTTACAAACTTGTTATTGCTATAAGCTTCATGGTTGCTATCATGCATTACAGATGTGCCTATACCTGCTATACCAAAGCCCATCACCAGCCATAAGGAATAGAATATCCAGAGATGATGCTGAAAAACCCCCGTTACAATAAAAATATAAGGGATGAAGTACATAGACAGCATTGCAGCTGTCTTTATATACATACCTGTATTGCCTTGTTTAGATATACTTGTAGTCGAAAAGTACTCGTTTACTCTCGCTTTCACATTGTCATAAAACCCGTCCGGAGATTTCGGAGCAAATTTTACAAGCTGCAGTGTTTTCGCCAATTGTCGTAATTTTTTATAAAGATATTCTATAACGCAATGATTATAAACAATCTCATCAAAATTTAACTAACATATTGTAAATAATCGGTGGATTTCAAGCATAACGTTAAAATTCTGCAACGTTTCCGGTCATTTAACCTGTCTGTGTTATTTTTATCACCGATCAATCGACGGAGCTATGTATCGTACGCTATTATTTTTTTTGTGTTTGTTTGCTAATACCGGTTATGCGCAGAACATAGCCCCCGGCTGGTATGTACTCGACAAAGGGGCTAAAGTATCCATTATTCGCCCGGGCACAAACGACGTTACCCGTTACATGACTGCTACACGCAACAAACCGCTTGATAAAGCTGGTGTTGACGCTATGGAAGAGTTGATTGATTTTTCGCAGGGCGATATTGTACTGGTGCACGACCAGGTAGGTGGTTATCTCATAGCAACTGATATAGAAGGCCGTAACTTGGGTATCAAAGGAAATATTACCCGCGCCGATAGGGGACCTGGTTCAGGGCCCGGTTATATGCTCGATAATTTTACCACGCCAGACGGAAAGCTAATTAAGAAAAACAGCTTTGTATGGGTTAAGGAACGTAAACCCGGCGCACCAAATGTGACCGTACAATATGCCGACAAAAAAATGATCACCATCCCTGCCGATAAGGTGTACGATATCAATACAGCTGCCGCGCAAATGGCGGGGGATACTAAGCCCAAAACAGTACAATAAACTAGCTTATATATTTGATGAATATTTAACAATCTGACTATCACAAGCTGGTGTTTTGCTTATTACTTTTATATTACAAAATCAAAATTTGTATGAAAAAACTACTAAGCTTGATGCTGGCATTGTTGATTACAACCGGCATCACATTCGCTCAAAACACAGACAAGAACGCAAAGCCAGCTAAGCCTGCCACAGAAATGAAAGGCAAAATGAAAAAAGATGGCACGCCCGACATGCGTTACAAAGAAAACAAAGACGCAACTAAAAAAGAGGCAGTCGATAAAGGCACCAAAATGAAAAAGGATGGTACGCCCGATATGCGCTACAAAGAGAATAAAGAAGTAAAAAAAGAAATGAAGAAAGAAACTAAAAAGTAATCTTTCGCTTTTACCCTTTTTAATATGTTAAATGCCCCGCACGGGGCATTTTTCGTATATAGTTATTTCGTAAATTACAGTACATCAAACCTCATGAGTTATGGCACTAATATTATTATCCGGTGGGTCCACGCCCAATAACGACGGTTTCATGCTTTGGATTGGGCTAATACTGTTTTTGGGCCTGGTTGTGGGAGGTAGTTATCTCTGCAGGTGGGTGTACAATAAGCTAATCCATACCCGGTGGCATAAGAACGATATTACGGATATTGTCGATTAAATATTCTTTCTGTTTTCTTTAACATCAATTGGCAAAGTTTGGTAAGAAAATTGGAATACTTAGGTAAACAAGTGAAAGTATGAACAGAAAATGGGTAATGAGTCTTGCAGCGGTAGCCATCATTATAATGGGGGCGCTCTCTGCAAGCGCGCAGCGCGGCGGGTTCTATGTCAATGGTCCGGGCGGCAGTGTTTCAGTAAATGTTGGTGGAGGTGGCGGCTGCTACGGCGGACATTATGCCCGCGGATACCAAAGGGGTTACTATGCCCGTCCGCATTGCAATAGCGGTTATTATGGGTATAACTATGCTCCGCCTCCGCCACCTGTGTATTATGCTCCGCCGGCGCCGGTTTGTCCTCCGCCACGCGCATATTACAGAGGCTGGCACCGTCCGGCCAGGGTTTTTGCTTATGGCGGCGGCTACAGGCACGAGGGCGGCTACGGTCGCGGTGGTTACGGGCACGGTGGTGGCTGGGGATACGGCCATGGTGGCGGGCACCGCAGGTAAAGAGATAGGATTTTTAGATGTTTTACGATCGGGATACTCCAGGTATCCCGATTTTTTATGCCTGCCGGTTTGCACGGGGATAATAGTTTACTATTTTTAAGGTACAAAGTGAATTATCCTGAAATGAAAAAGAACCTCCTGTACATATTGGCGGTAGTATTTGTATTTGCTTCCTGCGCTAAGCCCTCTTATCAATATCCTGCCGTCTTTGGCGAAAGGATGGACAAATGGATGAGATACGAAAGGGTGGTAAGGATATTTATGGATAAGGAAGGACTCTATTATCCTGAGTATTTCATTAGCGATAAAGAGTTAAGACAAAAAAAGGGTTCTCTCCGCGAATGGTATAAGGCACATCCCAAAGCCATGTCTGCCATACGGGTGAAGTATGGAATTAATGATAGCACCGGCTCTATAGATGATAATATTGAACGCATTGACGATGCGGTTGCGCGTTCTTATATCAGGGCCATCAACACTATGGCGCACGATAATATCACTGCTGATATTCTTATCCACGGCTTCCGTAAAAAAGCTTACGGCACTCGCTTTGATTTCAATAAAACTTCCCGCCGCGATTTTGGCGATCTCGAAGATGCTCTGCTGGCAGGTACTAAAAAAGATGTGTTGTTTATTGAAGTGTACTGGGATGCTAATGATATCAGCGGTTATAAAGGAGCTAAGAAGATCAATGGTATTTTCTACCACAACACCATCCCCAGCGCTATGAACGTGGGCCTCAAACTGCGCAAGGTAGTGCCAATGATAGATAAGAAACTGCAGATCAATATCGTTTCGCAGGATATCGGCGCAAGGGTAGCTTCAGAATTATTGTTCAATGCATCCGGTGGTTTCATGCAGGGAGAAGCTGTTTACAACACACCTGCTCAAAAAGAAGTGAATGTTTATATGATCGCTCCGGCTATCAGTTCTTCCTTGTTCGAGAATTATAACAACCGCAATCCGTTTGCTCCTGTTACCGGCGATAATTATAAACTAAACATCATTTATAACGAGAACGACCTCGTAGATAATAAGAAGGTAAAAGCAGGCCCTTTCAAATCGGGCAATTTATCTCCGGCTGATAGCGGTGCTACCACCCTGGGTTGCAATTATGAAGGCGACATCGACAAGTTGAAGGGTATCATCAAGCAGCCTGACCTTAAAACATATGACCTTTCAAAGAAGGGCCATAAAAAGCAAAAATGTTCCGCTATCAAGAAATGTTACATAGACAATACTGCAAGTTTTGCGCAGGTCACTTCTGATATCGGCGATTGGGCTACCTATGTGCCACCTGCGCCGCCACCTCCGAAAGATAAAAGAAGAGGCCTGGGTAGCAAACGTACTGCTCCTGAAAGAACAGTGCTGACTAAAGAAGAGAAGGAAAAACTAAAGGCGGATAAAAAGGCTAAGGAAAAACTGGCAGCGAAAAAGAAGGCAGAAGCAGAAAAAGAAAGAATGGAAGAAAGGCGCCAGGCCGAAAAAGAACGCATGGAAACCCAACGCCAGAAAAATGAAGATAAGCGCCTGGCTGAGCAGGCAAAAAGAGATGCAGCACGCCAGAAAGAAGCAGACCGCAAAGCTGCTGAAAAGCAAAAAGCACTCGCTGCTAAAGAAAAAGATGAAGAGCGTCGCATGAAGGAAAAGGAAAGAGCAGCAGAGGCCAAACAACGTGCACAGGAGCGTAAAGACCGTGAGAAACAGCGTGCAGAAGAAGCCAAACAAAAGGAAAAAGAACGCAAAGAGCGCGAAAAGCAAAGAGCTGCCGAGGCCAAACAACGTGCGGAAGAACGCAAGCAGCAGGCTAGGGAAAAGGCCGAAGCTGCACGAGAAGCTGCTAAAGAAAAAGAAAGAGCCAGGAAGGAGCAGGAAAGGATGAAAGCAGAGCAGGAAAAAGAGCGCAGGCAAAGTAAAAAATAACACTACAATTGAGATAATAAATAGGTCCCGTGGCTAATGCCGCGGGATCTTTTTATTAATATTTAAATGTATTGGCATGTATTTTTTAGCCCATGTTCTAAAACGTTTAGTTATGAGATCTATAAAATGGGGTATTGCTGCCATACTTGCTGTAACTACCACGGTAGCCTGCAACAACAATAACGAAACATCGGGCACCGTCACTACTGACACAACATCATCTATGACCACTACGGAGCCGGCTACAGGTACGATGGATACAGGCACTACCGATATGCAAAATACCAGCGGTATGAGCACCTCCAACGAAAACGATATGAGCGCAACCGGTACAGGTAATACAGGTACCAGTAATAATAACACTGCAGGCGGTGCTTCTGAGCGGTCCAACACGAATAGTTCAGCATCGAATAGTGTTAATCGCAGCGCAGGTACTGTAAGCCGTAATGCTCACGTACCACCTAAAGACACTGGTGTACTGGCTAAGACAGGGCACTACAATGCAGATGTAAAAACACCGGCTCCTAAGAACCTCGATGATAAATACCTGAAAAAGCATAAGCCCGATCATACTTATGGCGATACTTCCGTAGGTTCCGCGCCATATAGGTATTAACACTTATTTATGATTTTTATTTGGGTAGCTTGTAGCGTTAATAAATACTATAACGTATTTTTACGTTACAAACTACCTATATGAATAGATTTACTTTTCTTTTCGTCTTATTGACCTTCATCTGCGTTGCCGGCAAAGCCCAGGAACGCTATGCCGACATCAAAGTCTCCCTGGTTGCACCGGTAACGGGAGATGTGATCTATCCCGATAACCAGTTTGATATCACGACACGTATTCACAACTTAGGTGTAGATACGTTGCGCGATACCGACTCCGGTATGTATATGTTATACTTCGATGGTTTCCCGATCTCTTTTGGTAATGCTTCCGGCGGCTATGATTCTTTCCTTGTTCTTTCCGGGCAAACAATTCTTCCGGGCGATTCTGCAGAATTCAGTATTCAGTTTACCATAGATACCAGCTGGAAAGGCGGATCTACCGATATCTGTGTTGCGCTGATGCCGTACAATATTAGCGGCAACCTTTACGACACAATCCTCAATAACAATAAGGACTGCGCTTCCGTAACAATAGATAACCCAACCGGTGTGAAAACCATCGCATCATCAGGCAGCAGTGCAAGCATCTATCCAAACCCTGCAAAAAATGAGGCTTATATTAAGCTTAGCCTTGCCTCTGCAAATGAGGTTTCTTACCGCATCACAGATGTTACCGGGCGCATTCTGTTACAGGATTATAAAGGCAGACTGAAGAGGGGCGAGCACAATCTTAGTGTAGATATAAGCAGGCTATCCCCCGGTACTTATTGGTACCAGGTAAACATAGGCACTGAAACACAAAATGGAAAACTGGTGGTGCAATAACCATCAGGTATTCTATTGCAACGTTTTGGTAAAGGGTGTGCTTCTTCAGGCACACCCTCTGTGTTTTTAGCCTATGGCACAGTTTTTATTTCAGACTAATAAAATTGCCATTATCATGACATATCCAATCACATACAAGATCGAGGACGGACGTATCGAGGTGACAGCAAACAGGGAAGGCTCCCGCTACAATTTCGATGTTCTTTTTTCGGATGGCTCCAGCTCCAGCTTTGGCTATATAGAAGAGGAGCCTAATAAGATTCAGCTAAACAATCCTGTAACAGATCGATACCAATACCACGCAATGTTAACCCTATGGCAATTGCAGATCGCTCACTAGACTTGTATTTTGGTTTTAAGCGTTGTTAATTGCTTCTCTATTTTTTCCATCAATGCTTTCTTCTCGCTATCCCATTGAAATGAAGCAGCCGCAAATATTTTCTTCTCATCGGCAGAGGCACTGTTTATAAACTGATCGCTAAGCGTCATCAGTACCTTCATATCAATAAAGCTGCCCAAATCATCTATAAGTTTATCCTGGTCTTTTTCTTTTGATAGCTGTTGCGTATAATGCAGGTCTTTAAGATGTTTTCTTATCTCGTGCAACTGCTCTTCATCGGGGGGTAACTGTAATATCTTATCAATTCGTTTCCACTGCTTTTGCACCCACTGTTTTATCTCCCGATGCCTGAGGTCAGAGGCGATGTTTGCCGACGCTGTTTTGGCAATGCGTTGAAAGGAAACATTTTTATAACACTGCTTATATTCATCTTTGGCTTCTTTCAATTCGGCGTTAACTGCATCCAGGTAATGTGTGGGCGTAGAGTCCAGGTCTTTAAAGTAGCGCTTTACAGATTTAATATGCAGTTGCAGGTCCCTGATCTTGCCGGCTGCGGTGTAGAGGTCTTTGATCGTTGGCGGCAATAGTTTTTTTACTTTTTTGCCATTGCTCAGCCTTATAAAGGCACGTGCCTTTTTATAGTTTACCCTTAGCTGATGTATATCTTCTTCGCCGAAATGCCGTGATACTTTTTCGGCATAGAGCCTCATGGCTTTCAGCCTTTTTTGTATCTCGTTATCGGGATGAAGTTTTTTCATACTATTAAAATTACAGTATTACCATGTCGCATTATACCTATGTAGTCAGTTAGATTACTGATACCTGTTAGCAAAAAACATGAGTGCGGTCATAATAGCAATGATGGCGGTCATTATTCATGTGTAGGAACAAATATAATTTTATGCCCGTACTTATTACCGGGCAATGAAACCTAACAAACCAGCCAAACAGTTACAAGCTTTTTTTGATGAGGCAGGGCGGATAGCACGTTTTACTGCCTGGTATTTCAGGCAGGCCATACGGCCCCGCTACGAGTTTAGGGAGCTCATTCGCCAGTGCTTCATCATTGGTTACCAGTCACTTGGGCTCGTGGTACTCACAGGGTTCATCATGGGGTTGGTGCTTACCATGCAATTACGGCCTACATTAGTCGATTATGGGGTAGAATCGCAGATACCCGCCATGGTGGCAATTGCCGTTGTACGTGAGGTTGGGCCCGTAATAACTGCACTGATCTTTGCAGGTAAGATCGGTTCGAGTATTGGTGCAGAGCTGGGTTCTATGCGGGTTACGGAGCAGATAGATGCAATGGAAGTATCCGGCACCAATCCTTATAAATATTTAGTGGTTACACGCGTTACCGCAGCAACATTGATGCTGCCGATATTGGTGTTACTGTCTGATACGATCTCTTTGTACGGTGCATACCTGGGTGTAAATATTAAAACCGTTACCAGCGCCAATCTTTTTATATGGCAGGTGTTTGATGTGCTGGACTTCACCGATCTGATGCCTGCCTTTATCAAGACCTTCTTCTTTGGCTTTGCTGTAGGCATGATAGGCTGCTACAAAGGTTATAATTCTACACGTGGTACAGAAGGGGTAGGGCGCTCTGCTAACTCTGCTGTGGTGCTGTCGTCTGTAATGATTTTTATTATAGACCTGCTTGTGGTGCAGGTTACGGATATAATGGGCTTTAACTGATGGACACGAGAGAAAACATAGCAAATACAACTGATGCTGTTATCTCTATCAGGGGGGTATACAAGGCTTTTGGCAGTAACAAAGTCCTCGATGATTTCAATATGAATTTGCAAAGAGGGCAAAGCAAAGTAGTATTAGGCCGATCCGGTTCCGGTAAATCAGTGTTGATAAAATGCATCATAGGGTTGCTTACTCCGGAGGCTGGTACTATCAACGTGTTTGGTCAAAATGTGCTGAATATGAGCCAGGAGCAACTGGATGTGATACGGGTAAAGATCGGTTTCTTGTTTCAAAGCAATGCCTTGTACGATTCTATGACCGTTCGCGAAAATCTGGAGTTTCCTATGCGCAGGCATTCCATTAAGCTATCTGAAAAGGAAGCAAACGAGCGGGTTGTTGAAGCGCTGAAAAATGTGGGCCTCGAGCATACCATTGATATGATGCCGTCTGAATTATCAGGTGGCATGAAAAAGAGGATCGCCCTCGCGCGTACTTTGATACTGAAACCGGATATTATACTCTATGATGAGCCAACAACAGGCCTGGACCCGATTACAGGCAGGGAAATAACAACGCTCATCAAAGAGATACAGCATAAATATCAGACCTCATCCATCATTATCTCTCACGATATGAAGTGTGTAAAAAATACTGCTGATAGTATTGCATTGCTGTTGAATGGTAAATGCTACACCGAAGGGACTTATAGTGAATTGGCAATCTCGGACGATCCTAATGTTAAACAGTTTTTTGAATGATAATCTATGGCCAATAAAATTGCAAATAATATAAAACTGGGTGTGTTTGTTATCGCGGGACTGCTGCTGCTCATATTCGCGCTGTATATGATCGGTAAAAAATCAAACATGTTTGGCAGCAGTTTTACGTTGCGGGCGCGCTTTCGCAATGTAGATGGGCTCCGTGCGGGTAATAACGTCAGGTATGCGGGTATAGAAACAGGCACCGTAGAAAAAGTATTGATCCTGAACGATACTACCATTGAAGTAGTGATGAGTATAGATGAAAAAGCACGCTCCTACATCAGGAAGAATGCGCAAACCACTATTGGCAATGAGGGACTGATGGGTAACAAAGTAGTAAACATCTATCCTAATCCTGTTCAGGGAGAGTTGGTGAAAGAAAATGATTTATTGCAAACCGTACAGCAGGCAGATATAGGCAATATGATAGGCACGCTCACCCGTACCAATGACAATGCCGCTATTATAGCATCTGAACTTGTAGAAACCGTGAAGCGTATTAACTCAAGCCCGGTATTATGGCGCATTCTCAGTGATACTACCTTGCCCGCCAACCTTTCTGCTACTATGGCGGGTGTACGCTCCTCTGCAGAACATTTAAATCATTCTGTTGCAGAGCTGCAGGTAATAGTAAACGATATACATGCAGGTAAGGGTGCAGCAGGTTTGTTGCTCGAAGATACCGCAGCCAGGGGTACTGCTTCACGTGCGCTCAACAATATCCATAATGTAACTGCTGAGGCCAATGGGTTAATGCAGCGCCTGGATAGTATTGCCTCCATTTTGCAATCGGGCGTTGGTAATAAGGATGGCATGTTATACGGCCTGCTATCAGATACCTCGTTTACACAACGCCTTAGCCGCAGTCTTAATAATGTGGAAAACGGTACCGCTGCTTTTAACGAAGACATGGAAGCGTTGAAACATAATTTCCTTCTAAAAGGTTATTTTAAAAAGCAGGCAAGGAAGAAGGCGCAGTAGCACGGATTTTGTATATTATAAACTACATGGACACCCTTACACATATAGTTGTCGGTGGCTGCATTGGCCAGGCTTTTATGGGCAAGCAATTGGGTAAGCGTGCTATGGCGTTGGGCGCGGTGGCACAATCTATACCTGATATAGATTTTATTGCCGCCACCTGGAGCGATGCTTCCGAAAACCTCCTGGCGCACAGGGGCTTTACCCATTCCTTATTATTCCTTGCTATTATAACGCCCTTGCTCGCTCTGATATCCGAGAAATGGCATCGGCCGCATAATATCTCTTTAAAGAGCTGGCTTTGGTTCTTTGGCATACAGGGCCTCATCCATATCTTTCTTGATGGATTCAATGTATATGGTGTAGGTTGGCTGGAGCCTTTTAGCCATCAGCGTTTTTCGTTCAATACTATGTTCGTTGCAGATCCTTTCTTTTCTATATGGCCGGCAATAGCATTTACTGCACTGATGATATCGTCGCGGAACGACAAACGCCGCACACTCTGGTGGGTTACGGGTTTGCTGGCATGTTTCAGTTACCTGTTCTATACCGTATATGATAAGATGTATATCGATAGCACGGTGAAGAAAATGCTGACGAAGCAGCAGGTTGCGTACAACGATTACTTTTCCACGCCCACGCCTTTGAATAATTGGCTATGGTATATAGTCCTGAAACAGAAAGATGGCTATAGCATTGGCTACCGTTCCGTATTCGACACGGCACGTACTATACGGCTGCAATATTTTTCACGAAACGATTCTTTGCTTGCGCCAATGAGCGGTAATGAATCCGTGCAGCACCTGCTACGTTTTTCAAAGGGTTATTATACGGTTGAGAAATGGGGCGATACGCTGGTATTTAATGATCTGCGCTTCGGCCAGATCATCGGGTGGACAAACCCTGAAGAGCGTTTCGTGTTTCATTTTTACCTGAGCCTGCCACGCGATAATAAGCTTGTGCTGCAACGTGGCCGTTTCGATAAATGGGATGAGCGTGTTGCCCGTGCTTTATGGCATCGTATATTTCACGATTAGGAAAGTTTTTCCCTTTTAAAATAAAAAGTAGAAAGATACAGGATGGCGCGTATCACCTGGTAGCTGATATACTGCCATAACCGCTTGCGTGCGCCATAGTAGGTCTGGTAATGTTCTTCCGTCACTTGTTCGCAATCTTCAGCTATTAATTGCGATACTTTCTCATATACGCCTTCTGCAAAGGGTTTGTTATGTATATCCAGGTTCAGTTCAATACTGGCGTACGCGCTGATGTTATTCATATTATATGACCCTATAGTCATCAGCCTTCTGTCCGATATAGCTACCTTGGCATGTAAGATACTTTTCTGGTACTCGTATATTTTAATCTTATTACGCAGCAGCCAGCGATACAGGTATCGTTCCGCATTCTTGGCTATAGGCACATCAGATTTTCCTGCAACAATCACCGTTATTTGTACGCCTCGCTTCACCGCCTTTGTCATCAGTTTGCGAAAAGTGAGGCCGGGTAAAAAATAGCTGCACATGATCACCAGTTCTTCTTTGGTGTTGGCTATCAGGTTGGCATAGCTTTTCCATATCTCCCGTTTGCCCTTCACCCAGTCGTTCCGGCGTATACGCACTGCTATGGTATGCTGTCCGTTGCCTGCAGGTGCATCACAGGCTTTAATTTTTTTACCTACACCCGTAGTGCTGTTCCATGTTTCGCAGCAGATGCGTTCCAGTTCGTATGCGGCTTCGCCCTGCACATACATAGCCATATCCAGCCAGGGGATGGTTCCGTTGATGCTGTTGTACTTATTGGCAATGTTGATGCCGCCCACCAATGCTTCGCTGCTATCCGCTACCAGTATTTTATGATGCAGCCTCCTGCCAAAATAGAATTGCTTACTGCGAAACAATGGCTCGAATTGCTGGAAGTGTACACCTGCTTCTCTTAGGTTTTCAATAAATCGCCCCGATAGTTCTTTGGATGCGTATCCATCTACAAGCAGGTACACTTGTACGCCTCTGCGCGCTGCATTCATCAGGCATTCTGCTACTTGTGTGCCTGTTTCATCATCTTCGTAAATATATACATGCAGGTGCAGGGTCTTTTCCGCTCTGTTGATCATATCCTGCACAAGGTCGAAGTATTCACTCCCCCCATACACCAGTCTGGTGGCTTTTTGCAGTTTGTAGGTTTCTATCTGGTTAACCCCGCTCATGATGTTACAAATTAATAAATCATTCGTTATTAATAATGATTAGCACACATGATGCCACCGGCACTATATCATGGCATAGATTTGGTGTTTGATTTTTGTAATGAACGTCAACTCCACCACTATATTAAATTATCTGAAGGACCTGCGCTCGCGGCAAAAAGAGGTTGATATAGATATCCATGTTTTGGCCTCCGCACTGGATCTGCATATCACCGCGCTCATTTCTATACTTACTGAGCTGGAGCATAGAGACGAGGTGATCCTGAGCATCAGCACTACGCCGGGCGGATTAAAAAATGGCTTACAATACCAGGGCACCGTTCGGCTGATGGATGATGTAGCTTAATGTTTATATTAGCATAACCATTTATCAGGATGAGAAAGACCAGCGCAGGAATACTATTATACAAGCAGGGCAGGGAAGGCCTGCAGGTATTCCTGGTGCATCCCGGCGGCCCGTTTTGGAAGAACAAAGACGCCGGTGCATGGTCTATACCTAAAGGCGAGTTTATAGAGGGCGAAGATCCACTGAAGGCTGCGATTAGAGAATTCTTCGAAGAAACAGGACAACAAATCTCCGGCGAATTTTTAGAACTGAAACCAATTAAAGCGCGGTCAGGTAAGCTCATCTTCGCCTGGGCATTGCAGGGAGATATTGATCCGGATAAGATAGTAAGCAATACCTTTCCGCTCGAGTGGCCGCCACGCTCCGGTAAGTTTATAGATGTGCCCGAAATAGATAATGGAGCCTGGTTTTCTTTAGATACAGCTCTTGAAAAGATCAATGCGTCGCAGGCTGCTTTCATCACGGAGCTTGCCTCTCTTTTAAGTGTTTGATTACTACTGCCTTACCATTCTGTAGCTTCTTTATTGGTACAGTTTTTTCGATTGTTTAGGTTATTTCACTATTAATGATGATGGAGATGGACGATGTACTCATGAAACTGTTTGGTGAAGGCAAAGATCTTACTACACTACAAATGTGCGACAGGGGAATAGTTGTATTTATCATCGCTTTTATTCTTATTCGTATATCGGGCCGTCGCTCGTTTGGTGCACGTACATCTTTCGATAATATTATTGTCATACTCCTCGGTGCGGTGCTTAGCCGTGCCGTGGTAGGCGTCTCCCCCTTTGTGCCGGTAGTGGCCTCCTGTCTTTGTATCGTGTTGCTGCATCGTCTAGTAGGTTGGATGATAGCGCATAGTCCGCGTATGGCGCGTATTATTGAAGGAAATAAAATGCTGCTTTACGAGAAGGGTGAATTCATACCGGGCAACATGGGCAAGGCACTGGTATGTCGCGAAGATGTAATGCAGGGAGTACGTGGCGCTGCACTCACAGATGATCTCGATAAGATAGAGCGTATCTATATGGAACGTAATGGCTCTATCACTACTATCAAAAAAGAAGAAGAAGAGCAGTAGATCATTTATAGATAAATGCCATTTATCACAGCACGTCAGCCGTTTGTCAAATAAAGGAAGTATTGCCAGTCGTTTTTTATGTTCTTCATGTCTTCATGAAAAACATTCCGACTTTTTATGAAAAAACTATTACTTCCGCTGTTTGCTGTTTTCAGTATCACAGCATCTGCACAAAACACTTTATTGAAAAGCCCCGCCAAGGGCAAAGTTCCTGTTGACGGACTGAAGAGAATCTGCTTTGTAGCTAATGGTTCTTATACCGTTTTGGTTGCCGGTAACGATACTTGTGTCTATGCCCTTGATGTAGCAGATAACGACAAATCAACGGCGGCGGCTAATGCCATCACCAGCATTCCATCTTTTGTTAGTTCCAAGCTTGTTGCCGCTGCCGGCGAGCCCGTTTATGTAAAGGATATGGCTGTCAATCCGCTATCGCACGCCGTATATGTACTGGCGCAAAACCTCACTTATACAAAAGACTTTCTTTTCAAGGTAGTGAAGAACGGTGCAACGATCTCGGCGGTAGACCTTAGCAACATCAGTTACAGTAAGCTCACATGGCCCACTGGCCTTGCCATTAACGATATGACTTTTGGCAATGGCACTTTATACGTTTCTTCCGGCTCTTTTTCGCTCGATGGCGAACTGGGTATGGCTAACGTTCCTTTTACCAACAATACTGCCTTTACTAAGCGGGCTACTACTATGTTCAAGTCCAACTGGGGTGGCACCTACCAGACTACCGCGCCTTTGGAAACCATCGCTTTTGGTACTATCAATGGTGTCAACCGCCTGATGGGGGTTACTACCTGCGCACCCGGTTTTTCTATAGAGGCTGCTAAGGTACCTGGCAGCGGCGTGCTGTCTGTAACGGAAGATTTCAATATTCATTACGGTTTCTCAAGCAAGGTGGTATATATGTACCACGATAAGAAGGATTGGCTCTTCGACCTGCACGATAACAATATATATCGCATTGGCACCAAATACCTGGATGGCAGCCAGGTTACCGCCCTCAAATACAACAATACTGCTGCCGAGCTCCGCGATGACAATGGTAATATAAAACCTGCTTACCCGGCCGATGATATCAAACTCATGAGTACCGGCCCGGTAAGGATGATGGCTTATTGGGATAGCTATCGTATGCTGGTGCTCGAAGATGGCACAACCGGTGCGCTTAAGCTGCAGCAGATGTCTGTAGAGACTCCGCCCGCTACTAATGTAGATGAGGTAGCGGCACAGCAGTTAAATATGTATCCCAATCCTGCAACCGGTAATGTAACGATCACCCTGGCACAGAACGCACAGTCTGCTGATATGAGCCTCAGTTCCGTATCAGGTAGAATTGTCTTTACAAAACATCTTGCCGCAGGTACTTCATCTGTAGATATCAGCAATCTTGCACATGGCCTGTACATTATGCAGGTACATACTAATAATGGTTCTATACTTTCCGGCAAGCTTACGGTTGAATAATTATGCTTAAGATTTTGTTCCTTTTATGTGCTATCCTCTCGGTTCACCTGCTGTGCTTTGCAGGTGAACCTCTTTCGGTCGACGATGCACGGCCGCTGTCGCCCGTGTTTTCGGTACCACTCACCGCTCAAAACAAACAACAGTCCTATGCAGATGTACTCAGCCTGCGCTTGATAGTAGATGGCAGGCCCGCGGATGTGCCTGTTGTTGTGCATTACATCGTTAAGGATAGTCAACTGCAAATGGTTCCTGCAAATGATTTGGGGTACGGGTTGCAATTTTTGGTGCAATACAGTGTTGCGGGCAGGCTGGTTAGCAAGGCATACACTACGCCTGCACAGCCTGCTGCGGCAACACCTGTATCGGTCTCTGCCATATATCCCCTTACCGATGTCATACCATACAACCAGTTATATTTCCATATCCGGTTCAATAAACCAATGGTGCAGGATCCCCGCGTATGGCGTTATGTATCGGTCATTAACGATCGTGGCGAAACCATCCCCAACGCGTGGCGCCAGCGTGCTTACTGGCTCGATAGTGGCCGGCTGCTGGTACTGATGATACATCCCGGCAGGGTGAAGAGTGGTATCCATTACCTCGGCCCTTTGTTCGATTCCGGCAAAACATATCGCATCACCATGCAGAGTGTCAGGGCGGTTGATGGTAGTGTGCTCTCCGCAGCATACACGCGCGCTTATCATATTGCCGCGCCCGACAGGCAATGCCCGTCGGTATATATAGATACAGCGCATTTGCCACATGCGGGTTCCATAAAGTCACTTACGCTGCATTTTTCTGAGCAGATGGATTACGCCTCTGTTTGGGATGGTACACGCATCACAGATGCTCATGGGCACAACCTGCCCTGTAAAATAGAACCAAAGCCCGGCGGCAGCGATTATATCCTCACACCGCATGCTCCCTGGCAACATAGCAATTATACATTGATCTTAAAAAATGCTGTTTACGATCTTGCTGGCAATCGCCTCGATCGCTTGTTCGAGGTTACGGATGGTTCCGGCATCAGTGCAACGGCAAAAGAAACACGGCTGGCTTTCACGTTGCAGTAGGGCCGGTGTAGCAACAGAAAGCCCCGGCATTTCGTCGGGGCTCTTTTATATCGTTTATTGTGTACTAAATACCTGGTTACTATAGGGTGGGGTATCGGGTACTTTTATTATATTAAATGCGTGCTGTGTAGCATGGTGGCAATCATTACAGGTATTCGTCAGCAGCAGGTAGCTGCTTTTAAATTGTTGTTCATTCTTCTGCGTGATGGCTGCATTCACACTGTCCATCGCGGGGTCTATCAGCTTCAGCAGTTTCACTTCCGGCCTGTCTGCGCAGTATTGCTTTATCCCGTCCATCGTTTCTTTTATCTCTGCCATTTCAAAATTGGCGAGCTCCCAGTTTTGCGCCTCCCCGGCAAACCATAGCTTGGCATGGTGTACCTGTATGCCCATCATAAATTCGCCCAGCCCCGGCCTGTAGCTATTATCCCGCAGGCTATCCACCTGCGCCTGCAGTCTTTGCACTTCAGCATGCTGCCCGTTGCTGCAGGAAGCCAATATGCCGATAACCGCTATTACGACTGCCAGTTTCTTCATGTAGATGTGTGTTGCTGTTATGAAGTTAGTCATTCTTTTGCAGCGGGCGTTCGCCTATCTATTATCGTCCGCTGCGTCGCACACTTCAGCAGTTATAGCTGCATATAAAGAATGCTGCCCATCTCTCTTTGAGCAGCATTCGGAGTGATAATGTCGGTATTAAACTATTTGGATTGATATATCCCGTAAAACCAAAATGTTTGACCGGTAGCAATTCCGTTGGTTTGAAAATCTATGATCTCAGAAGCAGGTCCAAAGTTAGCATAAAACCCAACAGCATCCGTAGCGCTTGGGGTTATTGCGTTTCCGGTCACAGTATCATAAAAATAAACATCAAAAGTGTTTGCTGTTAAGTTGTCTAGAGAGCAGGTATACACTTTCCCTGATGAAGTCTTTTTCATCGGCGTTAATACGGGTGCTCCTAATAGATTCCAAGGCATTGTAACAGTAAGCTTCCCGCTCGAAAAAACCATAGAAGTGTTGCTTGTAGACAGTAGACTATTTGCTAATGGGCTTATTGCACCTACATTAAATGCAGAACTGCTAGGGTAATAGTAAAACTGTGCTGTAAAAGGTAATACTCTTGATAGATAAATTTGCAAACCGGCCTCTACAGAAAGAGTATATGCTGCCGGCCTGAACTCATATAGAGTAGATGTATAGGCTATATTCTGCGTAACACCTGCATAAATAGGGTATACCGTCTTGCCAGAAGTAAAAACCGTCGGCGGAGTAATTTCTATGTGCTGCGGCGAACCTGCGAAATTGATGGCAGCCCCTGGCACAAGCGTGGGGTTGGTATTGATGTTCGTGTATGCTCCCCCTCGCCAGCTGAGCACCCCTGATGTGTTAATTTCAATGCGGCCCGCAATGACAAATAACCCTTCAAGATTTTGCGTATCAACCTGCGGGCATTGCAAGGCCATACTGTCTATTAGGTTGTTGAAAAATGTAGTGGCATTAGTTTCTAAGATGCTTTTGTCGCAAATGATACTCATAGATAATGTTTTAAAGGTTAAGAAGAATAATTACAAGGCGGTGTAGTCATCCTGTAATTCCTTAGGTAAATGTACTTTTATACACATGCAAAATCCCCCGTTTTTTTCACAGTGGCTGGATTGATGCAAACCTAAATTTTATTCGCCGGTATGCAGGGGATATGACGTTTAAATGATTTTGTATAAACAATTTTGGTTTATTACTTTCGCCGCCCAAACACACTCTATGAAAAAACTATTGATCCTCCTTTTGATGCCCTTAACGGTAAAAGCTCAAAACGATTCTCTCAATTACAGGATGAAAAAAGCGGGCAGGGAATTACAACGTTTTTCCAATGGCGCCGCTGCCGGTATCGCTTTGCAGGCCGGTGGCCTGTTCTTCGCGGGTCTGGGTGCAAGTTATACTGCAAACCAAACCACCAGTCCATCCCGCACCGGCACAAGTAATAACGGAAATATTCTTATTTATACCGGTATTGGTATTTCGCTGATCGGTACATTAATATTTATTACTTCTTATACACATGCAGGCCGTGCGGGTTACTATCTCAGCGGTCAAGGTCTTACCATCCCACTGGATAACAATAAGCGTAAAAAAGCAAAGTAGCCATATAGCATTAAGCAATAAACACAGAGAAGCAGAACATAAGATCCTTACCTGCAATGATCGCTCATGCGTTCAGGCCTACATTCTGCTTACTCTCCCTTTATCAGGCTCTTTAATGATCTTTATGCTTGCTCAGGTAGTTGACCACATCTTCCCTGCGGCTGCCTACCTCGGCAATGGCTTTTTGTACCTCTTCGGGCGTGCTGTTGGTTTGCTCTGCCAGGTATCGCAGTTCATAATCTTCACTGCCCGAAACCCGTTCGCGGTCTTGCCTGCCTTTTAGTTCTTTATTATCCATAGCGCTGTGTTTTTTTTAGGAATAGCATAAAAATCTGTGCCAGCCCTCCGGGGCATAAGTTTTTACTATTACCGGGTATGGAAGACAATATATTTGGCGCCTCTATAGATATCAACGGTGCAGTGTATAATATAGAACTGCAACCCGACAATGCCGACCTGCTGCAAAACCGCAAGTGGAAGATAACCATAGAAGGCCTTTTCCCTTTTTACATGGTAAAGGAAGAGGGTAGTGAACTCTTTACTATAGAAGACGACGCACCAGAAGAAGCCCGCGATATCGAATCATCCATCCTGCAGATAATTGAGGGCTATGAAAAATGGCAGCATCATAAGAGATAATAGCATATTTGACGGGTTAAGGTACATTGCATAAAAAAGATTTATTAAATTAGGGATACGGGCAACGCCTGCGTCTCCTATTTAATAAGTATCACTATGCATTATACCATCCGGAAAATTGCACTCCTGGTTTTTCTTTTTTGCGCTGGCAGCAACCGCTCTTCCGCACAGGATTATAGTCAATATCATTTATCCATCAATCATACCGAAGAGGAGATATTCGTTAAAGGCCATATACACCAGGGCGTGCAGGGCTATATAGCCGTATTCAACAAATACGATTTCGTATTTATGGGCGATTGCATTACTGCCATGCAGCTCGCCCTGTACGATAACGATGAGCAGGCATTTTTGACCATTATTAAAAAGGCTTTTCAAAATGGTTTAATGCCCCGGCATTTTCAACTGCATGCGATGCGCTATGTCAAAAACCATCCGCTATACATAAAAAATACAGACAAGATTGCGGACTTGTATAAGGCAAACAGGCCACATTACCTGGAGCGTATAGATACCGTAACGTTAAGGAAAATGATCTGCCTCTATGCTTACGATCAATTATCGAAAAATTTTCATCCCGGTGAGTCTATCCCGCAATACATATTGAGGTATAAGCCGCTGGTGACACATTCGTTGTCAGAAGTAAAGAAGATAATAGCTCAAAAAGGATTCCCTTCAGATAAGATCATAGGGCTGGACCAGTATGACATTATGCACGAGCTGCATATAGATAGCTTTGACGCCATAGACTACTATAATAGAAACAAAGACGATAAGAGGTTTTATACAAGTCCTTCATCTTTCAAATTTGATGAGTATATCTTTTCTTCCGGTTTATACTTCCCTATAATAATCCATTATGTAAGTTGTTTGGACAATGATGGGGAACACAGGTACAGCCGGTACGACAAAAGGCGTTACCTTATCTATTCAGACGAGTTTTTCATGCAGCAGATCAAGGCAGGCAACATACACCCAAAAGACGTTGCGTTTTTATACGACCAGGGCTTTATCGGTTACCCGCAAAAACCGGCCTTACACGGAGACAAGTTTTTTAATGTTGGTACGAATGTAGAATATATGATTAACCAGCCCGGCAGTATCTCCCGCGAAGAATTAAATAAGACAAGAGCGATGTTTTTCATTGCACCAATAGAAATCCAAATCGCAAAATACAACTTCCTCAAAGAACACTGCATGTTACCCGGCTCCGGCTATAGTGGATGTAGGTCATAGTGGTTAAAGCCTGCACGAAATTGATCGAGGAGGAAAAGGCTTTCGCCTCATTATTTTTTTGCCTAAGGCAACTATTTCCAGCCAAAGCCATTAATTAAGCGCACTATTTATTTACTACAAATGGGTTGCTAAAAGAAGTATCTGTAACAAAAGCATCATCGTTCAATGTGTTTAAAAATGCTATTACCTTGCGCTTATCTGCAGCAGATAAATGAGAACCTCCAGCGTGTGCAAATTCCATTTTAGAATCCGTAGTAATGCCTTCCCTAACATCCTCACTATAAAAATCAACAACCTGTTCCAGTGTCATAAATCTTCCGTCGTGCATGTAAGGAGCAGTATAGCGCAGATTTCTTAAAGAAGGTATCTTAAACTTACCATTATCCTGGACTACCCCGGTTACCTGCCCTCTTCCTCTATCCGTATAGCCGGTAAATGTCCTGGCCGAATCAAGTCCGTTATTACTAAAGCCTAAAGTAGTGCCAAGAGCATCACCATCGGTGGTATGGCAGTGTAAGCAATCACCACGCGTCATATCATTCACTATCTCAAAACCATCAACTTCGTCGCGCGTAAAAAAAACAAGC
The DNA here is from genome assembly GCA_001897855.1 of Bacteroidetes bacterium 43-93. GTDB lineage: Bacteria > Bacteroidota > Bacteroidia > Chitinophagales > Chitinophagaceae > Polluticoccus. The sequence continues at coordinate 783,895 of MKUO01000001.1, forward strand.
CCATTCAGCACACTGTCATATTTAGAGCGGCAAGATATCAATGTCCTTTCAAACTGTGCGATGGCCTTTGCAATAAGCACGCTGTCAATTGGTTTGCCGGGAAACACAATATCAAATCGAGCTTTGTAAAACGCACTTTTGTTGATCCTTTCTGCCACTGCTTTCCAATCCATTTGCATCTCTGTACTGGATCGTACGGGATGAAACACCTGCTCTTCAACACTCTTTGCTTTACCATCCCAAAATAGTGCAGGGTACCACGCAAGGTTAAACAGTGGCGGTGTATTGCGGGTTTGCAACACGCCATTGCCTCCCTTGCTAAATGACAAAGGCGCATCGCTAAAAGCGTTTGCCTGCTTATGGCAGCTTCCGCAAGACAGGTTGTTGTCCTTACTCAAAATAGGATCGTAGAATAAATATCTTCCTAATTGAGCTCCCTCTACCGTTACCTGGTTGTCCGCAGCACACGGCATACTCGGAAAATACCGCAAATCAGGAAACCGGTACAAATGGAGAGATCGCTCTGCCTTAAAACCTGTTAAGGCAATAAAAAGCAGTGAGACAACTATTATCTTTTTAGGCATTTAGCTTCCAGTTATCTCGACAATAAAACAGGAAACGTCTTTAGTGATTTATTGGTATTCACCTTCAAATAATACATGCCGTTCGGCCGGCTACGCATGTCAATATGATACCTGTCTGCGTTCACCTCAAACTGCTGCAATAGCCTTCCTTCTCCGTTATACAATTTCAAATCCTTTATTAGTTGCCGCTCATTTGATGTTTCTGTGATGCCGATGTATACATAGTCTTTCACCGCCGTAGGGTATACTTTAATGGCATTTGCTGCCTCCGCATTTTTCACCACAGTATGGAAGTAAGTCTTTTGTATCAGGAAATTATCTATCATCCAGCCTTCACCCGTAGTAGTTGAGGTATCAGATACAAAAACAAATCTTATTTGTAATGAGTCATTGAATTTGATGGTCGAAGCCTCAAAACACAACCACATATCCCTCCAGGCTGTATCTCTGCCACTAAGGGTAAAAGTGCCATTCAAAGTATCTATGGCATTAGAAGGAGAGTTCTGTGCAGTGTCGAAGCCGTAAAAATTATAGACCTTTTTATTGTGAAAGACATTTTCCCAGGTCTTACCGGAATCGATCGTAAACTCGATATACCCACCTGAGTGCTTCTTTATCATATCCAGTTTTTGCTTCCACCTGATAGCGATAATAGCAACTGAAGAAAACTGATTATCAATTCTAAAAGAGAAACTTGAGGTATCGTTTGGCGGGTAGTTATTTATTGTGTCTGTAAGGATGGCATTGGGTTGCGTGGCAGCTACATTAAATATGCTTTTCTGCGGCCGGCCTATTTGCCAGATGTTATTACTTCCTGTGTCTATCCTAACTATAACAGAATTATTGACTGAAGTATCTGCACCATCAAAATACTGAGTGTAAGATATCTGTGCCTGCGTATTATTAACAGATAACAGGATGAAAAGAAAAGAGAGTAGTGTTCTAAGCATAGAAAATAGTTTAGGTTATAAAATGGAAGTAGTTTTGATATTATAAAGTTCTGTTATTTTTTTAGCATTCACAATATATGTGGAAGCAAATCTCCCGACTTGCATAATTCTTTATTGCTAAAAAGCAAACACCCCGGCTGCTAACCGGGGCGTTCTTTAAGTAGTATATATTAAGATGCCTGCTTCGGGCTAAATCCCTCCAGTATTATATCCGTCACACCATCATGCTTGCTGATGCGGATGGTAGTAGGGTAGTAGCCTGTCTGCTGATATTTAGCAGGCTGTGGTATCGCACGTTGAAAGTCTGGAGTGTTCTTCAAAAATTCAAGCGTCATCATAGGTTCATAAAATACCACCTGGCCGTTATAAGACCCGTAAAGGAAGGTTTGCGTAAAAGGCTGTCCGTGCAGTTCGGGCGAGCTTGCATCCATCCAGTGCTTACCCATCATCGGTATCGCGTTCGCGCCAATGTGCTTGGCAGGCAGGTAATCAGCAGGCGGGTTGATGGCCATCTTTGCCGTGTCTGTATAGCCCATCACTTCTGCCTCCGGTGTCATATAAAAATGCACATCAAAATGCGGCTTGTCATAGATGTTCACAGGCGGGTGTCCATGCGGGTTCCAGTCGAGCATAATGAATTTAAAAGGTGCCGGTGCTTCTTTTGGCAGCGGTATATCGGCCTGGTTGGCATGGGTATGCCCCGATGGGGAATCATTGCCTTGCCCTACAGAGTTCAGTACATCATCATTAAGTGTCAGCATCAGTTGCGCAGGGCTGCCGTCATCGTTTAGTTTTACGGATGTCCATGCTTTGCCGTGCCAGAAGCTAACTTCCGGGCCCTTAAAAGTATTGTTCTTCGTGGTTTCATCCTTTTTGCACGAAGCCACGGTGCCCATTACAGCCATGAGTATAAAGATCCTTTTCATTTTAAAATTTTTGGTTTGATGAGATAAAAGAGTTTAGTAGCGGGTATCCCGCGCACACAGATGCTTATAGCATCAGCCACTCATGCGGCTGAGCCATTTGTAATATTGCATCGATGGTAGTTGTAGTTTTTTAAAGCTCGGGAAACATGGTTACACCCAGCTTTTCGTTGAGCCGTTCCATGGCTTCGAAGAATTCTTTGGGAGGCTTGGCAGTGGGCACCGGTGGCAGGTCCATATACTCTGCAGGCCTGCTAAATTCCCAGAAGAGCTGCTCAAACCCGCCTGGGGTGATGATCAGGATAAAAGTTACTGTTTCGCTGATAAGCCTGAATTTGTGAGAGATGTTCCGGGGCAGGTGCACATAATCGCCCGCTTTGGCATGGATGGTTTTGTCCTCCAGTTCGTAGATGATCTCTCCGTCAAGTATCACATAGCTTTCCTCTTCTTTGGAGTGCACATGTTTGGGAGGCTCAAACCCGCGCCTGAGTTTACATTTAAGCACGGCAAATGCGCCATTCGTTTCTTCTGCCGTAGCCAGGAAGGTAAAGAAATTCGGCCCGTACCAGCGCGAGCGTTTCAACAGGTCTTCTTCCCGCACGTGTAAGTTTTTAATGATCTCTTCTAAATTGTTCATTGCTTCATTTTTTTGTTGCAGGGCAAAAGTAGATCGGGCGCTGAAGGTGCCGCTCGGCCAAATGGTGGATTTTTTACTTTAGGATGCCGTATTGCTTTGCTTTAAATATTGCCTCGGTACGGTTCCCGGCTTCCAGCTTCATGTAGATGTTCAGCGTATGTGTTTTCACCGTGCTGGCAGATATATACAGTTCGTCCGCAATAGCGCGGTTGGTAAATCCTTTTGATAACAGGTTAAGGACATCCAGTTCTCTTGCAGACAGCGGATCTAAATGATAAGACTTGGGGATTTTTATGGCAGGCATACCTGCACCATTGATCCTGCTGTTTTCTATGGCTTTACTGATAAATACTGCCAGGGTTTTCAGCGTTTCCAGCGATTGATGGGTATATGCATTTTTTGCCGGTGTCCTTACCGACAACATCCCTATGATCTCTTTATGAACGAGCAGGGGCACATACATCAGCGATGCCGGCTCATGCCCTTGCAGTGCAGTTATTCGTTCGGGCAGGTAAATATGGTATTCGTTTTCGAAATCGTTTATCAGCACTTCCTTTTTATTGGCAAACACCCATCCCGAAAAACGTTCTGAATTATGCGCGTAGATAGAGAATGGCGGAACTTTCACGCCGTTTTCCCTTGCGCCTACATAATCAAAATAGCCCGAATTAATGTTATAGACACCAATGGCAAAGGAATAGGCATCCATCAACTGGTTGACATGGTGGTACACGGTTTCGACGATTTCTTCCACCGTCAACTCCGACAGAATAGATGCGCCGATCTGGTTCAATACCTTAAGATGTTCCGTTAGGTTGTCGATCTGTGCCATGGAAGCTTTGCTACCGCGCAAGTTACATATATTGCACGATTATAATTGATTGATAGGTAAGTGTAATCTCATCCTCGTCCTCGTTTTCAACGAGGATGCAACATTCAGGCGTTTCCATGCCGGCAAGCGCAATTCGTTGGCGTACTCAAATAAAGTTACTTTCTTTGGTGGGTAGAATAGTATTACTAATGAAAACGAAAAATAAACAACATTTATATATCGGCTTAATTTTTTGTCTATTAGCTATAGTAGTCGATATAGTATTTACATATAATGAATATGGAAAATTTAAGTTTACATATTTGTTACTCATTTGCGTACTGTCTCTTTTAAGCATACTATATAAGCTAATCCGCTCAGCGTAGTCTTAGACGTTCAGCGTAGTCTCCCGACTACGCGTCTCAGGAAGCAAATCCCCGTTCAGCGTAGTCTTACAACCCGCGGATTAAAATTCGAATAAACTCGATAAACTAGTAAGCTAAGTAAACAATATCGGGAAAATGGATATCGCATAACCATCTTCAACAATAATTTCACAATCCTAAATTAGCCTTTTCTATTTTTAGTTTTTTGAGAATTTCTTCGTATCTCTTTTCAGTCAATCCTTTGTCGACTTCCTTTTTATCTAACAATAGCGGATCAACTATTTCGCCTTTTTTGATCAAAGACCTAAAATAATTTAAATCACAGATTCCTGATGGTAGCACATCACGATCTCTTAAAATAATAAATCTATGGTGCAAAATAACAAATGCCATAATGCAATTGAACCCATAGATGTTGTAGTCTGGATTTGTATTCAATATTGCTTCTAATGAATCGTTTGGTGTATTTTTTGTGATGTTATAACATTTGAAAATTTTATCCCTAATTATCTCTGTTGCGATTGCAGCCTGTCCAGCATAATGATGGTTTTCTGAATCAGTCAGACAACTATTAAACACCTTATACTCTAACATTTTTCTTGGACGAACTTTTACTTTAATAAATAACACGTTCGAAAAACCAGATTGATCTAAAAAACGAGCGGAAGTCGTAGCGATTTCGCTTTCTAATTCTTTAAAATTATCGCCAAAGAACCCTCCTTGAATAAATGCAACGAGCTTTGCATTTTCAAGAACCCTGTTGGAATCTAAATTATCCTGACCAAAGGCACCAGAAAACGTTAAGGGTAACAATAATATCAACAATAGTCTTTTCATGGCATTTGTTTCGTAAATATTGGATACTGCGCTTGTATTTTAATATTCCTGTTCAGCGTTAGTCTCCTGACTACGCAACCGAGTATGCAAATCTCCCGATTTTCGGCCCCACTGGCATAGAAATTATGCCCTTTTATAAAAAACGCAACAATGGATCCCACCATATTATATGTCGGTATTGGCATACTCTGCCTGGTAGTGCTCATCACCCTGATCATGCTCTTCAAAAAAATGATCAAATAAGATACTCAAATCAACTTTTTATTTTGGTTTTTGACTTTTGAATTCCTACCTTTGTACAAATGTACAATAAACCCTTATGGATATGACACCCTTTCATCAAAACGATCCCTACACACGGGGCTTCGCAAACAAAAAATCCAGCATTCAAGGTTCAAATACACTTCGAGTCGCAAAATAGGTTAGCAAAGGTTAGCAAAAGATAGCAAACGTTATCAAAAGTTAGCATCAGCATCCCATAAACGTCTGATTGTCAATCACCGTCCTGTTACTCAAAAAGTTAGCAACCGGTTAGCATGAGTTATCAAAGGTTAGCAAAAGTTAGCAATTCAGTAAGCAGTATTCAGTAGGCAGTTTGCAATTGGCAGTATGCAGTATCCAGCGTGAAGCATCAAAGATCAAGCATCAAGAATCCAGCATCAAGAAACCAGAATCCAGCACCCGCAAGTTATAAACACAGGTTAATAACTTTACATACATGAAAAAGTCATAATTCCGTAATATCGTTAAATCAGGCACGCTAGTTGCTTATTTATTATCTAACTTGATAACTTAGATTTTGTGATGATGAACGTTGAAAAGAGTTATAACATACTCGATGCCATAAGATTACCCAATGGCTTGTACATTGCCTCCCCCTCCGAACATTATTCTGCTGTATGGATCCGCGACTCGCTCTATATCAGTATGCCGTATCTAAACAAATCGTGCAATACCTACGAGCGTACCATACACAGGTTGCTCGATCTGATGCTGGAGTACGAGTGGAAGATAGATATTCACATCAAGGAAAAGCCTGTAGAACCATGGCAATATATACATGCCAAGTATGATGCAGATTCAGTACGAGAGCTAAGCGAGGCATGGGGCCATGCCCAGCACGATGCGATCGGTTTATTGCTTTGGGCAGTAGGCGAGGGCGAACGACGTGGTAAACCCATCATCCGCAACAACCGCGACAGGGACCTGGTTCAGAAACTGGTATATTACCTGCGCACCTGCGAATACTGGCACGATAACGATAACGGCATGTGGGAAGAAGCAAGAGAAGTGCATGCCAGTTCTGTTGGTGCCTGCGTATCCGGGCTCAGGTCGGTAAGCTACCTGGTAGATGTTCCTGAAAGCCTCATTGCAAAAGGATTACTGGCGCTGCAGGAGCTCGGCACTTACGAAACCGATAATCGCCCGGTGGATATGGCGCAGTTAAGCCTCATCTATCCGCACCGTGTATATTCAAGAAAGACAGCACTGGAAGTACTCCATAATATTGAGCAGCGTTTGTTGCGCAACAATGGCGTAGCCCGTTACGAAGGCGATAGCTACTATAGTACCAAAGAAGCAGAGGGTAGGCATCATCCCAAACCATTCTATTACGGTACAGAAGCAGAATGGTGTCTTGGATTGCCATGGCTGGCCATTTGCTATGCAGAATTAGGTGAGTATGAAAAGGCGGCCGCTTACGTACAGCATACAGAGCAAATAATATTGCCCGATGGCAGTATCCCTGAGCTGTATTATGCCAATACAAATATACCCAACCCTAATACGCCATTAGGCTGGGCAAATGCATTGTACCTGGTTGCTAAAGAGCGGATTGGGTAATTTTTACCTCGCGCTTTCCCCTTTCGAGGTATGTTTTGGTTAATTGCTTTTGGTGTTCTACCATTTCAACAATATCCATTACATCCTGCGCCGGCACGTTATATTCCTGTGCTTTGAAGCGTGCATAGTTTACTAAAACACTATCCGCTTCTCCTGGTTGATTATTGTTGGGGTTTGGCATACCTAAGAATAGTATAAAACTTATGCCACTGGTGCTACAATAATTTGATTGCCTTGTAGCACAATAACATAGAGCGTTGGCATATTTTTCTTAGCGGGTTGCTATAAAAACCAGATGACCTTAAAAACAACCCCCGGGAAACCCTTCCCCCTGGGTGCTACGATGGATGCAAACGGTGTGAATTTTGCCATATACTCAGAGAATGCTACCGCGGTTGAACTTTGCTTGTTTAACAACGAAACAGATCAGCAGGAAACCGAAGCAATCAATATAACAGAAAAGTCAGGCAATATATGGCATGTGTATGTACCCGGTCTTAGGCCGGGACAGTTGTATGGTTACCGTATAGATGGACCCTATGATCCGGCAAACGGGCACCGCTTTAATAAGAACAAATTATTGATAGACCCGAACGCTAAAGCCATTACAAAAGAGCTGAAATGGGATGCATCATTATACGGTTATGAGTTTGGCAACGAACAGGAAGACCTTAGTTTCAGCACGCAGGACAGCGCCCCACACATGCCTAAGTGCATTGTAACAGATCCCAATTATGACTGGGAGGGCGACGCAAAGCCCAATACGCCCCTGCACAAAACCATTATTTATGAATTGCATGTAAAGGGTTTTACTAAACTGAACGATGCCGTTCCTGAAGATATCCGTGGCACATACAGCGCCCTGTCGCATCCTTCGGTGATAGAATACCTCAAAAACCTGGGCATTACCGCCGTAGAGTTAATGCCTGTTCATTACTTTATTGACGACCATGCCCTCGAAGAAAGGGGCCTCTATAATTATTGGGGGTATAACACCCTGGGCTTTTTTGCACCCGACCCGCATTATACATCTGCTATCGATAAAATGGGTATCGTGCATGAATTCAAGGATATGGTCAAAGCATTGCATAAAGCGGGTATTGAGGTAATACTGGATGTGGTATATAACCACACCGCAGAAGGCAATCACATGGGGCCAACCTTGTCTTTTAAAGGCATTGACAATACTGTTTATTACCGTCTTACGGATGATAAACGCTATTACAACGACTACACCGGTACGGGAAATACATTGAATGCACGTATGCCTGCTGTACTGCGGCTTATAATGGATAGCCTGCGCTACTGGATACAGGAGATGCATGTAGACGGCTTTCGGTTCGACCTCGCTTCAACGCTTGCCAGGGAATTGCATGAAGTGGATATGTTAGGTTCTTTCCTCAACATCATTTACCAGGATCCCATTATATCGCAGGTGAAGCTGATTGCAGAACCATGGGATGTAGGCGAGGGTGGCTATCAGGTGGGCAACTTTCCGCCGGGATGGTCTGAATGGAATGGCAAGTATCGCGATTGCATACGGGATTTCTGGAGAGGGGCAGACAGTATGCTGGATGAATTCTCGAAGCGGTTTACAGGAAGTTCAGATTTGTACCAGGATGATTCCCGGCGCCCGACAGCCAGTATAAATTTCATCACAGCACATGATGGTTTTACATTAGCCGACCTGGTATCGTATAATGATAAACATAACGAACAAAATGGCGAGGATAATAATGATGGTGATAATCACAACAGGTCATGGAACTGCGGAGTAGAGGGCCCAACAGACGACGAAGCGATCATTAAGCTTAGGAGAAAGCAGCAGCGCAATTTTCTTACAACATTGTTTCTTTCCATTGGAGTGCCTATGCTTACTGCAGGCGATGAAATCGGTAAAACACAACGTGGTAATAATAATGCCTACTGCCAGGACAATGAGATATCATGGATCAATTGGGCTGAAGCAGACCAGGAACTATTGGAATTTACCAAACATGTTATAAAGATTATAAAAGAGCATCCCGTGTTTTGTCGCAGGAAGTGGTTCCAGGGTCAGAAGATAAGCGGGGTAGGTACGGAAGATATCGCCTGGTTTAAAACAGATGGCAGTATGATGAGCGATGAAGATTGGCAAACCGGGTTTGCAAAGTCTTTAGGAGTATTTCTCAATGGCAAAGGTATTAAATCACCCGGCCCAAATGGAGAAAAGATTATAGACAATAATTTCTATATCGTATTTAATGCCAGCGAAGAAAATTTGAATTACAAACTACCGGAAGAAAAGTATGGGAATGATTGGTTGAAATTGGTAGATACCGAAGAGCCTAATACAGAAGATGGAGAGGTCTATGATCCTATGACAGAAATATGTGTTCATGCAAGATCAATGGTTGTATTGATGAATCAGGAAAAATAAGCTTTGTAATATGTACTATCCAGTTACCTCGTACCGCATCCAGTTTCATAAAGATTTCAATTTTGATAAGTTTAGTGCTATTTGTGATTACCTGTGTAAGCTTGGAGTTGCAACGATATATGCTTCTCCCCTTTTTAGCGCAGTACCGGGAAGTACCCATGGCTATGACGTAACGGATGCTAACAGGATCAATCACGAAATTGGCAAACAGGAACAACTGATAAAGCTAAGCGAAGACCTACATGCAAACGGCGTAGGCTGGATGCAGGATATTGTGCCTAATCATATGGCGTACCATATCAATAACCAATGGTTGATGGATGTGCTGGCTCGTGGCCCTGAATCTTCCTACAGTTCTTATTTTGATATTGATCGGCAGCATCCGGATTTTAATGGAAAACTAATGCTGCCTGTATTGGATAAACCGCTTGATGAAGCTATAGATAGTGGGGCGTTTCAAATAGCACTATCAAATGGCAGACCCGTAATTAAATTTAATAATGTTGCTTACCCGATAAACGAGGCATCTATACCTGAGGATAAAACAATTGTTGATTGGCTACAACAAATTAATACCAGTACAAAGTTGCTTAGTGAACTCTTAGCTAAACAATACTATCAATTCAGTTATTGGAAGGAAACCAACGAACATATTAATTACCGGAGGTTTTTTATTATCAATGGTATGATATGCCTGAATGTACAGAATGAAGAAACTTTTATAGCGTATCACCGGCTTGTTCAGGAACTAAAGAAAGAAGGTGTTATTGATGCCGTGAGGATAGACCACATCGATGGCCTTGATGACCCGACGGAATATTTGTATAGATTAAGGAATTTATTGGGCGATGACACTTATATCGTTGCGGAGAAAATACTGGAACCGGATGAACGCCTGCCGGAGTACTGGCCTATACAAGGCACTACCGGCTATGATTTTATACCGTTAGTGAATAATTTAATGACTAATAATTCCGGTATCATTATCCTCAGACGTTTTTACAATGAGCTTGTCGGGCAAACATCTGCTGATAGAGAAATACTGGAAAAGAAAAATCTGATCCTGCACAACTATATGGCAGGTGAGCTGGATAATCTTTTGCGCTTACTACCCAGAACAATATCTTCCGGTAAGTCATTATCTGACGAGCGACTAAAGGCTGCGATTGCTTTATTCCTTGTGCATTTTCCGGTTTATCGGTTTTATAGCAATACTTACCTGCTGGATGAAACGGAGAAAAAACAACTGCAGAATATATTCAATGAAATAAAGGCATACGCATCAGAATGCATTGATGAGGTACAATACCTCGAGGCGTTATTAATAAATGACAATCCAGAAACCGAAGACGCAAATGCTATCGCCAAATTTTTTAAGCGGTGCATGCAATTTACCGGGCCTATAATGGCTAAGGGTGTAGAAGATACTGTTATGTACACCTACAATAGCTATATCGGACATAATGAAGTGGGGGATTCTCCATCTGCAGCGTTATACACAGTAGAAGAATTTCACAAGGCAATGCAGGAACGCCAAAAGAAGTGGCCGCTCACTATGAACACTACTGCAACACATGATACTAAACATGGTGAGGATGCAAGAGCGCGGTTAAATGCTATAACACACTTTGCCAACGACTGGATGCAGATGGTAAATGAATGGCGCACATGGAACCTGGATTATAAACAAGGTGGCGCACCAACCGATAACGATGAATACTTTATATACCAGGCATTGGTAGCCAGCTATCCTATGCCCGGTGCTGACGTGGATGATTTTGAGGATCGTTTTAAGAGTTATATACAAAAAGCTATACGCGAAGCAAAGGTGCATACCAATTGGGACGATCCTAACGAGGATTATGAAAAGGCAGTATCAATATTTATAGAAAAGATATTGAATCCGGCCAGCAGATTCATGCATAGCTTTTTACAATATCATGAGCAAATATCTGACGCGGGTATTCTTCTTTCTCTATCGCAACTTATACTTAAATGTACCTGCCCGGGAATCCCTGATATATACCAGGGATGCGAACTTTGGGACCTAAGTATGGTAGATCCTGATAATCGCAGGCCTGTCGATTACGAACTGCGCAAAAAATGGCTTAAAGAAATAGAAGAGCAGGACGATCTAACCCGTTTGTGGGAAGAACGCTATAATGGAAAAATAAAACTTTGGTTTGCACGTGAATTACTATCTCTGCGGAAAGGACATAAAGAGTTGTTTGAGAAAGGCAGCTATTTACCTTTAGTGACAGGAGGAAGATATGCTGATAATATTGTAGCTTATGCGAGAGTATTCAAGAACGAATGGTGCCTGGTGATCACTTGCATCACAAGCTTGCCTGTTAATGATTGGGATGATACGTATGTATCAGTCGGCAATGATGTTTCTTTTGAAAATATATTCAATAATGAAAAGATAAAAACTACGGAAAAGGTCTATCTAAAAGAGATCATGAATAATTTACCTTTCGCAGTATTGAAAGGTAACGTGAAGAATAATAAGCGTAAAGCAGGAGTATTGTTACCGGTATTTTCATTGTCGGGGGAATTTTGTATCGGTGATTTTGGTAAAGGTGCGAGATCTTTTGTAGATAAGTTGCAACAAGGAAAGCAGCGGATATGGCAGATATTACCTTTAAATCCCGTTAACGCATCCAATATGTATTCGCCATACAGCTCATTGTCTGCAATGGCGAGCAATGCCTTATTAGTAAGTCCTGAACTATTAGTAAAAGATGGCCTTATTGATAATAGGAACGTCGACGCCTTTGGAATATCCAATACAGGTAAAGTGGATTATAAATATGCAGAGGATACCAAAGTGCGATTGCTGGACGCCGCATACGACAATTTTCTTCGAAAAAATTTTGCTGAACTTAGATATGCTTACCAGGTTTTTTGTGAAAAAGAGAAGTATTGGTTAGATGATTTTGCATTGTTTATGGCATTGAAGCAAGAGAACCATGACAAGCCCTGGTATGACTGGCCGTTGCCTTATAAAACACGTGATGAGAAAACCCTGCAGGCTTTCACCGAAAAGCATCGGGACGAACTTCAAAAAACTAAATGGGTACAATTTATTATAGATCGTCAATGGAAAGACCTGAAGAGGTATAGTAATGATAAAGGTGTGAAAATACTCGGCGATCTTCCATTTTATGTAAGCTATGATTCGGTAGATGTATGGTCTAATGCCGAGATATTCACGCTCGATGCAGATGGGGCAATGATCGGTGTAGCAGGTGTGCCGCCAGATTATTTTACTAAAGACGGGCAGCTTTGGGGAGTTCCTACATTTAATTGGGAAAAGCTAAAAGCGAGTAACTATGAGTGGTGGATCAAGCGGATGAAGAGGAATATCGAGCTTTTTGATATGGTGCGTATTGATCATTTCAGAGCTTTGGAGGCTTATTGGGAAGTGCCTGCGGGCGAAGAAACAGCACGATATGGGCAATGGAAGAAAGGGCCGGGAGTAGATTTCTTTAATTACCTGAAGGAGGCTTTACAAGAGCTGCCCTTAGTGGCCGAGGATCTTGGCTATGAAATGGACGATGTGTATGCTTTAAGGGAAAAAACCGGGCTGCCGGGAATGAAAGTATTGCAATTTGCCTGGGGCGATAATATGAGTATAAGTGTAGACGCGCCGCATAACTACAGTCCTAATTGCATTGCATATACCGGTACGCATGATAATAATACTACGCTTGGTTGGTTTAGGAATGAAACAACTGAAGAAGATAAGAAAAGGCTGGCATCTTATGCAGGCACGGAGGTGAATGAGCATAATGTAACGGATGTACTCACTAAAATGGTATATGGATCAGTTGCAAATACAGCTATCATTCCCATGCAGGATATCTTAAAATTAGATGAGCATGCCCGTATGAATACACCCGGCACTATATATAACAATTGGCTATGGCGCATGGATGAACATGCGTTCGACTGTGCACAGATAGAGCAACTAAAATACCTGGTTGAATTTTATAACAGGGGTTAAATACTACTACCTTGCCACTCCAGTATCATTACTGCAAGTGGCGGTAATGTCAATGATAAAGAATGCATCTTACCATGACGTGGAATAGGTGCAGATTCCATTGTTACATTAAGTACATTGCTACCTCCGTATTGTATGGCATCGGTATTTATTAAAGTGTGATAATAGCCTTGCCTTGGAACACCAATGCGATAATTGTTCCTGACTACAGGGGTGAAGTTGCAAATAACGATGAGCTCTTTATTATCGGCTCTCCGTATCCAGCTAACTACCGAATTGGCAGCATCATTGAAGTCTATCCATTCAAATCCGTCAGGTGAGTAGTTAGTTTTATATAGTCGCGGATCTGTTTTAAAGAGATTGTTGAGATCCTGCATCAATGTACTTACCCCTTTGTTTAAAGGCTGTTCTTCTTCATGCCAATCAAGGCTATAGTCATGGCGCCATTCATGATCCTGACCAAACTCACTACCCATGAATAAAAGCTTGGCACCGGGGTGACAATACATATAACCATAAAGCAAGCGCAGGTTGGCAAACTGCTGCCATTCATCACCCGGCATTTTCTTTAGCATAGAATATTTGCCATGTACTACTTCGTCGTGCGATAAGGCAAGAACATATTTTTCTGAATAGGCATAATACATATTGAATGTAAGGCTATTCTGATGATAGCTACGGTGTATAGGGTCGAGCCTGAAATATTTGAGCGTATCATGCATCCAACCCATCATCCATTTAAGGTCAAAACCCAGACCCCCATTTTCTATAGGGTGGGTAACACCAGGCCATGCCGTGGATTCTTCTGCAATAGTTATTGCATGGGGGCAGTAAGTATGGACTGCAATATTTAAATTCTTAATAAAGTCGACAGCTTCCAGGTTTTCCCGGCCACCATATTCATTTGGTACCCATTCTCCATGATTACGGGAATAGTCGAGATACAGCATAGAGGCAACAGCATCTACACGCAGGCCATCGGCATGAAACTCGTCCAGCCAATAAAGCGCGTTGGATATTAGAAATGATTTTACCTCGTTGCGACTATAATTGAAAATATAGCTCTTCCAATCAGGGTGATAACCTTTACGGGGATCGTGATGTTCGTAGAGATGTGACCCATCAAAATATGCAAGCCCATGTTCATCATCCGGAAAATGAGATGGCACCCAATCGAGTATTACACCAATATTGGCCCTATGGAGTTCATCTACCAGGTATTTAAACTCTTCAGGTGTGCCAAACCTGGAACTTGGTGCGAAGTAGCCGGTTACCTGGTATCCCCATGAACCGTAGAATGGATGTTCCATTACAGGCAGTAGTTCTACATGGGTATAGCCTTCTTTTTTGCAATAATCAGGAAGCTCTTTTGCCAGCTCTGTATAAGTGAGCATTCTGTTGTTCTCAGCTCTGCGCCACGAACCCAGGTGCACTTCATAAATAGATAAAGGCTCTTCGCGCCAGTTTTGACCTTCGAGTGCCTTCTTCCATTTTTTATCATTCCATTTATACTGTTTTGGCCACACTATAGAGGCAGTTGATGGCGGCGTTTCCCAATGAATGGCATAAGGATCACCTTTTTCGGCTGTGTATCCATTTGCATTCTCAACGTAATATTTATAGTATTCACCCTGGCCGATACCCGGAATAAACAGCTCCCAAATTCCTGAGCCATCCCATCTCACATTCATCAGGTGACTGTGCCTGTTCCATCCATTGAAATTGCCGATAACTGAAACGCGGCATGCATTTGGAGCCCATACTGAAAAGTAAACACCCTGTATACCATTTACTGAAATAATGTGTGAGCCCATCTTTTCATAAAGGCGGTAGTGATTGCCCGATCTGAATAGGTTCACATCATAGTCTGTCCATAGCGATGCAAATGCTTCGCAACCAGGTTCCATGTTTATATTTGATAGAGTCGCAGCTTTCATTCAAAATTATTGTTGGATGATAGATTTAATGCCTCTTAAGGGTATGGTTACCCAGTTAGGCCTGTTATTTAATTCGTAATTGAGCTCGTAGATCGCCTTTTCAAGTATGTAAACATCCATTAGTGTTTTCACATCTTCTATGTCGCCGGGTACCAGTTTACTTCCACTCACAGTTTTCAGATACGTCTGCAGGTATAAGTCAGACATATACTTATGCCATTGCTCTGCAAAAGGCATCAGTTTTGATAAATCTTCCTTCCGTGTATTATTATTTAAGAAGAGATTGCCATATGCCGCGTAATGAAACGACCTGATCATACCGGCTACATCCTTCAGCGCATTGCGTTTTATCCTGCGCTCGCTGTAACTACGGCCCGGCTCACCTTCAAAGTCTAATATCACAATGTCTTTCCCTGTAAACAATGTTTGCCCTAAGTGATAATCGCCATGTACTCTTACTTTTATTACTTCGAATTTTTTGGAGTAGATCGACCTGAACCGCTCTAGTACCTTGTCTTTTAGACCTAATACCTCCTCTGCTTCGGCTTGTACTTCCGGTGGTAGTTTTTTTATGTTTTTCTGTAATGACTGGTAAGCACTTCTTACCTGCGATTGGAAGGAAGAGAACAAAGAGCGCTGGTAGTGCAGCGAAAATGGTTCCGGATTAAATTCCGGTATATCCTTTACACTCGCAAGTGCCAGGTGCATTTCCCCTGTGCGGATACCCAGTTGCGTAATTCTTTCTACAACTGCAGGCTCCAGTAATTCTTTTACCTGTAAGGGTAATTCATCAAATTGATAGGGTGGTTGGCTTGCATTGAATTTTAGCATGAGCTCATCTGCTCGTGCAGCTGCAAGTATTTTTTCATTATAGCTTTTCAATCTGTCGAGCATGAACGTCCAGCCATCTATATTGCTTTCAACCATTTCCTGGACCATCCCCAGTATAATATTTCCGTCAGCCGTATCCCATTCAATAGTCCCGACAAATGCCGGTAAGTGGCTAAAATCAGTCGACTCAGTTAAAAACTCTGTAATCTCTACATCTGGATTTGCCACATTATCTACCTTGCGATATATCTTCAGAAAATAGGCATTATCATAAATAATGGAAGAGTTACTTTGCTCTGCAGACAGAATTCTTGACTTTATAGAATTATTATTTTTTGCGTAATTCTTTAAGCCACGATTTGCCGAGAATACAATGTGGTTAACGCTTTCCTTGTGTCTTTCTGCCAGCCGTTCAAAAATATATTGCCTGAACGAATCGCTGTACAGTGCATCATAAAGAATACCTTCGGTGCCTTTGACAGACGCATTGCAAACTACTGCATTGGGAAAATCATCCGCTATTTTTGTGGCTTGCTCTCCCGAAGCAAAAGCTAAAGAGAGCTGGTAACGTTCAGGAAGTTCACTTTTATAGGTGACTTCCAGTATCATCATGACAACATGGCTATCAGCAATAGCCAGTGTTGTATAGTTTGCAATATCTATAGAATTGGTATTTCGCGCCTTGCCGCCAAACCAACGCATCTTATTTAGATAGGCAGGAAGAATAGTATCGACAAACATGTCTTCAGCATCATCTGTAAAAACCGGCCATCTTTCGAACTCTAATATATGTCGTGGGTGATCTTCTACCATCTCCTTGCTACTGATCTCGAACCAGAGACATTCGTATGGAGCCATGGTAAAGAAATATGGGCTTGCAGCTTTTATCTGCGGGAAGTTGTTATAGCTAAACATCTCTGTAAGCGTCTGCCCTTTGTATTCTGACAAATCAAGCTCTACGGGTTGAGAAAAACGTGACAGGTTTACAATTACCAGTATATTCTCATCGCCATAGCTTCTGATAAAAGATAATACCTTAGGATTTTCTGAAGCGATGAATTTAATGTCGCCTCGGCTAAATGCAAGGTATCTTTTCCTGGTGCTGATCAGCTTCTTCATTGCCCATAGCAGGGATGAGGAATTTCTATTCTGCACCTCTACGTTCACATATTCGTAATGATATAACGGATCAAGCACTATAGGTAAATATAACCGTTGCGGATTTGCTTCTGAGAACCCGGCATTTCTATCTAAGGACCATTGCATGGGCGTACGCACACCATCGCGGTCTCCGAGATAATAATTATCACCCATGCCTATTTCATCACCATAATATATCACAGGTGTGCCCGGTAGCGAGAATAGGAGATAGTTGAGCAGTTCTATTTTTCTCCTGTCATTTTCCATTAAGGGCGCTAACCTATGCCTAATGCCCAGATTAATACGTGCCTGTGGGTCTTTTACATATACCCGGTACATATAGTCGCGCTCTTCATCGGTAACCATCTCCAGGGTCAGCTCGTCGTGGTTGCGGAGAAAGATGCCCCATTGACAGATATCTGGGATGGCGGGAGTCTGATCGTATATATCAGTAATCGGGTAGCGGTCTTCCATCTTGATAGCCATGAACATACGTGGCATAACAGGGAAGTGGTAGTTCATCTGGCATTCATCGCCGTTACCAAAATAGCTGGCCGAATCTTCAGGCCACATGTTTGCTTCTGCTAATAACAATGTGCCCGGATATTTTTCATCCACATGTTTTCTAAGCTTTTTCAAAAAAGCGTGCGTTTCCGGCAGGTTCTCGCAATTGGTTCCTTCGCGTTCAAATAAGTACGGAACCGCATCGAGCCTGAAACCATCCACACCCATTTCGCACCAAAAATCTAATATCTTAAATACCTCTTCCTGCACAGCGGGATTATCGTAATTAAGATCGGGCTGATGATGGAAAAAGCGATGCCAATAGTATTGTTGGGCTATAGGATCCCAGGTCCAATTTGATTTTTCAAAGTCCTGAAATATGATCCTTGCATCTGCATATTGTTCCGGGTTATCTGTCCATACGTAAAAGTTTCTGGCTGCTGATCCTTTTGGGGCTTTGCGCGCTTTCTGAAACCATGGATGCTGATCGGATGTGTGATTAATCACCAGTTCAGTAATTACCTTCAGTTTGCGTTTATGAGCTTCCTTCAACAATTTCTTAAACTGCGCAATGGTGCCATAGTTAGGATTAATGCTATAATAATTGGCAATATCATAGCCATCGTCTTTAAGCGGAGAAGGGTAGAAGGGTAGCAGCCATATGGCGGTGACACCGAGGTTTTGCAAATAGTCCAGCTTTTCCATTAACCCCACAAAATCTCCTATTCCGTCGCAGTTGCCATCCCGGAATGCTTTAATATGTAATTCGTATATGATGGCATCTTTGTACCAATGCAGTTTATCGTCTATTGCGTCCTTTTTCATGTTTTCCGGATTATTGTATCACCTTTAGCACGTGAGCAGGTATATCATGTGGATTCAAGGAAACGAAGTTCCATTCGTTCCATTCGTATTTATCGCCACTTAAGAGGTCGTGCACTACAAACGGCTTATCGTAAGACATACCCACCTTGTATAATGGCAGTTTTATGTTGCCGGTTTGCGTATTATAAGGATCGAGGTTTACTACAACTATAATAATGTTTTGCCTGCTGTCATCGGCCTTGATATAGCAGATGACCCGGTCATTATCTGTTGTTGCGAATTCGATATTATTGGTAGTTTGTAACGCAAGGTTCTCTTTCCTGATCCTATTCAAACGTGATATGATCTCTCTTGTTTTCGTATAGCTATTCCAATCCCAGTGTTTGATCTCGTACTTCTCATTATCATTATACTCCTCTTTGCCCGCCCGTGGTTCATTGACGTTTAAATCATACACCGGGCCATATATACCATAAGACGATGATAAAGTACCTGCAAGTATTACCCGTGCTATATGTGCATTAACGCCGCCATGCACTAGTTCTTCCGTAAGTATATCAGGTGTGTTTGGCCAAAAATTAGGTCTAAAATAATATTGAAGGTCTGTTTTGGTTAATTCCGTTATATACTCTTCAAGTTCTCTTTTTGTATTCCGCCATGCGAAATAGGTATAGGATTGGGTAAAGCCAACCTTAGCTAGGTGCTCCATAATTCTTGGGCGGGTAAAGGCTTCCGCAAGAAATATAAGTTGTGGATATTCTGCTTTAAGTTTATCTATAGCCCATTCCCAGAAAGGTATTGCTTTGGTATGTGGGTTATCTACCCTAAAGATATTAACGCCATTATCTGCCCAGTATTGGATGACGCTTCTCAGCTCCTCCCAAAGGCTTTCAAAAGCTTCACTTTCAAAATTGAAAGGCAGGATATCCTCATATTTCTTTGGTGGATTTTCGGCGAACTGAATGGAACCATCTGCGCGCCATTTAAACCATTCCGGGTGTTGCTTTACATAGGGATGGTCGGGTGAACATTGGAATGCAATATCCAACGCAATATCTATTCCTTGCTTTTGGGCAGCGGTAATCAATTTTTTAAAATCCTTCAAATTGCCCAGTTGCGGATGTATATCCTTATGGCCACCCGCTGTGCCACCAATTGCCCAGGGTGACCCGGGATCGGATTCTTCTGCGATGAGTGAATTGTTTTTGCCTTTACGGTTGGTTAATCCAATTGGGTGTATGGGTGGCAAGTATAATACATCAAATCCCATTTTGGCTATGGTGGGGAGTAGATTGCAGACATCGTTAAAAGTGCCATGCTTTCCGGGCTCAACAGCGGCAGACCTGGGGAATAACTCATACCAGGTGCTAAATACCGCTTTGGGGGGATCTACAGTAAGCTCAAAAGTTTGTGGATGGATAGTCGTGGCCATCTTATTACGGTATTTACAGAACAGGCTGTTCATCGTCTCATCCTCTGTTAGTGTCATTCCTGCGGCAGATTCTGTAACTCCGTTCAACTCTTGCAGCCATTTCTGTATCGCAGCTTTATCTTTACCGGCAGCCCGCGTTAAAGCATCTTCTGCAATCGTTACCCCAGTTTTAAGGTCGACTAGTATATCCTGGCCGGCAGCATATTTTTTTCGAATGCTATCCTGCCAGGTAGCGAAATGATTGATCCATGCAATTATCTGAAAACTATATTTTCCCAGTTTACCCGGAGTAAATGTAATGGTCCATCGATCGTTATCGTGTAATTGCAGTTCCAGTTCATTCCATAGTTTTTGTGTGGAGTGTCGTATTAAAACACGGGCGGATACCTGATCGATGCCGTCCGTAAAAATGTCTGCTGAAATAGTAATTGGTTGATTGATAATGATTTTTGCGGGAAACTTGCCACAATCTACAGTGGGTAAAATATTGCTGATGATAACTCTTTTCCTGCCGGGAGTAATAGCCATTTTGGATGTGCCGGTTTATTTATGAGAATGCTCCATAAAATTCGTACCATAAGAACAGATAGTTGGCAGATACTCAAAAACTTACCCTTATTGATAGAAGCAACCAGAGCAAACCTGCCATGTAGTGGCACAATGTTGTTATAGAAGTAGTCAAAGCCTCACGCATGAAAGATACCTGGGACACACAGAAGAGAATTATTAACGTATCAAACAGGCTACCTGTTAAGATCACCGTAACGGATGGAGATATTAGTTTGCAAAATAGTGATGGCGGACTGGCAACCGGCTTAGGGAGCGTTTTTAATAAATACAAAAACATCTGGATAGGATGGCCCGGAGCTGAAGTGGATGGGCTAAGAAAAATGGAAGTTGAAGAACTGTTAAAACCGGATCATTTGTTCCCGGTTTTTTTAAGCAAAAAAGAGATCGATAATTTTTACGAGGGCTTTTCAAACGAAATCATTTGGCCCCTGTTCCACTATTTTACAAGTTATAGTGTATATGATCCTGAATATTGGGATGCTTATGTAAAGGTAAACCAGAAATTTGCGGACGAAGTTTTGGAACATGCAACCGAAGAAGACACTATATGGGTGCAGGATTACCAACTGATGTTGGTTCCACAAATGCTGAGACAAGCTAATCCTAAATTGCGCATTGGCTATTTTCATCATATACCATTTCCCTCATCAGATGTATTTAAAGCATTGCCATGGAAAGAACAGATCATTAACGGATTGTTGGGAGCAGATGTAATTGGTTTTCAAACAAATAATGATGTGTCGCATTTTAAGAATGCGGCAGTGAAGATTGGCGGCGCTTCTATAGGAACTGATAAATTAACTGTCAGCGACCGTCCTGTACAGGTATCATGCTTCCCGATCAGCATTGATTATGAAAAATACAGAGCGCTTGCCCAAAGCGCCGAAACAAAACGAATTGCTCAGAAATTACAGAAACAGATCGATACCAAAATCATGATATCGATAGACCGGCTGGATTATAGCAAGGGTATCATCCAACGCTTGCAGGCATTTGAACTGTTTTTGAAGAACTATGAAGAGTGGCGTGGAAAGGTGACCTTTATACATCTTGTAGTTCCTTCCCGCGAAAATGTAGGCGGATACAAGCAGTTGAAACAGGAGATGAACAGGCTGATCACAGATATAAACGGGAAGTACGGAACGTTTGACTGGCAGCCGATACGGCACTTCTACAGGTCGTTCCCCCCGAATATGCTCTCGGCATTATACTCTACAGCTGACCTGGCAGTTGTTACCCCAATTGTAGACGGGATGAACCTTGTGAGTAAAGAATATATAGCAAGTAATATTAACCTGAACGGTGCGCTGTTACTTAGTGAAGGTGCAGGTGCAGCGAATGAGCTTACCGAAAGCATTCTCGTTAACCCGAATGATATTACATCGTTTGCCGAAAAAATCAGCTATGGCCTGAACATGCCAATTGATCAAAAGCAAAAAACGCTGCTTGCTATGCAGAAGAAGGTAGAACGTGCGAACATATTTACATGGGCTAATAACTTCCTTGATAAGCTTATTAATGTTCCTTCAAAAAAGACAAGCACCAAGCTTGTGAAGATAGATTCTATGTTGCCCGGCAGAATCGATACCCAATTTACGCTACCTACAAACGGGGCTTTTGTTGCCGGCCTGTAAGCCTTTATAATGTGAAATATTTCTACTCGCTATAAATGGCATGAGATTATTCAAGGTATAGTCAGGCAATTAATATTATGGAGAATAGCAGGCAATATCTATGGTGGCAAAGTGGCGTTATCTATCAAGTCTATCCCCGCTCTTTCCAGGATAGTAGTAATGACGGGATAGGAGATATACGGGGAATCATTAAACGCCTTGATTATTTACAATGGCTTGGTATTAATATCATCTGGCTGTCTCCGGTGTATCCTTCTCCTATGAAGGACTTTGGTTATGATATAACAGATTATACAGCTATTCATCCGCTATTTGGCACCATGGACGATTTTGACTGGCTGCTGCAGGAATTGCATCAACGGCAAATGAAACTTGTTATAGACCTGGTACCTAATCATACATCTGATGAGCATCCATGGTTCAAAGAGTCAAGATCTTCAGAAGATAATCCCAAACGCAACTGGTATATATGGGCAGATGCTACAGTAGATAATAAACCACCCAATAACTGGCTTAGTGTTTTTGGTGGAAGCGCATGGGAATGGGATGAAGAGACACAGCAATATTACTATCATGCTTTTTTAAAAGAACAACCAGACCTGAATTACAGGGAACCAGAAGTGGTAAAAGCACTGGGCAATATCATGAAGTTTTGGCTGGATAAAGGAGTAGATGGTTTTCGTATAGACGTGATATGGCATCTTATTAAGGATAAACTCCTGCGTAATAATCCTACCAACCCGGATTACCGTGATTACATGCCTACTTACGATTCATTGCTGCCTGTATATTCTACCGATCAGCCCGAAGTGCACGAGATCGTATCTTATATGCGATCGATATTAGATGAGTACCCGGAAAGAATGATGATAGGCGAAGTGTACTTGCCCATCCACAGCCTGGTGACCTATTACGGTATAAATAATAATGGAGCGCAATTGCCATTTAATTTTTTATTACTGCAAACTCCATGGGATGCGTTGCATATATCTTCTATGGTAGATGAGTACTTAAGCGCATTACCCCCTAAAGGATGGCCAAACTGGGTATTGGGGAATCATGACCAGCCACGCATCCGAAGCCGTGTAGGATCAGACCAGGCAAGAGTTGCTGCGATACTGCTATTGACATTGCCCGGTACACCTACTATGTATTATGGAGATGAGATAGGGATGCAGGATGTGCCCATACCACTTGAAGAGCAGCATGATCCGCAGGGATTGAATATGCCTGAAAAAAATATAAGCAGAGATCCGGAACGTACGCCTATGCAATGGGATACTAGTGTGTATAGCGGATTTTCAGAAGCCAGGCCATGGCTTCGGGTAGATAAGATGGCGGATATAGAGAACGTGGAAGTACAAAAAAAGGGCCAATGGTCGATGTTATTGCTGTATAAAAAGCTGATAGCATTAAGACAAAAGGAATGGAGCCTGATGGCCGGGAATTATGATTGCATCTACCACGACCGGCAAGGTTTCGTATATACGAGGAAGCTGGAAGGACATGATAGCTTTTTGATAGCACTGAACCTGAGTCATCGGCAATGCTGTTTTAAACTACCGGAAGGAATTGAGGGAAAGGTGGAAGTAGCAACGATTCCTGAATTGGAAAATACAATGGTTGCTAATGTTATTTATTTAAGTGGAGACGAAGGGATAGTAGTTCGTTTAAAGGCGTAATAGTATGGAAAGAAATATAGGAGCCAATATTATAAATGATCAATGCGTTTTTGAAGTTTGGGCACCTGAGAAAGAGAAAATAGCGCTGCACATCGTATCTCCTGCTGACGAAATCTTTGAAATGCAGAAGGATGTGAAAGGTTACTTCCACATTTGCTTGCCCGGCTCTTATACAGGATGCAGGTATTATTATAACTTGGATGGGAAAGACTATCCTGATCCTGCGTCTTTTTGCCAACCTGATGGGGTTGACGGACCTTCGCAATTGGTGGATCATCGTTTTGAATGGACGGATGATAGCTGGAGAAATATACCGCTTAGTGATTACATTATCTACGAGTTGCATATCGGTACATTTACAGACGAGGGCACATTTGAAGCGGCGATAGAAAGACTGGACGACTTGGCAGCACTGGGTGTTAATGCTATTGAGATCATGCCGGTTGCTCAATTTCCCGGTTCGCGAAACTGGGGTTATGATGGCGTGTTTCCCTATGCTGCACAAAACAGCTACGGTGGCTACATAGGACTTAAAAAACTGGTCAACGCGTGTCACGAAAAAGGCATTGCCTTAATACTGGATGTCGTTTATAATCACATGGGACCTGAAGGAAATTGCCTTCCGATGTTTGCTCCTTATTTTACCGCCAAATATAGAACGCCATGGGGAGACGCGATAAACTATGACGAGGAGTATAGTGATGGAGTAAGGGAATATTTCTGCGGCAATGCTTTGTATTGGCTAAAATATTTTCATATAGACGCCTTAAGACTGGATGCCATACACCAGATGTATGATTTCGGAGCGCTACATTTTTGGGAATATCTGCGTGGAGAGCTGGACGTATTTAATCTGCAAACTGGGAAAGTTCGCTATTTAATTGCAGAATCAGACCTCAATAATCCGAAGGTTGTAAAAGATATAGAGGGCGGCGGTTACGGGTTTAATGCGCAATGGCTGGACGATTTCCATCATGCTTTATATGTATTGATCTATCCGAAGGGTAAAGACCGCTATCGCGACTTTGGTAAGATAGACCAGCTCGCAAAAGCATATACGGATGGATATGTTCATAGTGGCCAGTTTGTAAGTTTTCGAAAACGTAAATTTGGTCAGCCCTCTGTGGGCTTGCCTGGAGATCGCTTCATCGCTTTTATACAAAATCATGACCAGGTAGGAAATACGTTAAAAGGAGACCGGTTATCGAACCAGGTTGATCTTCCGCAATTAAAAGTTGCAGCTTCGGCACTGTTGCTTGCACCTTATATACCTATGCTGTTTATGGGAGAAGAATATGCGGAAGACGCACCTTTCACATACTTCGTTGATCATAAAGATCCTAAGCTTATAGAAGCTATACGAGAAGGACGGATGAAAGAGTTTGCACATGAAAACTGGCAAGAAGGGCCTGCTGATGCTAAAAGTTATGAGACCTTTTCGCGTTGCAAGCTGCAGTGGGAAACGCGCAACGATGGCAAACATGGAGAACTACTTGACTGGTATAAGACTTTGATAAAATTGCGGAAGAGCCACAAAGCCTTAAAAAACTTTGACAGGCAGTACACAAGGGTACATATTATATCGGATACCGTGTTTATACTGCACCGAATAAGTAAAGATGAGACGGAGGAATTACTGGCTGTATTTAATTTGTCTGGCGAAGAACAAAAGACAGTAATGTTGACGCAGTACAATCATTTTCGGTTGTTGCTTTCTTCCTGCGAGAGCAGTGATGGCGGTCATTTCTACCCCAATATTTTTAATGCACCTTCTATTTCATTGCCTGGTTATTCGGTTGCAGTATATACCAATTGCCAGTCCATGTAAATTGGCTTTGGCAATGCCGTTCTGATGCCTGTCAGTTTAATACCTGACCTGCATCATTTATTTAAATCGGCCATTGAGGTTGTTTTGTAAGCATTCTTTATAGTGAAGAATACTTATAACAAGTGGTGATGCACTTAGGAACAACCGGCAAATATATATTTTACATTATCGCCCTTCTCCCGATATTGTGTTACGGGCAAAAAAGAGTTTTTACGATCGATGAATGCCTACAGCAAGCATGGCAGCAAAATATATCGCTTAACCAAAGCAGGTGGAATAACGAGATCAACAAAATAAACTACGAGCAGGCAAGGGCAAATATGTTGCCAACACTGGGCCTTAGCGATGCGCAAAATTTCAACTTTGGCAAGTATAATAATCCTGTCACCCAACAAAGTACTGCGCAAAATTTTTCTACCAATAGCCTGGTACTGAGCAGCGGTGTTATTCTATTCAATGGTTTGCAGCTTCAAAACCTGGTGCATCAAAACAGAGCCAATTATGAAGCAGGAACACTGGATATAGAAAAGGCAAAGAACGACCTTGGCCTCAACGTAATGGCATATTACCTGCAGGTACTTTTTGAATATGAGGATACCGCTATCGCGCAAGCGCAAATAGATGCCACCACAGAGCAACTTAACAGGACAAAGAAATACGTAGCGGTAGGGCAGCTGCCGGAACTAAACCTACTACAGATACAGGCACAACTGGCAAGGGATAATGCTGCTAAAGTAACCGCCATGAACCAACTGCGACTAGCAAAACTGAACCTGATGCAGCTGATGGAAATGCCGATGAGTGATAACTTTGAAATAGCAACTGCAGGTATGGATGACGTGCCGCAAAGCGTTGCAGCCTCATCCTCTGAAATATACAACAATGCATTAAGCCTGCTGCCTGATGTGAGGAGTGCGCAGACGAAAACAAGTGCATCTGAATACGGGCTAAAAGCATATAAAGGTGTTCTTTATCCAAAGCTGAGCGCATCCGGTAATATAAATACATCTTTCTCGAGCCTGAACACCCGGCTGAACTCACAAACAACCGAGGTTGTACAAAAAATAGGGTATTTGCAGAATGATCCCACGCAGGTAGTGGTGAGTGATGTGCCCGTAACCAACGTCACGAAAGCTGATTATCCCCTGTGGGAGCAATACAAGAATAATGTGGGGCAGGGCATAACGCTGAATTTATCTATACCCATTTTCAATAGCCTGCTGTACCATAACAATGTTCGGAAAGCAAAAATCGCCGTCATTAATTCCCGGCTGAATGAATCAGCTGTAAAGAATCAATTGCGTAAGGCCATAGAACAGGCCTATACTGATGAGATTGCTGCAGCAAAAAGCTATGTATCATCCCGGGAGCAATTACATGCAGACGAAAGGGCTTACCTGGATATGGAGAAAAAGTTTATGCAGGGAGCGTCGAATGTAACAGACTTTCTGGTAGAGAAAAGTAACTATAATAAGGCTTTGCTGGCATTGCTACAAGCAAAGTATAGTTACATCTTCCGCGCAAAGATCATCAACTTCTATAACACAAACTCACTGACGCAATAAAACATGAAAAAGCGGAGAAAGATCATTATAATTTCTGTTGCCGTTGCAGGGTTGATCGTTGCGGCATATTTCCTATGGTTTCGGAAAGCCGGCGAGCCTGTAGTGTGGAAGACAACACAAGTTGAAAAGGGGAATATAGCAGTGACTGTAACCGCAACCGGTTCCGTAAATGCAGATACAACCGTACTTGTAGGTGCCCAGGTATCGGGTATTATCTCTAAGATATTTGTAGACTTTGATTCCATTGTAAGGAAAGGACAAGTGATAGCCTTGCTGGACACTACCTTACTTCATGCAGCTTACCTGGATGCAGAAGCAACTGTAGAAAAAGCAAGGGCACAGGTAGAGCTACAAAGCCATAATTTTAAAAGGATAGATACACTGTATAAAGATAAAGTGGCATCAAAAGCAGATTATGACCAGGCGTATGCTGCCTATAAATCTTCCCAAAGCGATCTTATGGCTGCGCTTGCGAATATGGAGCATGCAAAGATCAATCTGCATTATGCAATCATCACAGCGCCTATTAACGGAACTGTGATATCGAGAAATGTAGATGTGGGGCAAACGGTCATCTCAAGTTTTAACGCTCCCACTTTATTTACTATTGCCAACAACCTGAAGAAGATGCAGGTACTGGCCAATGTAGATGAGGCAGATATAGGACAAGTGAAAGTAGGGCAGTCTGTAGATTTTACTGTGGATGCCTATCCCAATGATAAATTCCGTGGTGTAGTGGGGCTGATACGGTTGCAACCGGTAACCATACAGAACGTGGTGAACTATATTGTGGTAATAGATGTTGCGAATCCCGAATTGAAGTTGCTGCCGGGACTTACTGCTAATATCTCGGTTAATATAGCCATGCATCCCGATGTATTGAAAGTTGTCAGCAACGCCGTGCATTTTCAGCCATCGGCAGATGTGATGGCGAAGATGAATATACCTGCAGCAGTAAAAAGTAGCATGGATTCTATGAAATTGACAGCGAACGAAATACCACAGCCGGGGACGAGCTGCTATATATGGGTTAGAGAAGGGGAGACTATGAGACCGGAAATGGTAACGGCTGGTTTGTTTGACGGTAGCCTGCTGGAAATTAAAGGTAATATTAAAGCAGGCGATGAGATCATTACAGGAATAGAGAATACCGTAAGCACATCTGCTGCGAAAAATCCATTTATGCCCCAAATGCCCAGGAGGAGGAGCAGGCCATGATAGAAACAAACAGCCTCATATCTGTTAAGAACCTGTCGAAAGTGTATAAGATGGGCGACTTTGAAGTGCATGCACTCAGAGATGTAACCCTCGAAATACAGAAAGGTTCTTTTGTAGCCGTAATGGGCCCTAGCGGATCGGGTAAATCAACCTTTATGAATATCCTCGGCTGCCTGGATAACCCCTCCAGCGGCAAGTATTATTTGGATGGCACCGATGTGTTAACGCTGGATAAAAATGAACTGGCAACATTGCGAAATAATAAGATCGGGTTTATTTTCCAATCGTTTAATATTCTGCCGAGGACATCTGCATTGGAAAATGTGGAACTGCCTTTGCTGTATAACGGCAAAGTGAATGCAAAAGAGCGGATGGAACGTGCATCGGAAGCATTAAGGTCAGTAGGCCTTGCTGATAGGCTACACTATTTACCCAGCCAGCTATCGGGAGGACAACAGCAAAGGGTGGCCATAGCAAGGGCACTGGTGAATAATCCCCTCATCATTATGGCCGATGAGCCTACCGGCAACCTGGATACACACGCCAGCTACGAGATCATGGATATATTCCAGCAATTGAATAGCAAAGGTATCACCATACTTATGGTAACGCATGAACCGGACATAGCGGACTTTGCCTTGTCGAACATACTTTTTCGCGACGGGCAGATAGTTTCCAACGAGCCGGTGCAGAATCGGAAGTTCGCAAAAGAGGAGCTCGAAAAATTACCATCAATCAAAATGGAAGTTGCATCGAAATGAAACTGCTGAACCTGATAAAAATAGCCTCCAGATCACTAAGCAAAAATAAAATGCGGGTGTTCCTTACAATGCTGGGCATTATCATAGGTGTGGCTTCTGTGATTTCTATGCTGGCAATAGGAGAGGGCTCGCGGCAGAATATTGAGGCATCAGTATCCAGCCTGGGTACTAATACAGTAATGATCTATCCCGGATCGGTGAACCAGGGCGGTGTGCGTATGGGTGCAGGCTCCTATTCTACGCTCACCCAGAAAGATGCAGACGTACTGGCTGCCAGGTGCGAATACCTTACGGAGGTATCGCCGGTGGTGATGAGATCATCGCAAGTAATAGCAGGGAGCCAGAACTGGCATACGATGGTAGTGGGTGGGTATAATAGCTATATATCTATCCGCAGCCTGAAGATTGAAAGCGGCAACCTGTTTTCATCAGGAGATCAACGCAATGCCGCGAAGGTATGTGTGATCGGGCAAACAGTGTCCACCAATCTTTTTGGTGAGGGAACAGGCCCGGTGGGACAATTTATACGTATCAATAGTATTCCGTTCAGAGTAATAGGATTGCTGGAAAAGAAAGGTCAGAACACCTTTGGGCAAGACCAGGATGATATTATTATTGCTCCCTTCTCTACCGTGCAAAAAAGAATGTTGTCCGGCATGTACGTCAATAATATTCTCGCTTCCGCAAGGTCTGAGGGCGATATGGAAAATGCGAAGGAACAGGTGACAGAGATATTAAGATTGCAGCACAAGCTCAGCCCGGACGACGAAGACGATTTCACGGTTAGATCGCAGGCAGATATAGCCAATGTATTTGGGTCGATCTCAAAAGTACTAACCATTTTACTGGCCAGTATTGCCAGTATCTCGTTGCTCGTTGGCGGCATTGGCATTATGAATATTATGCTGGTATCGGTAACGGAGCGTACGAGGGAAATTGGGATACGGATGGCTGTAGGTGCCAAGAGCAGGGATGTACTTTTTCAGTTTATGATCGAGTCTGTATTCATCAGTTTCATCGGCGGATTGATAGGTATTTTGTTTGGCATCCTGGTTTCGCAGCTAGTAGCCAGGTTTGGTGGCTGGCCTGTGGTGATAACGGCCAGTTCAGTGCTGCTTTCCTTTGCCTTTTCGGCAATAGTAGGCATCTTTTTTGGCTGGTATCCTGCAAGAAAAGCAGCAGGATTAAATCCTATTGATGCTTTGCGGTATGAATAATGAACAATTGCCTTTTGGTCAGTGTCATTGCTAGGGCTGTCGGGTAGCAAATATGCACGAACTAATTAGGAAAGAAAAGGAAGACTATTCGTCTTCCTCTTCTTCACTTGCTTCATAGTTAATATCGTTTTCTGCTATACCGGTCAGTGTTACATCAGCCTCTTTTTCTTCTTCCAGAGTAGTACGCAGGATTTCAGCTACATCGTCGAGTCCTAAGGTAGTAGCCAATTGTGCCAGTCCACCATAGGTAGCGATCTCGTAGTGCTCCACTTTTTGTGCAGCCAGTATCAGGCCCACATCACGTGTTGCTGTGCCGGCTTCGGTTTCTTCTATAATGCCTTCGCCTTCTTCTGTAATACCGGCCATAGCATCGCATTTCTTTGCCTGTGCTTTTTTGCCCAGCATTTCAAAAACCTGCTCCAACCTCGCAACATGCTCTTTGGTCACATTCAGGTGTTCTTCAAAAGCTGCCTGCAGTTCTGCAGAGGTGGCAGCCTTTTTCATTTTGGGCAATGTTTTTACCAGGTGTTTTTCGGCCCAGTAGATGTCCTTTAATTCATCCTGGAAGAATTTTTCCAACATAGAGTCAGGAGTAGCTGTTGCAGTTGTTTTTTTAGCGCTTGTTTTCTTTGGCGCTGTTTTACGGGTTGCAGTCTTTGCCATAAATATTTTTTGATTTATAGCTTAAAAAAATTGTGCCTTAGGTTTAAGTGCCGATCAATCCGTCAATTGCAAATCAATGATATCTATGATAGCGGCGCTATTTTGTTTAACTTTAGTGTTATAAAACGCATACAATGGCACAGCTTATCCGCAAGGAAGATGCACTGGAATATCACGAGAAAGGCAGGCCCGGAAAGATAGAAGTAATTCCTACTAAAGAGACAAAAACACAAAGAGACCTTGCACTCGCTTATTCACCTGGTGTGGCAGAGCCCTGTAAAGAGATACACGACCATCCAGATGATGTTTACCGCTATACTGCAAAAGGCAACCTGGTAGCTGTTATCAGCAATGGTACGGCCGTATTGGGATTAGGTGATATAGGCCCTGAAGCCAGTAAACCGGTAATGGAAGGAAAGGGCCTGCTTTTTAAAATATTCGCGGATATTGATGTATTTGATATAGAACTGAATGCCCGTGATATAGATCATTTTGTATCTGTCGTGAAGGCCCTGGAGCCAACGTTCGGCGGTATCAACCTGGAGGACATCAAGGCCCCTGAATGTTTTGCAATAGAAACAAGGCTGAAGCAGGAACTGAATATTCCTATCATGCACGATGATCAGCACGGTACTGCCATTATATCCGGTGCTGCATTGTTGAATGCTTTAGAACTGGTGGGTAAAGATATCAGCAAAGTGAAATTTGTTGTCAGCGGGGCAGGAGCTTCTGCCATATCCTGCTGCAAAATATATATGTCGCTTGGCGCAGATGTGAAGAACATTCATATGTTCGATAGCAAGGGGCTGATCACATCTACAAGGAATGATCTTGATGAGCATAAACACATCTTTGCCAATAGTGATAAAGATCAATCGCTGGCAGAAGCGATGAAAGGTGCAGATGTATTTATAGGCTTATCCAAAGGCAATATATTATCGCAGGACATGGTACGGTCGATGGCAGACAAGCCCATTGTATTTGCATTGGCCAACCCCGATCCCGAAATACCATACGAAGATGCAATGGCTGCGCGTCCTGACGTGATCATGGCTACAGGTCGCAGTGATTATCCTAACCAGGTAAATAATGTGTTAGGCTTTCCTTATATATTTAGAGGTGCATTAGATGTACGTGCACGTGCTATTAATGAAGAAATGAAACTCGCAGCCGTAAAAGCATTAGCGGCACTCGCGAAAGAACAAGTGCCTGATATCGTTAATGTGGCCTATAATGAGAAAAGCCTGCATTTTGGCCCCACTTATATTATACCTAAACCGATAGACCCAAGGTTGCTGGTAACCGTAGCACCGGCAGTGGCCAAAGCTGCCATGGACAGTGGCGTTGCCCGGAAGCCAATAACAGACTGGGAAGCGTATGAAAGTGAATTGTACCGCAGGCTGAATTCGGAGGATAACATTCTGCGTTTCATCATCAATAAAGCGAAGCAACAACCTAAGCGTGTGGTATTTGCGGATGCTGAAAACCTGAAAGTGCTCAAAGCCGCACAGATAGCCAAGGACGATGGTATAGCCATACCAATACTGTTAGGTGAAGAAGCCAAGATCAAAAAACTGATTGAAGAAAATAACCTGCCGCTCAGCGATGTGCAGATCATAGATCCGCGCAGTGATGAACAGGCGCAGCAAAGGGATAAATACGGAGCGCTGTTTTTCTGGAAAAGACAACGCCGCGGCTTTAATATGTATGAAGCTAGGAAGATCATGCGCGAGCGTAATTATTACGGCTGCATGATGGTGGAGACAGGTGAAGCAGATGCATTTATCTCCGGCCTCACACGCCAGTATCCAAATACGTTGCGTCCCGCATTGGAGATCATAGGTATGGAAGAAGGTGCGGGCAGGGTAGCCGGTATGTATGTGATGCTCACCAAGAAAGGGCCTTTGTTTTTTGCGGATACTACGGTGAACTTTAACCCGACCGAAGATGAGCTTTACGCTATTACCTTACAAACGGCAAAGGCTGTTGAGACCTTTAATATAAAGCCGCGTATAGCGATGCTCTCTTATTCTAATTTTGGTACCAGCGCCTCACCGGAAGCGATACTGGTGCGCAACGTGGTAGAACGCATCAAGAATACGCATCCTGAAATGATAATAGATGGCGAGATGCAGGCCGGTATCGCATTTAATAAGGACCTGTTGCGAGAAAATTATCCGTTTAGCGACCTGGTAAATGAATCGCCCAATACATTGATATTCCCAAACCTGGCAGCAGGGAACATCGCATATAACCTGCTGCAGGAAGTAGGCGGAGCCGAAGCAGTGGGGCCAATACTGTTAGGACTTAAAAAGCCTGTGCACGTATTACAGCTTGGCAGCACCGTACGGCAGATCGTAAACATGGTAGCCATAGCTGTGGTAGAAGCACAGATAAAATCAGGTAATAACGCATAATTGCAAAAGATAGCTATTATAGGTGCCGGTGCTGCGGGTTGCTTTGCCGCAGCCAATATCCCTTATTCGCCGGATAGGGAAGTGGTTGTATTTGAGAAAACGGGTAAGGCATTACAAAAGGTAAAGGCTTCCGGCGGCGGCAGGTGTAATACTACCCATGCACTGTTTGATATACCAGAATTAGTAACCAGGTACCCACGTGGAAAACAGTTATTGAAGAAGACGTTATGCCGTTTTACCCCACAGGATACGATAGACTGGTTTGGTAAAAGAGGCGTACGCCTGAAGGCAGAGGCTGATGGAAGAATGTTCCCGATTACTGATGATTCTCAAACTATCATAGACTGCATCTGGCAACAGATGATGAATAATCGAGTAAAGGTGATGTATCACAAAGCTGTTGACAGGCTGGAGCAAATAGAGTGCAAATGGCATATACATTTCGCGGACGGATCTGTTTACGTTGCAGATAAGATACTGATAGCCTGCGGTGGCTTTGCCAAAGCAGAGCACTATAGATGGCTAACAGATATCGGACATAGCTTTATGCCGCCTGTGCCTTCCTTGTTCACCTTCAATATGCCCAAACATCCTATTACAGAATTAATGGGTGTTGCCGTGCAGGATGTAACATTAAAAGTGTCCGGAACAAAAATTATAGAACATGGACCGTTACTAATTACACATTGGGGCTTTAGTGGCCCTGTGGTGTTAAGGACATCTGCATGGGCCGCAAGGGAACTAAATGAGCGGAACTATGATTTCAATATCGTTGTCAACTGGCTGGGAGACATCAATGAAACTGAATTAAAGGAAACAATCGCGCAACTACGAAAAGACCAGGGTAAGCAATTAGTACATCATAAAAATCCCTTCGACCTGCCTAAACGTTTCTGGGAATACCAATTGAAACAATGTGGTGTAAATGAAGATACCCGCTGGGGTGAGCTACCTGCTGCAGCTCAAAATAAGCTGATAGAAAAATTGATACGCGATACTTATTCCATCAAAGGTAAAACCACATTCAAGGAAGAGTTTGTTACCTGCGGCGGTATCAAAACATCAGAAACAGATCCACAGACTATGGAAAGCAGGGTAGTGCCCGGCATCTATTTTGCGGGAGAGATATTAGATGTAGATGGCATCACTGGTGGGTTCAACTTTCAACATGCGTGGAGTAGCGGGTATATAGCAGCGGAGAGTATGGTGGGTTAACAATGAAGGGTATTTAACTGGATTGTTTGAGTTTATTCACCGATCGCGTTATATAAATTTTCGACTGATAATCTATCAGCGAAATCACCTAATTCTTTTTCTGTTCTTATTGAGTTGAATATATTTTTTATTTGGTTAGCGTTGTCTTTATGAATTATTTTGCAATCAAGGAAATCGAATTTTTCAAAATATCCACCGAATGCATTAAGAAATGTTGATCTAGAAACTAGAACGGTATCTTTAATAGTTTTAAAATATTTCTTGTATCTCCTTGTTAGCAAAATGTAATCGACTGTAGGTAGAATGATAGGAATATGTTCTGTCCAAATTGTTAGTGTAAACGGTTTATTGTTCTTTTCTTTAAAGAAGAAAATTTTTGGAACAAAATATTCATCGCCAAGTTTTTGTTGCAAAATCTGCCTATTAAAATTGTATTGCCAAACGCTATTACAAGTTTCTTCACTCAAATAACAACTTTGCATCTCTGTAAAATGCTTTTTACTTGCACTTAAGTTTGTTTTATTCCAATTTTCAAACTCTTCCTGTTTATTTGGTTTGTATGGATAGCCTGATTCTGATTGCGGATTAACAACGTACAGGTCTAAATCGTTGCAAAACTGCTCAACAAACCTAAATGCCTCAAGCCCGAAAAAACTTGGTCGGAGAAAGTTTAAATTGAAACTAAAATGTGTATCGTCATAATGTTGCACCACTGCTAAATCATCAATTGCTTTTTCATCAGTGTATTCAAATGAAAAATATACTTCCGTGTCTTCATTTTCAAAAAACCATTGAGTTTCATCCACATTTGGGGAGATCAAGTTATCTGACAAATAGCTTGAAATTTTACTTTTTGAAATTTCAGTTCCTTTCTTTTTGTAGAAAAATAGATCGTAACTCATTAGTTCGTCAATTAGAATTAATTTTTATTCCCCCCTCACATCCAACACATCCCTCAACGCATTCCCCAATATATTGAATGCATAAACCAGTAACATAATAGCTATGCCGGGTATAATAGCAAGTAGTGGCCTGTTCGTTAGCAGGAAGTTATAATGTTCTTTTATCATTAGGCCCCATGAAGGTTGCGGAGGTTGTACACCGATGCCGAGGAAACTTAATCCCGCTTCGATAAGTATGGCTGTTGCAAAGTTGCTGGCTGCTATTACCATAATAGGTCCGGCTATATTGGGTAAAATATGGCGGAAGATAATGCGCATGTCGCCAATACCTAATGCTTTGGCGGCGGTGATGTATTCCATCTCGCGCAGTACCAAGACCTGGCCGCGTATCAGCCTGGCAGCACTCACCCACATAGTTAAGCCTATGGCAACAAATATTTCCCAGAAACCTTTGCCAATGGTAAGCGTAATGGCGAATACCAGTAACAGGGTAGGGATAGCCCAAAGGATATTGATCACCCACATAATGATATTATCTACTATGCCACCATAATATCCTGCAAGGGAACCGAGAATAATGCCTATGGTCAATGACAACAATACAGCAACAATACCAACGGCAAGGCTTACGCGGGAGCCAATAAGGAGGCGTGATAAAATATCCCGCCCGTATTTATCTGTGCCGAGGTAGAACTTCCTGTTTTCTATTTGATGTTGTTTAATATACTCCTGCTGTTGTTGCAGCGGCATTGATTGTTGTGCTGGTGCTAACAATGCCCTTAAAGGATATACCAATGTGTCTTCGATACCATCATCTACATAATGGCGGGCTACCAGCACGGTGTCCCGGAATGCCCAGGCATTTAATGGAATTGCTTTAAAGCCGGACGGTGTGCCACTCAACCAGCTTCCTGACTGTGTATTGTCCTGCACCGCTTTTGGAATCAGTAGCAATTGTTTCTGAAAACCCGGCTGCCGTGATCCCAGTTCGATGATCATCCGGTTGCCAAAAGGTGTATTATCCGGTGCCAGCACATAAGCCAATAAAGCAATAACCGATGTCAGTATGATAACGGTTATTGCTACTATTGCTGAAGGTTTTTTGATTAACCGGCGTATTATTCCTGTGTCCGAATTCACCCGGCTTTGAAGTTAGTTTGTTTTCTTTAAAGAATGAGGCACGTTGCTGTTTATCGGTGTATCGGATAACGGGTCTATATGTCCTAAACCATATTTATCTACAAGGTAAACCAGTCCTGTAAGAGATACTGCACACAATTTTAATTCGCGATGATTGATATTTTCAAATACATCTGCGCGGGTATGATGCAGATCAAAATAGCGTTGGGGATCTGGCAGCAGGCCCGCAACAGGTACGCCCATCCTGTGGAGCGGACTAATATCGGCACCGCCTTCGTCATGTTCAAAATCGTACACGCCATAAGGCAGGAACAGATGACGATATGAACGTATAGTTTCTTTTTTAGATTCTTTCATGTCCAGCCCGAAACCGCGGGGAGAGAAACCACCTGCATCCGTTTCTATGGCGATCATGTGTTTTTCATTATGTGCCCGTGCAGAATCAGCATAGGCGAGTCCGCCTTTAAGGCCGTTCTCTTCGTTCATGAATAAGACTGCGCGTATGGTATGTTTAGGACGGATACCCAATGCCTTCATCGTACGCACTATCTCTATGGTTTGCACACAACCGGCGCCATCATCCATAGCGCCTTCGCCCACATCCCATGAATCGAGGTGGCCTCCTACAGTTATATAGGTTTCCGGATGCTCAGAGCCTGTTATCTCACCTATTACATTATAAGAACGCACAGTGCCTGCCATATGGCAGTTGGACTGCATTTGTGCAGATACAGCACCTTCTTTACATTTCTTTTCGAGTATGTCTGCAGTTGTATTGCCAATGGCTACAGCCGGGATAGGCTTTACCGTATCGGCATAGCGCATAGAGCCGGTATGAGGCTGATCATCTACCCCGGTAGATACGGAACGAATAATAACCGCAGCAGCACCCCGGGCCGCAGCCATATTAGGCGCCAGCCAGCGATAACGGCCAGCATCTCCATACCCCTCGAAAGTATTTACAAGATCCTGGCGGAAACGGTAATTAAAGAAAATGATCTTTCCTTTTACAGCGTCATCAGGTAGATTCTTAAATTCTTCTATATCTTTTACCAGTACCACCGGTGCTTCCAATAGCTTGTTATCAGTACCCACCGTATTACCTATGGCCAGTACGTTCACCTCTTTAAAAGATTTTTCACCCCGGTATCGGAATGCCAGTTTCTCCTGTCCGCGTATCCAGAAGGGAACATCTACCGGTTGCAGCCATACTTTGTCGGCCCCGGCCTCTGTCATTGCTTTTTCGCCCCATGTTACAGCCCTGGCAGCCTGCGGAGTGCCGCTGAGGCGGTTGCCTATTTTTTTGCACAGGTAGCGCAGGTTTTCATAACAGGTACCATGCAGCATCACCTCGTCCGAGATATTACGCAACATAATGGAGTCGCTTTGGGCATAGGATGCGGTGCCCATAAGCAGTAAGCAAGCCAGTAGTTTTGATTTCATCTTTTAAAAGTAAAAAAGCAATCGGAAAACGCCCGAAAATGAAAAGGGTTATTTATGAAGGTAATTCTTACATTTGTTTGTACAATAATTGAATCAAAACACAATCAATCATTAAGACTACTATGAGGAAGCAAATAATATTGGCAGCAATGGGATCAGCCATCCTGTTTGCAGCATGTACTTCTAAGAAAGCCACTACCAGGAGCACAGAAGCTACAGCCGGTGAAGTAAAAAAGAACTATACTGAGGCTGACCTTGCGGATGGTAAGGCTATATGGCAGGGACATTGCAACAAATGTCACAAATTGTTTGAACCAACTGATTTTAATGTGAACAAGTGGAATAAGGTGCTGCCAACGATGACCAAGAAGGCGCATCTTACCGATGACGAAGCAGGTAAGGTTACCGCCTACCTGGTAAGCAATGCAAAACAAGGTTAATTAATACACAGGGCGCCTATGAGGCGCCCTCATATTATCAAATTGTAATATCAACAAACCTTATCGGCTTATATCCTGTTATACGAAGATAAAGCGGATATTTGCAGCATGAAAATAGGTATTGTTTGTTACCCTACATTTGGTGGAAGTGGAGTACTGGCAACAGAACTGGGTATGGCCCTTTCTGCAAAAGGACATGAAGTGCATTTTATCACTTACCAGCAACCCGTACGCTTAAATTTCCACCCGAATATCTATTTTCACGAGGTAACGGTTCCTACCTATCCATTATTTGATTTTCCACCTTACGAAACGGCACTCACCAGTACTATGGTGAATGTGATCAATAATCACCACCTGGATCTGCTTCATGTGCACTACGCCATCCCGCATGCCTCGGCGGCATACTTTGCCAGGCAGATATTAAGAAAAGCAGGTAAGGATATACCTTATATTACCACGCTGCACGGTACTGATATTACATTGGTTGGTAAAGACCAGACCTACGCGCCTGTAGTAACTTTCTCGATCAATGAATCAGATGCCATTACAGCGGTTTCTAATAACCTGAGGGAAGAAACCTTCAGTCATTTTAAGATCGAAAAAGAGATTGTTGTTATCCCCAACTTTGTAGATACAGACCGCTTTCAGCATAGCAATAAAGAACACTTTAAGAAAATGCTGGCCCCTAACGGTGAGCGTATCCTGGCGCATGTTTCCAACTTCAGGAAAGTAAAAAGGGCAGAAGATGTAGTGAAGATGTTTGAGAAAGTGCATGCACAGATGCCAAGCAAACTATTGATGATAGGCGACGGGCCTGAGCGCCAGAATATAGAGGAGTATTGCCGCACACTAACACAATGCAATGATATACGTTTCCTTGGTAAGCAGGAACAAGTAGATGAGATACTAAGCATTACCGACCTGTTTATATTACCATCCCAGTACGAAAGTTTTGGATTAAGCGCATTAGAAGCAATGGCTTGCGGGGTGCCTGTTATATCTACCAACGCAGGTGGCCTGCCAGAGATCAATGTACAAGGCGTAACCGGCTATATGAGCAATGTAGGTGATGTAGATGACATGGCTGAGAAAGCACTGCACATCCTTAGCAATGAAGAAACATTGAAAACCTTTAAGGCAGCCGCGATAAAACATGCGGAGAAATATAGCCGCCAGCGCATTATACCGCTTTACGAACAGCTGTATGATAATGTATTAGCCAACTACCGTGCGGAAGTCAGCTAATACATCATTTTTATCCTTCCTGTAGCGCTTCCCAATATTCGGCAGCACGACGTGTGTGCGGTATTACAATAGTACCACCCACGATGTTTGCCACGGCAAATACTTCGTATAATTCGTCCGTGGTAACGCCCAGTTCATAGCATTTACCAACATGGTATTTAATGCAATCGTCGCAGCGAAGTACCATGCTGGCTACCAGTCCCAATAGTTCTTTGGTCTTTACCGGTAAAGCCCCTTCCATATAGGTATTGGTATCTAGGTTGAACAGCCTGCCCAATACTTTATTTTGCTTGCCGAGGATCACCTCGTTCATCTTAGCGCGGTAATCATTAAAGTCTTCTACCAGCTTGTGCATATAAGATGTGGTTTGTAAGATTAATTAATACCCAGCAATTCTACATCAAATATCAAAGTGCTGTTAGCGCCTATCTGCGCGCTCACCTGGCGTTCCCCATAAGCAAGGTCTGCAGGAATGAAGAACCTGTATTTGCTGCCAACCGGCATTAATTGTAAGCCTTCTGTCCAGCCTTTAATTACCATATTCAGTGGAAAGCTGGCAGGTTTACCGCGCTGTACAGAACTATCGAAAACAGTACCATCTATCAATGTGCCGTGGTAATGGCAGGTTACCGTGTTGAATGCCGTTGGCTTTTCACCTTCTCCCTGAACCAATACCTCGTACTGCAGGCCGCTAGGTAATTCTGTTACACCTTCGCGCTTACTATTCTGCGCAAGAAATTCCTGTCCAGCTTTTAAATTAGCCTCGGCTTGTTCTGCCTTCTTTTTAAATAACATATCTGAGATGCCCATAGTCGTATAAATTAAGATGCCAAAGGTACATACATTGTATTATAAAGGCTCATTTAGGCCCCAGCTCTATTACTTCGCACTGGCGCATATCCTTGCCATCTACTATAAAACGAATGATGGTGCGTACTTTTTGCCAGCCTTGCCGACCTGCTGCGCCCGGGTTCATATGCAGGCATCGTAGTTTATCGTCGTAGATCACCTTTAAAATATGGGAATGTCCGTCAATGAATAGCTGAGGGGTATCTTCTAACAAGAGCTTTCGCGATTGCGGGTTGTATTTAGGAGGATAGCCACCAATGTGCATCATCAGTACCTTTACCTCTTCGCATTGCCAGCGCAATACTTCGGGGTATTCAAGTCTTATATCCTGGCCGTCAATATTTCCATAAACACCTTTTAATGGCTTGAAAGCCTTTAGCTTATTTGCAACCTCCGCATTTCCGAAATCCCCTGCATGCCATATCTCGTCGCAATTTTTAAAATGTTTAAACACTGCATCATCCAGCCAGCCATGCGTATCTGATATAAGCCCTATCCTTGTCATGTGGTAATATTAACACAAGCCAGAAAATTTTTTTGAGTTTTTTCTTGACCCTTACGTGGCGTCATACCCTTACTTTGTATATGACAGGTATGGTTATGGACAAATTTTCAGTAAATCAATTGGCAAAAATAACGGGTGTAAGCGTGCGCACCTTGCACCATTATGACGAAATAGATCTGCTGAAACCGGCAACGCGTACTGATGCGGGCTATAGGTATTATGGCAGGGAAGAGCTATTAAGACTGCAGCAAATACTCTTTTACCGCGAGCTGGATATACCATTGGCCGATATACGTGAGATATTGGATGATGAACAGTTTGATGTGCTGA
Organism: Bacteroidetes bacterium 43-93; assembly: GCA_001897855.1. Lineage (GTDB taxonomy): Bacteria > Bacteroidota > Bacteroidia > Chitinophagales > Chitinophagaceae > Polluticoccus. Next base: position 825,589 of record MKUO01000001.1, read on the forward strand.
CCGCGATGGAATCGCACAGGAAGGAACTGCAAAAACGGATAGCGCATTATGGTACACTGCTGGAAACCATAGACCATACCATTGCTAACTTAAAAAATGAAAAAATGAATTACGAAGAAATGTATAAAGGTTTCTCAAAGGAACAGGTGGAAGAATGGGAAAAAGAAGTAATTGAAAGATGGGGTGCGGATAAGCTGGATGAGTCTAAGCGAAACATTATGGCTATGACCAAAGCTGAAGTTACTGCCCTAAAAGAAGAAGGGGAGCAGATCAACCTGGCGCTGGTAACACTTATAGATAAAGATCCTGCAGATGCAGCTGTACAGCAATTAGTGGCGCGGCATTATGCCTGGATCAATAAGTTTTACGCTTGCCCCATAAAAATGTACCGTGGCTTTGGGGATATGTATGTACATGATGAAAGGTATCGTGCTACGTACGAGCAATACGCTAAAGAACTGCCGGACTTTCTAAAGAAGGCAATGGATGTGTTTTGCGATGAGCACCAAGCCTCATAATAAAAATAGCCTCCCGATAACAGGAGGCTATTCGTTTATTTAAATTATAGGTGGTGCCTTATTCTTTCATCATTTCTTCTATCACCGCTGCGATATCTTCTGCATTTGGTTTAGAGAAATAATCACCGTCTGTAGCGTAGGCAGGGCGGTGTGCCTGTGCGCTGATGGTACGCGGAGCCACATCCAGCCAGCGGTAGCCGCCTTGTTTTTCCATTACCTGCTGGAACATGTATGCTGATGCTCCACCCGGAACGTCTTCATCTACAAACAGAATACGGTTTGTTTTCTTCAGAGATTCCAGTATCATGTTGTTGATATCGAAAGGTAAGAGTGTGCGTACATCTACCACTTCGCAACTGATACCTGCCGGTTGCAGGTAGTTAACGATCGCTTCTTCTATAACACGCAGTGTGGAACCGTAAGATACGATAGTGATATCGCTGCCTTCACGTATTACTTCCGGTATGCCAAATGGTACCGTGTATGTATCGAGGTTTGCGGGAACAGTTTCCTTCAGGCGATAACCATTCAGACATTCGATCACAATAGCGGGGTCATCGCTTTGCAGCAAAGTATTGTACATGCCTGCAGCCTGCGTCATATTACGTGGCACACAGAGGTACATACCCCTGATGCTGTTCAGTATCATGCCTATTGGTGAACCGCTGTGCCAGATACCCTCCAGTCTGTGGCCGCGCGTACGCACGATGATCGGGCATTTTTGTCCGCCACGTGTGCGGTAAAGCATAGTTGCCACATCATCGCTGAGCGGTTGCAGGCCATACAGCAAGTAATCAAGATATTGTATCTCGGCTATCGGGCGCAGGCCGCGCATAGCCATACCGATGCCCTGACCAATGATAGTTGCCTCGCGGATACCGGTATCGAATATCCTGTCTACGCCATACTTTTCCTGCAAACCGGCAAATCCCTGGTTTACATCGCCTATCTTACCCAGATCTTCACCAAAGGCCACAACCGCTGGGTTGTTAGCAAACGTCAGGTCAAAAAACTTATTTAATATTTCATAACCATTCAGGCTTGGAGAGTCGGCAGTAAATACTGCAGGTACTTCCTTCACCTTCATGGCGCTGTATTTAGATTCTGAATACAAGTGAGAAGAGAATTTCTCCCTGTTATCTTCCTTCAGGTTGCTATAGAAATTGCGTAATGCCCTCACTGCTTCGCTATTGCCGCTTACCAGGTTCAGCACCTTGCGTACGGTCTGCATTACGTCCTTACGTATGGGCTCTTTAATAGCGCCGAGTTGTGCTACAAGGCCCGCAATGGTCTGTGCATTAGCGCCACCTTCGTACACCACCTGGTTGCAAAGCTGTGTAGCCTGCTGTATTTGCTGGCGGATAGGGGAGATAAAACCATCCCATGCACGTTGTTTTGCATCGCGTGCCTGTTGTTTCGCATCTTCTTCTATGCGCTGCAATTCTGCATCGTTAGCTATCTCATTTTCCAGAATAAATTCGCGGAGCTTTGCAATACAATCCCATTCCTTTTCCCATTCGAGCCTTTCTTTGCTTTTGTAGCGCTCATGCGAGCCCGAAGTAGAGTGCCCTTGCGGTTGTGTTACCTCCTGCACGTGGAATATAGCCGGTATCTGTGTTTCGCGCACGCGGTTAATGCCTTTCTGGAATGTTTCCATCATGCCCGCATAGTCCCAGCCTTTTACTTTATAGATATTGATACCACCGGTGCTATCGTCCCATTGCATACCAGCAAGCGCATCGGATATAGAATTTTTGGTTGTCTGGTATTTACGTGGCACGGATATGCCATAGCCATCGTCCCAGACAAACACAGCAAGCGGTACACGCAGCACACCTGCGGCATTTACTGTTTCCCAAAACAGGCCTTCAGATGTAGAAGCATCCCCAATAGTACAGAATACTACTTCATTACCGTTACGGGTAAATTTCTCGAAACCCTGCTGCAACTCCTGTATATTACGGTAGCATTTGGATGCAAAAGCAAGTCCTAATGCGCGTACCATCTGGCCCGCAGTAGGAGATATATCACTGGAAGAATGTATGTCCTGGGTTAAATCTATCCATTCGCCATTTTCATCAAGCCAGCGGGTGCCATAGTGGCCATTCATCATGCGGCCGCCTGTAGAAGGTTCCATTTCCAGGTCAGGGTTGGCATATAGCTGCGAAAAGAACTTTTCCATATCGCTCATGCCGGTTGCAAACATTATGGTCTGGTCGCGGTAATAGCCCGAACGGATATCGCCCGGCTGCATACATTTTGCAGCAGCCAACTGGGCCAGTTCTTTACCATCGCCAAAAATGCCGAATTTGGCTTTACCGGTAAGCACTTCGCGTCGGCCAATCAGGCTTGCCTCTCGACTGGCAACCGCCAGGTGGTAATCTTCCAGAACGCCCAGTTTGAATTCGTCAAACGACAACCTTGTATCCTGTGTTATAGTAACTTCCTGCAGCATAATACTATCGCTATAGTTTCAAAGAATCGCAAAGGTAATTTTTAATACTCTGGAAATTACAAAAAAGCTTGTCAAAATCCTATAATGTGGCTATCTTATATGCATTAAACACTATCTGTTATCCTATGTGCCGTATTGTATGCTATGGAATGCTGTTCATATCTTGTTTTTTTACCGCAGCCGCTCAGCCCCGCGACTCCATAACCATATATTTTGATATAGGAGCATCCCATTTAAATTCCAGGTCAATAAAGACGATCGATTCGTTGGTTTATAACGATATACTGGCGCCCGGGCGTAAAGTAGGTATTATCGGTTATGCTGATATTATCGGATCAGAACAATCTAACCAAAGGTTATCCACCTTAAGGGCAATGGCGGTGCGCGATTATTTAATGAAATTGGATATGGATTCGTCTAATATCGAGTGGGTTACGGGCAAAGGAGCTGTTAACCGTCCGTATAACAAAGCCGGATACCCTGAGGACAGAAAAGTACAGATAGTGCCCGGCGGCTTTGGTAGAAAAAAATCTGCCGTAGTGGCTACAAAGCTTGGAGATATTATTAGATATGAAAATGGAGCGCCGGTGATAGATGTTAATGCTGTAGAAGTTAATACCGTTTTTAAGCTGGATAAAGTTTATTTCCAAATGGGAAGATCAGATTTGTTACCGCAATCGTTGCCTATGCTCGATGCCCTTGCTATGTTTATGCGCGATAATCCCGGTGTTAAAATACAAGTGGAAGGGCATGTTTGTTGTGCCGACCCGTATAAGATTGTAGGTAATAAGCGGGTGCCATTGGCAGCCGGTGAGAAAGATACTGCACAATACGCGCCACTATCAGATCTTTCTACCCATAGGGCAACCAGTGTATTTGCTTACCTTGTTTACCGGAAAGGAATAGAAGCATCCCGGATCAAATATGTTGGGTATGGAGTGAAACATAGATTGATAGATCCTGAAGTTACAGATGCTGACAGGGCTGCCAATCGCCGGGTAGAGATAAGGATATTGGCTAAATGATCGATTATTCCTGACTATAAAAACAATAAAATATAGATTGTCGTTGAATATGCTCAAACAATTTTTAACAATAGCTTTTGCCATCTTTTTTGCAACCACATCGTCCGCGCAGAACAAAAAAGCAATGGCTGCGGAGATAAGTGAAAATGCGATGAAAATGCTGGAGGAAGGAAAAATAGATGAGGCTATTGTGCAATTAACAAAAGCAGCAAAACTTGATCCTTCAGATTATCATTATCCCTATGAAATAGGATATGCTTATCAGTTGAAGAATAACTACCCAAAGGCACTAGAGCAACTGAAAAAAGTGGTGAAATTTCGGGATGCAGATGAGCTCTGCTATCAGTTTCTAGGCAATTTGCATGACCAGGCCGGTGATACTGCGAAAGCACTGGCAGCCTATAAAGCAGGATTGAAGAAATTCCCGAATTCAGGCAGGCTTTATATGGAGCTTGGTAATGTTTATTTTACTCATAATGACTATGAAAAAGCAGTTTATTATTACGAGACCGGAATAGATAAGGATCCTACCTTTTCTTCAAACTACTTCAGGGCTGCGATCATATTACTGGATGGTACTGAAAAAGTATGGGGGATGCTGTATGGTGAGCTTTTCATAAACCTGGAACGTAATACCGACAGGACAAGGAGCATGAGTAAACTGCTGTATAATAATTATCAGTCTCAGGTAAAAAAAGAGAATGATACAGCTATATCTATAAGTTTTTCTAAAGCGAATAGTTTTGGAACATCCGTGTATGAGCCTTTGATATCGAAGGGTTTTGCTACGGCTAATGCTATAGATATGGAAGCCATGTGCATGGCAAGAAAAACTTTTATTGATGAATTCTATAAAGAAAATTATGCTCAGCAATACTCGAACATCTTGTTCGAATATGAAAAGAAGATAAGCGACCTCGGTTATTCAGATGCTTATAATCACTGGATCCTTCTGCAGGGAGATGTAGCTGGTTTTGATGCCTGGAAGGCCACACATACTAAGGAATACAATGCCTTTACGCAATGGTTCGTAAAAAATCCGCTTATACTAACCGATCAGGATCATTTTGTGCGTGGGCAGTATCACTAATTCAGTGAGTGAATAGAAAATTTGGGCTCTATATGCGCCGTCATTCGCTGCTCTTCGATGGTTTTTTCCCACATATCGCAATCAATAACCGTGAACCGCACCACCTGGTATTGCAGGTAGGTGATAGCGAGTATGTTGTGATCTACAAATTCTGATTCGTGGGCAATGCTATTGACCGTATCAAGGTCAATATCCACTTCGGGCTCTTCATTGCCATTACAGATAAATATCAGCCGCCTGCTAGAGACGATAAGGCGTCCATTGCAACGTTTACTGCCTTCAACAAGCATAGAGGCAGGCTCGTTGCGTGCTATTACTTCTCTCTCCAATAATTGCTCCAGGTATTTGTTCATACCGCCAGGTTTTAGAGTCAAAAAAATCAACCTAGTCCATGCCGCTCTTTTCTTTCACGTATCCGCTATTGGTAAATCCGGGCTTCAGCAACCGTACCATTTGTAAAATTACGGAAAGTAATATTAAACCCATTCCCCAAAAGAACCCGGGGTGTAATTCTTTATTTTCGTTAAAAAAGATTAGTAAAAAGCAAAAATAAGCAAAACGGTTAAAACCTTTGCTATACAAGGCTTTAT
>MKUO01000002.1 GCA_001897855.1 Bacteroidetes bacterium 43-93
ATGTTACCACACCTGCAGGTTGTGCCGGCAGCGATACGGTTACTTTAACAGTATTCCCGGCAGCGTTCCTGTTTGCAAGTAATGATACGGCAATTTGTCCTGGCGAATCGGCAAGGATACACGTGTCTGCAAATGGAGTTAAGAATTTCCACTGGACACCTGACGTAAGAATAGACAATGTTTATTCACTCGATCCGGTGGTTAACCCAACTGTTTCACAGAAATATCGTGTATACGCAGTAGATACCAATTTCTGTTCAGACACTGCAGAAGTGATGGTAAGAGTGCATTCTAAAGCGGTATTACAACTGCCGGATTCAGTAAGAATATATCCTGGTGAATCTTATCAGTTCCAGCCTGGCGGTAACTGTAGCTACTATAGCTGGTTCCCACCATTAGGCCTCGATAAGCCAAATGTTTCTAATCCGATAGCTCAGCCTGAAGTTAATACCCGTTATTTCGTAACCGGTGTAACAGAAGCAGGATGTACTACAAGCGATTCCGTAACAGTATTCGTTTCCAACGAAAGTGTGATCGAAATGCCAAATGCATTTGCTCCGGGTTCAGGTCCTAACGGTGTTCTGAAAGTACTACACCTTGGTAAGGCTACACTTAAAAACTTTAGCGTGTTCAACCGTTGGGGAGTTAAGGTGTTTGAAACTGCTGATCTGAACCAGGGATGGGATGGTACATGGAAGAACGAACCACAGCCGATGGGTGTTTATATCTACACTGTAGAGGCTGTATCTGAAACTGGCCGCAAGTTTACTAAGCAAGGTAATATTACGTTGATCAGATAATGTAGTATGAATGAATAATTGAAAAGGGCTCAATATTGAGCCCTTTTTCATTTTCCAAAAGTTTTTATAAAAACTCATAGAATTACTAACCTGTTTAAATGGAAAACCGTCTTATATTACGGATGCTCTCTTTTTGTTGAGATATGCAGCCGAATGTTTAATATTTTAAATAAAAAATGTAATTTGAACCATCGTTTTTAGATCAAATCCTGTCTTATTTTACAACGCACTATTTGAACTGTAACATTAAATAGAATTATTATGTTTGATTTTCGACTTCGGATCGGTAAGGCCAGGTTGTTTTTATTGATGTTGTTTACGGGTTTATTGTTGATAACATCCACAGAAAAAGCTAAAGCCTGCCACTCTGCTGGTATAGATCTTTGGGTGGTATATACCGGCCCGGGCATTGATGGCTGTACAGGAACTACTGTATACAGCTATGATGTATATTTGTCTTGGTATACGGCATGTCAATACTGTATTTCTAATCCACCTATCACAGATGCAGTGTCGGTATATTCCCCCACATTAGGCTCTTCTTCTCAAATAAGCATTCCGGTTTCAGATCCTACCGGGAAGCCTGAAGCGGATACCGTATTTAGTCTTTGTCCGCAATATCATGATTCCAATAGTTGTAACCATATAGGGCAGGAGCCATATATATCGTCATATCCTGCGTTCCGGCATAGAACATATGTAGGTAGTGTGGTATTGCCAAGTGCGCAGACAGACTGGACTTTTAGTTATACGACCTGTTGTCGAAACGTTGCGCCTAACATGCCTACATGTACCAATAATTTTTATGCAGAAGCAGTTATCAATAACCTGGCTAAGTATAATGTGAGTTCACCACATTTTACCAGCAATCCGTTTCCATATATATGTGTTAATCAGCCGAATGTGTACCTGAATAGCCCATTCAGTCCGAGTGGTGATTCTATGGCTATAACCCAGGTAGAGCCTTATCAGAGTGCCACGGTTAGATGTAATTTCCCGGGACCGGCGAACAACCCGCCCTCAACTGTTGATGCACCAATAGTGTCATCGGCTTCCAATCCATATACATTAAATCCAACCACCGGTGCCGTTACGTTCACACCAACTCAACAAAATAATTACCTGCTTACTTTCGAAGCCACCAGCTATGAACGTGGATCGGGTATAGAATTAGCACATACCATCAGGGACGCGCAGATCAATGTAGTGCCCTGCACTACACCACCGCCGGTTATTGATTCCATACAATCTATACCTACTGTTGTAGAAGGCGCTTCTGTACCTGTATTGGATGAGAATGGTAAGAAGAGCGGCTATGCCATTGTTACCTGCCCCGGCAATAACCTGCACTTTACCGTGAACTCGAAGAGCCCCGGGCGTAATTTATATATGTACGCGGATACCGGTAACCTGGCTAATTCCACCTTTAGCGTGGTAGGCGATGGTACGGATGATGTAGCAGGTATGATTACCTGGACCCCATCTGTTGCAGATATCGGGGAGCATACCCTGACGATCAAATCTGCCGATAGTACCTGCTCTTTATCGCAGCCGATAGTAGTATATAACTATACCGTTATTTATATTAAAGTAACAGCCGGGCTGGATGCGGGCAAAGACCTGCTGACCTGTAAGCTGAACCCTCCTAAGCGCCAGCTTACGGTACGAGGCCAGGGCAACCTGCTGCTGCGCTATAAATGGAGCGATATCAGCGGCGGCCCTGCTTTGGGCATGGATAATGATACGGTATTTAATCCCGTGGTATCCGCGCCCGGCGGTACCCAGTATGTAGTGTATTCGCCCGACCTGACGGGGCAGTGTAAGGCAAGGGATACGGTAGCGCTGGTAGATGATACCAGTAATACAATTGATATCTTCCCGCAGACCGATAAGTTTGTGATGTGCCGCCCCGGCTACCTGCAGCTGGATGCAGTAACCTATGGCGGAGGCCCTGTAAGCAATGTAAAATGCGATACGGTGCCGGTGTTTAGCTGTCCGAAGCCGGATTCTGTGACCTTGTTTGGCCCTTCTGTATACGGTACGGATGTAAAAGTAGATACGCTGGGAGCAGCATCGCCTATCTTCAACGGTGATGTGCTGTCGGAACGCTACCAGTTTTTAGTGACCAAAGAAGAGCTGAAGCTCTATGGCATGCGTTCGGGAACGATCAAGAGCCTGTCGTTTGAAGTGACACAGAACACGACGACCCCGATATTTGAATATGCCAATTTTACGATCTATATCAAGTGCACAGATAAGAAAGCCTTAAGTAAATCGGGAGGTTTTGAAACAGGTATGATCCCTGTATATACAGCGCCTGCGAATATTACCCTGGAAGACGGCTGGCATAACTTCGTATTTGACAAGCCGTATAACTGGGATACCACCAAGAACCTGGTGATAGGCATGTGCTTTAGCAGTAACCCTGCGGTGCTGAAACCGTGCAGCGGCGGTGTAGGCTTTCCGGGCCTGATAACCTATACGCCAACCAATTACGTATCTACACTGGACCTGAAGGCGCCGGATAATGTGACTGCGGATATCTGTAATGCCAATACCATTAGTGATATCAAAGAGCGCTATACCCGTCCGGTATTTGGCATGACCTTCTGCGATGCACCGGGCAAGCCGTTTGCGTTTACCTGGTACCCCGGCACCCTGCTGTCCGATTCCACAATCCGCCAGCCGCTTACTTATGTGCCGCGCACCACTACCTACCAGGTAGCTACCCTGGGCAAGAACGGCTGTAAAGTAGCCGATACCCTGCAGGTGTACGTACCGGTGCACAACTTCTCCGTATGGCCTGCAGATACGTCTATATGCTATGGACAGACCGTACCGCTGGAAGTGCGCAACGG
>MKUO01000003.1 GCA_001897855.1 Bacteroidetes bacterium 43-93
ATAATACACTTGCTTTGCCTTTTCCAAATATTTTAACATTAATTTTTATTAATAACCCACTATCAATTTTTTTTGTATACCAATAACCAAACTATCAATAATGGCAATTAAACAACAAATAATATAAATTCAATAATCTATGTTCAACACTATCTTATCACAGATCCTATCTTAAACATAGGTAAATACATTGAAATCAGTATCACGCCAATTACTATAGCTAATAACAATATCATTAATGGCTCAAGAAAGGTAATCAGCAATCCCGATCGATAATCCAGTTCTGTTTCATATTGCTTACTTAGCTGCAGAAATATCTTGTCTAATTCGTTAACTTCTTCACCTACCTTTACCAAGGTAACCATTGAGTGGTCGAAAAAGGATTGTCTTTTTATGCTGTTGTAAAAGAATTCCCCATTAGTAATATCCCGCGATACATTTCCTAATGCAGTGGATAGCGGATAAAAACGTATCATCTTCTGTGTAAGTTGTATCCCTTCTAGAAGACTAACATGTGCGGACAATAAAAGTTCCATTGCTTGTGTAAATTGTAACAGGTAAGTACGCTTTATGACGGCACCAATGTAGGGTATCCTTAGTAACACAGACGTAAGTGCGCTTTGTACAGCATCATAAGATTTATAACGGTTATATAACAAAATTAATATCAATACGATCATCAGCGTTATCAATACAAATGTTCCTATCTTCTCAGATAAAGCAATCATCAACCTGGTTAAGGCAGGTAACTCACCACCAAATTGAGTAAGTGTGTGAGCAAACATTGGCACAACAAACTTCAACATAAAAAAAACTGCGAGTGTTGTCGTAAGTAAAACAATAAATGGATAACTTAATGCACTGACAATTTTCCTTTTTTGCGCTATTCTTTTATTATAATATGTTGCAAGTTTTGTGAATACCATTGAAAGTTCACCTGTATTTTCGCCAATAAGAATACTGTATGTATCAAACGAATTAAATTGATTTGTAGATTCTACCGCTCCTGCCAATGTAACACCTTTTGATATTTTTTGATAAATAGTATCATAAACAGGTTTTAATTTGTCTTTAGCTTTATGCCCCGATGCAGATATGTCTAAGGACGTTTGTAGATCTACGCCGGCAGATAATAACATGCCAATTTCCGAATAAAAGCGCTCTTTGTTTTTTTCACCAATGCCTTTAAAAAAATTTATATCTTTTTTACCTATCGCTATCAATTTGTCGAAAGAAAATGCAGTTGATTTTTTCTTCAGTACTTCTCTCTCTTTTTGTAACTTTTTAAGTTGTTTCAAATCCATAAGATAGCTATTGGTTAATAGATATTAATTCTTCTGCACTATAATTCTTTATAAATAGGATATTTTTAACCCGATAAGGAAGGGAAATATCAAGACTAATACTCCTTATCACACTGTCTCCATGCATCATATATACATATGAAAAGTTAACTGACTCCAAATTCAAAGGAAAGCTATCAACTTGTTCTTTACATAAACGTTTAATGCCGGAATCTAGCTGGTATACGCAAGTATCAGGTCCCAAGCAAAGGCCTATCTTATTCCTTTCCATTCGGAAAATATAATTTGCGCGTTCCATATCATCATTCAATACCTTCTGTACAATAAGTATCGTAGCTGTCGTCTCTTGCCTCTTACTGAACAACATCCACTCATCCCGAATATTTTCAATTGCGACATATACTAAGGCTACAACAATAATAGTAAGTATCATTGTCAATAACATTTCAAGTATAGTGAAACCCGGGAGTATATAAACTAGTTTTTTTGCGATAAAAACATTAGTGTTTAGTAGAAATAGGTACTGTGATCCTGTTACCAGAAATAGAAAAGACGACTTGGCTATCACACATTGACATTAGCCTAATATCATCATAAGCATCTCTTTCTTTTAAAAAAATGTATTTGCCTTTATACCTTACAAAAGCTGTATTTTGCCTGTTGCTAGTAATAAGTCCAAAATATTCAGGCATATTAATTAGAACAGGAGGCTTAACAACATTAACTTGTTCCAATTTTTCTACAACAGAAGCAGTATCTTTTATAATGCTAAGAAAAGGATCTCGGCTATAATACCAAATTGAGTATGTATCAAGTACACCACTATTTCCCACAAATTTTCGAGTAACAGGAACATTATTTTTAATCTGAAAATTTGAACCTTTAGTATCAGCGATAACCTTATGGGCAATATATCCCCATATCGATAGCACAGTTATTATTAAGCCAAAAGTTATGACTCTATTTTTTCTGTTTTCAACCGTCATTGAGTAACATAAAATCGATGTACAATACTATATCCTGACCAATTATTCGCCCTGTCGACCGTCCTCAATTTCCAATAATAATAACTACTTGCATTGAGTGTCGGCAGTATCCAATAAGATTCATTATAGATAAAAGCTGCACTAATGATTGAACTAAAATTTGAGTCATTTGCGATGTATATACTGTCTGCGTAAGCATCTAACGGTCGATTCCATGTTAATTTCACAGGATTTGAAGCCGTATCACCATTTAATGGCAAAGCTAAGGATGAAGTATTGGGTGCAGTAAAATCTACTATAATGCTCCGGGCGAGTGAGAATTGCGTTGTTGTATTGTTGATGCTATTATGCGCTCTAATCTGCCATTTGTATACCCCTTCGGATAACGTGTCCAATATAAATGCGTCTTTCGTAGTTTTAATCTTTTGTATTGTATTGAATGTATCCAATAAGTTATACTCATACAGATCAGCATATGGGTACACTAACCAGGTAAACAAAACCTTCCTATTATTAGTGTAAAAATCCTGCTGTGGAGATAAAACATTAAATGACTGGTTACTTAAATTGGTATTCGTATCTATTGTCAGATTCCGCTGATAATATTGTGTAGCACTACTCCCATTTTCACCTCTTATCCGCCATTGATATCGTCCCGGATAAAGAGTATATAAATATTGAGTGTTAGCAATTAAGGTATCTAAAATAATCGACTGCAAAGAATCGAATGTGGGGCTAACAATTTGCAGACGATATTTTTGTACATTTTTAGCTTCCTTCCACCAAAACGTAATTTCATATTTACTCGAAATATAATTCTCATAGGGAGACAAAATTTCAATCTGTGTATTGGTAATATCTTTTTCTATAATATCCTTACAGGAGCTAAAAAAAAGCATTAGCCAAAATGCAATTAAAAGAGAATTATTGAATGTTTTCATACGCCATATTTTTCACATAAATTGTTGCTACCAATTTGTATTTATCTGTGTTTTTATCTTTAACCAGTTCCCATAACGCGGAACTAATAGTCTCTATTTTACTTTTTTCTATGAAAAAAATAAGTTGAAGAATATCCTGGTATCCTCCTACCGCGATCATCTTATTTGTAGTAACGATATGACCATTCATATTTGTTATTCCATATTGAGAAATTTCTATAATATCAACATTATCATTTTTACACTGCTCAGCAATCATTTTAGCCAATACTGCATTTGATTCTCCGGGGTAAAATGCTTTGCTATTATCTTCACCTTGCCCTTTTGTCAACGCTATAGTCAAACTATCTAAGCCAGGCTGCAATTGTTTGTATTTATTATACATAGCTATCGAAGATTTGAAGTTGAAAACATATGCTAAAAAAAATAACAGAATAAAAAAACTGAATAACACTATCCACCTATTCTTAACAGACAATCCATAAAACAGGCTCCGAAATGTCATATATTCTCCTTGTTTATTTCAATACAAAAGTTACCAAGTTCGTTTTCGTTGATTTGTTGAAATTGTTTTAAGGTAATATTTTTAACCCACTTATAAGATTTCAAAACGCCAACCCAGCCAGCCACATCCTCACTGGAGTAACAATTACCATAAATCAATATCTTACTAGTGTCAAATACATTTAGATTGCTTTCGTTTTGAGATAAAATCGGGTAAATCATCAGCCTATTTATGTATATATCGTCCGGAAGAGTTCTAGTTATTTGATCCGCAAAAAAGGATACATTGCCGGCCGTCAGTAATCCATTAACATTTGCAAAGTTTTCTTCATCAATTTGCTTTTTCTGCTTGTAGGCATTTTGGGATATTTTGGAACTTAAATATTCCCATTGATTGTTACTCTCAGCACTTTTTTCAGAATAAATATTGAAACAAACTGTGCTAATAGTAAGCATTACTAAAAGTATTCCTAAGAAGATAGTGACTACAGGTTTTAACATTAAACTAAAAATGAACTCATCCTTCTGCATTTCTACAGGAGGAATATTCACCCTATTGCCAATTTTAGTGGAAAGGAAGAAATCTAATGATCTAGCTAAACACACCTGGAAATCAATAGAAATTATCTGATTGTTGTAAGAAAACGTATCTACACTATCATTCCTCAAGTAATTGCGAACATCGCATTCAAGCAACAATTCATTCTCAATCACTATTGAACATTGCGCAAATTCAATGTGATATTTTCCATTTACTTTAGGTTTAAATAGTGCCGGGTATACATCTATGACAGCAAACGGTCCGAATTGTATGTCAACAATATGTTTTGCTATAGGATGAAGCAACCGTAATATATCATCTACATTAGATTTTCTCGTTATTGAATAAGAAATTCTATTGCTTAAAAGTGCATATTCCTGAATTATAAAATCGCTGATATTCGTATTGGGAACCACATCATTAAATATATCTTCCTTATTTTTTGCATCTGCAACATCTTTAATTACATGTACTACCCTATCACCATTTAACGTTAAAAATATAGGTTCTACAGGTTTATTATCAAACCAGCGAAGTAACTCAGCAATTGAAGAAAAAGTTTGTTTTTGCTCAATCTTTAATTCATTCTTATTACGGGAAACTATAATCATATTGACCTTGAGTTGTTTCCCTTCAGCTGTTTTATGTTCAATAATATCTATAACAATAACTCTCTTGATACGAGCTAAAAGAAAATATTTAGTTATAGATTGGAATATCTTCATATCAATAAAATACGGTTGGGTGAATTAAAATCGCAAGCTTATTATTTTTATAAGAACTAGATCTGCTACTAAACAACCATTTTAGTATCGGTATTCTTGACAAAACAGGAAACCCTTGTCCCGCATCATTCGTATTTTTTTCATCTAACCCACCCAATAATATCATATCATTATTCCCTACTCGAAGAGAAGATTTAAAGCTCCTTGTAAGTCTACCATAAGGCCCATTTTTAGTAAACTGTTCTGTGAACGTCGACTGTTCAACGGAGATATCCATTGTGATTTGCTCATCCGCTGAAACAGTAGGTTTGATCGTTACTGCAAAATTTGCTTGCAATTCTTTATAGACAGTTCCACTTACTGTCGTAGTACTCTGGGTTGTAATGACATTGGTTGTTTGTTCAGCATAGTAACGAGTTTCACCAATCGTCATTTGCGCCTCGTTTCCATTTAATGTTGCCAGCCTTGGGGTTGATTTCACTTTAAGATTACCGTTGTCTTCGGAAGCTTTCAATGACAAATAAAAACCTGGTGTAACTTTACCTAAGTTCACCAAACCAGTACCATTGATACCATCTATCAAATTGTTAATTGTGTTCGCACTTAAGGTCATATCAACAGATGGGAAGACGCTGGCGTAAGTTGAAGTTTGCTTGCTATTATCTATCCCTGCCATAATGCCTGTAGAAATAGACGATGATTTTCTGATGTCAAGGATAAAAAGTTCAATGTTAATTACCGGGACGGTTTTATCTATCTGCCGCAAAAAGTTCTCCAACTCTTTAACAGCAGGATTGGAGCCAGCCATAACCAAACTATTCAATTCAACTAGCGGAATAATTTCTAACCCTTTTTTAAGGTCAGAAGGTATTTGCTCAACAAGTTTATTAACGGTCCTATATTTTAGAGGAAAGACTTCAGATGATCTAATTTGTTCTAGTTTTCTGTCTCCTATGAGATATACCCCATGATTATAGTTAAACGTATAATCAGTAGCATTAAACAGATATTTAAGGAAAGTTTTAAAGTCTGCGTTCTCTATTTTAAGGTCAGTTGCACCCTTAATCTCTGAAAAAACAAAATAATCTATATTCAGCTCATGTGCAACGCTAGCTAGAACATCTTTCATCGCAACATTATTTGCCTGAATTGAAATAATGCTATCGATGTGATTTGTTGTAAGCTTTAACCCTTGAGGTAAGGAAGTATTAACCTCCTTATTGGCCAATTTAGCCGAGTTAGCATCTTCAAGATAAAATGTTGTGCTGTCTTTTATTACAAACAACATGGAATTCATATAAGCAAGCTCCCGTAAAGCCTTTTCTACTGGCATTCCTTTGACATATCCATTAAGTATTCTATAGTGCAAACCCTGTTGTGCAAGTAAATTTAATCCTGTTAACGTTGTTATCTTTTTTATTACGCTAATGAGTGTATCGTCTTTAAGGTCAAAACTTAACAACTGATTTAACGAATCATATTGAACATTAACTAAATAAGGGGGTGGTGGTGGAAGGGTTTTTACAGGCTCATAATATTTTACAAAAGAAATAATTGAACCATTGATGAACACTTGCATATCATATTCATCACATAAATAAATCAGCAGATCTTCAATTGTGACATTCGTAAAATTGACAGCAATAGGGTTGTTCAAAGCTGGATCAATGTCAAAGTTCATTTTATTACTCGTACCTAATCCCCTCAGAAATTCAGATAAAGTGATATTTGACACAGAAAAGGATACTTTATTTTTTAATTGGGGGACTTCGTCTGCATTATCAAGTCTTATCTTAATATCCTCTATCCTGCTCGACGCAGTCTGAGCATTTACCTCCATCACAAAAAGCATGGCTACTAAAAATAGAAGATACGGTATCTTTCTCATGAAATTATATGTTTAATAGTATAGGATAGGCTTCTTCTACAGATGTCTCACCGTTGTTTATAAGTTCAACAACACGTCGTTTTAACGTCGTTATCCCTCGGGAATTCAATAGTGTAGAAATATCGTGGGTATTGGCCTTTATTAATGACGCAATTTCCAAATCAATCGGTATTATTTCGTAAATCGCTATTCTTCCGGCATAACCTGTATAATAACAATCGTTACATCCTACAGGAACATAAGAAATTTCACAACCGTCCAATTCAGCCTTTATGTCATCGTATAAAGCAACGTCACTCAAGTCTTTCTTTATCTTACAACTATTACACAACTTTCGTATCAGTCGCTGTGCTATTGTCGCATTTAAAGTGCTGGCAAGTAAAAAAGTCGGTATACCCATATCAACCAGACGAGAAACAGTTCCCCATGCAGAATTGGTATGGATGGTAGACAAGACTAAGTGCCCGGTGAGTGCCGCCCTGATAGCCATTTGTGCAGTCTCTGTATCACGTATTTCACCGAGCATTATAATGTCCGGGTCTTGCCTTAAAAATGTACGAAGCGCGCTTGAAAAAGTTAATCCAATACTCTCCTTTAGCTGAACCTGGTTAATACCGTCTAGTGTATATTCAATCGGATCTTCTATAGTAAGTATGTTATTACTTTCATTATTCAGCAACTTAAGCGTAGCGTATAATGTCGTTGTTTTGCCAGATCCAGTTGGCCCGCTTATAAGAATTATTCCGTTAGGCTTTTGTATTACTCTTTTAAAATCGAGTAGCTGCCTGTCATCCATGCCCAGCGATTCTATTCTGATGTGAGACGAATCATTACTTAACAGCCTTAATACCACTTTCTCTCCATATAAAGACGGCAAAACGGATACACGTATATCTATCCTGTTTTCTGCTTCTGATATCAGAATACGTCCGTCCTGTGGCAATCGCTTTTCCGCAATATCAAGCCTGGCTTTTATCTTAACCTTGTTTATAAACGAATTATATTCTTCTTTAGGTAATGAATAACGCTCAATTAGCTTTCCATCTATACGAAATCGAATACGACTTTTTTGCGCATATGCCTCAATATGTATATCGCTTGACTTGAGTTCTTTTGCTTCCGCGATTATCCTATTAAGAAAATCATCTGTATTGGTTGTATCAGCAGATTGTATTGTTACTTTGCTTTTAAATTCATTTCTATATAGTTGACTAAGCTTCTGTGCAATATACTCAGAAGGGTGTTTTGTCAGTTCTACATCATATCCTGTAATCAGCTCTAGTTCGCCTGCAACTCCCCCACTCCAGTATTCTTCGTCCATCTGCAACCTTAGTACATTACCTGAAAGATCTGCAGGAACGACCCTATATTTCCAGGCAATATCTGGAGATAAAACGTTCGCAATATTCTGCCCCGGTCTATAGCTCATGTCAATTATTTAAACAATTCAGAATAAGGATTTAGTAATGTCAACCGAAACAGTATAACCAAGAAATAATTAACTATTACGAGTGATGCCCCAAATGGGATTCTAATCATAGTCCTTCGAAATAAGCGTACAATACCTAAAAACACCAATGACAATATTGAAGCGGACAAAATCAACACTATATAATTATATAAACAATAACCGGCGCATAAAGCTAGCAATAACAGGATGTCCCCTGATCCAATATATCGGTTGAGCATCTTCTCATTCCACCCTTTTCTAATTTTTATATAAGACCATAATATAAAGAAGAAGAGTATCAAAAATATCAGGTTAATTATAGCTACAGATAGCAAGTACTTATAAGCATAAAGATTTATTGTTATCATAGATATACCCAACAATATAATCCAGGCAAGATGTATAAGCCTGCGCCTGATGTCTTGTACCAATATCGCACAAGAACTAACCGATAGCAATATCAAAGCTAACATCTGCTAATCCTTAGTTACTTCTTTAAGGCTCTTATCCTGGTCGATTTCCCAAAGGTCAATGTTGCCATCTCCGTCAAAATCACTGATAGCGGTTGCTGTTGCTTTAAATCCTGTGTTAGTTGCCGATGAAATGGCTATTTTATAGTTGGCTCTGCCATTTTCTGAGGATAACTTTTCCTGTTCAAAACCTATTTCGTTCAGGTCTGTGGAGTATTTGGAATACATATAGAAATAGGATTTCTCCAGGTTGTATACATGCTCCAGTTGCAGCTTTGCTTCAGTGCTTTTGGCGTTTGAAATCAAAGGCATCAGGTTAGGGTAAGCTATTAATACAAGGATACCAATTATTACTAATGTTACAAGCAATTCAGTAAGGGTGAAGCCGGGATACCGGCGAAGATATTTTTTCATAGTTATTTTCAGAAATAGGTTACGTGTTGTTTCAAAAATAACTAACTTTCTTAAAGAAATCAATACACCCATGTTACGTTTATCACTATTTTCTACACTTTTTTTTTCTACATTTTTACTATACCCCGCACAATCTTTCGCTGCAAAAAAATATTACCGTCCGCAGAAACATCGGGTCATACATTTAACCCCAGCCGATAAGACTGTAGACATTGTAATAACAACAGATCCCCGTAAGCATACAGACAGGTCTAAATTTTACTATTGGTATAAAGATGGCACCCTCGGTAAAACACAAGGAGCGTACAGCGGCTATTTGCTGGACGGAGAATATACAGAAGCCGCCTACCCGGAAAAGAGCATGATATGTAAAGGCCATTATTCATTGGGATTAAAAGACGGAAGCTGGACAGAATGGTATCCTGATGGGCGGATAAGAATATCTGAGAACTGGAAAAATGGGTTACTCAACGGGCGTCGTTATGTATTAGGAAATACAGGCGATACGATCAAAAACGAATATTACCATAAAGGCAGTATGCATATTAAAACGGCAGATTCCAGTGTACATCACAAAACGCTTCACGAGCGGTGGAATAATACTTTAGCGTATCTACACCTAAAAAAGAAAACAGCTGGCACACAGAAAAAATAAAAGTTACCGATGGGGAAGCCTGCATCTTCCCGGAGCGGCTATGCTCTATGCTATCGTTCTGCTTACTATTGTTGCTTTGATCGCCCTTATCTTCTTATCTTACTTCAACCTTAATTACCGTTTGGTTGACTCATCAAAGAAGCGGATCATGGCTGGCACATACGGCTATGAGCGATTAGCGGCAATGCAGGCTGACGATATACCTTATGATATAGAAGACACAACCACTATTGATGGCTTGTACCATGTACATGCGGTTAAAAAAATTTGGGGCGGCTACAACTTATGTTATGCAACAATACTTGCAACCAACGGAGACACGCTGTTTTCACGCATTGCACTGGCAGGCATAGGAAAGGATATTACTGACAGCACCGCAATATTAATATTCAACAATCGGACACCCGCTTATCTTGGTAGCAATGTTACTATAAATGGTAATTGCTATTTTCCTGAATCGGCACTCAGGCATTATCAGTCAGGAGATAGCAAAGTTGCGGAACAAAGAATATACAAAAGCCCCGATACTGTAACCACCCCACGAAATATAGCGTCACTTGTGCAATGGGCGACAGACTATAACGATGCCGCGTTGCGCGGAAGCAAGTTATATTTATCTGATTCAGTTTACAGATCGTTCTATTCCCCTACGTATAACATTGCCGCCGATACAGTTATCTTATCCGGAAAACTTTCGGGTAATATCATTGTCTCTGCCAATGTGATAGAAGTAGAACGCACATGCTCTTTATCAAATGTATTACTAACCGGCAGAAAAATTATTGTTGCAGATCATTTCAAGGGAAATATGCAGGTTATAGCTACAGATACGGTCATCCTCAACACAGCGGATACTATCACTTATCCGGGATTTGTGGCGCTGTTACCAGACGCCGGAAAAAACCATTGCAAAGTCCCCTGCATCCTGATGCGCGATTCGGTTAACATTTGCGGAGATGTATATGCTTATACAGCCGATACCAAACTTTTCAGCGCGTTGCAAATCTCATCAGGCGCACAAACGCGTATAACAGGCAGCATGTATTCGTCCTTATCGCTACAACTGAACGGCACCTATCACGGCCATGTCATTTGCAGAACCATAGCCGGTAATCAACTGTCGCAAGACAACCTCCTATCAGATCTGCAGGTTGATGTAGATTCGCTCCCTTCATACTTTGCATACTGCAACCTGTTTCCTTTAAGCAATAAAAGACGTATTGTAAAATGGCTGGAAGGTGTAAGAAATTAAGCAGGCTTTACCTGCCTGGCAGCACGCTCATAGAGATTATCGTAGCATCAGTGATCATATTGGTATCGCTGCTGCTTTTTTCTGTTTTTTTATCGCAGCTATTGCAGGCGCGCAATATCAATGATGAAGCTAAGGTATTGCTGTTGATGCCCGACCTTCAGCATCAGTCTGTTCATAGCATACCATTCTACCCTATTGATTCTTCCTGCAGCAATTGCATTATAAAAATAGACCAAACAGGTACAGTAGAACAGGTAACCACTATAAGAGGAAGGGTGATCAACAAAACAGATGGGCATGTATTATTGAACTTTCAAAAGTCAGACGGGCCTTATTGTACTGACTCCGTCTTTAGCTACGGACAATAAAATTTTATTGCGCAATGGTAATTGCATTTGCTTTGGCAATATCACCGCCTGAAAAATCAAGCTGTACAGCGCCCATATCAAAGAAGGCATCTTTATACACAAAGAGATAATTTTTAGCTTTGGTAATATCATCCTTAGAAGATACCGGGGCAAATACCAATATAAAATTACGATCGTCAGACAGCTCGTAAGCATTTTCTGAAACCGCGAGCACGGGTATGTACTCTGCATTATCTATATACATGCTCACATAGCGGTCCATGCCAAAGTTCATCTCCAGGAAACGTTTGGCATATTCGCCATAATCGTTTATGCCGCGGTAGTCGATGCTCGCCGGTGCATTGTCTTTTTTAGTGTCGCCGGGTTTGTTTTGTGGGCCTATTGTCAACATAAAGGTTACTACCTTATCATACTTATGCTGCAGGCTATCCATCAGTTTTGCGGATAGAGGCATGCCTTTTGCTTTACGAGCCGCATCCTTCAGTACCATATACGATGGTGGCAGGTACTTGGCGCTAATGTGTATGCCATTTATAAAACGCTCTTTAAGACAACCATGTGCAGGATCATTCAACCATTTGTTGAAATCTGCAACATCCTTAACAGAGCTGGAACAGGCGGAAAAAATAAGGCAACAAGACAATGCTGCCTTCAGGTATAGCTTCATAGGACGGTTTTAAAAACAACCATTTAATTGTTAGGGGCCGGCAGCTTTACGATAGAGTCTGCAGGTAACATTTTATATTGCTTATTTAATGCTTCCAGTACTTCCTGTGTTATATCCATAGACTTATTGCCATAGATCACCCCGCCATTGCCATCTGCACCCAGTATTATATCATAGCCTTTGCTTTTGCCATACTCCTCTACAAAACTATTTATCTGGCTCAGCACACCCTGCGTCATCCTGGTTTCCTTTTCCTTAGCTTCTTTTTGTATGGCTCCGGCATAGTTTTGCATATCCTTTTCCATCTGCGTAAGCAGGGCTACCTGCTCTTCCTTTTCTTTGGCCGAAAAGCTCTTGAGGTTTTGCTGATAGTATGCCAGTGACTTTTGATACCGCATTTTTACGGTATCTATATTGGCCTGCCAGGCTGTTGTTTGCGATGCATATTGTTCGTGCGCCTGCTTCATACCATTATAGCCATACACAATATCCATATTGCGCACATAGGCCACTTTGGGTGTAGATTTATATACTATGAAAACAGCAGCAGAAAAAATGATAAAAGCAGCAGCCAGCATAATGAAAAGTGCCCTTTGAGACATGAGTGTTTGGTAGTTTTTAAGTGATATATAGTGCCACTAAAATAAATAGTGTTTTTTATAAAAGCAAGTGATTAAACTGCATTCATGCAAATTTAATTTTCGAGAGATTTATGAAGCATTGAAAATTACTAATAGCACAAGCACGCTATACACACATACCTAAACTGAATGCTTACATCAACTAAGGGTTTAATTTAAACATCCAAAAAAATCCAAAAAGTAAAAATTGCAATTTAATAGTCAGCTATTGTAGCATACCTTTTCACTCTAAACCCTTAATTTTTTCGTGAACCTCTTCTAATGAGATTTTATACAAATTCATTAAATTCAATGCTTCTAAAAATGAACCCAGAGAACTCATAACCCAAATATCATTCTCACTATCCCGATTTGGATTGCGTAAAATATAATCGTGTACTAAATTATAAGTAATTTCTTCTGACCCTAATATTCTTTTCACTTCTTTAAAATACAAATCGGTATCATCTAGTCCGAATAAAGGATATTCTCGTACTGCATTAATTAACAAATCAATAATGGAGAATAGATTTGTTCCTTCCAATTCTCCAATGCGTTCTTCCAAAAGATCTATTTTCATATTTTTTGTTATTTTAAATTTTTAAAAGCTTTAGAACCCCATCCACTCATTTTAATAAATGGATTTGCATATTGCCCTGTAGTCGAATTATAAAAATAATGAACTTCAACTTTTGATCCATCTAAGTATCCTGCTTCAAAAATTTTCTGCCAAATCCCTTTAGATGCTGCATTCAATTTTTGACCATATTTTATATCTACGTACGGTCCTCTTGCCATACTTACTGTACTATACCCATCTCCAAATTTCTCCGTTAATGAACCATATAGCTTGATTTCAGATGTTGCTGCCTTAGCGACTTCCAAAGTTTGAACCGAGGCTTCTTCTACTGCTAACTTTGCAGAAGCCTGAAATAATTTCTCCGTAACATATGCTGCTGACTTAAGGGCACTCTTAGCAAGTCCACCTGCTACAATAAAACTTAACGGATCATCAACGAACTCAGCCCGTCCTGACCAAGGTGTTCCTTTGTGTAATACTCCGGGCTCCCTATAATCATTCCCATAACTTTTACCTTCGCGATCATAAACTGTTTGAACGTTAACGGTATAAGTTCTATCGCCCCTACCTGGTATTTCAGCATCACCTATTCTGTTAGATTGCCCGCCTTTAACGTTAATGTAATCAATTTTGTCACCTCCTTTATTATCTATTTGTTTGTACGCTCCTGTTGTACCATCCACTTCATAAGTGTTATCCACGTTCCCTAATGGATCAGTCCTCCATATAGGATTAGTTCCTAGTACAGAATAGTTACTTGCATAAACTTGGTCTACCGGATCCAAATTCCACCTTCTTCCTAACCGCGTATCATATTCCCAGAACATGGCAGTATTGAGGTTGCCCGCACCCAATACTTCATTATCCTTTTCCTGCCCGTTAAATCCAAATTTATAGCTCAGCACATTTTTGCTGCGGTAGTATTGCGGGCTGCCGTATGCATAGTAGTTGTAAAATGCCCGTACCTGTGGCTCACCGGGGCGTGTAACAGAGTCGTTATTACTAAACACAGCACGCACATTGCCCAGGTGGTCTTTCAGCTCAAAGTCTACACTCGCCAGCTGGCTTACCGTGCCACCTGATACCGCGTTAGGCCCGCGCATAATGCCTACCCTATCCAGCCCGTACAGGTAACGCTCGCTGATGGAGTAGCCACCTACATAAGAGAAATCATCGTACGATGCCAGCAGCTTGCCATCTGCAGTATATACGTAGTAGGTGGTTTGTACAGGGCTGCCGGTGGCCACTACTTTTTTGCGTACCCTGTTGCCCATACCATCATACAAATAAGTGATGGTCCGCGTTTTAGTACCTGTGCTATCCAGTATCATGGTCTCAGAGGCTATCTTGCCCTGTGGTGTCCAGTTAATGGTTACATCTTCTTTCTGCCCGTTGGCTTTTAAGGTATTGGTATGATGCACCAGGTTGCCTGTCTGGTCATAGTCAAAGTTCAGTGTATCATCGAGGTCGCCTATATTTTTAAATGCCGGTGGCGTAATGGTCTGGTCCACAAAACGGCGCAGCCTGTTTGTCTGAAAATCGTAGGTAAACTGTGTTTCATCCTCCGGTTTTATAATGCTCATGGCAGTGTTGCTGTTATTAGCCCAGCGGTTTAGCAAGGTAAAGTTACCATTTTGATCATAACCAAAGTTCTCGTTATATTCATTGGTAGCAGACCACATACCACCGCTATAGGTATGGAACTGGGTACTTATCAGCCTGTTCAGCTGGTCGTAATGATACTTAAATCCTGTTTGGATACCTTCCAGGTAGCTAGGTGTGCCGCTGGTGTGTATGATACTCTGTGTCGAGGCAATATTGCCGTTAAACAGGTTATCCCCTGTAAGGAAGTAAGGATTGCCGGGGGTATGAAATACCGAACCCGTATGTTTAAAGTCTCCTGTATAATAATTGAGCATCTCACTAAACAAGTCTTTCCGGAAGGTGGAGCTTGCAGAGCCGTCTGCCCCCTCTACAGGTGCGCCATTGTTAATGCCCGGCATATCCAGCCCCGGATCCTGTGCCTGGTCTGGGTGATTAATGGCCTTCAGCCATCCTTCAATAGTATAGGCATAGTCAACACCCTGCTCATCATCGCCCAACTCCATACGCCGTACCTGCCCGGTATTCTGCAGATCGTACAGGTAACTGGCAATAACCTGGCTATGGCTGCCATGCACATCCCAGTCGTCATGCGTACGCCACCATTCTGTAGGGTGAGACCGGAATACATAACTAAGCCTGCCATCCTGGGTATATAAATAGCGCAGAGTCAGCGCATCTTTAGGATCCGGATTACCGTCGGTATTCAGCAGGTCTATATTATCGATCTTGCCGGTGATCTTGCACGATTCTGTTTTGATAAGGCGCGGCGTTTGCGTACCGGATATTGCCATACCATATACCCATTGGTAGGTGTATTCTACATCGCCCATGGCATCATAGCTATAGATGGTGATGGCCTGGTCGCCTAGTGTTGTAAATGAGCCATCCGTATCAGATACAACGTAGCTTACCCGGTTGGTAAGATTACGTTGAAACGTTTTATCAGGCAATGGCCCCGTAAACTGTTTAAAAGCGGTAGGAAATCCCCCGGTTGACGTTACCCTATACGGATCTGTATAAAAAGTCTTGGTGACATAACGAAAACCACCTGAAATTGGAAATACCTGATCCTCCGTTTTTGTTTTTATATCCCCAAGCGAAGTTGGCGCTTCTCCTGTTTCTATTACCCTATCCAGGCTGTCATATTTTATGTAAGAGAATTTGTTGTTCGCAGCCTGCTTAGCATTCTGCGAAAACCTTAGCCTGCTCATCTTATCGTAGTAAAACCATGTTTCCCCGCCATCAGCAGATTTCTGGCGCAACACATTACCACGTGTATCATAGTCATACTCGGTACGGTAGCCATCGATAGGCGTAGTAAACCGGGTGTAAGTATTATCTTCAACAACGCCGGCGGGTGGTACAGTTCTTATCAGGTTGCCTGCCCTGTCATAGAAATATAGCGTAAATACACTATGGGCCATATCATAGCTATTTACAAACATGTCGTTAATTGGCTTGCCTGAAAGGCAGCTATCCTGGTAGGCCTTTCTTACGGTATATTCATGATTATCGTGCACACGCTGTATCTGGTAATCCAGTGTTGTTAAGAAGTTGCGGCATTCCAGTTCGGCACAGGCTACCGGCTTTACGGTAGTATCAGGATTTGGAGGATCGGGCTGATACCATTTAATACACACATTACCACCACAGGCATCTACATTAGCACACATATTACTGCAAAACGGTGTTGCAGACCCTTCTCCCCCAACAGGCTTATTGTAGTAGTATAACCCAACACAATTGGCAGTAACAATAGCATCATCGATAATTTTACAACTATCTGTGCGTATACCGGCGGTATATTTATAAATGGTTCCGTTAAATACACTTGCGTTTGGCGATGATGATGAAATGATTGTATAAGGAATTTGTATAGTGTCTGTTGCTCTTTTAGGTCCGTAGATAGTATAGGTCATTTTACCACCACTATAGGTACCATATCCTGCATCAAAAGTAAAACTTGATGGTATCGTCTCTACAACCACCACGGAATCGTTGGTGGCAACAGAATCAAGCATAATAGCGGACAGTGTTACGTTTGTTGGCGTATTAACAAGTACAGAGTCGAAGGATTTTCTAAGCAGCGAAACTTTTGACACACACCCTACATTTCTAAAAATGCCCTCCTTACCGTATTCAAAATAAGATATATCATCAGTACTGTTCATAGGAACAGTATTGGTAATACATGGAGCGGAGTTAGCAGGGCTTACAGCCAAAGAGTATGCCCTGGCCAATGCCGTCCAGTTATAGCTCAAAGTTCCGCTTGCAGTCAAAGAATCCCTGATGCGACGATTCATATAGTTCAACCATATTAATAAACCTGCCCGTGTTGATGAAGGTATTACGTGAACAGAATCATAACCTGCTGCGCAGGAGTAGGTGTTTGTATTAGGATGTGAATACACGTCAATATCATAATACATTGCCTTAGTGATCTTATTTATTTTTGTTGCGCTCAGGTATCCGGAAGAATCCGGCGTTACGTCGCACATATTTTTACAGGTAGCAACTACAGAATTTGCGAGGCAAAAATTCTGACGAAGTGTAACACTGTCTGTAGCTGCAGGCAACCATGGCGAATAGTTAAATCCTTCAGTTTTGGTAGCCCATACATTAATATAATGATCATTAAGCTTCGTCATCAGGTCGGTCATCCTGTCATCGCAAGCCTTCCTGCAATCCGTATTTATCTTTGCCATCACCTGGGCTTTGTTACCGTTGCTATTGATGGTGGTAGCAAGCATGGCACTTCGAACATAATAGCTATTGTTAGCATTAGACTGCTTTAATTTTGTATAAAAATTATACATGTGAAATTGCTGAACAGAGGGGTCTGTCGGGAAGTTGTATATGTAAGAAGACCATGTTGGCGGATTGCCGGACGCAGTACACGGATGGCTTGAATTGTATAAATAGCACATTGCATCCTCTGCAGTCATATTAGTGTTCCAGTCATAAGGGAAATATTTATATGGTTTCAGCCTTACTGAATCTGAAGCGTTATACAGCTGCGCATGTGCCCTGCGTGTAAACGGAAATTTATAACCAACAGTTTCCATAAACTCCTGCCACCAGTCATACTTTGGCGATGTTGCTATTAACTGTGTAGTACCGGCCGGCACAATTGCTACCTGCTTGCTAAGGTATACCTGCACTACCCGCACCCATGCATCCCAAAGAAGATTGCAGTCATACCCATCTGCAACCATCCTTTTTATAATATTATTAAACTCTGCATCACTGGTTACTATAAAGAGGTTATTGGTATCAGTAGTATAGGCTATGCCATTGGTGGTAGTGTTGGTATAAGCATTTGCAAAAAACGTATTCCCGTTATCTAAATCAAAAGCCTGCATCTGGTTTTTCATATATTCAGCGAATAATGGCGTATCGCATTTTTGCTGTTTACATTTCACAGTAGGCAAGGTAAGCGTATCACAAAGACCATTAAATATCATCTGGAAATAGCTTTTTGATGTATCTGCGTTAAGATACCTAGCCAGGGCTACATAATTCTTATTCGTTGCATAGTAGCGCATCGAGTCAATAGTTCTAAGCGGAGATGTGCCGGTTTTAGGTAAAACGTATCCGCCCGAATTAAATCGTTGATCTATTTTCTTATTCATAAACCCTACTACAGAATCTAAATACACCGTTTTGGTAACCGGATCAGACGTCTTAGCAGTTAACGTAAGGCCTATATCGTAAGTGCCGGGGGCAAGAGTCTTTCCAGGAATGGAATATTTATCTGTTATACTAAATGTTTTGCCTTTACAACCAAACGTACCTGTATCTATATCCGGCCTGGTATCGGCTTCTACGCGATACATAGTAGTATCATACCGTTCATGCGCAGTTAAGGTAATATGATAATCACACATTGCGCATAAATTCAGGCATTGATCGCCATAAGAACGGGGTATTAATTGATATAAATAATTAAGACTTGTTGGCACCGAAAACACATAGCTGGTCTGCAGCTTAATAGTATTAGGAGCAACATTAGTTCTTCCTTTTACAGTGTCGGAATGGGTAATAGGAAGCGCATCTACACCTGCATACGATAGCTGACTGGAACCGGGCGGGGTTAAACAGGTAGCAATAGTTCTGTCAAACTCATCAGTATATGTTGTGCTAACAGTTCCGTTAGGATCTATTGTTACTATCTTGTGTACGGCAGTATCATTAGGTGCCTCATCTCCCATAACATATAGCAACTCAGTTGGCGAAGGGCGCCCATAAAATTTCCTTATAGTATTGGCGGTGCTGGCATTAGTATTATGTAACGGATCCGGCGCATGTGCATTACCTGGTGAAGATATTTCTCTTGGCCTGTTTAAAGGATCGTTGTAATATAAAGTCCTGCTATATGGCCTGCCGTCGGCACCGGGGATCCTCATATCTGTATTTGCATCCGAATAATAATCGTTATACAGGCCAGAGGCAGTAGAAGGATTATTATAGTTTGTATTAAGATCAAAATCTGATGCTTTATATTTAATGCCTGCACTATTCTTAAACAGGTTATTTTGATATTGTATCCACATAGAAGCACCTGTCTGCGGCGCCGGTAACGTTTGCATGGACGGACGGCCGGAATTATCTATAACCGTCTCTGAGTATATAGTATGTTTCTTATCTTTCAGCCAATCTTCATGCATTTGCTCCTGGTGCTGTATCGGCATCAATAAACTATTAGCAAAATCCTTTTTTTCATTTGTGATCTGGCTATGTTCAAAATACCAATGTTGCTGATCCCCAAACGTTCTGCGGTATATCCAGTTTTTATCATCATCGGGTTGTGTATAATAGAAAATGTGATAACTGCGAGAGGAGATACTTGTGTCTATATTATCTGAAACACTGCTACTCCAGGGCCCCCACTGAGCAGGGTCTGTACGACCCATATAATCTCTTGAACCTATTCTTCTTACACGCCAGGTATAATAGCCCGTACCTTCTTCCAGAGCTAAATATGATAAGGTTCCCAATCCTCCCATCGTACCCTGATTATAGATATGGCTTATGGCCTGGCTCCAATCAATATGTGTATAGATATTCCTTGGGTTTTTCCTGCTGGTATCATAATTATACAAACGCAACACCTGAATCTCATAATTATATACTCCGGGGGTACAAACATCACTCCAATGAAATGTTGGCGGGATGGTAGTAGTATCTACGCCTGTTACAAATATGCATTGCGCATATACTTTGCCCGGTTGTTGTAAAAGGAGTGCAAACAACAAGGTGATAAAGAGGCGTAAAGGCGAAGATTTACCTTTTGATAAGAAGGAATTAGTTTTCATAAAATCAGTTTTTATGAGTAGCATTCAAATCTTTATAGTGATAATTATTGTATGGTGATTTTAGCTGTCCGTTTGCTGTCAGGAAATACTGCTTAACAGGGGTTATATTTTTCCCAATATCCCTGGCACCTCTGGAACGTACTATAAACGTATATTCTTTCATTTTCACCGGTTCTTTACTATTGTTTACCGTATGCACTTTTCTTAAAGCGTGTGTAGTAGCATCAAAGTAGTAGGTTATATTTTTCACAAGCCCCGGTGTTGGGTTGGATACTACATCATATTTAATAAGACTGACCCCATCAGTATCCTTCACGGTATTACATGACACTACTTTAATTGTTTTTTTCCCTGTATCGCTAAATAAATTGAGATAAACCAGCTTCCTGATATCCAAAGCTTTTTTACTTCCTTTGCTATGTAAGACCGTCCTCGCCGGCTTATTCACTGTAAAAACATCTTTCTCATCCATAAGCACTTCTGTTTCATTTGTTTTTATACGCCGATAACTTTTACCAGCAAGCATTTCACCGTCAGTGTATACCTTTTGATACCTGCTGCTGCCAGGCGGCAGTATAGTAGAAATCATCGTGTATTCCAGGTACCATTCCTTACCTTCTTTTAATGCCTTACCGAACAAATCCTGCTCATTCGTATAATCCCGCCTTAATGCATCCAGGTAACGCTGATCGCCTTGTTGAGCTTGTACGAATGCACATGGTAATAAACCAATTATCAGCAATACAATTGCAATGTTTTTACAAGTC
The DNA here is from genome assembly GCA_001897855.1 of Bacteroidetes bacterium 43-93. Classification (GTDB taxonomy): domain Bacteria; phylum Bacteroidota; class Bacteroidia; order Chitinophagales; family Chitinophagaceae; genus Polluticoccus. Next base: position 21,053 of record MKUO01000003.1, read on the forward strand.
ATGAATTATACCAATTAATAAGTTCCTATATCTGATAGT
>MKUO01000004.1 GCA_001897855.1 Bacteroidetes bacterium 43-93
TACTTCTATATACGCATCTATCGTATCATAGCAGAACACTTCATCACCTACCATGATCTTATAGTGGGTGCTCTTCAGCGGTTTGGCTACCGGATTAGCACAATAATCGCAGCTCAGCGATTTGAAAGATGGCTTGTACTGCCCTTCTTCATATTCAAACCACTGGTAGTCGTTACCATTGCGTACTTCCAGCGGCACTGTCTGGCCATAGCATATAGACGTATCTGCAGGCCATACAGAGAAGTTGTGCACAGGTATGTACACTTGCATCGTATCAGCTATTTTGCAACCGTTTTTGCCATAGGCAGATACCTGGTACGTAGTGGTACGCGGCACATAAGTAAGTGGCTGGCGAATTGTGGAATCAGACAGCAAAGTGCCGGGGTACCACGTGAAATTAAACGGATTACCCGGTGCATCGCAGAAGGTTATGCCAAATACAGGGCGTGTCTGCAATTCTTTAATACTTCCTATTGTGTTAGCACCGCAAACGTCCAGTGTTGATGCATCCGGCGCAGGCAAATATATAGTAGCCGGGTAGGTAGTAGGCATGTATTTTAGCAGGCCGGGAAAACCGTTACCTCCTGGGCCGCAAGGGCCGAGTACTGTCGGATTATTGGCATAACAGATCCCGATTACCAGGTTTTTAGTTGTATCCCAGTTGTAAGAGTGGTCCAGTACAAAATTATGTACGCCATTTTCCAAAGTGATGCCATTTGTTGCATAAACCTGAACAAGGCCACTGATGAATCCCTTTGTTTTATCTAATTTGGTTACGGTAGATGGATCTACGCAACCCATAAATATCTTAAAGTCTCCATATTGGAAAGTAGGATTCGTTTTATTCTCGGCTACTTCAAACGACAGGCTCTTAATACTACCGGCTCGTAGTCCGGCTTCTTTAAGCTCATCTTTTCTTACCAGGAATTGGAAACGATAACTGGGAACATCACCGGCAAATATAGGTGACGAAGTACCTATTGTATCATAAGAAATACCCGTTCCGAATACGGTAGAACCGTATAGAGTTATAGAATCAGGTACATCACAGGTAAACTTAGGAAGTGTATCGCACTTTGCATTATTTACAGGACCACCTCCTTTGGTTACAACATCTAGCTGCAAATAACCGGGTCGGCACATCACAAATTTATCTGTTTGCGGAAAGATGTCTATTGAATTGCTGGTATCGTTGATCAAACCTACAGTATCGCGTACTTTACATTGTCCACTCAACTCTGGAGAATAAACGACATATTGAGTGCCTCCGGGAGCCTGAACCGTAGGGGTAGGTATCGTATCATTGTCAATGCCAATTGCAGGGCCGCCACCCACATCTGTCCATTTTACCTTCAGGTCCAGGTTGCCATAGCCTTTCACAAACAGCCTGCGGCGTGGTGGGTTCAGGTTACATGTTGGCAGGTCTTTACCGGCATCCAGGCCTGCAATGATCTTAAGATATACGGAAGTATAGCTGTACAGAACAATTGGCTGTCCTGCTTTACATGTAGAGTCAGCCGATGTGATAACAAGGTTTCTTTCTCCTACATCGGCTAAAGTCGGTGTCCACGAGAAGGTACCAACGATGCTGTCAGATCCGGCGTTAGTTACTGTGAAGGTAGAGCCTGTAAGCAGGTCATTATTAGCATACATGTACAGGTTATGGCCTTTGGTGCCTTTCGATGTCAGTGAGAATGTCATGTTATTACCGGGGCAGGTAACAATAGCATTACCTGATCTTAGGCCCTGGTCGTCTAACACAGAAACAACGGCTCCGTCTGTAACATTCAATGACGGCTTCAATGAATCTATGTTCGGTGCAGGAGAGTTACAACCAAGCACTGCAACCTGCACATCGCGGAATGTTTTACTTAACAACACACCCGAACCTCGCTCATAATCCTCTGCCCTGAATGCAAGTATATAAGCCCCTATAGTACCTACAGGGGTAAATGTAGCGGCACCGGTATTAGGGTTTAGCGTATAAGGATTTGATGCTGCAGAAAAAATGGGATCTGATAACGTTGCTGGTTGTGTTGCAGGTGCTGCCGGGGGATTGCCGGGGAAAATGCACTGGGTGGTTGGATATGGCGGAGTATTGTATGTGATGTTATTATACGGCGCTTGCTGATAAACCTGCATAGAGTCACCATCCGGATCGAATGGATTGTTCAGGTAAGTTGTTGGTTGATTCAAACAAATATATGGTAGTGGATTACTGGTAAAACGTGGAGAACTGTTATTGTACCTTGTTACATTATTCAATACTACTTCTACCCACAATAGTCCACTGCAAAATGTTGGAGGTAAGTTTTGATATAGACTGCGACCAGCGCCGCTGATGGCATATGCAAACGTCCAGTCATATTGAGGGCTTGGCAGATTACAGGTACCTTTAAGGACACGTTTTCGATATGCCGGGTAGTTGTTGGCATAGAAGGTCAGGTTAGGATCATTTAAGTGTCGGCAACTATTAGAGTCGATAGCAAAAGGACATAAGCTTGATACTGTGTCCGGTTCAGATCCTGGACCGTTTACGTCCACTACTGTAATGGTTTGTTGAGAGCCCGCGCCCAACGTGGGTGAAAATATGTACACATTGTCGGAGCCATTAATAAGATCAAGTCCGCACGTCTGGCAGCCCAAATACACATTTACAGTGATCTCATAATCATAAGAGGTAGTACCCGTGCACCCATCAATACCCGGGCCTATGTATGTAACGTACATATCTGCAGACGCAGCATGGCAGGCTTTGGCCTCGTGATTAGATAAAAGGCTAAACACAAAAAACAGCGCAGCAACTATAAAGCGGTACGATAGTAATTTTGAGCGCATAAACTTTATTTATTATAAATAATTAGGTTATAAATTTATTCCAAAAATATTTTAATACCAAGAGCTTAAGTATATTAAAAAATATATATTGTGTATTGGTAGTAGACAGGTTTTTATCCGGAATAGTTGGGGTATAAATGTGAAATATGCATGATTTTACTCATCTTTTTGATAGAAGATTTGAAAATCAAGCGTTTTTTGCTCAAGTAATTCGTTTAATACTTAGTTTTCCGTAAAATCGATTGTTATGCAAAAAATAGGAATAATAGGTTCCGGGGCTGTAGCCCGTGCTTTAGGCATTGGTTTTATCAATAAGGGGCATAAGGTTATGTTGAGCAGCCGCGATGTTCAAAAATTAGCCGATTGGCAGGAACACGCCGGAGATCATGCCTATACTGGTAGCTTCGAAGAAGCAGCAAGATTTGGCGATTTAATTGTTCTTGCAGTTTCGGGAAGGGGAGCCGCCGAAGCAATTGAATTGGCAGGGCCGCAAAATTTCAAGGGTAAAACAGTTATTGATACTACAAATCCCATTTCTGAAAATCCTCCGCAAGATGGTGTGCTCAGATTTTTTACAACGCTCGAAGAGTCACTTATAGAAATTTTGCAGGAGCGTTTTCCTGAAATCCATTTTGTGAAGGCTTTCAATAGTGTAGGTAATGCATTAATGGTCGACCCTCAACTCAAGGGTGGCAAGCCTACCATGTTCATTTGTGGTAACAACCAGGAGGCTAAGAAAGAAGTTTCTGCTGTACTGGATAGTTTCGGCTGGGACGTAGAAGACATGGGAAAAGCCACAGCGGGCCGCGCTATTGAGCCTTTATGCATATTATGGTGTATTCCGGGATTCCTGCAAAATCAATGGTCGCATGCTTTTAAATTGCTAAAACATTGATTACCATCTGATTAATCTTTCTTTTTTATCGTCCTGCCTGAAACAGGCAGGATTATTATTTTTACACCATGCAACCGATTATTACGATCACCAATCTCGTTAAATCTTACGGAGAAAAACAGGTATTAAATAACATCAACCTTACAGCTTATCCCGGGCAGGTGATAGGCTACATCGGGCCCAACGGCGCGGGTAAATCCACAACGGTAAAGATACTTACGGGTATTATCCAGGACTATACCGGGGAGGTAGTAGTGGCGGGCATGAACCTGCGCGATCACTTGCTCGAGATAAAAAGCAAAATAGGATATGTACCGGAACTGGCGGAGATATACGACCTGCTTACCCCCCGTGAGTACCTGCGTTTTATCGGTACATTATATCACATGTCGCCGGAGCTGATTGAGGAGCGCACCACCAGGATGCTGGATTCATTCCAGTTACTGGAAAACATAGATCAGCGTATGGATAGCTTTTCAAAAGGTATGCGCCAGAAGGTATTACTTGCTTCGGGGTTGCTGCATAATCCGTCAATAGTGATATTAGATGAGCCATTATCGGGCCTCGACGCAAATGCTGTGATATTGGTAAAGCAATTACTGCAGAGGCTAAAACAGGAAGGCAAGACTATTTTTTACTGCTCGCACATGATGGACGTGGTCGAGAAAGTGTCTGACCTGATAGTGCTGATAGATAAAGGGACGATCGTAGCCAATGGCACAATAGAACAATTGAGAGGGGATTCCGGGCAATCGCTGGAGCAAATATTCTCTAAACTTACATCCGGCGAAGATCTTGGTTTACGTGCCGATAATATCGCAGCGGCGATGAATGATAACAACCAATAACCTCACCCTGCTATGAATAAAATACTTAGATTTTTGGTGATGTTACCCAAGGGGCTGTGGCGTGCTTTGGGGGCAGATGTAGATCAGTTAAATGCGATACTAACCGTAAAGCTGAAGATGGATGATCGTAAGCCGCTCTCTTTTGGCAGGCAGCAGCGCAGTCAGAAGCCTTCGAAATATACATCTACCATTAGCTTTATATTTACGCTGGCTATTGGCCTGGTGTACATGCTGCCATTCATCATATTTGATAATGTGGTGCTTGCATCCACCATGTTTCTCACCATGATGATGGTATTCCTGACTTTTGGATTGATCATTGATTTCTCAAATGTATTAGTAGATACGCGCGATAAGCTGATCATTTTTCCTAAACCGGTTAATGACCGCACTATCTTCTTGTCGCGGTTGTTGCATATTGGCATTTACTTTTTCAGGATTGTGCTCCCTATGTCGCTTGCATCGTGGATAGCAGTTGGCTTTGCTCATGGCTGGAAGGCTGTTTTATGGTTTCCTGTCCCTTTGCTGCTCATGTCTTTCTTTTGCCTCTTTTTTGTGATGGGATGTTACTTGTTGTTATTACGCCTTTCTTCCCCACAACGATTTAAGGAAACAATAAGTTATTTCCAGGTAGCATTTTCCATACTCATATTTGGTTCTTATTTCCTGCCACGTGCTATACAAAGCAGTGCTGTTATAGGTATGACAATTAATACTGTCCCCTGGTTCAAATACTTTCCTTCGTATTGGATAGCTACTTGCTGGTCATGGATAGACAGCAAGGCAGAATTGATGCCTCATACACAATGGCTTAGTTTTCTTGCATTAGTACTTCCATTTTTTTTATTGTGGTTCACGGTTCGCTTTCTTGCGCCACAGTTTATAGCCCGTTTAAGTGGTATTGATAGTATAGATGTGCCTAAGGCTAAAACGCAAAAAATGAAGGCGACCGGTGGCGGCAAATTCTACATCAGGTTGGCAAACCTGCTTAATAGGAGCGATGAAGCACGCGCCGGTTTTATGATCACATGGCTGCAAAGCAATCGTAGCCGCACTTTCCGTATGCGGGTATATCCCATGTTTGCATTCGTGCCCATTTACTTTGTTTATCTGCTTACTATGAATAAGGAAACCTCGTTTGCAGAAACATGGGAACACTTACCGCAAACCAAAACATACCTCCTTTTACTGTACATGACAGGTACGGTAATAATGAATGCCATCAATTATATAACAATGAGTGAGCAGTACAAGGCTGCATGGCCTTATTATTCCTCACCGGTAAAGGTACCCGGTAATATCCTTGCCGGATCTTTCAAGGCTATATGGCTTAAATATTTCTTTCCTTTTATTGCGGTTATAGGTGTTTTTGTTATGTATGTATGGGGCTTGCATACCATAATAGATGTATTGCTGGCGATGGCCAATGTTACGCTCTATGTGGTTTGTGTAATGAGGGTGGGGCATCGCAGTCTTCCTTTTTCTATGCCGGAGCAGATAAAAAATAGCGGCGGAAAGGTGATTGTGAGGATGTTTTTTGTATTTATACTGATGGGTGTACTTGGGTTTGGTCATTGGATAGCATCTATGTTCTGGTGGCTCGAAATATTGTTCCTGGTACTGACGTTAATATTTACATGGCTGGTATGGGATGGCTATAACAACACAGACTGGAAGGGTATTAAGGCGGCGGAAGATGCTTATTAGACTTTTAAAAATGATTACTACTATATAATGAAGAAAATTATGGTACTGGCCCTGGGGGCGCTGTCGCTATCGGCTTGCAATGAACATGCTAAAACAACTAATGATAATGCCCGTACAATCGATACGGTTGCTATGGTAAAAGACGAGCATACACAAAGCAATGCAGATGAGGTTACCTTGAAGCATTTAAACCTGGATATAGCTGTCGATTTCGACAAAAAACAAATTGCAGGCTGCGCAACATGGGCTATCGATAATCACAAAAAAGTGAACACATTAAAGCTGGATACCTATGATCTTACTATTGATAGCGTACAAGTAGATGGGCGCAATAGTTCTTTCTTAATGAAGGGTGCAGTACCTCACCTGGGTGAGGAATTGGATATCCCGATCGAACCGGCTACCGGCAAAGTGTCCATATATTACAAGACCGGTAAAAATGCACGGGCACTACAATGGCTTGACCCTGCACAGACAAATGGTAAAAAGTTTCCGTTTTTGTACACTCAATCGGAATCTATCTATGCACGCTCGTGGATACCATGCGCCGATGGCCCGGGTATTCGTTACACTTATGACGCCCGTGTAAAGGTGCCTAAAGGCTTATTAGCCCTGATGAGTGCCGATAATCCGCAACAGGCCAATGACAGTGGTATCTATCATTTTAAAATGGATATACCGATACCTGCATACCTGATGGCATTGGCAGTAGGGGATATTAAATTCCGACCTATAGATGCGCGTACAGGCGTATACGCAGAATCTTCTATGATAGACAAAGCACGCTATGAGTTTGAAGATGTAGGTAAAATGGTTACCACTGCAGAACAACTATACGGCCCATACAGATGGGGTAGGTATGATGCTATTGTATTACCTCCCGGCTTCCCGATTGGTGGCATGGAAAATCCTAAACTTACTTTCTGCACGCCTACTATTATTGCTGGCGACCGCTCGCTGATGAACCTGATTGCGCATGAGTTGGCGCACAATTGGAGCGGCAATCTGGTAACAAATGCCACATGGAACGATTTTTGGCTCAACGAAGGTTTCACTGTTTACTTCGAACGCCGCATCACCGAGGCTATGACGGATAAAAGTTATGCAGATATGCTTTGGGAACTGGGCTACCAGGACTTCGAAAAAGCGGTGGAAGACCTCGGCAAGGATAGCAAGGACACCTGGCTGAAATTAGACCTCAAAGGCCGTGACCCCGATGATGGCCTTACTGATATACCGTACGAAAAAGGTGCTGCTTTCTTAAAATTAATTGAAAATACAGTCGGCAGGCCACGCATGGATAGCTTCCTGAAACAGTATTTTGATGAGCACGCATTTAAAACAATTACAACAGAACAGTTCCTTGCTTATCTCAATGAGCACTTAATAAAAGGGGATAGTGGTATTGCACGTAAGCTGGATATTAATGCGTGGGTCTATGGCCCCGGCATTCCTGCAAACTGCCCGCGTGTACAACCCGCACGCTTCAAAAAAGTAGATGAGGCACGAACTGCTTTTTTGAATGGTACATCTCCGGAAACTTTACAAACAAAAGAATGGAGCACGAATGAATGGCTACATTTCCTCCGCAAGATGCCATCTCCGCTGAGCCGGGAACAAATGCAGGCTCTGGATAAAGCATTCCACTTTACCAATAGTGGTAATAGCGAACTAGCTGATCTATGGTACACAATGGCCATTCCGGCAGATTATAAACCTGCGTTCCCTGCTATGGATAAATTTCTGAGCAGGGTAGGTCGTCGCAAATTCCTGGAGCCACTATATGAGGGTATGATGAAATACGGCAAGCAGGATATGGCAAAATCCATATATACCAAATACAAACAAAACTATCATCCGCTGGCCCAGGAAGATGTTGATGCGATCCTTGCCGGTAAAAATTAAAAAGTATAGTTATAGATAATAATAAATGCCACCGATCGGTGGCATTTATTATTATCTGAATCTTTGTTTTTAGTATCTCAGCAACTCACCTATCCTTGTAGCTACCTTATCTGCATTAGGCAACATCGCGGCTTCCAATATCATATTCATAGGTACAGCAGGCAGATCCAGCGCGCCAATCGTTTGCACCGGTGCATCCAGGCTTTGGAAGCAGGTCTGCGCTATTCGCCCGGCTAATGCTTCGCAGAAGGAGTTGCGCAATTGTTCTTCTGTCAGCACAATACATTTACCGTGCTTCTTCACCGTTGTATAGATCAGTTCTTCATCAAGTGGATAGATGGTGCGTATATCTATTACTTCCACCTGGCCGGGATACTGTTTGGCGGCGTTCTTAGCCCAGTGTACTCCCATGCCATAAGTAATGATGCAAATACTTTCACCATTATCTATTGCCTCCTGCGAGGCCTCCAGTGCCACTGTGCCTTTGCCGAGCGGTAATATATAGTCTTTGTCAGGTTCTACAGTCTTGGCATCTTCGGTGCCGGGTACTTTGCTCCAGTATAGGCCTTTATGCTCCAGCATCACTACCGGGTTAGGGTCGTAAAATGCCGCTTTCATTAGGCCCTTTATGTCTGCCGCATTACTTGGGTAAGCAATCTTAATGCCTTTAATAGTTGCCAGTGTACTTTCCACACTGCCGCTATGATAAGGGCCACCACCGCCGTATGCACCGATTGGCACCCTGATGATGTTACTAACCGGGTATTTTCCGCAGCTCAGGTAACAGGATTTACTGATCTCGGTTACCAGCTGATTGATGCCTGGGTATATATAATCAGCAAACTGTACTTCTACTATTGGTTTCAGTCCCAGTGCACTCATACCCACTGTAGAGCCAATGATATATGCCTCCTGTATGGCGGTGTTAAATACCCTGGTATCGCCAAATTTATCAGCCAGTGTAGCTGCTTCACGAAATACACCTCCCAGCCTGCGGCCTACATCCTGTCCGTAGAACAGGGCTTCGGGATGCGCTTGCAATATTTCTTCTACCGCGTGCAGCGCCGCATCCACCATTACCACTTTGTCTCTGCCTGCTGGCGTCCTGTTTCCTTTTTCCTCTGTTATTTTGGTCGGAGCAAATACATGGTCTTCAACAGTTGCAGGGTCGGGCTCAGGTGCGGCAACTGCTGCTTCAAATTCTTTTTGCACATAAGCCAGCTCTTCAGCAGCTATCTGGTCGAGATATTCTTCTGTAATTCCTTTCTGTTGCAACAGCGCTTTCCGCAGCTTCGGGCCCGGATCATCCAGCGAATGTTTAAAGAGGTCTTCTTCCGTACGATACCATTCTTTACGCACGCCCGAGGTATGGTGTCCCAGCAGCGGTACTTTAGCATGCACCAGTATCGGGCGTCTTTCTTTACGTACCCAATCTATGGTGTACTCCATTGTCTTGTAGGCATCCACAAAATCACTGCCATTTACACGCACTCTTTCAAGGCCTTTAAAGCCCGCGGCATATTCATAGGCATCCATCGTGCGGGCCTCATCACTGCTTACAGATATACCCCAGTCATTATCCTGTATTAAATATATGATCGGTAACTGATGCAGGCACGCAAATGAAAAGGCTTCACTTACTTCGCCTTCGGTTACGCTGCCATCGCCAAGCGAACATACTACCACCGGTGGTACCGGGTAATCGATCAGTTTTTGCTCTTCTATATATTGTATGCCCTGCGCTACACCTGTTGTGGGTATTACCTGCATACCTGTTGCACTGCTCTGATGAATGATTTTCGGAAAATGATCGCGCCTGATATTTGGGTGATTATAATATTCCCTGCCACCTGTGAAGGGATCATCACCCTTTGCCAGCAATTGCAGCATGAGCTCGTATGGGCGGTAACCCATGCCCAGCATCAGGCTTTCGTCGCGGTAGTAAGGGCTCACGAAGTCACATGGTTTTAAAAGAAAACCTGTTGCCAGTTGTATTGCCTCATGCCCGCGCGATGTACTATGAACGTATTTACATATTTGCCTGTTGGCATCATAAGTGTCTGCCATAGCCTTTGCCGTCATCATCAGGCGGTAGGCCTTAAGCATTTGATCTTTTGATAACATGTCTTACGAAATGCCATGTTGAAAAATGGCAGGCGCAAATGTACCCCTAAATAGTAGATTTTTGAACACATGCCCCAAACCTGTTATGTCTCAGTTAATAATATATTTCTTTATGTGATTTTTTAACAATAACCATTTCCATAAGTGAATAGAAGCCCTATTTTTGTTTGATAAACAAAGCACTGAATGCAATTCGATCGCAAAAAGTTCATGCCGCAGTTATTGATCATACTCGGCCTTGCTGCTATAGCCATTTTTTACAGTTACCCAGAACTACAGGGTAAGGCCTTATATCAAGGTGATTCCGTTCAATGGCAGGGAATGGCCAAGGAGGGTATTGACTATCACGAAAAGACTGGTGAGAACGTTTTTTGGAGCAATAGCCAGTTTGGTGGCATGCCTACTTTCACTTTTTATGTTCCGGAAAGTAATAATTACATCGCGAATATACATACTGCCATATTAGGGATATTTGGTTTACCTGCCGCGTTCTTCTTTATAGGTATGGTTTGCTTTTATATGATGATGCGCGCGTTTAAGATCAACCAGTGGCTGGCTATAGCCGGTGCCATTGCTTACGCTTTCACATCATTTAATATAGATTCAATTGTGGCAGGGCATAATACCAAGGTGTTTGCCATTTGTTATTTCCCCGGAGTGATTGCAGGGTTGGTGTATTTATACCGTAGCGAATGGTGGAAGGGCATCCCGATAATGGGCATCACTCTGGCTTTGATGATCTCTACTGCGCATTACCAGATCATGTACTATGCGCTCATCGCAATTGTTTTCCTGGTGATCACGATGCTGGTTATAGCTGCCCGCTCAGGTAGAATAAAAGAGTTCGTTGTTTCATCAGCAGTAGCAGCTGGCGTTGCAGTGTTGTGTGCCGGCTTATGTATGCAGTCGATTATGTCGGTGTCAGAGTATAACAAGGCTACCATGCGTGGCGGCCAGAGCGAATTGACGATCGTTAATCATGATACGGGTAAAAAAGGTGGTGGGCTTGATAAGGAATATGCCTTCCGCTGGAGTAACAGCATCGGCGAAACTTTTTGCCTGATGATACCTTATCTGTATGGTGGTGGTAGTAATGTATCTGCGGAGGATGCTCCGAAATTTTCTGAAGTAACAGGCGGCCAGGCAACAAATGCGCCTCTATATTGGGGTGATCAGCCATTCCTGGGGGCGTCTACTTATTTCGGGGCTATTATCTGTTTCCTCTTTGTTTTCGGGGTTATGGTGGTGCGCAGTCCGTATAAGTGGTGGATCGTTGCAGCCAGCGCCCTTTCTATTATGATGTCCTGGGGACGTCATTTTGCGGGCCTCAATTATTTCTTGTTTGATACACTGCCAATGCTCAATAAATTCCGTACACCATCTATGGCTATTGCAATTGCACAGCTTTTATTTCCTTTGATGGCAGCATGGGGGCTTAACGAGGTGATAACCGGTAGGGTGTCTAAGGAGGATGCGCTGAAAAAATTAAAGATAGCATTAGGTATTACAGCCGGCATATGTGTAGTGATCGCGTTTGCAGGCACGGCGTTTTTTGATTTTACCGGGGCAGGCGATAAACAGTTCCCCGAACAATACAGGCAACAGCTTATTGCTGCATTGAGGGAAGACAGGCAGGCGCTTGCTATGAAGAGTGCATTGACAAGTGCGGTTTATATTCTTTTGGCAGGAGGACTTATTTGGGCGTTTCTGAAAGATAAGATCAAAAATGTAAACCTTGTGGTAGGTGGTATCGCAGCACTTATTGCGATAGATATATTTTCCGTTGCTCATAAATACCTTAATGATGAGAATTATGTTGAAAAGGACCAGGTAGCAACCATTCAGCCGCGTGAAGTGGACTTGCAGATAATGCAGGATAAGGATCCATATTACCGTGTGCTCGATATATCTAAGGATGTGTACAATGATGCTACGCAATCATACTTCCATAAATGTATTGGTGGATATAGCCCCACCAAGATGGAACAATACCAGGACTTGATAGATGTACACATGAGCGGTTCGTTTAATTCACAAGTGCTGAACATGCTCAATACAAAGTACATCATCTATAATGCAGGCCAGGATCATCCCGTTGTATCGGCTAACCCGGATGCTTGCGGCAATGCCTGGTTTGTAAATGATGTGAAATGGGCAAAATCCGCTGATGATGAGATATTATCATTGAATGCACCAAAGCTGGGCGATACTGCGCAGGTTACTAATGAGTTCAAACCTTTGCAGACTGCTGTAATGCGCAATACATTCGAAAAGGATATGCAGGGCTATGCATTTGGTAAAGACAGCACAGCCAAGATAAGACTATCCCAATACGGTTTGAATGATATCAGCTTTACGTCCTCCAATAGTCAGAACGGACTGGCTGTGTTCTCCGATATCTATTATCCTTATGGCTGGCATGCTTATATAGATGGGAAAGAGACGCCTATAATGAAGGCTGATTATGTATTACGTGCAATCAAAATACCTGCAGGTAATCATAAAATAGATTTCAAATTCCATCCGGATAGCTTCTACAAAGGGGATAGGATTGCGTTAATATGTTGCATCTTGTTGATCGTGCTCTTTGGATGGTCATTTGTTCAATTGTTCAGACAAACCAGTCTCAAAACAGCCTCATAATGCATGGGTAAAAGCGCATCCGGTGGTTTCAGAAAAATGCTTGGGTTACGGCCCGGGATGAGCATGGGCTTTTACCTTACTGATTTTCTGTTTAGAAAAATATTGAGGCAAAATTCCGGAGTATCCTGGGCAATACATCATACCAGTACCATACATTGTCCCGAAAGGGTAAAACGTGGTAGGGATGTCTTTCCGGGAGATTCACCTGGTGTGTATATAGATGCCAATAACGGGGTAGAGATTGGTGATTATACCAATCTTGGCCCCAGCGTAGGGTTGATCTCCTCTAATCACGACTTTGTAAACAACGACGTCTATACCAGTCATCCGCCAATAGTTATCGGGAAACATTGCTGGTTTGGGAAGGGGGCTACAGTACTGCCGGGTGTCAGGTTAGGGGATTTTACTATTGTGGGTGCGGGTGCTATTGTCACCAAAAGTTTTGAGCACGGATATTGTGTTATTGCAGGTAATCCTGCCGTTATAATAAAGCAACTAAACAAAGCCGAGTGTGAAGCTTTTGCCCAAAGCAAATCATAATTCTTTTGTGGGCAATTCCGCCCTCATCTTTCTTTCCAGGTTTTTTCCAACCCTGGCAAGTGCGGGCGTAGCTATTTATTTTTCCCACAGGCTTGATACCTCAGTTTATGGAACGTATGTGAATTTCTGGACCAGGCTGTTCCTCGTAAGCACTTTTGCCGGTTTAGGTCTGCAGGGCTTTTTGATCACGTACACTCCATCAACGATTGCCGGCCTGTTAAAAACGCTTCGGTCAAAGCATTATGCGATACTGCTGGCATGGCTACTGGCAACGTCTGCAGTGTTTGCTTTTATGGAAAATCATGTGCTGGGATGCGTTCTGTCAGCAATGTTTTTGGCTGTCTATGTAAGCTCCATAGTAATAGATGCATTGCTGATGGCTTTCAGGAGTTTAAGAGTATTGATTATGCTCAACCTGTTGTATGCGGTATTATTTGCTTACGTACATGTTTTGTTCGTAAATGGTACGCTGGATTTTGTGCAGTTATTTTATTGCCTGTTGGTTGTCTCCTTGCTCAAATTAATAGTGTCTCTGTTCATACTACTGAACGATATAAGACAACAAGTTGTTGATGTTGACTCTATGCCGCCCGGTGCAGATATCCGTTCTTTATGGGTGCACATGGGCGTTTACGATGTATCGCAGGTTGTATTTAAATGGATAGACAAGTTTATCATCGGCTGGCTTTTTACAGAATCTGTTTCGGCTATCTATTTTAATGGTTCCAACGATGTCCCTTTTTTGCCTTTGCTAATGGGTGCCGTAGGTAGTGCCGCTCTCATGCAATTGTCGGCAGATAAATCAGAAGAAGCCCCCGTAGTAGTGATGAATAAATCCGGCAGGATACTCTCCTCGGTGGTATTTCCTTTATTTTTCTTCCTTGTATTCTTTCGGTACGAATTATTCCATATCGTATTCTCTAAACAGTACGACCAGTCCATTCCCATATTCCTTGCTTCCATTATGGTGTTGCCACTCCGTGCATATAATTTTACAGTGGTGCTTCAAAACAGGCACAAAGGCCGCATTATCAATATCGGTGCTGTCATCGACCTCGCTATCGCCTGCATCCTGATGTATCCTTTGTATTTATTGATGGGGTTACCCGGTGTGGCTATCAGTTTTGTAATTAGTACATATCTGCAGGCAGGGTATTACTTGTACCATACTTCCAGGATCCTGAATGTTTCCTGGGGTAAATTATTGCCAATGGTTAACTGGGTAATAAAACTGATTGTTTTTTGCTTGCTCTTTATAGTTATTCATTATCTGCTGGCAGCTTATTATACACCACAGATTGTTTTAATTTGTGGTATGATATTGGCTGCTTTAATTTCCGGTGTATCTTTTTTACTTGAAATAAGAGCCACAAAAGCAAAGTATGGCGCAGTTAGGTAAACGTAAATTTGAAGCAATAGGTAATACTGGTTTCAGTACCAGTAATAATACAGAAGGAGGGCGGCTCACCCGAAAGGATGGCAGCATGAACATGGTTAAAACCGGCTTGCCTTTTTGGGAGCGCATCAGCCTGTACCATTCTCTTTTAAGAATGTCGAGGGGTAAGTTCCTTATCACCGTGCTGGCTTTCTATACGGCTGTGAATGTTGTTTTTGCGATCTTGTACCTGGCAGCGGGTGTAGAAAATCTGAAAGGAATTATCCCGGCCAATGATACACTAACCAATTTCGAGCAGGCTTTTTTCTTTAGCTCACAGACGCTTACCACGGTAGGTTATGGGCATATTAGCCCATCAGGACTGGTGACAAACATGATCGCTTCGGCAGAATCTTTCGTTGGTATATTAGCTTTCGCGTTGGTTACGGGTCTGCTATACGGGCGTTTTACGCGTCCACGCGCTTATCTATTGTTCAGCGACAACCTGTTGTATGCTCCTTACAAAGACGGTAGCGCACTAATGTCGAGGGTAGTGACTTATAAGAATAACCACCTTACAGATGTCGAAGCACAGGTAACCATCGCCATGCATATTACCGACGACAATGGCAATAAAGTAAGGAAATTCTATCCTTTGCCGTTAGAGATCAAAAAAGTCAATTCACTTGCCCTGTCATGGACGATCGTCCATCCGCTTAACGAGGAAAGCCCTTTATACGGAATGAGCATTGAGGAAATTAGGGATGCAGATGTAGAAATATTATTTTTTCTTAAGGGGTTTGACGACCATTTCTCCAACATCGTACAGCAACGCTTTTCTTATATATATCCCGAAATGGTGTTCGGCGCTAAATTCCTGCCTATGTTCCATCGGTCGGCTGATAATACTACTACCATATTGGAACTCGATAAGATCAACGCCTACGAGCCTGCGTATGTGCCTGAACTAAGCAAATCGGCGGTAATTGTGTAAATTTGCCATATGCTGGCAACAACTAACAATTCCCCGCTTACACAACAATTGCTCGATCGCGAAGACATTTATAGCGCGCATAACTACAAACCGCTACCTGTAATGCTTACCCGTGGAGAAGGTGTGTTTGTTTGGGATGTTGACGGTAAGCGATATTATGATTTTCTCTCTGGCTATTCTGCGGTTAACCAGGGGCATTGCCATCCACGCATTATCAATGCATTAATAGAGCAGGCTCAGAAGCTAACGCTAACTTCCCGCGCATTTCATAGCGACTTACTGGGCGAATATTCAGAACTGATAACACGCTATTTCGGCTACGATAAGGTGCTCCCTATGAATACAGGTGTAGAGGCGGTGGAGACAGCCTTGAAGCTGGCGCGTAAATGGGCATACCAGGTGAAAGGCGTTGAAGAGAACAAAGCTAAGATCATAGTTTGTGAAAATAACTTCCATGGCCGTACGTTAAACGTAATTTCATTTAGCACCGATCCTTCTGCCCGTAAAGATTTTGGGCCGTTTATGCCGGGTTATGAGATCATACCGTACAACGATATTCCCGCCCTGGAACGTGCATTGAATGATAAAAATGTTGCCGGCTTCCTGGTAGAGCCTATACAGGGTGAGGCCGGTGTTATGGTACCGGATGAGGGTTATTTATCCAAAGCGTACGAATTGTGCAAGCAGGCAAATGCTCTTTTTATTGCCGATGAAATACAAACGGGCCTTGCGCGGACAGGCAAAATGCTTGCCTGCGATCACGAAAACGTACGCCCCGATATATTAATACTGGGTAAGGCCCTTTCAGGCGGCACATTACCTGTTTCTGCGGTACTGGCTGATGATGAGATCATGCTCACTATCAAACCGGGGGAGCATGGCTCTACTTATGGCGGCAATCCGCTCGCGTGCAAGGTGGCCATTACTGCGCTCGAAGTACTTACCGATGAGCACATGGCACAAAATGCAGCGGAACAGGGCGAATACCTAAGGCAACAACTCCGGGCTTTGAATAGTCCACATATCCAACTGGTAAGAGGCAAAGGCCTGTTGAATGCCATCGTCATTAAACATGCAGATAAGAATGCCGCATGGGATCTTTGTGTAGAGATGATGAAGCACGGCTTGCTGGCTAAGCCTACTCATGGCGACAAAATACGTTTTGCCCCGCCGCTACTCATTACCCGCGAGCAGTTGGATGATTGCATTGATATTATCAGCAATAGCCTCAAAATATTGGATTAATGGACGGTCATCACGATCATGCCCATGAAGAGAAACATTTCAGAAGTTCTGATCTGATTACGGATATCGTTATCGGTATGTCAGATGGTCTTACTGTTCCCTTCGCACTGGCTGCTGGCCTTAGCGGCACGGTAGATAGTACTGCGATCGTGGTAACTGCCGGTATTGCTGAAATTGCCGCCGGTTCTATTGCAATGGGCTTAGGTGGATATTTGGCTGGCCGCACAGAAATAGATCACTATAATTCTGAACTAAAGCGCGAATGGGAAGAGGTAGATATAGTGCCGGAGAAAGAAAAGCAGGAGGTGCGCGATGTCTTTGCCGAAATGGGATTGAGTAAACACTCCCAGGATATGATTGCCGATGAACTGGCTAAAGACAAACAAAAATGGGTGGACTTTATGATGAAGTATGAACTTGGTTTAGACAAACCGGATCCCAAACGTGCCCGCAATAGTGCTTTTAACATCGGCGTCTCTTATATCGTTGGCGGGTTGGTGCCCTTGAGCCCATACTTTTTCGTAGAGCATCCGATAGACGGACTTAAATGGTCTGCAGCGATTACCGTCGTTTGCTTACTTATCTTCGGATGGTTCAAGGCGAAGTTCACCGGCCAAAAGCCTTTGCAGGGTGCATTAAAGGTTGCTGCTATTGGCTCTGTGGCTGCTGCAGCTGCATTTTTTATTGCCAGGCTATTTGGTGGGTAGGCTGTCTGTTATCTCCGTAAGTGCTCCTTCAGGATAATTTATCTTTTCCAGGTACAGGCCATTTCCGGTCACATTAAAATAAGCTTTCGTGCAATCTTTAGCTTCCAGGATTGCTCTAAGATCATTGCCATCTTTATGCGCGCCTGACAAATGTAATTGTGTGGCTACCAAACCACGCACCATTCCACGCAAAAAGCGGTTGGCTTCTACCACATAATGCAATTCTTCACCATGCTCTTCCCAGCGCGATTGCATAATATTGCATTTGAAAGTATGCGTTTGGGTATTGCGTTTCGAAAAACTTTCAAAATCATGATACTCTTTCAGTATTGCTGCCATCTCATGCAGTAGTCCATGGTTTACTTTGTAAGGGTAGTACAATGCCCGTTTTTGCAGAAATGGATTTTTCTTGTTGTAGATGCGATATCGGTATTGCCTGCTGGTAGCGTCAAATCGTGCATTCAGTTCAGGATTATTTGCTCTATACAATGCTTTTGCAGTCAGCGCACCAGGCAGTATGGCATTTAGTTTATATAAAAGGTTAGGGTAGGGTTCCAATTCTGTGTCGAAGTGATAGAAAGAGGACAGCGCATGTACACCTTCGTCTGTCCTGCTGGCGCCAAATGTTTCCATTTCCGTGCGGAAGAGTGTAGAGAGCCCTTCGTTCACTGCAAGTTGTACTGTAGGTAGCGATCCCTGCAGTTGAGAGCCGTGGAACGCTGTGCCATCATACATTACTTCCAGGAAATATCTTGCCATCTCTTCTTTTTCAGAACGCAATATTAGCTTTTTTGAGGCAATAGTTTTTTGGCTAGGGTTTTATACCTAAATTTCCGCTCCATGTGTGGTATCTGCGGTATTATCAGGTTCGATGAAAAGGTAGCTCCCGTTGCTATTCAGCGTATGACTGCAGCTATACGCCATCGTGGCCCCGATGATGAAGGATATATCAGCATCGGTGACGAAGGCAATATCAAGTCTTTTGCCGGCGATGATACGGTAGCTTCCTTGAGAAATAGTATGTTCTCTGTTGAGGGAGCATCATTCAGCAATGTATGGTTTGGTTTTCGCAGGCTTTCAATTATAGACCTTTCTGCGCACGGACACCAGCCAATGGTAACGAGTGATCGGGAATTGGCGCTCATTTTTAATGGCGAAATATATAATTACAAAGAACTAAGGCAGCAGCTTCAATCGCTGGGGCAGGTATTTCAAAGTAATACAGATACAGAAGTCATCCTCTTAGGCTACCGACAGTGGGGCAGAGGTGTGCTGGAGAAATTGAACGGAATGTTTGCTTTTGCAATTTTCGATAAAGTTGCAGGAGAAGTATTCATCGCCAGGGACCGTCTTGGTATCAAACCGTTATTTTACAGCCTTTCGGAGCAAGGAATTGTTTGGGCTTCTGAGATTAAAGCAGTCTTACAATCCGGTCTTATCAAATCGCAGATCAACTGGCAGGGGCTCTTCGCTAATTATCAATTGCAAACAACACCTTCTCCGTTTACTTGTTTCGAAAATATTCATTCGCTGGAACCGGCCACCTTCATGGTGGTAAATATTTATAACAAAAAAGTTGTAAGAGACTGCTATTGGCATATCCCGATCAATCAGCCTTCTATAACTATTGCTGCTGAAGACGCGGTTGCAGAACTTGACTATCGATTGCAAAATATCGTTGCAAGACAGTTGCGCTCAGATGTTCCGGTCACTTCTTTAATGAGTGGCGGCATTGATTCTACTACATTAACAGCTATTTGTAGTCGGCAATATAAAGGCTTCGATTGCTATTCCCTTGGTTTCGATGGTTCGGGGCTTGGTGCAGATGAACTGCCGCAGGCAATAGCAATGGCTAAAATGTTGGGTATTAAACAGCATGTGCATGAAATAAAACCGGGTGATGTCATTGATACTTTAGATGCCGATCTGCGTCATTTTGAAGAACCTTATGTAAACCTCGAACCTGCTATTGCATCGTCTGCATATTTGCATCGCGAAGGGTACAAGGTGGTGATGAATGGACTGGGCGCCGATGAGGTATTTGGTGGCTATGCACATTATCTTGACTATCGCAACTGGCAGGATCGTCGGAAATTGACTTTCCTGAAAGGGTGTATCCCTCCCATCAATGACTTCGCGCGAAAAGTGCGCAGCTATCTGTCTATCGATAGTAGTTTCAAATATTTTATCAATAGCCGCATGGGCATTCGCCCTTTCGAGATCAGGCAATTAACGGATCGTTCGTTCCGGCCGGCGGATATGTTTTTAAGGGATGATGTAGATGCACGTACAATACCCGAAGAACTCTCTTATTACGATCTTAAATATTACATCGGCTCGCATCACGTATATCGCGACGACTTGAGTTCCATGCGTTATAGTCTCGAGGTACGTTATCCTTACCTGGATCACGAATTGATCGATTGGGTTGCCACCTTACCGCTTACCATCCGCTATGATGGCATTACTACTAAGCCATTGATGCGTAGAGTAGCGGAACGGTATATTACGGCCGAGAATATGTCCATGCCCAAAAAAGGATTTAACCTTCCTTTAGATCATTGGATGAAAACTTCAACCGCTATACAAGACTATGCGCGTCAGCATCTTGATGCGCTGGAACGGCGGGATGTTTTTGACAAAAAAGCGATCGAAAAATGGTGGCGCAGGCGAGATCAGGGTGTTTATTTTTCTAAGATATGGCAACTAGTTACCACCGAAGTATGGATGGATGAATACATAGATGCTTAAGCGCTTAAATGTTTATTAACGCGTTTGCTTTTTTGTACCCTGTTGCCAATAAACCAAAATGATACACCCAGTATCAGGAAGAACAATCCTTTATTGGTATTGTCCCAGAAATATTCAAAATACCGTGTGTATAAATTGATGAGTAAAGCAAATAGCCCTATATCACGTACCGCTTCATCTCGTTTTTTAATGCCGTATAAGAAAATCGCTGCTCCTGCCACTGCAAACACAAGCGCATACCATATCACTTGCACTTGTCTTACTTTAGACCATTCTTCCAGGCTATTGTAGTTCCCGAAAATAGATATACCCCATAGGCCGGTCAGCAATATGATGAGCCCGGCAATGTAGGTAAATCTTTGGGTGTCTTGTAATTGCCTCACGTGGTTCTGTATATACGCAAAAGCCAACACAACGATGCCAAATACAGAAAACCGCATGGGGTAGTTCATCCCCAGGAATAGATCATTGCTGCTCTGCCATGCAGAAAAAGCTCCGTACCATCCCATCAATGCCAGTATGCCTTCTATCCATAATGCTTTAGAACGCAGCCATGCGGACAACGCAAATAATAAAACGGTAGCTATCGCCAGGAAACCCGAATACTTAGGCCCGCTGCCAATGTCTTTACAATAGTAAATGAGTGCAGTAAGTGCTAATAGAGAGGTGATAACACTATAGGCTTCAAATAAGGTATTGCTATAACTGGCTTTCTTCCTTTTAATGAACAGGAAGGCGGCTGCAGATAATACGGTAAACAAAACCGCGATCATGATATTGCTCAAAGAGAAATAAACTTTGA
Source organism: Bacteroidetes bacterium 43-93 (assembly GCA_001897855.1). GTDB lineage: Bacteria > Bacteroidota > Bacteroidia > Chitinophagales > Chitinophagaceae > Polluticoccus. The sequence goes on from MKUO01000004.1 coordinate 21,375, forward strand.
ATTTCTCCAGCATTTTATCATCAATGAAAATAGCGCCAAATGCCAGTATCACACACGATAGTGCGATGAAGAAAAAGTAACGGGCTATTTGCTGTGCAGGGTCATCTTTTACGGTGATAGTATTTTTTAACTCCTCCGCCTGCTCCTTTGATAGCTTACCTTCTTGTAACCATTCTTCTATAGCGTTGGTAAGCAGTTCTTTTTCTTTTTTATCGGCTTGCATAGTTGGGTTGATAAAGTTAGCCAATAAAACAACAAGTCCCGTATAAACGGGACTTCTGTTACATATAGAGGATAAGAGAGAACGATTTCATATACACCACCGTCCTAAGTGGTATATTTCAATGCTGTAAATATAATAATTTTTTTATACAGCAAAAGTCATCATCGGCACACAATCATTATTTGCAAAGGTTTATGCTTTTTACATCCTTTACTTTTTAATGTTTTTTTGTTTTCATCATGTTCATTTTTTATGCTGTGTCTTGTATTGCAAGTTATTTCACTTGGTTGTTAATACCCCAAATCGTTGCTAACTAACTGGTTAGATAAAAACAAGGGCATTTACCGGTAAAATGGTAAATGCCCTTGTTAAGATATTATTATCTGCAGATTTAGAACTTGAAATTATAGGTAATACTAGGTAATACAGGGAATATAGACACCTGCATTACTTTGGCCTGCACACCCTGGCTCACGCTGCCTTTTGTATCTACATACAGGAAATAAGGGTTTTGCCTGTTATACACGTTGTATATCGAAAAAGCCCAGCTGCTCTTCCATCTGTGCTGCTTCTTTGGTTTAGGATTATATATAGCCGATAAGTCCAGCCTGTGGTAGGAAAACAAGCGATAAGCATTCAGGTTGCTGTACTGTGGTACTATGTTATTGTCAATGATGTAATAAGCTGTTGGCAGGGTGATGGCATTGCCCGATCCGTAAACAAACACAGTGGACAATGTCCATTTTTTGGATAGCTCATAAGTGCCCACAACAGATATATCATGCCTGCGGTCATATTTCGCTGGGAACGGATCGCCATTATTCAGGTCTTTGAACTGCCTGTACGTCCACGATAGGGTATAGCCTATCCAGCCGGTAAACTTACCTTTTGTCTTGTTAACGAAAAACTCAGCGCCATAAGCCCAGCCTTTACCAAATACAAAATCCAGTTCAGGATCCTGCAGGGTAGATGGTATATAGCCCTGGCGGTATTCTATCTGGTTTTTCATGTCTTTATAATACAGCTCTACCGATGTTTCTATTTTGTTTTCCAGCAGGTTCTTAAAATAGCCTACAGAATATTGCCACGATTGCTGTGGCTGCACATAATAGGTGCTGGGCACCCAAAGGTCTGTTGGCAGCGTGCTGCCATTATTAGATACCAGGTGTATGTATTGATAAGCTTTAGTTACACTGGCTTTGATAGAGGAGCTGCTGTTCAGTTCAAAACGGGCATTGAAGCGTGGTTCCAGGCCACCATAGCTTTTTACAAGCTGGCCTTTGCCATACACGGTACTATCTATCCTTTTGTTATTAAAGTCGGTTTGGTAGCGGGTGTATGCGCCAACCTGGCCAAACATAGAATAACGTAGTCCTGCATTGATACGCAGCCATTTGGTGGGTTCAAAATCATCCATCACATATACTGCGCCTTCATGGGCATATTTTATCAGGGCATTGTTCGGTTTTAGTTCCGTTGATTCTGTCTGCCCCGATAACTGGTTAGGTATAAAGGTGTGATAAGTATAAGCAAAGCCGGTCTTTATTTTATGGTTGAATGCCGTGTAATAATCAAGATCTACTTTACCGTTATAGTCTTTTACACCCGATGAAAGTTTGATGTTAAAACCATTTTGACCTGCGCCAAATGAAAAATTATAATCGTTATATACGGCGGTTGTATTCAGGAACAGCTTATTAGAGAACAAGTGGTTCCAGCGCAGGGTTGCGGTACTGTTGCCCCATGGTATGGTGGCGTTAAAGCTGCCGCTCGAATTTTTAAATGTGAATTTATCCCGTCCGAAATAGCCACTGGCATACAGGCGGTCTTTTTCTGATATTTTATAGTTCGCTTTAATGTTCGCGTCATAGAAGTAATATCCTGATCCTGCAAAGGAACCCGACGCAAACGGCTTGATCAAAGCATCTATATAAGTGCGCCTGCCAGATATGATAAAAGAACCTTTATCTTTTTTAATGGGGCCTTCCAGCAATAGCCTTGACGCGATCAGCCCGATACCACCTTCTGCATGGTATTCTTTCATATTACCTTCTTTCATAGATACATCTACTACAGAAGACAGCCGGCCACCATAGTTAGCGGGCATACCGCCTTTTATAAGTGTTACATTTTTAATGGCGTCTGTGTTGAATACCGAGAAGAAACCAAAAAGGTGTCCTGTATTATATACTACCGCGTCATCCAGCAATATCAGGTTCTGGTCAGGGCCGCCGCCTCGCACGTAAAAGCCCGAATTGCCTTCCCCCGCAGATTGCACACCGGGCATCAGTTGTAATGCTTTTAATATGTCTGTTTCCCCGAATATGACAGGTAGTGTTTTTACCTTTTCTGCTGATAGAGAGATAGTACCCATTTCCGTACTCTTTACATGCTCATCCTGCCTGATGCTGGTTATTTCCACTTCCTTCATGGTAGTGGTGTTCTGCATATCGGCATTAAAGCTTACGTTATCCACCATATTAATGGTTTCTGTGCGCGTGCCAAAACCTACATAGGAGAATATAACAGTGTAATTACCTGCAGGGGCAGATAAGGAATAGAAGCCATAAGTATTGGTTTGCGTACCCAGCGCCAGTTCTTTAATAAATACGGTGGCTCCGATAATGGCTTCACCGCTGCCTCCGTCACGCACATAACCACTCAGGGTTACTTTTTTTTGCGCAAAAAGCTGTGCCGGCAATACCATAAGCAAAGCCAGTACAGATACTATAATGTATAAATGTCGCGTTGTGCGCATAGAGTTTGGGTTGATTTTATTTTAATGAATCGGTCACTTCTCCGCATTCCAGCATCTTTTTGCCGAAGTATGGATTTTTTATTTCAGGATCGTTGCTTAGCCAGTAGGCGCCTTTGTCGTTAAATGCCATAGGGCAATATTCCCTGTATATACCGGCATTTTTCAGGTCAGCAACCTTCACGATCCCATACACACCGTTCGATACTTTTTCAAAATGTACCCGTTTTACTTCGCAGGTTTCATCCTTTACTGCCGGTATTTGCTTACTGCTATTAACAATCGTATCAAAATAAGGTTGCATGGATGCATACACTGCCGTATCATTTTTTACCGCAGTCATCAGGTCGGTTGCGGATGCCTGTAGTTTCTGCGCTGCGGAATCGGCCATAGCGGCGTTAGCGGCTACCATAGCATCTTTTAATGCATAGTAATCATTTACCATAGCTACCAGCTTTTGGGTATTAGCTTCACCTAATTTGCTGGCCGGCGGCATAGAAGACGCGGCTGGTGCTGTTGCTTCTGTAGTGGTGGTCTCTTCTTTTTTCTCTCCGTTATTACAGGCGGTAAAGATCAGCACAGCTGCAAATGCTGTATAATAAAGCTTACGCATAGTTTAAAAATTTCCATGCAAAAATAAAGCTTGCACCGATGCTAAACGTATGTGTTGTAAATTTGTTGCCTTATGTTACTTGCATTACAAAATATTTCATTTCACTTCGGCTCCAGGACCATTTTAGAAGATGCCAGCTGGCAGATCAATACAGGCGAGCGTATTGGGCTGGTTGGTAGCAATGGGGTGGGCAAATCTACCTTGCTCAGGCTCATTATGCGCGAATACACGCCCGATGCCGGGGTGATCAATAAACCCAAAGATGTAACGCTTGGTTTTTTCAACCAGGATCTGTTGAGTTTTTCTACCAGTAATTCCATTCTCAGCGTAGCGATGACGGCTTTCGAAAGGGCGCACGAGGTGGAAAAAGTGATGGATCGCCTGATAAAGGAATTGGAGACCAAGCCCGATGATGCGCAATTACTCGATGAATACAGTCATGCCCTGCATGATTTTGAGGTAGCCGGTGGTTACGAAATGGAACATCGTTCCGCAGAGGTGTTGGAAGGCCTGGGCTTCTCTACTGCAGACCTGCAACGCCCTTACGATCAGTTTAGCGGGGGATGGCGTATGCGGGTACTGCTGGCCAAAATGATGCTGCAGGCGCCTGATGTATTGTTGCTCGATGAACCTACCAACCACCTCGATCTTCCGTCTATAGAATGGCTCGAGCGCTATCTTATAGGCTATCCCGGCAGCGTGGTCATTGTATCGCATGACCGTTACTTCCTTGATCGTATGGTGAATAAGATAGTAGAAGTATGGCAATACGATCTGCATCAATATTCCGGTAATTATACTTTCTATCAGAAGGAAAAGGCGGAACGTATGGAGTTGCAGCAGCGGGCTTTTGAGAACCAGCAGGAATACATTCGCCAGCAGGAGCGTTTTATCGAACGCTTCCGTGCAAAAGCCACGAAGGCTGCCCAGGCACAGAGTGCACTGAAAAGGTTAGATAAACTGGATCGTATAGAAGCTCCGGATGGTACTATGCCGGTCATGAATATCAACTTCGATGTAGCGGTACAGCCGGGCAAGATCATTAATACGCTGAAGAATATTACCAAGCGTTTTGGGGATCTTACGATTGTTGAAAATGCAAATGCCGAGATATATCGTGGCGATAAAATAGCGCTCATTGGCGCCAATGGTAAAGGTAAGTCCACATTGCTGCGTATCATAGCAGGCAGGGAAACCTTTGACGGTGAGCGTAAGGAAGGCCATAATGTAGAAGAAAGTTTTTACGCTCAGCACCAGTTAGAGGCGCTGACAGTGGAAAACGAGATACTCGAGGAACTGAAACGTGCCGGTACTGGTAAAACGGAATTGGAACTGCGCCAGTTATTAGGTTGCTTCTTGTTTAGCGGCGATGACGTGTTCAAGAAGATTAAAGTATTATCTGGTGGCGAAAAGGCGAGGGTAGCATTGGCGAAAACTATCGCCATGAAGGGCAATTTCCTGATGCTAGATGAACCTACCAACCACCTCGATATGCAGTCTGTTGAGATGCTTATTGAAGCACTGAACAAATATGAGGGTACTTTGATACTGGTATCGCACGATCGTTACTTCATCAGCCAGATAGCAAATAAAATATGGTGGATAGAAGATCGACAGATCAAGGAATTCATTGGTTCTTATGATGAATGGAATGTGTTTTTGGCAGAACGTGAAAAGAGGTTGAAACAATCTGCACCTGTGCCCGAAAAGAAAGAAGAAAAGCCAAAGCCACAGGAAAAGGCACCCGTGAATGTAAATGAACAGCGGGAATGGCAGCGCGAACTACAAAAGCAGCAGAAACAATTCCAGAAGCTGGAAGAGCAGATCAATAAATTGAAGGAAGAAAAAGCACAGCACGAATTGCAATTGGCTGATCCTGCTTTCTATTCTGATAAGGACAAATTTCAAAAGCTCGACGAAGCTTATAAGGCGCTGACTGCTAAGCTCGATTTGTTAACGGGCGATGCAGATAAAGTGTTTGAGCAAATGATGGAATTGGAAGAAAAGCTGGCATAAGATTAACCGCTTGCTTTCTGTGAGATCAGATTTTATCTTTGAATTAATTTAAACTTATATACGAATGCCGTCATTTGATATAGCCAGCAAAGTAGACCTGCAGACATTAGACAATGCAGTGAATATTGCGAAAAAAGAAGTGGAAAACCGCTACGATTTTAAGGGCGCTCACGTTTCCATCGAGCTGAATAAAAAAGACATGGTCATCAACCTGGAGGTAGACAGCGAAATGCAGCTCAGGCAGTTGGAAGACATCCTCGTTACAAAATCTATGCGCCAGGGCCTGGAAGCGAATGCGTTTGACCTTACCAAACAGTTTGCCGCTTCAGGTAAATATATCCGTAAAGCGATCCCTGTTAAGAATGGTATTGACAAGGATATGTCTAAAAAAATAGTAAAGCTTATTAAAGACAGCGGCCTAAAAGTACAGGCTGCTATTATGGATGATATTATCCGTGTTACAGGTAAGAAGATAGATGACCTGCAGGATGTGATACAACTTTGCCGCAGCTCTAATCTCGATCTTCCATTGCAATTCGTTAATATGAAGTCATAGTGCTTCACAGCTATAGCAAAAGAGCAGCTCTATCGGGCTGCTCTTTTTATTGGAAGGTTATTTCTCTTTTGCGGGTTTTGATCTTCACTTTGCTAAAGTCAATGATAGATGATACCATGATAGATGCATAATCCCAGTCGCGCAGCCCGTATTGATACAATACCTTAAAGTTTACGATGGTTTTCATCTTGCTGGTAACAGATAGCTTGTTAACGATGGGTTGATCTCCTGTTTTGAAATAGCCCGTGTAGCCCGATATATTATCGTCCAGGATCAGATGCTTGCCTGATAGTTCCAGGCCTGCGCCATAAAGTGGCGCGTCGTCTTGCCTGTAATCCTCGCGATAGGTCTGCCAGGAATAGAATCCGGCAAGCGCATAGAAACGCACATTCTTGAAATAGAAATGAGGGAACTGCACCGTTTTGCCGGTGGACAGCGAAAAATAATAGCCCGGCGCATCCATATAGCGTGCCGCCTCCAGGTTGTCGCCCGATGCTGTTTTGGTTCCTGCGCAAAGCATTAAACTAGGGCGATGCTTTTTCTCTTTAATGATCTCGAAGTAGGCATTCACATATACATCACCCACCGCATGTCCTTTACCATCAAAATCTCGAGTATTCCTCACGTATCGCGATGTGATGGTATCCATATCATAATGCTCCCACGGCACGAAGTACATATTAATAGCAGCCCTGTTACCTACCTTGATGGTCCCGTTCATGAACGCATTTTGCGTATGGTCGCCGGTACTGTAGTGAGATGCATATCCCGCTTCAAAAAAAGAGTATTGGGGAATCATACCCTTATTCATCTCAGGTACCGGTGCGCCGTTAGGGCCCATATATTTAGCCGTCAGCTGCATATATTCTGCCCATGGGGTATAGCCATTCCAGTTATGTAGCACTTCCCACCATTTATCTTTACTCACTGCCTGCGAATGGCCCTGGAATGCGCAGATGAGTAAGGCTGCTAACAGCAAACGTTTATGCATGAAATGAGTTTCCTCTAATTTAATTTGTTTTCAATACAGTTTCTCATCCCGTTAAAATGCGTAGCCAAGGTTAAAGCACATAGGTATCAATATGCCCGGGTTATCATAGAAGATGTTGCCATTAGAATAATGCGCAATTCTGAATTCGAAGTTCAGGTTACGTTGTGCTCCCATAAGAAAACCCATACCAAGGTAGTCGTAGAATGTAAAATGCTCACCTGTTATCCTGTTATCCAGCAATTTTTCTGAAAAATAGGTCGGCCCCGCTACTGCCGCATTAAAGTATAGGTCAAATGGTTTGGTACGCAATGGCCAAAAACGCATGGCCGGGTATAAGGATACGGTAAAGAAATCCTGTTTATTAAGTTCCGTCTGGAAGTAAGATACATTTGCTCCCCAGTCTATCTGGAAGAACCTGCGGCCGTGGAAGCTATTGCGCTGGTATTGAAGGGTGATACCATGAGTAGCGCGAATATTACCGTCCCAGAAAACAGGTATAGGCGCTTTAGAGAACCAGTAATTGATGCCGTAGCCAATGGCATTGGTAGAGTAGCCGATCTGTATCACGTTATGCGGAAATACATAGTGCCCTGACGAGTTCTTAGCAACTGCTTCTTTCGATAAAGGACGCATATAATAGTTTACGCCAAGTCCGTAAAACATAGTGCGCGGTTGTTTCTCGTTAGTATTACCTGCTGCGTAGGTCACGCTACCTACCAGGTCGGCACGCTTATTCATTTTATAATGCAGCCCCGCTCCCAATTCATAGGTAAGGTAGTTTGTACTACCTGCTATCTGTACATTATTGGTATTAAACCCTGCCCTTGTTACAATAGCGCCTCCTGCTTCCGCATACGCTGTTAATTTCTTACTCAAAGGCAACATTCCTTTTCCGGTTACCCCAAACACATTCATAAATATGGCATGTTCGCCGTTGTCGCCATTCACGTTGCGGTATTCCACCCACAGTACGGGGCGCAAATAGCTTATCTGTGCCGAAAAATATTTATTGAATTCATGCCCCAATATCACTTTCACAGCAGGGAAAGGTTTCACGATCTTTTCTGCACTATAACCCGGCGCTAATAATGCATTCGTAAAAGGATAGTCGATATAACCGGCATGTACCCCGATATAGCTATTGGCTAACATGTTGGGAAACTGCGCGCGGGTGCTGTCCTGGGCAAAAGTTCTGCTGCCGGCAAATATTAAGGACAAGCCCAGGCAGGCGGCTAAGTAAAATTTAGTCATTTATTAAAGGAAACGTGTATAGGGCTGCGAAATTACAATATACAAGGCATAATTGCCTTATATGACAAAGGTATTAATGATGAATATTAAGTATCACAATGACTGCCGTCATATTAGCGGCCCCTCCGCCAATATACTTTTGGTTCGAAAACACTTTAAAACATATCATCCATAAAATAACATTTATGAAAAAATCAACGCAACTCCTGCTCGCCGCCGCACTTTTGTTTGCGGGCCTGCAGGCAAACGCTCAAAGCTTCACAATAGGCGCTAAAGGAGGTCTTAGTATCCCTAATCTTACAGCGGGCACCACAGATAAAACACCTATGAATACCGGTTATAAATCGAGGCTCGGCCCCGAAGCAGCTTTATTTGCAGAGTATAAGGTTTCCAAATTGTTCTCACTGGAGGGCATCGTGCAGTATTCATCTCAGGGCGGTAAAAAAGATGGTGTGCAGGCTCTTAAAACACCGGCAGAAATAAAGTCAATGTACTCCAACGGCGATGCACCGCAATATTTATATGCCAATTACAAAAGTGAAGCGAAGCTAAACTATATGATGGTGGCTGCATTGGCTAAGGCAGGTTGGGATCTTGGTAAATCCCCGCTAAGGATATATATAGGCGTGGGCCCATTTGTTGGATTCCTGGTGAGCGCAAAGCAGGTAACATCCGGACGTAGTGCTTTTTACCTGGATGAAAACGGTCAGCAGGCACTTCCGGGAGAAGCCCAGTCTTTTGACAATACGGAAGATATTAAAAGCGATCTTCATGCCGTCAATTTTGGAATAGAAGGTACCCTTGGCCTTAGCTACAAGATCGGAAGGAACAACATATTTGTAGAAGGTGGTGGCAATTATGGTTTTCTTAATATTCAGAAATATTCAGAAAATGGCAATAATACCATCGGCGCTGCTACGGCTGTAATAGGTTACAGTTATCGGTTAGGTAAATAATTAGCACATAGTTCAGAGTGCCGGGCCCATGTTCTGCAGGGGCCCGGTCAATTCAGGAAAAGTTATCTTTGACCTCAATTTAATGCTACAGTGTTATGAATCGCGTTGACAGATTAGTTGCTATATTAACCACCATACAGTCAAAGAGGTTTGTAACATTAGAATATATTGCTGATAAATATCAAATCAGCGAACGTACAGTTTACAGGGATATCAAAGCATTGGGAGAGATTGGCGTTCCCGTCAATTTCGAGAACAATAAGGGTTATTCTATCCCGAAAGAATACTTTCTCCCACCTGTTACGCTTACAAGCGAAGAGGCAAACGCTTTAATATTAGTAGCAAAGCTGTCAGAAAGATATACTGATAGAACCATTCAAAAGAACGTGACCAATGCGCTGGATAAGATCAAATCGGTGCTGCGTACGGTTGAAAAAGATAAAGCGGATCAACTACAAGATCTGATAGGTGTTTTTACGTCTGCTAATGTTGAGAACAAGGATTATCTGACAGAAATACAGAATTCAATACTTAACAGGCAGGTACTGGATATAGAATATGTAAACAACAATGAAGAGAAAAGCTGCAGGCAGGTAGAGCCCATCGGCCTAAAATTTTACTCTAACCAGTGGCACTTGATAGCCTGGTGCTGGTTACGAAATGAGTACCGCGATTTCAAAGTGTTGCAGATACAGAGTTTAAAAAATACTATGCAGCCTTTTAAGAAAACTGAGCATATCAGCCTCGAAGCATACGTTCAGTCACTGGTATGACAAATATTTTTAAATGCACTGACATAGGGCTGACAGTGTGCGGATTTACTTTTGTAAAAAAAGATATTAAATGAGCAAGACTTATAAGAACTGCCAAAGCTGCGGTATGCCTCTGGCAAAATCTCCAAATGGTGGCGGCACAAATGAAGATGGATCAATAAGTACCATGTATTGCGCATACTGCTATGAAAATGGTAAATTCAAACAGCCCGATATTACCGCGGCAGAAATGCAGGTCTTTGTAAAAGGAAAAATGAAAGAAATGGGTTTCCCCGGTTTCCTGGCAGGCCTGTATGCTAAGGGTATTCCCAAATTAGAGCGTTGGAAAAATATAGCATAATATGAATATAGAAGAACTGCTGAAAGACAAGGCCATCAAGCCAAAGGAAAAGACGGAAATGATCAGCGAAGCTTTGCTCGATAAAACTTTGAGTATAGATAAGCTCTTAGATTTTGCCGCTAAAGCCAAAGATCCCGCTAAAGCTACCTGCATAGAAGCAGTAGAATTTGCAACGAAACAGCAACCTGCCATTGCAGATCAAAAAGTATTATCATTCGTTACGCAATCCCTCACTGCGAAGGCCCCACGTGTCAAATGGGAATCTGCAAAAGTGATCGGCAATATCGCTCACTTGTTTCCTGCAAAGCTGGATGATGCCATTGCCAATCTTCTTACTAATACAGAGCATGAAGGCACGGTCGTTCGCTGGAGTGCTGCTTTTGCGCTGGGAGAAATTTTAAAGCTGAAGACAAAACATAATACGGATTTATTGCCTGCTGCGGAAGCTGTTTGCGAACGTGAAGAGAAGAATAGTATAAAGAAAATATACAACGCGGCGTTTAAAGCATTAAAAAAATAAACTCTATCGATAGACAAGGGCTGCTTTATGAGCGGCCCTTGGTTTATATATCAATTAAATGATTGCCGGAAGGCGAGGGGAGATAACAATGTCTTTGCTTTAAATAATTTGCTGAACGATTGCGGGTGTTCAAAGCCCAGTTCATATGCTATCTCGCTCACTGTTAGGGTTGTAGTTGATAGTTTTTCTTTGGCCTTTTCTATCAGCTTATCATGTATATGTTGTTGCGTGCTTTGTCCGGTCAGTACCTTTAGCAGGTTGCTCAGGTATCCCGGCGACATATTTAAGGACGCTGCTACGTATTGTACACTAGGAATGCCATTCTGCATCAACTGCTCATCATCAAAATACCTGTTTAATATATCCTCCATCCGTTCCAGTATCTGGTGGTTACTTATCTTCCGTGTAATAAACTGCCTGTTATAGAATCGCTCCGCATAGGTAAGCAACAACTCTATCTGAGCTATTATGATGCCCTGGCTGTATTTGTCAATATTAGAATGATATTCCTGTTGTATATTCTGTATGATCTCTGTCAGTACATTTTCTTCTTTCTCTGAAAGGAACAATGCCTCGTTTACCGCATAATCAAAATATTCATATTTACGGATATTCCTTGCAAGGCTCGTATGCCAAAGAAAATCAGGATGGATCAATAATATCCATCCTGAATGCGCTGCTGGTTTAGAATGATCTATTTCTACTCCGAATACCTGTCCCGGCGCCATAAAGAACATAACGCCTTCATCAAAATCATATTGCTGCTGCCCATACCTGATCTTGGCGGCCGAGTTTCGCTTCAGCGAGATTGAATAAAAATCGAGCATTACAGTTCGGGGATCGTTTGCCGAATGGTCGATCATGCTATAATCTACAACACTTATCAGCGGATGCTCCGGTTTTGGTAAGCCCCTTAACTGGTGAAACTCACTGATGGTTCTTATCCGGTATGGTTGCTTATTGGCCACGTTACAATGCTACTTAATTTTGATGAAACGCTTTCGCAAATTCTTTTGCATAGTCTGTCAGTTTCACTTTTCCCAATACAGGTCGATTGCGGTAATAGTCTTCGTACAGCACACCACTACGTCTGCTCGCGTTCATTGCTACATATCCTTTTGCCGTATCAGGGTTCATACCGGCTGCAAGTAGTCCATTCAGCAATTGTTCATCGGTTATAACCGTCCATTTCAGGTCTGGTTTGCCAATTGCATTACCCAGTATTTGTGCTACTTCATTGGGCGATGCTTCATCACTGGCTATGTACCTGGTATTCCTTCCCGTAAAAGGTTTTACAAGTTCTTCTGCCGCTACTGCTGCTATGTCTAGTGGAGACACCCAAGGTTCTTTATCATCACCGCCATAGTTGGCAATGATCGTTCCCTGTGTTTTTATGGTTGGTATGAATGCAAGCATGTTGTAATAAAATCCCACAGGTCTTAATGTTGTCAGCGATACATCCGCTGGTAATGCGTTCAGTATTTGTTCTACTTCGTAATGAAATTTCAGAATGCCGTTACCTTCGCTCATATGGGCGCCAATACTGCTCAGGTGCACTACACGTTTCACGCCTGATTGTTCAATGGCTTGCTTGTAAGCATTTCCTATTTCAGCAATAGCGTCCATCACATTTATGCTATGATCGAAGAAGGCATTTTGGCCTAATGCTTCCATAATATATACAGCGTCAGCACCTTTAAATGTTCTTGCCAGGAAGGCTGCGTCTGTCATCGTGCCGATGGCTGCGATGCCTCCAATTGCTTCTATTTCTTTTTGCCTTTCGGGCTTGCTACTTACTATCGTTACTTCATGGCCTTTTTGTATCAGTTCTGTTGCCAGCGGCTTGCTTATATTTCCCAGCGAGCCCGTTACTGCTATTTTCATTGTATTGATTTTATAGTGCAAAGCTCCTTTCCATTCTAAAAACTGGTGTAGCCATTTCTGCCCTTATCGTATCCAAATCCCATTTTTAAAATAAAATTTGCGCAAGTAGATACTTGCATATATATTTGCAAGCAAATACTTGCGTATTATGGAAATGAGAAGAGATGTATTCCAGGCAATAGCAGATCCAACGCGCAGGCAGATCATCGGCCTGCTGGCAGCAGAACCATTGAATGTAAACACCGTTGCCGAAAAATTCGATATGACAAGACAGGCTGTGTCGTTGCATGTGAAGATACTGGAAGAGTGTGGCCTTATCATGATCAAAAAGCAGGGTAGGGAACGTTATTGCGAAGCGAAACTGGACGGATTAAGTGAAGTGTCTAAATGGGTAGAGCAATACAAGAAATATTGGGAAAGCCATCTTGATTCGTTGGAAGATTACCTGGCAAAAATTCAGAACACAAAAACTAAGAAATATGCAAAACGAAAAAGCTAATGTGGCAGACAGGGAGATCAGTATGGTTCGCTTACTGGATGCGCCTGTTAAATTGGTATGGAAAGTATGGACCGATCCAGACCATATTAAAAACTGGTGGGGGCCAACCGGCTTTACTAACACCATTGCAAAAATGGACGTCAGCAAAGATGGTGAATGGAATTTTGTAATGCACGGTCCGGACGGTACAGACTATGAGAACAGGGTTGTATTCAGGGATATAATAAAATATAAGAAGATCGTTTATGAGCATATCAATTTCCCAAGATTCACGGGTACTATAGAATTTGAAGAGCGGGGAAATAAGACGATGCTGAATTGGAGAATGATTTTCGAGAACAAAGACGAATTTATGAAAGTAGTGAAGGAATATGGTGCTGTAGAAGGTATGGAACAAAATATTGTTAAGCTCGATCATTATCTTTTGCAGGTTGCTGCTGCTGAATAATTAACTTTATCAAACCTTTTTTAATAAACCATTATGCATAAAATAACACTTGCCTTACTGGCAACATTTCTTTTAGTTAGCAATACCACAGAAGCAAAGGGACCCGACAGCACGAAACGCCAACCGTTAAACACACCGCATAACAGCGCTTATGCAACAGTCAACGGACTGAAAATGTATTACGAAGTGTATGGTGCCGGTGAACCGCTTATATTGATACATGGTGGAGGTTCTACTATCCAGACTTCATTCGAAAAGATCATTCCCCGCCTGGCCAGGCATCACGAAGTAATTGCTATGGAGCTGCAGGCGCACGGCCGCACAGCAGATAGAAAGGCAGACCTGTCATTTAAACAAGATGCAGAAGATGTTGTAGCCCTGATGAAAAAGCTGAATATTAAAAAGGCCGATATACTTGGCTTCAGCAACGGTGGACAAACTGCTATAGAAATTGCTATCAATTACCCTCAGGTTGTAAATAAGCTGGTGCTTGCATCTACGTTTTATGAAAGGAGTGCAGCCTCAGAGCAATTCTGGAAGGGCTTTGATAATGCTAAATTCAGCGATATGCCGCAAAGCCTGAAAGATGGCTTCCTGGCCGTGAATAACAGTCCCGCGGCATTAACAAATATGTTCAACAAAGATGTAAAGCGCATGAAGAATTTTGCAGGTTGGACAGACGAACAAATGAAATCTATAAAAGCGCCGACACTGGTAATTAATAGTATAATGGATGTAGGCACACCTGAAAGCGCTTTGAAAATGTACAGGACTATTCCCGATTGCCAGCTGGTGATACTGCCGGGTGGGCACGGTGAATACCTGGGTGAAAAAGCAGCAACACAGAAAGACGGATGGCACCAGGCTTATATTACCGACATCGTCGAAAATTTCTTAATAACGCAATAATCAACAGCACCGTACAAACGGTGCTGTTTTACTTTTATCTTTAATTATTGGGCATACCTGCATCTACCCATTTCTCAATTTGCCTCACTTCGCAGCCCGATAAATGTAGCCCTTGAGGCATACCATTATAACCGGGAGCATAGTTAATGCTTTTGATAAGGTTTTTGTTAAGAACAGCATCTTTTACCGCATTGTAGCTGGTAAGCGTAACGCTTCCCTGCGCTGTAGCACCGCTGTGGCAGCCGGTGCAGTATTTTTCTACCAGTGGTTTTACCCCGCTATTGTAGGCAAAATTATTAGAATCACATACACCTACACAATTGCTGTCTCTTACCGCTCCGGCGTCTATCCATTCTTTTATAAGGGCTATTTTACCAGCACTTAATGCAGCGGCATCCCTGGGCATCTTTTCCTCTGCGGTGCCTGTAATGGACTGGTATATTTTGCTCGCAGCGGCGTTGCCTGCAACAATTCCTTTTCTTACTATATGTTCATAACTATCCAGCATGTAGCCTTCTTCATGGCTTTGTGCATCGTGGCAACCAGATTTTGCACATTCAGATACAAAGATGGGTAATATATCCCGCTCAAAGCAGAGGCTGGCATCACCGGTTGGGTGAGGGTTAACATAAGGTTTGTGTGTACATGCTGTAAAGATGCCGGCTATAAGAATAAAGCAGGCAAGGAAAAACCTTTTTGTCATTTGTTTGAATCGATCTAAGCGATATTAGATCAATAACGTCGCCTGTTTTATGACTATTGTCATAAAACTTATTCTTTGCTAAATTTTAACAGGCGCGTTTTTCCATCATTGACCAGTTGAACAAAGTATAGCCCCGGTGTTAATAATCCCGTATCAAATGACCATTGGCCACTCTTTACTTCCGTAGGTTGCCCCATGTGTGCCCCGTAAATATTTAATATCGAAATCTTTGCGGTGGGTGGGTTGGTTTTAATATTCAGCCTATCTGTTACAGGGTTGGGGTAGATGTCTACCACCTGTTCTTCTATATTTACGCTTGTTACAGATGTAGGTATCATATTGATGTTAATACAGGCTGCGTTATTATTTACCGCTGTATCCATATTGGTATTCCAAAGGTTGATGCTATCAATGCAGGGATATGCATCAATACATATTTTCCCATTCAGGAAATTTTGTATCGGCAGTGTCGTTGTTGTTATCAGTGTATCAATATGCATCGTATCTCCGGTAAATAGTGTCTTTGCTTTAAACCCCATATGGTCGGTATAAGAATTGCCGTTTTTTAGCGTCATGGCCTGCCCGGCATTGTCTATAAAGCGAACGGCGATCGAGTCATTGATCGACAATGTGTCTTGCCCCACATTTTTAATGATCAGGCTTATCGGCACATTGCCTCCTTGTACATAGGCGAAATTATTTGTTGGCGATGCGATCGTAACCTGGATATCTACATATCGTTTGGCTTTTGCGGATGTAAGAAAAGACAGGATGACGATTACTGTGAAAATGTACTTCATGTTAATAGTTTTAGTAAATGGTAAATAATGTGCTAAGCTAATCTCTGGTAATATTTATAATGCCACATATATGTAAAATGCATAAAACATAAACTTTTAATTAAACAATTATTTTTACGGTGTAAATATAAATCTCGCCACCTCTGGTATGATATTGTTATACCATGTGTACTAAAGCAACAGGTTATGAAAAAGTATTATTCTCTCTTGATGGTTTTGTGTGCGCTCGTTATTTTTACGGCGTTTTATTCCTGTAAAAAAAATGCGGAAGGACGGACAGTATTGAATCTTGTAGATGACGGTACAATGCTCAGTTTATCGCAGCAGGAGTATAACGATTTTATTTCCCAAAACCCGCCGGTTACCGGTACCCCGGAAGCAGAGATGGTACAGCGTGTAGGCGCCCGCGTAACAGCCGGTGTCAGCAAATATCTCTCAGACATTGGCAGGTCAGACCTGATCTCGAATTATAGTTGGGAGTTTAACCTTGTGAATAGTGCAGAGGTAAATGCCTGGTGCCTGCCCGGTGGTAAGATCGTTGTGTACACCGGTATCCTTTCGTTGGCAAATTCAGATGAGCAACTGGCTGTTGTATTGGGGCACGAAATAGCACATGCGGTATTAAAACACGGTAACGAACGTATGAGTGAGCAATTACTGGCACAATATGGAGGTGTGGCGTTATCCGCACTCTTATCTTCAAAGCCCCAGGAAACACGCAATCTTTTTAATACGGTATATGGTATAGGCAGCACGTTGGGTACACTTGCGTTCTCCCGCAAGCAGGAATCAGAAGCGGATGAGGCTGGCTTGTACTATATGGCTTATGCAAAATATGATCCCAACGTGGCAGTTAGCTTCTGGCAAAAAATGCAGCAATATGGTGGTGGCTCTAATGGCCCTGTATTCCTAAGCACGCACCCAAGCGATCAGCAACGTATTGATGATATCAAAAGCCATCTGCCTAAAGCGCTGGAATATTATAACAAACAACAGTAATCGGGTATAGTTACACTCTTAATGAACCACGGAAACCTCTCGCGGCATAATAAGATTCTGCACCGTTGTGGTAAAGGAATACCGTATTATACCTGCGGTCGCAAAACACAGCGCCGCCATGTTTCCTGATCTCGGCAGGGGTGTCTACCCAGCTCGACGTTTTGGTGTCAAATGCGCCTAGTTCCTGCAGCTGGCGGTATTCTTGTTCCGTTAATATTTCTATACCCATTTCAGCAGCTATATTTGCGGCGCTGTCTTTGGGTTTATTCTCTTTGCGTGCTTCCAGGGCTTCATGGTCGTAGCAAAGGCTTCGGCGCCCCTTTGGGCTTTCAGCTGCGCAGTCGTAAAAAATATACTCACCGGAATTTTTATCGTAACCAACAACATCCGGTTCGCCACCGCTTAGTTCCATTTCGTTGAGCGACCATAGTTTGGCCGGATGTGCTTCAAGCTTTGCCGCTACTTTATCCCAGTCTATACCTTTATGGCGATTGCTGTTTTTATCAAAGCGTGCTTTTAGTATAGCAAGTAATTCTGTTGCTTCTGTGGTGGATAGTTTCTTTTTACTCATGACTTAATGTGTTTAATCGTTCAGCCCTTTCCCATTCATTATTTGTGGTATTGCTTTCTCTATCCTTGCTTCACGTGTTTTCGATTGCTTGGGTGTTGAAAAATGCAGCAGGTAAGCTCTTTGCCTTCCGGGCGTTAATGCTTCAAACGCTTTTTTCAATGCAGCGCTTTTCTTTAATTTCTGTACAAATTCCTCAGCCATGGTAAACTCTGCCGGTTGCTTCAGTTTTACCTTTAGGCCGGCTCTTTCTACTTCTATCGCCTGGTATATATAGGATTTTGTAGCGGGCGCCAGCTTCACTATTTCTTTCACACCGGTAAAGCGTATTTGCCTTGCAGACTGTACATTTTCTGTTTGCTGTATCAGTATGCCATTAGGGTCATCGAGCAAAGCGCCTTTCATAAACAGCAATGCGCAGTATTCTTTAAAGCCATGTATCAGCACTATATTCTTACCTTCAAATGTGTAGCACGGCTGTCCCCATTTCAGTTCTTCATCCAGTCCGCAATCCAGTACGATGGTTCTTAGTTTTTCATATTCTTTTTGCCAGGCCGACTCTTTTTCAAAAAAGAAATCCACCTTCGGATTCATTCTGTTCATTTACTAAAGTTAGCTAAAACAGGCTTTCTATTCTCCGGCCTCATGTACCACGATAGCAAGGTTAATGCCAGTAATAATAAAGCAGGTAGGGTAGATGTAAATGGTTGCCCCACCGCCACGTGCGAAAATATAGCGCCTGTAGTTACAAAGAAAAATCCTGCATAGGCCCATTCCTTCAGTATAGAAAATCTTGGAATAAGTATTGCTGCAACACCTAGTATTTTCCAAACACCCAATATCGTCATCAGGTAATCCGGGTAGCCAAGGTGGGCCATATCATCAGCTGCACCTGTACCTTCTTTTGCTTGCATCAGTTGCACAATACCTGTCGCTGTCATACCCAGTCCCAGCCAAAGCGTAGCCACCCAGTAAATGATCTTTTTTCCTTTGTTCATAATGCTATTTCATTTTGGTTAACACTTCTTCCAGGCGCTTATGTGCCATATTAATGCCTTGTTTGAATGGTAATTGCATCACCTGGTCGCGCTGGGCTATCGATTCATAAATAACATGCATGGTAAGTTTACTGGTATCTTCGGTCAGGGGTTCAAAGTAGTAGAATTCCAGTTGCACGCCCATCGGGGTTCCTTCCATTTCAAAAGTCCTTACTATTTTCTGTTCCGGTACCAGTTCGTGTATGGCACCTGCAAAGCCATGTTTATTGCCCTTGGGGTCTGTTGTCTCAAACCGGTAGCTACCATGCTTTTGAGCATCGAGTTTCAGTACTTTGGTTCCCATCCATTGTTCTACAAGTTCGGGCTCCACATAAGCTCTAAAGAGTAGATCTACAGGCAGGTCAAACTCACGGGTGATCTTTAATTCCTGTTGGCCGTCTTCGGCTTGGATTTGTGTCTTCATTTCCATATTGTGCTATTTTTTTGATTTGTATTGTTTCATTACGCTTTCCAGTTTGTTAAACCTGTCATCCCACATTTTGCGGAAGGGTTCTATAAAGTCTGCTACTTCTTTCATTTTCTTTGGATTTAAATGATAATATATTTCCCTGCCGTTTTGTTCCTGTTTCAGCAGTTCGCATTCTGTTAGTATGGCCAGGTGTTTAGATACCGTCGGCCTTGCGGTATCAAAGTTTGCCGCGATTGCGCCGGCTGTCATAGCCTGGCTGGCTACCAGCATCAGTATCGTGCGCCTGGTTGGGTCTGCTATCGCCTGGAACACATCTCTTCTTAGGTTCATTATGTAGCTATTTGACTACAAATATATGCGTAGTTATTTGACTACGCAAATTTTTATTAAAAAAGCTTCAATTTTTCTGAAGCTTAAGGTGGTAATTGTAATTATGGTTACTCAGAGAAACTCGAAAAGTTCTTTCCATCATATTTATACAAGCCATTGTTCCTGGTGCCAAACCATATGTTTCCATCCCTGTCTTGCAGCATAGACCATACACTATAACCACCTAAGGTATTGGATGAAAAACGTTTTATAGAGTCGCCCTTATATATCCATAGACCACCATTGCTCGAATATCCATCGTCCTTTTCTCCACCGCTAAACCATACATTACCTTGTTTGTCAGCCAGCGCCGATAGGCCAATGTCATCTCCTTTCATAAACATGTTAAAGCCCTTCTTGTCATAACGCCATATACCTACATGTCTTGTTCCTATCCATACAATGCCGTTTTTGTCTTGCAGCATATAACGTATCCAGCCATCACCTCCCGGCTTTATCCTTGTCAGTTTTTTACTATATGGATCATATCTGCATATCCCTTCATCACCAGGTATCATTCCGGAACCTAACCATATGGTTCCGTCATAGGCTTCAAACATGCAGTCCACCATTTTCAATTGTACAGTGTCTTCGTTTTTCAACTCCGGACGATTTACGAAACGGGTAAATGCTTTTCCGTCGTAGCAATACAGGCCACTTCTTGCGCCAAACCACAGCAGCCCGTCCCTGGTCTGCATCATACTCCATATCTCATTTTCCCGCGAAGAAGGGTCTTCAACCGGCACACCAACTGACAAATAACTATTATTGTTCAGCAGTATAGGAATATGTTGAATGCGTTTACCATCGTACTTACTAAGTCCGTTCTTTGTACCTATCCATATATTGCCCGATGTATCTTCCAGCAAGGAGTAAACAGTATTATCACTCAATCCATCTTTATTGGTAAACTGGGTGAACGTTTTTCCATCATAGCGATATACACCTTCCTTTATAGTACCCACCCATATATTTCCCCCTTTGTCTTGTAACAGCGCATGAATGTTGGCATATTGATCTGACCCTTGTGTTTTTATGAGTTTCGCTGTAGTATGCGTAAAGTTTTTATCGGTTTTGGTTTGCCCATTGCATGAGCTAGTCGACAATAATATTGGTATTATGTACAATAGTTTCATAAAAGATATGTAATCAGTGCATCAATGGTGAGACGCAAAGTAGTACGTGATAGTTGGAACAAAATTGTTAATTTCTAATTAGAAGCTACCTCAGCAGTGTTACATTTCCCTTCTTATCTATCGCTTCTCCATTTTCAAACACTACGGATAGCAGGTAGGCGTATGCTTCTACCGGGGCAGTGTTTCCTGCAAATTTGCCATCCCATCCTGTTTTTAGATCAGTGCTTTCAAACACCATCTGCCCCCATCGGTTATATATCCTTAGGTGCACATCGCGTATGCCTTTACCCATTACATACAATATGTCATTGTTGCCATCTCCGTTGGGACTAAAGGCATTAGGCAGGTCTGCTATATTGCAATTGGTAGTTACAATAGCGTCTCCTTCAGCAATACATCCCAGGCTGTTGGTAGCTGTGACTCTATATCTGCCTGATGCCAGGCTATCTCCTGTTGTATTGTTCTTAATATTATCTACGTTATATACTTCGGTCATATTGCTGTACACTTTGTAGCCCCATGGTTGCCAGCCTTCCGGCGTGCTCACCTGCAGGTAGCCCTGGTTAAGGCAGCCTGCGGGTATTGCGTCAAGGTGCAGGTCTGTTGGTATTACGCTTATAGTATAGGCCTGCGTTTGCCGGCTGGCTATCGGGCAGCCATTATCAGTATAGGTCACAAAAAATGTATAGTCACCTGCCGGTACGCTATGCATATCCCAAGAAAAGCGGCTCGTTGGAGCAGTGGTATTATTAGCAGTAATGTCCAGTTTCGAATCTTTTGGTAACCCATTAGCTACCATAGTGATGGTGTTACCGCTATCTGCATCCTTAGGGTTAATGTCAAAAGATACATTATGGTCACTGGCGCAGGTCTTTACGGTTACACTGTCTTTAATGGTCGCGCCTTCTGCGTTGGTTATATATCCCGCAGGGGCATTATTGTCGCAATTCATTACTACTACCGTCATCTCGCGCATACTACTGCCTATCAATGCTCCTTTACGATATTCAGACACTTTATATACCACCAGCGATCGTTGTATGGTAGCAGGCGTAAAGCTCAATTGCCCGTTTGTGCTGTTGAAGACAAACTTTCCCGGTACCACGTCTAATGGATTTTTACCGCTAAAGCCCGTTGCATAAATTAATTGCTGCTGGGCATCCAGGCCGGGTACCAGTTCATAAACAAGACTGTCGCCATTCGCATCCACAGCGCCGGGGTTAAAGTTGGTCGCCCTGTTAACACAGTAGAAGGGTGTTGCTATTGTAGTATATACGGGCGATGAATTATTATCCTTTGTATTGTCAAGAGTAGCCACCAGTTCTATGATGCCGGCAGATGTTACATTCGTAAGAGCAATACTGCGCCCTGCAATGATGGGCCCGTTTGTTTCTCCGAGGAATACAAACTTCCATTTGTCAGATGTTCCTGTTAAGGTGAAGTTTCTGGAGTACACGAATTTCTTCACTCCGGGCACCGTACCGGCAGGGTTTACACAAGTAGTGTTGTTTAGCTCTGCCGGGCAAACAGGGGTTACTTCCGTTCCGTTTTGCGGGGGCTCCCATTCAAGGTAGCCCGATGTGATCTCTAAGCTATCTTTTCTTATATGTATGAGTGGTTTGGAATTGGAAAACGAAGGGAATTGCGCCCCGCTGCAGTCGCCGTATGCTACCATGGTTACTTTATAGGTATCGCCCGAAACATAGGTATAAAACAGGTCAACACCATAAAAGTGTGTGGCGTAACTCTTGTCCGCGAAGCACAATAAAAACAATAGTATTACTACTGTGTGGCGCATGTCAAGATCTTTATTGGGGTAATGATAGCGATGTGTTTCATGTAATCAATTTATGAAAAAATGTAAATCATTCCAAACAGGGCGATGGCAACTGACGTAGGAAAGACAATTAGAAGCAGCTATGAGGTTGGATAGGTAATGTCCTTGTCTGTCGGATAGCCCAACATGTAGATATGTTTTTCCCTTTTAATAAACAGTTCCTCCCACTTATTGCTTTTTATATGCCGGATATAGGATAGGGTTTTATATCTCTTGTTATCCTGGTGATATTAGCATTGTATGCTCGTTTAAAAACTTGTATTCCGGAGTATGCTGAAAATCCGGTAAAGAGTAGGCGCAAATGAAAAAATATCATCAATATGGGAACATTTAAAAACAAAATCACTCTTGCACTATGTGCCTGCCTTGCAACCTTATCGGTAAATGCACAATTATATACTCCTGGTGGACTTATTGGGAGCGGTGGGCCAGGTGTTGGTGTCGGTACTTCCTCAACCAGAGCATTGCTACATGTTTTTAACGGATGCGTGTTATTTGATATCCCAACAGGTGGGACACCTCCTCCCAATACAGTATCTGGTGCTGGTACACGTATGATGTGGATACCGGATAAAGCTGCTTTTAGAAGTGGTATGGTCACAAGTACGCAATGGGACAATGCAAATATTGGTATGTACTCTGCTGCAATAGGTAATAGTACTACTGCATCTGGTGACGGTTCATTTGCAGCTAATGTACGTACAGAAGCAACTGCACCTGGTGCCTTCGCGGCCAATTACCTAACGCATGCAACAAATTCAAATGCAGCAGCTTTTGGTGAGTCCACTAATGCGAGCGGTTTAGCGGCTTTTGCAACAGGTAATACCACTACCGCATCTGGTACATATTCTATCGCCGGAGGAATAAATTCTGTGGCTTCAGGCGATGCATCTGCTGCGTTTAACAATGGTGCGCAGGCTACGCAGTATGGTGCTTTTGCTGTTAACAATGCTACAGCTTCCGGCGATAATTCTTTTGCTGCGGGTCAAGGCATAGCATCAGGGTCTAAGTCTTTTGCGGCTGGTGAACATGCAGAGGCGAGTGGTACAGATGCCGCCGCTTTTGGATATTATTCTCTGGCTTCAGGACATTCTTCGTTCGCTGCCCTGTCAGGTCAGGCAACAGGTAACAACTCTGTTGCAATAGGCGAAGACTGTAGTACTAATGGATTTGACGGATCTATTGTCTTTTCTGATTTTCAGACTTCCCCTACAGTTAAAAACCTGGCAGCAAATGAATTTAGAGCAAGGGCAGCTGGTGGTTTTGTATTTCACAACGATCAGTATATGACAGATCCCTATACAATGACCTTCACAAATGGTAACCTTGGTGTAGGTACGATCACCCCCGCAGAAAAAGTAGATATCAATGGTAAACTAAAAATTCAAAATATTCCCAACGACAATGCTCAGACGAAAGTATTAGTTAGCAATGGTGGTGTAGTCAACTATAGGGATGTTAGTACTATTATGGATCAGGATTGGCTTACTTTATCAAATACTATCCCTACATCTATAAATGATAATATTTATACTATGGGTGAGGTCGGTATTGGTACCAATAGCCCCAATGCACTCTTGCATATTAAAGATGCTACTTGTAGTGGTGTTGCTAATCTGCGTCTTACACCCAATTCATCATGCGGAAGTCCCGGCGACTTGCTGGTTGCAGAAAATCAATCAGGAGCTACTAAAGTCGTGATCAAACCAACAGGTAATGTTGGTATCGGGGGCACAACAAATCCTTTAATGCTATTAGATCTTTACCAGGGCGATGCCATTTTTACAGGTAGTCCAACCAATTCTTTCCGCTTTCACTATCAGTACTGGATACCTAATGGCCAAATGTATTTAGCGCCTGCTGATGCTGCCGGTAATCTCACCGCTACAGGTATTGCAATAGGAACAGATGGCCACGTGGGTATCGGTACCAATAGCGATGCTACTACAGGAAACCTGTTACAGGTTGCCGGCAATGTTGTGCCTGATGGCAGTTGTACGCGCGATCTTGGTACAAGTATTAAAAGCTGGAATAATATATTTTTGTGTAATGCCCCGATTATCAAATCCGATGCCAGGCTGAAAAGTAATGTACGCGATCTTGAATATGGTTTAGATGCTATCAGGCATTTGAGGCCTGTAAGCTATAATCTGAACGATAATCCTGTCTCTCAACGTAGCCTCGGTTTGATCGCACAGGAAACTAAAGAAGTGATCAGGGAGATCGTGTATGTTGGGGATGATTCTATGCATACACATGGTATTCAGTATACAGAATTGATACCTGTAATTATTAAAGCAATACAGGAACAAGACAAAGTGATCACTCAAAAAGACGCTAAGATCGCGGAGCTCGAAGACCGTATTAACCGCCTTGAAGCCTTTATGACTAAAAACACCGGCGTTGAAAACGTAGGTAGCAGTACTTCTGCTTCAGATGATATGCTGTTCCAGAACACGCCTAATCCATTCAATGGTAGCACAGAAATAGGTTATCGTTTAACACGCGACTACACCAATGCCGATATCATGATATTTGATATGAATGGCAGAAAACTTAAAAGCCTGCCAATACAAGGCCGCGAAGGAAAGGTCACTGTTTCGGGCACAGAACTTGCTCCCGGTATGTATATCTATAGCCTTATCCTTGATGGACAGGAAGCTGCCACAAAACGCATGGTAGTAGCCAAATAAGTTTTTGTATTATTTAAGGTGAGATCTGAATAGGGCGCAACACTAGTTGTGCCCTATTTGTTTGCGACTAATCTGCTGTTTGCGCTTGTCGTTATCTGCCCGCAGATTGTCGCATCCGCCAACCCTTATTTAATTATATCCGCCTCATCTTTGTAAAAAAATATTAGTTATGGCAAACAATAGCGTTTCTCTCCACAGAGTTATCAAAGCAACACCCGAAAAAGTATATCGTGCATTTACAGAGCCTTTGGCTATTGCATCCTGGCTGCCGCCTTATGGCTTCCTTTGCACCGTACACGAAATGAATCCACAGGTAGGCGGCACTTTCCGCATGTCGTTTCACAATTTCTCTACCGGCAATGGTCATTCTTTCGGCGGAAAATATATCGACCTCAGGCCAAATGAATTTTTACAGTACACAGATACGTTCGAGGACCCAAACATGCCCGGCGAAATGCGTACTACAATATGGCTGGAGAAAACTTCTGTAGGTACGGAAATGAAAGTGCTGCAGGAAGGGATTCCATCAGTTATACCGGTAGAGATGTGTTATCTCGGCTGGCAGGAGTCCCTGGAAAAGCTCATCAAACTGGTAGAGCCTAATATACCGGACGCTTAATCTTTTTTGCGGCTACCGTAATCATTTAATCCATCAATAATCGGGCAGGTATGTATCTGCCCGATTATTTTTGGGGTTTTTCAAAACAGCTTTAAGAACTCAGGCCATTTTCCAATAAGCCTTCACTGGCAGCAAAAGCTTTCATCTTATCTGCGTATAAATTCAATGCATTGTTCACATACCCAAACACGGTACCGTCTTCCCAAATGCTGCCTGCTTTTACGCCCGTTAATATCTCTATCCCGTCTTCTATTTTATCTACCGCCCATATTTTGAATTGCTTGTTTTTGATCGCATCGGCAATTTCTTCTTTCAGCATCAAGTTTCTTACGTTCGCTGCCGGTATCATTACACCTTGTTCGCCATTCAATCCTATATGCTTGCAGATCTCAAAATAGCCTTCTATTTTTTCATTAACTCCGCCTATAGGCTGTATCATTCCTTTTTGGTTTACAGAGCCTGTTACTGCTATGCCTTGTTTTATAGGCAGGCTTGCAAGGGAAGACAGTATGGCATATAGCTCCGTGCTCGATGCGCTGTCTCCTTCTACTTCCGAATAGCTCTGTTCAAATACAAGCCTCGCGGCAAGGCTTATGGGTTTGTCTTGCAGAAATTTGGATGTCAGGTAGCCTGTTAGTATCAGCACACCCTTGGTATGTATAGGGCCGCTTAGTTCCGCCTCGCGTTCTATGGTGATCACCCCTTCCTTGCCCATACCTGTAGTGCAGGTAATGCGGGTAGGGATGCCAAAAGAAATATCACCAATGCCGAGAACAGACAGGCCGTTTATCTGACCAATAATTTCACCGCTGGTATCAATGAATATTTCATGCGTGGTGATCATCTCGTTTATCTTTTCCTGTATCAGGCTCGATCTGTATATTTTTTCTTCTATTGCATTGGCAATGTGTTTGGCAGTAAGCTTTGATGATTGTTCCTGTGCTGCATAAAAACTGGCTTCTCTTATTATGTCAGCAATAGCGCCAAAGCAGGTGCTTAACTTATTTTGTTCGTCGGCCAACCTCGATCCGTATTCAACGATCTTGGCTACCGCCGTGCTATCTGCCTGCGGCAGGCTTTCTTTATTGCATAATGATTGAATAAACTCATTGTAGTCCTTCATGCTGTCTGCTGTGCGGGGCATCTGGCTGTCAAAATCTGCCTTTACTTTAAATAGCTCCCGGAAATCATTATCGTATTGATAGAGCAATTGGTAGAATAGGGCATTGCCTATCAATATCACCTTAAGGTTCAATGGTATAGGCTCGGGTTTCAAAGATCGGGTAGTAAGATAACCAAGCTGATCCGTAGCTTCTTCTATGGCTATCTCTCTGTTTTTCAATGCTCGCTTCAGGCAATCCCACGCAAAGTAGTTGTTTAGTATCTCTTCTATCCTGATGATGAGATAACCCCCGTTTGCCGTGTGTAGCGCACCATTTCTTATCATCGTGAAGTCCGAGATAAGTGTACCCATGTAGGATTCCTTTTCAACTCTTCCCAGCAGGTTATTATAAGTCGAGTTTCGTTCGATGATAACCGGTGCGCCTTTCGTGTCGGTATTGTCTACCAGCACGGTCACTTCATATCTTTTTAATAGCTGGTTATCGTTGTTCAGGCTGGGTTTTATCTCTTGCTTTATAAACTCCGGCAGGTTGTTCATAATGTCTTCTTTCAGCAACTGCAGGTATTTGATCACAGAAGATATCGTCTTGTATTTCTCCGTTAGCTCGCCTATCAGGTTGCCAATGGCATACTCTGCTACTTCCTTTGCAAGATTGTCAAGGCGCTCTGCCATCGCTTTTTCCAGCTTCCGTACTTCCCTCAGGCTGGCGTTGATGAGCTCTTGTAAATGATCCTGTTTTTTATTTAGTTCGTCTATCTCCGTTTCAGACATACTGTTGATCTCTTCATCTGTCAGGGGCTTATTATCTTTCGCGGGTATAGTAATAATGGTTGTCGGTGTTTGCTTTACCAGGAATGAATTTTTTGTTGCTTCTTCATTTATTTTTCCCAATATCTCGGTTTGCTGCTCATCTAAAGAGCCCACCAATTGTTGTCGTTTATTGGCATACTCCTCACTTTCAAATGCTTTGATCAGCGCATGGTACATATCCTGTATCAGGCTTTTCATCTCTTTTTTAAACTGCAGCGCCGTACCTGCGGGAAGGCTTAATGTTTGTGGCCTGTAGGGATCTTTAAAATTGTTTACATAACACCAGTCGGCGGGTACAGGTTCCTTCGCGGCTTGTTTTTCTACAAAGCTTTTAACGGCAGTCAGTTTGCCTGTTCCTTCCGGTCCGGATACATATATGTTAAATCCCTGCGATTTAATGCTTAAGCCAAGGGTCAGTGCTTTGATGGCTCTTTTTTGTCCTATTAATACTTTTTCTGATAAAACTTGTGTGATATTATCAATGTCAACTGTCTGAGGGTCACATACATTTCTTACATTCTCTGCGGTCAATAGCTGTTGCATATAGTCGTTTGCGGATTTCGGTATAAAGAAATCATTCATTCTGCTCAAATATGCTGACCATCATTATACCAAAAGCTGATATCTGTCAATTAAACTCAAAGCAAGATTTCACGGCTGCTGGAATAACATTTAATCCCATCTTCTTATTTCACATTGTAAACACTGTTTATGATTTCAATACAAACAGAAGGAAATATTGCTTATACGGTAGCGCAGGGCAAATTGACAAAGGAAGATTATGATCAGCTTATCCCCGTTTTAGAGAACATAATAAAGCAGTTCAAAACAATTAGCTGGTATTTCGAGATGCAGAATTTTGAGGGTTGGGAAGCGGGTGCGTTCACGAAGGATCTCGCTTTTGATTTCAAACACTGGAACGATTTTCAAAAAATTGCGATGGTAGGGGTAGAGCAATGGGAGCGGATGCTTACCCAGGCAATGACGCCCTTTACCACTGCAACCATCAGGTTTTTTACTTTGGCAGATGCAGCCGAAGCCAGGGAATGGGTAAAAACGCCATAAACTGTATGCAGGGCGACAATATTTGCATTGATGCTGTCTGATATTTGTCTGTATGATACTTATCAGGGCGGCGACTGTAGAAGATATGCCGGCATTGCAGCAGCTTGCTGTGCTATGCTATACAGATACATTTGGCGAATACTACGCGCCGGATGAATTAAATAAATATCTTGATGATACCTACGGATCAGTAAAGCTTCACGAAGAATTTGCCGAACCCTTTTCCAAAATGTTGCTTGCATTTGACGATAATAAACTGGTAGGCTTCATGCGGTTACGCAAAAATTTAATTGCAAATAAACTCTTAGGGCCTAACAACCTCGAGATACATCAGTTATATGTTCATCGCTACTATCATGGTGCCGGGGTTTCAACGCTGCTGATGGAAGAAGCCTTTAAATACGCACTTGCGCAAGGTTACAGCTCAATATGGCTAAGTGTCTGGGAGCACAATACCCGTGCGCAGCGGTTCTACACCAAAGGCGGCTTTAAAGTTTTCGACAGGCATAATTATATGGCTGGCAATGAGCCGCAGGTAGACTTACTGATGAGCAGGAAATTGTAAATTCATGCAACGAAAACTATTGCCCGCATGGATAATACAAGAGTATTCCGGATGGCCTTTGCAAACGTCTATCCATTACTGGTAAAAAAAGCAGAGAAAAAGGGCCGCACAAAGGAAGAGGTGGATACCGTTATCTGCTGGCTTACTGGCTACAATCAGCAGTCTTTGCAACAACAACTCGATGATAAAGTAGATTATAAAACCTTCTTTGATAGTGCACCTCGGCTTCATCCAAATGCTGCAAAGATCACTGGAGTCATCTGCGGGCATAGGATAGAGGATATCGAAGATCCGCTCATGCAAAAGATTCGCTACCTTGATAAGCTGGTGGACGAGCTGGCTAAGGGCAAGGTTATGGAGACGATTTTGAGAAAATAAATAAAAGGGCCGTTACTATTGTAACGACCCTAGAAGGCAAAGATTAATACGGCTTGATCACGTGCCCCGTACCTGCACCGAAAACACTTTTCCTGAATCCATACTCCAGCTGATGCATGGTCACGGGAATATCCCCCGGGAAGAATGGAAAATACTGAGGGGAATTCTCTATTACGGTAGGACTAACAGCATTGATACGGATCCCGTTTTCCAGTTCAATGGCAGCGGCGCGTACAAAGCCCTCCACAGCAGCATTGGCAGCAGAAGCGTTGGCAAAGTTGCGTTGCGGATCGTGCGTTAATGCGCCTGTAATAAGTGTGAACGAGCCTTTAGGATTAATGTAGTGCTGTCCGATAAGCACCAGGTTGATCTGTCCCATCATCTTGCCCTCTACGCCGTTGCGAAACTGCGTATCGGTCAGGGTTTTCCATGGGCCTACATAAGTAGGGCCTGCTGTGCATATCAGCGCATCAAATGCGCCGATCTTTTTGTACATGTTTTCGATCGATTCGGTAGAAGTAATATCTACCTGTACATCAACTCCCTTTCTGTCGGCCCTGATCACTTCGTGTTCTTTTTCAAAAGCCTGTGACAAATAGGTGCCCATCGTGCCCGAGGCACCTACGATTACAATTTTCATGCTTGTTATTATTTATTTTTAAATGAAGAAAAATCTTCGCTGAAGATTGCTCCTTATGGGAGCAATCTTTTATCCTTTTTTCTCAGCTTGTTTTTTTACACTGATCCTCGATAGCACCAGGCTGATGTTCAGCATCCTGTTATAGCGCTCCACGTTGTTAGATATATTCACAAGGCCATAACCATAGCGTGCATCCAATGTCAGGCTGGTCTTTTTCATATTAAACGTATAGCCCGCACCTGCCTGTAAGCCCGCATCCCAGCGCTTCAGGCTGCCCATATCACTGCCAAAGGTTACTTTGGTTTTGGTCTCCGCTAAGTTCTTCGACGCTTCTGTCTTTAATCGGCCTGATAATATATAACCAACATAAGGGCCTGCGTTGATGTAGAAATTGTTGAAGTGTACCCGGGCAAGTACCGGCAACTCCAGTGAGCCCATACGCAATGTAGATTTACCACCTGTCAACGGGTTGTTTTCTTTTAGAGTGCCGCCTTTCATTGCAAAGTATAATTCCGGAACAAGGGAGAACATAGGTGTGATGCCTGCCTGGTAAGAGAAGCCTGCCTGCAAGCCCTTATAGTTCTGTTTGTACTGTTGTAGCATACTATTTGATGCTCCATAGTTAAAGTTGGTGGTCAGCGAATTAAGCGAAATGCCGAATTTGCTTGTTTGCGAAAAAGAACTGAACGATAAAGTTGCCAGTGCCAGTGTTACTACTGCAAGTTTTGCAGATTTAATTGTTTGGTACATTTTGATTTAATTTTTAGTGGTTATTAATTATTGTTGTTATTATTATTGTTGGTTCATTTAAGGCAATAAGATCCCACCCTTCCTTTTGAGAAGTTTTTTTAATTACATCTTGTAGAGTAGGGAAGTCTTACGTCAGTATGCTATATCTCCGAATCATGCTACAAAATTAGCTTCTGTATTACCCCTTCCGGTAGGACGATCTTGTAGTTATATAGCACTTATGCAAAATTGTTGTGGCGCAGTTTGTCCTTTTCTTATCGCAGCCAGCGGATAGCTATTTTACCCTTGGTACGCATCTTTTCTATATAGCTGAGTGCTTCAGGAATATCATGTTGCGAGTACGTTTGTGTCAAATGCACCTTTAGTTTATTTTTATAAATGAGCGTGCCTAATACATCCAGGTCCATAGCATCAGCCTCTGCTGTAAATTGTGCTAAAGGGAACCTGCTAAAAGCTTTTCTCAATGATACAGACATCATATGCCCCATAGTAGTAAATCCTACCATCACACCTCTTTTACCCATACGCTTATAATCTGCATGAGATAGGTTGCCATTCGTATCGATCACAAGGTCATATTGTCCCTCGTGTTGATGGATATTTTCTTTGTCGTATGCTATTACCCGATCTGCTCCCAGCCCGGTAACAAAATCTGCGTTTTTAGAAGAGCAGACCGCGGTCACCTTTGCGCCGCATGCTTTTGCTATTTGTACGGCAAAGTGTCCAACGCCACCTGAACCGCCATTGATAAGCACCGTTTCATTTTTACGCAATTGCCCATGTATTACCAATGCCTGGTATGCTGTAGATCCCGCCAGCGGCACGCATGCCATTTCTGTATAGTCTGTGCCGGTGGGCATTAAGGCACAGCTGTTAGCGGGCACGGATATATACTCCGCAAAAGCGCCTCCTTTCAAATGATGGCCAAACACTTTGTCGCCTGCTTTCAGATGGGTAACATTAGTACCCGCTTTCACAACCACCCCGGCGAAATCAGTTCCTGGTATCTTATGTTTTGGTTTCAATAACCCGTACGATAATCGCGCAAAGTATGGCTTGCCGCGTAGTATATGCCAGTCTGCCGGGTTTACAGAATTCGCCATCACTTCAACGAGCACTTCGTCTGCTTTTACAGAAGGCCTTTCTACTTCTTCAAACCTGAGTATTTCAGGGCCCCCATACCTTGTTTTAATAAATGCTTTCATTCTTTTTGCATTAAAAATTTTCTTCGATCAGCTCTTTGTTTACCATGATGCCCGTTGTAGTTCCCATAGATACAGCATTTGCTACCGTGCGCATCCTCGATGCATTGTCTCCACAGGCATACAATCCATGAACTGTGGTCTTGTTTGCAGCATCAATTTTTATATAGCCTTCCGGTGTTATTTCGCAACTCAGCATATGGGCAATAGCGGAGTGTTGCTTAAATGGCAGGCGCGCATACAGTGTTTTTACCGCAACGCTGGTTTTATTTTTAAAGATGATACGTTCTACATAGCCCATTTTATGCTCCAATCGTTCTATCTCTGTGTCCACTATATCTATACCGTGGTGCTCCAGCTTTGTTCTTTGCTGTTCGTTGAGCGTAGATGGCCCGTTTGTATAAACGGTCAGGTCATTCGTCCAGTTACTTATTAGCGATGCCATCTCATAGGCAAGGTCTCCATTGGCAAAAATGCCTGTTTTCTGTTGCCGTACTTCGTATCCATGGCAGTACGGGCAGTGCAGTACACTAATGCCCCAGCAGTCGGCAAAGCCCGGTATGCCCGGCATGATATCGTTTATTCCGGTGGCCAAAACCAGCTTTCTTGCAGAAAATGCCCCGCCATCCTGCATTTGTACGGTAAATCCATCTTCTGTCTTAGAGGCTGTTATAGCCCAGCCTGTCACTAATTCTACAGTATGGTAGCGGCTTAGCTCTTTTTTCGCAAAAGCTGCTATCTCACCGGGTGCGTTGCCATCATTGGTTAAAAAGTTATGGGAATGTGGTGTCTGCTTATTGCAAGGGTCGCCGCTGTCTATGATCAGCACCTTGCGCAATGCCCTTCCTAGTGCCATACCTGCGGCAAGGCCACTGTAGCTGCCACCCACTATTATTACATCGTATTGATTTTCTTTTCTCATATTGCTGTTGATTGATTTTCCTTTTGTCCATTCAGGCAATAACATCCCCGCTGTCAGAACCCCGGCCAACTTTATAAACCCGCGTCGCGACCCCATACTTATTTCAGTGTTTTCTTCGCTGATATCCTCTTAATGATGGCGTCCAACATAGGAACTCCTGCAAACATCATCCATGGCACCAGTGAAATGGTAAGGATAAATGTCCTCAGGTACAGCGGTAGGTCGGCAAGTGCTTGCCCGAAGAAGAATAAGAAAGCGGTAATAGATGGGTAAATAACTGCCCAGATCTTTAAAGACATCAATAGCCTTGTTTTTGCGTTCATATCGTTTAGTTTTTGTGATGATTAATTTCTTTCACAAAAGTAGAACGCGTAAAGAGGGCTATGATAGGACGCTTATCAAGTTGAATGGTACTTATTTAAAGTTATTGCGAAATGCCTCCGGCGAATATCCTGTATGCTTCTTAAAGAACCGGATAAAATAAGAGACATCTTCATAACCAAGGTGATCGGCTACTTCCTTTACCTGGCTGGTAGTGGCAAACAGGTACCTTCTTGCCTCCAGGATCACTTGTTCATTGATCAGGTCCGACATGGTTTTGCCAACAGCAGCCTTTGTAATGGCATTCAGTTGGTAGGCCGACATATTCATCAGGTCTGCATACTGGGCTACATTCTTCATACTTCCAATATTGGCTTCCAGCAGGCGTTGTAGCTCTTCAAATCGATCTTGTGTATAAGCTTTCTCGGTCGATGCAATGCTTTTCGGATTCTGGCTTTGCCGTATGTATTCAATAAAGAAAAGGTCCTGGTGCGCTTTGATCGCTTCCGCGAATCCTTCCTGCTTGTTGGCAAATTCGTTAAATATATTTTCAAGGTTAGTATGCAACCTCATAAATCGTGCGGTCTCTACTTCGCAATAGTTCTTGCTTGATGCCTTGCGCCACCGGTGTTCTGTGATGGTGTTTTTCGGTTGGTAAAATGCCAGGTCAAACTCCATTAAGTAGCCTTCGCTGCCTGCGCTCAATTCCAGCCTGTGTACCTGCCCGGGCCTGAGGATAAATACGGAATGATCATGCACCTCGTACTGCACAAAATCGATCTCATGGATACCACTTCCTTTTTGTATAGCAAGTACAAAGTAGAAATCATGTTTGTGAAGATCATGCACAAGGTTGCGCCCATCTAACAACTGTTGAATGCTGCGGATACTGAATCGTCCGGCATTGCGCTGATCTTCAGTCTTACTGGCAAGATGTCTGACGGGTATCGCTTTCATTTTCAATAACTTATCCTGAATGTAATATTAACTATTTTTATTAGGTTATATTAAAGATAATAGTCATTATAATGAGAATGCATAAAAACAAATGCGGGAGTACCGCATTTGTTTTTATCTGTTATGGTGGGGTAGGATGCATTAGTTTCCAAGTCCGCTTGTCTGCACACGTTTGCTTTCTTCTTCCGCTCCGCTTTGAATTTGTTTCGGGCCTTTTGCCTGGTGGTTACCAACCATTAAATACCGGCACTATTTCATCCTTTGCAGCATTTGCTTCATTTCTGCTATCTCCCGTTCCTGCGATGCTATAATGCCTTCAGACAATTTCTTCACCTCCGGGTCGGTTATCGTCGCATGTTTACTGGTCATGATGGCGGAGGAGTGGTGGGGTATCATCGCCTGCATATACTCTCTGTCCGAAACAAAGGTTTGATTACGTAAAAACACAAGTGCCAGCACAAAAACTATTGCGCTCAATAACCCGATAACCTTGTTAAGTTTTTTGTTCGGGTACATATTGCCCATCAGCCAGAGCATCAGTAAGGCCATAGGGGTTACCATCAGCAGGCTCATATACGTTCTTGTCAGGCTCAGGTAAATATGATCTACGCTATCCACATTCATAAACATTACGCTATACATGATCACAAACGATATGGTTAGCATCAATGCCATTTTCTTATAACTGCTCTGTTTCATGACTGTCTTGTTTTGTGGATAGCTACCAAATTGATGCCCGCAACAATATTTTATATATAATTGGCCGGTTAAACAGGTATTGGAGCGATATTTATAAGTATATACCAATACGTTAGCATATGCCAACATCCCACAACCTCGATCGTTTTATCAAAGCGCAGCAGGGCGTTTACAAAACCGCCCTTTCCGAAATACGGAATGGCAGGAAGGCCAGCCATTGGATGTGGTTCATCTTCCCGCAAATACAAGGCCTTGGTCATAGTGATATGGCAAGGTTCTATGCTATTAAAGACAAGGAAGAAGCACAGGGATATCTGCAACATCCCATCCTCGGGCAGCGGCTAATAGAGATCAGCGAAGTGCTAATGCAATTAAACAGCAGCAACGCCGTGCAGATATTCGGAGGCATCGACAGCGTGAAGCTAAAATCATCCATGACACTCTTCTCCTCACTTCCAAACGCCAACCCCATATTTCAAAAAGTGCTGGATAAATTCTTTGGCGGGGAAAAAGACGGTCGAACGGTAGAGATACTTGCATCTTGAGGGTATCAATAAAATTGGCGAGATTTGAAAAGACCGCCATAAATGATATGCACATGAATGTACAGGAACAGATACAAAATTTTATCGCCACACAGCCCGAACCCAAACGCATCGAGTTGCAGGACTTGCACAAGCGCATACTCCACATATCACCGAAAACCAAACTTTGGTTCTTCGATGGCACAGACGAACAGGGTAAAACCGTTGCCAACCCCACAATAGGCTATGGCAACTATACCATTAAATATACCAACGGCACTACTAAAGACTCCTTTCGTATTGGCATCAGCGCCAACAAAACAGGCATCTCTGTGTATATCCTCGGCATCAAAGACAAGGCCTACTTAGCCCAAACCTTTGGTAAAGACCTCGGTAAGGCCAGCGTCACCGGCTATTGCATCAAATTCAAAACCCTTGCAGATATAAACCTCGAAGTACTCGAAGCAGCTATAAGGTTTGGGTTGGAGATGGAGGATTAGAGAGAGTGGTTTTTCTCCTCACGGTACTTTTTATTGCTCCTTAGGCAAAATATATAGTAAGTTGATTTTCAAAATAATTTCTATTCTGTGGCATCGGTCATATGGCTTTTGTATGTTTGCCTGGTGATCAATAGTTTTTCGCGTAAGATAGATCTATCTTTTTCTGCGATGCGGCGATATTCAGGTTACCTTAATAAGATTATATAAATGGGACAACATATTTTGTCTTTTCTGAAATATTGCATTTTAACCTTCCTCTTTACTTACGGTATATTTTACACGAGCTACAAATATGGCCGGCCAGACCTTGGCAATTGGGATTTCTTAAAGTATAGCAAGATGGTGGATGCGCCTTTGAACCTTTCTGCCACCGTAGCTCCCCATGCGTTACGGCAATTGCCAACATTGCTTGCGTATGCGGCAAAGCAATCCCGGCTATATTATCCCAATGACATCTCATTTGCCCGGTCAGTCACCTACAAGGGACTGAATATGCAGAAAAACTTCTTTGCTTTATTGCTGGTTAATTATGCTGCTTTTATCGCAGCTGTGGCGCTGATAATATGGTTTGTCGTTACCTATGGCCATCTGCAAAAAAGCAATTTTATCTATTTTTCATGCATTGCCCTCTGTAGCGGATACTTCATGGTGCCTGTCAATATCATTGCGCCAATGTCACAGGGGTTCGGATGGCTGGCATCGGTGTTGTTATCTATTGGTATCTTCAGTGCTCGCTATCGATATATAATAATCGGAGGATTGATAGGCATCTTCTCGAGAGAAACAACCGTCCTTTTTTTCATGGTATTAAGCATAATATCGGGTGTTGTTCTTTATATGACGAAAAGAAAACCGTCATTTTTCTTCAATACTTCATTTATACTACTCGGGCTATTTGTAACGCTCCTTTTGTTTCGCATCAATCTTACAACCGGTCAGGAAAAACAATTTTCGATTTTGTACCTGATCGGGAAGACATTTGATAGTGCTACTAAAGCAGATTATTTATTCCAGGCTTTTCTTACGCAGGGCTTGTTATTTTTTCTTTTTACACTTTGTTATAAAAAAGACAAACGTCGAACAATAAATTATATAGCTGCGGCAATATTTATTTTACTTATTGGCGGGTTTGGGGCCGGGCGTTTACTTGGCGAAACCTATCCTTACCTGGTATTGCTTTATCTGCTTCCGTCAGCCGCCGATCAAAAACCGGGCGGCCAGTTTGCAGATCGGCACACTGCAAAAGCTGCAGTTCTGCAAGGCTAAAAATCCATTCAGTTCAGATATGTTCTGAATTTCCAATACAACAACGAACGTATATCTTTAGCTGCGAAATCGTAATGGCAACTGGCAAAATGAAATATTATACCGAGCTGGATGGGATCAGGGGATTTGCCGCGCTTACCATTTTCTTTTTTCATTTCCTGCACGGGCAAACGTTTAGCGGTCTGCTCCCCGGTGTTTTTATGAAGCTGGTTTCCATTGGCCCTACCATGGCCAATCTGTTTTTCGTGCTATCGGGCTTCCTCATTACACAGATATTGCTAAATGCGAAAGGCACGCACAATTACTTCTCCTATTATTATGCCCGCCGCATATTGCGCATATTCCCGCTATATTATCTGGTGTTACTGATATATTTCTTTGGCTTACCCATATTGTATGGCAGGGCAATCCCCTCATTTTCGCTGCAATGGTATAATTGGGTGCATTTGCAAAACCTGCCGATCACGTTCAGGTGGCCACATGCGGGGCCAAAATACCTGTGGTCGCTGGCGGTAGAAGAGCATTTTTACCTCCTGTGGCCTATGCTGGTATTGTGGCTCAATAAGCGGCAGCTAATAGGCGTTTGCATTGGTATTATTGGTATTGCATTGGTAATGCGCATTATGCTGGCGGTTAATGGCTACCCGGTATTCTTCTTTACATTTACTACTATCGATGCACTCGCTGTGGGCGCTATTGCAGGCATACTCAGTTACTATGGCGGGCTTATGGTATACAGGGCATGCATACGGCAATGGATGTATATTACCGGCATACCGGCTATTATCCTGTGGTTTATTTTCTTTGGTACAACAAACAGTGTATTTAATATAGCAATGCCGCTTTTATTCAACCTGTTTTATGCATCTGCGCTTTCTTACCTCGTAACGGCTGATCAGAGGCATTTCTTAAAAAGATGCCTACAAAAGAGAATACCCGTGTTCACAGGCACCATCAGTTATGGTTTTTTCATATTTCATCCTTTATGTATCTCTTTTACGCACAGGATATTTAAAAACCAGGATATTGTATTGCAAATAGTTATTGCCCTCTTTGCTTCTTTAATAGTGGCCACTGCCAGCTACTATCTCTTTGAGAAGAGGTTCATGCGTTTTAAGAGGTATTTTTGAGATGTTTTTTCAAGTCAACCTCATAGTGCCCATCTCCACAATTAAATGATAGTGTTTTATTATTTTTATTAATGGCTCATCACCGTATGCAAAATTTACAAGTACAACTTAGACGATCAGATAAATCAGATCTTGAGATCCTTTTTCAATTTCAACTGGATGAAGAGGCTAATTACCTGGCAGCATTTACGCCTAAAGATCCTGCCAACAAAAAGGCGTATATCGAAAAATATACCAAACACCTGGACGACCCTACGATAAATCAGCAAACTATACTTGTAGATGGAATTATTGCAGGCAGTGTGGCTAAGTTTATGATCGATGGCGATACAGAGATCACATATTGGATCGACAAAAGATTTTGGGGAAAGGGAATTGCTACAACTGCGCTTAAAAACTTCTTAACCATCGTAGATATAAGGCCTGTTTTTGCACGGGTAGCATTTGACAATATCGGTTCGCAAAGGGTATTGGAGAAATGTGGGTTTACCAGGATAGGCGAAGACAAAGGATTTGCAAACGCACGGCAGGCCCAGATCGAAGAGTTTATCTATAAATTAATATAGAAAGCCACCTTGTGTTCATTTGCAGTGAGCGCTCAGCAAACAACTATTCCCTTTAATTTGCACAGCAATAGCATACACGATGAAAAGAATAATTTTAAACCTGGCAGTTAGCTTAGACTGTTTTATTGAAGGGCCAAATGGGGAGGTCGATTGGTGCATTATGGACGATGATATGAATTTCGATGGCTTCCTCGATAGTATCGACACTATATTTTATGGTAGAGTGAGCTATGATGCCTGGGGAAATTTCCAGCCCGCGGAAAATGCGGATGCTGCCGAAAAATTGATGTGGGACAATATACATGCTAAGAAGAAGTTCGTTTTCTCAAGCCGCGATAGGTCAGATGATAAGGCTACCTTCCTTACTGCTGATATAGAAAACAAAATAGCAGAAATAAAAAAACAGGGGGGTAAAGATATATGGCTTTACGGAGGAGCAAACCTGATAAAGACATTCATAGCTTTAGGGTTTATTGATATCTATAAAATATCCGTTCACCCGGTAGTTTTAGGCAGCGGAAAACCTTTGTTCGAAGATCTGAAAGAACGGATCGGGTTGAAACTAACCGAAACAAAAGTTTTTAGATCCGGAGTTGTTGAGCTTACCTACGAGCTACAAAGGTAATGGTCGGGAGATTGATAGACCTGCCTATGAGCCTTTTCTTCCCTGCGCAAGAAAACTGATTTTAGGTATCTAAGTCATTCCATATAAAATAAGCTCTTACCCTTAGTCGCACACACTTGCACCAACTACTGATGTTTCGCATTATGGAGCAATAGGAAACTAGAATTATTGTTTTACAATTTTCCGGATAAGTCTTTGTCCATCGTTATTTGTAATGACAATGATATAACTTCCGGTATTAAAGGCGTTCATACCTATCGTTTCACTTCCTTTTTTAGCTACAGTAGCGTATATATATCTGCCAATAAAGTCTATCAATTGTATCTTATTACCTTTTGTCAGACCTTCTATAGTAATTCTATCATTAGCCGGATTCGGATATATTGTGATATTTCCCATACTGATCGATGTATTGACTTTCGTTGGTATGCAGCCAGGTATTTCGCAACCATTTGCATCCACTTTCAGCATCCAAAGATCATATGCGTGCCATCGGGGAAGGGAATAATCAGCTGCATAACCAGTAAACACAATACTTCCATCTGACAGCTCTATAGCATCTGTTAAACAGTTTGGCCCGGCACTGTCATGGTAATATTGCTGATCCCATAAAATAACACCATTTGTACTCACTTTAGCAGCCCAACCCCAATGTCCATTATCATTAATAGTCGTACTAAATACTAAATAACTGTAGTCGCGCAATTGCTTAACAGTCCAGATATATTTATGTCCGGGGCTATCTTCAAATTTGGTAACCCAATCAATTTTGAAACTATCATCAAGATGCATTAAGTAGTCTGGAAAGTTCTCAGCCCAATCAACATGTGAAGAATCATATATTTTTTCTAATTGACCGTAATGATAATACCCACCATTATTATCTTTAAAAATATTGCCATTTCCCATTTTTCCTATCCCGGCATAATCCTTAATAAAAGCAGTGTCTTTAAGTATATTACCATTAATATCGAGTTTTAAAAAGCGTGGACGCCCCCAAAAAACGCGGTTAGATTTGATGACGCGTTGTTCATCCAAACTGCCACCAGCCAATATAGTATTTGCATCAATAAGCTGTAAACTACTAATATGGGTTTGAAAACCAAGATAGGGATAGCTTTTTTGCCAAAGCAGTTTGCCGGTGTCATCAGTTCTTATTAGAATAGCTGTAGAAAAAAATGTTGATAGTTTCACCGATACCCCCCCGCAGAGATATCCCCCTTTCGGCAATAATACGCAATCAAATATTTCCGTTACGTAATTTGATGTATCATTATTGTATTCATGATGTTCAACAACCTTGCCATCAATATCTAATATAGCATATCCACCACTCTCAGCATTTACTAAGAGCCGACGCCACACGACGGTAAACGGTGTCAAAAATCCGCCTGACGACAACTTTTTTTTCCGAGCTACATATCCTGTATATGGTGAAGCACTATCAATAGCAAATGAGTTCTCATTAATAATTGCATCTCCTGATGCATTGACTTTTATTGCGGAAAATGAATTAAATTCCTTCAGCTTATCGCCCAATATGATAAAGCTGCCATCCTGTTCCAGAAATATGTCGTTCCCAATATTGTTGCTGGAATCAATATCAAAAATATTGTTGAAATTTTGAGCGTAGGTATATACAGGTGCTAAACAAATCAGCACCCATATATATGCTATTTTAGAAAGCCTTATCATGGCCTGTATGTTAATTGTAATACTGTTATCCGCTTATTATCTGTCATTTTACTGATATAAACTCGTTCGGCGTAGTCACTGACTACGCTGCATGGCAGCAAATCTCCAGATTTGCGAGTTCCTACTCTCGTCCTTTTTAGCGCAATCTTCTGCTCATACTTTAAAGATAATAACAGTATACGCAGATGCAATATTACTAAACGGCTCTTTCATGATTTATGGCACAAGCACGCTACGTAAATATCTTAGCTGAATGCTTGCGCCAACTAAAAGCCTTACCTGCCCATTATTTTTTTTCTATGACTTTCCCCCCAATATTTCAATTCTCGCATAACGTTCCGTAGCGATTCTCCATGTTCTGTAATAGAATATTCAATTGTTGGTGGGAACGTTTCAAGAATTTCTTTTTTTATAAGTAGATTCATTTCAAGTTCTTTTAATTCCCTGGCTAAAACTTTATCTGATATCCCGATTACTTCTTTAGGAATTTGAGTGAAACGCTTCTTCCCGTATCCCAGGGACATTAATATAGGTAATCGCCATTTTCCATACAATGCATCCAATGCGTCTCGCACTGGCCTGATATTGGCTTGAATAACTTCTACTGTGCAATTCTTTTTATGTGTCATTTGTATTCTTTAGAGTTCCCACTTTCTCATAGGTAAGTCGGCCATTATGCTACCACAAAGTAATTTAATATTGCACCTAACAAAAAAAATATGTTATGTGGACTAAAGAAAATATACCTAACCTTCATGGAAAGGAAGCTATAGTTACAGGCAGTAATACAGGTTTAGGTTATGAAATTGCTTTGGCGTTGTATCAAGCTGGTGCAAATGTTATTGTAGCATGCAGAAGTAAGGACAATGCAGAAAAAGCGATAAGCAAGATGATGGCTTTGGGGGGAGAGGGTACATTAATATTCAGCCAACTTGATCTGTCTAGCTTAAATAGTATAAAACAATTTGCAGAAAGATTCATTCAGGAAAACCAAAGGTTACACCTCCTGATTAATAATGCAGGGCTTGCTTCTCCTCCATTATCCAAAACAACAGAAGGTTTTGAGATGCAGTTTGGCGTTAATTTTTTAGGGCACTTTGCACTTACCGGGCTCCTGTATCCCATCCTTAAAGTAGCAGGTGGTTCAAGAGTTGTTACTGTTAGCAGCAATGGTTACCAGGGTGCAACAATTGATTTCAACAATTTAAGATCTGAGAAAGACTATGATCCTTTGCGGGAATATCGGCAAAGTAAATTAGCCAATTTAATTTTCGCTATTGAGTTGGATAGAAGGATTAAGAATGCGAAACAACAAATATTGTCAATTGCCGCGCAACCTGGGGCAAATGCAACTGAATTAACCAGGCATATGAGCGCTGATGAAATCGCCATGGGTAAGCAAAGACTTGGCGAGTTTATGGAGCCGTGGCAGGGAGCATTATCAATATTATTTGCAGCAACATCCAATGAAGCTTCAGGCGGCAATATGTATGAACCACAAGATCGGGGATTAAGAGGTTATCCTGTAAGGGCATCTATTCAGGATAATGCAATGAATGAACAGGTGGCAAAGCAACTGTGGAATTTTGCTGAGCAAACAACTGGAATTTGCTATCCTTGATTCATCTTCTCGTTCAGCGTAGTCTACCCACTACGCTGCCCCGGTAGCAAATCTCCAGATTTGCGAGTTCCTGCACTCGTACTCTTTAGCGTAATCTTCTGCTCATACTTTAAAGATACTAACAGTGTGAGCAGATGTAATATTATTAGAATATTCTATATGATTTATGGCACAAGAACGCTACGCACATACCTTAGCTGCATGCTTGCACCAAAAGAGGGTAGTATAACCTACGCCTAACAGGAATTAATTTTCTATATACTTAATAATCCATCTCAGACTATCAGGGAACGCATACCCATAAGATTTAAATTCAGAGGGAGTTATTAAAATAGTTTCATCATAACCAAAGAGAGTTTTTTTATATAGAACAGGAAAATACTTGCCAATCATAAATTGACCTGTATTAAATCGTAAATTT
Source organism: Bacteroidetes bacterium 43-93 (assembly GCA_001897855.1). Lineage (GTDB taxonomy): Bacteria > Bacteroidota > Bacteroidia > Chitinophagales > Chitinophagaceae > Polluticoccus. The sequence continues at coordinate 65,080 of MKUO01000004.1, forward strand.
CTATCTCTTGTCGATGCATATTGAACATGACCGTTTACAAAATATTTATATTGAATATCCACACCAAAATTACCTCGTGAACCATATCCTTTTTTGCTAGCAAAAATTTGCCCAACGGTCATCTTATGATTTTCCCTAAAACTCTTTTTATATTGACTTGCAATTAATAAGATAATAGCTACAGCAATTATCATAACTAACATTCGTGCTATTTTGTACATGTTAAGTTGATGATTTTTCTTTTCGTTCGGCGTAGTCTCCGACTACGCTATGATAAGGCAGCAAATCTCCAGATTTGCGAGTTCCTGCACTCGTCCTCTTTAGCACAATCTTCCGCTCATACTTTAAAGATACTAACAGTATATGCAATATTAATAGAAGGCTTTATATGACTTATGGCACAAGCACGCTATGCACATATCTAACCTGCACGCTTGCGCCAACTAAAGGGTATTAAAGGTTTTAAGAAATTAAAACTATTTATACTATCTTTATGTAACTTACTAACACCTATGAGATTATGAGTTTATATACTTCTGAAGATTATACAGAAGATGAAAAACGCAACTTAGCATTTCAAACGACTGTTGCAATACGCGAAGCTGTCAGCGTTGCAAAAAGAATTCCAACACAAGTTGCATATGAATCGGTTTTTGATTTAATTAATGACATAGATCCAGAACTTTATGGTCATATAACGGATTTGCTTACTAAAAAGAACAAGAGTGAAGAAGTAGAGTTGGCTATAGCCGAGGCAAATGCGATTAGTACTGACGAAGAGCCTGTAACACCTACGGATATATTGGATAGAAAATTAGATCCGATACTAGCTGCATTAAAGAAAGAACCTAAGAGCCACCCGTTAAAAAGAGAAAAAAGTAAACTATTAGCTGCTAAAGAGTATTTTCAACTACGTACACCGTCAGAGCATAAAATATTAAATCAGGATTTCTTTCTAGCAACTAGAAGTTATGCAATTAATGACCCTATATATAAAGATGAAAAGAGAATAGATTACAAACTAGGCAATGATAGAATTTTAAGACTTAGAATGCTTCATCCGGATAATGAAGAGCATATTATTGGTTCAGATTTAGTGTATGAACAATATGATTTGAAAAATGAACGTGTACGTCTTGTCCATTTGCAATATAAAGTTTGGGACGAAAAAGATGTTTTATACTTCAGTAAGGGTAATATGTCTAGCCAGTTAGATAAATTATCTAATAATATTTGCAACAATAATATGTGTGTCAACAAGGCTGGGGTAAATTATACGAAGGGCTATCGCTTGCCTTTTTGCTCGGCTTTTTTAAGGCGACGGATAGAAAGCAAGGAAGCGATAGTTCATTAGTGACATCAGGGTTGCATTGCCCAGTTTGCAGAATTCAGAAAGTGCGTAACAGTGAAGAAAAGAAAATTACCAAAGATACTATTAGGAATATATCGGTTGGGCATTCAATTTTTGAAGAAATGTTTGTCTATAATATGTTGGGGTCAAGATGGTTTTCTTTTGATGAATTGGAAGAGTATTATGATAGGATAGGTATTGAGACCGAAATGAACACTATAAGAATTCATGCCCAAGAGATATACATCGAACCTGAAAATGCGGAGCAATTAAAAAAAGAAGCTTAAACTATACGTATGTTACGACCAAAGATTAATAGTAAAATATATTCTGTACTTAACTCGAGCACCTACTTCAAAGCGAGCGATTTTAAGATTGAAATTGAGGAACAATATGGGGATGCAGTAGTTACAATAACTTATGAATACGAAGAGAAATATAATATTGAGTTGCGTATACCAAATAGTAAAACAGAGAAGAGTAGAAAAGAAACGTCGCAAAACGCATTTGGTCAGCAGACCACAAAAACAATAGAATATACCGTTTATGAAATAAAAGGCAAAATGTCTCCTGGAATACTTGCACATTCCGAAGATTTTATAAATGAAGGTGAAAATGGAATTGCTTGCGCAATCAACGCTTGGTTGAAAAACCTTTGGGAAGATATTACAATTGCGCCCGAACTGCGTCAGTTTAATTCTCAACAAGAGGAGATCGAGAAGATTAAAGAAAGGGTTAATGGGATGCCTAATGAATACTTTACAGTAGAAGAAGGTGAAGAATTAAAAAGTAGACTTGATAAGTTGGAAAGCCAGCTTACTGAAAAACTGAATACAGAAAACCCCGATGCTAGCGATGCTGAAAAGCAGATTAATAAGCTACATAGTGAAATAGAAGTTCTGAAGCAAACCATTTTTTCGCTGAAGAAGCCGGGGTGGTTTAAATCTTTTATTACAAAGACCATGACTTGGTTATCTAACCCAACAAATCAAAAATTATTGAAAGCAGGAAAAGATCTTGTTGTGACTATGCTTCCTGAAGGCACAAAAGGATCTAATCCGTAGCCCACACTCGTCCTCATTTTCAAAGAAAATACCCCACTCTCGTCCTCGTTTGCAACGAGGATGCCACCGCAAGCGTTTGCAACGCCCAATAAAAAAGCCGCCCTGCGGCGGCTTCAAAACTCTTTAAGGATTCATCCTCGCAAAAGCAGCTTTTAGTTCCTCCGGCCCCGCCTTGCTCATCGCTTCGCTAAAGCCAAAAGTAGCCGTCGTCTTGCCTTCTTTCAGTTGGTCAAACACCGCTTTTATAAATTCACTCACCGGTGGTGCCTGGTCGTGAAGGCCCTTACCGCCAAGGTCAGTATTCAGCGCAGGTGGTATCAGTTCCACCACTTCTATATTCTTCTTCTGCAGCAGGTATTGCAGCGATAGCGTCAGCGAGTGGAAGAAGGCCTTGGTGGCAGAGTACACCGGCGTTTTGGTAAGCGGCGTAAACGATAAGCCCGAGGTCACATTCATGATGGTCGTCAGCTTCGGCAGTTGTATAAAAAGCGAGGTCAGGTGTATCGGCGCCATCACGTTAATGGTCACTTCCTCCTTCGCCCGTTCGTAGAAGTTATCATCATCCACATTCATCCATTGCTGTATGCCTGCATTGTTCACCAATACATTCAGGTCGGGGTGTTGCTCCGCTATCCAGTGGTAGAGAGCGGTACGGTCTTCCTCGCTGGTCAGGTCGCATACTTTCGTAATGAGGGCAGGGTGGCGCTGCTGCACCTCGTTCAGCACAGAGGTGCGCCTTCCGCAGATGATCACCGTATTGCCATCTTCCAAAAATCTTTCGGTAAGCCCCAGTCCTATGCCGCTGGCGCCACCTGTTATCAGTATCTTATTTCCGCTTAATTGCATATTGTTTTATTTGTATGCTAAGTTAGTTCTATCTCCCTTCGCGGGCATTATACTTATCAAAGAGTTTAGTATAAATTTCAAGCCGTACGCGCACAGAAATTTTTGGCAACTTTCGTACTTATTCGTAATTTTATAATTATTAGTTCAGTTCTTTGATATCACATGAAAACAGCTTCCACAAAGCATCTCCACCCGTCCATACAAAACAGGTTAGCAAAGGTTAACAATGGTTAGCAAAAGTTAGCAAAGGATAACAAAAGGGAGTATTATGCCCGTATAAACCGTTCATTTTTTGCCCATTTTAGGTTAGCAACCGGTTAGCAGTGGGTTAGCAAAGGTTAGCAATTGTTAGCAAAATCGGCGGTCTATGATGCCGGTCATAGTTTATTAGGTCTACTTAGTGCAACTTTGCGGCCTCTTAATATACCGTCAATGATCATATTCAAACAGTTCAGCTTCGATTCTGCCCATTACCTGCCCAATGTGCCCGAGGGTCATAAATGCAAAGAGATTCATGGCCATACCTACAAGCTCGTCGTCTATCTCGAGGATAAGGTGCATGATACACTAGGCTGGGTGGCCGATTTTGCAGAGGTAAAGCAGGTTGTGGCTTCTGTGCTCACCATAATAGATCATAAGCTGCTCAACAATATAGAGGGCCTCGAAAACCCCACCTGCGAGCTGCTCGCCGTATGGATATGGAACCGTGTAAAAGACAAGCTCCCTGCGTTGAAGAAGATAGAGCTGCATGAAACACCCACCTCCGGCGTCATCTACGAAGGGGTATAAAGTAAAAGCCCTCCCGCAATGCAGGAGGGCCGTATAAAAGAGGGGTTGATTAAAAATGGATCACAGCATCCTTCAGCATAGGCTGTGCCAGGTCTTTCTCAGATACAATGGCATTTGCAAGGTCTATCCTCCAGTCTATCTGCAAAGCAGGGTCGCTGTAGTTAACGCCGCCTTCCGCGCTCTTGTCGTAGAAGTTATCGCATTTGTAAAACACTTCTGCGGTATCGCTCAGTACAGAGTAGCCATGCGCAAACCCACGCGGAATGAAGAACTGGCGCTTGTTTTCGGCAGATAGTTCTACACCAAACCACTGCCCGAAGGTAGCGCTGTCTTTGCGTACATCTACCACCACATCCCAGATCACGCCTTCCAGCGCGCGTATCAGTTTGCTTTGCGGGGTGGGAGGGTTCTGGTAGTGCAGTCCGCGCAGTACGTTCTTTACAGAGCGGGCCTGGTTGTCTTGTATAAAGTCTATCTTCAGGCCGGTCACTTTTTCAAAGGTGCCTGCATTATAGCTTTCAAAGAAGTAGCCGCGGTCGTCGCCATGTATCTTAGGCTCCAGTATCAGCAGGCCTTCTATCGGGGTTTTAATAACGTTCATGCCTTATGCTTTGGTCAGTTCGTCTATTACTTCGTTTACGTTCTTTACTATATAGGCCAGCTCTTCTTCGGTAAACTCGGTATGTATCGGCAAAGAGATCACGCATTCCTGCAGCATATCAGTGGTAGGCAGTTGGTAGTCCGCCCCGCCAAATGCTTCCAGCATTTTTTGCTTATGGCTCGGCACAGGGTAGTACAGCATGTTAGGTATCTTACGCTCCGTCAGCAGGCGCGATACTTCGTCCCTGTTCACGTTCTTCAGTTGCAGCGTGTATTGGTGAAACACATGGTGGCTATACGCCGCACGGAACGGTGTAATGATATATGCATTGCCTTTGAAAGCATTGTCGTAATAGTCGGCCACGGCACGGCGTGCATCGCAATACTCATCCAGGTGGCGCAGCTTGATGCGCAGGATCGCAGCCTGTATAGAGTCGAGGCGGCTGTTGCAGCCTACCATCTCGTGGTAGTAACGCACCTTCTGTCCGTGGTTGGCTATCATCTTCAGCTTCTCGGCCAGCTCATCGTCGTTGGTAAACATCGCCCCGCCATCGCCATAGCAGCCCAGGTTCTTAGATGGGAAGAAAGAAGTAGTGCTGATAGTACCCATAGCGCCGGTCTTCTTGGTAGTGCCATCCGCGAAGGTATAGCTGCCGCCAATTGCCTGGGCGTTATCTTCAATAACAGGTATATTATGCTCGTTGGCAACAGCCAGTATGGCTTCCATATTGGCGCATTGTCCGTACAGATGCACCGGTATAATGGCCTTTGTTTTCGGGGTGATGGCCTTCTTCAGGGAGTCTACGTTCATGGTAAAGGTGTCTGCATCCACATCCACGAATACCGGCTTCAGGCGCAGCAGGGCTACTACTTCTACCGTTGCTATGTAGGTAAAAGATGGAGTGATTACTTCATCGCCCGGTTCCAGGCCCAGTGCCATGAGTGCTATCTGCAGGGCATCAGTGCCGTTAGCGCAGGGTATGCAGTGCTTTACGCCTACGTACTCACCCAGCTCTTTGGCAAATGCATGTATATCTGGCCCGCCGATGAATGCTGTGGAGTTTAATACGTTTTGTATCGCTGCATCTATCTCCGGTTTTATCTTTTCGTATTGACGCTTCAGGTCAACCATCTGTAAATTAAACATAGCTCCTTTTTGGTGGTGCAAACCTACACCTTACCCGGCATACCTCAAAGCATAATCTGATTGTCAAAAAACGGTATATCAGGTGCATGGAACGGTACAAAGGCGGATAATTGCTATCTTCACGCACAAAATCAGCCGCTGCCGTATATATGAAGAAGGCTTTAATGTCATTGCTCTCCGTTTGTTTGTTTTCCGCCCATGCTTTTGCCCAGGATCCCGTTTTCGGCGAACAAAAGAAGCCGGCGAGAAAAGGGTTTGTATTTTCCATCAATGGTGATTATGATCTGCCGGGTGCCGATATGGCAAAGCGCTTCGGGGCTAGTTACAGGGTAGGGGTCGAGGTCTTCTACAAAACGAAGAGCAACTGGATGTTTGGCCCCAAGCTGGATCTGATATTCGGTGGCAAGATCAAGGAAGATTCCCTGATGATCAACCTGAAGGATAATAGTAATATGGTGCTCAATATCAGCGGCCAGCGCCAGGGTGTTGGTACCTTCGAGCGTGGTTATATGATAGGGGTACAGTTAGGCAAGCTGATCAATACCAGTAAGAAAAGCAGCGATAACGGGGTAATGTTCCTTACTTCAGTAGGGTTCATCCAGCATAAGATAAACATATTCGATCGCTCTGCTTCTACCCCTGAGCTGAAGACAGAATTCAAAAAGGGCTACGACAGGCTGGCGAATGGTTTGTATGTAGAGGAGTATGTTTGTTATAACTACTTCGCAGACAATGGCCTGATCAATTTCCATATAGGCCTCGATGTTATGGCAGGCTTCACCGCAGGCCGCCGCGACTTCCTTTGGGATGTAAGGCGCCCTGATACAGGTTCCCGTTTAGATCTGTTATTTGGTATCCGTGGAGGATGGTACTTGCCTATCTTCAAGCGTAAGTCTGAAGAATTCTTCTTCGAGTAATATCAGGCATCCAAATAGAAGCGCTCGAGTATACTGAAAAACGTTTCAGTGGCCGGGCTGTCTTCCTCCCATGTATAGTGTTCCCGCAACCAGTCAACTGCCTGCTGGTAATGTTCTAAATGATCCAGCTTGCTGATAGCATGTTCATACGCATTTCTGTCGCCATCAAATAGCTCTGTGATAAACAGGTAGGTATCATTGATCCCTACCAGGTTTTTAATGGACGGCCTTGTATGTTCTGCTGTGGTTGATATTGGTAATACAGGCTCAGGCTCCGCTGAAGCTGCAGGCATAGGTTCCGGCGTTCCGATGGCTATTTCCTGCACCGGTTCATCTTCCTGTATATAGCTTGTTGTGTCTTTGATAATGAGTTCCGGCTCCATGTTCTCCAGGCTAATATTGTCCGGTTCAGTTGCCTCCGGTTCAGATATGGGCAGGCTGCTGTTGAAGCCGATCCTGTTACGTAGTTCATGGAGATCTGCGTATATCACGCGGGTATAATCCATCATCAAGTCTACGTCTATTAATGATGGCTCTCCTTTTTGGTTGGATAATTCGCTGAGCTTTTGTAATAAAGTCTGTATTCTTTGCATACTAATTGGCGCTTTGTGTCAGGTTGCGGAATATATCCTCCAAAGACTGTGCCTCCGATTGCATAGAGCTGATATTAATATCATGGTTGAGTGCCATTTGCATTACTTCCTTACGCAGTTCTTCAGGCTTTTGGGTGAATAGCTTCCACTTGTTATTTCCCATCGATTGCTTGCTATGAACATTCGCAAGTTGTGTCAATAATTGTTCGTCAATTGTCTGCTCAAACTGAACGATGAGTACGCCTTGTGCAGTATTGGCCTGCTGTATCTTATCGATGCTGTCGTCGGCTACGATCTTGCCATTATTGATGATCATCACGCGGCTGCACATCGCCTGTACCTCTTGCATGATGTGCGTAGATAACAGCACTGTCTTTTTCTTTCCTATCCTGGTGATCAGTTCCCTTATCTCTACTATCTGGTTAGGATCCAAACCAGTTGTCGGTTCGTCGAGTATCAGTACTTCCGGGTTATGAAGCATTGCCTGTGCCAGGCCTACACGTTGCTTATATCCTTTAGAAAGCATACCTATCTTCTTGTGCGCTTCCTTGGTAAGGCCCGTAAGCTCTATCATCTCTTCGATGCGGGCTTTGGCATTCTTTATCTGGTGTATGCCCGCACTGAATTCAAGATATTCGCGCACATACATATCATAATATAATGGGTTAGATTCAGGCAGGTAGCCTATCACCTTTTTTACTTCCAATGGTTTTTCAGCTATGTCCAGACCACATACCCTGATGTCTCCGGATGTAGCCGGAAGGTAACCTGTGATCATCTTCATGGTGGTAGATTTACCCGCACCATTCGGACCGAGAAAGCCTACGATCTCACCTTTTTTCAGTTCAAACTCAATATTATCTACTGCCCTTTGGCTGCCGTATATTTTGGTTAAGCCCTTAACGCTGATTGACATGGACGCAAAATACTGATTTTTAGCATCGATGGATATGCTTCATTATCATATACCTGTAAATACATTATTATATTAACAGCTTATATTATTGGAAATTTTTTTATTTGGCCGCTACGAAATCCAGGACGGCTGAATTCATACAATATCTAAGCCCGGTAGGACGAGGGCCGTCATTGAATACATGGCCCAGGTGGGCGCCACAGCGTTTGCATTCTACTTCGGTGCGTTCTCCATCAGGATCTGTTTTTTCCTTAATGCTGGTAGCCGCTGCAGGTTTATAGAAACTTGGCCACCCGGTATGGCTATCATACTTTGTATCTGATGTAAATAGAAGATTGCCGCAACAGGCACAATAATAAGTGCCTTTCTGATGATTGTTCCAGTATGCCCCTGTATATGCCCGCTCCGTACCTGCTTCCCTTGCTATGGTATATTCTCCCGCTGATAATATCTTCTTCCATTGCGCGTTAGGCACATTGATCGGCTTTGTATCTGTGTGCGTGTAATAAGGATTTTTCTTTTGTTTCTCTTTCAGGTTAGGATCCTGTTGTGCGTACACGCTAATAGTAAGACACGCAATTACTAAACTTGCAATGATTTTATTAATGAGTTTCATGAGTTATGTTTTATTTTCTGTAATAATAACGATGTGTGTACAGTTTTGGTTTTTGCTTAGGTGTTAATAATGGCATGGTTTTTTAAAATTCTGCATTGTTAAAAACTATAGTATGAAAAACTTAAGACTGTCAATCGTAGCATTAAGCATGGCTGCGTTAATTTTTCCTTCCTGTGTAGCTAAGAAGAAATATTTAGCAGCACAATCTGCCAATGCAGACCTTACACGCCGTAATGAAATGCTGAACAAAGATCTTGCGAATGCCCAGGATAGTCTGCAACGGTTGGGTAATAACAACGATATACTGAGAGATGTATATAACGTAACTAATAGCGAACTAAGCGATAGCAAAGAACAGATAAAGTCTCAGCAACAACGCCTTAAGCAGTTGGAAGACCTGATCATGGCGCAGCAACGCAATACAGAAGCTCTGCGTAAAAAGATAGCGGATGCGCTGGTGAATTTTAAAGCCAATGAACTTACAGTAACCATTAAGAATGGTAAAGTATATGTGAGTATGCAAGAGAGCTTGCTATTCCCATCCGGTAGTGCTGTAGTAAATAAAGGTGGTAAGGATGCCCTTGCTAAAGTTGCCGGTGTGTTGAATACTAACCCCGATATTAATGTAGAGGTAGAAGGCCATACTGATAATAAGCCTATCAAAACCAAGATGTATCCTGATAACTGGGCTTTGAGTACTGCGCGTGCGGTAGCCATTACACATGTATTGACAGATGATTATAGCGTACCGCCTGTTAAGATTAAAGCGAGCGGCCGTAGTGAATATGAACCTGTTGCTACGAATGCTACTGAAGAGGGCAGGGCATTGAACCGTCGCACCGAGATCATCCTGGAACCTAAACTTGATGCCCTTATGGACCTGATACATGGAATACCTAATACAGCATCAAACTAAACTACAATTTCCACTTATATATCAGAAAGGCCTGTTGTAAAACAAGCCTTTTCTTTTTTTAGTGAAATTCTATGCGATAGCTGAGTGATGGTATTAATCCTGTCTCCAATACATTTTTAATACTGTTAGACCGCATGTCGAAATATGTATAAGAGAAATTTCTCCGATTAGTAACGTTCTGAATGTCGAGTGCTATAGTATGCGTAGCTCGTTTATTGTTGAGTTTGTAATAAGCACTGGCATCGCATCTAAAGTATGCAGGATCTTTAAGTGAGTAATACTGACCTGATACATAAACGGTTTTATTTTCCGTTATAGAAGCGGTATAATCTATTGGTGATTCCCGTTGTCCCCTGCTGGATATGACCTTCCCGTTCAACCCTATAAGGCTATGCTTTTTAGCATTAAAGTAAAACTCCTTACCAAATACAATATTGAACAAGTATCGCTTATCAAAATGACTTTCGTAAGTATCTCCTTTATAGTTTGTATAGGTGGATTTGAATAGTGATGAAGTTAGTAATACATAATAGTTATCTGTAAAGGGGCGTTCTAATACCATATCTATACCATAGTTCTGCCCGGAACCTTCACTTACCAGGTCTCTAACCTTGTATAATCCTGCTACGCCTTCATTGTTGATCAAAGAAAATCCTGATGCCGTATCTGCTTCTACAGGAATGTGGTATAAGTATTGATAATAAGCTTCCAGTTTTAAGTGCAGCTTAAAGGGAAGCGATACGTCGTATCCAAGAACGGAATGGGCGGCACGAAGCAGGTCGAGATTCTTATTAGGTTGTTTGCCGGGTGTATCTGAATATAAATAGGTTTGTATATCCGGCTTGCTATGCAATCCTGCAGACAATGTAAAACGATTACGACCAGTTGCATAAGATAAGGAGGCCCTTGGTTCTATGCTGTATTTATTATTAAGAGTGTAATAAGATGCATTTACTCCTCCAATGAATGTGAAATGCTCAGACAACCTGTTCTTCCATTGTGCAAATGCCTGGTAATAGCCAGTTTTACCGGTATTGTTAAAGCTATCAGTATAGATTGTGTGATAATAATACCTGTCGAGATGGTAATCTATTTGCTGTGCGATGATACCGGCTCGTAGGGTGCTTCTTTCACTGATCTTATTATTATATACTACGGATAATCGAAATGCAGTATTTCTATAGTTAGACCCGGTATAGGGTATGTTCGCGTAGTTGTCCAGCGTGCTTAATGTGTCTGTCCGATTAACGGATTGTTCGTAGGAGCCAGATAATACTGCCTTAATGTAAGACCTGTGATTGAGGAAATATTGGTGTTCTATACCTGCTACACCTGTTTTGGAGCGATTGTCTAACTTTAAGTTTGGGTCTGTATCATTCCATCGGGTACTATCATTTTCGGGGTCAGTCAGTATTTTATTCATACCACCAATGCCAAAGACAGAAAAAGTACCAGCTTTCTTTGTCGGGAAATTAAATTTGAACGTAAGGTCCTGGTAGTTGGGGATCAGCCCGTTAAGATCCAGGTAATCCTGCACAAGAGCAAGGGTAGAATAGCGGTAATCTATAAGGTAAGATGATCTTGACCTTTTCTTAAATGGCCCCTCTATAGCCACTTCTGTACCCAATAGTCCTACCTGTGCAATGTATTCATTGGTATTAGTATTGCCGTTTCTCAGGTTCAGGTCAAAGGCACCTGATAATGCATTGCCTATCTCTGCCGGGAAGGCGCCGGTATAAAAATCTGAGGTGGCAAGTGTATTGGCGTTGATCATACTTACAGCGCCACCTGTACTGCCCAGTTCGCTAAAGTGATTGGGATTGGGTATTTCTATTCCCTCGAGCCGCCATAAAATGCCCTTGGGCGAATTACCTCTTACCACGATGTCGTTATCCAGGTCGCCATTGCTCGAAACACCGGCAAAATTCATGGCTGCACGTGCAGGGTCGGCAATAGATGCTGCATATCTCCGTGTTTCTTCTACAGAAAATGAGCGGGAACTGACCGTGGCAAATTCATTTAGTGCCTGCGAGCGATATTTGTTTGCCGATACGCTTACCTCTTTTAATTGATGCAGGCTTTCCGTTAGCGACATGTTCAATTCCGTTTCCTTACCTGTTGTCACCAATATTTCGCTTACTGTTTTGGTATCGTACCCGGCAAAGATGAATTTGAATGCCTGCCTGCCAATGGGCACATTCTTTAAAAGGTAGTAACCATCGCTATCTGTAATGTCATTTATTTGTGGATCGGAGATTAATACGATTGTTACCCCTGTGATCGGTTCTTTAGATTCCGCATCTACTACCTGGCCGCGTACATTTTGTACCAGTTGCTCTTGTGCTCGGGCATCTAATGTTGCCAGCAGCATTAGTAATAAGATGTATAGTGTATGGCTTTTGCAAGTCATAGTACAAAGTAAAACAAATCGTTTGCCAATTTGACTCCGGAGTTTAAGTAAGGTTTAGCACGATTTTTACACAATATTTAGTAGATTGAATATTTACACCTCTATTATGAACAATAAACTCAGGACAGCATTATATTTTTTTAGTGGCGCAGCAATTGCGGCTGTAACCATCACCACGCTTGCATTCAGGGATGGCAGTAAAAATGATGGGGCGGTTGACGTAAAAGAAGATGGTAAGATACAATACCGATGGTATCAGCCTGAAATGCCTAAGACCCTGAGCTTTGCAGGAGAACGTGTGCCGCTGGAAAGATGGGATGTGCGTGAACGGCTGGAACGTGAAATGATCATTAACTACTACATGCACGGCACTACCTTATATATACTAAAGCTAAAGTCGCGCTACTTTCCTATGATAGAGCAGAAGCTAAAAGCGAATGGTGTACCTGACGATTTTAAATATCTGTGCGTTGCTGAGAGTGCCTTGCAACACCAGACATCTGCTGTTGGTGCAGCAAGCTTTTGGCAGTTTATGAAAGATACCGGCCCGAGGTATGGATTAGAAATAAATGATGACGTGGATGAACGCTATAACGTGAAGAAAGCAACAGATGCTGCTTGTATGTATTTTAAAGAAGCTTACGGTAAGTTCCTGAGCTGGACGGCTGCTGCAGCGTCCTACAATTGCGGACAGGCTGGGTATAGTAGGCAGGCTGATTACCAGGGTAAGAGCAATTATTATGATCTTGCCTTCCCTGAAGAGACCAACCGATATATATACCGCATACTGGCACTAAAGGTGTTACTGAGCGAGCCTCATAAATATGGCTATATTTTGCAGAACAGCGAAGAATATAAGCCCATTAAAACGCGCATACTTACCATCGATACTACTATACATAACCTCGCAGCATTTGCGCAGGATAACGGTAGCAGCTACAAAATGCTGAAACTTTTGAATCCGTGGATGCGCTCTCATTCGTTGCCTGTAAAGAAAGGAAAGACCTACGAAATTGAGCTTCCTTACGATAATCAGTAAGCGTATTGATTTATTGAGGGCGATTTGTTAGCTTAGTAGAGAAATCTTTTTCTCTTGCGTAAGCTCCTCGCCATACTGTTCCTCGCCCTGACGGCTGCAATTGTGTACCTGCTGAATATGCCATTGATGGGGGGTAAGGTGCCGGCATTTGGTAAGTTATTAGATCCGGTAAATGGATGTTGGGTGAGCGCAGAGCCAGTCAATAAAAGCTTCGACCTTAATTTAGATATCCCCGGGTTGCAGGGCCCTGTATCTGTGTACTACGATGATAGGATGGTTGCCCATATCAAAGCAGCTAACGATCATGACCTGTATATGGTACAAGGTTATGTACATGCCAATTTCCGCCTATGGCAAATGGACCTGCAAACACGTGCAGCAGGTGGCAGGGTCAGCGAGATATTGGGCGATAAAGCACTGAAGTTTGACCGTACCCAAAGAAGAAAGGGAATGGTGTATGGTGCAGAGCAATCGTTGAAGGAAATGGAAGCAGACCCGCGAAGCAAACAAATGCTCGATGCTTATACGGCAGGTATCAATACGTACATCCATCAACTTAAATTCAGGGATTACCCGCTGGAATATAAACTGATTGGTTTCAAACCTGAGGACTGGACCAATATAAAAAGTGCATTACTGCTGAAGTATATGGCTGATGACCTCACGGGTTATACAGAAGACCTGCCGCTTACTGTGTTGCGAGATGCATTATCTCCCAATGTCTTCCAAACATTGTATCCTGAAAGATTGCAGGGTAGTAACACCGTAATACCCTCTGACAGCGTGCCACAAACTGCAAGCCTAAAAATGCCAGTCGCTCCTGCAGATAGTATTGCATGGGCACACCTGGAGCCTGTAGATTTTGAAACACCTGACAATGAAGGTAAGGGCAGTAATAACTGGGCATTGAGCGGCAGCAGAACAAGATCGGGCGCACCGATATTATGTAATGATCCCCACCTGGGCCTTAATTTACCATCGCTATGGTACGAAGTGCAGCTGGAAGCGCCTGGCATCAATGTATATGGTGTATCCCTACCGGGAGCACCGGGTGTGGTAATAGGCTTTAACGATCATATATCATGGGGCTTTACCAATAACTATAGAGATGTAAAAGATTTTTATGCTATCAAACCAGCATCACCCCATACCTATTGGTTTAATGGTAAGGAGGTTGCTTATACTGATAGGATTGAGAAGATAGGCATTAAGGGCAAAGCTGATTATTTAGATACAGTACATTATACTATTCACGGCCCGCTTATTTACGAAGATCGTTTTCATGGGCCGGATGGGTTGAAGAAACCCCTTGCATTAACATGGATGGCACATAGGCCAAGCAATGAATTGCTTGCTTTGTACCTGCTCAACAGGAGCACGAACTATGATGAATATGTAAATGCCATACATCAATTCCTGTGCCCTGCACAGAATATGATCTATGCAGATAAGGAAGGAAATATAGCTTTGTGGGGACAAGGGCAATTCGTTGATAAGTGGAAAGAGCAAGGACGCTATGTAATGAACGGCACAGACAGCAGTACATTATGGGGGCAATTGATACCGGTTGCTGAAAACCCACATTCGCTAAACCCATCGCAAGGTTACCTTGCTTCCGCTAATCAAACAGTTACGGACTCTACCTATCCTTATTGGTACAACGGCTATTTCTACGAATTCAGGGCATGGCGCATCAATCAAGTATTGAGAGGTACACACTATGCAACCGTGGAAGATATGTTTGCCCTGCAAAATGATGTATATTCTGTACTGGCTGCCAATGTTTTGCCCATCATGCTTACACATCTTAATGTTGCTGCAATATCTGACAGGGAACGTGCCTACCTGCAATACCTGGCTGGGTGGGATTATAAATTGAGTGCCGAAAGTATTGGTGCTACCGTATTTCAAATATGGTGGACCAATTTCTATAACCTGCTATGGCAACGTGTAATAAAAGGCCTGCCGGAACAATTAATGCCATCGCCCGAGCGTACGATGCAGTTGATGAAGCAGGACGACCCTATATTAGGTAATATGGATGAGCTGTTGGTTGCGAGTTTAAAGAACAGTGTGGACTCACTGAATAAACTAAAGAGGCTGAATAAACTGGAATGGTATCATGCCAAGAATACATCTGTAAATCACCTTGCCAAGCAGCTGACCGCATTTAGCTATACAGATCTGAAAATAGGAGGGTGGGGTAATACGGTGAATGCAGCGAAAGGGAATCATGGGCCATCATGGCGTATGGTAGTGCAGATGGGTAAGGATATAGAAGCCTATGGTGTGTACCCCGGTGGACAATCGGGCAACCCCGGTAGTCCCTACTATGCAACCTACCTTGATAAATGGGTAAAGGGTGAATATTACAGGCTGAACTTTACGCCTGCAGGGAAAGCGCCTGAACATGTAAAGTATAGCTGGAACTTAAACCCCGGAAAGTAAAATGAAATTATTGTTATCCATATTTTCGATATCGGTGCTTGCGGGCATTGCCACATGGTTCTTCCCGTGGTGGATGATTGCAGTTTGTGCTTTTATCATACCCGTACTCCTGAACCTTGGGGCCGGTAAAGGATTTGTATCAGGTGCTTTGGGCATCATGCTTTTATGGTTGGTAGTAATACTCATGCGTGATATTCCTAACCAACATATACTATCTTCTAAAATGGCAACTATAATTTTAGGTTCGCCTAATTATACTGTCTTTATTCTTATAACAATTGTTTTAGGAGGCTTGATAGGCGGGCTTTCCGGGCTAACCGCGGGATTGATGAATCGCGCATTCAGAAAATAGTTTTTGATGATTTTATAGTATTTTTGGCTTTCTTATGCCAATAAAGCTGCAACGTAATATCGCCCTTCTTTCTGTTGTTTTATTTATTGGTAAACTGGTAGCCTGGTATCTCACCCATTCGGTAACCATCCTTACAGATGCGTTAGAAAGTACGGTAAATGTAATTGCAGGCTTTATTGGATTATACAGCATTATACTGGCCGCCCGTCCGCGAGACAAAAACCACCCTTATGGCCATGGCAAGGCAGAGTTTGTATCATCAGCAGTAGAAGGTTCTCTGATATTTATAGCCGGGCTGATGATCATCTACGAAGCAGTAGATAAATTATTGCACCCCGAAGAGCTGCATAAATTAGATGTAGGTATTTATATAACGGTAGCAACAGGTATCATCAATTATTTTGTGGGTGCCTATGCAGTGAAGCAGGGTAAAAAGAACCGTTCGTTGATCATAGAATCGGCGGGTACCCATCTTAAATCAGATGCCTATTCCACATTTGCTATAGTGGTAGGGTTGGTGCTCATCATCTTTACCAAGCAGGCATGGCTGGATAGTGTGGTGGCTATGATATTCTCTGTAGTGATTATGGTGACCGGCTACAAAGTAGTAAGGAGATCGCTGGCTGGCATTATGGACGAGGCCGACGAGAAAGTACTGGAAGAGGTAATAGCAACCTTAAATAAATATCGCAAACCACAATGGATAGACCTGCACAACCTGCGCGTGATACAATACGGGGATGTGCTGCATATAGATACCCATATGACGCTGCCCTGGTACTACACAGTACGTGACGCAGAAAAAGAGATACACGCCCTGGAAGACCTTGCAAGACAACATTATGGCGATAAAGTAGAACTGTTCATACATATAGATGGTTGTATGCCTTATCAATGCAAGCTGTGTAGTGTTGACCCCTGCGATGTAAGGCAGGAGCCTCTGAAGCAATTACAAACCTGGACCTTAGAGAACGTGCTGTTAGATAGCAAACACGGGAAGGAGTAACGTCCACGACTGTCCAAGGTGTCCATGGTTTCTTTTTCGTGGACAGTTGGACAGTTTTGCTCCAGTTGCTCCAGCGCTCCATTAATATTAATTGGAGCAGTGGAGCAAGATGAGCTGTCCCACGTTGTCCCATATTCTCCCGGTGGGACAGTGGGACACTTAATTAATTAACTCAATCCAATTCAATAATCTCTTTTACAATACCTTCTCCTATTTGTAATGGGCCATTATTGTATAAAATGAATGGCATTCCTAATGCAATTTTATTTTTGATCAGAGAGAAAAAAGTAATAATAATCTTTGCTTCTGCTGATTCACCAGCACAGTTCTTTTTCTTTATCTAGGAGTCTGTTGGTAAACATGGTATCTCACCCTTAAGCATCATTGGATAGAAGTCAAGTGAAACAACAATATGACTTCTATGTTTCAGTAGTTCATAGGTGATATTATTCCTTGATTTGAATACTACAATATACTTATCTCAATTTTTATTACTGTCCCATTTGTCCCACTGTCCCACAATAGAAAATATGGGACACCCGGGACACTATGGGACAATATAACTATCAGTAATAATACTAAACTGATATTCCTTCTTTTGCTCCATTGCTCCATCCGGGAGCATGTGGAGCATTGGAGCAGAGTGGAGCAAACTCATACTGTCCAACTGTCCATGCTGTCCAAGGATAAAATAACCTGGACACTTTGGACACTCGTGGACAAATCAATTTCCGCTTTCATAGCCGGTATCTACCAGCCATTTGCCGCTATCCGCCGCTGCGGTAGCTAACTGGTCGCAACGGTTGTTCATCGGGTTATCGGCATGGCCTTTTACCCATACAAATTTTATGCGATGTTTATTATGATACTTTAGGTATTGTTGCCACAGATCTACGTTCTTTTTATCCTTGAAGCCTTTTTTCACCCAGCCAAATACCCAGCCCTTTTCCACTGAATTGACTACGTATGATGAGTCGCTGTATATAACAACGTCCAGCCCCTCGCGGGTAAGGCTTTGCAATGCCACCACAACTGCCATTAGTTCCATCCTGTTGTTGGTAGTAAGCCTAAAGCCCTGCGAAAACTCCTTTACAGTCTGTCCCCATTGCATCACAATACCATATCCGCCCGGCCCGGGGTTACCTCTTGCTGCACCGTCTGTGTAAATAATTAATTGTTGTTGCGACATGAATTCGTTGGCTTCTCCTATCTTTACGGCCTAAAAATAGAGTGTTGAGCGTCAAAATAAAAGTTGCAGCAGTAAGTTATTTGAATACCAAACCTTTATTGTATGGTATTGAGCGTAGTGAAGTGATGAATGACATGGAATTGCTGCTCGATTATCCTGCTAACCTGGCGAAGGATCTGAAGGATGGAATCATTGATATGGCTTTGCTACCCGTTGCTGCCATGCCGGGCATACCCGGTGCGCACATAGTTTCTGATTACGGCATTGCTGCCGATGGCAATGTGGCATCTGTGTGCATCTTTAGCATGGTACCTATAGAAGAAGTAGAGGCGGTGTATCTAGATTACCAATCGCGCACATCGGTACGTTTGGCGCAATTGCTATTAGAACGTCACTGGAAAAAGAAGGTGGTATTCAAACAAGCTCCTGAAAACTATATTGAATATATCAACGGTACTACAGCCGGTGTTATCATTGGAGACCGCGCATTGAAGCAACTCACCAATTTTGAATACATATACGATCTTGCCGCAGAGTGGAAAAAGATGACAGGATTGCCATTTATTTTCGCTGCATGGATCGCTAATAAAGAATTGCCGCAATCGTTCAAAGACGCATTTAATAAGGCAAACGCTGAGGGATTAAAGCATATAGATGAAGTAGTTGCTGAGAATCCTTTCCCATACTACGATCTGAAAACATATTACACTGAAAATATCCATTACCTGCTGGACGACAACAAAAAGAAGGGACTGCAAACATTTCTTGAAATGATAGCCGAATAGTTTTAGGCAATAGTGGAATGACGGTTATTCGGTCTATCTTTGAGCCCTCATATTAGTGTTTTATGCAAAAAGGTATTACGCTTATAGAATGTCCGCGGGACGCCATGCAGGGGTGGAAGCATTTTATCCCTACAGAACGCAAGGTGGAGTATCTGAATGCGTTACTGAAAGTAGGCTTTGATGTGCTCGATTTTGGTTCATTCGTATCTGCAAAAGCCATTCCGCAACTGGCGGATACCAAAGATGTGATACCACAACTGCAACTCAACGATAAAACAAAACTGCTGGCTATCATTGCCAATACACGTGGCGCCGAAGATGCAGTGGTATATGATGAGATACATTACCTGGGCTTTCCTTTTTCTATTTCAGAAACCTTCCAGTTAAGAAATACAAATAAAACCATAGCCGAGTCATTGAAGCAGGTAGAAGAGATTCAGAACTTGTGTGTGGCTAAGAACAAAGAACTGGTGATCTATATATCTATGGGTTTTGGTAATCCATACGGCGATGAATACAATGCAGAAACTGCCATCAAATGGGTAGGCAAGCTATCCGGTATGGGTATCAAAACCATCGCTATGGCAGATACGGTAGGCGTTGCTAAGCCCGAAACGATAGAATATATTTACAAGCACCTGGTGCCTGAATTTACGGATGTAAACATAGGTGCGCATTTTCACAGTACTGCAGATACATGGGAAGAGAAGATACAAACCGCCTACAACAATGGCTGCCTGCGTTTTGACAGTGCGATGAAAGGTATAGGTGGATGCCCTATGGCAGAAGATGAGCTGGTAGGTAATATCGCTACAGAGAACATCGTTAACTGGGCTGCCCGCAAGAACATACCATTGCAACTGGATATGGAAGCCTTCGACAAAGCCTGGCAAATGGCAGCAGGAATATTTATCTGATACTAATTATAACTTTGCATTTCCATCTCCTCTAAAAAATAAGATCATGTCTGTACACAAAGAGATCACCAAGGTAACTACCAATACCTTGCAGAAAATGAAGCAGAAAGGAGAAAAGATATCCATGCTTACTGCTTATGATTTTTCTATGGCAAGAATATTTGATGATGCAGGCATTGATGTATTGCTGGTAGGCGATAGCGCATCCAATGTAATGGCCGGTCATGAAACTACCTTGCCTATAACGCTCGACCAGATGATATACCATGCGCAGAGCGTGGTAAGGGCTATCAACAGGTGTCTTGTAGTGGTGGATATGCCTTTTGGTACCTACCAGGGTAATAGTAAAGAGGCGCTCAGCTCAGCTATCAGGATCATGAAAGAGACCGGTGCACATGCTATAAAACTGGAGGGCGGTGAAGAAGTAGTAGAGTCCGTTAAGCGTATTGTAAGTGCAGGTGTACCTGTCATGGGCCACCTTGGTTTAACACCACAGTCGATCTATAAATTTGGCACCTATGTAGTACGTGCGCGCGAAGAAGAGGAAGCTGAGCAATTAGTACAAAATGCTCACCTGCTGGAACAGGCAGGCTGCTTTGCAATAGTGCTTGAAAAGATACCTGCCGCATTAGGCAAACGTGTGGCTGAAGCTGTGAAAATACCTATCATAGGTATTGGCGCCGGTATGCATGTAGATGGACAAGTGTTGGTGATGCACGATATGCTTGGCATCAATAAAGATTTTTCGCCAAGGTTCCTGCGTCGCTACCTGAATCTGTATGATGATATTAAAGGAGCTACCGAGCGATATATATCAGATGTAAAAAACCAGGATTTTCCTAACGAGCAAGAACAATACTAAGCGCATGGTGAATGTAGCAGCGTGGAAGGAGATCAGTGCAGAGTTAGCGAAGGATAAGGTGACACTTGTAGCGGTATCCAAAACTAAACCTGTCAGTGATATACAGGACCTTTATGATCTTGGCCAGCGCGATTTTGGTGAGAATTATGTTCAGGAACTCGAAGAAAAGCAAGCGCAATTACCAACTGATATCAGGTGGCATTATATAGGCCATTTACAGAGCAATAAAGTAAAATATATTGCCGGCTACACCTATATGATACATGCTGTAGATAGCTTTAAGCTGCTGCTGGAAATAAACAAACAAGCCACGAAACACAACCGCACCATAAAAGTATTATTGCAACTGCATATTGCAGATGAGGAGACCAAACATGGTATGGATGAGGCCGCGGTGCTTGAACTACTCGATTATTATGAAGCCCAGCGTGCCGACCTGCAGCATGTACAGATATGTGGTGTAATGGGCATGGCCACGTTTACGGATGATACCGAAAAGGTAAGGGCTGAGTTTAAAAGACTACATAATTTCTTTGTGTATCTTAAACAAACCCATTTCATAGCAGACAGCAACTTCAGTACTATATCTATGGGTATGAGCGGCGACTATAAGATAGCGGTAGAAGAGAGTAGTACCATGGTGCGTGTAGGCAGCCTGTTGTTTGGGCATAGGGATTATACCAACGCTTAGGTAGTTGCCGGGCGTACCTTCTTATAGAGCCATATGTAGCCCAGCGTTGCCAGCAAACATATTCCGCCAATGAACCACCATAAGGTATGAAATCCCCATTCTTCGGCAATCAGCGAACCGGATGATGGCCCCAGTACCTGGGCGGCGCTCCAGCACATACTGTATAAAGCAGCGTATTGTCCCCTGTTAGATTCGGATGACCTGCTTATCCAGAAAGAGTTCATAAACGGCATCGACAATACTTCGCCTATTGTAATTACTATTTCTGATATGACCGCTACTGCAAATGCACCCGGCAGCAGATTGAATATCATAAATGAGATGCCGGTAAGCGTTACACCCACACTTATGTATTTAAGAATGTGCAGGCGCCCTTCCAGGTTGTGCACGATCACCATTTCGAACAAGGCTATCAGTATGCCATTCATAGCCATGATAAGTCCTATCTGCGTTTCCGTTATCTGCAGCTTGTTTCTGAAATAAACCGGCAGGGTAGTGAAGCTTTGAAAAAAGCTATAGGCAAAAAGTGTTGTCAGTACTATGAAAACAAGGTATAGCTTATCGCGGTAGGCAGATGTTGCCGGTTTGGGGTGTTCCTGTGGTTTCTTTAACGTCGCGGCGTTTTTAGAGGGCGCCAGTTTCAGCCAAAGCATGGTTGCAGCGAGGATATTGGTAAGGCCATCTATCCAGAATAATGCGGTATAACTCTTGGACGCGATGAACCCGCCCAAAGCACCACCTGCAGCCCAGCCCAGGTTGATTGCAAGCCTGTTAAGCGAATAAGAACGCGTCCTGTTTTCTACCTTACTATAATGCGCTATCGCTGCTGAGTTGGCAGGGCGGAAGGATTCATTTACCAGGCTGAGCACAAAAGTGGTGATGCATATAGTTGTAAGATGATGCATCTGTCCTAATAATATGAATAGTAATCCACCGCCGATCAGTGCAATGATCTGTAAATAATAGAAGCCAAACTTATCCGTGAATTTACCCCCGAGGAATGCGCCGCATATAGACCCAACACCCCAAAGGCTAACTACCATGCCAGCCGTAGCTACTGAATAATGCAGGCTGCGGGTAAGGTAAAGGGTCATAAATGGCAATACCATTGTGCCCATGCGGTTGATGAGCATGACCACAGATAACCACCAGGTAGATGGTGAGAGGCCTGCATAAGCATTGCGATATAGGGTAGCTATTCGTTTCAAGAGAATGTCACAAATGTAGAATGTTTATACATTGTAGCAATCAGGCATTATTATTGTGGAATAAATAAAAACCTATATAACTTTTATGAAGCCAGTAATTTATTTAGCTGCGTTTGGCACACTCATTCTTTTTAGCTGCAGGAAAAATGAAACTCCCGTAACACATGCATCTACAAATCAGGAGCCGGATTACGTTTCCGGGCAATATCATGGCAGGTCTGAGATCATTGGAATAGATATAAATGTTGACAGACCTAATCCTGAGAAAAGAGATACGACTTATACCGACACCGATGTTGCGGTAATCACACGACGGGACGACAGCATTACTTTTCGTATTAACTTTCTTTCGCCCATGGTGAATAATGTGACTATGAAATATGCGGATTCAAACCATTACCGTTTCAGCGGTTATGGATCTCATTTTTATGAAGAGGTTGACATACATATTTATCCGCCGGCTGATAGTTTGATAGTGAAATACCATACTTATCACGGAGGTGCAGGTGGATCTGCCGAAAGCTACTATACCTTTTGGGGAAAGAAATAGTTATTTATAATCTTCTATTGAAATAGTGTCTTTGCAGAAGTAGTACTCACGTACATCGTTGGATGCTACGATCACTAACCTGTTGTTCGTGTATTGTTCTATCCAGGAAGTATATTGTTCTACGCCCTGCTGATCGAGATTAGTACAAGGTTCATCGAGCAGCAATACCGGAGTATCAGAGAAAATAGCCTGCGCCAGTTTTACACGTTGCTTCATCCCCGAAGAGTATTCACCTATTGGCTTATCGGCAACATTCGCCAGGCCTATGAGGCGGATGACCTCCTCAATTGTAAGACCAGGTAATAGCTTTTTAAATCCGAAATGAAATTCCAGGAATTCCCTGAGCATCAACTCTTCTACGATCTCCTGCCCCGGAGCACAAAAACTGATGTGCGGAAATACAGCGGCGGCAGGTGTGTCTTTACCCTCTGCCATATAGGTAACCTTGCCTTTGCTGGAAGCCTGCATCCCTGCAATGATGCGCAGCAGGGTAGACTTGCCGCTGCCATTGGCGCCTAATAAAGCATAACGCCCCGGGCTATCAAAGGAATAGGAAATATCCTTAAATATCCAGTGGCGTTGAAATCTTCTGCTTATGTTGTTAAGAGATATCTTCATTGTGCCTGCGGGTATAACCTTTCATTATACCGCGACCTGTATCGCGAACAAAAGAAATGATCTCATCGCGTTCATCAGATACCGGTATCTCTGCTTCAATGATGCTCAATGCCTTGGACACATTATAGCCACGTACAAACAGTATACGATATATATCCAGGATGTGGTTAATGCGGTCTATATCATAGCCACGGCGTTTGAGTCCAACGGAGTTTACACCCATATAAGACAATGGCTCGCGTGCTGCTTTTACATAAGGCGGCACATCCTTGCGTACCAGTGAACCACCGGTAACAAAAGCGTGAGAACCTATGCGTACGAACTGCTGTACCGCGGTAAGGCCTGCAAGCACTACGTTATCGCCCACGGTAATGTGCCCCGCGAGTGTAGTATTGTTTGAGAATATGCAATAGTTACCAATCTCACAATCGTGTGCAATATGGCTATATGCCATAATCAGGCAATTATTGCCAATTTTTGTCTGGCGCCTGTCTAAAGTACCACGGTTGATGGTGACACACTCACGTATGGTGGTATTGTCGCCTATGATGGTGAGTGTTTCTTCTCCTTTGTATTTGAGATCCTGTGGTATCGCAGATATTACAGAGCTGGGAAATATGCGGCAGTTTTTACCAATGCGCGCACCTTCCATAATGGTCACATTGGATGCTATCCAGGTACCTTCACCGATCTCTACATTCTTATGAATGGTAGTAAACGGATCTATCTTTACATTGGGCCCAATTTTGGCATCCGGGTGGATGTACGTAAGCGGGTGAATCATTTTTTATCTTTTCGTATTATTTGAGCAACCAGCTCAGCTTCTGTAACCAATTTATTGCCTACGTACACAGTTCCCCTCATTTCGCATATACCACGACGGATGGGATTCAGCAGATCCAGTTTCAGGATCAGTGTATCGCCCGGCAGTACGCGATGTTTGAAACGCACCTTATCTATCTTGATGAAATAAGTATCATAATTCTCGGGATCGCTGTAATTGTTCAGCGCCAGGATGCCCCCTGTTTGCGCCAGCGCTTCTATCTGAAGAACGCCCGGCATTACAGGATTACCCGGGAAGTGACCCTGGAAGAAGTGTTCGTTAAATGTTACATTCTTAATGCCCACCACATGGTTATCTGTCAGCTCGATGATCTTATCTACCAGCAGGAACGGAAATTTATGCGGAAGCGAACGTTCTATCTGCGTGATGTCATAGATAGGCGTTTGGTTAGGATCATAGTTTGGAACATCAGAAAGATGCTTGTTCTTTTTGATGAATTGTTTGATCTTTTTAGCAAACTCTACATTAGAAGCATGGCCCGGCCTGCTTGCAATGATATGTGCTTTGATATTATAGCCTATGAGGGCAAGGTCGCCCACCACATCCAGCAGCTTGTGCCTTGCAGGTTCGTTAGGGAAACGCAGTTGTATATTGTTGAGGATACCTTCCTGCTTTACCTGTATGTTCTTTTGGTTGAACACTTCAGAAAGCCTGTCCAGTTCTCCCTGGCTTACCACTTTATCTACTACAACGATAGCATTGTTGAGGTCGCCACCTTTTATCAGGTTATTATCCAGCAGATATTCCAGTTCGTGCAGGAAACAGAAAGTTCTGCAAGGGCCTACTTCGTCTTTGAACTCAGCGATATGCTTCAGCGTAGCATGCTGCGTACCCAAAACCGGAGAGTTGAAGTCGATAAGCGTAGTGATCTGGTATTCGTTTGACGGAACAGCCAGCATATCTACATTCTTTACGGGATCGTAAAAATGAATGTTGGAGTCAATCGTATAAACAATGCGCTTGGCATCCTGTATTTGAACGCCTACGCTTTCTATGGCCTCAATAAACTCTTTGGAAGAACCGTCCATAATAGGTACCTCAGGGCCATCGAGCTCTATTAGTACATTATCAATACCCATACCTACCAGCGCTGCCAGGGTATGTTCTACGGTACTTACACGTGCGCCGTTATGTTCCAGCGTGGTACCACGTGAAGTATCTACTACATAATCGCAATCGGCCTTTACTACAGGCTTATCGGGCAGGTCTACGCGCTGGAACCTGATACCGTATCCGGGATTTGCAGGTTTCATGGTCATAGTAACTGCTTCGCCGGTATGGAGGCCGACACCCGGCATAGATACCGAACCCTTGAGCGTATGCTGGTAATCAGAAGAAGTATCCGGCACTATAGTTGATTTTTTCTTTGTTTCAGAATGTGTATATGTTTCCAAACTCACTACTTTTCCTTTAATTCTTGATTGTTTAACCGGGAGCTTAATTGTGCTACCATTTCTTCCAGTTTATAAATACGCTGTTGCAGTTCAGGCAAATTTCTAAAAATTGCCTGACTTCTCAACGAACTTTTATAGTCAAATGCAGGTGAACCTGTCAATGCCTGGTTGGGCTCATTTACCGATTTTGACAAACCGCTTTGCGCATTGATGCGTGTGCCATCTGCCAATTGTATATGGCCTACAATACCTACCTGGCCGCCAACGATACAATTTTTGCCCAGCTTGGTGCTGCCCGATACACCTGTTTGCGCTGCAATAACCGTGTTTTCGCCGATCTCAGCATTATGCGCTATTTGTATCAGGTTATCCAGCTTTACACCTTTGCGTATATGGGTAGAGCCCATCGTCGCCCTGTCTATGGTAGTGTTGGCGCCAATCTCTACATCGTCCTCGATGATCACGTTACCTATCTGGGGCACCTTGCGGTAAGTTCCATCTTTTTGTGGTGCGAAGCCGAAACCATCGCCACCTATAACGGCACCCGAATGCAAAATCACGCGGCTACCGATAGAACAGCCATCATATATTTTCACTCCTGCAAAAAGCTGAGAGTCCTCATTGACCACCACATTATCACCGATATAGCAACCCGGGTATATTTTTACATTATCACCGATGATCACATTTTCGCCTATATAGGTGAATGCGCCGATATATACGTCTTTGCCAATGGATGCAGATTTGGACACAAAAGACGGCTGCTCAATGCCATTGCGACCCTTGCGGGAAATAATCTCATTGTATTTTTCGAGCAGGGAAGCGAAACCACTGTAAGCGTCTTTTACACGTATTAGCGTTGGTTTTACCTGTTCCAGAACCTCAAGTGTATCATTTACAATAATGATGCTGGCATTGGTGGTATAGAGATACTCTTCGTACTTAGGATTGGCGATAAAGCTCAGTGACCCTGCACCTGCTTCCTCGATCTTGGCCACATGGCTCACCTTGGCATCCGGGTCACCTTCTATCTTACCCTTTATTAATGTAGCTATCTGTAGTGCCGTAAACTGCATCTTAAATTTTTAACGGGAGTGTAAATTACATAAACAATACTGTCAAAGTACATATTTGCAAATGCATTATCTATAAATGCATATAGCAAATGTAGTTTTTATGAATAGGTATGGCAAGGGCCTTATTAACTATGGGGTTATCGATTTCCGATATATCCACTGCATTTCCACCTTTCATAGCTATCTGTATCCTTTCGTCGCTGATATTGTAAGTGTCGTTGGATGCAACACCTGATGAAACGAAATAAGACAGGTCAGCGTCTTTTATGTTTAATTGCTTTTTTATTAATTCTTTTTTTTCTGTATATAATGCGGCTACACTATCTGATGTAAGTCTTACTTTATATAACTTTCTGTTTACCATCATTTTGCAGAGGGTGGACAGTATTTCATCCTCGTGCGATTGCCATATTTTAATGGAAACAGTAATGTCATTATCGTCGAGGTTGCTGTAATGGCTCAATAATTCCGCATTATCTTTAAAGCTATTCTCATCAAAATTATTGTAAAGGAAATAATGAAGCGCCGGTGTGGCAAACAGTTGTAAGCCAGATAAAGCTAATTCCCTTGCACGTTTAAGGATATTGATGAGCAGGATCTCTGCAGACAGTACTGTTTTGTGCAGATATACCTGCCAGTACATGAGCCTGCGGGCAATGATGAATTTTTCCACCGAATGAACTCCTTTCTCTTCCACCATCAATGACCCATCCTGTACGGTAAGCATTTGCAAAATGCGGTCGTAACCGATAACTCCTTCAGATACACCGGTGTAAAAGCTATCCCTGTTCAGGTAGTCCATACGGTCCACATCGAGCTGGCTGCTTACCAATTGGTGCAGATACAACTTGGGGTGTGTATTATTGAACACAGCTATCGCTTCGTCGAGCAAGCCGCCAAATTCCCTGTTCATTCGCTGCATGAACAACTGCGAAATGGTTTCGTGAGAAACGCCATCTATCAATGTATGCTCTAAAGCGTGAGAAAACGGGGCGTGGCCGATATCATGGAGTAGTATAGCTATACGTGCAGCAAGATATTCATCGCGGCTAACGTCTAACCCTTTTGCCTTCAGCTCATCGAGAGCCTTGCCCATAAGATGACAGGCACCGAGGGAATGCGCGAAACGAGTGTGTACAGCGCCGGGATACACCAATTGCGCCATACCCATTTGTTTGATATTGCGCAGGCGCTGGAACAGCGGATGATCTATGACCCTCAGCAGTTCATCTTCCGGAAACCTTATAAACCCATAAACGGGGTCGTTAATGATCTTGCCTTTTATATTCATGGTTGCTTGCCTGCTATTTAATCACCGTTCCACTCTTCTTTAGGTTCGCCGTTAGTGCCGGAATCGGCCGGAACATAACCAGAGGAATTATATGTGCCCATACGCTGCAGGCTGGTAGGATCGTAAGAATCGCAATCGTCGAAATTATCGGGTTCCTTGAATGTAACATCTGTGCGCACATCCAAAGATTTATCAGCATATACTTTTTGCATGAATAAGGCCCATATAGGCAGCGCTGCCGCAGCACCCTGGCCCAGAGCCTCACTATTGAAGCGCAGGTAACGATCATCATGGCCTACCCAGGCACCGGCAATGATCTGCGGTGTGTAACCAATAAACCACGCATCAGCCTGGCTATTGGTAGTACCCGTTTTACCGGCAATATCTTCCTTGAAGCCATACCGGTAACGCAACCTTTTGGCTGTGCCCATATCTACAACGCCACGCATCAGTTTCACCATTTTGAATGCTGTCTTGGCATTGATGATCTCCTTTTGCGCAGGTACATAGTTCTTGATCAAAGTACCGTTCTTATCTTCGATACGCGTGATGAACATAGGCTGCACATTGATACCGCCGCTGGGGAACATAGTATACGCGCCCAGCATTTCGTAAAGAGAGATGTCAGGTACACCTAAGGCCAGTGCAGGCACCTTATCTATTTTGCTGGTAATGCCACATTTATGAATAAAATCGGCAAACGAATTAATGCCCACTTGCTTAATGAGGTATAGTGCTGCATTGTTTACTGACAATGCCAAAGCCATTTTCATCGGTAGCTGGCCATATTTACTGCCACCGGCATCGTACCCTTTTTTAGTAGGGAAATCCTGGGGCATGGTAGATACAGTGCCGCAGGGAGAAAAACCATTATCTACCGCAAGACAGTAGAGTAGTGGCTTGATGGTAGAACCTACCTGTCGCTTGGTGTTGATGTTTACGTGATCGTATTGAAAATAGGTATGGTCAATACCGCCAACCCATGCTTTTACCTCGCCGGTAAAAGGATCCATAGCCATAAAGCCTGCCTGCAGGAACATCTTCATGTACTTGATAGAATCTATAGGGCTCATTGTGGTGTCCTTATAGTGCTTATCGTTCCATGCAAATACACGCATCTCTACCGGCTTGCTCAATTCGCGGATGATATCTTCATGCTTCATATCCTGCTCTTTCAGCAAGCGATAGCGTTCACAATCTTTTACAGACTGATCAAAGAAATCTTTGAACTTGACCCATGCAGAGCCATTTTTATTATACGGCTGCGCATCAAATACCTTTTGAATATCCTGCATATGCTGCTCTACAGCCTGCTCCGCATAGCGTTGCATGTGCATGTTCAGCGTGGTGTATATCCTGAGCCCGTCTTTGTAAATATTATAGTTAGTCCCATCGGGCTTCTTTAATTCTTTACATACTCTTTTTACTTCCTGCTCTACCACCTGCCTGAAATAAGGTGCAGTACCCTCATGGTAATCAAGCTTGTGATAATCAAGAACTATAGGAAGCTTTGAGAACTGGTCTGATTGCTCTTGTGTGATGTAATCGTATTTCGCCATCTGATCGAGCACCACATTACGGCGGTCAGTTGCCAGTTTCGGATTGCGCCTCGGATTATAGATCGTATTACCCTTCAGCATACCTATCAGCACTGCGGCCTGTTCTACCGTAACTTTATCGGGAGTGACATTGTAGAATGTAAGTGACGCGTTGCGAATACCATACACGTTATCACTAAAAGGAACTGTATTCAGATATAGGGTGATAATTTCGTTCTTGGTAAGATTTCTTTCCAGCTTTACAGCCATCACCCATTCCTTTAGTTTCAGGAAGGGTAAGGTAATAGCGTTTTGGTGCTCCCGAGGAAACAGGTTTTTGGCCAGCTGCTGTGTAATGGTAGAAGAACCACGCTTTTTGCCTGTGATGATATAAAACGGGATCGCTACAGTTGCGATGGGGTCGATACCGGAATGCTCGTAAAAGCGCGAATCTTCTGTTGCCAGCAGCGCATTAATGATATTAGGAGAGATATCGCGGTATTTACAAGTAGATCTGTCAGTAACATAATAGCGGCCAATTAATGTACCATCAGACGCGTACACATCTGAAGACAATGCACTGTCGGGGTTCTCTAACTCCTTCATAGAAGGCATATAACCCAACCAGCCCAGGTTCATTGCAATGATCAGCAGGTTGCAGGCAACAACACCTATAAAGAAAACACGCCATAATATCTTAACCCGGCGCTTGGTCCTATATTGATTCTTTTCCTTCGGCAATTTGATCTTTTTGTGGCTTTGGCAAAGCTAATTTAAAAACTTAATCGGCAGTAGGCTAACCGGCGATTAATAATGATTATGTCAGTTATATTATTTATTGCTTTGTTTCTTCTTCCTGGGGTTTTAAAAAGAAAGCAATCATATGCGCTATGTTCAGAAACCCTTTTATCCTGGTTCCCGTTTTCACTTTTTTACGCACGGTTTTAGTAAATGGCGACAGGAAACCGGATATATATTGCTGTTCCTGCTGCGTGAGCGGAAGGTTTGCATATTTTTTCTTCAGATAGATATTCATAAATGAAGTAAACGAAGTGCCCAGCAGTGGATCTACCGTGTTGCGTGCGTATTGCATTGGTGTTTCAATGCCGCGGACAATACCGGACATATGGAGGTAGTATCCCGCGGCACGATAAGCCCAATATGCTTTTGCATCACCTTTTGCATTACTATATCGCAGCCTGTAATACCACCATACAAGGGTAGGGATTGCCAGTAATAGTAGAATAATGATACCGACAATTGATGCTATTGTAAACAGGATGCTCTTTATGGTCACCGGCTGTTCCGGTTTAGCAGCTTGTTTTTGAGGTTCCGGTTTAGACGTGTCTTTACGTTTCAGGTAAACTTCATCTATTGGCGCCGGTTTAGGGAACCTTTTAACTATAGATAAGCCTTTTTCGTTTTCGCCGGGCTCCAGCTTTTTCATCGCCTCTGCGTAAGATACCGCGGTAGCCTCATCTCCTTTTTTAATAGTACTAATAGGTACGTCGATGCTATCAATATTAATCGTAGCGATCTTCAGATCCATATCAATATCCTGCGGCTCATCAATATTGTATTCCTTATCGTGGAATATCATGTGCTTTACCTTCAGCACCATGCGTTTCTGTGCGGTGTCGATATTTTCTACAATGCCATCTGCTGCCAGCCACGCACGTGGCGGTTGCATAGGTGGTGTGCCGTCCGGCTTCGGACTTTCCTGTGCATCACTGTTGCCGACTGTAGTATCAAAGTCGAGCCAGCCATAGCCGGGGAAGTAAACTTGTACCCATGCATGTGCCTGGTCGGCATAATACCAGTACCAGCCCTTATTCTTATCGCTGCGATCTACAGTAAGAAAACCTACTGCAATACGCGATGGGATACCCAGCGAGCGCAGCATGAAAAGGGTAGCACCTGCGTAATAAGCGCAGTACCCCTTCCTGTTCTCGAACAGGAAGTACATTAGTTTGGAGGCACTCGGAATGTCGGGAATGCCGGGGTTGTCTGTGTATTTGAACAGCGGATCACCATTCTCATCTTTCGAAAGGAAGTAATCACGTATGGCAATGACCTTATCAACAGTAGTATTGGCGTTTGCAGTTACCTTATGAGCCAGGTCGCTGATGTTTTTGAACTTGGCATCAGAAGGCATATAAGTATAATAAGTCATGAAGCGCTTATCAATATCTGTATAAGGCCCTGCCTGTCTAAGCACGGCAAATCGCGCAGCCTGGAATTTTCTTATCTGGGTATCAGGTGAATTATAGACAAAATAGGCGCTATTCAACTCCGATACATAACCTTTTGCCCGGAACGCAGTCTTAAATTCTTTCTTGAAGTCCTTTTCTACCGTAATAGGCTGAACAAAGAAACCCACATGTGGTGCCAGGTAGGTACTTGGAGAAAGTGCTTTGCTATACACCTCTATTTCTACCGTTTTGCGCAGCTTGGTGGCCATGCTGTTTTTGATAACGGAAGAATCGTATTTGGTGAAGAAAACAGGCAACGCCGAAGGATTAGGCTCGAACAAATCGTTCTTAGGTATGGTGCTATCCCGCTCGAATGTTTCTGTTAATGTATCGAACTTAGTATAATAGAATGCTGTGAGATATAGTGGGTTTGGAATATCTGAGCCTGCAAAGAAATTATTGATATGGGCGCAGAAAAGGAGCTGGTTATTACGGCCAAGGGTGCTGCTGAGTCGCGAATAGTCCTTTAAGTCGAAGGTGTTATCCTTGTTCTTCTTCAGCATACTGTTTTCGCCCTGCTGCCCGCCACCGCCATAGTTAGCTACAGTTTCTTTTATCTCTGCACGCATCAGGTAAACGACGCCTGCAAGTAAACCGCCGGCGAGGATGGCGAACAATGCCAGCCTGCGCGTAAGGAACCACCAGAATTTCTGCGACTTATCCTTGTAATTGTATATCTGTTCGGCAGTGAAAACAATGTAAACTGCGTAGAGTAGGGCAGGCGCGAAAGCGCTCAGTAGGGCAGTAACCGTATCTGTTTTTTGTTTGGCAATGATGAGGATGCAACCGGTAAGTATTGCAGCCGCTATGAATATAGACCAATATCTAAGCCTGATGAAACCCCAGCCGATAAGCCATCCCGAAACGAACAATGCCGCAAAGACCATGAACTGAACCGAGATGAAAAAAGCATCGAACTCACCGGTAGCGTAATTATCCAGTCCCTTATAAATAGTATATAATCCTAAAGCCAGCAACGCGAACGTTGGCAGGAAGCGAAAGCGAAAGGAGTAAAACAAGGCGGCAATACCCATTCCTGCACCGAAATATATAGTTTGCTCTAATGCGGCATTGTGAGGAACTGCAAAATATTCGTTAGCATTTACCAGTAAAAAATAACTGATAAAAACAGTAGGTAGCAGCAGAAAGATGGCTTTAGCCAGGAATTCATTAACAGGTGTAGCGCGTTGTATGCTCATATTGATACAAGCCTAAATTTAGAAGAAAAAATACTGCCTTATTGTTAAAAATCAACAGGCCTGTAATATGGCCGATAGCCAGCAGTACCTGGCGAACAGTGAATGAAATTATATGTGAAAATTCTGCATGTTCAGGTTTGTGTAAAAGATGTGTATTGATGCAGAATGTTTCCATCTTATTTATTAATAAAATGCTACCTTAGGCACGTTTTAAAATATTTATTAAAAAATGATTCAAACGCAAAACGTTGATGCAGTAAAGCTTGGAGATACTGCATTGGACGAAAACACAAAGGCTATGTTACAGAAATTAAAGATCGTTACGGTTATTGGTTCCGGTACCATGGGTAATGGTATTTGCCACGTTTTTGCTCAAAGTGGTTTTAATGTACACATGATGGATATCAACCAAAGTGCTATGGATAAAGCACTTGCTACCATCGGTAAAAACATGGACCGCCAGATAGCTAAGAATGCTATGACTGAAGAAGCAAAGCAACAGGCATTGGGCCGCATCACTACCTATACAGATATGGCTGAGGCGGTAAAGGATGCTGATATCGTGATCGAAGCTGCAACTGAGAACATAGACCTGAAAGTAAAGATCTTCCAGCAACTGGACCAACTGTGCCCGGAACATTGCATCCTGGCTACCAACACTTCTTCTATTTCCATCACACGCATCGGTTCTTATACCAAACGCCCGGGCAAAGTGATAGGTATGCACTTTATGAACCCTGTACCGGTGATGAAACTGGTAGAGATCATTAATGGCTATGCTACAGAAGCTGAGGTGGCTAATACGGTACACGCATTGTCTACCTACCTGGGTAAAGTGCCATGTATTGTAAACGACTATCCGGGTTTCATCTCTAACCGTATTTTGATGCCACTGATCAACGAAGCGATCCTGTCTTTGCAGGAAGGTGTTGCCGGTGTAGAAGAGATCGATACGATCATGAAGCTGGGTATGGCGCACCCGATGGGGCCACTGCAACTGGCGGATTTCATAGGTCTTGATACCTGCTATTCTATTATGAATGTATTGCACATGGGTTTCGGCAATCAAAAATATGCACCGGCTACATTGCTAGCTAATATGGTTCAGGCCGGCTTCCTGGGGGTTAAGAGCGGCGAAGGCTTCTATAAATACACTGCAGGCAGTAAAGAATTAGTGGTAAGCGAACGCTTTAAGAACAAAGGTTGGAAAATCTAATATTTTCAACTGTACATATTTAAACCCGCTCCTGAACGAGCGGGTTTATTTTTGAGCAGATATTAGCAGGCATAAAAAAACCGGACTGTTCATCCGGCCTTCTTATTGATATTTTGATTGTTCTTACTTTCTGATTGTGCCGACAAACTTAATCGTTTGTTCCTTACCGTCCGGATGTTCGATAGATGTAAAGTTGAGCTGGTTATTTTCTTCCAGGATCGTAATAACACGTCCCCCAAATTTATCGTCGGTATAAGATATTTTGCCATCTGACCCGATGTTGCAAACTATTACATCAGTGAGGCGGCTATATAATACAAATTGAACTTTTGTGGCGGAACCATAATCCGTTTCTGTATACGCGATATATGCAGAATCTATTGTTGGTGGCTTATTATCAATTATCGTAGTGCCGTCATAAACGCCGATATACCTGTCTGATGCTTTTCTTTCGCACTGGCCACCCTCGTAGCCTGTAGGGCATTTACAAATGTTATCTGCACAGGTGCCACCATTGCGGCATTTCAGTTTCAGGCAGGCATCATCGGAGCACGATGTATAAACCACTGAAAATGATACGGCAAGGAAAGATATAGTTGCTATCAGAGAATGTCTCCAAAACTTCATGCTATAATAATTGTTTATTACGCCAAAATACAAAAATTATTAAGGAAATATAGTGCCCATTAATATTTTTCTTGGTCAAAGGTATTCCAGCCCTGTGCTACGAGTTTATGGGTATTACCACCCTTCGTTTGCAATACAGTACCTTCAGAAATATCGGTCATATGGCCAATAACGCTGATCTTCTCGTTCAGAACCAGCTTATCATATTGGGAAGGATTAATGGTAAACAATAGTTCATAATCTTCTCCGCCGTTCAATGCGCACATACTTGGGCCGATATTGAACTCAAGCGCTGTATCCCTGGTTTCGGTATGGACAGGTATTTTGTCTTCGTAAAGCCTGCAGCCGAGGTTACTTTGCTTGCACAAATGCAGGGTTTCGGAGCTAAGCCCATCGCTGACATCTATCATGGATGTGGGCATAATATCCTGTTCCTGCAGCCATTCCACTATATCGGCACGAGGTTCCGGCTTCAGGATACGGCCTATGGTATAGGTCTTGTTTTGAAGATCGGGCTGCACCTGCGGGCTATCGAGGAATATCCTTTTTTCCCTTTCCAGTAGTTGTAAGCCAATGTACGCACCACCAAGATCCCCGGAAACACAGATCAGGTCGCCCTTTTTAGCGCCGGAACGTGTTACGAATTTATCAGGTGCGACTTCACCAACGGCAGTTACGCTTATAATAAGGCCTTTGGGTGATGAGCTGGTATCGCCACCTATAAGGTCTACATTGTAGCGTTCGCAAGCTGCATAGATACCTTCATATAGCTCGTCTATCGCTTCAACAGAAAATCGGTTGGAGAATGCTATGCTTACAGTAATATGCGTCGGGGTTGCCATCATGGCATATATGTCTGATAAATTTACCGCTACCGCCTTATAGCCAAGATGCTTCAGCGGCGTGTACATCATATTGAAATGTATGCCCTCCACCAGTAGATCGGTGCTGATGACACATTGTTTGCCATACTGGTCTATAACAGCACCATCATCGCCCACACTTAATATGGTACCGGCCTGCCTGGTTTCATTGTTTTGTGTTAGCCTGTCTATTAATCCAAACTCTCCGAGAGAAGAGACATCTGTACGTTGTTCATCCATGATCTGCTTATTTTTTATTGCGTATCAGCCTCAGCATATCCTCGTGGATATGGCCATTTGTGGCCAACGTTTCTTTGTCAAAAACACTATAAGGTGCACCATCGAAATTGGTAATGCGCCCGCCTGCCTCCTGTACTATAAGGTACCCGGCAGCCACATCCCATGAGCTAAGGTTGTATTCCCAAAATCCATCGAAACGGCCACATGCTACCCAGCAAAGGTCTATTGCCGCAGAACCAAGCCGCCTTACAGGCAAGCCTTCCAGTATAAAACGCTCAAATACACGAATAGGGTGCTCTGAGGAATTAGGCCATTTGTATGGAAATCCCGTTACCAGGCAGGCTTTTGCAAAATTGGTTTTTGAAGATACCCTGATGGGCTTATCATTCAGGTAAGCGCCTTTACCTTTTTCCGCGAAGAACAATTCGTTCATCATAGGGTTGTAAACAGCCCCCAGTAACAATTCGTCTTTATGCTTCAGGCCGATGCTTACACAGCAGATAGGTATGCCATGTGCAAAGTTCACCGTTCCATCAATAGGATCGATGATCCATTGATAGTCTGATTCCTGGAGCATCTCGCCCTCTTCTTCGCTGATGATACTATGCTCCGGGTAGTTTTTACGGATAATATCAATAATAGCTTTTTCAGAATGTTTATCGACCTCGGTAACCAGGTTGTTGATGCCTTCCTTATTTTCTATATTAA
Organism: Bacteroidetes bacterium 43-93; assembly: GCA_001897855.1. Lineage (GTDB taxonomy): Bacteria > Bacteroidota > Bacteroidia > Chitinophagales > Chitinophagaceae > Polluticoccus. Next base: position 102,158 of record MKUO01000004.1, read on the forward strand.
AGCTGCCCTGGAAATATTGCTGAATGATCTTGCCCGCTTCTTTGGTTGCCTCCAGTAAGACTTGTTTTAATTGCTCCATTTATCATAGTTTGATTTCTTTACCGAGATAATAGTCAATTACCTTCAGCTTAAATATCAGGTCGTACTTAGCCTTAGCGAGGTTTGAAGATGCGGTATAAGAAGTATTCTTTGTTGTGAGGTATTCTACAGTATTGGTAAGGCCCAGGTCGTAACGTTTTTGAGCAAAATCCAATGCGCGGGAAGCGGACTCCGCAGCCCTTTCAGCAGCGTAATATTTTTGGATGGAATTTTTGGCATCGTTATATGCCTTGTATATATCCTGCCTTAGTTTCAGCTCCGCCTGGTCCTTATTGAGCTCACTGGTGAGCATATTGATACGTGCCTGCTTTACATTGTATTGCGCCTGCCATCCATTAAATAATGGAACAGTAAGGTTCATTGATATTGTTTGCCGGAAGTTATTATTCAATTGCTTGCCAAGCGGAACGTTGCGGGTAGTGTAAGTGCCATCATACTGATAGACGTTTACAATGGTATCGCCTACCGGTATAAATGTGCCTGTAGGTTTGACGCCCGTGACATTGAAGCCGGTATATTCTTTTAAGGTGCTTGCCCAGTTGGTACCCAGTGTGCCCGAAAGTCCCAGTTGCGGGAATAATGCACCCTTAGAGGCTCCGAGTCCTTTTTGTGCCGCCTTTAAACGATAATTGCTGCTGCGTATAGTGCCATAGGTTTTTGAAGAAACAGCATATATTTCTTCAGGCGACATAGTAAGCACAGCGGATTTATCGGTAAGCTCTACGGAAGGAACTTCGAGATCAAAAGGAGTAGTAAAATCAAGATTCAGGAGTGCCTTAATATCCAGGATTGCGGATGTATAATCGGTGATCGCGGTAATAAGATTAGCACTATCATTTGCCAGTTGCGACTCCATCTGTGCTACATTTAGCTCCGGCACGCGGCCTGTCTTGGCAAACTCCAGCGTTTGGCTCATCTGCGCTTTGGAAAGCTCTACTTGCTTTTGGCTTACAGCTATTTGTTCCTGTGCCAATAACGCACGTAAGTAACCGGTGGCCACATTTAAGGATATATCGTTGCGCGTCTGGTCTGCATCTGCTTCGGAAGCGAGATAGTTATATTTATTACGTGCAATGTTGTTTCTTTTTTGAAACCAACCAAATACCAGTACATCCGCATTTGCATTTAAGCCCATGAAATCATAGCTGGCCCCGCTAACGAACTGGTTGGTAGTAGGATCGACCGAACGGCCATAGCTGCGGCCATAAGATCCGGAAGCATTCAAGTTTGGTATCTGCGACAGCTGGCTTTGCTGCAAACTGAGTTTGGCCAGGCGTGCATTGAGAACATTTTGCTGGATAGTTAGGTTGTGGTCTATTGCATATTGAATAGCACGCTGTAAAGTCCAGACCTCATTTTGCTGAGCACTGGCGATAGCGGTAAAGAATATGAATACGGGCAGTAATAAGCGACGCATACACAAAAATATACTAATTAACAGTGCAATAGATACACCTCTCTTATTTTTTCGAAAGACTATTTATCTCCTTTCTGAGCTGCCTTTTTCGTGGTTTCCGGGGTAATGGGTGTGGACTCCGGCTTCTGTTCCTCTACCTGGAATGGCAATATCAGTGTTTGCTGTTGCTGGCTGTTGTTGATGGCATTCAGATACTCTGCATAACCACCATATTGGGCCATTAACTGGTATCCCTCGCGGGTCAGCTCCAGTTTGCCGGCGTTACCAAACCCTATGACAGGAGAAACCCATCCCGATGCTATCATTACCGCCCACAAACGTTCGGCTTCTTTTTTTGGCAAGGTGATGCGGTTAGGTTTATATATTTCGTTCTCAAGATGCAAAGCATCCTTGTCCGCATTATTATAAAGAACTTTGAGAACGGTATCTATTACGGCTTTATCAAGTACATTCCTATCTATTACCGGGCTTGCCGAGACCTTCATCCTTTTTACTATTCGCTGATTTTTATTCGTAGCCATTCATCAAAAATAGTCAATTAAGCAATTATGGCATATTATAAGGCTATAGACTGTTATAAATACAGTTGTTTTTGAGCATAAGAGACTTATTGTCCGCATGTTATGTAATAATCTGCCAATAATTCCTTTACGAAATTCTGGAATGGTTTTTATGCTATTGTTATCGATAAGCAAAGATTATGAACCTGAATAATTTTACCATTAAAGCGCAGGAAATGCTGCAACAAGCACAGCAACTCGCTTATAACAATCAGAGCCCGAGCATTGATACCGTACACCTGCTCCAGGCATTACTGGACGACCAGGACGGGCCTACCTCCTACCTATTGAAAAAGAACAACGCCAATTTGAACATGATCAACGCCAAATTGGAAGAATTGATAGGCCGCATGCCCAAGATGCAAAATGGTGAACCGGCTCAGAACATTAGCAGGGAACTGAATAATGTATTACTGAAATCTGCCAATAACCTGAAGGAATTCAAAGACGAATTTGTTACGCAAGAGCACCTGCTGATAAGTTTGTTACAGGTAAACGATGAAACGTCTAAGATATTAAAGGATGCAGGCCTTACAGAAAAAGGCCTTATAGCAGCCATTAAAGAATTAAGGAAAGGCAGTACCGTTAATTCCCAGACATCTGAGCAACAATTCAATTCGCTGGAAAAATATGGTAAGAACCTGAATGAACTTGCCCGCAACGGTAAACTGGACCCCGTAATTGGCCGTGATGAAGAGATACGCCGTACACTGCATATCCTTTCGCGCAGGAGCAAAAACAACCCAATATTGGTAGGTGAACCCGGTGTTGGTAAAACAGCTATCGTAGAAGGCCTGGCGCACAGGATCATTAATGGAGATGTACCCGATAGTCTGAAATCGAAAATCATTTATGCACTGGACATGGGTGCATTAATGGCCGGTGCCAAATACCGTGGTGAATTTGAAGAACGCCTGAAAGCTGTAGTAAAAGAAGTATCAGAAAGCGATGGAGAGATCATTCTTTTTATAGATGAGATACATACGCTGATAGGCGCCGGCGCCATGGAAGGTGCCATGGATGCGGCTAATATATTGAAGCCTGCATTGGCACGTGGTGAACTGAGAGCGATAGGTGCTACTACACTGAATGAATACCAAAAGTATTTTGAGAAAGATAAAGCATTAGAACGCCGTTTCCAGAAAGTGTTTGTAGATGAACCTACGCCGGAAGATGCAATATCTATATTGCGCGGACTGAAAGACAGGTACGAAAGCCACCACCAGGTACGCATCAAAGACGAAGCTATTATAGCTGCTGTGGAATTATCGCACAGGTATATTACTGATAGGTTCCTGCCAGACAAGGCTATAGACCTGATAGATGAAAGTGCTGCCAAGCTGAAGCTGGAATTGAACTCTATGCCCGAGGAACTAGATGAACTGGAACGCAGGATCCGCCAGCTGGAGATTGAAAGAGAAGCCATCAAGCGCGAAAATGATGAGCAGAAGCTGAAGGAATTGAACAACGATATCGCTATGCTTACTGTGCAGCGCGATACCTTTAAGGCCAAATGGATGGATGAAAAGGAGATCGTTGATAAGATAAATAAAGCCAAGACCAATATTGAAAACCTGAAACAAGCTGCTGAAGTTGCAGAGCGCGAAGGTGACTATGGTAAGGTTGCGGAAATACGATACGGAAAGATCAAAGAAGAAGAGGCAAACGTAGCGCAATACAGCAAGCAACTGGATGAAATGGACAACCAGCACAAACGTTTGCTGAAGGAAGAAGTAGATGCGGAAGATATTGCCGAAAGCGTAGCCAAGGCAACAGGTATACCGGTGCAGCGCATGCTGCAGAGCGAACGTGAAAAGCTGCTGAACCTGGAAGAAGAACTACATAAACGTGTGGTAGGACAGGATGAAGCTATAGAAGTAGTAGCAGATGCCATCCGCCGTGGACGGGCAGGCTTGCATGACCCGCGCCGCCCGATAGGCTCTTTCATATTCCTGGGTACTACTGGCGTGGGTAAGACGGAACTGGCAAAAGCGTTGGCAGAAGTATTGTTTGACGACGATAGTATGATGACCCGTATTGACATGAGTGAATACCAGGAAAAGCACAGCGTTAGCCGATTGGTGGGTGCCCCTCCGGGATATGTAGGCTACGAAGAAGGCGGCCAGTTGACGGAAGCAGTGCGACGCAAACCATATTCTGTAGTATTACTGGATGAGATCGAAAAAGCGCACCCTGATACCTTCAATGTATTATTACAGGTGCTGGATGATGGTCGATTGACAGATAATAAGGGCAGGGTAGTGAACTTTAAGAACACTATCATCATTATGACCAGCAATATGGGCAGCCATATTATACAGGAGAACTTTGCAGACCTGGAAGGCCGGAATATTGAGGATGTAGTAGATGCTACTAAGGAACAAGTGATGGACCTGCTAAGACAAAGTATGCGACCTGAATTCCTGAACAGGGTAGATGATATCGTGATGTTCCACCCGTTGATGCGTAAGGAAATAAAAAATATCATACGCATACAATTGCAGCAACTGCAAAACCAGTTGAAGGAACAAGGTATAGACCTGCAGTTCTCTGACTACGCACTGGATTATCTTTCACAAAAAGGATTTGATCCGCAATATGGTGCAAGGCCGCTGAAACGTGTGATACAAAAAGATGTAGTGAACCTGTTGAGCAAAAAGATCATAGCAGGCGATATAGATAAAACAAAACCGGTACTGATAGATGTATTTGATGGGGTAGTGGTAGTTAGGAACGAAGGTTAAGATATATCAGTATTGTATAATAAACGCGGCCATTTATCTGGCCGCTTTTCCTTTTGGAACAATTTTTATATTTGGTTGTTAAACAACCCATATGCGGACGATACTTTGCCTCCTTGTTTCCAATTGTTTTATGACCTATGCCTGGTATGGCCATCTGCGTAAGGCAGGGGAGATGCCACTATTAAAGTTGGTGTTCATCAGCTGGGGGATAGCGTTTTTTGAATACCTGTTTATGGTGCCTGCCAATAATAAGTTTGGACTGAAGGAAGGCTATTCTCCTTTTCAATTAAAAACAATACAGGAAGTAATATCACTAAGCGTATTCTGTGTGTTTGCGCTGGTTTTCTTAAAAGAGCCTTTTAAATGGAATTATGCAGTTGCGTTTGTAATGATATTAGGGGCAGTGTATTTTATGTTTTATCCCACAAAATAGGTTACCATGTTTTTGTATTAAGCCAATTGATCAATGATACCGTTGACTCTTTATGGTTAATTTCAATATTAAAGTTTAAGGTTTTTGAAGAGCGGGCTTCCTGTTCTGTTACAAGAATGGGCTTGAAATTTATCGTAGTGTTGCCGGATAATAGTTTGGCATAAGTGTCTGTATCAATATCTTCCCTCGCGTACTCAAGCTCAGACATATTATATGTTTTACCGATCTTTTTCTTAAAGGGGTATATTTCCTTTAGTATGCCATCGATCACTAAACCATCAACAGGTGGATAGATGAACATTTTACCATCGGTTGAGGTATTGCGGTTTTCCTTTTTCAGCAATTGAAGACATAATTCAAAATCCTGCTTCTTGTAGGCACCGAATTCATGGTTGCCTTCCCTTAACATAAAATAGGTATGCTCGTTCACCATCTGCTGTCGCCTGAATTCCGTTAGGAGAAATTCATACGGTATCACTTTGTCTGAAATGGTAGAAGCATAAACTATATTCTTGCCTATGACTTTGAAATGATCGACCTTTCTGTAATAATTGTTTAGCTGTGGGTAGCCATTGAAAATAATTGTTCCGTCGAATTTTTCCGGGTGATTATTGAAAAAGCGGAAAGCACCTGTGCCTCCATCAGAAAAGCCAGAGATATAGACTTTGTTGTATTGAGAAGCATATTTATCTAGTAACTTAGATATGAATTGCTCACCACCGTTTTCCAGCCAGTTATATTCATTGTATGCTATAGGCAATATCAAATCATATCCATTTTCATTAAGCGTCGTGAGGAATTGAGCATTTCCCTCAACTAATTCTTCGGGAGTTAAGTTTATTAATTCCTGTTTGCCCTTAAACTGACTAACACCACCATGCATATAAATCACCAGGCCTGATTTGATAGCTTGTATTGAATTGATCCTGTGATAAAGAAGTTGAGTTTTATCAACAGTAATAGTGTCTGCTGCAAAGCAATAATTTGCGGTTACAAGACAAACACAAACAAACAATGTTTTTATGTTCATAGTAGCCAAAGATATTATATTATAAATATAATATCTATTGTAGGGAGCTAGGTCTCTAAACCTTTCGGCTAATCCGTTTCGGGTTCCAGTTTTAAAACCTTAAGAATCGGGGCTTTTACATAAGTCACACCAACTACCACTAAGGTCATAATACCACCGAACACTACGGCAGGTACTGTGCCCATCCATTTGGCAGTTGCACCACTTTCCAACGCCCCAAATTCGTTGGACGAGCTAATGAACATGGTGCTTACCGCGGCAACACGGCCGCGCATATTGTCTGGAGTATATAATTGTAGAATCGTTCCGCGTATGATGACGCTGATCTGATCGAACATACCACCAACAAGCAATGCCATAAAGGAAAGGACCACATTGGTAGATATACCAAATATGATGGTGCAGACACCAAAGCCGGCGATACATAACAGCAGCTTAATGCCCGGGTTTGTCTTTAACGGTATGAAAGACAGAAAGAACGACATGATGATCGCGCCGATGGCCGGCGCTGCCCTCAGCCATCCAAAACCTACTTCGCCTACTTTTAATATATCATCGGCATATACAGGCAGCAAGGCAACTGCGCCGCCAAACAAGACGGCAAACATATCTAATGCTAAAGCCGATAATATTACCTGTGTGCTGAATACAAATTTTAAACCCTGCCCCAGGCTCTTTAAGATAGATTCCTTCTCAGATGAGTAGACCGGTTGTTTGGGTATTCGCAGTAAGGTAAATAACGCTGCTATCTCTATTGCAAAGACAGTACCCAGGCTGATGCTGAAACCGCCTATCGCTATCATGGCGCCACCTATCAGCGGGCCAATAACAGCACCCATTTGCCAGGCTGTGCTGCTCCATACATTGGCATTGGAATAGAATTTTTTAGGGACTATAGTACCGAACAAGGCAAAGGTTGCTGGGCTGATAAAAGCCCGAATGGCTCCTCCGACAAATACCCCTGCATAGATAAGCCATACAGTAAGTGATACGCCCGCCTTTTCCTGGAACCATTGACGGGATAGTAACACATATAGACAAGTAAGCACCAGGTAGCTGGCGATACATTTTATTAATACCCCTTTCTTTTCTCTTTTATCAACCATATGGCCGGAGAATAGCGAAACACCAATGGCCGGTATCACCTCCGCAAGCCCCAACATACCCAGCGAAAGCTGGTCTTTAGTAAGTCGGTACACCATATAACTGATAATGGTAGTTTGCATATTGAGCGCCATAATAATGGCAAACCTCATTCCCAGGTAATTCTTGAAATCAGGATAACGAAGTGTCCTGTTTTTGAGCAGGAACGATATATAAGGACGCAAAATGGATGCTTTGGTAGTACGCAAATTTACATACAGGAAATTGGTAGCCAAACGTTAAATTTGCTTGTTCATGAACCGTACGGCGCAAATTATCGGTACCAGCATCCTGCAGGCTTTCCACGAGCTCAGGGCTAATAAACTGCGCACATTCCTATCTCTTTTGGGTGTTACTATCGGCATATTTTGCATTATAGCAGTGCTTACCGTGCTGGATAGTATGAAAAATAACATCAAACAATCCCTTTCATCACTTGGTAGTGATGTTATATATGTAGGCCGGTGGCCGTGGATGGGAGAGGATGGTGATTATAAATGGTGGGAATTTCAGCGCAGGCCCAGTATGACCCTGAAAGAACTAAAAGCGGTGCAGGATAATGTGACCGGGGCTCAATACACTACGCTGTGTTTTACCAAACGTAATCTCAACATCAAACACAACGACCAGGAGATCGAAGGAATCTCCGGTTACGCGGTAACAGATAATTTTGATAAGGTTCAGAATATAGATATAGCACAGGGGCGTTATCTAAGTGCATCAGAGCTGGAAGGCGCCAGTAATTCGGTAGTGCTTGGTGATAAAGTATATACAGAATTATTCGGAGCAACCAACCCGATCGGTAAGACAGTTACTTTTTTGGGCAGGCAGTTCAACGTGATAGGTGTGATGAAAAAAGTGGGGCAGGATATGACCGGTTTTAATTTTGACGAAGGGCTTATCTTTTCTTATTACACCGCATCATCGATACTGGATACACGGTCCATTTTTTCTGATCCTAACCTGATAATAAAAGTAAAGGATGGCAGGAATGCCATGGACGTAAAAGATGAGGTGGATGGTGCGCTGAGGACAGTCCGAAAAGTGAAGCCCGGACAAAAAAGCGATTTTGCCTTGAACCAGCTGAGCCAGGTATCAGAACGGCTGGATATTATCTTTGACAGCATTAATATGATAGGACGTATCATTGGTGCCTTTTCACTGATTGTTGGAGCATTTGGTATAGCTAATATCATGTTCGTAACCGTAAAGGAACGCACCAAACAAATAGGCCTGAAGAAAGCGTTAGGTGCAAGGTCGCGTAGCATACTCACCGAATTCCTGGCGGAAGCAGTGACCCTTTGCATAGCGGGTGGATTGGTAGGTATCGTGATCGTATTGTTGCTGAGCCTGGCACTTACCTATGGTGCAGATTTCCCCGTAACATTGTCAATCAAGAATTTTTCTTTGGGTATAGGTATCTCGGCATTGGTAGGCATACTGGCAGGATATATACCTGCGCGCACCGCCTCTAAACTAGATCCTGTAGTTGCTATACGCTCCAACTAAAATATATATGGGTAAACAAAAAGTACTGATACTCGATAAGGAAAGAATAGACCAGAAGCTGCAACGTATGGCTTACCAGATATGGGAAAGCAATAGCAATGAAACGGGTGTAACATTGCTGGGTATAAAAGGCAGCGGACTTGTTGTAGCCAACAATCTTGCTTACTACCTGAAGAAAATAAGCCCGCTGAAAGTACAGGTGCTTCCGCTGAATATGAATAAAAAGCAGCCAAGGAACGAGATAAAACTGGATAAAGATATTACAGATACATCTGTTGTGCTGGTAGATGATGTGGCTAATTCAGGCAAGACGCTGTTGTATGCATTACGCCCGGTGCTGGACTATGAAACCCGTAAGATACAGATTGCAGTATTGGTAGACCGTAAGCATAAATCTTTTCCCGTGTCGCCTGACATCGTTGGCCACTCTGTAGCTACTACACTGCAGGAACATATAGAAGTAGAAACAGATGGGGATGAGGTGACGGCTGCGTATTTGCAATGATGCTAGATGCTGGATATTGGATACTTGATACTTGATACTTGATACTGGATGCTTGATGTTGGACGGACTAACCAACTACCCCAGACTTACGACTCACGACTCAAAACTCACGACTCAAAACTCACGACAAATAATTTAGAATGATAACATTAGTAATACATGGTGGCGCGGGCAATATCACCCCTGCTATGATGAACAGGGAGCAGGAAATAGAATACGATAATGGACTAAAGAATGCCCTTGATGCAGGATATGCCATTCTGAAAAATGGTGGCAGCTCGCTGGACGCAATCGTTGCGGCGATCACGGTGCTGGAGGATAATCCGATCTTCAATGCCGGGCGCGGCTCTGTATTTACCAAAAAGGGATTGCATGAAATGGATGCGGCTGTGATGAATGGTAAGACATTGGAAGCAGGCGCCGTATCGGGTGTTCGCAGTATCAAAAATCCTATAACGCTGGCTAAAGAAGTAATGCTGCATTCCGGCCACGTGTTCCTTAGCGGCAGCGGTGCCAGTGAATTTGCCCTAAGCCGTGGCATAGAACAGGCAACGGATGATTACTTCTTTAACAAGCAACGTTATGAGCAATGGGTAAAGATCCGCGACAGCGATTTTACACAACTGGACCATGAAGGCGATAATCTGAAAGGTGCAGTAGCGCCAAACCCCGATCATAAATTTGGTACTGTTGGCGCAGTAGCATGTGATGCCGAAGGCAACCTTGCAGCAGGTACTTCTACCGGTGGCATGACCAACAAACGCTTTGGCCGTATTGGCGATAGCCCTGTTATTGGCGCCGGTACTTATGCCAATAATGCATCCTGTGCTATTTCCTGCACAGGGCATGGTGAATACTTTTTGAGAGCCGTGGTGGCGCACGATGTATCGTGCCTGATGGAATACAAAGGACTAAGCCTGCAGGAAGCCTGCAATGTGGTGATAAAAGATAAACTGGTGAAGATGGGTGGCGAAGGTGGATTGATAGGTGTGGATGCACAAGGCAACCATACTTTCTGCTTTAATTCGGCAGGCATGTATCGAGCTATGCGTAACAGCGAGGGCAAAGAAGAGATAGCGTATTACGGAGTATAATCAGTGCCAAAATATACTTGATATCCCAACAGCAATGCTATTTGTTGTTGGGATATTCATTTATCCAATGAAAACCTGTATTGGCAAGCCTGAATGAACTTAATGGTTTGTTGTGTATATAGAGTCTGGTTGTATCGCCCGGTTTAGCGGATAATAAGGTCATTTGCCCGTTGGCTTTTGTATAGCGGTAAATCGTTCCAACAGAATCTTCATCAGTTAACAAACGGATAGTGTGATTGATGGTATCGATGCTGCAGATATATCGCTTACCCTCTCCATTGGTGGTTTGTGTATATGCAGCGTTATTCATGTCTATCGCCAGGTAATGCCATACCTTATCGCTTGTGATCAACGGGGCAAGTGTATCGCGGTTGTGAATATGACTATCAACTTCATACAATCCATAAAGCGGTGGTTTTTTGAAAAACTCGTTATATGCATTTATAGTGCCCAGCTGCCCCCAACCAAGCAATACCAATACAAGGCCTTTAATAATTCCTCTTGCCCACCGCTGCCTGCGTGTATTGTATATTGCTATTGCAGGAGGAGGTTCTAATTTTTTATGAGAGATGAAAAATGACCAAAGTCTTGGAATGTATGGCGTGCAGATGAATATTGTAGCAAGCAACAGGTGAGAGGAGAATAGTTTTACCGGGATATCATAACAGAAGTTCAATGCGACGATATTGCAGAGCACCGTCATGGTAAACAGGCAACCAAACATAGTGGTGCGCCTGAATAACAGAAGCAGACCGCCAACAACCTCAAGAGAGCCTGTAAATACATTATAAGCCCTGGAATAGCCCATAAATGTCCATGCGAGGTTCATAGGTGAGGCATCGCCATAAGGCTTTATTAATGTCCGGAATGCTGGAAAGGGAAACTGCGAGTACATTATTTTTGAGAAGCCATACGACAGCATGTAATACGCAATACAATACCGTATTAATACTATCACCCAATAGAACAGGGTATTGTAGCTTTTCCGCCTGCTATCTGCGATCCACCAAATGAGAGAACCGGCAAATGCAATAACAAGCATACATAGTAGCTGGATATAATTATAAGTTGTATCGCCGCTTCCGTTTGGGTAAACAGTTATTTCCTTCCAGATATGAAGCCTTTGTCCAGCCCGTAATACTATGGGGTCCCAGGCAGAGTCGAAAAATGGTGTATAGAAATAAATAAAAAAGTAAAGCGCAAAAAAGCGTAACAATTGCTTTTGCAATACTGACCAGGGCACAGGTATGTCGCTTGTCATAGAATAACAGATAACGTTACCTAAAATAGAAAATTACCCCGATGACTTCTAATAGGATAGGTTTAGGCCAATAATTTTTTTTCAAAACCGGAAAACCATTGTCACGGCATTGTCGTATATGCTCTCATATCGTTGAACCTTTAAAATAAATGGTATGGGTAAAAAACTTAAAAAGGTATTGATAACCAGTGCAGTTACGATTGCTCTGCTGATTATAGTGTTAGGTGTTCATATTTACCTGGTGACCAGGCCGCACATCGACGAGCATACTATTTCTATGACGCGGATAGATATAAAACAGGATATATCTGCAGAGCAAGGGGCGGGCATTACCAACTGGTTGTATCAGCAGAAAGGCATAGACCACGTAGTATGTAATGCAGATGTGAACAACGTTGTATTTACCTACTACCCGGCACAGGTAAATGCAGATGAATTGACACAATCACTCAATAGCACATTTCACTACGAGGGGCATAGATATATACCGGACGAAGCCGCAATGAAAAGCGGATGCCCGGTAGCGCCCAATTCATTCGCCTACCGTGTAGTCAAATATTTTCAAAAGATTATCTAACCACCATAATTATGTTTATGAAAAAGCAAATATTACCATTGCTTGCAGTTGTAGCGGGTTTCGCCGTATTAGGAACATCGTGCAAGAAGAAAGATGACAACATGACGACTACACCCACTAACAACACAACTACTATGACGTTGTATGATTCGCTGGGTGGTACCCAACTGGTTGCTGATCCTGCAATGCAGGGTCAAATGATAGAAAAGGGTAGGCTGGGCATACGATCGGTAGTGGACAGTACCATTTTTGTTATAGCCGGCGATCCCAAACTGAATGGCTTCTTTACCGTATTACTGTCAGAAGTTACATCAGGCAACACCAGCGGGTTTACAGAACTGAGCAATAACCTTACCGATTTCTTTTGTGTGGCTACAGGTGCTAAGAACTTTAAGTATTCAGGTCTGAGCATGGTAGCAGCTCACGATCCTGCACAGAACAAAAGAATGAATGGTAAAGCATCTAACGCCGATTTCGATCAGTTTGTTTCGGACCTTGTGGTGGGTGCTAAAAAAGTGGGCCTTTCAGATCAATTAATAGGACAAGTAGGCGCGGTTGTAAATACAACCCGTTCGCAAGTGGTGCAGAAATAATATTACCTGCGGTTGAAACAGAGAGAGAAACGGAGCTCCGAAAGGGCTCCGTTTTATATTGTAGCTTAATGATTATTGTTAGAATTTGCCGGGCTCGTAATCCAACCCTTTAAAATACTCTACATCGCGCAACAGGCTGCGCCTTTGTAATTGCAACTGTATAAAAGCCGTGAGAGACGATATGGGGGAAAGTATAAAAATGGCCACGATCAATAAGCGTTTAAACATAGTAACCCTGCCTTGCCTTTCAGGTGCACCGGGCCCACCTTTTTCGCGTATGAACTTAGACCACTTCCTGAAATTTTTAACACCTCTCTTTTCCAGTATGATGAGGCCGGGTTTTAGATGAATGCCACCCAGCATCAATAATTCTTTCTGCAATTCATCCAGCTTATTCTCTTCCAGGTGCCTTAAAATAGGCACGCCAAAGCGGCTGGCGCGTTTAATATCGTGCTCCTGGACACCTGCAGCCGGTAACAAGCCGGATGCTTCCTTACGTCCTTTGAATGACCAGCGTATGATGGTAAGGACAGATATAAGATTAGGATTGGTATCTGTTAAAACAATATTGCCTACCGGTTTTGCACCTATCTTCAGGAAGTATTCTTTTACATTTTCCTGCCCGTGCAGCCACATATTGCGGCAGCCTATAACGGTGAGTACATTCTTCCCCTTTAGCATTCGCGCATCTTCGCTTTGAAGGAATGAACTGATGGGCAGCGATGGATTCAGGAACCAGGACTGATAGCCAAATATCACCAGGTCATAATCCTTGTTCATCACCTCTGCAGGCAACGGCTTTAAAGCAATTGGGATATGCTGCACCGTCTCGGGCATCGTATCGAAAAACTTCGAAGCTTTCCATGGCAGCGGGTAAGAAACTACAGGCTCTATCTGAGCATAGTCAATATCTGCACGGGTGCTGATGTCTGCTGTAATGTTATCAATGATATCTCTAAGCTGTCCACTTTGAGAGTAATATAAAACCAGGATGCGTTGCTTCATGCAATTGTTATACTACCGTAAGATACATATAAGCATACGAAAAGCGTGCACTTTCCGGTACCATTACCAGTAAACGGTCTCCTTTTTTAACAAGTCCTGTATTCAGCATCTCTTCCAGCATCATAAAAGCAGAGGCACTACCTACGTTACCAATCTTAGGCAGGTTGTAAAACCATTTATCGTAAGGTATATCCATGCCTATTCTTGCATGGTGCTCATATATCTGTTTTTTGAAAAATTCAGAAGACATGTGTGGCAGGTAATAATCTACCATATCCACTGTCAGGTTGTGTTTTTTCATCAGCTCTGCAAGATATAAGCCACCCTTTGGCACTATGTTGTCGCCAAGAATGCGTGTATCCTGTTTTACCGAGAATACACTTTGATGACCCCATTCATCGGTACCCATATCATTCCAGCCCGTCAGCGAACCATCTTCTTTTTTAACAGCGCCTGCATACATGCAGGTTTCCAATTCATTTGCATAAGAAGTTGTTTCCAGCCATTCTATTCGGAAAGACAGGCCATCTTCGTTTGGTTTGTCCTGAACTAAAGCAGCCGCGGCGCCGTCACTCAGCATCCACCTTAAGAAATCCTTTTCGAACGCTATATATCCATTTTCTTCCAGCTTGTTCAGGTTTTCTATTTCCGGCTGAAAGCGGGAAGCCTCCATCCAGGTGCTCATTTTTTCTGAGCCACAAACAGCAGCAGTTTTGGCCATGCCTGCAGCTATTGCCATATAGGCATACTTGAGCGCCTGCATGCTACTGCAGCACGTGCCTGCCGCGGATATTAATTCAACCCGTTGGTTGCCTATGGCACCATGTACCATAGATCCGTGGGATGGAATAATCTGCTCCGGCGAGCTGGTGCCAACTGCCAGGATATCTAAAGAAGACAGTGGTACTTTTTCGTCAAACAGGCTCTTAATAGCAGTAGCCGCCATCTCTACATTGGTATGGGTGCTTTTGCCGTCGCGGTATGCATAGTAACGCGTTTTGATTCCATTATTCCTAAGTACCAGGGCACGTGCTTTCGACGGTTTCCCGTTTACCATTCCCAACACCGATTCCATCTGATCGTTAGAAACGGGGTCGTTAGGCAAAAATTTGGCTAGTCGTGTTATATAAACGGGCTTCACTTACTATGTTTCAATTTGGGATGCAAAAATAGTTATTTATCACCGCTTTACTATGGTGATGGGGTAAAAATAAGGCCTGTTGGGCAATGTGCATAATCTGTACAGATAACCAATTTGTTATTAAGTAATGATAATACATATAAAAATAGCTCTACATCTATGCAGAGCTATTCTACAATAGATTTACTGTTACTGTTTACTCAGGTGCTTCGGCATTACCATTGGCATCAATACCATAATAATACATGCCACGGTAACCGGGATAGATGCCTGCTATCTGCACCTTTTGCTGTGAGGAAAGCAGTTTCTCCAAATCCTGGCTGGTCTTCACCGCATAATCATTAACAGAGATAATGATGAAATTGTTTTTGATGCCCGCCTGCGCAAGGATACCGTTGCCCACATTGGTTACCAATACACCGCTCTCTACGCCGAGTTTCTTTTTCTCGTCATTTGTAAGTGGGCGAAGGTTGGCGCCTAATATTACAGGGTTAGCTACATCTTTTTTCAATTCGATGGTTGTGGTATGTACACTGCCATTTCTTAAATATGCCACACTGATATTATCGCCGGGGTGATAACGGGCTACCTGTTCCTGCAATTCAGGCGCTGTGGTTACCGGTTTTGAATTGATGGCTGTTATAAAATCTCCTTTCTTAAGTCCTGCATCAGCAGCACCACTGCCTGTTACTACATCTTCTACATAAACACCATCTGTACGATCGAGGCCTAAAGCAGAAAGCTGTTCAGGAGACGCATTTTTACGGTCGAGGTACCTGATACCGAGGTATCCACGTTGCACCGATCCATACTGTACCATATCGTTCACCACCTTGCGAACAATGTTGGAAGGTATTGCATAAGAATAACCGGCGTAAGACCCGGTAGGGGAGGCTATAGCAGAATTGATACCTATCAGTTGACCATCTGTATTTACCAATGCGCCACCACTGTTACCGGGATTTACCGCGGCATCCGTTTGTATAAAAGATTCTATTGCGCCCGGAGACTGTGTACGGTTAATACCTATAGAACGGCCCTTCGCACTGACAATACCGGCTGTAACCGTCGCATCGAGGGAGAGCGGATAACCAACCGCTAACACCCATTGGCCAAGGCGAACATTATCAGAGTTTCCAAAATCCATATAGGATAGGTTTTTCTCATTTACCTTGATAACCGCGATATCGGTTGCAGGGTCTGCCGAGATAACCTTAGCGCTTGTAGTGTACCTGTCATTAAAAGTTACGGTAACCTGGTCGGCATTGGCAACCACGTGGTTGTTTGTAACGATATATCCATCGGGAGATATCACCACGCCGGAACCTGAACCCATTTGCGGAGGGAGCATATATTGCTGACCAAACAACTGGCCCCAGATATCATCTGCCGGAACTGCCCTTGCCTTGATCTGTGTTTTAATATGCACTACAGCTTTTACTGCCGATTCTGCCGCAGGAGTAAAATCTGCAGATCCCAGGCGTGCAGTTGACATATTGTCGTTACTGGCGTACCGGATATTGGAAGCAGTTGGAGCATCATGTACGGAAAAATATGGCTTATTACTGTCAAATTTACCGGCTACAAACAGAGTGGCTACAGATGTAGCGGCAGCTGTCAGGATTACGGGGATGATTCTTGATTTCATAATTATGACCTTTCTTGTCTGTTTAGAACAAATTTAATTCCATACGATATTATAGAACTGTTAAAACTACATATGAAAAAGGGAGGGTATAAAGACCCTCCCTAATTACAATAGAAACTAACAAAACCTTTATTCCAGTACGAAGCTTTCGATAAATTTCGTTGTAAAATTGCCCTTCCTGAAATCTTCATTCTTCATCAGCTGAAGATGGAAAGGAATAGTAGTTTTAATACCCTCGATCACGTATTCGCTCAAAGCACGTTCCATGGTAGAGATAGCTTCTTCGCGCGTTTGTGCAACGGCAATCAGCTTAGCGATCATAGAATCGTAAAACGGTGGTATGCTGTAATCTTTATAGATGTGTGAATCTATACGAACACCATGTCCGCCGGGTGTATGTAATTCCGTGATCTTGCCTGGGCTTGGACGGAAATCGTTGTATGGATCTTCAGCATTGATACGGCACTCGATAGCATGCATTACGGGTTCGTAATCTTTACCACTGATAGGAATACCTGCTGCGATCTTGATCTGTTCTTTGATCAGGTCGAAGTTGATCACTTCTTCCGTAACACAGTGTTCTACCTGTATACGGGTATTCATCTCCATGAAGTAGAAGTTGCGATGCTTATCAACAAGGAACTCGATCGTACCTACACTTTCGTAATTGATGGCAGCAGCGGCTTTCTTAGCGGCTTCGCCCATGCGCTGGCGCAGTTCCGGCGTCATGAAAGGAGAAGGAGATTCTTCTACCAGTTTCTGATGTCGGCGCTGGATAGAGCAGTCGCGTTCGCTCAGGTGGCAAACAGTACCAAACTGATCTCCTGCTACCTGTATTTCTATATGGCGAGGTTCTTCTACGAACTTCTCCATGTATATACCGTCATTCTTGAATGATGCAGCGGCCTCTGCTTTTGCATTATTATAAGCGCGCTCCATTTCTTCGTCGCTCCACACTACACGCATACCCTTACCACCGCCACCGGCAGTAGCTTTAATGATAACAGGGTAGCCCATGTCCTTTGCGATAGACATGGCTTCTTCAAGGCTTTGTAACAGGCCTTCAGAACCCGGTATTACCGGTACGCCTGCCTTTATCATCGTTTCTTTTGCCGTGATCTTATCGCCCATAGCGCGGATCATATCAGGTGTAGGCCCGATGAATTTGATGCCGTATTGCGCACATATCTCAGAGAAACCTGCATTCTCGGCAAGGAAACCGTAGCCCGGATGTATTGCATCAGCATTGGTTATCTCCGCTGCCGCCATGATATGCGGTATATTCAGGTAAGAATCTGCACTCTGAGGCTTGCCAATACATACTGCTTCGTCCGCAAAACGCACGTGCAGACTTTCTTTATCGGCAGTGGAATAGACGGCTACAGTTTTAATACCCATTTCGCGACAGGTACGTATCACACGCAGAGCTATCTCGCCACGGTTTGCTATTAATATCTTTTTAAACACGTTCTGGATTTTAAAGTCAAAAAGCAAAAAGTCAAAATTCAAATGTATTCAGCGTTTCCGGTAATACTTTCTTTGAATTTTGACCTTTTTATTTTTTAAGAATTAAGCAGGCTCAACAAGGAACATTGGTTGATCATACTCGATCGGGGAAGCGTCATCTACCAATACCTTAACGATCTTACCACTCACTTCACTTTCGATCTCGTTAAACAGTTTCATTGCTTCTACGATGCAGAGAACATCACCTTGTTTGATCTCATCCCCAACATTCACAAATACCGGTTTATCAGGAGATGGACTGCGGTAGAAAGTACCGATCATCGGAGATTTGATAGTGATCAGCTTGTCGTTAGCAGGCGCGGCTGAAGGTTGCGCCGGAGCAGCCTGTGGCGCTGCAACTGCCTGTTGAGCCGGCATAGTTTGCGGCATCATCTGGGGCATTGCTTGCATGGCAGGAGCCTGAACTGCGATAAACTGGCTTTCTGCAACCTGGGCTTGCTTGATAGTGATCTTGAAATCACCTTCTTCAACGCTTAATTCGCTAATGTTAGATTTATTAATAGCTTTTATGAGCTCTTGTATTTGCTTGAATTCCATGTCGGAAGATTTTGAGTAAGTAAAGAGTAAATCAACTATTCCTTAACGCGCTCCATATAGGCGCCTGTTTTGGTGTCAATGCGTATCAGCTCGTTCTCGTCGACAAACAAAGGAACCATTACGGTAGCGCCTGTTTCTACTGTAGCAGGCTTCAGTGTACGGGTAGCGGTATCGCCTTTAACACCGGGTTCTGAATAGGTAACGCGTAATACCACGTTTGGCGGTAATTCCACGCTCATCGGCTGTTCTGTTTCAGTATTTACAAGTATGAAGCATTCCTGGCCATCTTTGTAAAGTTCAGGACGCTCGATCTGGGATTCCGGAATGGTAATTTGTTCAAAAGAAGACGTGTCCATCAGGTTGAAGCCACTGTCATCTTTGTACAGGAACTGGTAAGGGCGGCGTTCTACACGTACGGGGAAGATAGTATCGCCGGAGTTCCATGTGTGCTCTATAGAGCGGGTATTGTCAACACCTTTCAGCTTAGCCCATACTTTGGCGGCGGCGCGTGCTGTCTTATTTTGTCCGAATTCAACTATTGAATAAAGGCTGCCATCTAATTTAATAATGAGGCCTGTTCTAAAGTCTGCTGTTGTAGCCATAAATGTTTTTTGATACGGACAGCAAAAGTAATCAAATAAGGCATAAAGCAAAATCAGGTTTTGCTTTAAAAATTAAACTTTTACCATAAAAAAGAGTGGTTTTTGTTGTTTTTATGCCCAAAATCCTATAAAACAACTCCATTTATTATCATTTTCTCAATTGGGTTGTTTCCATAATCGTATGGTATATAGGCCAATGACGGCATCGGTTTACTAATGATCAGGTTCGCTTTTTTGCCCGCTGCAATGCTGCCGACTTCATTTTGCAATTCCATCGCGGCAGCGCCATTAAGCGTTATCGCGTTGATTGCCTCTTCCGGGGTCATTTTGAGTTGTGTGCAGGCAAGCGTCGTTAGTAAGGGCATATTTCCTGAAGGGCAGGAGCCGGGATTATAATCTGATGCCAGGCACACCGGTAAGCCTGCATCAATCATTTTGCGGGCCGGCTGATACTGAATACCTAAAAAGAAAGCCGCACCCGGCAACAAGGTAGGTATCGTATTGCTGTTTTTTAGCGCTTGTATCTCTTCATCGCCCACACATTCCAGGTGATCAACACTTATGGCATTATACTTAACACCCACCTGTACGCCACCGGAATGATGTAACTGGTTGGCATGTATCTTAGGTTTAAGCCCATATTTAAGGCCGGCGGATAGCAGCCGTTCTGTATCTGCCACGCTAAAAAAGCCCTCTTCGCAGAAAACAT
Organism: Bacteroidetes bacterium 43-93; assembly: GCA_001897855.1. Lineage (GTDB taxonomy): Bacteria > Bacteroidota > Bacteroidia > Chitinophagales > Chitinophagaceae > Polluticoccus. Next base: position 122,292 of record MKUO01000004.1, read on the forward strand.
CCATATAATCAGCAAGGCCTTCTTCCGCTACTTTGGGTAGCATGGTATTGATTATTAGATTTAAATAACCATCATGATCTTGCTTATAATCAACAGGATATGCGTGTGCAGCTAGGAAAGATGATTTTATAAGGATATGCGGATTTTGCTCCTTTAGCTTACGTATTACCCGGAGCATTTTTAGCTCACCCTCTAGGTTAAGGCCATATCCACTTTTGATCTCGATAGCAGCAGTGCCCTGTGCTATTACCTCATGTAAGCGTTTAAGGCTTTGATCGTAAAGCAAAGACTCGTCTATCTCGTTAAGCCTTTTGGCTGAATTGAGTATGCCACCACCACGGCGGGCAATTTCCTCATAAGTCAACCCATTGATGCGGTCTACAAACTCCTGTTCGCGAGGGGCTGCAAATACCAGGTGCGTATGAGAGTCGCACCAGGTTGGTAATACCAATTTGCCATGTAGATCAATAATATCATTGCAATCTATCATGGGTTCTTCGTCCATGCTGCCATAGCTATGGATCCGCCCATTCTCTATATATAGCCATGCATTATTAATAGAAGGAAGGGTTTTCATATCAGCGCCGCTCACACGTTGCCTGTTAGCCTCCCCGGTTTCTACCTGGCAGAGTTGTTGAATATTGATCAGTAGCAGATGCATATAGTATTCGTTCTATGGTAAAATTAACAGCAATTTTCAGTACTTATTTATAAAGGCAGAATAATATCGTACCATTTAATTGATCCCTATATTTACCGTTATGAGGAGGATCATGCTATTAATAGCTTTGCTACTGCCAATACACGCTTATTGCCAGCATCTGAAGCCCGGATTTGACAAAGAAGAATATATAGAGTTGCTCAAAATAGCCCATCTGCAACATGTAGATATATCGTTTTTCGATACCAGCAAACTGCCTGCACCGGCACATAGTAAATTGGTGTACCGTTCGCCTGTTATGGGATTGGAAAACATCTGGGACCTGTGGATGAAGGATGGAAATACCGGTGTCATTAGCGTCCGGGGAACAACTGCATCGCAGGTAAGCTGGCTCGCCAATTTTTATGCAGCTATGGTTCCGGCAACCGGGCAATTGAAACTGGACCATAACTATACATTCACTTATTCCCTGTCAGATAATCCACGTGCAGCAGTGCATGTAGGTTGGCTGCTGGCAATGGGATATCTATCGAGGGATATACTGCCGCGCATCGATTCCTGCTACAAATCAGGCATTCGTGATTTTATTGTAACAGGTCACAGCCAGGGTGCAGGCATCAGCTTTTTGCTTACCTCTTACCTGTATGACCTGCAGGCTAAAGGACGCATGCCCGCGGATATACGGTTCAAAACTTATTGTAGTGCGGCACCTAAGCCGGGCAATTTGTATTACGCCTACAGTTACGAGCATACAACAAATGGTGGCTGGGCATATACCGTTGTAAATTCTGCGGATTGGGTGCCGGAAACACCCGTATCGGTGCAGACAGTAAACGATCTGAATAATACCAATGCCTTCAAAATGGCGCCGAAGCTCATAAAGCAACAAAAGTTCCCTAAAAACCTGGTGATGCGTCATATCTACAACAGGTTGAGTAAACCGTCGTTGAAGGCGCAGCGGAACTATGAAAAATACCTTGGCAGGATGGTTTCTAAAATGGTGAAGAAACAGCTAAAGGGATTCGAAGCGCCGAACTATTATAGTAGTGATAATTATGTAAGGACAGGGAATACAATTGTATTGTATGCTGATAGCGAATATTTTAAAAAATACCCGGATAATACATCTAATATATGGATACACCATTTCATAGGTCCATACCTGTTCCTGGCTGAAAAGCTATAATTTATAAATAACCGGTATGTGCAGTTAATTTTTTTTACCGTTAATAAATGCCTGGTATAAAACGAAGCCACCTGAACCACCCCTGTAGGTACGACATGACAATGTTGCGCTATCTGACGGAGGGAAATAATGAAATTCAGTAAACGCATCATGCGGGTCGCCGGATGTATGCTGTTCGTTTGCTTTAGTATATCTGAGTATGCCATGTGATATGGGATAGTTGTCTACCGAAACACGAATTGTTGAGTCATCCAGCTTTGTAACTGTCATCACCCCAGCATATGTTGAGTCCGAAATGGTAGGCGGGCCTCCTACAGAAATTTCTGTATCTACCACTATGTTACAATTATAGGTGCCAATAATACTATCAACAGGCAGCGGTTTTTTGATGGCAATTGCTGTGTCCGTCGTTTGGTTTTTATGGCATGAAATCAATATCAGGGCACAAACAATGTAAAGCATAGCTTTCATAAACGGGAGTTGGTGATACCAAAATAGATAAATAATCGTATGTATTCGTCGTGCGAATGTAATAAGTGTGTGCCTATCTTTGCATACATGAGGTTTTTGAAGTGGGTATTAAAATGCCTGGCAATATTCATAGGCATCCTGCTGTTGATTCTTATAGTATTTAGCGCTTACGTTTATAGTGTTTCTGATGATATACAGCCACCAAAGGTTGCAGATACTTCTGCGTTTGCGCTGAAAAAGCAACATGTAGAAGGCAGCTTGTACACCATAGGCGATAACTGGATCCGCAAAAACGAATTTGGGCTTTATGAAATGTATGTGTCCGGAAAGCCTTTTGAGCGGGGCGTAAAGAATGGGAGACTATCGCAACAGCAGATCGTAGACCAGGAAATAGCATTTACCCAGCAAATAAAGCAAATGATTCCCTCCCCGGGATACCTGAAGTTCCTGAAGTACATAGTAGGCTTTATGAACAGGGACCTGCCAGACCATGTAACGGAAGAGTATAAAGAAGAGATCTATGGCATCTCCCATGCTGCAGCAGATTCTTTCAACTGGATAGGCAACAATTATGCACGCATATTGAACTATCATGCCGCGCATGATATCGGGCACGCTTTACAGAACCTGATGCTCGTAGGGTGTACATCGTTCGGTGCCTGGGATACCAAAACTGCCGATGGATCCATGCTTTTAGGACGGAACTTTGACTTTTGGGTGGGAGATAAGTTTGCAGAAGAGAAGATCGTAGCTTTCTATAACCCTGACCAGGGGCATAAATTCATGTTCGTTACCTGGGGCGGCTTTACCGGTGTGGTGTCTGGTATGAATGACAAAGGGCTTACGGTAACTATCAACGCAGCACGTTCCGATATCCCATTTAGTGCCTGCACCCCTGTTTCTTTGGTGGCACGCGAAGTGCTGCAATATGCAGGTAATATTAAAGAGGCCATTGCTATTGCGAAAAAAAGGAAAATGTTTGTAAGCGAGAGCTTTTTAGTAGGCAGCGCAGCAGATCATAAAGCTGTAATCATTGAGAAAACACCGAAGCAACTAGCGATCTACGACCCGAATAAGGATAATATTGAATGCACCAACCACTATCAGAGTAAAGAGTTTGAAACCCAAAAGCTGAATATAGAGCAAAAGGCTACCAGCGCTTCTGTGTATCGGTACCAGAGGTTGCAGGAATTAATGCAGCAGAACTATCCGCTGACGCCACAGAAGGTTGCCAATATACTGCGCGACAGGCGCGGCCTTGGCAATACAGATATAGGTGAGGGTAATGAAAAAGCAGTGAACCAGATGATAGCGCATCACTCGGTAATATTTCAGCCTGATAGCCTGCGCATGTGGGTGAGCACTTCTCCCTGGCAATTGGGCACCTATGTTTGCTATGATATGAGAAAAGTACTGGCGATGCATGGTTTGCAACGCGATACCGACATATCAATTAACAACCTGAATATTGCACCTGATAGTTTTCTTTATTCGAAAACGTATAGGGATTTCCTGAAGTTTAGGAAAAATAAACTGGCATTACTGGCGCACCAGCCGGTAGATACTGCTGAAGTGGTAAACAGCAATCCTGAGTTTTATGATGCCTACAGGATAGCGGGCGATTATTGCATGCAAAGGAAATGGTACGATGCGGCCGAAAATTATTATGAACATGCGCTTCACCTGGAGATAGCTACTGTTACAGAACGTAAAGCGATCCTGAATAAAATTAAGGCTTGCGAAAAACAGAAGAAAAACGAAGAATAAACGCAAAGCATTAAATTTACCCCTTACTACGATAATATACTGAAGATCAATGCCTGAAGCCGGCTTATACGATAACCTGTTTAAGAAGAATAAAGCTTGTGTGCTGATACCTACCTATAATAATGCAGGTACGCTCGCGGGGGTGATAAAGGATGTATTAAAGTATAGCACAGATGTAATTGTAGTAAATGATGGCAGTACAGATAATACACAACAAATACTCGATGGTTTTCCGCAGGTGAATTCGGTGAGTTATGAGCCTAATAGGGGTAAAGGAATAGCGCTGCAAACAGGAATACGCGAGGCTGCAAAGCTTGGTTATGACTATGCCATTGCCATGGATAGCGATGGGCAGCATTATGCCAGCGACCTGAAAGTATTCCTGGATAAGATCGAAGAATTTCCCGGTGCATTGATAATAGGTGCCCGTAACCTTAGTGAGGAGGAAAATGTACCGCAGAAAAGCAGCTTTGGTAATAAGTTTAGCAATTTTTGGTTTTGGGTAAATACCGGCTTGCGTATGCCCGATACCCAATCCGGCTACCGGTTGTATCCCGTCCAGAAGCTGGCGTCTAAGAAATACTATACACGCAAATATGAGTTTGAAATAGAGGTAATGGTAAGGGCATCGTGGAGTGGTGTACCGATCATTAGTGTACCCATATCCGTATATTATCCCAAACCTGAAGAAAGGGTTTCGCACTTCCGGCCATTTAAAGATTTTACCCGCATTAGCATACTCAATACCGTATTGGTACTGATAGCACTGCTGTACATTAAACCGCGGGATTTCTTCCGCTTACTAAGCAACAAAGAAGGCTGGCGGAAAATATGGCGGACTGTGTTTGCCAACCCTGAGGAAAGCAACCAAACCAAGGCTGCTTCCATAGGCTTTGGTATATTCATGGGTATTGTTCCTGTCTGGGGTTTTCAGCTGGCCATAGGTATTCCATTATCTATAGCCTTTAAGATGAACAAGGCACTTTTTATTCTTGCCGCACATATTAGCGTATTCCCGTTTACACCTATCATTTGGGTAGCTAGTTTGATGACAGGTAAATTATTACTTCGCCAGGATAAATGGTTTGTGAGCTTTGACCATCTAACCCTGCAGCGCTTTATGCAGGAGGGGGCGGCTTTTTTTCTTGGCGGCACTGTACTTGCCATTGTTGCCGGGTTATTGAGTTACCTGATTGCCTATATGTCGCTGGCTACTTTCAGAAAACCTAAAGCCATATAGGTTCATGCCGATATATCAAGAATAATAGATTTCCTATATTTTTTGCTAAGAATAAAGAAATCCTGCTTTTAGACACAGGACGTCGCTCTCAGAAACAATTCATTATCAAAGCATTTACAAAATGCTGATATTTAAATTTTATTGACAGCAATAATCTATTTACTTTTATATTCTGTTTAACTTTTCTATGTCGCAACATTTTAAAAATTATACAAACGTGAAGATCGTGTATGTAGATGATGATGTGGATGACAGGTTTCTTTTCACGGAAGTGCTGCGTGAGATAGACCCTGACATTGCCCTGCATACACTTACCAATGGGCAAGAGCTCATTAATGAGCTTGATAATATTGCAGAACAACCCACATTAATATTCCTGGATGTAAACATGCCGGGATATAACGGTTTTGAATGCCTTAGCTATATACGGGGTAAGAGCATGTACGATGATATTAGTGTGTATTTACTATCCACATCCGCAACGGAAAAAAATGTAGAAACCGCCCAAAACCTGGGGGCTAACGGCTACCTGAATAAACCTACAAGCTATGGCGATCTGAAGACGCTTATTTGCAATTGCATTGAATCCGTTCTTAGCACGTAATTTGTATGTTGTTCTATAAGGAACAATAATAACCTGTAAATGGGAATAAAAGATATTGTAAACAGGGATGTTGTAAATATCGATAATTGCGAAAGTGAACCTATACATGTCCCAGGCTCTATACAGCCTCATGGTTTTTTACTGGCAATAGATAAGAACACACACGTCATTCTTTACTGCAGCGCCAATGTTCGCGATTTTTTAGATCGCGAGCCTAAGGATGTATTGGGTAAAAGATTCCACGATCTGTTTGATTGTGAGGATGAATTGAAGCTCGAAAACTACGCTGCCGGTAATGAGTTTAATGACTCGAGGCCATTTCAATGCCATTATAATAAGGTGGGTTATAATACTTTGGTTCATCTTTCCGGGGAGCTGCTAATTCTTGAATTTGAACCGCACCCGGAAAAAATGCCGGAACTTCCGAATCTGTATATACAGATGCAGAAGTTTGTGAACGAGCTGCAGCGTACCACTACATTAAAAGAGCTTTGCCAGTCTATTTCTGAAGAAATAAGGCATGTAACCGGTTACGACCGTGTTATGATCTATCGTTTTGATAAAGACTACAACGGAGAAGTATTTGCAGAAGCCAAACGAGATGACCTGGAAGGATTTCTTGGATTGCATTATCCGCATACGGATATACCGGTACAGGCGAGGATGCTATACCTCCAAAACCCACTTCGTATTATTGCAGATGTAGATTATACGCCCTCGCCAATATATACAACAGTAGAGGGAGCCGACCATCAAAGCTTACACCTGGGTAATGCTATACTTCGCAGCGTATCTCCCATCCATATTGAATATCTAAAGAATATGGGAGTAGGCGCTACACTCACTATTTCCCTTATTAATGACGGTAAGCTATGGGGCCTTGTCGCCTGCCATCATTACAGCAAAAAGGAACTGCCTCATTTTTTACGGCACACCGCTTTGCTGGAAGGTAACTTCCTTTCTTCGCAGATAAAGGTTAGGGAAGCATCCGAAAAATTTGAACTGTCTAAAGAAATAGACGGCAGATTGCAGGAAGTATTAAACGTATTCAATAGCACTGAAAACATAGAAGAGTATATCCGTCATCATGTTTTGTCGGCATTAGTAGACGCAGATGGTTTTGCAATTGTCTATAATGGCAGGCTATATAGCCAGGGCATTGTGCCGCCTGAAGAAGAACTGCTAAAACTTATCAGGTTTCTGCATTCATACAATAAGCCGGAACTGATAACAGATAATCTTATTGCAGTATATCCAAATGCAAGAGAGATCGTACAATATGCGGCGGGGCTCATGTTTTTTTCCATCAACAAGCTGAAAAATGACTGTGTTATATGGTTTAGGACAGAAATTGAAAAGACTATTAACTGGGCGGGTGAGCCGGATAAAGCGATCATTAAAGATCAAAAGGGACTTTCTCCAAGAAAGTCGTTTGCTAGCTGGAAGCAGATCGTAAAGGAGCACAGCCGTATTTGGGAGGACATAGAGATCAATGCTGCCATAAAATGTGTATTCGCCTTGCAAAAACAATTTACCATAATAGATGCAAGGAAAGAAGAAGAAAAACAGCGTAAGCTTACCGAACAGCTCCAGGCTGTGAACGAAGAATTATCGAATCTGAACTGGATAGGATCTCATGACCTAAAGGAGCCTTTGCGTAAGATACAGGTCTTCGCCTCGCGTATGCTGGATAAAGAACGCTACAGCCTTGCCGATGGAACGACGGATTTGATAGAACGTATCCGCAGATCGGCAGAGCGTATGCAGTTGCTGATAGATGATATCCTGCGATATACGAGGTTGTCTAATGTGGAAAATCATTTTTCGGAAATAGACCTGAATCTGTTAATGCAGGAAGTAATGATCGACCTGGACAATGCTATTGAGGAAAAGAATGCCGTGATAGAAATAGGGCCTTTACCGGTAATAAAAGGTATCCTGTTCCAGGTGCGCCAATTGTTCATCAACCTTGTAGGCAATGCTATAAAGTTTTCCAGGCCCGATGAGGCATGTGTTATAAAAATCAATAGTGCAGAAGTAAGTATAGATGGGCAGGATCACTACAAAATCACTGTATCAGATAACGGTATAGGCTTTGATAAGAAGTATGAGGATGCAGTATTTAAGGTGTTTCAGCGCCTCAATGATGCATCCGTGTATCAGGGTACAGGTATTGGATTAGCTATTTGCAAAAAGATTATGGAAATACACCACGGTAGTATCGAAGCCGCAAGCGTGGAAGGGGTTGGAGCAGAATTTTCCGTGTATTTTCCCGTTAACAGTTAGTGCGTGCAAAGTATGTTTATAGAAGAATTGAGGGCACGGACAAAGGAAGATCATCAGCAGTTAGATAAGCTGTTGATCCCTTACATAAAAGGGTGCAATACAGTTGCTAAATATGCTGATCTGCTACAATGTTTTTATGGTTATTTTCATCCTCTTGAATCGCTGATCTCGGCTTATATCGATGATGATATTGTTCCCCAATATAGCCGCAGGCGGAAGTCAAATGTGATAGAAGAAGAATTACAGTCTATGCATGAAAACCTACATGCCATAAATGAAGATGTTCCCCTGCCGCGTATAGACAATATTGCCGGTGCATTGGGAGCTATGTATGTACTGGAAGGCTCTACAATGGGTGGCAAGATCATCAGCAAGATCCTTGCAGAAAATCTCGGGAAGCAACCATCAGATATCCGTTTTTTCAATTATTATGGGGATGATACAGATGTTTTATGGGGTCAGTTTGTACAATCACTGAATATGTTTGCTGACGAGCTGGAGGATGCCGGGAAAGGTGTTGTCATATCTGTAGCACGTAATACCTTTCATTGTTTTAAAGCATGGATCGAATACTATTACCTGCAGAAGGCATCAGGTTCATGATCTGCAGTTCTTTTCCTAATTATTGTTAAGTTCCTGTGAAGTTGTAACCATACATGCTTCAAAACGGCAAAAAAGCCAAAACTGACGCCTATTTTATGTACCTTTGCACCTCTTTACAGCATTATATATAGCTGTTTTATAATTTTTCGTTTTTTGATATTTAATTTTTACGATGTTATCAGTATCTAATTTATCGCTCAGGTATGGCAAGCGCGTGTTGTTTGAAGATGTGAACATAAGGTTTACAGAAGGGAATTGTTATGGTATTATCGGTGCTAACGGTGCGGGTAAATCGACATTTCTGAAGATATTGTCGGGAGAGATAGATCCTACTACCGGTAAGGTAGAGATAGGTAAGGATCAGCGTATGAGTGTGCTAAAACAGAACCACTATGTTTACGATGAGTTTACTGTACTCGAAACCGTGATCATGGGTAACGATAAGCTGTATAGCATCATGAAAGAAAAAGATGCTATCTATGCTAAAGAAGATTTTACTGAAGAAGATGGCATCAAGGCGGGTGAGCTGGAAGGACTGTTTGCAGAGATGGACGGCTGGAATGCAGAAAACGATGCAGCAACATTATTGAGTAACCTGGGTATCAAAGAAGAATTCCATACAAGGCAGGTAAAAGAACTGGATGGTAACCAAAAAGTACGCGTGCTCCTGGCACAGGCTATCTTTGGTAACCCGGATATCCTGCTGCTCGATGAACCTACCAACGACCTGGACCTGGAAACAATCAGTTGGCTGGAAAACTTCCTTGCTGATTATGACAAGATAGTATTGGTGGTATCGCACGATCGTCACTTCCTGGATGCTGTGTGTACGCACGTTGCGGATATAGATTTCGGAAAGATCACCATATTTACCGGTAACTATAGTTTCTGGTATGAATCGAGCCAGTTGTTGCTGAAACAACGCACAGATGCTAACAAGAAGGCAGAAGATAAGATCGCTGAACTGAAAGAGTTCATTGCCCGATTCTCTGCGAATGCATCTAAATCAAAACAGGCTACCAGCCGTAAGAAAGCGTTGGATAAGATAAAGCTGGAGGATATGACTGCATCCACGCGTAAATATCCTGCGATATTATTCAATAACCAGGTACGTGACGCCGGCGACCAGATATTAGAAGTGAAAGGCCTTGGTAAGACATTGAATGGTGAAGTGATGTTTAAAGATATCAGCTTCGATTTGAAACGCGGACAGAAAATTGCTATCCTTTCAGAAAATGGCCTTGCAACATCTGCTTTTTATAAAATACTGGCGGGTGAGGATACTGATTTCCAGGGAACTTTTAAATGGGGTGTTACCATTACCACTACCTATCTGCCTAACGATAACACCAGCTATTTTGAAGGTAAAGACCTGAACTTGATAGACTGGCTTCGCCAATATTCTGAAGAAAAGGATGAAACTTTCATCCGTGGTTTCTTAGGACGTATGTTGTTTACAGGTGAAGAGACACTGAAGAAATGTACCGTATTGAGCGGTGGTGAGAAAATGCGTTGTATGATAAGCCGCATGATGATGCTGAAAGGTAATGTGCTGATGCTGGATGAACCTACCAACCACCTGGACCTGGAAAGTATCACCGCGCTGAACAATGGCATGAAAGATTTCAAGGGTACTATACTGTTTACCACACGCGACCATGAACTGGCGGAAACCGTTGCTGACAGGGTCATTGAAATAACACCTAATGGCGCTATAGACCGGGAGATGAGCTTTGATGAATACCGTAATGACGCCCGTGTAAAAGCACTACGTGCAGAAATGTACGGTTTGCAACCAGCGTAATAATTATTAGTTAATAATCTTTAAGCCCCTATTAACGGGGCTTTTTCATTGGTCGGAAGGTAGCGTTCATTTTGAATATCCTTACCAATAGCTGTATCATTGCAGTATGCCGAGTGAAAAGAAATGTTCCAGGTGCGGAGAGGCCTTTGCATGTACCAATGATGCCGATGGTTGCTGGTGCCAGCAATACACGCTTTCGCTTGATGTATTAAAGCACCTAAAGGAGAACTTTGATAATTGTTTATGTCCGGAATGTCTGCGGGGGTATGCTATTGATGCTACGAATAACACAGCCAATTAGTTACCTTTACAGCCAATGAAACCAACACGCTCGTTGCCTTTACTGATCGGCCGTAAGCCGGTGATGGAAGCTATTGAACAGGGAAAGCCGATAGAAAAGATATTTCTGCTGCGCAGCGCCAGCGGCGAGGAGATCAACCAGATAAAGAAATTAGCGAGGGAACATCATATTCCTATCAGCCAGGTACCTGTAGAAAAGCTGAATAACCTGACACGTGCCCAGCACCAGGGCGTAGTAGCATGGGCCAGCTTATTACAGTATGTAGAGTTGCAGGATGCCATATCCTTGGTGGTAGAGCAGGGTAAAGTCCCTTTATTTGTATTGCTGGATGGTGTTACCGATGTCCGTAATGTAGGCGCTATAGCCAGGACAGCATGGTGCTGTGGTGCGCAGGGTATAATATTGCCCACTTCTTCATCAGCATCACTTACCGAAGAAGCTATCAAAACATCTGCAGGGGCATTGCATAAGATCATGCTGTGCAGGATACCATCTGTTCCCCAGGCAATAGATGTATTGAGGCTGAATGGCGTGCAGGTACTGGGTACAGAGATGAAGGGTAGTGTGCCTGTTTTCGAAAGCGATCTCACCATTCCATCCTGCATAGTGATGGGGGCGGAAGATACCGGCATTAGTAAAGATGTGCTGAAGCGTGCCGACCAGCTGATACGCATACCGATGGCAAACAGCTTCGATTCTCTGAATGTATCTGTTGCAACAGGAATGATCTTGTATGAAGCTGCAAAACAAAGGCTTACCCAATAGCATCTTTTCTGTTTAAATTTTATTTTGGTTTCTTTATCCAAGTTTATACATTTGCGGCACTGAAGGTTTCCGCCTAAAAACGGAATGAAAAGGGAACCGGGTGTGAATCCCGGACATTACCCGATGCTGTAAGCTTCTTTATAGCCTTTTGTATCCTCATTGCCACTGTTCTTGCAACGGGAAGGCCGCAAAAGGTGAAGTAAGTCAGAAGACCTGCCTTTAGCCCGATGATATCGGGAACTTATCGCTGCTTTCGGGAAGAAAAGCACAGGTAAGAGAAGGCGCTGCTTCTTCATGATGTCTGCTTTTTTTCTGTATCTGAAATTTTTCCGTAGCTGCATTTATTAATTGTTTTAAACCAATTTTTATGCGCAGATTTACACTAACGATCTTTGCAATTGCTGCTCTTACCGCAGCCCATGCCCAAACCGTGGCAACTTTTGAAAGCCTTAGCCTGCCTAAGGCCGACACCTTTTACGTTAACTATTCCAACTCTGGCAATGATGTAGGCTTTGATGATGGCCTCGCGCATTTTCCATGTGTATATAATTCTTCCTGGGGAGGGTTCTGGAGCAGTGGCTTTGCTTATTCAAACATGACGGATAGTGTTACCAGCGGCTTTGGCAACCAGTATTCAGCAAAGACTGCTAAAGGCTATAATGGTTCTGATAAATACCTGGTATCTACCGGAAGCAGCAATTATGTCAATTTGAAAGCGGCCGGTAAAGGCGGTTTCGTAAAAGGCGTTTATGTTACTAATAGTACGTATGCTTATAATTCCATGAGGGATGGAGATGCGTTTGCCAAGAAGTTTGGTGGTGCAACTGGTAATGATGCCGATTGGTTCAAGCTGGTGATACGTGGATATAAAGAAGGGGTGCTGAAACAAGATAGCGTTGAAGTATACCTGGCCGATTTCCGATTTACAGACAATAGCAAAGATTATATATTAAAGACCTGGAAGTTTGTAAACCTCATGCCATTAGGCAAGGTAGATAGCCTGGATCTGTCGCTCAGTTCAAGCGATGTTGGTGCCTTCGGGATGAATACGCCTGCTTTGTATTGTTTAGATAATTTTACTACGCAGGAAATCATCGCCCCTTATGCGCCGCAAGCTACAGTTAGTGGTTCTACTGCTATAGAAAAGACGAGTAGTAAAATAATGGGCTGGGGCACTTCCTGCACCGTAAATCGGGGCTTTATGGATATAGCTGATCCTTCTTTGGGAAAGGTTACATCTGGTACAGACAGCAACGCAATAGGTGTGCCGGATAATATTCCCGTGAGCCTGGGAGACAGTGGTGTGGCAGAAGTTCGTTTCAATAATATCATTTATAATGGTGCCGGTGCCGACTTCGTAGTTTTTGAAAATGGTTTCCCAAATCCATCTAATCCGGAAGAGGGTTTTCTTGAGTTGGCATTTGTAGAAGTGAGCTCCAATGGTACAGACTTCTTTCGCTTTCCCGCATCTTGCCTGATAGATACCGCACAGGTACCTGTTGCAGGTGTTTATAGCAATGCAAGGGAAGTGAATAATCTTGCAGGTAAGTACATTGGTGGATATGGTACTCCATTCGACCTGCAGGAACTGGCAGGCATCCCGGGGCTTGATATAGATAATATCATTGCTATACGTATTGTGGATGCCGTTGGTTCTATTGGTGCACACGGACAAGCAGATGCAGATGGCAGGAAGATCAATGACCCATATCCTACTGCAATCCCTTCTGGTGGTTTTGACCTGGATGCTGTAGGTGCTTTATACCTGAAATGGCCAACAAATATTGCAGCTGTCAACACTATTGAAAATATGCGCGTGGTTCCCAATCCGGCTTCAGATTACATCAACATTAGTTTTGCGACGATGCCGCAGGGTACACTTAACGCAAACATTACTGATGTAACAGGTAAAACATTGATCAGGTCTGCAATAACTACAACCAACAATTCTATTAATATCACATCCCTTGCAAAAGGTATTTATTATCTTACAGTAAGCGATGCAACCGGTAATAAATGGGTACAAAAAATATCCAAAATATAATCCTTCTTATCCTTTACACATGCCTGGTGGCGTGTGTAAAGGATAAGCCCGGAAATTCGTCATCCGCCGGCAACCCGGTCGTGATTGATACTGCAGAAAGACAGGTGTACGTGATTTGTGAAGGCAGCCTGGGCAACGGGGATGCTAGCTTATATCAGTACGATGTAAAATCAAGCTCAGTAGCGGGCGATGTTTTCGCTTCTGTTAACGCAGGCGGTAAACTGGGCGATGTATTTCAAAGTATGACAAGAATTGGTGATCGGTATTTTCTTTGCATCAATAATTCTGATAAGATCGTGGTGCTAAACCGATCAGATAAAAAAGTTGTAGGAAATATATCTGTACCTAAGCCAAGGTATATTTTGCCTATAAATGATACAAAAGCCTACGTATCTGGTCTGTTTAGCAATAAAGTTTATATCATCAATCCACAAACAATGCAAGTTTCCGGAACGATAGATATGCCTTATCAAAACCCTGAAGGAATGCGGCTATACAACGGCAAAGCCTATGTTTGCACCTGGGATACTGCTTGTAGTAAAGTGTATACTATTAATACCGCTACTGATGCCGTTGAAACTTCTATACCTGTTTCCGGTGCTGCCCCTCAAGAAGCCCTGGAAGATGCACAGGGAAGGCTTTGGGTGTTGTCAGGCAATGTTTCAAAGAATAAAAGTTCTTCCTTAACGGTTATTGATAAAGCAGGCAACATTGTCAGGTCCTATCATTTTCCGGATAAAGCAGATGTAATAAGGCCTGTATTTAATCCAACACTGGATAGTTTATATTTCATAGAAGTTAATTATTCAGGTGGTAATGATTACAACGGTATTTATAGAATGTCTATAAATGATGCCAATATTCCATCTGTTCCATTTATAGCAGCACAGGCTTATCAATATTTTTGGGCGTTAGGTATAGACCCTAAAGACGGTAAGATATATATAGGCGACCCCAAAGGCTTTATACAAAAAGGTTTTGTTTCTGTTTATAATCAAGATGGCACCCAGGTAAATAGTTTTAGCGTAGGCCTGGGCCCCGGCCATTTTTATTTTGATTAACTACAGTATTTAAGATAATGTATCAACTCCCCGCCATCATGAAGAAGAAACAAATAGCATTGCTTATTGCAGTGCTATTTTGTTTTCCTGCGCACGGGCAGCTAAGAGATACACTGAATGAAGTGCGGATAAAGACGGCGAAGAAGAATATGTATGGTGATGAGCGCATCGATCATTTTTCTCCGGGACAAAAAATAACGCATATCGATAGCGTTGTATTGCAGCAATATAAATTTCAAAACCTAAGTACATTGCTATCTCAGCAAGTTCCGGTTTTTGTTAAGTCTTATGGCATCAATGGGCTGGCTACACTCAATTTCAGAGGGGCTTCCGCTGCACAGTCACAGGTTTATTGGAACGGTATACCTATTCAGAATGCTGCTTTGGGTATTACCGATATATCCTTACTAAAAACCTCATCATTTAACCAGGTAGATATTGTATATGGTGGGTCCTCCGCATTATGGGGATCGGGGAATGTGGGCGGTGCTTTGTTGCTCAATAATGCAACCCCCGTTTTTAAAAACGAGGAGGAATATCATGTTGGTGTTTCATTGGCAGCAGGTAGCTTTGGTCAGCATCAGTTACAGGCAAATAGCAGTGCAAGCCGGCAACGTTGGTATATGGCCTCAAACATTATCCTTCAAACAGCAAGGAACAATTTTGAGTATACCACGGACGATAAAACATATAAAACCGTCAATAGTGAGCTTGCAGGGCTAAGTGCTCAGTTAGCCGCAGCGTATAAAGCAAACGATAAAAATACGATTTCATTCGCTGCATGGGGTCAGGGTTATAATAGGGAAATACCCAAAACAATTTTTGAGCAGCAGTCTGTAAAAAAACAAAAGGATGTAAGCCTTCGTGTTTTATTCAATTGGGATCGAACTACAGCCAAAGATCACCGGTATGCAAAACTGGCTTACCTGCAAGACTATATGCATTACCAGGACAGCGCTGTGCTGCAGGATACCAAAAATGCGGTTAACCAGTTGTATGGAGAACTGGGATGGAAGTATCAATTCAACACGCATCACCGCTTGCTGTTATTTGCTCCCATCCAATATAGCTGGATGAGAAGGCAGTTGATGAATGATATAGTTTCACAGAGCCGGATATCTTTGGCGGGCGCATATTCCTATGTCGCTTTCAATAACAAGTTGCAATTGGCTGTAAATGTCAGGGGAATGCTTGTAGATAGTAACCTGGTACCCATGTTGGGTGCCAACGCTTCTTATGCATTAACTAGATGGTTCAGTATCCGGGCCAATGTTCAAAGAAGCTATCGCGTGCCTACCTTAAACGAATTGTACTATGTACCGGGCGGCAACGATCAGTTGAAGTCGGAACAGGGATGGAGTAAGGATATTGGGTATTTAATAAAGACAAATGCATCCAAAAGATTTTCCATAATACACGACCTTTCGTACTTCGATCGTACCATGCACGACTGGATCATCTGGTTTGGTAGCTCTATATGGACACCTCATAATATTGCTACAGTACATAGCAGGGGTGTGGAAACCGAGAATAAGATACAATTGAAAGCAGGAGACTGGACCATACATGCAGGTGTAAATACAGCTTATGTACTGGCTACAACAGAGCAAAGCTATATTGCCGGTGATGGCAGTATAGGCAAACAAATTCCGTACTCGCCACGTTACAATGGCCAGCTTAATATTGGTTTTTATTTCAGGGATATTTATTTCAATTACAATCACACTTATACCGGTTACAGGTTTATTACCGTAGATGAGTCGAGCTGGCTGATGCCGTATAATACAGGAAACGTATCGGCGGGTTATGATCTCAAACTGAGCAGATCAAGCCTGCAATTCAGCCTTCAGTGCAATAACCTGTGGAATGAAAGATACTATGTTGTAAGCGGGCGCCCTATGCCCGGCAGGAACTGGCTGGCGGGTATATCATTCAGCATGTAGTTTAAGCTAGCGTGCTTTAGACAAAAGTTTTACAGTAGATTTAGCCTCCTTCTCGCTTTGGGCTTTTACCAGTGCAAAGACAAGATGGTCTTTGTTTGGGTTGAACATGATAACATGCTCCTTTGGGGGTAGCATCTGTGCCGTTTCCCTGCAGGAGATTACTTTTCCTTCTAATGAAACAATTCGGTAGTAGGGCATGGCATTAGTTTTCAAATTTTGCTAAAAAACCGTGCTATCAAATACATTAGCAATTTTAATATTCAATATTTGTTTATATAAGACCATTTACTAAGTTATCTTTACCCTCTATTCGTTAATTATTAAAAATGTAACGGTTTTCACCCAACGCATCATTTATAGATTCAGTCTATTATGTTGTAAATCTTTAATACCCGTTACTTGTCTATAGCGTTGAGTTATAATATACAAGGGCAAGCGAGCGAGCTGCATGATCTGATCCAAGGGTGTATACGCAATGAACGCGGTGCACAGGAAAAGATGTATAGCCTGTTTTATGCCCGAATGATGGGAGTAGTAAAAAGGTATATAGATCACCAGGAACAAGCCGAGGAGGTGTTGAACAATGGCTTTTTAAGAGCGTTCCAGAAGATCGAGCAATATACCTTTCAAGGTTCTTTCGAAGGTTGGTTAAGAAAAATTGTTTTTCACTCCGTTTCAGACTATGTTAAGCAGAATGCACGTTATAATGAAAAGGTGGTGCTGGCAGAAAAAGATCAGTTTGTGCACAAAGACCATGCGGATAACCTGTACTATAATGAGTTATTGCAGATGGTCCAAAGCTTGCCGGAAGCCACAAGAAACGTGTTCAACATGTATGTGATGGAAGGATTTGCGCACAAAGAGATAGGCAAAATGCTCGGAATAAGCGAGGGAACCTCTAAATGGCACCTTTCTGAAGGGCGACGGATATTGAAAGACAAGATTGAAAAACTGAACTTACATTTAAAAAAATAAAATTTTATCCCGATGGATAAAAACATGATAAATATTGATGACCTGGTGCGGCTAAAACTAGCCGGTGGAGAAGAGAAGGAGCGGCCCGGCGCCTGGTTGCAAATGAGGGAGCTCCTGGATAAGGAGATGCCCGTGCAGGCCCCGCCGGCAGTATTTAACTGGAGGCGTACACTCTCCGCTGCAGCCCTGCTGCTGGCTTTGGGTACTGTAACCATTGGTGGTTACCAGTTATACAATAATAGAAATGCAAAGACAAACAGCAATACCGGCACCCCGGTGGTAGTTGCTCCCAATATGCATGCTATTAACAATGCTCCTGCATCTAATTCTGTTCCTGCAAATAACAACGTTTCAACCGGTTCTGCATCAACAAATAATACTTTAATAAACAATAACGAGCCCGGCGATGGCCACGATAATCAGCCACAGCATATAGCTGTTTCATCTGCTACTGGTGGCGCTAATAAAGGCACCACAGAGAAACGTACCACTCATCATACAGTTAAAGGCTCAGTTGCAGTTAACAATATTGCTGGTCAAAATGACGCGACCGGTAATACTACATCAGGAGAAAATACCATTGTAAACAATACTGCTAAAGGCACTCAACCGAAAACTTCTAAAAAGAATCATTCTAATAATGTGTTTGCCTCTGCAGGTAAATTACCTGCTAATGGTTTAAATAAACCTACAAAACATTCCGGTAATAACAATGGTACCGGTAATGGTATTGCTAAAGGAAATAAAGAAAATAAAAATAATAGCCGTAAGGGTACAGCCCCTGTAAACAATCCATCCAGCACCTATACTCCCCCTGTTTATAACACAGGCAATAATGGAGTGACTAACCCTGCAAATTTTGCAGTGAATACGCCTCGCGAAAAAAGGCCGGTTTTAGATTACCACAAAACCAATCCGAGGTATGTGGACTCTATCAACTTTACTTATGTGCAGGAAAAGAGCCGCAGAGGTGCAAAGCGTATCGATACGATCGACAAAGGTTTGATGGCTGTTAATCAAAACGAAATAGAACCTGCATCCGCCGCTTCAGGCAATGCTGCTGCAAATGCAGAAGTAAATCCTGCCGCAAACAGCTCTATTGAAGATGTAAAATTGACAAGAGCTGAAAGACGTGCGGAAAGAAATAAATACGAACACGAGTCTATCTTCGAAAGAATGGTGGAAAATGCTAAGGTTAATTTCAATGAAGTGTCATTCCACCCGGGTTTGATGTTCGGTGTAAGCAGTACAATGGGTAAGTATAACATGTTTGGTGTACAAGGCGGATTTTCAGGTTCGCTTAATCTAAGCGAGCGTTGGGGAATCTTTGCAGAATTGAAATACCTGTATCGCTTTGGTAATGGTAAATCACTTGCCAATAATTATAATAGTATAGACCAGGCACCACCACAATATATTTCACCAAACTATTTCCGCTTCACAGTAGATTCTCAGGAGCACTCATTTAACATATCTTCTTCAGGGCTGGTTGAATTACCACTTGCTGTTAGATATAGGGTACAGAAATTGAATTTCTTTGCCGGCGTTGACCTCGCCTACAACTTTGCAGTAAACGTAGAAGAAAGGTTTGATAAGTTGCATACCTCTTATTACTATGGTAATAATACAGAGAGCTTGCAGAATAACTGGAAGAACAACAACGATCCTAAGCTGACACCTGCTGAATTTGGAAGTCGTTTCTCCATGGGCTATATGTTTGGTGTAGGTTACCAGGTTTCTCCGGTTATAGGTCTTGATCTTAGGGCTACACAAGTATTCTGGGATAATGGTAAAGTACATTCCGAAGGTGCATACTTTGTATCTAAACAAATGTATCGCTCTCCATGTGTACAGTTCAACCTCACTTATAGCTTTATAGGTAACAAAAATGGCCCGATGAAAGCGAGGTAATTATTCCTCGCCCATAGCTGCGGCCTTCATAGCAGCTGTGGTCTCAGGCCCCAGATAGGCTACGATACGATGTTCAATAAAGTAGATCAATGGCGTTAATATTAACGCCATTGTTGCTTTATAGCTATAGTTTACCAGCCCTATAGCTAAAACTCTCTGGTAGCTCCAGCCATTTCCTATTTTAAAAGCAATAAATAGTACTACAAAACTATCTATCAGTTGAGATATAATGGTGGAACCGGTGGCACGCAGCCATACCTTCTTCTCCCCGGTTACTTTTTTGATCTTATGAAATACCCATACATCTAATACCTGGCTTACCAGGAAGGCAGTAAGGCTACCCACGATGATCCACATTCCTTGTCCGAATATGCCTGAGAACGCTGCCTGCATGTCCGGTATGCCATCAGCGGCATGGCTACCTATCCAAAACTCCCTGTTTGCAGGTACTTTTATAGCTGCGTAGAACATGATGAAAGCATAAGTGATCAGGCCCACGGCTATATAAGAAATTCTTCTAACAGCTTTCGGGCCATAAAACTCATTTACTATATCCGTCATTATAAATTCCAGTGGCCATAACAGCACACCACATGTAAGTGTGTAAGTGAGCCCATTTTCCCCCAGCAGGCTAAATGGCTTTGGCTCCATGCCAAACAATCGCTCCAGTGAAAATAGTTTACCGCCGATACACTCTGCTATCAATGCATTGGCAACAAAGAAAGATGCCATGAAGATGAAAAGGCGGGTTGCTTTATCATTAAGAATACTACGGATCATAACGGATTTTGTTGACGTAAAACTAATACCTGCGGCCTAATGCTGCTAATTATTAGGTTACATTATAATATATTGAACTCCTTAACTATATTTGCGCCTACAAACCAATTATGTATGAGAAAGTTCATGAAATGGACGGGATATATTATCCTGGTCATAGCCATACTTATTATAGGTATAGTCGGCTATATTAAGTTTTCTAAGCCTGATGTAGGTAAGGCCCCTGACCTGAAAGTGGAGATAACACCGCAAAGGGTAGAGCGGGGTAAGTACTTGGCTAATTCAGTTACGCTTTGCATGGACTGCCATTCCACACGTGATTGGACATTATATTCTGCACCGCCTGTAGCTGGTACGGAAGGGGTAGGCGGTGAAAAGTTT
Source organism: Bacteroidetes bacterium 43-93 (assembly GCA_001897855.1). Taxonomy (GTDB): domain Bacteria; phylum Bacteroidota; class Bacteroidia; order Chitinophagales; family Chitinophagaceae; genus Polluticoccus. The sequence goes on from MKUO01000004.1 coordinate 143,075, forward strand.
GATCAGACAATGGGTTTTCCCGGGGTGTTTTATTCAAGGAACATCACTCCATATCGTTTGAAAAACTGGACAGACGGAGAGTTGTATCGTACCATCACCACCGGTGTAGATAAGAACGGCGAACCGTTGATGCCTGTGATGCCTTATCATAATTACGGTAAAATGGATACCGAAGATATTTATTCTATCATAGCTTATGTAAGAAGCCTGCCCGAGGTGAAAAAAGATGTTCCGTCTTCAGCGCCCGATTTCCCATTCAGCGTAATCATGCGCCTGATACCAAAGAAAGCAGAGCCGCAAAAACTTCCTGCGGAAAGCGATACACTTGCTTATGGCAGGTACCTGGTAAATGCTGCAGGCTGTGCTGAATGTCACACCAAATTTGAAAAAGGTGATTTTGTGAAGGGTACGGAATATGGCGGTGGCCGTCAGTTTCAAATGCCGGGTGGTGTTCTTACTACGCCTAATATCAGTCCGGATATGGAAACAGGTATTGGTAGCTGGACTAAGGACATGTTTGTTTCACGCTTTAAAGCTTATACCGATTCTTCTTTTGTTCCCCCACATGTAGATCCCGCAAAAGATTTTATGACTATTATGCCGTGGATGATGTATGGCAAAATGAAAGAAAGTGACTTGTCTGCCATATATGCATACCTCCGTACGGTAGATAAACGAAGTAATAAAGTAGTGAAATGGCAGCCCGGTGTCAAAATCTGATAAAAAATTAGAGCCCGCTAACAGCGGGCTCTAATTTTATGAATGAGTTTAGATATCCCAATCTTCTACAAGCGTATTATATAGTTGGTAAGTATTAGCAAGTGCGGCTTCATTTTCATGTTCATAATAATTCCAGATGAATACCCGGTCGTCCATACTAAAGGCCCGCTCGCCAATATAGGAAAAGCCTGTTTTTTGCAATACGTTGTCAGATGCATCATTCCCCGCTACGGTTCGGGCGCATACGCTATCCAATAGCAGGTTGTCAAATGCATAATTAAGAAGTTCGCTAACGATCTCGGTCGCCAGTCCTTGTCCCCAGTATTCGGGCATCAGCAGGTATCCGATCTCGTATAAGTTAACTTCAGGGATAAAGCAATAACCTGCGCGTCCAAGAAATTTACCATTTTTGTCGGTCACTACACAAAATCCTACACCATGCTCGTCATGGTGTGCAATATATGTGTCTAACCTCTCGCGTATTTGTTGATCTGTTTCTGTACCAAAGTGAGGTGGGATAAACTCCATTACCTTAATAGAAGTGCAAAGTTGCTTCAGCAAGCCGAAGTCGTTTTCCATAAACGGACGCATGATTGTGCGTTTGGTTTGAACTAACATAGCTTTAATCTTTACATACTCTAAGTTAATAAATTTTTAGAATACATGAAAATAGTTTTCTATGTGTGGGTTGGTAATAAATAATTAATACATTTTTCACTTATCAGCAAAATGTATGATAGAAATTAGAGTTTATAGAAAAGGATGAGAACAGCACCGAAGACTGGGCAGACCTTACCGGTTGATCTATCACACATTTGTCAAAAAGATCGATTTACATGGTCTTATGATTTCTTTAATCAAAACTGGCATAGTTTTTTGTCCGTATATGTATATACGTTAACCTGTAAAAAGGTATTATATGCGATTCAGGATTTTAATGGTAACAAATAAAGAAGGAAGCCAATACGCAGATGCTGAAATGCTCAAGGAACGCGGCTTCCTGGTATATAATTGCACAGACACGGTAGTAACAGGGATGATATCCGAGGTAAAACCGGATGTTGTTTTCATTAATCCTGAATCTCCGGATCTTCATATTACCAAAGTATATCACAGCATTTTAAAAGATAAGGAACTGGCAAATATCCCGGTCATTTACGCATTGAACGAAGACGATCTTTATCTCGTAAGTTGCCAGCGAAATTCGCGTAGTAAAAAGAATGTCACCACAGACAATGTGATGGATGGTATAAGAATGTCATTGGCACCTGCCATAGACAAGCGCGCTAAAGAACCGCTAAATCTCTTGGGTAGGCAAGTGGACCTGTGGCCGGCTAACGTTCATGTAGCTTAGCGTATTTTATATCCGGGCTTTTGCTCCAGGTAATTACAGTCACTTACATCACCCACTCTTAACCTAAATGGTATTTTAGTGATCTTTTCCAGTTTATTTTCCTGCCTGCAAAAGAACGGAAGCTTTTGTGTGGCATAGTTTGCGGGTAGTGGTGTGAATGAAAAATTCCTATCAGCAGATATTGAATATATAGACTGCTTCTTTATGTGGTCGTTTGTTATAGAGTCTGCCTTATTCTGTGCAATTGCAGCATTGCAAAACAAACCAGCGAACAATAGGAAGTATGCCTTCTTCATTACGATTTATCAATAGAATACGAGCCCGGCCCCATAATAAATAATGCAAGAAATACTGTTGCCAGCTCTATTGCTTCTGTGGCATCTGAGAGTCCGCGTGCGCCCGATAATAACTTTGCTGCAGCAACTATCATATTAAACAGTAACAGAAAACAAACAGGCCGGAAAAATAATCCAAGTAATAGAAACAGCCCGCCAATGCTTTCCGTAATAGCGCACATAAATCCCCAAAATGTATAGCCAAAGTGTATGCCTACAAGCTCTATAGCCCCGCCCAGTTTTTCCCACTTTTCAGGGCCGCCGGATAATTTGGGATAGCCATGCAGCATCATCATGATGCCGATACCGATGCGAAGTAGCAACAATGCTGTATTGGTATATTTACCAAGTTTAGTAAAAAGGGGCATTCAGGAAGAGGTTGATCAAGTTGTGTAAATGAATAGATAGCAATTTACAAAACTTCGGGCTAAACCGATCACTGCAGTTGCACTATTGTATCCTTGTCGCAGCGTACCTCGCGCAATCGATATTCACGGAATGAAAATGCCTGCAATGTTTGCAGTAAGCATTGCTCCCGGCAACATTATTGCTTGTGGCCGACGGAATCATCATAACGCCACCCGTCAGTAAAAAAACTGAAATTGTTATGAGTAATTTCATAGCTATAATCTTTTTGACTCCCAACAAAATATTTAAATATTTTCATATTTCATAGTGTTTCTGCGTGCTAGTAACAATCTTTTAATATGCAGGTTGGCCGGATGCTCGAAAAGCAGGTAAATGATGATAGATAGAATGAGCGTTAAAAAGAATTCACTCACTACAAGGAGGTCATACCTGGTACCGGCGAAGAGATTAGTAAATGTATGCATGGGCCCGATGATAAGCATGTGCAATAGGTAAAAAGTATAAGAACTTTTGCCAAAGAGGTTCATTAAATTTCCTGATAAAAAACGGGACGCAACTGTATTTTCCGTGCACAGGCCTCTATAGAATACCACAACGGGAAAGGGCAGTACAATGTTAAACAGCATTTGCGTGGCCATCAGCCTTACTGTGCCATGCAATAGCAACGTGCCGCCAACGCAAAGGACTACCAGCAAAATACCGGCTGATCCGTAGTAAGTATAATTGCCGGTTTTTCGACCACTTGTCTTGCCTTTTAGGAAGCGCATGGCCAGGACTGCGCCCATATAAAATTCAAAGAACCTGCCCACGTATGTAAGCATGAACATGTAATGGTTAGCAACAAAAACATTGGGTTTATTATCTTTTAAAAGCAAGGTTGTTGTTAGTAACACTATGTAGATCATCAACGGACTCCACACGCCATATTTTCTGATGAGCAGAAAAATGACGGGTGCAGACAGGTAAAAGCATTCCTCTACAGTTAACGACCAGCTGGGGCTGATAGCTATATCTCCGTAATCGAAAAGGCTATGTGTCAGGGTATAATTTTCAATAATATAGCCCAGGTTATGCGGGGCGGATACGATCAGTACGATCGTTACCAGGAAAAAATACACCGGGTAAATACGAGCGAAACGCCTGATAAAATATTTTGAAAACCAGTCTTCTGAAAACGAAAAGCTTGGGTAATATCTGTAAGTGATGAGAAACCCGCTTAGCACAAAGAAAAGCGATACCCCTGAGCTGAAACCTGCCTGCAGATACTGGAAAAATGGAAAATAAAGATGTAGTGGCAAATGGTTAAAGAAAACCATAAAGGCTGCTATAGCCCTGATGCCGGTCAATGCCCTGAATTGTTGTTGATCGTACGCCATCCCTGTTAATAGCTAACAGGAACACAGAAGATTTTTTAGAAAACGGCAGTAGTAAACATAGCGGTTGTAATAAATATACGGAAATCAATTGGATTTTAGCAGTCCATAATAATTCAGATCTATTAATGTGCCGTCGCTTTTCATATGATCGTCGCGCAAAACGCCTTCCAGCTTAAAACCATTCCTTAGCACGAGGTTATTGCTTTTTTCATTGTCTATACCTATCCTGCAGTAGATCTTATGAAGGCCCAGGTCGTTAAACGCAATGTTGATGGTTTCCTTTATAGCTTCGCTCATGATCCCTTTGCCCTCTTCATCTTTATCAATAAAATATCCCAGTTCACATTTACGGTTTTTAGGGTCTATATTCTTAATAAAAACAAGGCCTATGATTTTTGCTTCATCATTCTCTATCAGTAAAGTGTACAGCTCCCCTTTTTCCAGCAACACCTGGTACATCTTTATAGATTCGGCGGTGATATCAGGTGTAGCTGCTTTCTCAAGTGTTACAGGAAAATAATCGGCAAGGCGATCTTTATTCTTCTGGATCAGGTGATAGAAAGCATCCCGGTCACCGGCGGTGATGTGTCTGAATTTCATGTGACTCTCTCTTAGTTGCCACTAATTTAATAATTATCATTTACATATATATTAGATTCAACATTAAAAAAAAAGAACCTCATCCGTAATAGATGAGGTTCTAAAAGGAAGTTTAATTGCTGGTTAGAATTGTTCCAGTCCGTTGAAGAAGAAGCTGCTTTCGATAGCCGCGTTTTCATCGCTGTCAGAACCGTGTACTGCATTTTCGCCGATAGAAGTAGCATATTTTTTACGGATAGTGCCTTCTTCTGCCTGTGCAGGGTTAGTGGCACCTATCAGTGTACGGAAATCTGCAACAGCATTGTCTTTTTCAAGAATAGCTGCTACGATGGGGCCGCTGCTCATAAATTCGCAAAGCTCGCCGTAAAAAGGACGCTCCTTATGCACTTCATAGAATTTACCGGCCTGGTCCATGGTAAGGCGGGTATATTTCATAGCTACGATACGGAAGCCTGCTGCGTTGATCATTTGCAGGATATTTCCTATGTTGCCGGCCTTAACTGCATCCGGCTTGATCATTGTGAAAGTACGATTAGACATATAGATCTTGGATATTTCTGATTTGACGGCGCAAAGGTAGGTTAAATTTGACTAGATAACGCTGTTTTTTTGGCCTTTCACTGGGTATTACTAATGTTTAACTGTAAATTAGCGCCTTCCTGATTATAGGGGGTTACTTAAGATTATTGATGTTACCAATACAAGACGTACTACCATTATTACAAACACCGCGCAGGATATTTATTACAACGCATCATAAGCCCGATGGCGATGCTATTGGCAGTATCATGGCGCTGTATCATTACCTCACGGCCAAAGGCCATAAGGCTACGCCGGTTATCACCAGCGAAATGCCTGATTTCCTTACCTGGATACCGGGAGCAGAGGATCATATTATCAATTACGAAGCAGAATCAAAAAAGGCAGAAGCGGCTTTAAATGATGCAGAGATCATTTTTGGCCTTGATTTTAATGATTTCAGCCGGACGAAGCACCTGGAGCAACAGCTGGCAAACGCAACGCAACCCAAAGTGCTGATAGACCATCACCTTTTTCCAAAACCGGTTTGGGATTATGGCATCAGTATACCAGATAAGAGCAGTACCTGCGAAATGGTATATGATTTTATAAACCTGTGCGAAGACAATGCTTTGATCTCTGTGCCGATTGCTGAATGCCTGTACACCGGCGTGATGACCGATACCGGCTCTTTCAGGTTCCCGGTAACTACATCTGCAGTTCACCTGATGGTTGCAGACCTGATATCTAAAGGATTGGAACATAGTCATATACATGAAAAAGTGTACGACTCCTGGAGCATTAAGCGCATGCAGTTTTTGGGCTATGTATTGCTGGAGAAAATGGAGATATTTCCTAAATATAATGCAGGGCTTATTTGCCTTACCCGCAAAGACCTGAAACTTTTTGAAGTAAATACGGGCGATACAGAAGGGTTGGTTAATTACCCTTTAAGTATTGGTTCCGTAAGATTTGCTACCTTAATAACAGAGCGTAGCGATGAGGTAAAGCTCTCTTTCCGCAGTAAAGGCGACTTTGATGTAAGCGACTTTGCCCGAAAACATTTTAACGGCGGAGGACACTTTAACGCGTCCGGCGGAAGGTCTACTTCCTCTTTTCTTGACACAGTATCTTATTTTAAGCAAATTTTATCCGATATTCACCCCCGATAATTTAAAAATCAATGATAAATAAGTTAACAACAGCAGCATTAAGTATTGCAGTTATCAGTTTCAGCGCATGTTCTAACAAAGGCGGAAGCGGAGATTATGAAAAAACCAAAGACGGCCTTGAGTACAAGATCGTAAAAGATGTAAAAGAAGGTACCAATCCCGGCGATAGCGATATAGTAAAAGTAAAACTGCGCATGTACTACATGGAGCCTGGCAAAAAAGATTCTCTGCTGCAGGACATGGTAGAGATGAATGGTGGCCAGCCATTGGAAATACCTGTTGCTATGCCAATGCCATTTAAAAGTTACTGGCCTTCAGGCTTGAAATTCATGACAGCAGGCGATAGTGCTATTTTCCGCACTCCGGTTGATACATTTAAAAAATATTCGCAGGGACAACCGTTGCCTCCTTTCATGAAGAGCAATGGTTACATAGCTACTTCTGTTGTGCTTGTATCATTCAAGCCTGAAGCGGAGATGAAAAAAGAACAGGAAGCTAAGTCTGCCGCGCAGAAAGAAACAGATGATAAACTGTTGCAGGAATATTTTGCAAAGAATAACCTGCAGCCTAATAAAACTGCATCAGGTTTATACTACATCATCGATAAAGAAGGTACAGGTGCTACACCTCAGGTTGGTCAGAATGTTACTGTAAATTATACAGGTAAAACATTAGACGGCACTCCGTTCGATTCAAATGTAGATCCTGCTTTCAAACACGTAGAGCCATTTACATTCCCTGCCGGTAAAGGACAAATGATACCCGGATGGGACGAAGGTGTGATGTTGCTGAAAAAAGGCAGCAAAGCAAGGTTGTTTATCCCTTCACCTTTGGCTTATGGTGCTCAAGGTAGCCAGGCATTGCCTCCAAACTCTATCCTGGTTTTCAATTTAGAGGTAACAGATATTAAATAAGGCATTAGCTGCTTGCAGTATCAATGAAACAAACAGGAATAATACTATTCTGTGCCGGGCTGCTATTGCTGGGTGCTTGTAATACCGCTAAGAAAACGTCTTCTAAAGCGGCGTTTAAAACAACTCCCGGTGGCATCAGGTATCGTATGTTGTACGATAAGCCCGGCTCCAATGCAGCGGTTGGCGATTTGATGGAATTGGATATCAGGACCAGCATTAACGATAGCCTGGTATTCAGTTCAAAGAATATCAACGAAGGCAAGCCTGTAAAGTTGCCGTTGAATAAGCCTAAATTTAACGGAGACCTGGCGGAAGCCCTCGCGTTAATGAGCCCCGGTGATAGTATGATCGCTATGGTTTCTGTTGATTCCTTGAAAGCTGCCGGCCAGCGCACACAGCCCTGGATGAAAGATGGCGGCAACATTACCTATGTCATCCACATGTATTCTGTTTTATCGAAAGAAGAAATAGAAAAGAAAGAAAGGGAGGGCAGCACCGCGCAGATGTCGGCTGACGATAAGCAGTTGCAGCAATATTTTGCCAAACATGGCATTAAGCCTATGAAGACCGCCAGTGGTTTGTATTATACCATAAATACACAAGGCTCCGGTGCAAACGCAAGGTCAGCACAATCTGTCTATGTCAATTATACAGGACATACAATGGATGGTAATGTATTTGATTCCAATATTGATCCTAAGTTCAATCACGTAGAGCCACTGGTATTTCCTGTAGGTGAGGGGCGTGTGATCAAGGGCTGGGACGAAGGGCTTCAGTTATTGAATAAAGGTGCAAAGGCCAGTTTTTATATTCCTTCCCCGTTAGCGTACGGAGAGAATAGTCCAAGCGCTGCGATACCTGCAAATTCCATATTAATATTTGACGTAGAATTATTAGATATTAAATAACTTACTAAAAAGCTTACAAAATGAAAAAACTATTAGGCCTGCTTTCACTTGTTTCTATTTCGTTTGTGTCTTTTGCGCAAACACAGGCAGAAAAAGATGATGCGATCCTGCAAAAGTATTTTGCGGAGCATAAGATCAAGGCTACAAAAACACCTTCGGGCTTGTATTACGTGATCAATCAAAAAGGTAGCGGTGATAATGCTAAAGCGGGGCAAAACGTTACAGTTAACTATACCGGTAAACTGCTTGATGGTAAACCATTTGATTCTAACGTAGATCCGCAGTTTAATCACGTGCAGCCTTTTTCATTTACTTTAGGCAACCACCAGGTTATCTCCGGCTGGGATGAAGGCATAGCCCATTATAACAAAGGCGCTAAAGGAACGCTGTACGTGCCTTCTACACTTGGATACGGCCCGCAGGCCCGTGGCCCTTTGCCTGCCAATGCGATCATGATATTTGATGTAGAATTGGTCGATGCCAAATAATTTTCAGAAGTAAAACATTTTAAAATAGATGAATAAGTCACTGAAGGCATTATGCCTGCTATCTCTCGTGGTAACAACAACAGGTTATGCGCAGAAAAAGAAACCTACCGAAAAGGCTGCTGCCACTAAAGAAAACAAAACTCAGAAAAACGATAACGAAGGCTTTTCTAAAGCTCCCAGTGGTATGTTATATAAGATCGTTAGTCATGGTACCGGTACAAAAAAGCCTGTTCCCAGCGATTTTATTTCCATACATATGATGTATAAACTTGGTGACAGCGTATTGTTCAGCACCAGGCAGATGATGAATGGCCAGCCTGCAGAAATACAGATGCAGCCAATAACACCCGGCGACATTGCGGAAGGTTATACCTATATGGTTGCCGGCGATAGTGCTATTTTCAAGGTGTATATAGATAGCTTGGCTAAGCTTCCGGGTTTCCAGGTGCAGCCATGGATGAAAACCGGTGTAGGTCAGACGATCGATTATTATACCACACTGGTAGCTGTAAAAACGCAGGCAGAGAAACAAGCGGAAATGAAAATGCAGTCCGAACAGCAAAAAACTGTAGATGACGAGAAACTGCAGGCTTATTTTAAAGAAAAGAACCTGAAGCCCAGCAAAACTGCATCTGGTATGTATTATACCATAGAAAAGCAGGGCGCAGGTGCTCAGGCTAATATGGGAGATACTGCTGTTGTGAATTATACGGGTAAAACATTAGAGGGTAAGCCGTTCGATTCAAACACCGACCCTCAATTTGGCCACGTTCAGCCTTTTTCATTCCCGGTAGGCATGGGTATGGTCATAAAAGGTTGGGACGAAGCTTTCCAGCTTTTTAAAGTAGGTACTAAAGGAACTATTTACATACCATCAGGTTTAGCTTACGGTCCTAATAGCCCTGATCCAAACCGTATTCCTGTTAATGGTATTCTTATTTTTGATGTGGAGTTAAAGGATGTAAAAGCATTAAATAGCGCTCCAAGGCAAATGAATAAAACAGAAGCTAAGAAAAAGGGTTAATGAACAGGATCTCTTTTTTCGTGACAATAATGGTGTGGTATTTGCTGAAAGCAAATACCACATTTGCTTATAGCCGGCAGGATACCTTACGCGGTACGAATGGCAGTGGAAGGAGTTGGTGGGATGTTACGAAGTATGAATTAAATATCAGTTTCGATACTGCTACGCAGAGCATCCATGGTTATGTGGATATGAAGTTCAAATTGGTGCAGCATGCTGGAGATAGTATGCAGTTGGATCTACAGGAACCAATGGTGATGGACAGCATCATGAGTGCCGTCGGTAAACTATTATTTGTTAGAGAAGGGAACGTTCTTTGGGTCAATACACCTTCGAAGGCCTGGCAAAACGGAAGTGTTCAGCAACTGCGTTTATATTATCATGGTTCGCCGAGAAAAGCAAAAATGCCTCCCTGGGACGGTGGTTTTATATGGGCTCATGACAGTACCGGAAAGCCGTGGATAGCCGTGGCCTGCCAGGGTTTAGGCGCAAGTGTTTGGTGGCCCTGCAAAGACTACCAGGGCGATGAACCGGATAGTGGTGCACGAATGACTTTTGATATGGGGCAGATGCAGGAGATGGTAGTATCTAATGGTCGTGAATTGGCTGCGCCGGTTCATGAAAATACCGCCAGTAGTATATGGGCATGGGAGGTGCAGAACCCTATCAATACTTACGATATTACTTTTTACATCGGCGATTATATATCATGGCAGGATACGATCATGGGGGAAAAGGGAAAATTAGACCTTTCGTTTTATGCTCTGCGGTATAACGAGGCGAAGGCCAGGAAACAATTTGCAGTTGTAAAGCAAATGCTGCATTGCTTTGAATACTGGATGGGGCCATATCCTTTTTACGAAGATGGATACAAGCTGGTAGAAGCTCCTTACCTGGGTATGGAGCATCAAAGTGCTGTTGCTTATGGCAATCAGTACAAGATGGGTTACCTGGGGGATGACAGGAGCCACACGGGCGTTGGTACTCTTTTCGACTTTATTATTGTACACGAAAGCGGGCACGAATGGTTTGGCAATAATATTACGGCTGCAGATATTGCTGATAACTGGATACATGAAGGTATCACAACATATTCTGAAGCCCTGTTTGCCGAATGTGCATTTGGGAAGGAGAAAGCTTTTGCCTACACCACAGGCGAGTGGAAAAATATCCGTAATGACCGTAATATAATTGGTGATTACGGCGTGCAGGACGAAGGTAGCGGTGATAAATATGACAAGGGTAGCGCTTTAATTCATACCATCCGTTTGTTGATGAATAACGATGAGCAATTTCGCCAGCTTCTGCGGGGACTAAACAAAGATTTTTACCATCGCTTGGTTACCTCAGCAGAGATTGAAAATTATATAATAAAACATACAGGATTAAAACTGGAACCGATATTCAACCAGTATTTGCGAACAACCGATATACCACAGCTGGAATATTATATCAAAGACAGGCAGTTATACTTTAGGTTCAATAATGTTGTGGCTGGCTTTTCATTGCCGTTACATGCTGTCAGTGGTAATCAGGATATTTCAATCAATCCCACGAGTGAATGGCAGAGCGTAAGCTGGAAGGGGCATCGTTATAATGTCGATTTTCCGCAAAACTTCTTGTTTACCGTAAAGCAATAACTATTCCACAAGTGTGAATTTTGTCTGCCGCGGTTTCGATGCTTTTTAGTTAGGTTTGCCATGCATGGCAAAGACAGAAACACCACTCATGAAGCAACACAGCGATATTAAGGCAAAATATCCTGATGCAGTGCTTTTGTTTCGTGTCGGTGATTTTTATGAAACATTCGGTGAGGATGCACTGATTGCATCCCGTGTGCTGGGCATTACGCTTACCAAGCGGTCAAATGGCTCTGCCTCTGCTGTTGAACTGGCAGGTTTTCCGCATCATTCGGTAGATACTTACCTGCATAAATTGGTAAAGGCCGGCTACCGTGTTGCTATCTGCGATCAGCTCGAAGATCCTAAGACAGTAAAAGGAATTGTAAAGCGCGGGGTTACGGAATTGGTGACGCCGGGTGTGGCGACGAATGATAAACTTCTTGAAAACAAAACCAATAATTTTCTTGCAGCATTACACCTCACAGATGCTATTTGCGGGGTGGCATTCCTCGATATCAGTACGGGTGAGTTTTACGTTGCCCAGGGCAATGCGGAGTATATGGATAAACTGCTGCAGAGCTTTCAGCCTTCAGAGATTATCCTTTCCAAATCTAAACAGAAACAATTTAAAGAGCAGTTTGATTCCCGTGTTTATACCTTTCAACTGGAGGAATGGATATTCCAGGAACAGTACTGCTACGATACCTGCCTGCAGCATTTCAACACTACATCGCTTAAAGGATACGGTATAGAAGAGATGCGTGCAGGGATCATTGCTGCGGGTGCTGCATTGCATTACCTGAAAGATACAGAGCATAGCCACCTGCAGCATATTAATACCATACAAAGGATCATTGCCGAAGATTTCCTTTGGATGGACAGGTTTACTATTCGTAACCTGGAACTGCTGAATAGCAGCGATGAAAAAGGCAGTTGTCTCCTTCAGGCATTAGATCATACACAAACGCCAATGGGTGCCCGTTTGCTGAAGCGGTGGATGATCTTTCCGTTGTTTGATATGGCAAGGATAGAGCAACGTTTAGACCTGGTGAGCCATTTTATCCTCGATCAGGAACTCAGCCATAATCTGCTGACATGCGTAAAGCAGGTGGGCGATGTAGAAAGGCTTATCAGTAAGATACCTCTGCGAAAAGCAAACCCCAGGGAGGTGTTGCAACTCGCCAAAGGAATGGAATGCATAGAGCACACCCAAAAAATGTGCCTTGATAGTGCCTTTGCTCCGCTAATAACCTTAGGTGATTCTATCCGGCCGCTTACAGATGTGTACAACCGTATCAAGTCGGTGATAGTGGATGATGCACCGGCTTTAGCAACCAAAGGCGGTATGATACGCGATGGTATTCATGCAGAACTTGATGATCTTCGAAACATATCACGCAGCGGCAAAAATTACTTGTTGCAGATTCAGCAAAAAGAATCTGAGCGCACTAATATCGGGTCGCTTAAGATTGCCTATAATAATGTGTTTGGATATTACCTGGAGGTAACCAATTCGCACAAAGACAAGGTACCGCAAGACTGGATACGGAAGCAGACACTGGCTAACGCAGAGCGCTACATTACTCCCGAACTGAAAGAATATGAAGAAAAAATATTAGGCGCGGAGGAGAAAATGCTGGAGATTGAGATGAATATCTACCAGCAATTACTCGGCGAAATTGAACCCTATATTGCTACTATCCAGGTAAATGCCCATGCCATAGCGCAATTAGATTGTTTACTGTGCTTCGCTAACAATGCCATCCAATATAAATATCGCAGGCCGGAGATATTGCAGGATGCCATCCTGGATATTAAACAAGGAAGACACCCTGTTATTGAGCAGCAGCTACCACCGGGAGAAAGCTATGTAGCCAACGATATAAAACTCGATAAAGAGGAACAGCAGGTAATTATCCTTACAGGTCCTAACATGAGTGGTAAGTCGGCTCTATTAAGACAAACAGCCATAATAACGCTCATGGCCCACATGGGCAGCTTTGTACCGGCAGATTCGGCTGCTATAGGGCTGACGGATAAGATTTTTACACGTGTAGGCGCATCTGATAATTTGAGCGGCGGCGAAAGTACCTTCATGGTAGAAATGAATGAAACTGCCAGCATCATCAATAACATCAGCGATAGAAGCCTTGTATTGTTGGATGAAATAGGGCGTGGTACCAGCACATACGATGGTATATCTATAGCCTGGTCTATTGTGGAATACCTGCATAATACTGCTGCAAAACCCAAGACCTTATTTGCCACGCACTATCATGAACTGAATGAACTGGAACACCAGCTGCCGCGGGTAAAGAATTATCACATAACACATAAAGAAACGGGCAATAAAGTTATTTTCCTCCGCAAACTGGCACCAGGTGGTAGCAGGCATAGCTTTGGTATACAAGTAGCGCGCATGGCAGGTATGCCGCCGGCGCTATTAAATCGTGCCGATGAGATACTGGCATTACTGGAAGAAAAACACGGGGAATCGGGTAGTGCTGCGAAGAAAGTGAAGGATATCAAACAACTGCCTCAGTTTCAGCTCAATATTTTTGATGGCGTCACGGAAGATCTGCGGAGAGTACAGGAAATACTCGTGGCAACAGAGATCAATACGTTAACGCCGGTAGAAGCTTTATTGAAACTGAACGAGCTGAAAAACATAGTGAAGGAATATAGCTAAGATTAAATATTTTTGGCATGTTTTTATGGGGTATTAAACAATCCATGTCAGTAACTGTTGTGGAATAAAATAATAACGAAATTGAAACGTAATCTTGTTTTTATACTAACCATAACGATGCTATCATCATTGTTGCTGCAACTGGTTTCCTGTATCACTCCCCGTAGAGGCCCGCAAAGGCTGTATAATACTGCAGTAGCCAATAATATGTCTTTCGATGCTATTATCGTACCGGGCATACCTTATCATGGCCATAGCTGGGATTCTGTAATGAAGGCACGTGTCATCTGGTCATGGATATTGTATAAAAACGGATTGGCAAAGAATGTTATTTATTCAGGCGATGCCGTTTATACACCTTATAAAGAAGCCATAGTAATGGGGCTGTACGGGCAAAAACTGGGCATTCCCAAAGAGCACATTTTTTATGATACCAATGCCCGGCATAGTACAGAAAATGTTTATTATTCCTACATCGTCGCAAAAAAGCTGGGATTTAAGTCTATAGCTCTTGCATCAGATCCATTTCAGACCTTCCTGTTAAAAGGCTTTTTAAAGCGCAGGTTCGGTACTCCTATATATCGTCTGCCATTTATTACTGATACACTTGCGGTTTATAATCATCTCAATCCGCATATTAATGCCAGGCCGGCGTTGGTACAGGATACCAGTTTCCTGCCTATTACCCAGCAAGAGTCTTTTTTCAAAAGGCTTAGGGGAACTTTTGGGCGGGATATAGACTGGGCCCAATACAAGGACGGCAAGCTGGAATCCTTATAGGGCGCGCATTTCATTACTTTTTACCTGGTTTTAGTTTGTTAATCACCGGTTAACAGGTTGCAAAAACGGCGTTAACAGGGCTGCATTTTTTGCATGTGCGCCATGCTTGCCCCCATGCTTGCCCCCATATTTGCATCATCAAACGAACAAACAACAACAAACAATAACAACAAACCATAACCACACAACAAACAACAAACCAAATGAAAAAGTTAATCGCAATCGCAGCTATCCTTACTTCAACTTACGCAGCTAATGCCCAGGTTTCTTCTACAGCTACGCAAACTGTAAACCTGAACCTCTCTAACGCTATCGAGATCACTTTTACCGGTTCTTCCAGCGCAACTGGCGCTGCTGTTAACCTGGCGTTTAATACGGTGAACGATTATGCAAACGGTGTAACTTCTGCTGCCCAGGAACTGAAAGTACGTTCTAACAAGAACTTCACTGTAGCGATCAAAGCCAACTCAACCAACTTTTCTTATACCGGTACCACTTCACCTGCACCGGTAATGCCGGTAGCATCTGTACTGGATGTAATGGTATCTGCTAACGGTACAGGTGGTACTATCGCCACACCGTTCTCATCTACTGCTTATGCAGATGTAACAGCAAGCAACCAAAACCTGATCAGCAATGGCAGCAGGGGCGGTAACCAAACATTCTCTGTAAAATACCAGGCGACTCCCGGCTTCAGCTACCCTGCAGGTACTTATACTACAGATGTAGTATACACTGCAACTCAACTGTAAGTAATAGATTCTAAAAAAATATAAATGCAAAGCAGCCTCTGTAGGGCTGCTTTGTTTACAAGAGGGGTTGATAATAATTAGTTATTTATCTGCCGGGGTTATATTCATATGCTACCCGGTAAGAGGTTGTACTTAACTCCGGGTTTGTTTCTCCTATAGATAATAATGGAGAAGTAGGCTCACAGATAGCATACTGGTTGCCTTTGTAGGTAAAGCTTTTTGCAGGAGGATTATCAAATTTCACTGCAATAGTAAGATGTGTTGGATACAATAACGCCACCATCGGCAGGTTATATATTTCCTTTACCAGGTAAAAGAAGAAGGCTGCACGGTCATCGCAATCACTGTAATTATATAGCAGCGTTTGCTCCGGCGACATGCGTTTTTCCTTGCCAAAGTTTTCCTTATCGTCTTTGTACAAAAAAGCATTACGGGTAAACTCCATCAGGTAATCTACACCTGTTTGCTGATCCATTTTACTTACATTTTTCTTCAACTCCGGGATCAGGGAATTATAAGTCTCATCACTCAGCGGGATGTTGAAGTACGATTCAATATCTGTAACCGGGTAGTTAGCAAATATGGTATTGATCTGTGGATTGACTTTTACTTTAAACTGGTAGGCTTTATGCCCGAATTTGAACTGGATGTCTTTTTCGGCATAGTATGTGGGCGAAAAACTGGGAATCCGCGTTACCTTGTACGAGAAGGATTGAACTCCTTCCTGTACCGTGATGTCTGTAGGATAAATTCCATCCTTCTCAAAATCAAAGCTTTTATTGGCATAATCGTGCATATTCAGGCATACATAATGTTTGCCCTCCCTGGTGTAGTAGGGGATATCATAGATGCTATCCTCGCTTCTTACATAAAATATCAGTTGCCCGTCGCTTATGGCCAGGTTGGCATCGTACCCCGATTTGGCAAGGAAAAACCATTTGTATAAAGTATATCTCGGATAATTATCTTCCTTAGGGCTGATGGATTGTGCAGTTTTCCGTATCAATTGATAGTAAAACCAATCATTTAATTGATTTCGTTCCCTGAATGCCAATAAAGAATCTATGACGGGTTGGTATGCTGCGGCATTTGCCTTGTCATAAAAATGCTGAACCGCTTCTTTGGTAACAGGCTCATCAAAGTTGATTACCAGCGATTTGCCTATTGGTAATAAAGCAGTGTCGCCGTAAAAATCAATAAGCGTAAATGAATTATTTTCCCTGCTGTATAGACTCTGCGGATGAATGGTTAGTATAACCACAATGGATAATATGAAGCCCCATGCTTTCACTTATCAAAGCGTTCTATACTAAGTTACGATTACTTAACAATTATTTAATGTTAAGTTTTTGGCAATCAGCTGGCTTTAACAGGTGGGTAACATCAGTTGGCCAGCCTGCTCTTTTTACGGCCGTAGAGAAAGTAAACAACCAGCCCTATTACAAGCCATATCAGGAAACGTTCCCAGTTGCTGGTGCCGCTCTCGCAAAGCAGGTAGGTGCAGCATAAAAAGCCTAGCACCGGTATCAAAGAATAGCTGCGGAGGAAAGAGAGTATCGCTGTGACGAAGAACACAATACCAAAGGCTATATACGGTATCTTTTCACGGATCCCTTCCCAGCCCTGGTCATCATTATGCCAGAAAGATGATAATGCATCCGGTGTGCTTTTAAGCCATACGGCAATGCTAATGATCAATAAAGCAGGCACTATCCATTTGCCGTTGATATAGGGTGTCTGGAATTTGCTTTTAGGTATTTCCACTACCGTCTCACCATTTGCTATTGCTTTTTTTCGCTGCTGCTGCAGTCTTATGATGCCACCACAAACCAATACAAAGGCAAACAGAGTACCTACGCTGCAAAGATCTACTACTACAGTAAGATTGAGGAACAATGCAGGTATACCCACTACGCATCCCGTAAGGATGGTAGAGAAAGAAGGTGTTTTATATTTTGGATGTATCCTGGAAAAGATTGGCGGCAACAATCCGTCGCGGCTCATGCTCATCCAGATGCGTGGCTGCCCTAGCTGAAAGACCAGCAGCACACTCGCAGTTGCTATAACGGCACTCACTGCAATAATGCCCGCCAGTCCATCCAGGCCATTTGCTTTAAAAACATAAGCCAGCGGATCGCCTACATCAAGATGCACATAGCTGGTCATACCGGTCAATACCAGCGCAATGGCAACGTAGATAATAGTACAGATCACCAGGGAGTTAAACATGGCTCTCGGCAAATCCTTTTGCGGATTACGGCATTCTTCAGCAGTTGTAGAGATAGCATCAAACCCTATGTAGGAAAAGAATACTGCCGCCGTGCCGCTAAGTATGCCAGACATGCCATTGGGCACAAAAGGAACCCAGTTGCCCGGCTTCACATAAAATGCACCTGCCACAATTACCAGCAAGATCACAGCCATTTTCAGGATCACCATAGCATTGGTGGTGCGTTTGCTTTCTTTAATGCCTACATATATGATCCATGTAATAATAACAGTGATAAGAAACGCAGGCAGGTCACATATCAGCTTTATGTTGCCAACGGATGGGGCGTTGTTCCAGGCTATTTTGGCTGCTTCGCTTAGTCCATCTTTGGCAGTCCAGTAGTCCATGGTCAGGTATTCGGGTATATGGATGCCAAAACCATCCAGCAGGGTAGTGAAGTAATCGCTCCAGGATATGGCTACCGCAATATTACCAATAGCATATTCCATTAATAGGTCCCAGCCTATGATCCATGCAATGATCTCGCCGAATGCGACATAGCTATATGTATATGCACTGCCCGATACAGGTATCATGCTGGCAAACTCTGCATAGCACACCGCGGCAAACCCGCAGGCTACGGATACAAAAAGAAACAGGAAGATTATACCCGGGCCGCCATCATGGCTGGCCTTGCCAATGGTACTGAATATTCCGGCCCCTACTATGGCCGCTATGCCCATAAAGGTAAGGTCACGCACGCCTAATACTTTATTCATGCCCGATGCATGGGCCGCATCTGATGCACCCTCAGCAATGTCTTTCTCTATTTGTGTAAGTGTTTTTCTGCGAAACAGCGTTTGCCACATAAGACTGCAAGGTAAAATACTAAAGCCTAATATCAGAGCAGATGCAGGAAATCATAATTATAGACTATTACTTATATATGGATAGGTGCCGTCTATCTTATACCCACAAGATTCTGCCGGATATATATTATTAGCTAACTTTGCGCATCCAATTCTAAAATAATTTTATGCATAACGCGTATTTTCATTACGACCAACCTAAGAATGAACCGGTATTAGGCTATGCACCTAAAAGCGCAGAGCGAATCGCCTTACAAAAAGCATTGGCAGAAATGAAATCTGCCACCCGCGATATACCGATGTATATTAACGGTAAAGAGGTAAGGTCGGGTGATAAACACGAGATCCGTCCGCCACATGAAACCGGCCACCTGCTGGGGCATTACCACGCGGGCACTGCAGACCATGTGAAACAGGCGATCGATGCTGCATTGGCCGCAAGAGAAAACTGGGCTGCAATGCCATGGGAACATCGCGCTGGCATCTTCCTGAAAGCTGCTGAATTGCTGGCTACCAAATATCGTTTCAAAATGAATGCTGCTACTATGCTGGGTCAGAGCAAAAATGCTTACCAGGCGGAGATTGACAGCGCATGTGAATTGATCGACTTCCTTCGTTTTAATGTACACTTCTTAAGTAAAATATATAACGAACAGCCTATCTCTACGCCGGCATTCCATAATCGCATGGAATATCGTCCGCTGGAAGGCTTTGTGCTGGCTGTTACACCGTTCAACTTTACGGCAATTGGCGGCAACCTGCCTACTGCGCCTGCTATGTGCGGTAATGTGGTAGTATGGAAACCTGCCAATACACAGATATATAGTGCCAGTGTATTTATGGAGATCCTGGTGGAAGCCGGTTTACCTGCAGGTGTTATCAACCTGGTTTATCCTCCCGGCCCTGTTATAGGAGATGTATGTTTTGAGCACCCTGATTTTGCGGGCGTACACTTTACTGGTTCTACAGGTGTATTCCAAACCATGTGGAAGAACATTGGTACTAACATTGCCAAATACAAATCATATCCACGTATAGTTGGCGAAACAGGTGGTAAAGACTTCGTGATGGTGCACCCGTCTGCAGATGTAGATGCTGTAGCTGCTAACCTGGCACGTGGTGCATTCGAATACCAGGGTCAAAAATGTTCTGCTGCAAGCAGGGCATATCTGCCGAGCAACATTGCTGACGCGATCAAAACAAAACTGGTAGCCGAATTGAAGACCATGAAGATGGGCCCTGTGGATGATTTTACCAACTTCATCAATGCGGTAATAGATGAAAAAGCATTTAACAGCATCACAAAATATATTGATGGTGTTAAGAACAGCAATGGCCAGGCATCCATTTTATATGGTGGTAGCTACGATAAGTCTAAAGGCTGGTTCATAGAGCCAACAGTTATAGAAGCCAAGTCGACAGACTATGTTACTTTATGTGAAGAGATCTTCGGCCCTGTGCTGACCATCTATACCTATGATGCTGACAAATGGATGGATATATTAGATACAGTAGATCATACCAGCGGCTATGCACTTACGGGTGCCATCTTTGCGCAAGACAGGGAAGCTATTGAGTACATGACCCGCAAACTGGTAAATGCTGCAGGTAACTTCTACATCAATGATAAACCAACCGGCGCTGTGGTAGGGCAGCAGCCATTTGGTGGCGCGCGTGCCTCAGGTACCAATGATAAAGCAGGCTCTTTGCTCAACCTGTATCGCTGGCTGAGTGCCCGCACTATTAAAGAAACATATGTGCCTGTTACAAATTACAGGTATCCTTTCCACCAGGCCGATTAATTGTCTGGGTAAATATTAAAGCCCATAGCAATCCGCTATGGGCTTTTTGTTTTTAAGGCGTTCACTTATCTTTGATATACATGAGGAAGCTAAGCCTGTTGTTGATCCTTTTCGCCGGCCTTTGTAGTTGCGACTGCAGCAAATACACAAAGAATATAGTTGCAGATAGCAAATCGCATGAAGGCATCCCTAATGCTATGGTGTACAGCGTCGCGGCAACAGGTGGTAATCAAACGCAGGAGAAAACCACTTATACAGACTCCGTAGGTAGTTTCGAAGCGAGCTTTTCCGTAAGCGGGATTGCTAAATGCCCTACGCTAAAACTTACCATCAGTAAACCGGATTATGATACAAGACGTATCACCGAACCGCAGCCCGGCGATACTATCTTTCTTACAAAGCTGAACTAATTACACTTTCACCAGCTTCCATTTACCCCTCCTAAATAGAAGAATAGCAGCTATAGCCATCAGGCTTTCTGCAATGGATATGGCAAGGAATACACCCGTTGGGCCCATATTCAATACCTTAGCCATCACATAAGCTATAGGTATCTGGAATGCCCAGAAGCCTAAGAGGTTAATGATCGTGGGTGTTTTCGTATCGCCGGCACCGTTAAAGGATTGGGATACCACCATGCCATAGCCATAGAAGGCATACCCGAGGCTCACAAAGCGCAGGCAAGCCACCCCGTAGGCTACCACAGCATCTTCATGTGTAAACAGATGGATGATTGGCTCTGCGCAAGTAAAAAATATTACCGCCACCGATACCAGGAATAGCATATTGTATCTTGCTGTTTTCCATACAGATTGTTCTGCGCGGTCTGGCTGTTTTGCGCCCAGGTTTTGTCCCACTAACGTTGCAGCTGCGTTGGCCATGCCCCATGCCGGCAATATCGTGAATATGATCACACGTATACCTATGGTATATCCTGCCAGTGCGTCACTGCCAAAGCCAGATAATATCCTCACCAGGAATATCCAGCTGGCAGAGCCTATTAAGAATTGGGCCGTAGCACCGGACGCGATCTTAATGACATTAGTAATAACAGGTATATCTAACCTTATATGCTTGCGGTGAAATTTGATAATGCCCTTACCACCAAATAAGTGATACAGTTGATAACATACGCCAATGCCCCTGCCGATGGTAGTAGCCAATGCAGCGCCCGTTAATCCCATAGCAGGTATCGGCCCTAATCCGTTTATCAGCGTGGGGCATAGTATGATGTTCAGTGTATTGGCGATCCATAGCGATCGCATGGCTATAGACGCATCACCGGCACCACGAAAGATACCGTTGATCAGGAAAAGCATCACAATAACCATATTGCTGCCCATTAGTAGCTGGGTATAATGATAGTTTTCATTAGCCACTTCGGGTGCGGCGCCCATAATTATCAACAGGTTTTTTGCATATAAGATGCCGGTTACAGATACCAGCAGGCTGAAGAACGCACCAATATATAGCGCTTGCAGGCCTGCGTGTGCAGCCCCGTCCGTATTTTTTTCACCCACGCGGCGTGCTACTATAGCCGTAGCTCCCATACTCAGGCCCATGGCTATGGAATAGAGTAGGGTAAGCATCGACTCGGTAAGTCCCACGGTTGCTACGGCATTTACGCCCAGCTTGCCAACGAAGAACACATCCACTACGGCAAATAAAGATTCCATGGCCATCTCTAGTATCATGGGCACGGATAGCAGGAAAATGGCTTTTTTGATACTGCCGGTGGTGAAATCCTGTTCGCCGCCGGTTACTGCTTGTTTAAACAGTTGTAATAAATATATAGTACGTGATGATGCACGTGATTGCATAACAGTTTAATTTTCAGATTATTGATGTATGTAAATAGAATGATCTCCGGCGATGTATGCCGGAAATACTGGGCTGAGAATCATCGCCCGAACGCGTCAGGCGGAATGTTAAAACACCATAGGATGGAAGAAATGATGCGCTAAAATAAAGGAAATATTCCATGCTAAAAACTTTGTTATGTAAAAATATCTTACATAGCAAAGTAAGGATAGGAAACTGATAAGCAGCAGGTGCTGTTGCGACAATAAAAGGGTCGTTACAACCCCTATTTATTATACAAGCTCATCGTCTTGGCAATTCCCTGAAAGGCAAAGCTTTCTATAATATCTATGCAGCGTACTATTTTATCTTTTACAACAGGTAATTCGTCCGGCTTCCAGCGGCTCAGCACGAACTCTGCCTGTCTGCCTTTGGCAAAATTGTTACCAATACCAAATCTCAGCCGTGCATATTGGTCGGTCTGTAGTAACAATTCAATGTTTTTCAATCCGTTATGGCCTGCAGCACTACCTGCGCCACGCAGCCGAAGGGCTTCTATGGGTAATGCCAGTTCATCAACTATCACTAATATATTTTCTATCGATATTTTTTCTTTATCCATCCAATACTTCACTGCCTTGCCGCTCAGGTTCATGTAGGTAGTGGGTTTTATTACCACAAATTGCTTGCCCTTAATTTTAACATTTGCCACAAATGCGTGCCTGTCCAGCTCAAAACTGCCCCCGTGTTTTATCACAAATGCATCCGCCACTTCAAATCCTATATTATGCCTCGTCATATCATATTCTGCGCCAATGTTGCCCAAACCAACGATCAGGTATTTCATTTCGCGAAGATAATTGCTATTCTGATGAGGGTTTAGAGAAAAAAATTATTATTTACCCAACTAAAAAATTTAAGATTTTGTCTTTATATTAGTAGCTTATAATAGAAATGTAGGATTGAATCACTCCAATCAAACATTGTATTTTTTTTAAACGTTTGCTAAATGCGAAAACTTTTATTACTAACCTTTCTGGGTTTCTTAGGTATTAATGCGTTTGCACAAAACTATACACCGGCGTTTACCCATACATCTGGCACGCAGGTATATAACACTGCATCCCCGGTAATACCTATATCTGTTACCATAACTCCTGTTGGCAATCCCGGTAGTACTACACCATATTGCGCAACCGGGCCTTATTTCGTAGCCTACGATGCATCTCACACAGGTGGGTACCATTATAGCTTTTCACCCGCGGTAACGCATGTGAAATTCGAGATTGCTGACTTTCAGGCAGATGATACGTTGTATATGCGTGTTAACGGTACTTTGACACCTATTACATCCGGCATGCTGTCTGGCTATTTGCCGGGATGTACTACACCTGCTCCTACCAGCTCTTATGTAGCTATTGGTGGCAAGCTTACCAGCACACTTGGCGCGGGTAATAATGGGGTAACATTAACCTATGCGTCTGCTCCCGGTACCATTAGCTCTATAGAACTGGTGCACGACAGGTTAAATACCAGTTCCGGAGGTGTTGTATGGTCTACTTATGCCGCGTTAGATAGTTGTATGCAGCCATTCCAGGTAACTGCCGATTCACCGTTTTGTACAGGACGTAATCTGAATCTGCACGTTCCTAATTTTCCGAATACTAGTTTTAGCTGGACGACGACTGCTAGCATCCCTATGCCTGTTGCCCAAACAACAATTGCGGATCCTGTAGTCCCCAACCTGCAGCTTCCGGCCTCTAACGGTACTTATACTTGTGTAGCTACGCGTGGCGTTTGTACATATACAGCCAGTAAAGATATTAGTGTTGACCTGACACCTAAAAAGCCTGTAGTTTCTCAGGTAGGCCCTAAATGCGCAGGAGAAGCTGATACGGTTAAAGTCAATACAAGCCCGAACGTTTCCAATATTATCTTTGATAACTTTGGTGTTGCGCATCCATGTACTATAAGTCCATTTAACTTTTACGCGATTCCTAACATACAGATATCAAATGCAGGCATATATAAAGCTGTATCTATTTCGCTTTTAGGCTGCCCTTCTGATACCGGTTCTGCTAATATCACTTTAAATTCTTTAGCAGTTGCTAATTTCTCTTTCGATCTGATGCTGGGTTGTAAAGAAGATAGTGTTCAGTTCCATGACCTGTCCTTAGGTAATACGCAATGGCATTGGGATTTTGGTGATTCCAAGACAGATACATTACCTAACCCATTGCATATTTACGATCAGCAAGGTAGCTATCGTGTGAGGTTGATCGTTAATAATGCAAGATGTGTAGATAGTATGACCAAACCATTTTCGATCAATCACCCGATCGAGGCGAAGTTTGCGATCAGTGATGACAGTATTTGCCAGGGAGATACGATCTATTTTACTAATCAATCTACAGTAACACCGGGTACAGCTACACCGTTCGACTGGGATTTTAAAGATGGCTATACAAGCAATCTTTTTGAACCTAAACATGGATATACTTATTACGGTTCTTATAATGTTCGGCTGGTCGTAACAGACTACCTTGGGTGTCACGATACTGCCTATAAAATAATCGCAGTAGACTCTTTAGGTTCCGCGAGCTTCTTCTCTGATACGGTAATATGCGCAGGCGAAACCATAAAATTTGCCGGTGACTATTCTACCATCGGTGGTACCTATGCCCTTTGGGATTTTGGCGACGGCCATACCATACAAGATCAGTTCAGCATTCAGCACGCTTTCGATAATCCGGGTATTTATGATGTTCAGTTGAATGCGCACTACAGGGTATGTAAGGATACTACTTATCATCAGAACATATATGTAAATGCATATCCGAATGTTGACCTTGGCCCTGATACAGCAATTTGCCCCGGAGGCCAGCCAATATCAATAGGCGATCTTATCAATAGCCCGGTATCTAATCCAAACTATCATTGGAGGTGGAATACAGAAACCAAGGATACCACCGCGAATATTATGGTTCACCACCCCGGTACCTATTCTGTAACGGTAGATAACAATGGTTGTACTGCTGCCGATAGTATTGTGGTGAAGAAGAATTGCTACATTGATATTCCTAATGTATTTACACCTAACAACGACGGGTATAACGATTACTTCCTTCCAAGGCAGTTCCTGTCCCGCAACGTTAGCAAGTTCGATATGACTATCTATAACCGTTGGGGTCAAAAAGTATTTGAAACAAATACACTTGAAGGACGCGGTTGGGATGGTAAATTCAACGGTACGGATCAACCTGAAGGTGTATATATATATGTGATCAAGGTTTCGTTCGGTAATGATACTAATGAAAGCTATGATGGCAATATCACCTTGCTGCGATAAAAGTGAAGTTTAGATGTTTTATAATTATTAAGAGCTACCAAACAGGTAGCTCTTAATTTTTTATGAGTATTCGGAAATTTCAGCAATGCTGCAATAAAGTGCAACTAATAGTAAGAATGTGTCGAAAGATAGTTAGCTACATAATCTTTTACGCCCTCTTCCAGCGAATGGAAATCTTTACCGTAACCGGCAGCTTTTAGTTTGTGCATATCAGCTTCGGTAAAATATTGGTACTTGTCCCTGATGTCAGCCGGGGTGTCAACGAAAATAATATTCGCAGGTAACCCTAGTGAGCTAAACACAGCTGTTGCCAGGTCTTTAAATGTTCTTGCATGTCCTGTGCCGCAATTGTACAATCCATTTTCGGGTTGTTGCCGCATCAGCCAGGTACAGATAGATACTACGTCCTGTACATATATAAAGTCACGCAGCTGTTCGCCATCCTTATAGTTCGGGTTGTGCGATCTGAACAATTTTACAGTACCTGTCTCCTTTATCTGGTTGTATGCATGGAAGATGACCGATGCCATACGGCTCTTATGGTATTCATTAGGGCCATATACATTAAAGAACTTTACACCTGCCCAAAACGGTGGCATAGCATCTTGCGCCAAAGCCCAGATGTCAAATTCATTTTTGGATACACCATAAGGATTCAGCGGTTGCAGTTGAGAAACTATCTTATGGTCATCTTTATAGCCTAGCTCTCCATTACCATACGTGGCTGCCGATGACGCATATACCAATGGTATTCGTTGTTGCGTACATACCGCCCAGATAGCTTTCGAATAATCCAGGTTCCATTTTATATGCACTGCATAATCCATCTCAGTGGTATCCGTCCTGGCACCAAGGTGAAACATGTATTGTATATAGCCGGGCTTACGATCGCACCAATCTATAAATTCATTACGATCTATTTGTTCAAGAAACTTTTTGCCTTCGAGGTTTGGCTGCTTGGCAGGGTTTGAGAAATCGTCTACAAGGATCAGGTTGTTGTAGCCCCTGCTATTTAAGTATCCAACCAGGCAGCTGCCGATAAAACCGGCAGCCCCTGTAATGGCTATAATATCATTATTATTCATGCAAACATGATAAAAACAAAGCGGTTATTCTGCTTTGTGGCTTGCTGTATCTGCTACAGTTGCTGCAGCAGCAGGCGCTTCTTCTTTTGGTGCTGTGGCTTCTTCGTGAGATGCTTCTTTAGCACCCATCATTTCATGTGTTTCCGCATGTTCAGCGCCTTCATGCTCACTGCCCATTACATTTACAAAGTTAACTGCTGCAATAAACAGGCAGGCAAGCAGTAATGTAAACCAAAATGCCGCGCTTAAAGGCGCTTTCCTGGGTGCTGCGTGAGAATCGTGTGTATGTTCTTCGTGTGACATGTTGCTTTTTTGTGTTGTGCGCAAAAGTAATTGTTTACCCTGATTATTAAAATAGCCGGGCCTGTTTATCCACCGCTATTTTTTAGGTGCAGGCGGTTCCATTACCGTGCCGCATTTTTTGCAAGTGCGTTTCTCTACGTCCGAATAAAAGCGTTCCATCAGCGGAGGAAGTTGTGACACTATATCTGTCAGGTCGAGATATTCTTCATACAGTTTTTCGTGGCAGTTTTCACAAAACCACATAAAGGCATCTTTTTCCGAATGTTCTCTTTTTTTCTCAATTACCAGTCCTACGGTGTTTTCGCCACGTTGTGGAGAGTGGGGTACTTTACCCGGCAGCATAAACATCTCGCCTTCCTTTATGGGTATATCTACTATTTTCCCGTCTTCTTGTATGCGTACCACGATATCGCCCTGCAATTGATAAAAGAGTTCTTCACTTTCGTTGTAGTGAAAATCCTTACGGCTATTAGGTCCGCCAACTATCATTACAATAAAATCTCCTGCATCTTTATATAATTGCTGATTGCCTACAGGGGGCTTTAATAAATGACGGTTCTCTTCTATCCACTGACTTAGGTTGAACGGGCGTTTCACTGCCATGGCTATTGATATTTTAGTAGTTTAAATTTACTTTAAAATTTTCATTTTCACCGTTTCGATGCGGGTGTCGCTAACCAGCAGTATGTCAAATTCATAACGGTTGATAATGATACGGTCTTTATGTTTGGGTATGGTTTCGTGGTTGTTGATGATGAAGCCCGATAACGTTTCAGACTCATCTGTAGGGAAATTGAAATCGTATTTGTTGTTTAGGTATTCCAGTTCCAGGCGGCCCGACAAAATGTATTCATTTTCAGAGATCTGTTTCTCTACGTGCTCCTGCTCATCATATTCGTCATTGATCTCCCCGAATATTTGCTCCAGTACATCTTCCATAGTAACAATACCCGCGGTGCCGCCAAATTCATCTATCACCCAGGCGATGCTCTTGCGTTCCTTGGTAAATCTGTTCATCAGGTCAACAGCGCTCATAGTTTCCGGCACGGCAGTGATCGTGTGCAGCACTTCTTTTATCAGTTTGGGCCTGCGGTTCAGGTCCAGGTGGTGCAGGTAGCCTACAATATTGTCTATGTTGTTTTCATAGACCACTATTTTAGAAAGCTTGGTATCAATAAACTTCTTTTTTACGTCTGCAATAGGTGTATTTATGTCCACAGCCTCTACCTCATTCCTCGGTATCATACACTTCCTGATCTTTACGTTTACCAGGTAAAGGGCGTTTTCAAAAAGTTCAGTATTAACTTCTGCCGTATCTGTTTCGTGGCCATGCAGGCTTTGCTTTACAAATACTTCAAGATCCACACGGTTAAATACTTTTTGGTTCTCTTTGATGCGAACGTTAAATAGGTATTTCAGGATGAATTCAGAGATCGACACGAATATTTTTGCCAGCCACGAAAGCAGGTAATAACTGATCTGCATGGGCACAGCAAATAAGGTAAGCACTTGTTCTGCTTTGCTGCGGAATATGGCTTTGGGCAGAAACTCTGCAAACACAAGTATGATGAGGGTAGCCAGTACGGTGTCTATCAGCAAATGCACATACTGAGAGTCGAACGGTGGCGGAAGCATATCCAGGTAGGGCTTCACCAGTTGGGTCATCAGCAAGCCATAGATCACCAGCAGTATATTTACACCCAGCAGGCTGGTACCGATAAATTCGGCTGGGTCTTCCATGAATTTAGACAAGATGCGGCCCGACATAGTGCCTTGCTTCTTGCGCAATTCTATATTCAGTTTGTTTACAGAGGTGAATGCTATTTCAATACCTGCAAAGAATCCCATCAGGATAATGCAGCCAATGATATATAGTATTAAATGGGATGTATCCATATTAAACCAAAGATAGTAAAAAGCTGCCGACCTATGCGTTAAGGAATTCCTCTACTGTTTGTATGAGTTCCTGTGTGGCTATTTCCAGGTCGTCATTCACAACAATGCGGTCAAATTGTGGTGCAAATGTCAATTCATAACGTGCTTTATCCAGCCGCTCCTGCAATGTTTCCGGTGTTTCTGTATTTCTCATCATCAGGCGCTCTTTTAATATTTCCAGCGACGGTGCCTGTATGAAAATAGTAAGCGAATTGTGCGGGTATTTTTGTCGTATAGACAAAGCGCCATGTACATCTATATCTACCAATGGTGCTTTCTCCAGGTTCCAAATCCGCTCCACTTCGGTTTTAAGCGTGCCATAATATTTGCCGGTATATACCATTTCCCATTCCACAAAGGCATCCTGTTTTATCAGGTCTTTAAATTCTTCTTCGCTGTAGAAATAGTAGTCTTTACCGTGCTGTTCGCCGGGCCTTGGGCTACGCGTACAGGCAGATATGGAAAATGCAAGATGATGATACCGGGCAAGCAAACGTTTTACAAGTGTGGTTTTGCCGGAACCCGATGGAGCAGTAATGATAATGATCTTACCTTCTGTCAAGACAAATAATTAATGGGCTGCAAGATAATAATAAAAAAAGGTGCGCTATCGCACACCTTTTCATCAATATCAAAAAATTATTAGCAATACTCTTCAAAAGCCTGCATCAGGTTAGCTGCGATCATTTGCGCAGGGCGGCCTTCTATCATGTGACGTTCTATCATATGAACCAGTTTGCCATCTTTAAAAAGGGCTATCGCCGGTGATGATGGCGGGTAAGGCAGTAAATAATGCCTTGCCTGTGCAACGCCTTCCATATCGTAGCCTGCAAAGCTGGTATATAAATGATCTGGTTTTTTTGTGGCATTTTTTACAGCCAGCACTACACCCGGACGGGCAGTACCTGCTGCGCAACCGCATACAGAATTGATGAACAACAGGCTGGTGCCCGATTGCTTCATTGCGTTATCTGCATCAGCGGCAGTCTTTATTTCTTCAAAACCGTTGCTTGTAACTTCAGCCTTCATTGGGGCCACTATTTCTGTAGGATACATCTTCAATTAAAATTTGTTACGCAAAATTAAGATTTATGCGGCTAACTGTGGTGATTATACTATAACGAAAAATGATACATCTTTTTTTAATTCCCCCTATAAATAACCTTTTCATATTGAATATGCATCCTTATCTTTTCGTTCTTTTGTACCCAGCGCACTTATATGAAGAAATATATATTATTCGTAGCCTGTATATTAACTATTACAGCCTGCAACCACAAAGAAAAGACTGATAATCGCAGTTCTTTTCAAAAAATACTGGACAATTACTGGGAAGAAAGAATGCAGCTATTTCCGCTGGAGGCTACTGCCAATGGCGATAACAGGTATAACGATAGGATGACTATAACCATCGCAGAAAGCTTCCGCGATAGCCTCAACCGTTTTTATCAAAAGCAGCTTCATCTTATAGAGGCAGTCGATACAGCCAAGCTTAATGAAGAGGAAAAATTGAGCTATACTTTATTCAGCTACGAAATGAATATGAACCTGGAAGGCTTGAAGTTCCCAACTCATTATCTTCCTATCAACCAGTTTTGGTCGCCTACATTAGATCTGCCGCAATTAGGTTCAGGTAAGGGCAATCAGCCTTTTAAGACTGTAAAAGACTATAAAGATTTTTTGAAAAGGGTATCTGTTTTTCCGGCCTGGGGCGATACGGCTATCGCAAATATGCGGGTGGGCATAACCAAAGGCTGGGTATTGCCTAAAGCCCTTGTAGTGAAAATATTGCCACAGCTAAAAGCGATGATCGTTAACGATGCGAAAGAAAGTATTTTCTATGGCCCGCTCAATGACATACCTAAGACCTTTTCACCGGAGGACAAGCAAAAACTCACGGCGGATTACGAGGCAGCTATAGTCAATGAGATCATCCCTACTTATAAAAAGTTGTATGATTTTTTTGAAACCGAATATATGCCAAAGGCAAGAACAACCACAGGGGTAGGGGATTTACCAGATGGTAAAGCATATTATGAGTATTGCGCCCGCTACTGGACAACAACAAGCCTATCGCCGGATAGCATATACCAGATAGGGCTTGCCGAAGTGAACCGCCTCGAAGCGGAAATGAACAAGGTAAAAGAACAAACAGGCTACGCAGGTGATTTGAAAAGTTTCTTTCAATACACCACTACCGATCCTAAGTTTTTTCCATTCCATACACCACAGGAGGTGCTGGATAGCTTCTGGAATATTAAAAAGGAAGAAGATCCCCAGCTAAAACGTTTGTTTAAACACACACCTAAAACACCATTCACCATCAGGCAGACTGAAGCCTTCCGCGCAGCTTCTGCAAGTGCAGAATATAATCCGGGTTCAGAAGATGGAAGCCGCCCGGGTGTATTTTATGTGCCTATCCTCGATGCAACCAAGTATAACGCTGTAGGAATGCAAACGCTTTTTCTACACGAAGCTATTCCCGGCCATCACTACCAGATAAGCCTGGCGCAGGAAAACGACGGATTGCCTAAGTTTCGCAAGTTTCTATGGTATGGAGCTTATGGCGAGGGCTGGGCATTATATAGCGAATCGTTAGGTAAAGAACTGGGATTATACAAAGACCCCTATCAATACTTCGGCCATCTGAGCGATGGCATACATCGCGCCATACGCTTGGTTGTAGATGTAGGCATGCATACCAAAGGCATGACAAGAGAAGATGCTATTGCATATATGCGCGCGCACGAAAGCATTGATGAAGCAGGCGCTACTGCTGAGATAGAAAGATATATGGCAATACCGGGGCAGGCACTTTCGTATAAAATGGGGCAGCTGCATATAGCTGCTTTGCGCAGGAAATATGAGACGCAGCTGGGAGCTAAATTCAATATAGCCTCTTTTCATGATGAGGTGCTGAAAGATGGCTGCCTGCCATTAGATGTGCTCACCGCAAAGATGGATAAGTGGGCTGCAAAGCAATAGGATGTAGCTTATTAATTCAGGCGCACGTATTATAGGCTATACAATATCAGGCGCGCATTACCGTTATTTTCTAAAACCTGGAAATATATGCGATACCTGATTGTTCCCGTTTTGCTGCTGTTATCAGCAAGTACGTTTGCACAAACGCATAATGCAGCTAAGAATGCTATAGCTATTACTGCGGCTACTTTAACCCAAACCACGCCACTGGGCTTCGGTGCCCAGTACGACCGCTCCATTGATAAGTCCGGCAAATGGAACTTTACTGTGCCGGTATCTTATTCTTTTGGTAATAGTAATCCTTGCGACCCAACTATAAAAACAAGAATGTTCAGGGCGTACCCCGGTGTAAAATTTTATCCCGCCGGCAACGATCACAGGGTGAACTATGCTATCGGTGCATCTGCTGTGGTAGGCGTTGGCTCTTCTAACTGTAATTGCGATGCCATTACTGATGATAAGCAAAAAACGCAGTTGGATGCCACTGCTCCGGCAAGCGATAAACAATTTTCTAAACGCACAGAAGCTGGTGTAATGATTAATAATGCACTGACCGTGCAGGCATGTAAGCATACGTTTATCGGCGCAGAATTAGGTTTGGGAAGTAACTATGTTAATTATAGATCAATTGCGGGCGCTGAATTCGCCTTCCGTTTCAGCTTTAATATTGGCTATAGATTTTAAGCAATCTTCCTGTAAAGAAAAAGGCTACCTGGAAGGGTAGCCTTTTTTATCTTTTATAGAGCAGCTATTTGATCTTACTTACTACGATCTCCATTATTTCTTTTTCACGTGTATCTGCTGTTTCGCTCATCGCTATTGCCTTTTCTACAAGTGGTTTCACCTCAGGATGCTCTTTAAGGTCCTGGGCATTGATGATGACGTTCAGATACGCTCCCTTTACAGCTGTTCGCGCGCATAACGCGGCTACACCGGCATCACTTACGCTGTTAGGGTTACCTTTTTCTGCCATTGCCTTAGCAAGATCGAACGACTGGAACGCAAGCTCCATGGTGCGATAAGGTACTTTGATTGCTGTTATGGTAGCGGCTTCTATAGCTAGTTTACGCGCGGCTTTTTCCTCCTCATTTCCTTTGGGCAATCCAAATGCCGCCATGATCAGGTTAAAGGCATTGGTATCTTCATCCACAAGGGCCAGCATTTCTTTCATCATTGCCTGCCCGCGGTCTGCATAGTCTGAAAACTCTTTCCATCGGTCGTCCCAGCCTTTTTTATGAGAAGAAAGGTTTGCAACCATGGTACTCAATGCCGCGCTCAACGCCCCGCAATAGGCAGCAATAGAGCCTCCACCCGGCGCGGGAGATTCACTTGCAGTTTCTGCTGCAAATGCAGTTACCGTCATGTCCACAAGCTTCTTCACATTCGTGTCCTGCATCCGGTACTCAATGATCTTTTTCTGTGGGTCAAATGGCGATAGCTCATCCAGTCCCATAGATTTGATGGCTATTCTTATCAGCTCTGCATCACCAACACCTACACTGCGCTTTTGTTTTTCCAGGAAGTACTTACCTGCATCCAGCATAGCTTTTAGTGGCACCAGGCCCACCAGCTCACTGCCTGTAACACGCATTCCTCTTGCTGCTGCTCTTTCACAGGCTGTATCAAATGCAATATGCATAGGTGTTACATTCATATTGGTAAGGTTCATTGATATCTGGGCAATGCCATATTCTTCAATAAACCAGCCTATGCCTTTTACGCTTTTCAATAATCCCGGCTCCCATACCGCTTCTCCGTTGGCATCTTTTACAGGCTTTCCTTTCTCATCTTTTTTCTGGCGGCCTTTTTCACGTATATCAAAAGCAACGGCATTAGCGCGCCTTGTAGATGTTGTATTGAGGTTTACATTATAAGCGATCAGGAAATCGCGAACACCAATAACGGTCGCTCCGCTTCTTTCGTTGAATGCTGCCGCCCCGTAATCAGGTTTCCATTCCGGTTTTATTATTTTAGCTGCAAAGCCTTCGTATTCACCGCTGCGTATATCTGCCAGGTTTTTCCTGTAATCTGCCGATGCCGCGTATTCGTACAGGTAAACAGGTATGTTCAGTTCTTCGCCCACACGCTTACCCAGCATTTTGGCAAATTCAACGGTTTCTTCCATCGTTATTCCGCTGATGGGGATTAGCGGGCATACATCGGTAGCGCCCATGCGCGGGTGTTCCCCTTTATGGGTACGCATATCTATTAGTTCGCCTGCTTTTTTTATAGCCTGGTAAGCAGCTTCTACAACAGCATAGGGGTTACCAACGATAGTCACTACTGTTCTGTTGGTAGCCTTACCCGGATCTACGTCCAGCAGTTTGGCTCCTTCTACTTTTTCTATTTCGTCAGTTATTTGCTTAATGATATCCATATTGCAGCCTTCGCTGAAATTGGGCACGCATTCTATAATGGCGTTTTTGAAGTCTTTCATTGAAAATTATTGGAGCATAAAAATAGAGATTTTACCCTTTGGTATATATTCTACTATTGTTATATGCGTAGCGAAAGCCTGGTAATGCTTGTTAAACGCTGGTTAACGGGTTGCAAATGCAGGGTTAACCCGGACTGTTTTTTCTGAAACCTGCGTTTAGTGGTGCATATTTACATCACCAAACGAACATACTCATGAAAAGAATCATCTACATCGCAATCCTGCTCACCTTTACGGTGACGGGGGCTTTTGCCCAAACAGCGGGGGCGGGTGCTTCGCAAACTACCAACCTGCAGTTGTCTGATGCCATAGAATTGAGCCTGCTAACCAGCAGCAGTGTAGCGATGGAATTTAATACAGTAAACGACTATGCAAATGGTATAGAATCTGACGAACATACCTTCCAGGTTAAATCTAATAAAAGGTTTGTGGTTCGCGTAAAGGTGCAATCTTCTAAGTTTACCTATGTTGGCTCTTCCAGCAATCCTAATATGAGCACCAGTTCTGTTTTGAAGTTTAAAGTAACTGCTAATAATACCGGCGGCACATTGACTTCAGGTTATAACAATTACAAATCGATGTCTACCAGTGGCGCTAAAGTAATTAATAATGGTACTGCAGGTGGCAACAATACTTTCTCTGTAAAGTATAAGGCTACACCCGGTTTCACCTATCCGGCCGGTACTTATACAGTTGACGTAGTATATACTGCTACGCAATCCTGATTCGGGACCAACTAATATTTATCAAAGCCTGCTCTACAGCAGGCTTTGATGTTTTTAATTATCAAAAAAGGCATTTCTTTAACCAGCGGCTAACATCATATTATTTTTTAGTGTTTTACATTTACGGTTGAATTATGAGACGGATTTCATATTTGATCGTTCTGCCTGCGTTATCTTTTATTGTGAATACTGCTAACGCGCAATTTGCCGAAGAGGTGCGTGCTTTGCGGCCCGGACAAAGTGTAACACCACGAACAGTAGGTGAAAGTTGTTTTCAGCTGGGTGTTACAGGCGAAACGGGCTGGTCAGAGAAAAGCGATGATGTCGTAGACTCGTACAATAAATATCAATCAGCAACCGGCTATCTGTACTTTGGTATTTCTCATAGGTTAGATGTGCAGGCATTGGGCGGTATGCGCGATGATAAATTCCTGGTGAATGGTGTCGATTCCAGGGTGTCGGGCTGGAACCTGGCTGCCCTGGGTTTGAAGTATAATATTTTCAATACCAGGTCAAACAATTTTGCATTGGGTCTGCAGGCGCTTGCTAAGATCCCGAATATATCTTCAGATTATCCTACCGATAAGGTGGCGCCTCGTGTATCATTACTGGCAGAATATAACCCGGCAGGGCAGGTTTCATTATTGGCAAATGTGGGCATAGATTACGATGGTGTCAGCAATGATCCTAAAGGCATATATGGTTTCCAATCGGCTTTTATGCTCAACAATTGGCTGGGCAGTTTTATAGAAACCTATGGTACCTACCAATATCGTGTCTTCTATAACCATATCGATCTGGGTGTTTTCGCGCATGTAGCGCATCATTTTATGATCCATGCATCCTGCGGTATGGGTGTCATAGGCAATAGGCAGGACGAGGGCTTTTTTGCAGCCGGCCTCGCTTATCGTTTCTCAACCATCAGCAACCGTCATAGGTGGATATATGGAGAATACAAAGATTAAAGGTCTTCGGTATCAAAAGTATTGCCCTGCCTGATATCGCCTGTTTCATAGCCTTTTTTAAACCACTTCATCCGTTGGGCCGATGTGCCATGTGTAAATGCATCCGGTACTACATACCCCTGCGATTGCTTTTGCAGCCTGTCGTCGCCAATAGCCTCTGCTGCGTTTAGCGCTTCATCAATATCTCCCGGTTCTACAATTCCTTTTGTTTCTGTATAGTGCGCCCATACGCCGGCATAAAAATCTGCCTGCAATTCCAGCCGAACGGATAGCTGGTTATATTCTTTTTCACTTAGCCTGCTGCGCAGTTGTTGCATTTGTTCCGATACGCCCAATAGGTTCTGTACGTGATGGCCTACTTCGTGTGCCACTACGTATGCCATGGTAAAATCGCCGGGGGCATGAAACCTGTTTTTCAGTTCGTCGTAGAAGGATAGGTCTATATAGACCTTTTCATCTGCGGGACAGTAAAAAGGGCCCATGCTGGCCATCGCATTACCGCACGCCGATTCCACGGGATCAGTAAACAGCACAAGCTTCGGCTTTTGATAGGTTTTACCCATCTTCCGGAATATATCTGTCCATACATCTTCCGTCTCAGCCAGCACTACTTTTACAAAATGCCGTGCTTCGCCTTCTTGTTGTGTTTCCTGGTAAGGTTCGTTCTGGGTAGCCTTGGGCATGGTAGGGCTTTCCTGCAATACCTGGCCGGGGTCGCCGCCAAGAAAATAAACAATAATAGCTATGATGATGGTGCCAATGCCGCCGCCAATTACTTTGCCGCCAATACCCCCGCTGCCGCGCATGTCTTCTACATTATCGCTTTCTCTTCTGCCTTTCCAGAGCATACATAAACTGTTTAGGTAAAACTATAGGTTTTCAAATTATTGTTCAGATAGGGTATCAATTAAAATTTCGTTCCATTGGCATGAGTTTTACCAACACTGTACTATATGCAGTCCGAATTACCTAAAGTGAAGACAGTAAAACCTACGGGTTTTAAAAAGTACTTCAACAGCTTTGCCAATAAGGTAACAACAGCTACAGGTAGTCCCTGGGCATTTATTCTTGCTTTAATCACGGTGATAGTATGGGCCGTAACGGGGCCTGTTTTTAAGTTTTCAGAAACCTGGCAGCTGGTTATTAATACAGGTACTACTATTGTTACTTTCTTAATGGTGTTTGTGATACAGCATGCGCAAAATAAGGATACTGTTGCCCTGCATCTTAAGATGAATGAACTGATAGCATCAACGCAGCACGCCAGCAACAGGCTTATTAATATCGAGGATTTAACGGAGGAAGAGTTAATTACATTAAAGCAATTTTACATAAAATTATCCGAGCTATCCAAAAAGAATAATGATTTGTTTTCTACTCATTCGCTCGACGAGGCCGAAGATAACAACGAGGAGAAAGCAGGTCATTACAATGCACGCAGAACAAGCAGGGTGCCCAAAACTACTGGCTCAGAGAACAGCTAGTGTACACCAGGTATTGAGAACCTGCAGGTGGCTGGTAGCTATCATTCAGTTCCTGGCATTTCTTCTTAGCGTTCTTTTCAGTAATATTCAGGTAAGGCTTTTCTTCAACAATCTGGTTGTTCGATTTACAAACACATGTATAATCGTTATGTTGATAACAGGATGATAAACTGCAAATTGCCAGGGCGAAAAGTAAATAGCGGATCATCTTTTATTGTTTTATATCCTAATGTATGTAAAACAATAGAAAACGCATAGTAATACCTACACTTTTTTATAATGTAACTGTACCAGTCCCGATGGATAAGCAGTGGAGGATAACAGTTTGAGCGGCATCTCTGGCTTATCACCTGTTTTGAACAGCCGAATTCCTTGCCCGAGCAGTACCGGGATGATGGAAATTATATATTCATCTACCAGGTTTTGCTGCATAAAGGCAGCAATCAGTTCTCCACCGCCATCCAGGTGAATATCCTTACCTGGTTTCGCCCTTAGCTCATGCACCAGCTTATCTATACCTGCGCTATAGAAATGCAGATTATCTACAGACGGCCTGCCATTACGGGTGATAACATAAGTCTGCCTGTCATCGTGCGGAAAGGTGCCGCCAAACGTCAATACTTTATCATAGGTTTTGCGTCCCAGAATAAAAGTATCTGTCTGTTCTACTATTTTGCTATATCCATAATCCTCACCGGGTGTGCCTACCACATCCAGCCACGATATATCTCCGTCTTCTTTTGCAATATAGCCATCCAGGCTGCACGCTATAAAAAGTATGATCTTGCGTTCGCTCATAACTGCAAATATCGGGTCTCGGCATTTAAAGAAAATCGCCTATTCCTTTTACCCGTTTAATTTTTTATCGGTTTAGTTGTAATACCAGGACACTGTACTGATTTATTGTATCGGTTGGTATTGTTTTCCGCGGGTCCTTGTAATTAAAGCAGCTACCAGCGTTACGATGATACCAATTGGTAAAGGTTCCATTAATGAAGTAGCGAGGAAATTGACAACTGGCTTATCCCAGATATTCTCCTTAAACCATTGTGCTTGTTCAACCGCCTTTTGAATTTCGACAGCGCTTTTACCTGCTTTTTTCATGCCCGCTACCGTGGCATTTGTATAATGAGCGGCGAAATCTGTCAGCACTGTATTATATAATATTACCCAAATCAATCCATAAATAGCGCTGGCAATAAGGCTTATCAGGATACCCACTTTGAAGGCCTGTCCGAAACTGATATTTCCCCCCTGCTGTTTTTTTAAGGATGTTTGTGCAAAATAAATAAGGCTGAACCCTAATAACATAGTGGTGTATCCGATCACCATGCCGTTCGCCGGACGAATGCCGAAAATAACCGTCAGCAAAAATCCGCTGATGACAATAAAGCCAGAAATAAGGCCGTAATTAAGTACAATGCGTTTCATAAATATGTGCTTGAATTTTTGACAAAATAAGGTTCAGGCAAGGGATTTGGCCTCATACTTTCGGATGATTTTACCGGAAATCGCACTTTTCCTACTAAAGTACCAGCTATTCTATCAGTTTCATAGCCCGCGCATTGGTCACTGCCTGCGTCCTTCTTTTCGCATCTAGTTTTAATAATATATTTGATACATGGGTCTTTACGGTGTTTACAGATACAAAGCTTTTATCAGCTATTTCCTGGTTGCTCATGCCCTGCGCCATTAATTGCAAAACTTCATATTCTCTTTTGCTGATACCAAGCTTGTTCAATTGTTCATCTACCGGCAATCTTGGAATAGCAACCGGCTCAACAATCTTCTCGACAATAATTTCTTTAGGGTTTACAAGTTTTCTTCCCAATACCACCCCTAATATGATGAATATCGCTGCGATGACCCCTGAATAGATCTCTACCTGGTTATCGAATATCACAAAGCGATACTTGGCAATTTCTAATAAGATTGCGAGGAGGCCGAATAGAACACCATAAAATAAAAGACGCTTATTCATCAAAGGCAAATCTAGAATGTTTTGAAAGACAAAAAAACCACCCTGGAAAGGATGGTTTGTGAAATGCGAGGATATTATATTTTATTGCTTGATAAATGTGTTTGTATAGTAGCTGTTAGAACCGCTAAGAACGATATGGTAAGTTCCCGGCGCGAGATTTCCTAACGATATGATAGGATTGGACGTACCCTTACTAAATTCCCCTCTTGTTACCGTTGCGCCCGTCGCGTTAGTTATGATCATCGTTGTATTTTCGTCCGCATCATATTTCAATTGTAAATAGTCTTTTGCTGGATTGGGGTAAATGGTTACGAGTTTCGCCTGCATAGTACTGATTCCAGTAGTACCTACCTGTCCGGCATTTATCTTGCTACCGGTAGTGTTATATGCCCATTCTTTAACGGTAAATGAAGAGGCTCCGGCTCCTACAGACATTTTTAACCATCCGTAGTACCATGTATTACCGCTGTTCTTAAACCGAAAGCCTATGTATTTATCAGTTGCATTTGTTACCCAGTTACCGGTACCACCGCTGCTTAGCGCATCATAATCCCCGGCGATCCAATGCCCGGAAGGTGCGATGCTATCTCCGGCATTTAGTTTTGCCGGTAAGGCCGATGAGGTCTCAAATAATATTTCTGCATTCCCATGTGTTTGTATCACCACTTCCGGCGACGGGTGCCACCAGATAACGATATCAGTACTGCCGGGAGTTGGCTGTATCACAAAGGCATTCCAGGTATTAACCGTAGTATCGGGGTTAATATCATGATAGTTGATTTGTCCGAACGATATGGTTGCTAAAAGGACAAACAGTTGCGTAAAGAGAATTTTTTTCATCGCTATTACTTTAATGATTTGAATGATTATTTATACCCAAAACACAGATAATTCCACTAAACCACTATTAAGAATGCCTCGAAATGCAGAACATTTTGACGAATGGCTTTCATCAAAGATTTATCGTCACATCCACGTCAAATATTTGGCATTTATTAACTTACGTATGTGATTCAAAGAATAGCCGATAGCTTTTTATTGCGCAACCTCGTAATATGCTTTTTATATGTCAGCCCCGATATGTTTCAGGATATCGCAGCCCTGGAGCAGATGGGCATACCTCATCTTGTTACCGATGTAGGTGGCCATATAGCGTTCTATATATTCTTTGTTTTTCACAGCCGGGTGCTGTACGAAAAACTGTTCGCCACAAAAAAATATGCACTCTACCTTGTGGGGTTCTTTGTTACAATGTTTGTGTGGAGGGAAAGCACTCAATATGTTTTTTGGCTCTACACAAGGCCAGCCGGTGAAACTGTTTACCAAATAGAAGAGCTCAGGAATTACAACTGGTTGTTCTGGCTGTTTATTTATTGGGCCGATTTTGTGTACTCTTGGTTTGCATTGGGCGTTTACCTGGCATTTAAGTATTTTAAGGAACGTACCAGGTTTTTGCAGGTAGAAAACCTGAAAAAGGAACTGGAATTAAAGCAGCTGAACGAACAGTTGAACCCGCATTTTCTGTTCAATGCATTGAATAATATCTATAGCCATCTGCTTGATAATACCAACGACGGTAAAGAACTCATCCTGAAATTAAGTGAGCTGATGCGTTATATCCTCGACAGCAGCAAGCATACAACGGTTTCTTTGCAAAACGAGCTAAAGTTTATAGAGCATTATATTGCGTTCGAACAAGAAAGGCTGGGGGAGCGCTGCCGGGTACATTATACTAAGTCTATCGATGCGAAAGACTTCAATATCGTTCCGCTCATCATGTTTAATTTTATTGAAAATGCTTTTAAGTACGGCACCGCGTCATTAAGCAGGTCAGATATTTACATTGATGTTACCACGGATAAAGATTTACTCAGTTTAAAAGTGTCGAATCCCATACTGAATAACAGCTCCGCATCTATGCAGATAGGTATGGATAATACAAGGAAAAGGCTATCATTGGTGTACCCCAATAAGTACGACCTTAGCATCTTAGGAAACGAAAAAGAATATACAGCCATTCTTCAATTACAAAATGTCAATGTCGCTTAGTTGCATCATAGTAGATGACGAGCCCGGTGCAAGGCTTATACTGGAGAACTACATCAGTAAGCTCCCGCATGTTTCTTTGCTCCATAAGTTTAGCAATGCTGTAGACGCTTTCCAATTTCTTAGAAACAATAAGGTCGATATAATACTGCTTGATATCAATATGCCTGAGGTGGACGGCTTTAGCCTTATAGATATGTTAAGCCATAAACCAATGGTCATATTTACAACTGCCTATTCAGATTTTGCACTGAGAGGTTTCGAGTATAATGCTATCGATTACCTGCAAAAGCCCATCCGTTTCGAGCGTTTTGTACAGGCAATAGAAAAAGCTATTAGATGGAACAAAGCCGATAACACGGAGGAACCCGAACCTGAGCATATCACCGTTAAAGCAGATGGCATTACCCGGCGCGTATTGTTGTCAGATATATATTATATAGAAAGCCTGGGCAATTATTTAAAGATCTGCTGCAGAAACGCAAAATACATGGTGCACATGACAATGGCCGAAATGGAAGCCCAGCTGCCGCCCATGTCTTTCATTCGCATACACAAGTCCTACACTGTTAATACAAAATATGTCACGTCAGCCAATGATACACAGCTCCGGGTCGCAGATGCAACTTTACCCATTGGTAAGACCTATAAAAAATATGTTACCGAAATGCTGAAACGCATAAAATAAAAACCACTCAGATGAGTGGTTTAAAATATCTGGATAGCAAGTAAGAGTTGTATGCAAACATAGCACTTTAGCAACGCTTAATTGTATCTGATTTTTATTTTTTTACTTTTTCTATAAAATGAGGTGTCTTAGAACAGCTATTGGTGAAGTGCCTGATTTTTTTGATAGGGACAAAAAGAGTTAAGATTGGTCTGCGTATTTATGTAACAGAGTAAAATCTACTAATGTTCATATCCGCTAAGTATTTTTTTTAAGCGCCATTCAGGCATACAAATTGCTGTAAACAGGAAAAAATAAAACTATGGAATTTAACCCCGCCAACAATGTGGTGAAGCTCTGCCTCCAGGGTATGGCTATGGAAGAACAAGGAAAACACGCAGAAGCACATGGCTTGTTCCTGCAGGCATGGAATGAAGCTACAGACGATTTCGAAAAATTCACCGCGGCTCATTATGTTGCTCGGCATCAAACCAATGTGGCCGACAAATTAAACTGGCACGAAACAACTTTGCAGCATGCATTAAGAGTGAATGATAATACGGTTAACAGTGCATTTCCTTCTATATATTCAAATATTGCCAAATGCTACGAAGCGCTTGGTGATCTTGCTAATGCAAAGAAACATTATGACTTGGCCGCATCGGCTACTGATAACATTGCTGATGATGGCCCTTTTTATCACGGCACGCGTGCCGATTTGCAGGTAGGTGATCTACTCACTGCAGGCCGCCTTTCCAATTACCACGCAGATGTCATTATGAACCATATTTACTTTACAGCCCAGGTCAATGGCGCGGGATTTGCTGCCGCGTTAGCCAAAGGTAATGGCCGCGAACGTGTGTATATAGTAGAGCCTACCGGTAGCTTCGAGAACGACCCTAATGTTACCGATAAAAAATTCCCCGGCAATCCCACACGCTCCTATCGCACAAAGGACCCGTTAAAGATCGTTGGCGAAGTAGAAGAATGGGTACGGCTGTCAGACGAAGACCTGCAGAAATTCCGCGAAAAACTGGTACAGAGTAAAGGCGAGATCATTAATTAGTTTTTGCTGATATCATTGATTCGCGGCATCTGCGCATTTTGCCCTCAATATTGTCGTATTTCCCCCGCAATAGTATCTTATTTGTTGCCGAGATTTGTGTCATAACAAACCTTCATTGACATGAGAAAAATAACGGTCATATCCATGATTTCATTAGACGGCGTATTACAG
Organism: Bacteroidetes bacterium 43-93; assembly: GCA_001897855.1. Taxonomy (GTDB): domain Bacteria; phylum Bacteroidota; class Bacteroidia; order Chitinophagales; family Chitinophagaceae; genus Polluticoccus. The sequence goes on from MKUO01000004.1 coordinate 186,576, forward strand.
GCACCGGGCGGCCCGAAGGAAGATACATCAGGTGGCTTCAAATACAGTGGATGGAGCGCTACTTATAATGATGAGCTATTTGGCAAAGTAATGCAGGAAGAGCTGAAGCCTGCAGATTATTTGCTCGGCAGAAATACTTACCAGATATGGGCCGGCTACTGGCCGCAGCATGGCGATTTCTGGCCCGGCATCAATGAGGGTACTAAGTATGTGTTTTCCAAAACCCTTGGCAAGAAAGATCCAATGGTTACCGGCTGGAAAAACTCTGTGGTCCTCAAAACCGTCGCAGATATAAAAAAGCTCAAAAACTCTGAAGGTAGCGATATACAGGTATGGGGTAGTAGCGAGCTTATCCAGTTATTATTCAAGCACGATCTTGTAGATGAGCTCCGGTTAAAGATATATCCGCTTACGCTGGGCAAGGGCAAGAAGCTGTTTGGCAATGGCACCATCCCGGCTGCATTCAGGCTCACGGAGAGCATCGTTACCACCAAGGGCGTTATCATTGCAAACTACAAACGCGACGGCGATGTAAAAACCGGATCTATTGAGGTATAGTCTTAAAAAACTTATTTTCATTTATAACCATACACAAAAAAGAAAAATTCAAATGAGAAAAATAATTTCCTTCATGCACATTTCGCTCGATGGTTTTGTAGCAGGGCCCAATGGAGAAATGAACTGGATCAAAGTCGATCAGGAGATCTTCGATCACGTAGGCAAGCGCATCGGCGAAACCGATACCGCATTATACGGCCGGGTTACTTACGAAATGATGGAAAACTACTGGCCCTATGCCGGCAGCAAACCCAATGCCAGCAAGCACGATGTAGAACATTCCGCCTGGTACAACAAAGCGCATAAGCTCGTGCTCTCACACACCATGAAGGGGCAGAACTTGCCCAACACTACTATTATCAGTGATAACCTTGCCGATAGCATCAACGAAATAAAACAACAGCCCGGCAGCGAGATACTCCTTTTCGGCAGCCCCACGGCTACACATGCGCTCATGCAGCACAACTTAATAGATGGCTACTGGCTGTTTATTAATCCCATCATCCTGGGGCAGGGCATTCCTTTGTTTACAAACATCAAAGACAAGGTAAAATTAAACCTGCTGAGCAGCCAACAATTTACCAATGGCGTTACAGGGTTGTCCTATTCAGTAGATGGGCAATAACAACATACTTATACGCATCCCCTCGTTTGGGGATGCGTTATTATTAACAACGTATAAACAGATACAACCATGGCAACACATAAACTGCCCCTGATGCACAATATCGGCATCGTAGTAGCCTCGCTCGATGATGCCATCGCTTTTTTCTCCGAACTCGGCATGGCCCTCGAAGGCCGTGGCATGGTAGAGGGCGAATGGGCCGGCCGTGTCACCGGCCTGGGCAATCAGTCGGTAGAGATTGCCATGATGGCTACCCCCGACGGCCACAACCGCATAGAGCTTTCACGGTTCATCACCCCTGCTGTCATTGCCGATCACCGCACGGCGCCGGTCAATTCCCTTGGCTACCTGCGCATGATGTTCACCGTCGAAGATCTCGACGATACCCTGGCAAGGCTTGCTAAGTATGGCGCCAGGCTCGAGGCTGAAGTAATGAACTACGAAAATGTGTACCGGCTCTGCTACATCCGCGGCGTTGAGGGGCTGCTCATCGGCCTGGCAGAAGAGCTGGTTGGTAAGTAAGCAACATAACCAACGTGTATGCTTTGCAAAGTGGAAGGTTTTTTGCAGTAAGCGTTCACCTGTCTATCATCGTCCGTTGCGTCGCACACTTCAGGGTTCGGTGCGGTGACTTTTTCATCTTCAATATCTTACGGGGTGTTTTTAATATCCTGGTAAGTTAAAATTGGATTTGTTGTATCGCCCCATCCTCGTCCTCGTTTGCAACGAGGATGCCATGTCACAGCGTTTTTAACGCCCAAAACAATGCTCCCGAAAAGAGGCAAATCGGGAGATTTGCGATAATGGTTGGCAATCTTTCTATGTCCGCTCATTCTATTTCAACACCTTGCGCTTAATAGCCTCAGCTTTAAACCAGGGATCTAAAACATCTCTATGAGACTCTATATATTTCACAACCTCCGGTTGGATTGGATTACCTAGTCTACTCCCACAAGGTGACGGACACCATTCAGTTAGGTTCATAATTTCATTGGCATAATACAAAACTGAATCATGTTTAATATCATATGCCAATCCCCAAATTGTAAGATGTGACCTAATTGTTTGATAACTGCATAGGACTGTATCATTGTAAAAATGAGCAAAATTTAATTCTAACGTGTCAGACCCAATCAATTTTATGTATATTGGTTTAACTTTTAATTCTCCATAGGTAATATTCTTAGGAATTAAACCTTTGTTCTTCACATCAGGTATTACAGTATCATCACAATAATAGCACGACATCAGCCATTTTCCATCATCATAATACTTTCTCAATGATAAAGAATCTATAAGCCTGGGATATGTATCTACCTTATAGGTGCTGCGCTTATGGCTTTGGGTGCAGCTATATATTAAACCGGCTAACAGCACCGCGATAAATAGTCTCATTACGCTTAAAGATATTCGTCAAGGATCTAAAGTACAAGCAACTTGGTATTGGCTATTACTACGATCTCGGTATCGACCTCGGTTACCATTTTAATCTTGTGCACCGTAAGGTGGTGAGGTATTAAATAACCAAAATAAGATAAGGCACAAGCACGCTAATCTCTGAAGCTAAACTGCATGCTTACGACAACTAAGTACTTAAACTCTAATTCTTCATATAGTTTTTATTTTTGTCCTTATTAAGCTTGACAAAAGCATATTCACCTTCACCGCCATTTACTCCAATAATTAAATCACCCATTTCATTGTCCAAGTTTGTATTTACTGACAACATCAAATTGGCTGTTTCATTACTATCTTCTGTAAATACTTTTTCCCGTCTTAACTTTAAGGGATAATTCTTAAGTGTAACTGTAACCCAATCATCTTTAAGAAAAGACCATTCCCCTGCATTTATGATAGTGTCCTTGTTCGGAACATAAATATAATCATAATAGTTATTATCCTTTAAAATCAACTTCTCTTTTTCATTTTCATAATTTACTTCATATTCGCCTACAAAATAGGCTTTGTCTAATTTACTGACGTCCATTTGATTGGGCTTGCAACTAGCACAAGTAATTAAAAACAAGCAAAATAAATAACAGCCTACCCGCAAATTGAATAGTGACATAATATATCCGTTAATTGAAAATAGAATTATTTTTATTTGTCAAAAGGTAGCAAACCCGTTCGGCGTACTCTTCTGACTACGTGGTAAAAGGACACAAATCTCCCGATTTGCGAATCCTCAAATGCCGCAATAAAATAAACGAAAATCTCCCCATCAGACAACCGCTAAAACACCCTCGCGGTCTAAAAGAAGCCAATCTCCCGATTTGCGATAATGTTTAGCAATACAATCTGTATCAATCCCTGCAATCAATCATGATCGTTCCTGCCTGGCATATATAAACCTTATTTACCCTTGCATCGCCTTTATAATGCCCTTCCAGGTCATCTTTCAGGTCTTCATATTCACCGTCGCCGGCTGCCTCCATTATTTTTACATTGATCAATCGCCCGATCGGTGTTATTTTATATTTTCCGTCTTCCGTCGTTTTGGAATGTTCTGTACCGCCGAAGAGCCCATAGCTTTCATACGTTGTTGATAAAGACTCCACAAAAGAATCCGTCTCTTTATACAATTTACTTTTGCTTCGGGAACATCCTGCAATTAGTAATACGGTTAAAGTGTAGATAAGTAGTTTTTTCATTTTGCCAGCGAAGGTTCTTGTAAAGATACTAGTCGTCTAACATATATCAACCTTGCTCAGCCTAGTCTCCTCAACTATGCTGCAAAAAGAACCAAGATGATTAAACCATAAAACTCTAATCAACTTCTCAACAAACCAACCAATCAACCCATCTTTGAATTTTGCCTTTTTACTTTTAAATCCCTGGCTTTGTACAAATGTTCGATAAACTTTACGCATATGACAACCTTTAGCTAGTCGTTTTTACACCTGTACTGTCATAAAAAAATTACACAATGATCTGGTTAATGACAGAACATGGCATAGTTTATGGTTAAAGAAATCTATACGTTTGATTTGATGCGCTTGATAATACTACTGTAAAACTAAAATCATGCGAGTTATTTTATTCTTTGTGGTATCCCTGATATCACTAAGTTGTTTTGCGCAAAGGAATAACGCTCATTGGTGTTTCGGAAAAAATTCAGGATTGATATTCCTCGGAAACAATTCAGGTACAGCGCCGGCTAATATTTTTGGGCCTTTCAATTTTTATCCCGTTATCAATACTATAGGAGGAGGCGCAACAGTAAGCCACACAAGTACAGGGAACTTACTATTCTATTTCAATAAAGGAGACTTGTATGATCGGAACTATACACCTATGCCCAACGGTAAAGCTGTAAGTGCAGATACAACCGGTAACACTACACAAGGTTCTTGCATCGTACCTGTTGTTCGTGATCCCAAGAAATTCTATGTTTTTACATTGGGTGGTGCAAATGGTTTGCTCGCATATTCGGTCGTTGATACAGCATTACGCAGCGGGTTGGGTGATGTTGTACCTGGCCAAAAGTTTATCAAGATCGATAGCGGCTTTTCTGAAGCTATGACTGTTACAGAAGGATGTAAAGGTTATTGGCTTATTGTTTATAATAAACTTAACGCCAGTTTTTATTCTTATAAAATCACCTCGTCTGGCATTGATTTTAACCCTGTAGTTTCAGCAGCTACCTATCCCCAACCACCGGGAAGTGTAGTCTCAATAAAAATATCACCTGATAGAAGGCTTTTAGGACTGGCGGCTATGACTGGAAGTTTTGTCGCAATGCATGATTTTAATACGAAAACTGGATCCATTATAAATGCCAGGCTGATCGATACAGGCATGAGCAGTGCCGCCGGGTTTTATGGATGCGCATTTTCTCCCGACAGCCGACGATTTTACACAACCGCATTCAATAAAAAAGATATTTACCAATACGATCTGACGCAGGTTACCACTAATGCAGTGATCGCTTCCAGGAATACTGTTCATCATGATACACTTGCCCCTGGTGGTATGCAGTTAGGCCCTGACGGAAATGTATATGTCGCATTGATCAACACGCAAAGAGTAGATAGAATTACTAATGCTAACGACTTGTTTCCAGGCTGTGTTTATGGTCAGGATGTACCTTTAAATGCTTCCAGTGTTGTTCTATGGGGACTCCCCCAAAGAGTACCTCGTGCAATATTTCAAAGAGCCGATAGTGCTTTTGTTAGCGTTAAGGATAAGGTGGATTGTCTGAACCAGTCAACTGTTATACATGGCCCGGAAGGTATGGCTTGGTACCGATGGCAGGACGGAAGTAGGAGTGATAGCTTTGTAACAAATAGCTCGGGTGTATTTTGGGTTACAGCCTACGATGGATGTGCAATTTTTATTGATACTATTTCAGTGGGAGGTTATTCGTCTTATGAAAACCACACAGTGAGGGATAGTATTTGTCCAAATAAAACTTTGATACTTTTTCATTATAGAGATCTGGATCAAACAGGTGCAAGCTGGCATTGGAATACAGGTAGTACTAACGATAGTCTTACAATTTCGAAACCAGGGAAATATTGGGTTATTATGAACAACAAAACCTGCCACACGGCTATAGATACATTCGACATAAAAGGCATATTCACAAGCTATACTTTAGCGCCAGATACTATCATTTGTCCTGCGGATACCATAAATTTACTTGCCGGTAGTTTCCCTAATGGCACGCAAATATTTTGGAGTAGCGGAGATACAGGAATGGTTACCAAAGCCTATAATAGTGGTAATTACCTTTTTGATGCCGTGTATCATGGGTGTAAGATTAGTGATAGTATTGGAGTTGCTGAATATCCTACACCTAAAATAGAATTAGGAGACGATACAGAAATATGTTATGGAGAATTAATGCGTCTGCCTGTAAATGACACATCTGCAAATGATGATAAATATATATGGCAGGATGGTAGCACAGAACGGAGCTTTACTGTAGCAGAAACAGGTATATATTATGTAGAAGTAGTCGGCCATTGCCAAATAGCCAGAGATACAGTAGAAATAACAGTAAATCCATGTAATATTTTCTTCCCATCAGCATTTTCGCCCAATGGTGACGGAAAAAACGATATAGCCCATCTTATGGGTGATATTGCCAATGTCAAAGACTTCGAACTACATATCTTCAATCGCTGGGGCCAGGAAGTCTATGGCGGTACAGATGTATATGCGGGTTGGGATGGAACTTTTAAGACAAAGCCGGCCGAAATGGGAGCTTATTACTACTATATGAAATTCAGGTATCGTGGTAAAAATGAAATGAAGAAAGGTGATATAACTCTGATAAAATAAATATCAGCTCAGCATAACCTCCTTACCTCCTCAGTTAGAAAAGCCAATCTCCCGATTTGCAACAATGGCTGGCATTACCGATCTGCATCATTACCCTGGTTATTCTGAAAAATGATTAAACAGAAGGTACCCCATAAAACACTAATCAACTACTCAACAAATCAACCAATCAACCAATTTTTAATTTTGACTTTTTACTTTCGAATTCCTACCTTTGTACAAATGTTCAACAAACCCTACACATATGACACCCTTCATCAAAACCATCCTCGCAGAAGAGGATCCCGCCGCGCGCGACAAAGCCTACAACGAAGCAGTTAAAAAGTACAAAAAGCTATCTCCCCGCAAGCAACTCTTTATCGACCAGGTAGTACTTCATGGCAATCATACCGCTGCTTACCAAACTGCTTACCCCAATTGCTCCGCAGCCGCAGCAAAGTCCAGCGCCAGCCGCCTCATGGCTGATCCCGTAATTGCAGAGTGCATCACCAAAGGGCGCAACAAGGCCCGGGTCATGATCGGTGAATTCCTTCGTCAGCGGTGCCTCGCCAAGTTTGCCGATATTTCGGAGAAGCGCTCTGTGCTCACCCGCATCATCCGCGGAGATATTATGATAGAAAAAGAAGTGATCGACAAATTCGGTGAGAAGCAGGTCATCAAAGTAAAGCCCGGTCTCGACGAGCGCATCCGCGCCATCACCGCAGACGAAAAACTCGAGGCTAAATGGGAGCGGCAACTGCCCCAGCTTATGAACCTCTTCAACATCCTCGATGATCCTTACCAAAGCCTCGAAGACTATGATGCGCTCGATTAGGTTAGCAAAGGTTAGCAAAAGATAGCAAACGTTAGCAAAGGTTAGCAGTAGCGCTGCTGTAATGCAGTAATGACGGTAGCCCTGCTGCTAACCTCCCCGTTAGCAACCCGTCAGCAATAGGTTAGCAAAAGTTAGCAATTCAGTTTACAGTAGGCAGTATGCAGTATGCAATTGGCATCAAATATCCAGTATCAACCATCCAGCATCCCGGAATCCTAAATCTAGTATCCAGCATCAAGCATCACGTATCCAGTATCCAGCATCCGACACCCATTTTGACTTTCCGCCCCGAAATACTATTTTTGCTAAAATCCCACGTACAGTTGAAGACCCTGCTTGATAATAAGCAACTCGACATTACTCTGCAACGCCTGGCTCATCAATTAGTTGAGAACCACCTTCAATTTAAAGATACTGTGATCATTGGTATACAGCCCCGCGGCATCTGGCTGTCAGACCGTATTGCGGCCATTGTATCCCGTATTACCAAAGCGAAGGACATCCCATACGGCAAGCTGGATATTACCTTCTACCGCGACGATGTGCACCAGGCAGGCCAGGAAATGAATGTGCCCTCATCCACCAATATAGATTTCAGCATAGAGAACAAGGACGTGATACTGGTAGACGATGTGCTGCATACCGGCCGCACCATCCGCAGCGCTATGGATGCCCTCATCGATTTCGGCAGGCCCAAAAGCGTAGAGCTGCTGGTGCTGATAGACCGCCGCTTTAGCCGCGAGCTTCCTATACAACCCGATTACGTAGGCCAGACGGTAGACACCATCATCACCCAAAAGGTAAAAGTGCACTGGAAGGAAAAAGACGGTAAAGACGAAGTTGTATTGATCGATTAAAAAAATTGAAATGTCGCTATCTGTAAAACATCTGTTAGGCATTAAAGAACTGCAGCCGGGGGATATCCAGACCATCTTCCGCACGGCAGATAATTTTAAACAGGTATTACAAAGGCAGATAAAGAAAGTACCTGCACTCAGGGATACTACCATAGCCAATATATTTTTTGAGAATTCTACCCGTACCCGCATCTCTTTTGAGCTTGCAGAGAAAAGGCTCAGTGCAGATGTGGTCAATTTCTCAGCTTCCGGTTCTTCTGTTTCCAAAGGGGAGACCTTGATAGATACCGTTCATAATATCCTGGCCATGAAGGTGGATATGATCGTGATGCGCCACTCGGCCAGCGGTGCGCCCTGGTTCCTGTCCAACCATACAGATGCCAGCATCATCAATGCAGGTGATGGCATCAATGAGCATCCTACACAGGCCCTGCTCGATGCATTCTCCATCCGCGAGCGCCTCGGCGAGCTCAAAGGCAAGCGTATCGCCATCATCGGCGATATCATGCACTCCCGCGTGGCACTGAGTAATATATATTGCCTCGGTAAGCTGGGGGCAGAGGTAATGGTGGCAGGCCCGCCAACCCTCATACCAAAGCATATAGAAAAGATGGGCGTGAAGGTAGAGTATGATGTGAAGAAAGCCCTCAAGTGGTGCGAGGTAGCCAACGTGCTACGCATCCAGCTGGAACGCCAGCATAAACCATTATTTTCAACACTTAGAGAATACTCATTATACTACGGCATCAATAAACAAATGCTGGATGACCTGCAGAAAGAGATACTCATCATGCACCCCGGTCCTATCAACCGTGGGGTAGAGTTAAACTCAGATGTGGCCGACAGCAAGCAGTCTATCATCCTCAACCAGGTAGAAAATGGCGTAGCCATCCGTATGGCTGTCATCTACCTGCTTTCCGGTAAAAGAGAGCTGGAATAGCGGGTTACCCACATTGCTTTCCGCTTTGCGTACAAATCGTATCTTTGTAACCGTTTTGCCGTTTTTTTAGATAGAAAGATTGTCAAAGCTTATTTTTAACTAATATCAACAACATGTCCTCTACCTGGTTTCGTCGTATTAAGAAAGGCATTCTTACCAGTACGCATGAAAAGAAGGAAGCTCCGGATGGGGTATGGCACAAATGCCCCGAGTGTAAGGTAACCATCACGGTTAAGGAATTACAGGAACACCTGTACGTTTGCCCCAAATGCAATTATCATAACCGCATCAACGCTCCCGAATATTTCGATTTACTTTTCGATGATGATTCTGCAGAACTCCTGTTCGAGAATATAGCGCCTAAAGACAAGCTGGGCTTCGTAGACCTGAAGCCATACGCAGTAAGGCTGAAGGATGCGCAAAGAACTACAGGTTTATTAGATGCTATGACCGTAGGTGTGGGCGATATAGAAGGCCGCAAGATTGTCATCGCCTGTATGAACTTTAACTTTATTGGTGGTTCTATGGGTAGTGTAGTAGGGGAGAAGATTGCCCGTGGTATTGAATACGCTATCCAGCATAAGCTGCCATTTATGATCATCTCCAAATCAGGTGGTGCCCGTATGATGGAAAGCGCCTTCTCGCTGATGCAGATGGCAAAAACCTCGGCGAAGTTAACAAGGTTAGCAAAAGCCGGCCTGCCTTATATATCTTTTATTACAGATCCTACAACCGGTGGTGTTACCGCTTCCTATGCTATGCTGGGCGATATCAATATCGCAGAGCCAAAAGCATTGATCGGTTTTGCCGGCCCGAGGGTTATTAAAGAAACCATCAAAAAGGATCTTCCGCCGGGCTTCCAGCGCTCAGAGTTCCTGCTGGAGCATGGCTTCCTCGATTTTATAGTACAGCGTCAAAACCTGAAGGAAAAGCTGACTATGGTGATCGACTGGTACATGAAGAATAAATAACTATTGTAAACCTACCCTCACTTGGCCCAGGACAAAGTATATATTAAAAACCGTTCTGCTACTTTCGAGTACGCGATAGAGGACAAACTCACTGCCGGTATGGTACTTACCGGCTCCGAGATCAAGTCCATACGTGCCGGCAAGGTGAGCTTTAATGATAGTTATTGTCTTTTCAGTCATGGAGAGCTTTGGGTAAAAAGCCTGCACATATCTGAGTATGTCAATGCGGGTTATGCCGGCCATGACCCCACCCGCGAACGCAAACTGCTGCTAAATAAGCGCGAACTGCGCAAATGGGAAACTAAAATAAAAGAAAAGGGTTATACGATTGTTCCACTCGCCGTTTTTATCAATGAAAATGGCTTTGCTAAAATAGAAATAGGCCTCGGCAGGGGTAAAAAACTGCACGATAAACGCGAGACTATCAAATCGCGTGATGTTGATCGGGAAATTAAAAGGGAGCTATACAAAAACCGCTGATAATCAATCTGCGGTTTTAACCGTTGATTAGTTTTGGGCATTTCACATTAAAATACGTGAATATCATGCCCAAATAGTTGAAAATAAAAACTAATCATTCTATTTTTATCATACAATATTGTGTTAAAATTTTGAGCGGCTTTTCGCTGCTTGTGTAACCGCGTATGATGAGACTTAAACCCTTATTATTTTTTATTGTAACGCTCCTATTCGCACAAGGCCATCTTGCAGCGCAAAGTTTTTCTTGCCCATCTAACATTGATTTTGAGTTAGGTAACCTCTCTAACTGGAACTTGTATACCGGCAGTTGCTGTCCCATCAGTACGCCTACTCCCGGTGCAGTCAGTGGCAGGCATACCATCACATCGGGTACGGCTACAGACTTCTACGGTGGCTTCCCGGTAATATCTCCTGCTGTAGGTTTTTATTCCATGAAGCTTGGTAATGCCAGTACTAATTCTGAAGCTGAAAGAGCGCGCTATTATATACGCATACCGGCTAATGCCAATAACTATAGTGTCTTTTACCGTTACGCAGTAGTATTCCAGGATCCTAATCACACACCCGCGCAGCAGCCGCGTTTCGAGGTTTCGGCTTTTGATTCTGCTACCGGCACCCCGATACCATGTACAGTGCGTAGTTATGTTGCATCGAGTAGTCTTCCGGGTTTTACACAATCAACAGTAGATGCTACTGTTTGGTATTTGCCCTGGACAATATCGTCACTTAATTTATCAGGCAGTGCCGGTAAAACCATAGCCGTAGATTTTGCTTCGGGCGACTGCGCACTTGGTGGCCACTTTGGCTATGGATATATTGATATTAGCTGCGGCCTTTTTTCTATAAGCAACCAGGAGTGCAATCTTGGAGGCAATACAACCCTTTCTGCTCCTCCCGGTTTCAGGCTCTATACCTGGATGGATTCCAGTTTTACAACCACTATTGCAACAGGGCAAACGGTCTCTATACCAACCCCAAGCGTTACGACAAAATATAAACTTATACTCACACCATATCAGGGTTTTGGTTGTGCAGATACGCTTACCAGCGTAATTACGGTATCAGATCTTGCCATTAAGGCTCCTAATGATACTATGATCTGCCGGAATGCTTCCATCAAACTAATGAGCAATCACACCGGTGGTATAGCCCCATACTCATTCTCCTGGACACCTTCTGCAACTGTGAGTTGCAGCAATTGCGACACGACCAATGTAACTCCCGTGGCACCAACGGATTATTATATAACCGTCACCGATAGCACCGGCTGCTTCCGTAAAGACACAGTACATGTTATTCCTTCTCCTTACACAACACTAACCAAAAACGATGTGGCATGTTTTGGAGACTCTACGGGGTCTGTCACAGCCAATGTGTTGGGCATAAGTCCTTTTACTTATAGCTGGAATACCACCCCTCCGAAAACTACAGCGACAATATCAAACCTTAAAATAGGCAGTTATACGGTGATAGTGACTGACAGCATCAGTTGTAAGGATACGCAAACAGTCGCCTTAACAGAGCCTACAGCTATAGCAATATCCACTACAAAAGTCAATGTTACCTGCCATGGCCTAAATAACGGTTCTATCAGTGCTACGGTGACAGGTGGCGTAGCACCTTATACTTATAGCTGGAATACGAGCCCTGCCCAGACTACGGCAAACATAACCGGCCTTTTTGAGGGTGTATATACATTAACTGTTACTGATGCTCACGGATGTGTTGCAATCCATGTTGATACGATCTCGGGCCCGCAGGTTTTGACAACGGTCAATCCCGGCATCACGAATGTTAGTTGCCATTCGGGTAACGATGGAGCCATAATCGCGGGTGCTACCGGCGGCACGGCGCCATATACCTATAGCTGGAATACTGTACCCGTTCAAACAACAAGTAGTATTAGCGGATTAACTGCAGGGAATTATACGATTACTATTACGGACGATCATGGTTGTTCTGTTAGTGCCACCTATACTGTAACTGAACCAGCATGGCTCACCACAACAATCACGTACAAAAAGGATATTGATTGTTACGATTCCAGTACGGGTATGGCCGTAGTAGTGGCTACCGGTGGTACGGGGCCTTATACCTATAGCTGGAATAGTACTCCGGCCCAAACAACAGATACTGCAAGAAACCTTCATGCAGGTTTCTATAATGTTACAGTTACAGATTCAAAAGGCTGCACTAATTCCTATGGATATGTTACTTTAAATCAAAATAGCAGAATTACAATAACGCCAACTGTAACTGATGCGAATTGTTATGGAGAAAATAATGGCGCTATTAGTACAAGTGTTTCAGGTGGGGTGCCAACCTATACTTATAGCTGGAACACCAGTCCTGTTCGTACAACTACTAATATCAATAATATAACTGCAGGCAACTACACCTTAACAGTAACTGACAGCAAATCCTGCATCATGTCAAAAACGATAACAGTAGCAGAACCTGCTTTACTTGTTGCCACCATTGCTAAAACAGATGTTACCTGCAATGGAAAGGGAGATGGTATAGCTACTGCAAATGTTACAGGTGGTACTGCAGCCTATAGCTATAGCTGGAATACAACGCCCGTGCAGACTACACAAAGCATCTCCGGCCTTGTTCCTGCTTCCTATACAGTTTCTGTAGCAGATGGCCATGGTTGTACTGCATCAGCCAGCACAACGATCACCGAGCCTGCAGTGCTTCGGAGTTCTATTACACATACGAATGTAAGCTGCTATGGCGGATCAGATGCTACAGCTACGGTAACGCCTACAGGTGGTAATAGTCCTTATACGTATAGGTGGAATTCGTCACCTGTGCAAACGACTGCTAATGCCAATTCGCTGAATGCCGGTCCATATAATGTTATGGTAACCGATAGCAAAGGATGTACTTACCAGGATACGGTAACGATAGGCCAGCCAACTGCCCTGGTTGTTACACCTTCTACTGTTAAGAATATTAGCTGCTATGGCAGGACAGACGGTTCTATAGTCATAACAGCATCCGGCGGTACTTCTCCTTATAATTATCTATGGACAACTATTTCGCCACTTAATTTTACCGCAACAGCTACTAACCTGGCAGTAGGTACTTATCCTGTAAAGGTTTCAGATGCAAAAGGCTGCAACCTTACGATATCAGTCCCTATTACCCAACCGGCGCAGCTCACGTCAAGCGCGACAAGTACCGACGTTACCTGCTTTGGTGCCAATAATGGTACTGCTTCTGTAACCGCAAATGGGGGTACTACGCCTTATAGATATTCCTGGAATACTTATCCCGTGCAAACAACTGCAAACCCTACGGGAATAGGGCCCGGCTCTTACGCGGTGACCGTTACCGATACGAATGGCTGTACCAGTACTTCGAGGGTGAACATCGCACAGCCCGCCGCTCTGACAATTGCAGACAGTACAAAAAGCATTAACTGCTATGGTGGAAATGATGGTTATATCAATATCAAAGCATCAGGAGGGATTGCACCATATACATATTCCTGGAACACCATACCGCCTCAAACAACGACGACGCTAACAGGTTTGAAGAGCGGCTCATATACCGTAACGCTGACAGATGCCAACAATTGTACATTATTAAAGAGTTACAGCCTTACCCAGCCGGCCAAACTATCTGCCATTGTTCGTGCAGACAGCGGTACCTGTCGAGAAAATGCAAATGGATCAGGTTATGTTAATGTATCAGGTGGTGTAAAACCTTATAAGATAATGTGGCGTGATCCGGCCAATTCTACCACCTCTGCTATTGCAAAGCTGAATGCAGGAAAATATGGGGTAGTAATAACTGACTCCAACGGCTGTGTACTGAAAGATACATTGACCATACCATTGCTGCCGTCGCCTGTATTATCTATTAAACTATCAGATACGGTGGTATGTGCAGGCACTGCCGTAGTAATGACTGCAAATGGAGGTATACACTATAAATGGACACCACCCGCAGACTTGCTGTGCGATACCTGCGATACGAATGTGTTTACACTGCCCAATACCGCTACTTATACACTTACAGGCTATAATGCATTCGGTTGTAAAGACACTGCATCCGCCACCATCAAGGTCATCAACCGTTCTGCAGCTTCTGTTGGTGATGAAGTGAAAATATGTGTAGGCGACAAAGCGCAGTTGAGTGCTAATGGAGGTATCACTTATAACTGGTCTCCGGCGACAACACTAAACGCGCCGGATAGTAGTAACCCAATAGCAAAACCGGATAGCACAACGATATACCGGGTGATCATAAAGGAGAACAAATGCTTTACCGATACCCTGCTGCAGCAGGTTACCGTTTATCCATACCCAACAGTAGATGCCGGGCCAGATGTAGTAGGTGTTCCCGGTGCTTCTATGCAGTTTACCGCTACTGCATTAAACGCAGAGCGCTATGAATGGACCCCTAATACATGGCTTGGTTGTGCAGACTGCCTTAACCCAATAGTGACACCTAAAGCCACGCAGAAATATACTTTAAAAGCTATAAGCCCCGGTGGATGCTATGCAACAGATACCGTGACAGCACGAATAGCCTGTGATGGTAATACCGCATATCTGCCCAATACATTTTCACCAAACGGTGACGGACAAAATGATATATTCTATCCAAGGGGTGATGGTTTCACAACCATCATGAACTTCAGGGTGATAGACAGGTGGGGAGAGATGCTCTTTTCAGCTAATAATTTTCTTGCCAACGATAAGGCATTTGGGTGGGATGGAACCTATCATAACACGCCGGTGACACCGGGAGTGTATGTATATGTATTGGAAATTGGTTGCCCGAATAACACTACAAGTATCATTAAAGGAAATATTACATTATTACGATAACCCATGAACAAAGTGAACATGAAAAGGCGAGTGTTACATATTAAAATAGTCCTGGGCATATTGCTCCTCGTAAGCGCAGAACAAGCTAGTGCTCAAGACCCTTATTTTTCTCAGTTTTATCAAACATCATTATACCGAAACCCGGCACTGATTGGCGTGCTGGGAGGTTCTTATAGCGCGGGTGTAATATATCGCTCGCAATGGAATAGCCTGGGTACTGCGTTCAATACCATTATGGCATCGGCGGAGGGTAAGGTAATGATCAATAAAGAAGTGCATGATTATTTGAGTTTTGGCTTATGCGTAAACAGTGATAAAGCAGGAAGTATTGATTACAGCTCTACTGATGTATATGCCGGTATCAACTATAACAAATCGCTGGAGGACAGGCACCATTCTTTCTTGTCAATGGGATTTACCGCGGCCTATAAACAAAACTCCTTCGACCCCAGCAAAATGACCGTTGACAACCAGTTTATCAATGGCGGGTTTGATAACAGCCTGGTTTCGGGCGAAAACTTTACGAGTAACAAGATCTCTTATATAGACCTAAGCGCCGGGATGAGTTATAACACATCTTTTGGAGCAAAAAACGAAAACGCGTTTTATATTGGCGCTGCTGCCTTTCACCTGCTGAGGCCATACTCAAGTTTTTATTCCAATACAGCAGTAAAAAGAAGCGTTCGCTGGTCGGCTAACCTGGGTTTTGTAGGACGTATTACTGAAAGGGTAGGCTGGCTTTATCATACAGATGTGCAGATAGAAAATCCGCATCAGCAAATAGTAACCGGTGGTATGCTTAGCTGGGTGGGATATAAAGATGGTGGCGATAAAAAGATGATCTTTTCGGCAGGGGCCTTTTACCGGTTTCAGGATGCGATCATACCAACCATAAAAATCGACTATAGCCATTGTGCAGTGACATTCTCTTACGATTATGCATCATCTGCCAAAATACTACACTCAGGAACTTTTGCATCCTACGAGATATCGTTCTATGTAAACGGCAACAGTAAGAATATACCCGTGAGCAATGGACTTACCTGCCCGCGCTTCTCTAATTTCGACGACTATTAGAATAACATTATTCCACGTCTTCAACAAACTCGATACCGTGATGTCTCAACTCCGTTAGCACAGGGCGGTACACCGATGGCATATTGGGAATGTGGACACCAAGAGGAGGAACAACCTTGCCGCTAAGTACAAAGCGCGCAAGGATAGCCATAGGCAGGCCTACTGTTTTTGCCATAGCGCTGTGATGCCTGCTTTCGCCTTCCAGCACCATGCTGCTGGTTAATTTTATACGGCTGCCTTTGCGCATATATTCTACCTCGTGCTGCATTACCACCATATCCTTATCGTGCGGCTTCATTTCCCATTTTTGTAATAGCAGATCCAGCAGTATATCCGGAGAAGAACGGAGATCGTCCTTAATTGGTGTATCATCAAAAAGCCCGAGCCATTCCAGCATTGGGATCACCTTATCATCTTCCAGCTTCAGGAACCTGGTGATATGCTCCTTAATACTTATCGAAGTATCGGTATAACCGGTTTTATACTTGATCCAGTCTGCGTAAGTAAGATGGCCATTCGTCAACTCATCAGGCTGTGTAAGCCCCATTTGTATAATAGCCTGCCATCCCCTGCAAAATATAGGGTGCCTTAATGTAGCACGAATGAAAGTCTTGATATCGGGTACATCATACAACTCCAGGTAGCGGAGGGAATCGCGGTTGGGGTAGTAGGCGAGATTGCCAAGCCCTTCTACCTTTATCTTTTTACAATTGTCAAAGATGCTCTCATACGGTACAAATACCTCTTTGCCATTTAGCAGGTAGTGAGCCCCGCCCTGGCCTGCAGTAATAATATTCTTTGGGTTCCAGCTAAATTTATAATGCCATGGATTGTCATCCGATCCGGGAGCTATCAACCCGCCGCAGTAAGATTTGAAGGAAAGAATGCTCGACGCTACTTTCTGAATGCTATGAATGATCTGGTTGGCAGTCATGTGGTCAATACCCGGATCCAGGCCCATTTCGCACATGAACATCAGGCCTGCATCTTTCACGTCTTTATCCATTGCCTTTATTTCCGGAGAAACATAGGACGATGTAATAAGATTTTTTTTGTGTTTCAGGCAGTCGTGCGCCAGGTGGATGTGAAGATGCGGCGGCATTAACGACACAACTATATCTGCGCGTTTTACCAATGGTTCGCGTTCTTCTATATTGGTGATATCTATAACCGCAGTTTCTGCGTATGGGCTATTATTGGTTTTCTCTTCAATTGCTTCTTTGCTTCCGTCCGCTACAATTACTTTCCATTTGTGTTTAGGCGCATTGTTTATCAGATACTCAATAAGGTATATTGATGACTTGCCAGCGCCGGCCACTAAAATTGTCTGCATAACCCCGAAATATTAAACCCGTAATAATGTACTTTCAACCTCAAAAGTAATAGGAAAGTTGGTATATACAAAGATTAATAAATATATATTTGAGCAATAATTATTTAATTATCATTAGATTATGTCTGCAATCTGGAAACAATATGGAACAACCATTGAGATACTTAACGCACGCAGTATCAATACAATGGCAGAAATATTAGATATACAGTTTACCGAAATTGGCAATAATTATCTGAAAGCTACCATGCCGGTAGATAGCAGAACACACCAGCCATATGGATTGCTGCACGGTGGGGCATCTGCGGCGCTTGCAGAAACAGTAGGAAGTGTTGCATCTTCTCTATGCATAGATATAGAAAAGCAAATATGTGTAGGTATCGAGATCAACTGCAACCATATACGTGGCACCAGGCAGGGTATAGTAGTAGCTACCGCGGAACCCTTGCACATAGGCGCTACCACACATGTATGGGATATAAAAATACATGATGAAAAACAGCGCCTGATATGCGCGAGCAGGCTTACCGTTGCGATATTGAAAAAGCCTGTTTAAAAAGATTATCCACAATTTGTTGCAAGATGTTAAAAACCTTGATTTACAAGCTATTTCACCCAAAAACTTCCACCCCAAAAACGTATATTTGCCATTCTATTTTCAATAGCCAGATATGGATCAAAACAACGGCGAATTAACACCGCAGGACGGTAACCAGGAAACCAATAAGATCATCCAGGTAAATATCGAAGAGCAAATGAAAACGGCCTACATCGACTATTCGATGTCCGTTATCGTAGGCCGCGCACTGCCGGATGTAAGAGATGGTTTGAAGCCCGTACACCGCAGGGTGTTGTTCGCAATGCATGAATTAGGCATCAACTATAACAAACCTTATAAAAAGTCTGCCCGTATCGTGGGTGAGGTGCTGGGTAAATATCACCCGCACGGCGATAGCTCTGTATATGATGCAATGGTGCGTATGGCCCAGCCATGGAGCATGCGTTATATGATGGTAGACGGCCAGGGTAACTATGGCAGCCAGGACGGTGACGGACCGGCCGCAATGCGTTACACAGAGGCACGCCTGCAGCGCCTTGCAGAAAGCATGATGGAAGACCTGGACAAAGAGACTGTTGACTTCTCCCTGAACTTTGACGACTCTTTGCAAGAGCCGACAGTAATGCCTACCCGCATACCGCAACTGTTACTGAACGGATCATCAGGTATCGCAGTAGGTATGGCTACCAACATGATGCCTCACAACCTGTCTGAAGTAGTGGATGGCTGTATCGCGTATGTAGATAACAGGGACATCACTATTGATGAGCTGATGAAGCATGTGAAAGCTCCTGATTTTCCAACCGGCGGTATCATATACGGTATTGACGGCATCAAAGCAGGTATGCATACCGGCAGGGGACGTGTAGTATTGCGTGGCCGCGTGAATGTAGAAACTACCAAGAGCGGTAAGGAGATGATCGTGATAACGGAAGTGCCTTACCAGGTGAGCCGTGATGCACTGGCAGAAAAAATAGGTTACCTGGTAAATAATAAGATCATAGAAGGCATCACACACGTTGCCAACGAATCTAATAAAGATGGTACCCGTATAGTAGTAGAGCTCCGCAGGGATGCGGTAGCACAGGTTATTATCAACCAGCTATATAAGTACAGCGAACTGCAGACATCTTATGGTATCAATAACGTAGCGCTGGTAAATGGCCGCCCACGTATATTGAACCTGAAAGACCTGATATCTGAGTTTATCATCTTCCGCCACGAAGTAGTGGTACGCCGTACCCAGTTTGAATTGAGGGAAGCAGAAAAACGCGCCCATATACTGGAAGGCTACCTGATAGCGCTGGATCACCTGGATGAAGTGATCGCATTGATACGCCAATCGATCAACCCGGAAGAAGCCAAGACAGGCCTGATAGAAAAATTCGGCATGACCGAGATACAGGCAAAAGCAGTGCTGGAACTGCGCCTGCAACGCCTTACAGGCATGGAGCGCGATAAGATACGCGAAGAACATGCGGAGCTGATGAAGCTGATAGGCCACTTGAGAGAGATACTGGCAAACGAAGGCATGCGTTACGACATCATCAAAGAAGAGCTGCTGGATGTGAAGAAGAAGTTTGGTGATGAGCGTAAATCAGAAATACAATACCTGGCCAATGAAATGCGCATTGAAGACCTGATAGAAGAGGAAGATGTGGTGATCACTATTTCTCACCTGGGGTATATCAAACGCACATCTGCGGCAGAATACCGTGCACAAAGGCGCGGTGGCCGTGGCGCTATGGGTGGCCGCACACGCGACGAAGATTACCTGGAGCACCTGTTCATAGCATCTACACACCATACGCTGATGTTCTTCACAGAAAAAGGAAGATGCTATTGGCTGAAAGTGTACGAGATACCTGAAGCAGATAAAAACGCTAAAGGACGCGCGATACAGAACCTGATACAATTACCACCGGATGATAAGATACGTACGGTGATAGATATACCAAACCTGGAAGATAAGGAGTACATAGAAAGACATAACATTGTACTCTGCACCAAGAAAGGTATCATCAAAAAAACTTCATTAGAAGACTTTAGCCGCCCGCGTACCAATGGTATCAATGCCATTACCATACAAGACGGCGACCAGTTGCTGGACGTATCGCTTACAGATGGGGAAAGCTACATCATGATGGCGGTACGCAGCGGACGCGCTATATGCTTTGAAGAAAACAAAGTGCGTACAACAGGGCGTGGCGCTATTGGCGTATTTGGTATAGAGCTGGAAGGTGACAGTGACGAAGTAATAGGTATGATATGCCTGCCGAAAGAAGATATATCCAAACAGATACTTGTAGTGTCTGAAAAAGGCCTGGGTAAGCGTACACAGTTCCTCGAACCATTGAGTGACACTGCTACCGAAGAAGATAAAGCGAAAGCCATCCGCCTGAAGGATGCTGAAGGTAACGAGCAATTGTTTGAACTGTCTTACCGCATCACCAACCGCGGTGGTAAAGGTGTAAGGACCATCAACATTACCGAGAAGACCGGCGCACTGGTAGGTTTGCTGGCTGTAGAAAAAACAGATGACCTGATGATCACCTGCAAATCAGGTATCACCATCCGTATGAAGGTGGAAAACATCCGCGAAGCAGGCAGGGCTACACAAGGCGTAAGGCTGATAAACCTGGATGAAGGCGATGAAATAGCAGCTATTGCACGTATCGAAGAGCAAGAGGACGAAGGTGAAGACCAGTTAGATACAGATAATGCAAATGATGCAACTGAACCTGCAACGGAAGCATAAATTGTAAATGGAAAGCAATATTAACATTAAGAAACGCCCGAAATTATCTTCGGGTGTTTTCTTTTAAATAACTTCGCATAAATTTTTAAAAAAGTAACTGAATGAAAAAGATCATCCTGGTTGCAGCGGCATTTGCCTTTACTACTACAGCGTGGGCACAAAAGCAAAACATCCAGACTGCAAGTAATTATCTGAACGATAAGGATTATGACAAGGCAGTTGAATACATTAACATGGCAGTCAATGATCCTTCTACAAAAGATAATCCTAAAGCATGGTATGTAAAAAGCCGTATTTACATGGCTATGCAACAAGATGCATCCAAGAAAGCAAACAATCCGTATCGCGAGGCTGCTACATCGCTGATGAAAGTAGTGCAATTGGATACCAAGTATGAGAAAGAAGATGTGAACACAGCATTAACCATCTGTGCCTACAATTTCTATAACGATGCGGTGGCTAACTATAATAAAAAGATGTATGATGAAGCATACACACTTGCAAAAGGAACCGTAGATATACACGACCTGGAAGGTGGTAAACGCTTTGCAGGCAATAAATCTTTTGATACGGTAGCTGCGCAGGCGATGGTTATGGAAGCATTCAGTGCATACTATGCCAAGAAATATGATGAGGCACAACCTGTACTGGAAGCGCTGAAGAATAACCCTATTGGTAAAAGCGCAAATGTGTACCTGACGCTATCTGATATATACAACAGGCAAGGCAAACCGGATCAGCAGATAGCGATGCTGGAAGAAGGCCGCGCACAGTTTCCTGACAATGCTAACCTGAGAAATGAGGAACTGAACTATTATATACGCACCGGCAAGCAAGACGTGCTGATGAAAAAACTGGAAGAAGCTGCAGCGAAAGAACCTAATAATGCAGAACTGCAGTTTAACCTTGCTAACGGTTATGCTAATATGGCCATACCTAAAGACGCGAATGGTAAAGAATTGCCAAAGCCAGATAATTATACGGACCTGTTAGCAAAAGCAGAAGCCGCGTATGCTAAAGCGATAGCTATAGACGGTAACAACGGTGGCTATAATTATAACGCAGGTGTATTGTATTATAATGAAGGTACGGAGCTGAATAAGCAAATGAATAAAGAAGCTGACCTGTCTAACAGCGCGAAAGTGGCTGCAGAAAAGAAAAAGCATGAAGATGCCTACAACAAACTGACTGCACAAAGAGACGTACTGTTTGATAAGGCTGTACCTTATTTTGAAAAGACAGTAAGTACACTTGGTGCTAACGTAGGTTCACTGAACGCAGATGATAAATTTTCTTACCAATCTTCATTAATAGCATTGAAAGAAATTTATGCACGTAAGAACCAGCTGGATAAATCTGAGGAAATGAAAAAGAAGATTGAAGCGCTGAGAAGTAAATAGTTATAACAAGTCACTTAGTTTTTTATAGAGCAGTCGTTATTACGGCTGCTCTTTTTATTTGTTAATATTGGTGCAGCAGATATATGATTATTCTCATACAATGCAAAAAAATCATCATAATAGTTTAAATTCGCAAAAAATATTTTTGCAATTGTCACAAATTAAAAAGCTTGATATAGTACGCTTCGCACCGCGTAATGGTGAAGGATTTTACGATACGCTAAAAAAGAAAGTAGACGCTTATTTTACTGAAAATAAAATTGATCCGCATGGTAATGCTTCTATGGTAGCAAAAACAGTTGCCATGGTATCTATGTACCTGCTGCCTTACCTGGTGATGGTATCTGGTGTGGCTACTAACCTGTGGGTATTCTACGGACTGTGGCTGATGATGGGCGTGGGCATGGTAGGCATAGGATGCTCTGTAATGCACGACTCCAATCACGGATCTTATTCAGATAACAAAGTGCTGAACAAATACCTGGGCAAGATCATTGCTATGGTGGGCGGCTATGAAGTAACCTGGAAGATACAGCACAACATACTGCACCATACCTATACTAACATAGAAGGACTGGATGATGATATTAACGCGGGCGTATTCCTGCGTTTTTCTCCGCATTCAAAGAAATATAAAATGCACCGTTTTCAGCATTGGTATGCATGGTTCCTTTATGGACTGCTGACATTGCAGTGGGCTACCATCAAAGACTTCCGCCAGGTGTATGACTATCATAAAAAAGACCTGCTGAAAAAAGAGAAACTTACATTGCGCCAGGCGATGCTGCAATTAAGCCTTTACAAAGTACTATACTATATAATGCTGTTTGTAATACCGATAGCTATTACCGGTATCCCATGGCAGAATGTATTGATAGGATTCCTGATCATGCACTTTGTTGCCGGGCTGGCATTGTCCTGCATCTTTCAGTTGGCACACGTTATCGAAGAATGTGAATTCCCTATGCCATCTGACGACAGGAAAATGGAGAATAACTGGGCAGTGCATCAGCTGATGAATACTGCTAACTTCTCACCAAAGAGCCGTATAATGAACTGGTTCATCGGCGGGCTGAACAGGCAGATAGAACACCACCTGTTTCCTCACATTTGCCATGTACACTATAAAAAGATAGCCGGTTTAGTAAAGCAGACAGCATATGAATACGGGCTTCCTTACCAGGAGCAAAAGAACTTTGTGTATGCGCTTATTAACCACGGCAAAATGCTGAAAAAGTTAGGTAACGAATAAAAAATACTTTAAGTATTTGATTATATTTATGAAATATTACCTTTGGGTATAATTAATCTTTAAATTTCATTTTGAGTGCAAACACAAAAATTAACGGGAACTGTAAAGTTCTTCAATGAAGGCAAGGGATTTGGCTTCATTAAACACGACGACTCTAACCAGGAGACTTTTGTACACGTGACGGGACTGAAAGAGCAGGTTAAAGAAAATGATCGTGTAGAGTTTGAATTACAGCAAGGAAGAAAGGGCATGAACGCGGTAAACGTTCGTGTTATACGATAAGTAAAAGAGTTTCAGATTGCAAAAAGACCGTCCTGTACGGTCTTTTTTTATTTTTGCACCTTCATAGTTTTTCATGAGCACTTCAGATAATTCTATACTGGGCCTTAAAATGCCTACAGACCCAAGGTGGGTAGATCTTGCATCTATATCGCTGGAAGAGATACTTACCGACCATGCTTTTTGTGAACAAAAAGCCGCTACACAATGCATCAGCCTGATACAGCGCTACCCCGATAAACCCGAACTGGTAAATGCGCTATCGCCCATCGTTACAGAAGAGTGGGGGCACTTCCGCATGGTATGGGCAGAGATGAAGAAACACGGCTTTTCGCTGGGTAAGCAACGTAAGGACGATTATGTGAACTTATTACTGCAAAACGAACCGAAGAACATCCCCGGTGATAAAAAGCTGCTGCATAAACTGATGATCTGCGCATTGATAGAAGCGCGTAGCTGTGAGCGTTTCCGACTATTGTCTGAGAACCTGGAAGATGAGGGGCTGCGAAAGTTTTATTACAAGTTCATGATATCAGAAGCCGGTCATTACCGCCTGTTCATAGACCTTGCCAACAGCTATTATGCTGAGGATGAAGTAAAACTAGCCTGGCAGCAGTGGTTAAAAACCGAAGAACGAATATTGCAAGAGCTGACTCCCCGAGGCGATCGTATGCATTGATATTACATATCTGTAAGTGGCTGATACACTTTTGCATATAACCCGACAGTGGCGGAAGCCGCAATAATACTGTTATATATTTAATTATTTTAATTAAATATTTTATCTATTTGCATTTCTTTATGCATTATGGCACCAATTTATTTGTAGTTAGTTGACAATGTTGATTGACGAACTAAAAAAAGGAGGAGTTATGAATGCAAGGACATTGAGGGTAGGTAACTACATTAGAGCTGGCGGATTTATCAGCGAGGTAGTGGCCATATCCAAAGATGAGATCAGTTTTGTACACGTGAGGAATCATACCAATGATATCCTTACGATACCAGCGAACGAAATTGAATCTATCTCCTTGAACAAAAATGTGCTGATAGAATGTTGTGGCTTTGGAACCGACAAGCGGATTGCAGCAAAAGATATGTATCTGCAATACACACCGGAAAAAGACCACTACATCATCCTGGAAAATGCAAAGCGTGAGGCGCTGATACATTTCTGGGACATCAAAGCACTGCACCAGTTGCAGAACCTATACTTTGCTTTGGCAGGTATAGAAATGGTGATAGCACTGGACTGTCTTGTTAGTGTTATTAAATAAAATACAACGAGAACGGATAGATGACGGCTGCATTATGTGCAGCCGTTTATCTTTATCGCTGATTGGGATAGATAGAAGGTATAGCACTAGCCTTCATCATTTGGTAGCCTGCGTGCATCAGGCATATACCAATAAACTCTGTAAGATATAATACCTGTATATAGCCAAACTTGGAAGCCGTGCCCCCAATACCGGGTAACAATGCCCCAACGGCTATGAGTATGTTTCCCCATGCCCGGCTCTTATCTATCATCGTGCGATAATAAAGTACGGCAGAATAGATTGCTCCGCCACAAAGGAATAGAAAAGCATAGATATTGATAAAAGGGACTATAGCCCTGATGAAGCCCCATTCGAGTATCTGCCCGCTGAGTTTTGCATCCGGGTCTGTAACCGGCCTTAAAGGGGATAACAGTATCAACACAGCCCCTACTATTATTGCCAGGCCCACAATAACGGATAATATATTAGCGATACGCCGCGATAGCAGAAGATACACAGTACCCTGCGCCAGTGGTGCACCACCCAGTAATGCGCCAAAAATATACCATAACCTGAAGTTAAGCGGGATATACCCGGCAACTGCGTGAATGCTTTCTGTAATAGTACCGGCACCATAAAAGAAAATCCCCACCATCCACCAAAGGATGTGTGCGGAATTGGGCGTATTTCGCCAATGCTGCCATAACTCAATAAAGAAGAAGGCAGAGAATAAAGTGGTCGCTATGGGTAAGAAATAGATCAAAAAAACAGCCTTTCTATAAAGTTATAGAATGCTGCAGGTAAGGTCATAAGGTGATTGTCATACTTCCGTCAATTAAGTATTATATCTCCATGTCCTGGATGTGTTGGATAGTAAAGGTCACTGAGCTTACAAATATCCCTATCAGCAATGCGAGTACCATGTCCATTGATTTTAGAAGATAAAAAAATGAAAGTGTGCTATCTGAAACAGAACAGCACACTTCCTGTTATAACCGAAAACCGGATCATAGATTTTTAGATACCACGTCCGGGAGTTTGGGACGGATTGGGATTTTTGCTGTCGTTGCTTTCTTCCGATTCCGTGTTCAATTCCCGCTGTTCCCTGTTCACTTCCTGTTGTTCGCGATTGGGATCGTATCCGTTAGCACCGCCTGCAGCCTGTGTTGATTGGTCAACACCTTCCTGGCGGGATGGTGCCTGTTGTGGTGTGTGTTGTTGCTCTTGCTGTGATTGATTCTTTTGATTTTCCATAACGGTTCTGTTTTACAGATAATTATTAAAATGCTGTGCCAGCAAGTGCGAAATGATATAACCTACGCTGCATTAAGTGTTTGCAGTGTTGCTGAAATATGGCGACGTACTATATTGCTGCGTGAAAGCTCCATTGAAGCAGTTAAAAGTGTAGAAAGATCTGCTACTGCTGCGTTGCAAAAAACTTTTAATGCGCGGTTCTTTTTGAAATATGCAAGTGTTCTCTTCTTCATAACTATCGGTTTTTGATTACGCTAAAATTAAAACCGTGCCATGCGGATGGGAAATCGAAAAAAAATTATTTATGCTGCTGGTATTGTTTTGTAATTGGCTTTAAAATAAGCAATTATAAAACACTGTACATGCAAAAAAAATATCCCTTCTATATCCAGGCTACCACCGTGTTACTGGGTCTTACCTTATTTGTGCTGGCAATAGTGACCCTACGCGAAGTATTAGTGCCTCTTTCCCTGTCGCTGGTACTGGCCATTTTATTAAACCCGCTGGTAAACAGGTTTGAAAAATGGCATATGTCAAAAATATGGGCTATTGTCGTGTCCTTGTTGTTATCCTTTATCCTGCTTAGTTTAATAGGCTACTTTTTTACGAAGCAGATAGCCAGCTTCAGCGACCAGGCGCCTGTGCTGAGGCAACAACTCGCCAAGTCTTCCAACGCATTTCAGAACATGCTATCGAGAGAAATGCATATTACCCGCCAGCAGCAGCATAGTGTGATACAGCGCGCCCAGGGAAACATGGAACCTATGGCCACACATGCCGTAGGTACGGTAGTGGGGTCTATTGCCATGATATTTTTGCTGCCGGTGTACACCTTCCTGTTCCTGTTTTACAAAAACCTGATCCTTAATTTTCTCTATGATGTATTTGACAATAAAAAGTCGGCGGCAGTAACGGAAGTGCTGGTAGAAACAAAATCGGCCATACAAAGCTATATGATAGGGCTGCTGCTGGAGGCATTGCTTGTAGCCGTACTGAACTCTACCGCTTTGCTGATACTGGGTGTAAAATACGCGATACTGATAGGTGTGCTGGGGGCTTTGCTGAATATGATCCCCTACATAGGCGGTATAATAGCCATTGCCATGCCCATGATAATGGCCCTGATAACCAAGGGAGGCTATGAAGTGCAACTAGGAATTTTGGGTTCTTACGCGGTAATACAATTTATAGATAATCACTTTTTTGTCCCTTATATAGTATCATCCAAAGTGCGTATCAATGCCCTGATGTCTATTGTGATCGTGTTCCTGGGCGGTATGGCATGGGGTGTATCGGGGATGTTCCTGTCCATACCTTTTATTGGTATCCTGAAAATTGTATTTGACCGCGTGGATGAGTTAAAGCCATGGGGCAGGCTGCTGGGTGACCAGGTGCCTACACGCCACAAAGGGCAACTGTGGTACAGACGCATCAAAAAGCCAAGTGCTGTATCGGAGAAAATAGTCGGAGATAAAGAACCGTAGATGAACGTTTGTGCAATTTTAATTTGTACAATTGTCTAAAATGGGTAATTTGCCATAACAAATAAGCGTAGCGTTATGGCACTGATGAACCAAAACACCTCGGAAAGCGGCATTGAAGCGGCCATCATGTATGTGGACATGAATAGCTTTTTTGCCAGTTGCGAACAGCAGGAACGTAAAGAATTGAGGGGAAAGCCTATAGGAGTAATTACCCATCCCAGTAAATTTGCCTGTGTGATAGCCCCCTCTGTAGAAGCAAAACGATATGGCGTGAAAACAGGAATGCGGCTGCCGGAGTGTAAAGCACTGTGCCCGCAGATGATACCTGTAGTAGCCCGGCCATATATATACAGGCTATACCATGTGCGGATACTGAACGTGCTGAAATCTTACTGCGATGATGTGATACCGAAGAGTATAGATGAAGCGGTACTCAACTTCACCACCTACAGGCTGGTATATAAAGACCTGAAAGAAGTAGCCCTGAAAATCAAGGCTGATCTTGCAGATACAGAAAAAGGCTGTGGCCCTTTTGTAAAATGCAGCATTGGCATAGCGCCTAATTCATTCCTGGCGAAGCTGGCCACCGAGATACAAAAGCCCGATGGCCTGATAGAAATAACCCGCGACAATATAGACGACTACCTAAAGAACATGAAGCTGACCGACCTGCCCGGTATAGCCCGTGCCAATGAACGCCGGCTGCAGATGATAGGCATCAAAACCCCATACGATATGCGCCATTCATCAGAGGCATTGTTACGTAAAGCATTTGGGGGCGTAGTGGGCAACTACTGGCACCGCAGGCTCAACTTCAGGGAAGTGGATTTTTACCAGAGCGATTACAAAGCCATGAGCGCCACACGTATGGTGTCAAGACTGCAGCGGGAAGACCCGCAGGCATTGGAGTCATTGTTTATATCATTATGCACCAGGCTGGAGCAAAGGATGGTGAAACAAAATGTGTATTGCAAAACGGTGAGCTTCTACATGCGTTACCACGATATACCTACATGGGAAACCACCATCCACCTGAACGATGCTACACAGGATGCGGTAGAGATGCGCCTGTATATTATGCAGCAGGTAGATCAGTTTGAGCAATCAAGAAACTTTAAAATTTTCAATAATAAGGTGCAGAGCATGGGCGTCATTATTACAGGCTTCATCAAAGGAGACCGTGTACAGTTTAGTCTTTTTGACAATAAGATGAAGCAGGATAAAGCCCGCAAAACACTTTATCATATAAAAGATAAATATGGCCGCGATGTAGTGCGTAAGGCATCGGAAACGATACGGGCACACGAGATGCGCGATGCAATTGGCTTTGGATCCGTAAAAGATTTTAACGGGGTGGTGGGTGCCCCTGATGCAGGTAGCATGAACCAATATTTGCTGGAAAATGATGGGCCGAGGCCTGTTCCTAAACACGTACTGGAAATAAGAGCACGAAAACAAAAACAAAAAATAGCAGAACAATTAACACAAACCGGCCATGATCATACAACATAGCAATGAGCGATTTGAAAAAGGAAGAGGGGCACAGTTTAACCCCAAAAACAAATTTCTGAAGGGCGAATATGTACAGGAGCATACGGAAGGTATAGACGACTGGGAACAGGAAGAGCGAAAGACCGAGTATATATATGACGAGAGCAAGACCCTTGTAAATAAGATAACCAGCCCCGATGTGGGCATGATGTATAGTGCCAACCCCTACCAGGGCTGCGAGCACGGATGCATCTATTGCTACGCGCGCAACAGCCATGAATATTGGGGGTATAGCGCGGGGATAGATTTTGAAAGCAGGATAGTGGTAAAGAAAAATGCGCCCGCATTGCTGAAGAAATTCTTTGAGAACAAGAACTGGGAGCCTGCGGTCATATCCTTATCGGGCAATACGGATTGTTACCAACCAATAGAGCGGAAAATGAGGATCACCAGGAAGCTGCTGGAAATATGCCTGGAATACCGCAACCCTGTGGGGATACTTACCAAGAATGCGCTCGTATTAAGAGATACTGATATATTACAGGAGCTGAACAAGCACAACCTGGTAAGGGTATTTTCGTCCATCACATCGCTGGATGAAGACCTGCGCCGGGTGTTGGAGCCAAGGACGGCATCTTACCGCAGCAGGCTGAAAGTGCAGGAGACCCTGTCGAAGGCAGGGATACCTACCGGCATTATGAATGCTCCGCTGATACCCGGACTGAACGATACCCATATGCACGATGTGCTAAAGGCAGCATCAGAGGCAGGGGCGAAATGGGCAGGGTACACCATAGTGCGACTGAATGGTGCGATAGGTCCTATATTTAAAGATTGGCTATATAAGACCTATACCGACAGGGCAGAAAAAGTATGGAACCTGATCAGTAATTGCCACGAAGGGAAGGTGAATGACAGTCGCTGGGGTAACCGTATGACGGGTGATGGCAAGTTTGCTGAGCTCATCAAGACCCAATTTGCTATTTATTGTAAGAAATATGGTTTAAATGAGACTACCAAACCATTGAATATCAATGATTTTAGACGTATAAAAAACAGCCAATTGCCGTTGTTTTAGGGAGCTTGTCAGACAGTTTGTCAGTATGTAAATTTTTTGATTAAGTAAGTAGTTTTAATATTCTGATAACCAGTTTGTAATGATGTTTATTTTTACTGCGAAGGGATTTGAATGGTAACTACGGTTCCTTTGCCGGGTGATGAATCCCATTCTACCGTTCCCTTAAGATATTCTACCCGGGTACGGATGTTTTGCAGGCCTATGCCATCGTACCTGGATCTGTCCCTGGTGTCGAAACCCTTGCCGTTGTCCTCTATAGTAACGCTGATACCGTCTGCATCTTTTATCAAAGAAATATCTAATTGGTTGGCACCTGAATGTTTGATCACGTTATTAACACATTCCTGTATTACCCGGTATAATACCGACTCGGTATTACCCTCCATGCGTTCATTGATGCCCTCGGTAAACAGGTTTACTTTTAGCACCCGGTGATCTATCTTATCAATAAACTCCCGGATGGCCGACGTGAGTCCTGCTTTCAATAACGCATTTGGCATAATGTTATGTGAAACCGTGCGTACCTCCTTGCAACTCTCATCTACCAGGGTCATCACTTTATCGAAAGATTGTTTTTGCTGTTCGTCGCTAAACCGCAGTTCGTTGCCTATTACGGACAGGTTGAGCCGGGCAGCGCTCATTAGCTGGCCTACGCCATCGTGCAGATCCCCGGCAATGCGTTTGCGCTCGTTTTCCTCTGCATCTATCACAGCTTTGGTAGCCAACTCCTGCTGACGGATAATTTCTTTTTGTAATACGGATTGTTGTTTCAGCCTGTAGCGGCGATAGGAGGATACTCCCAGTAAAAGGCCCAAAGCCATTATGCCACTAACACCACCTATGATATAATTTTTGCGTGTGATATCTGCCTGCTGCAGCACTATCTGTTGTTCCTTCTTGCTGGTTTCGTACTTCGTTTGTAATTCTGATAGTTGCTGCTGGGTATCTTCATTGAGAATAGAATCCTTGATAGCCATGGATAAGCGCTGCAATTCAAGGGCACGGGGGTAGTTATGTCTTTTCTCCTCTAAAACCGCCCAACGGTAAGTGATATCCATGCGTTCGCGCCTCAGATTTTCCTTGATTGCTATGCGATCGGCAGAATCCATGTACAAGGCAGCCTCGTCTGCTTTTCCTAATATATCCAAGGCTTCCGCTATATGAAAGTAGGAGGCAGTCATGCCATAGAAATCTTCATTTTGTTTATCATAGCCCAGGCAGCGTTTAAATATCTGCAGTGCTTCCGGTACACGTTTCGTATTCATATAGCAGTCACCAATATTTGTAAGCAGGGTAGCAAGCAAATCGGGCTCCTGTAGTTTTTCCGCCACTGCGAGTCCGCGGTCAAGATTGACTGTAACAGAATCCCACATTGCTTTTTCTTCGTAAATGGTACCGATATTGTTATAAGTATTTGCAAGTGCGCGGGCGTTATTTAGCTTTTGAGCGAGAGCGTTCGATTTTTTATAATACATCAGCGCCTCATCCCAGCGTTTCATTTTTTTGTAGACGATACCGATGTCATTATAAGAACTTAGGAGGCCCTTTTCGTCATGAAATTTTTCTTTTATATCCTTGCCTTTCAGCTGATAATCCAGCGCCCTGGTATAGTTTCCTTTGTTCTTCTCTATGGCACCCAGTATGCCATAATCTTCTGCCAGATATATAGGCTTATTATATTTTCGAGCATAAGGCATAGAACGCTGCGCGTACATGCCAGACGAGTCTGTGGATATGTGCAGGTATTCCTTAGCCAAGCGATAATAAAGATAGGGTAGCCCACTATCCGGAACAGGCTGTTTCAATACTGTTAAAATGCTGTCAATGATGCGGCGTTGTGCAAATAGTTTTTGCGGGCAACACACTTGTAGTAACAATAGAAGTAAGGGCAAATAATGCCTAATGCTGAAACGTAACATATAAGGGGCAATGATTTACGTTGAACGATTTTTCGAATATAAAAAATCTGTTTTTTATTGTCTAATAAGCGTCAAAAAAATCTTAGAAATGTCATAAAATTTTAATAAAAAAAATTTGCTAATGCGTGAGTTTAGGCTTAGATTTACATACATACACAGTAGGCGTTTGGGATAGATAAGAAATAAGGGATAAGACAAATCACATACAGTTTTATTGCTATTGGTGAAAACATAGTTTATGTGTACGAATATTATATTCCATTACAACAAACTATAAAAAACTTTCCTGTTATGAAGAGCTACCAAAACAAATTGGACAGATTTCGCAGTATTGCGAAGAAACTGGTGGATGAGCATTCTGCTGAATACTTCAGCAACCAGCAGGTCTATAACGATCTTGGAGTGGATGATACCAGCGCGGCCTATAAAAGCCACCTGGATAGCTTAAGCAAGCAACTGGAAGAGCAGGCGCAGTATTTTGTGATGACGGCACGTGCCGGTGCAGAAGCAATCAAGCAGGAGATATCGGGATTGTGCCGTAAGTACATGGATCAGTTTGTACAAAGAAATCAACCAACTTATTAAAGAGCTTATACACTCGCACCACGGAAGCAACAAGCTCAACCACAAACGAATGAACAATATTTAAAGGGCTATGCATCATGCATAGCCCTTTGCTGTATATGTTTGTAAGACCGGGGAGTATTGACTTCTAATTTTCCAGCGCATGGATGCCCCTGAGCAGACGACCCCAACGCATATCTGTAAGCATACCACCATCTCCATAGCTCAGCCATACAAACCAGGCTTTGCCAACAACATGATCCTCCGGTACAAAACCCCAGTAACGGCTGTCTAAAGAATTATCGCGGTTATCACCCATCATAAAGTAATAGTTCATCTTAAACGTATAACTATTTGTTTCTTTATCGTTTATGAAAATATTTCCATCCCTTTCATCGAGCGCATTATGCTCATAGTTACGAATTATACGGCGGTAGAGAGCTATGTTCTGCGAGGTGAGCCTCACAGTTGTACCGGCTCTTGGGATGGTAAGCGGACCGTAATTATCGCGGTTCCATTTATAATTGACCGTATCTAAAGGGAAGACCCAATTAGCAGGGTGCTGCGGTGCCTGACCTTTATTATCAGTTAAATAAACATTTACAGAAAGCACATTACCATCATGTTGCATTTCTGATAGCTGATCGTTCTGCAAGTTGTATATGTAAGTACTGTTGTTGATCGTCTTTAATAATTCCGGGTCGCCATCTATCATTGGTGCCCTGCCGTTGGTGATAACCAGGTAGTTTTTCTTGGTATGTGGATAGTCGGTTTCCGGTTGACCATTAATAAATACCCGTGCATCCCTGATCTCCAGCACATCGCCCGGAATAGCCACACAACGTTTGATGAGGTTCTCTTTTTTATCTACAGGATGGGTAACGATGGTATAATTAGATAATATAACATCACGCCCATAAGCACGGCAAGCCTGGTAATAATTCAGCTCCGGGTTTTCGGCAATAGCCGTGTCTCCGTCCGGGCCGTTGAATACCACCACATCATTGCGTTGTACAGACCCGAAACCGGGCAGGCGGTGATAACCCCATTGTATGGCATCGGTATAAGATTTGGTATTGACCAGCGGCAGGGTATTGTGGACTAAAGGCAGGGCGAGGGGCGTATTGGGAATGCGTGGCCCATAAGCCAGCTTGTTTACGAACAAGTGATCATTAATGAGCATGCTGCCCTCCATAGAGCCGGACGGGATGGCGTAGGCCTCGAAGATAAAGGCGCGCAGCAGGCTGGCCGCTATCAGGGCAAACAGGCCGGCATCGAGCCATTCGCGAAGGAGGGATTTCTTTTTTCTTTCTTCTACGGGTTTCTTTTTCCTGAAAAACATAGTTCTGTCATTGATGTATATTATTAGTAGAAAAAATGACGATTTCATCACACTCAGGTACTATGAATTAGCATTTAAATGTTATAGATTTGTTAAAAGCTCATTTTATGGCAAGGTTTATAAAAATCCCTAATACAGAACAGTTTCTAAATGTGGATGCTATAGCGACGGTGAAAGCTTATAAGACCCGCCATTTTGTGGGCACGATGATACAGCTGATAGGCCAGGAAGAACCGATCGTTACAGAATATCCGCTTGAAGAATTCCTGGAGATGATAGGTATTATGCAGCTGCAATAAAATCTCCTTATATTGTATAACGAGTTGGCTGCAGGAAGTGAAATCTGTGGGCGGTACCTGATTTAACCCTTGTTGGGCTCACCAAAAGCACCGACGAGTACATTATTGAAAACTATATGAGAATAATCACTACACTATTACTCTGTTGCTGCACACAACTGGCGGCAAATGCAAAAGAAAACTGGTACCTCGGCGCACATGTTGGATACGGCATCACCACGATAGCGAGTAAAGAGGATAAAAGCTCTTCCAGCTGGCTGAAGTATGTGCAGACATATAAACCTAATGCAGGTATTGCTCTTGGATATGCTTTTAAACAGCCATTGGGCCTGCATACTATCGAGCTGGGTTTTGACTACGTAACCATCGGGCAAAAATATGTAGGTAGTAGTAAGAGCCGGGTAAGTGATCTTTCGGCGCAAACCAATTTGACCTATTTAAGAATACCGGTAAAACTATCTTTCAGCCTGCCACGTATTTTAAATATGACACCCTTAGTAACAGTTGGAGGTTATTACGGATATCTATTAGATGCTAAAGATGAAATGACGGCAAAAAGTTATCTATCGCAGGTTAACGATGTTAACTACAGGGTGCATAACAAAAGCTATTATAACGAATTTACAGCGCAGTATAAAGTAGAGGGCACCATGACAGATCCGTACTTTAATAAAAATGATATAGGAGTGCTCTTGGGAATAGGCCTGGAGAAGCGTTTTAGCAAACATTTTGTAATGAATGCCGGAATAAACATCTCTTATGGATTGACAAATAATGAAAACGAATCGAGCAGTTTACATACCACCCAAAGAAATAGATATTTTAATCCTTCATTCTTTATTGTGAGGGCCCAACGTCCGCCGTCTCATAATATTATGTACACTTTTAATGTGGGTGTTTCGTATTTTCCGTTTCATAGGCACAAAGAAGAGTAAGAAGACTCTATATAGTCATCCTTAAGTTTGGCTCAGTATGTCGCCTTGGTTTGGCGTGTAGGGGTCTGTTTTATTGCTAATAATGAGCTATTTTTGGTAGCGTAACTATACTCGCAAATCTGAAGATTTGCTACCTTGTACGACGTAGTCAGAGACTACGCCGAGCGGCAACCCCAGAAAATTGTTACCCTCTGCGATGACATCTGGAGACTACGCAGTAGGTAAATAAAATACAGTAATTACTGAAGCTATTGTTTTGGTAGTTGTTCCTTTTTGGCTATAAACCAGTTGATTGTAAAAATTAATCTTGCTTCGTGCTACAAACCAATTTTGACCCGTTTCCCATCCTCACCACCGAAAGGCTGATATTAAGACCGCTGAAAATCAGTGATGCAGAGGATATCTTCATCCACCGGAACGACGAGGTGGTGAACACATACCTGGACAACTTCAGGCACCTAAGCATAGAAGATAGTATAGCATTTATAGAACGTGTGCAGCGGGAAACAGCCGAAGGCCGGACTATTATGTGGGTACTGAGCCTGAAGGAAAACGACCGGTTTATGGGTACCGTTTGCTTCTGGCGGATATACAAAGAAGCGCATACTGCAGAAACAGGATATACCTTACTATCTGAATTTCATGGTAAGGGATATATGAACGAGGCGCTGGCCCGGATCATTAATTATGGGCTGGATGTAATGGGGTTGCGCTATATAGATGCCTATACGCATCAGGAGAATATTGCATCTGCTAAGCTATTGGTGAAGAATGGTTTTAAACCCGGCAAACCGCAAAAGGAAGTGAGTGCAAATAGAGTGTATTATTATATGGAAGTGGGTGAGTGATAAGATAGGTGTATGTATAATTGCAAATCAGGAGATCTGCTACGTGTGTGGCATAGTCGGAGACTATGTTGAGCGGGGTCTTCCCCATGCAACGAAGACGGCAAGCGATAGCATAAAAATATTAAAGCCAATGTCTTTGGCTTCGCCACGTGAAATATGAAATATCGTGGCCAGGGTCATCAAAGCAATAATTCCATAGGCGGCAAAAACCGTCAGCCTCGGCTGTATACGAAGCATTGCCGGCAATACTATTCCCAGTCCGCCCAAGAGATCAACCACCCCGGTTAGGACAACAAGATCGGGGTGGTCTTTTACCCATGGGAACGGCAGATCTTCAGGCTTGAATAGTTTCATGGCTCCTGCCCAAATGAAAGTTACGGCTAAAATCCCTTGTGTTACCCAAATGAGGATATTCATTGTTTTAGATATTCTTCGTTGTGCGCTCATCGCGATAATGATTTTGCGGTGCAAAGTAGTTAGATTTGCTATCCAAATGATAGTACTTCCCATTTGGAAAGCACTATCCCAAATGGAAGTAACGTAAACCACAAGATATGTTGTCAAAAGCCGGTTGCCCAAAGACCATGCTTTCTATTAAGGATGCACTTGATGCATTGGAAGGAAGATGGAAGCTACTTATTTTGTTTACACTTGCAGAAGCGCCCAAGCGGTTTGGGCAGATAGCAAAGGAAGTTAGTGGAATTACTGATAAAACACTATCCAAAGAATTGAAAAGCCTGGAGGCCAATAAACTGGTGCGAAGAACTGTTCATGATACTTTTCCGCCAACGGTCGAGTATTCTATAACATCACATGGCTTGTCCCTGGAAAAAGTCCTGGATGAACTTCATTTCTGGGGTTTGGCACATCGCAAAGAAGTTATTGGCAAATAAGGGAAGCTGCTTTCCTTAGTTGGCGAAAGCATGCCGCCTTCGTTTAGCGTGTTAGGCGATAATGTTGCTGTACCTATTATCGCAAACTGAATGACAAAACCCGTTCTCAAAGCGGGTTTTATTTGCTTGTGAACTCTATTGGACTTACATCGAACCGGATTATTGAGGATTTTGGCTGCATAAAAGTTTGTTTAAGGAAATATTTCCCAAATTGCATTCTATAATTTGGTAGACTAACCACTTGTCGAGATAATGAATAAACTTTCGTTTAAAATATTACCTAGTGAAGAAACTAACGACCATGAGGCTAGAATTCTAATTGATGGGCAAGATTATTTAGGTAAAGATTATTTAGGAGTAGACCCGGTATCTTTTTTTGCTCAAACCCTTGAGAAGAATGGAGAAATCCTTGTAGGACGTTGCACTTGTGGTGTAGAAGGCTGTTGTGATCTCTCTTTAACAGTCAGTGATATAAATAATACAATATTGTGGACGAATAATGACGGACTTAACCTATCATTTGACAAAAGTGAATACGTGGCCTCCATTCATCAGGCTAGAAATGATCATAGTTGGGAAGATCTCAAAAGAAAAGTCGAACGTTTAGTAACTAATATACTTAGAGATTCACAAACAAAAGACAATTACAAATTTGATTGGGCATCAGCACGAATAAAAGATAATCAAATCACTTTAAGTTATATTAAAAATGATGACCAGAAATTATTTTACATTTCTTGGGATGGTATTACAGAGGACAATGTTGTTATAAAAGCTCAAAAATTCCATGAAGAAAGACTTAGTTCGGGATAGTGTCACTGGTAGTCGCCTGACAAGCAACTTGCAGAAATCTTTTCGAACTCGAACCACTTAATAATTGAAAACGAACACTTTATAAAAGCTCGAAAATACTACCAAAAACAAAAGCCACTGATAATCAGTGGCTTTTGTTGTTTTGTGAAGTCTGTTGGAGTTAGGTCGAACCAAGTTTTTGATGAATTGAAACTATTAGCTGTTTGAGTTATTGTGTTTTTATACCAGTTTTTAAAGAAATTTCCCTTTTAAAGCTTCAACAATTATTTTGTGATCTTCTTCATCAGGCAGACCGGAAACCGTAATTGTCGCTACCATTCCTACGTTCTTTATAAGTATAGGTATTGAACCTCCTCTAGCAATAAAATCTTTATCATCGAGACCAAAAGTCTTTTCTAAGGTCATATTACCTTCTTTTAAGTCATTTTTTACACTTAGAGAACTTTCTTCAAATTGCTTCGCAACATTCGCTTTCCGTCTAAGCCAATTATGTTTGTCTGCAGGAAGGTTGTCATCAACGTAAAGGAACACCGTATGGTTGAGCCTGCATATTTCAACAGCTATATGTTGATTTCGCTTTTTTGCTAAGTCGATAATCCTTGAAGCCATTTCGAATGCTGTCCTGTTAGAAAAACTATCTAATTCTATCATCTTTATTATTGATCCGGTTTCAATATTCTTCTTAGCCATTGATGATTCGTTTGAAATTTAATGAGTATTAAAAATAGATATTTCATTGTTTTTATTTAGAGTGGATTTAGTGCATTGTAGAAAATACGTGCTCATCTTCAGCTAATAAAACCAATACTCATTAATGAAAGTAGACTTTGGTCCGATATCCAATCGGGATATAACGATGAAAGCCGCTACTGTAGCGGCTTTCTTTTTCTGTGAACCGGATTGGACCTTTTTCGAACCAGGTTGTTGAGGATCTGAAGATTTTGGCTGTTTAAAGAATAAACGGTCTCATGTGTTGGATCAGCGGGAACGTTAAACGTATTGCTGTCAGTGCGGGTGTTTATTGCACTTCAGCTCCACCAATGTACAACAGCTTGGTAGAACTAAGAAGTTCAGCACCTGTTCTTTAGCCCGCATTGCAGCAATACACTTTTGGCAGCAGGTGGCTTACCTTTTTAAATTTCGCCCATACAAGTCAGTGAATAATTCAATATTCAAGTGATAATTGTTAATCAGTAATTCCTTGTTTATTAGTTTATCGTCTCTGATATCAATTAATGCCAATAGTAAGTAGTAGGCTAAAAGAAAACTGAAACCACAATGCGCATATGTCCTAAGAGTGGCTTTGCTGCTTCGAAACGGCGAGAATACTCCTCCGTGTGCCCTGTCATTACGAAGCGTATACAGTATGCCATTAATGCAAAAATTCAATTGCTGTGCAAGATTGGCAGATATCGTTTTACTTAACGCTCCATCACTAACAGTAAGTTCATCTCCTTTAATATATCTAAACAAAAATCTACTTCCTTTCCTTCTTGATATCATACCGTCGTAGGGATAGTTCTGTCTAATCAACTCGATTACCTGTTTTGCTTCTAAGTTTCTCGCTGCACCACCATCAAACGCTATTAGTCGTGATATTTCCTTGTTGGGGTTATTGGGTTTTGACGCGTCATAATTTGCGTATAATCTCTTAAACAAATATTCACAAGATTGGACAGGCACGCATTGAATTAACTTAAGAAAACAAGCATTCAAGATTGGATTAGTTTTAAAATAATTTGTCCATAGTGTATCCACAGAAGCTCTCAAGATATCCTTATCATTATTGCAACTAATGCCTTGTTCAGAAACAGTTTGACTTGTCAAGAAATCAATCGCTCTCCAAATAAAGTCGAAAGCCAAGTCAGGTCTATACGGCAAGAAATCAAGAGCGTCCAGCATGTAAGCAATTGAACGTTGGAAAAATTTTTCGTTTGAATAGTTTAAAGAAACTGGCCTGAAAGCTTCTGGTATACTTAGCGATTGTAGTTTTTCTGAAAAAATTTTCTCTATTTCAAACTGAGCTTTGGACGGCCAAGAATGCACTATTTCAATCCGTCGACGTTTAGACTGTTCGGTGTCATTAACAAGTGAATTTACTTCTTCGTCTGCTTTATCTAAGCCTGTGTCGGCTTCATTATTTTCCTTTAAATGATTTTCTTCCATAAAATTGGTATGAGTAATTGTTTTTTGAGAGCCGGGTTCACTTGCCGCCAACTCTCAAATATACGCAACGAATGTTAACAGTCTGTAATATGGCTGTTTTACCTTACAAACCATTCCAGTCAAGGATCAAAGCTGCCCACAATATTTGAACCGTCAGCAACACAAAATACGCAATGAGTTTTCCTGAATGGATCGGACAGATTACCCAGCCGGGCGAGCACCACGAAAACGGTTATCTGGTTTCGTTTTCTTATGATGCTGAAAAAACTAACTTAATTGGATTCGAACCACCTAACACTGAAAATGAGCAGTTTGCAAAGTCAATAAATTAATAGCAAAACAAAAGCCACTGAATTTCAGTGGCTTAAATATAAAGTGAGCCAAATTGGATTCGAACCAATGATCTTCAGTTGGCCAACGGTGGTAACAAGTATTCTTATCATACCCTCGCAGCTTGCTAAGCTGCAACAGCGATAGCTGTTCTTATGGGTTAAGTTTCTTTTTTAAAACCTTTCTTAATATCTTATTGAATACCTTTATTAAGTATCTTATTTAAGCTGTCGTAGTGTTGCACTATGTGTTGCAGTGTTTGTAGCAACACATTTTCATAGGAGGTTTAAACAGAGTGTGCTATCGCTTATTTAAGCTGCTGTTTATTTGCTGCCTTAAAATAGTAAGCATTTTACAGTTGAGTTAACAGGATCTGCAGCAAGCCTATCATAAAGCCGAGCACACCACCTATTATCTCTACAAAACGGAATTCTTTGCTCATGATGGCTACCAGTATCTGCTCCAGTTTGTCGGACGAGAAGTTAGCGACCTTTTCTGTCACCATCTTTTCAATATCCACTTTCTCAGCAAGGCCCTCGGTATATTTTCCTATTACCTGGGGCAGGAGCGTATTGATCTCTTCCATCATGCCTTCTTTCAGCTGGCCGATGGTCTTTTCACCCACAAACATAGCTATCATGGGTATCTTCTCTGCCAGGCGAACCCTCAGGAATGTATCAATATGCGTTTCTATTACCGGGCTCACCGCAGCCAATTGTTGCGGGTCTTTTAGTTTACTTGCGATCTCGTCAAAATGTATCAGCTCGCTCGCTACCAGCACGCCCAGCTTTTGGGCGAATTGTTGCTGCCTTTTAGGAAAAATACCCTGTATGGTGAACCCAAGGATCTTTACAGGGTTCCTTGGATGGAATAGCATTTTGATAGCTATCCAGTTGGTAAACCAACCAATAAAGGCTGAGATAATTGGTAATAATAAAAGCTTCAGGTCAAAACCCATTATTAGTAAACTGTTATTTTGATTATTGTTCGTTGGCTATCATCGATAAGTAGGCACCGTACCCGCTCTTCATATATTTATCGGCAAGGCCCAGCAGTTGTTCCTTATTTATATAGCCCATGCGGTAGGCAATCTCTTCGATGCAGCCTATCTTCAATCCCTGGCGTTTTTCTATTACTTCTATAAAGTTGCCGGCTTCCTGCAGCGAGTCAAAAGTACCGGTATCGAGCCAGGCTGTTCCCCTGTCGAGCACGCCCACTTCCAGTTTACCATTTTGCAGGTATATCTTATTTACGTCGGTTATCTCCAGTTCGCCACGTGGGGATGGTTTCATGGCTTTAGAAATAGCTACCACCTCGTTATCATAAAAATATAAGCCCGGTACCGCATAGTGCGATTTTGGCTTCTCCGGTTTTTCCTCAATGCTGAGTACTTTAAAGTCTTTGTCAAATTCCACCACACCGTATCTTTCCGGGTCGTGCACCTGGTAAGCGAATACTACAGCACCGTCGGGGTTTACCTTCTTTTGCAGCAAAGTGCCCATGCCGGAACCATAAAATATATTATCGCCCAATACCAGGGCTACGCTATCATTACCGATGAATTCCTCGCCTAATATAAATGCCTGCGCCAGTCCTTCAGGTCTTGGCTGCACTACGTATTCAAACCGGCAACCGATCTGGCTTCCGTCGCCCAGCAGCTTTTTAAAACCTGCCTGGTCTTCGGGCGTGGTTATTATCAGTATCTCACGGATGCCTGCCAGCAATAGGGTTGACAAAGGATAATAGATCATTGGTTTGTCGTACACCGGCATCAGCTGTTTGCTTACAGCAATAGTAAGTGGATACAGGCGTGTACCGGATCCGCCGGCAAGGATAATTCCTTTCATTTTATTTGAGTCTTAAGGAGTGAGTCATGAGTCGTGAGTTGCGAAATTAATTTAATGATTTAATTAGACCTCGTATTATGGCCGAAACTTCATTGGATTGTTTCACAAACTGTTCTTTTTTCAGGTCATCAATATAGCCAAGCCTGTTTGCAAGGTATAGCATCGACCTGGTTTCACTGGAAGAACTGATAGCTATATATAGAAATCGTGAAAAATCTGCATCTGTATTTCTGTCAAATCCTTCAGCAATATTATTAGATATAGATACGCAGGCTCTGCATATCTGGTCTTTAAACGAAAAGTCTTTTAGTTCCCTGAACGTTTGGTAAATATCTATTGCCAGATCCTGCGCTTTTTGCCAGGCGATGATATCTTCAAATTTTTGTATTCCGCCCATAATATAACTTCGCTAGGGTGTAGTTAAACTCATTCATGCCTCAAGCCTCAAGCCTCAAGCCTCATGCCTCAAGCCTCAAGACTCATGACTATATTGCGTAACATAATAATTTTGATAATCACCTGAAGTTACATGATCCAGCCATTCCTGGTTGTTCAGATACCAGTCAATGGTAATCTCGAGACCTTGCTCAAAAGTTACTGATGGTTCCCATCCAAGCTCCGTCTTAATTTTAGTAGCGTCGATGGCATAACGCCTGTCGTGGCCCGGGCGATCTTTGATATAGGTAATCAGTTGTGCAGATGTGCCCGGCTCACGGCCAAGTTTCTCATCCATCTTAGTGCAAAGCAGCTTTACCAGTTCTATATTCTGCCATTCGTTGAAGCCACCTATATTATAGGTCTCGCCGTTTTTGCCGGTATGGAATACCATATCTATAGCACGCGCATGATCTACTACATATAACCAGTCACGGGTATATTTACCGTCACCATACACAGGCAACGGTTTATTGTTGCGGATGTTATTAATAAAAAGGGGAATCAGTTTTTCGGGAAAATGGTTAGGGCCGTAGTTGTTAGAGCAATTGGTAAGCACAAAAGGCAAGCCATAGGTATTGCCATAAGCCCTTACAAAATGATCTGAAGCAGCTTTGGACGCAGAGTAGGGCGATTGGGGATCGTAAGGCGTAGTCTCCAGGAAAAAGCCTGTTTCGCCCAATGAGCCATAAACCTCATCTGTAGATACATGGTAGAAGCGCTTTCCTTCAAAATTCCCCTTCCAGCTTTCTTTTGCTGCGTTAAGCAGGTTAGCCGTGCCCATTACATTGGTTTGTATAAATGCATTAGGGTTAGTGATAGAGCGGTCTACATGGCTCTCTGCTGCCAGATGTATTACTCCATCAATATTATATGTGTTAAATATTTTATTTATTTCTTCAGCATCTGTGATATCTGCCTTAAGAAAGGTATAGTTAGGGGCGTTTTCAATATCCTTCAGGTTCTCCAGGTTG
This sequence comes from Bacteroidetes bacterium 43-93, assembly GCA_001897855.1. Lineage (GTDB taxonomy): Bacteria > Bacteroidota > Bacteroidia > Chitinophagales > Chitinophagaceae > Polluticoccus. The sequence goes on from MKUO01000004.1 coordinate 230,540, forward strand.
CCGGCATAAGTAAGCGCATCCAGGTTCAGTATCCGGTAATCAGGGTATTTGTTTACAAACAGGCGCACTACATGCGAGCCGATGAAGCCGGCGCCTCCTGTTATCAGCAGTGTTTTCTTCATGGCGCAAAAGTAGCTTAATAGTTCTAAAAAAGCAGATGTATAACGTTATTGACATGTCAATGTTTCTATTTTGTTAATGCTTTTTTCACATGCGTAAATTTTCCCATTTTGACAATATTTACTTACCTTTGCCGCTCATTTGAAGAAAACTAATAGTATAATTTATAATTCTTAACAATGGCAGACTTACGCTATCAGCGCAACTTCGGTATTGCAGCGCACATTGATGCGGGTAAAACCACAACAACAGAACGTATTCTTTATTACACCGGCGTAAACCACAAAATTGGTGAGGTACACGAAGGTGCTGCTACCATGGACTGGATGGCGCAGGAGCAAGAGCGTGGTATCACCATCACTTCAGCAGCTACAACCTGCTTCTGGCAATTCCCTACAGTACAGGGTAAGCCAACACCTGATGCTAAAAAATACAAATTCAACATCATTGATACTCCGGGCCACGTGGACTTTACCGTAGAGGTAGAGCGTTCTATGCGTGTACTGGATGGCCTTGTTGCCCTGTTCTCTGCGGTTGACGGTGTAGAACCTCAATCTGAAACTGTATGGCGCCAGGCAAACCGCTACCGTGTACCACGTATCGGTTTCGTAAACAAAATGGACCGTATCGGTGCTGACTTCCTGATGGTAGTACAGCAGGTGCGCGAAATGCTGGGTGCTAAATCTGTACCTCTGCAATTACCAATAGGTGCTGAAGACAGCTTTAAAGGTGTGGTTGACCTGATCCGTATGAAATCAGTAATATGGGATGACGCTACACAAGGTATGACCTATACAGAAGGTGAGATCCCTGCTGATATGGTAGAGGAAGCTAACCACTGGCGCGCTCAGCTGGTAGAAGCTGTTGCTGAATACGATGATCATTTGATGGAGAAATTCTTCGAAGATCCAAACAGCATTTCTGAAGAAGAAATACACGAAGCAGTACGTAAAGCAACTATCGACCTGAGCATTATCCCAATGCTTTGCGGTAGCGCTTATAAAAATAAAGGTGTGCAAACTGCCCTGGATGCAGTTATCCGTTACCTGCCTGCCCCGGTAGATATCGAGGCAATCAAAGGTACAGATCCTGATACAGGCGCTGAACTGATCCGTAAACCTGATGCAAAAGAACCATTCGCAGCATTGGCGTTCAAGATCATGACCGATCCTTTCGTAGGCCGCCTGGCGTTCTTCCGTGCATACTCTGGCCACCTGGATGCAGGTAGCTATGTACTGAACGTACGTAGTGGTAAAAACGAGCGTATCAGCCGTATCATGCAGATGCACGCTAACAAGCAAAACCCTATCGACTTCATCGAAGCAGGTGATATCGGTGCTGCTGTTGGTTTTAAAGACATCAAAACAGGTGATACTCTTTGTGATGAGAAACACCCGATCGTCCTGGAAAACATGTTCATACCAGAACCGGTTATCTCGTTAGCTGTTGAGCCTAAAACTCAGGCAGACGTAGAGAACATGGGTAAAGCGATTGCTAAACTGGTAGAAGAAGATCCTACACTGCGCGTTAAAACGGACGAAGATACCGGCCAGACTATCCTGAGCGGTATGGGTGAATTGCACCTGGAAATCATCGTTGACCGTATGCGTCGCGAGTTTAAAGTAGAAATTAACCAGGGTGCTCCCCAGGTTGCTTATAAAGAAGCATTTACCCTGAAAGTAGAACACCGTGAAATATTCAAAAAGCAAACGGGTGGTCGCGGTAAATTCGCTGACGTTCAGTTCGAGATCGGACCTGCTGATGAAGAATTCCTGAAAGAAGGTAAAGGTAACTTCCAGTTTATCAATGATATCTTTGGTGGTTCTATTCCGAAAGAATTTCACTCTTCTATTGCAAAAGGTTTTGAAACTTCAATGACTACCGGCGTTCTTGCAGGTTTCCCTGTAGAAAGCATGAAGGTGCGTATATTCGACGGATCATTCCACCAGGTTGACTCTGATGCGATGTCTTTCGAATTGTGTGCTAAATCAGGTTATCGTGAAGCCGGCCGTAAGGCTAAGCCAATCATCCTGGAACCAATCATGAAGGTAGAAGTAGTAACTCCTGACCAGTACATGGGTGATGTAACAGGTGACCTGAACCGTCGTCGTGCTATGCTGGAAGGTATGGATAGCCGTAACAACCTGCAGGTGATCAAAGCTAAAGTTCCACTGAGCGAAATGTTCGGTTATGTAACTCAGCTTCGTTCCCTGTCTTCAGGCCGTGCATCTTCTACCATGGAGTTTAGCCACTATGCTCCTGCTCCTCGTAACATCGAAGAAGAAGTAGTAGCAAAAGCTAAAGGCGGCAAGAAAGTTGGCGCTGAATAATTAGCAATAACATACTGATAATAGTAATGCCCGGTTTTGCCGGGCATTATTCATTTTATTGGACTCCATCAGCATTACCAATATGGTTCCATCATGTCTTTGAGCATGGTTACCAATTCCTCATCCATGTATTCGTATTCATCCGGTATATCCAGTATCATTATAGTCTTGTCTGCGAGCAAATCGCCAAACTGATATTGTAATTTATCCTTGTGAACTTTTTCCATTACAAAGATCATATCTGCATGGGAGATCATTTTTTCGCTTACCCGCACAACGGCATTGGCTTCTGTACCCGCAGACCATACTTTGTGGCCCAGTACATCACGAAATATCATTTCCGCAGTACGGCTGCGTTTCTTATTCCTGCTGCAGATGAAAAGCATGTTCATAACAAGGCGGATCAACGTAATTTAGGATCCATAAAGAAAGGCTTCCTCGGGTTTTCTTTCATGTTTTTCTCAATACGTTCTGCCAGCCATTGAAAGTATTCTCCCAGGTAGGGATCAGGCTGCTTCATGCGGATATCCTCGAACATAGCTTTATACTTATTCCATGTAGAGGTAACGAAGATGCCCAGCGTTTTATCTACCAGGTCCATATTAATATGCCGCTCGGCCACCAGCATACCCAGCGCTTCCATTTGCTGTGCAAACTGAAATAGCATTACCTGCTCATTAACAGGCAGCGCACGCATACCTTCCTGTGTATCGGGTAGTGTAGTGGTATTGATATACAGGGCTATCTCTGAGAACTCGCGTGAATCAAAAGTCCTGAGTGTTTCCAGCGTCAGCCTTTCCCGCCGGTCTCTCTCAGCGGTTTTAACCTGGGCTATACCAAAGATCAAAGCCACAATAAAAGAAAGTGTAAGCGCCACATTGGCGATCATTGTAATTAACTCGGTCATATAGATGGAGGTTTGTAGAACTAAGATAATGACAAAAAACGCTATTGTAATCATGCTAATTGACGTGGTGATGATATTTGCAGTATTAGGTTTGTGGCTTGGTTTTAGTAATCTTGCTACAATATTATGCATCTATGAAAATTGCAACCTACAATGTAAACGGGGTTAATGGCAGATTGCCCGTACTGCTTCGATGGCTCGGGGAATCTGCACCGGATGTTGTGTGCCTGCAGGAGTTAAAAGCACCGAACGAAAAATTTCCTGAGAAGGCAATTGCTGATGCCGGCTATAATGCTATATGGCATGGACAAAAAAGCTGGAACGGAGTAGCCATACTTGCCCGCGACAGGGATATAGAAGAAATAGGAAGGGTATTGCCGGGTGATGAAGAAGATGCACACAGCCGGTATATAGAGGCTATGGTTTCGGGTGTTCATATCGGATGTCTTTACCTGCCCAATGGTAACCCGGCACCGGGGCCTAAGTTTGATTATAAACTAAAATGGTTTGAGCGGCTTACCATACATGCTGCCGGACTGTTTAAAGAGAAGCACCCGGTAGTACTGGCCGGAGATTATAATGTGATGCCTACAGAGCTGGATGTATATAAACCGGAGCGCTGGGTAGATGATGCCCTGTTTCGCCCGGAAACAAGAGATGCATTTAAAACCCTTGTATCACAAGGCTGGACAGATGCCATCAGAAAATTATATCCGGATGAGGTCATCTATACCTTCTGGGACTACTTTCGCAATGCATACCAGCGAAATGCAGGTTTACGAATTGATCATTTTTTGCTGAATAAACCAATGGACAAAAGGTTAGTTGCCGCGGGTGTAGATAAAGACGTAAGAGGTTGGGAGAAAACAAGCGATCATGCGCCTGTATGGATAGAGGTTAAAGATGCATAGATTATACCTGCCTGATTACAAACACAAAATCTTTGTATTTTGAGCCAAAATCAAGATCATGCCCCATATTGTTATACTTTCAGCAAGCGTTCGAACCGGTAGGGCCAGTCACAGAGTAGCTTTATTTTTCGAAAAGTATTTCGCAACTCATACAGATGCTACTACGGAGATATTGGATCTTAATGCCTACAAGTTCCCCATCTTTGAGGAAAGGCTTCAATATATGCCCGATCCTTCGGCCGATGTATTGGAAGTATCAGAAAAGATAAAAAAAGCGGATGGCGTGCTCATTGTTACGCCTGAATATAATGGCGGGTATCCTGCCAGCCTTAAGAATTTTATAGATCTGCTGTACAGCGAATGGAGGCGCAAACCTTTGGCTATATCTACAGTATCTAACGGCAATTTCGGTGGCACGCAGGTGATCACATCTTTACTCTTCTCTTTATGGAAAATAGGCTCCTGGATAGCACCGGCTATGTTTCCTGTGCCTAATGTACACCAATCATTTACAGAAGAAGGTAATGCAACAGACGCGGAGGCCACGGAAAAACGGGCTAAACGTTTTGTAGATGAATTGCTCTGGTGCATCGAGGCGCATCATAGAATGGAGGCTCAGTGATTTGCTGACGAACATCATATTCCTTGATAGCGATTGTCATTGAAGCTGTTGCTGTTATCTATCAACTTTACTTAGTTAACCACTAAAAAAGAATAGATAATGGAAACAATGGAAAACATAATACCCATGCCACGCATAGGTGACAAGGCTCCCGAGTTTAAAGCTGTAACCACACAAGGCGATATCAATTTTCCGGCAGATTATAAAGGCAAATGGATCATCCTGTTTAGCCATCCGGCAGACTTTACACCGGTGTGTACATCTGAGTTCATGACATTCGCCAAAATGGAATCTGAGTTTGCAGCGCTCAACTGTCAGCTGGTAGGGTTATCTGTAGATGGGCTTTACAGCCATATTGCCTGGCTGCGTACCATAAAGGATAAGATAGAGTATAAGGGGATGAAGAATATAGAAGTGAAATTTCCGCTGATAGAAGATATTACCATGCAGGTGGCCAAGAAATATGGCATGATACAGCCGGGTGAGAGTTCTACCAAGGCGGTGCGTGCGGTGTTCTTTATAGATCCGAACGGTGTGATCCGTGCCATGATATATTATCCGCTTTCCACCGGCAGGAATTTTGATGAGCTAAAGCGTGCATTGATAGCCATGCAAACCGCTGATAAGTTTGCTATAGCTACCCCTGCAGACTGGCGTCCCGGTGATGATGTGATCGTACCTACGGCAGGCTCTTGTGGTGTTGCTAAGGAAAGGATGGAACACCAGGATGGCATGACCTGCCACGACTGGTTCTTCTGCACCAAACCACTACCTAAGGAACAAGTAATGGAATAATTGAAACTGATACAGCGGCATCACTATTCTGTATAAATAGTGATGTCGCTATGATCAAACCCGCCCGTTCTGCCAATATCAACGATGGCAGTGCCACGAGCCGGCTTATTGTCTGCTACATTTCCTTCTGCTTTTAAATAATAACGACCGGGGGCAAGTTCATCAAAGTAGGCCTCTCCTTTAGCATCGGCCTTTCTTTGATCCAAAGGGCTGCCAATGCTGTCCACATCAAGATAGATATCTGCGTAGGGCAGGGCCGCGTTATTATATATTACATGTACCAATATTGAGTTATTATTGATGCCTGTCTTCTCGCAGGAACTAAACGCAGCTATTGTCAATAGCAATATGATTATCCTAGTCTTCATTTGCTGTGTTTTTTAACTTCATTAATAATGTATAAGCGTTTTTCTTCACCACGTTGGCATTAATAAGGTCGATGCCATTAGCCGTAACGGCCACATACCCGTTTTCTGTAGCGCCTGTAGTCACTTCTTTCATTTCGAAGCGTTTATCGCCTGCAGGTACAAATATGTAATGCTTGTTCTCATAATTTACGATGGCGTCTTCCGGCAGTGCTATCGCGTCGTCCGATTTTGTTTCGATCTCTGCATTCATATACATACCCGGCACCAGCGTATGGTCGTATTGCTCGAAATGGCAATGCACCTGTACAGACCGCTCCGCACTTACATCTTTGCCTATCAAAATGATCTCGCATGGATATTTCTTATCAGGATTGGCATTGCTGTAGGCCACCAGTTTTTGACCTATATAAAGTTTGTCGAGGTCTTTTTCAAAAACCGTGAGCGCCAGGTGAATGTCTGTAGGGTTTACCAGTTCAAACAATACATCAGATGGGGTAACATATTTGCCAATATTCACATCCACCTGCGATACAAATCCGTCTATGGGTGAAAATACATTGACCGTTCGTGATATATTATTCTCATCCAGCCGCGAGGGATTGATACCAATGAGCAGTAGCTTTTGCTGCAGGCTGCTGATCAATATTTTATTGCTACGGTAGTCCGCCTCTGACTGTTGGTACACCTTGTCGCTGGTAGCTTTGGTTTTGTTGAGATCTTTTTGCCTGAGGTATTCTTTCTCCAGGTAATCCTGCCGCGCTTTAGCAGTTAGGTAATCCTGCTGCAGCTGTATATACTGCGGGTCTTCCATAATGGCTATTACCTCGCCCTTGCTTACATGCATGCCCGGCAGCAGCTTGGTAGATTTCAGATATCCGCCCAGCGGAAAGCTTACCGATACCATGTTCTGCGGAGGAACATCTATTTTACCCGTCACTTTAATGATATTGGTGATGGTCTTTTTTTCTGCATGTCCTATTTCAAGGCCTGCGTTTTTATACTGCTGATCGGTAAGCACTACTGTGTTGCCATTGTCTTTTTGTACTGCTGCTTCCTGCTTTTTAGGTTGGCTGCAGGCAACAATGAAAAGACTTAATATGACGAATGTATATTTCATTAATTATTGTTTTTTGTCAGGTAGTTCAATTGTAATACGGATTCATTTAATTTCCTTAATGCCTCATAATAATTGCTGCGTATGGTGATCGATTGGTTGATGAGCATAATATATTCCAGGTAGCCTATCTCGCCACCATAGTATTGCTGTGATGCAACATCTTTTATAGAGTATGCATTTGGTAACGCTGTTTGCTCATAATAACTCAACTCCTTAGCCGCAAGTGTATAGGAGGCCAGTGCCTGCTGATATTGCATGGCAAGATCGTTTTTAGCATCCTGCAACTGCGATGCTGCAATTGACCTGTTTATGGACATTGCCTTGATCCTTGCCTGCTGCCCTGTAAAAAGTATAGGTATGCCAACGCCTACCTGCACAGAATTGAACCTGTCTGAAGTAGTATAGTAACGCTCTACATTGTTTACATTTTGCCAGCCTGCAAAGCTCTGGTTATAATACCCAGCCATGAGTGAAGGCAACAGTTTCGATTTTTCGAGCTGGTACTGCGTCTTCGCCAGTTGTTGCTGTAGCTGCATATATTGTATAAAAGGATGCAGGCTTAGTCCGTCTTGCTGCAAATTGCCGGGGTTTAGTTTTAGCAGGCTGGTATCAGGCACCAGGGTGGCATTGGTATTCAATATATAATTAAACAGGTCGTTTAGCTGCTGAATGCTTGTCTCTATTTGCTGTAATTGCAGGTTTATCTGCAGGCTTTGGTTTTCTGCCGCTATTTTTTCCAGCACATTCGATTCTCCAAGTTTCAATCTTAGTTCCGACTTCCTGAGAAACTCTGCATACATACTATCAGCATCTGTCAGCAATTTTCTTTTTTGATAAAGGTTATTGATCTCATTGTATAAAACGCTTACCTGTTTTTCCAGTTCCTTTTCTATGAGTGTAGCCTGTGCCGTTGCAGATTTCCATTCTGTGCGTAATACGGCATGTTGCCGGTTATATACAAGCGGAAAGGAGATGCTTTGAGTAATACCGATCTTGTTATCTGTATAGGCGCTGTTTACGTGCCCTAATTCGGCAGTAACAGATGTTTGCCCGGGATCGAAAGCAGTACCTTTCATTTTTTTGTAGTAATCTGCTGTAAGCCTTGCGGTTCTCAGCTTCATGTTGTTCTTCCTGGCAGAATCTATCGCATCATCCAGGCCAATGCTTGTTTGCGCGTGAGATGCAAAGGGCAGTGCCAGTAACAGCAGGAGGAGAGCAGTTGGTGCTTTCATATTATTCTTCCTTTTTTCGAACACGGTAAATAATATTGGCAACAGGAACAAGGTAAGCAGGGTAGCGGTGAGTAAACCTCCTATCACTACAGTAGCTAATGGCCTTTGCACTTCTGCACCTGCGCCATTACTTAAAGCCATAGGGAGGAAGCCAAGAGAGGCTACCGCAGCGGTCATTAATACAGGGCGCAGCCTAACGCTTGTTCCTTTTAGAACGATTTCCCTAAGATCTGTAAGCCCGTCTTTTTGTAAACGCCGGAACTCAGAAATCAACACAATACCATTCAATACAGCCACACCAAATAAGGCGATGAACCCAACACCTGCGCTAATGCTGAAAGGCATACCTCTTGCAGCCAGTGCAAATGTGCCGCCAATTGCCGATAATGGAATAGCCGTGTAAATGATAAGGCTATGCTTCACAGAACGGAATGCAAAGTAGAGCATCAGGAATATCAAGCCCAACGCTATAGGCACTACAATCGATAATCTTTTCTTTGCAGCTTCGAGGTTTTCGAATGCACCGCCGTAAGTGATATAATAACCGGCAGGCAGCTTTATAGATGCTGCTTTTTGCTGTAACTCCTTCACAATGCTTTGTACATCCCTGCCGCGCACGTTGAAACCTACAATGATCCGTCGTTTCGCATCTTCTCTTTGTATCTGGTTAGGCCCCTCTTTGATAGTAACGGTTGCCAATTGGCTTAGTGGTATCTCTGCGCCGCGGGCAGTAGGGATCAATAGATTTTGCACATCGGCCACATTCTTTTTCTGATCGCCTGCCAGGCGCACCACCATATCAAACCTCTTTTCGCCTTCATATACCAGTCCGGTACTTTGCCCGCCAAATGCTGTGTTGACAATATTATTTACTGTTTCTATATCCAATCCATATTGGGCGATCATTGCACGGTTGTAATCGATCACTATTTGCGGCAGGCCCGTGACAGCTTCCACATACAGATCTTTTGCACCCTGCACAGTGGTGGTAAGCCTGCCCAGTTTATTAGCAAGGCTGGCGAGGGTATCCAGGTCTTCGCCAAATATTTTGCACACCACATCCTGCCTTGCCCCGGTCATCAGTTCATTAAACCTCATTTGCACCGGGAACTGAAACCCTGTAGTGATACCGGGTACTTCATTCAATGCAGCTCCCATCTTTTCTGCCATTTCAGGAAAGGTGCGGGCACTGGTCCATTCCTTTTTGTCTTTTAATATTACCATCATATCGCAGGCCTCCATAGGCATGGGATCTGTTGGTATCTCGCCGCTGCCTATCTTGGTCACAACTTTTTCTACCTCAGGAAATCTATTGAGCAATATAGAAGATGCTTTTTGTGTAGCATTAATAGTAGTATGCAGATTGCTGCCTGTAAGCACACGGGTATCTACCGCAAAGTCACCTTCTTCCAATTGCGGAATGAATTCGCCACCCAGCGATAACAATATCACCATTGCAACAGCAAATAAGCCTACTGCCGTAGCGATGGCAATTTTAGGGTAGTGGAGTGCTTTTTCCAGCATACGTTTGTACCTATGTTCTATGCTGCGCATTGCTCTTGCCGAGAAGCCTTCTTTGTCTGTTATCTTCTTACTCAATACCACAGAGCTCATCATAGGGATATAAGTAAGCGATAATATAAATGCCCCCAACAAGGCAAATGCTACCGTCTCAGCCATCGGGCGGAACATCTTACCTTCTATGCCTCTTAACGAAAAGATGGGCAGGTACACAATGAGAATGATCACCTGGCCAAATACGCTGCTATTCATCATACGAGATGCAGATGTATTTACCTCGGCATCCATTTGTGGCTGAGATAGTTTTGAGATCCCACTGAACCTATCCTTCTCATGCAGCCGGTGCATTACAGCTTCTACAATGATCACCGCACCATCCACGATCAGGCCGAAATCCAGCGCACCCAGGCTCATCAGGTTGCCACTTACGCCAAACAGGTTCATCATGATGATAGCGAACAGCATCGCTAATGGTATAATGGAAGCCACCAGCAAACCTGCACGGAAATTGCCCAGGAATAATACGAGTACAAATATGACTATCAGCGATCCTTCCAGGAGGTTTTTCTCAACTGTGCCGATTGCATGATCTACCATCTTGGTCCTGTCGAGGAAAGGTTCTATCACTACACCTTCCGGTAAGGTCTTTTGTATCTGCGCTACACGTGATTTGATGTTCTTGATCACCTGGCCGCTATTGGCGCCCTTCAGCATCATTACTACTGCGCCCGAGACCTCTCCTTTATCGTTATAGCACATGGCGCCATATCTTATGGCAGAACCTATATGCACTTCTGCAACATCTCTTATAAATATGGGCGTGCCATTTGCCGTATATTTTACCGCAATGTTCTCTATATCGTCGATGCTTTTAGTAAGCCCTTCACTGCGTATATACAGCACCGTAGGCCCCTTCTCGATATAGGCGCCACCTGTATTGCCGTTGTTTTTTTCCAATACATCAAAGATCTCGCGGATGCTTACGTGCAAGGCAGCAAGCTTTGCAGTATTTACGGCTACCTCGTACTGTTTCAGATAGCCGCCAAAGCTGCTTACGTCTGCTACACCTGCTACCCCCAGCAATTGCCTGCGGACGATCCAGTCTTGTATGGTACGCAATTGCATGGCATCATACTTTCCTTCGTAGCCGGGTTTGGCCCTAACCACATATTGGTATACTTCTCCCAGCCCGGTAGTTACCGGCGCCAGCGATGGGGAACCAATACCTTTGGGTATCTGGTCTTGCACAGACAGCAGCCTTTCTGATACCTGCTGCCTTGCCCAGTACACATCTACATCGTCTTTGAATACAACAGTAACCAATGACAAGCCAAACCTGGAAAAACTGCGTATCTCCTTTATGCCCGGTATGTTGCTATTGGCGAGTTCTATTGGGAAGGTGATGAGCCGCTCCACATCAGGGGCGCCTAATGATGGTGTGACGGTAATTATCTGTACCTGGTTATCAGTAATGTCAGGTACTGCATCGATAGGCAGGCGCGTGAGTTCATAACTACCATAACCTATCAGTGCAAGAATAAATAATAATATGATGAGTTTATTCCTTACGGAAAACTCTATGATCTTATTGAGCATAATATGCGTTCATCTTATTGATACCAGCGTGTAGTATGCGTGTTATCAAAAAATCAGTAAATGAAATTAGGATCTAAGCCACTTAGGGCTAACAGGATAGATTAATAGCGCGGCGGCTGCCAGATATTGGATAAGGCCTCAGCGGTATGAAAAGGTGTGCTGTAGGCGGAAAGTGGTTTTACAATATCGGGAAAGTACGTAGGCTGCTTCCAGTTGTAAACCGTGGTATGCTCAAAGTAAGTAAACAGGAGGCCTAAATGACTGCAATGTTTGAATGGTAATTGCATGTCCCTGTTGTAATCAGCATGTTTCACATCATCGTGCGCATAATGCATTTCCAGGAATCCCCAGAAACTTATCTCGCTGTTCAGGTTTTTATGCTCATAATAATGCTCTACCAAGGTACCAAGCTTCAGGAACTGGTGTACAGGTGTCTGTATCATCAGTACGGTACCGAGCATTAATATGGCAATAAACCTTGTCACAGGTGCAAATCTATGAAAACTAACTTAGTAAACTATATGACCGTTATCACTAATAACTATGACGTTCGTAATGGGTTATATACGATTATCTGTGCCAAAACCGGCAGGTATTGCTTTTTTACTATAGATGCGCTCCACGAGGTCTAATAACGGGCCGGTCATAAAAGTAGTTACCAGTGCCATGATCACCATCATGGTAAATACTTCGTTGCTCAATATCTTTAGTTCATATCCTATATTCAGGATAATCAATTCCATCAATCCGCGGGTGTTCATCAATACTCCTATTACTAAGCTATTGTAGTTAGACTCCCCTGAGAATTTGGCAGCAAGTGCCCCGCCGCCCAGTTTGCCAATAATAGCAACAATTGTTATGAGTAAGCATATACCCCAAAGCATCGGCGTATTCAGTGCTTCTATTTGCGTTCTTAAACCTGTGATCACAAAGAATAGGGGCAGTAATAGAATTAATGCCACATCTTCTATCTTATCTATAATAACTTTCCGGATACTCCATTCTGCCGGCATTACGAGACCTGCTATGAAGGCGCCAAACAAAGCATGTATGCCAATAAGCTCTGTAGCAAGTGCACTGATAAGTAATGTAATGAAGATAATTGCGGTGGTAGATTGCTTGATGATCTGGTTTTGTTGGTGATTGACGAGTTTCTTTAATACAGGGCGCACAATGAACACCATGGCTAACATATAACCAAGGGTTTCCAGCAATACTATGAAAGAACTGCTGATAGAGCCTGCCTGTACTATTGCTACTACAAAAGCGAGTAAACACCATCCCGTCACATCATTAATGGCGGCACTGGCCAGTGCTATAGAGCCAAGCCTGTTACCCGACAACCCCCTCTCTTTAGTGATCCTTGCCAATACGGGGAAGGCCGTAATGCTCATGGCAACACCCATAAACAAGGCAAACGCATAATAGGGTGTATGCGGCAACCCGTAATCCTCATAAAGGAAATAGGAGAGTGCGATGCCTAAAAGGAAAGGGAAAATAATACTGGCATTGCTTATAGTAATAGCAGTACGTGCCTTTTGCCTGATGATGGAAAGATCGAGTTCCATCCCTATTACGAACATGAACAGGATCAAACCTATCTGGCTAAGTATGCGCATATTCCCAAGCGAATTGGGAGGAAATACGAAATTGAGGTATGCGGGAAACATACTGCCCAGCATGGAAGGACCTAGTACAATACCTGCCACTATCTCGCCCATTACCGTCGGCTGCTTCATCAGCTTGAACAAATAGCCAAATATCCTGGAAGCGATAACGATGACTATCAGTTGTATGAGGAAAATGGACAAGTGTTGTGTCATCCGTCAAGTTTATAACATGAAGATATAAACTTTATATAACCGTCATGTTATTAAATCTATTAAGACTGTTCAAAGAACTTAACAGCTAACGGAATGGCGTTGGCTACACCCTTTATACCGCAAACAGTCAGGCTCACCAGTATCGCGTCTATTACTTCTGCTTTTGTGGCTCCCAGTTCCTTCGCAGCAGGTATATGATATTGCAGCGCCAGGCTATCACCTTCTACGGTTTTCAATGCTATGTAGATGAGTTGCTTAGTCTTCTCATCTAAACCTTTAGATGCAACAATAGATTGGATGAGGCCATTGAAAGCCTGTGCTACTTCGGGCGCTTCTTTTTGGAATAATTCTAATGGATTACTCATGATGATAATTATTTAGTGACATTTAAAATATTCGAAAGGCTCTTTACAATCTTCGCATTTATATAACGATTTGCAGGCAGTAGCGCCAAACCTGCTAATGAGTTCGGTGTGTTTCGATCCGCAGTAGGGACAAGGCACATGCATTTCTGCAATTGCAATATTTCCACAAGAGCTATGTTCGGGCGGAGCAATACCATAACGCTGCATCTTCAGCTTTGCCTCTTCGGTCATCCAGTCGGTTGTCCATGCAGGGCTGTAGATAAGGGATACCTTCACAGGAGATATCCCTTTTGTTTCCAGTAAAGCTTTGATATCCGCCTCAATGATCCCCATGGCGGGGCAACCTGTGTAGGTAGGCGTTAATATCACTTCATACCCATTATTAGTTATATGTACATCGCGCAGCATACCAATGTCCTGTATACTCAATACCGGTATTTCAGGATCTTTGATTTCCTGCAGCAGCGCCAGTATCTCTTCTTTAGTATGTGTTTCCGTTACCATTCTGCATCAGGATATGCGCGTTGCAGGTACTGCATTTCGCTTAATAAATGACCCAGGTGTTCTGTATGGATGCCCTTTCGGCTGCCTGTTTGCATATAGCCGCTTACAGGCACATCCAGGCTTGCAGCTTTTAGTGTATCAGTTACTGCTTGCAGCCAGGCAGGGTATAGCGCTTTCAGATCAGGTACAATGCCGTCCTTCACCAATTGCTCATCAGTTTCGTCCATCTCGAACAATTCAGAAGTGTACATCCACCAATCGTTTACAGCGTTTTGAACCCGTTGCTTACTTTCTTCGGTACCCATACCGAGACGTACAACCCAATCATGTGCATGTGCAAAATGATATTTAATCTCCTTAAGTGTTTTAGCAGCTATGGCAGCCAATGTGCTGTCCGCACTGTTCTGTAAGGCTGCGTAGTACTCTTTTTCGAACGCAGATACAAACAGCAACCTGGCGATCGTATAGGCGAAATCTGTATTAGGTAACTCTACCAGCAGGTTGTTATAATATTGCCTTTCAGACCGGCGGTAAGCAAGTGTATCTTCTGTACGTCCTTTTCCTTCTACACTGCCGGCATACTGTAGCAATGCCTGTGCACGGCCTATCATATCCAGCGCAAGGTTGGTAAGCGCCAGGTCTTCTTCGAGGAAAGGCGCATTGCTGCACCATTCAGACAGGCGATGCGAGTGTATGAGCGCATTATCACCCAATCGTAGTATATATTTAAATAAAGCTTCCTGTTGTGTCATAGCTATATTTGTTTTGCACCTTCCGGCATGGTATAGAATGTTGGCAGCCTGTATATCTTATCATTAGAAGGATCAAAGAGCATCTCTGCATCATCCGGATTGGATGCTGCTATTTCATCCGTAGGTACTACCCAAATGCTGGTGCCCTCACCTCTGCGGGAATAGGTATCCCTTGCATTTTGCAATGCCATCTTTCTATCAGATGCATGTACACTGCCCTGGTGTATATAGTTAGCTCCGGGCCTTGCCTGCATAAATACTTCCCAGGAATCTAATTGATTATTATGAGCCATAAGTTTAGTTTTTAATTGGATGATTGATTGTTTGTTCTTGCTTTATAAGCCTCCGCGGCTTCTCTTACCCAGGCACCATTATCATGCACCTGTTTGTGGTGTTGCAGCCTTTGTTTATTGCAAGGGCCGTTACCGTTGATCACCTGTTTGAATTCATCCCAGTTGATCTCCCCATGGTCGTAACCGCCTTTTTCATCATTCCATTTCAGATCGGGGTCAGGAACGGTAAGCCCGATTAGTTCTGCCTGCGGAACTGTTTTGTCAATGAATTTTTGGCGAAGCTCGTCATTTGTATGCCTTTTAATCTTCCAGCGGAAGGCGTCTGCCGCATGCGGAGAGTCGCTATCGTGTGGACCGAACATCATTAGTGATGGCCACCACCAGCGGTTCATAGCATCCTGTGCCATTTCTTTTTGTTCTGCTGTCCCTTTCATCATCTTCGCCATGATCTCATATCCCTGGCGCTGGTGAAAACTTTCTTCTTTGCAGATGCGTACCATAGCCCTGCTGTATGGGGCATAGGAGGTTCGCTGCAGCGATACCTGGTTTACTATGGCGGCACCGTCCACCAACCAGCCAATAGCGCCGATATCGGCCCATGTAAGGGTAGGGTAGTTAAATATGTTGGAATACTTTGCTTTGCCCGTATGCAGTTGCCCGATCATCTCCGTTCTTGTAATGCCTAGTGTTTCGGCTGCGCTATACAAATACAATCCATGACCGCCCTCGTCCTGTATTTTGGCAAGCAATATTTGTTTTGCCCGCAGGCTAGGGGCGCGTGTTATCCAGTTGCCTTCCGGCTGCATGCCTATTACTTCCGAATGTGCATGTTGCGATATCTGCCGGATGAGATGCTTCCGGTACGCCTCCGGCATCCAATCCCGTGGCTCTACAGCATCGCCTGCCTGTACGCGTTCTTCAAACCTGGCAAGCATCGCCCGGTCTTTTGATACTATATCCTGAACTTGATCCATAATCAATGGTTTTAATAATGTTATAGTGTACCGCGTTTTGCCTGTTCAGCTTCGATAGATTCAAACAATGCTTTGAAATTGCCTTTACCGAAAGACTTGGCTCCCTTGCGTTGTATGATCTCATAAAAAAGGGTAGGGCGATCCTCAACCGGTTTGGTAAATATCTGCAGCAGGTAACCTTCTTCGTCCCTGTCAACCATAATACCCAGGTCTTTTAATTGACGCAGGTCTTCTGCTATTTCTCCTACGCGGTCTTTTACGGTATCATAATAATTGCCCGGCACATGCAGGAATTCCACACCACGTTTGCGCATTTCTGATACAGTAAATACAATATCGTCAGTAGCCACTGCAATATGCTGGCAACCGGGGCCTTCGTAGAAATCGAGATATTCTTCTATCTGAGATTTTTTTAAACCATGTGCAGGCTCGTTGATGGGGAACTTGATTCGGCCATTACCATTGGTCATCACCTTGCTCATAAGGGCAGTGTATTGGGTAGAGATATCTTTATCGTCGAATGTTACCAGGTTGGCAAAGCCCATGATCTTCTCATAAAATTCCGCCCACTTGTTCATACCACCCAGCTCTACATTACCTACCATGTGGTCTATATACTTTAAACCCGTTGGTGTGGGATTGTAATCTGATTCCCATGCAATATATCCCGGCAGGAATATGCCATTATAGTTTTTTCTTTCGATGAACAGGTGCACGGTATCTCCGTAAGTATGTATGCCCGAACGCACGATCTCTCCATGTGCATCTTTTATTACTTCGGGAACTATATAAGATATGGCACCACGCTTTACAGTTTCATCATATGCTTTGCGCGCATCATCTACCCACAGGGCTATTACTTTAATACCATCGCCATGGCGGTGTATATGATCTGATATAGCATTGGTTGATTTAAGTGGTGTGGTCAATACCAGTTTTATTTTATCCTGTACCAATACATAAGATACCTGGTCGCGGGCACCGGTCTCGAGCCCTGCATAAGCCAGCGATTGGAAACCCAATGCAGTCTTATAAAAGTGCGCAGCCTGTTTGGCATTGCCTACATAAAACTCTACATAGTCAGTACCATTTATGGGCAGGAAATCCTGGGCCTTATCAAATATTTTTTCAAGCCCGTAGTTGTAATTGGTATTTTCTTTTAAAGCAGTTGTGGACATATAATATGTTTTAGAATTAATATTTGTTTATGCTTCCTGCGGCAACCATGATTTGTAATAATCTTTTACTTCAATATCCAGCGCTTCCTTGGTTATCATTACCGGGCTGAAGGGATCTATCATCACGGCTACTTCCTTCGTTTCTTTTTGGCCAATACTGCGTTCAATAGCACCCGGATGCGGACCGTGGGGTATACCACCGGGATGCAGCGTCAACTGCCCTTTTTGTATATTGTTTCGGCTCATAAAATCACCATCTACATAATAGAGTATCTCATCAGAATCTATGTTACTGTGGTGGTATGGGGCAGGTATTGCCTGCGGATGGTAGTCATATAACCTGGGCACGAACGAACACACTACGAAGCCAGCGGCTTCAAAGCTCTGGTGTATGGGTGGCGGCATGTGTATGCGGCCTGTGAGCGGCTCGAAATTGAAGATGGAGAATGTGTAAGGATAGAGATAACCATCCCAGCCTACAATATCAAACGGGTGATATAGGTAGACGTAAGGAAATATCATTCCTTTTTTCTTGATGAGAATGTCAAACTCTCCCTTTTCATCTATTGTTTGTAAATTCTGTGGCCTCTTAATATCCCGTTCACAGAAGGGCGCATGTTCCTGCAACTGTCCAAACTCATTCCTGTATCGTTTGGGTGTATATATCGGGCTAAATGATTCTACGATCAATAACCGGTTCTCTTTAGTTTCAAATTCTATTTTATATACTGTACCGCGTGGTATCAATACATAGTCGCCATACTTAAATGGTAGCTGGCCGAACATGGTATGCAGGGTGCCGCTGCCTTTATGAACAAACAACAATTCATCTGCATCTGCATTTTTAAAAAAGTAGCCGGGTGATTTTGTAGGTGCCGCAAGGCCAATAGTCAATTGGCTATTTACAAACAATGTCTTCCTGCTCTCTAAATAGTCGTCAGCAGGTTTTATATCAAAGCCGCTAAAGCTCATGGCATTGAGACTATTTTCTATGGCTACCTCGGGTTTTACAGAATAGGGCTTGCCTTTTTGCTTTACACATGTTGGCGGATGGATATGATACACAAGGGAAGAAAGGCTGCTGAATCCCTGCGTACCTACCAGTTCTTCCTGGTACAATTGATGATCCTCATTACGAAATACAACATGTCTTTTTTCGGGTATGGTTCCTAATGAATGGTATATTGGCATTATTTGTTCAATTTTTAAGCTCAACAAGTCTATTACAATTTGCTGCGCAGGAATATGACAGCCATTATCTAAAAACCTGATATTTCTCAGGAAATGAAATGACGTGTGAGGGCCGTTTTAAACCATTTGTGTATTTCTCACTATTTTAGCCACCGGAGGCAGGATAATTAATAGAGTATAAGAATATAAGTATGGGATTATATAACCTTTTTGCCATTATTGTTTTATTAGCTGCGGTTTTCAGCTATTTCAATCACCGGGTATTGAAATGGCCGCAAACTATTGGTGTAATGGCATTGTCTCTGCTGGTATCTATACTCATTGTGTTTACAGGTTCGTTTTTCCCATTCTTACAGGAGTTTGGCAAGAAAGTATCTGAGTTAGATTTCAATACTTTATTGATGAAAGCCATGCTGGGTTTCCTGCTTTTTGCAGGGGGCTTTCATATCAACGCACAGCAGTTAAAAAAGCAGGGGTTGTCCATATTTGTACTTTCCACTTTGGGGACTATTCTTTCTACATTCATCGTCGGTGGGCTCACTTATTTTGCTTTTAAACTATTCCATGCACCGATACCATTTGTTTATTGCCTTTTATTCGGTTCCCTTATATCACCTACAGATCCTATTGCGGTGCTGGGCATTTTAAAACAATCTAAAATGCCGTCGTCACTGGAGCTTAAGATATCCGGGGAGTCTTTATTTAACGATGGGGTAGCGGTGGTAATATTTCTTACACTATTCGAGGTGTCAGCAAACGGTATTGAAGATTTTTCGTTCTCCAAAACCATTATGCTATTCCTGCAGGAGGCCGTAGGCGGTGTCGCCTATGGCTTTGCATTGGGTAGCCTTGGTTACTGGGCATTAAGATCTGTAGATAATTATAAGATAGAAGTGCAGGTAACCCTTGCACTGGCAATGGCAGGCTATTATTTCGCCGACCTGATACATGTTTCCGGGCCGCTGGCAATGGTGGTAGCAGGCATCGTAACAGGTAACCAGGGTAAAAAAGCTGCCATGTCTGATGTGACAAGAGATTATGTATCAAAATTCTGGGAATTGATTGATGAGATATTGAATGCAATATTGTTCCTGCTGGTAGGTATTGAGATGCTGGTGGTAAAAATAAATATAGATATATTCATCATCGGCCTGGTAATGATAGGAGTAGTGCTACTGGCAAGGTTTCTTTCCGTTTCGTTACCTGTTGTGTTTCTAAAACGCATTACTAATATAGAGCGGAATGCAACGTATATCCTTACATGGGGTGGGCTGCGCGGTGGGCTATCCATTGCCATGGCCTTATCCCTGCCAACAATTTTTCATCGCGATGAATTTGTAGCGATAACTTATATAGTAGTTGTTTTCTCTATATTGGTACAGGGCCTCACCATAGAGCGGCTCGCAAAAAGACTTCTTTAATTAATAAAACCTATGCAAAAGATACTATTCCTCTTTCTATCAATATTGAGCTTATCGTTTACTACACATGCCGGGCCGTTAGATGCAGCGAAGATCATCGAAGGGCTGTCGGGGCAATGGCGTGCGGTGAAATGGGTGAATTTTGAGAATATGAACAAAACTTTTACCGCGGATGAGCAAAACGATATACAGTTCGATAGCCTGAAATGCACCGCTTCAGAACTTACGATCACCGCTGATAGTTTGTATTTCGATAGGGATAAGGTGTGTTATTTCATGACCTGCTCACAACCTTTCTCAGCTTATAATGTAAAAAGGCTGCTGGTGGTGAACACAGGCGATATACATCAAAAAACACCCGGTATAGAACTGGCTACAGAGCGGATCAGTAAATACCTGCTTCGCCTTATGGACCAGGATCTCAATAGCCAGCCATTATTGATCTATACGTCTTGTCCTGTTGCCGATAAAGAAAGAAAGCTGCAGATCATTTATATCAACGATCGAAATATTGGTTTGTATAATGGCACTGATATCATCGTCCTAAAAAAGAAGTAAAAAATAGTCCCGCTTCATGCGGGACTTATCATTTAATCTTCCACTGCTTTTTCCAGGTCGGCTATAATTATCTTACCCATTGCCATCATAGCATTCATAGCCTTCTGTGCTTTCGCAGGGTCTTTATGTTGCAGTAATTCTCCTAACCTGTCGGGTATAACCTGCCACGATAGGCCGAACTTATCTTTAAGCCATCCGCACCGGCTTTCTTCACCGCCATCGGCCGTTAGCTTATTCCAGTAATAATCTACCTCTTCCTGCGTTTTGCAGCTGATGAAAAAAGAGATGGCTTCATTGAATTTGTACATAGGGCCACCATTTAAGGCATAGAATTCCTGCCCTTCCAGCTCAAACGTTGCAGAGAACACAGGTCCACTAGGGCCGGCGCGGTTGATGCTATGTACTTTGGCATTTTTAAATACAGAAGTATAAAAGTTGATGGCTTCTTCTACCTGGCCATCAAACCATAAAAAAGGTGTGATCTTACTCATATATAATCCGGTGATTTTATAAGGTCAAAACTAAACAGCATTCATCTCTCTTGCGTGGTGCAATTGCGACATTTAAGAGGTTAGTTACGACACTAAATATATACTCTAAGTTAGTATTGTCACACTATAGTTTTGGCAGATTCATTTGTTTGTCACATCTGGTCTGAAAGCTTGCATACACGCATGTTTGAGCAATACTTTTAGATCAGTATTTCTTCTTCACCAAAATTGCACCGTATGAAAAGACACCTATGTTTATGTTTATTTACTCCGCTTATTTTTTATGCCGACAGATTGCATGCCCAGGCCGCGTTCAACACTGTTGAGTATATTGATGCCAACAAGATAAAGGCTGCAACCTCCGTACACGGAGATATGCTTTGGGATCCCGTTACCGGTAGTGAAAGCTGCGAATTTCCAAAAGGTACCGGAAATCATGCAGGGTTCATTACAACTGCGTGGATGTCGGGCTATGATCCATCCAATACGCTACACGTATCTGCGCAAACCTATCGTACAATGGGCAACGACCTGTGGCCGGGACCATTGGACAATAACGGGCAACTTAGCTATACCACATCAGCAATGTGGGCGCGGATATGGAAGATCAATAAATCTGATATCACGGCCTTTAAAAACTTATCGAGTCACACAGTAGCGAATACACCTGCAGCGATATTGGAATGGCCGGGTAAAAACAATCCGTATGCAAAAGGGAACAACGGTAATACATTAACGATCACCACCGATATGGCACCCTTTGTAGATGCAAACCATGATGGAAATTACAACCCCATTGACGGGGATTATCCGGATATGAAAGGCGACCAGATGCTTTGGTGGGTATTTAGCGATAATGGCCCTAAGCATAATAACCGTATAGACAGCCTTACCAATAACCATCCGTTGATGATAGAAGTACATGCCTGCGCATACACCTATACCAGGGGTACCTTGCTCGATAATGTTATCTATTACGAGTACACGCTGCAAAACAAATCAAGCGTCAATTACAACAGGTTCCGTTTTGCGCTCCATGCCGACCTGGACATTGGTTTCTTTGGAGATGACGCTATAGGTTTTGATTCAAGCCGCAGACTAGGCATTGCATATAACGGAAAGTCTTTTGACGGAAATGGCAGTGGTGTTAATGAATATGGCTACAGTCCGCCAATTACAGGTATTACTTTATTGCACAGTCCCGGAGACAACAGTACAACCCTGGAGCCTACAGGAAGCTTTATGTATTTCAACCCCGATTTTACGATAATGGGTGTGCCCGACTGTGATACGCAATACAATAATTACATGCGTTCAAAATTCAGGGATGGTGTGCACCTGAAAAACGACTTTACCGGCCCTACTGTCAACACTAACGGCAGGGGAGCAGGCCCTGAAGCAAACTATGTGTATCCCGGTGATGTGGCTGATAATAACCAGTGGAGTTTTTGCAGCAGCAGTAACGTGCCAACTGATGTACGTTTTGTGCTTGCAACCAATGATTATAATTTCAACGCCGGCACTACTGCAAAAGTTGATTTTGCCCTGGTGATCGCAGATACCAGCACCCATAACACATGCCCAGGGTTGACCTATGACGGCATCAGGAAAGTGAGTGATACGGCATGGGCAAACTACAGATATATGCCTTCCACAAATATTGCTACAACAAATCCAGCCCCTCGACAACTCCTTCACCTTTATCCTAACCCTGTACAGAACACCCTCTATATTGATGACAACGATGCGCCGCAGGATGCTGTGGTATCCGTATATGATATTACGGGTAACAAGATTATATTACCCGTAAGTACCCAGGCGCGCGGTGTGGTTGTGAATACGCAATCCCTGGCACCCGGAACCTATCAATTATGGTACAAAACCAAAACAGATACACGTGCAGCTTTATTTATAAAGCAGTAATAATCAATGGATAAACGGCTTTAAGGAGCTGTTTATCCATTTTTGTTACCTATTTAACAGTGGGATATGACAATATTACATATAATTGATTATATTTGTGTAGGTAATCATTGTAAATACAATGTTTGAAGCATTAGCCGAATATATAAAAGGCCAGAAACCCTTTGTAGACATCTTCACCAAAGTGGCAGAAAACGTAACCAACGCTTACGTTGCAGAGGTATATGCGCAAATAGAACAAACAGGCATCACACCATCTTTTGAAGAGTTAATGGATAAGGTACGTGCCCTGCATGACGACCTTACCCGACGTAGCGTATGGATCAGGGAAGATTATAAAGAAGACCGTGGCCGCCGCTCACCAAGATTTACAAAAGGCTGCAAAAAGATCATCGATAAATCTACCCAGGATTTCCTCCGTACTGTAAAGCTGGTGCTAAGTACACGTAATAACAGCTACAGCCATCTGAGCGTCCCTGTACCACATTAATTTCTTTTACTTTATCTGTTTCCGGTAGAGATAGTAAGCAATACTGCCGAATATAATATTAGGTATCCATACCGCCAGCAATGGGTTTAACCCGGCTTTTGTAGAGAATGTAGTGGAGAATTGCATGGCCATGATGTATAGCGCGCTAATAATGATACCTATAGCAAGATGCAAGCCGCTGCCTCCACGTACTTTTTTGCTGGCAATACATACGCCAATAAGCGTCAATATCAATCCCGCAAATGGCTCTGAAGACCTGCGGTACTTTTCTACATAATAGAAATTAAGCGATTCCCGCCCGCGAAGTTTTTCCCTTGCGATGTAACGATTAAGCTCGGGTGTGGTAAGCGCAGCCTTCACCTCTTCGTCATCTTCCAGGTCGCTGGGTTTAAAAGGGAACTTCATGATCGTATCAGGTATCTGCCGCAATGATTCCTGCAGCCCGTTATTATACCTGATCTTCACTGTGAACAGTTTCCATTCATGTTTGATGCTGTCGTAATTAACGTGGTCAGCACTTATCTTTTTTTTGAGGTCGGTACCATCAATAGTTTCTGCAGTAAAGAAATAGCCGGTGTTGGCTACATAGTCGTAGTACAGCATATACACATACAGATCCTGCGACAACCTTAAATGTATATTCCTGTCAGACGATGATATTTTGTTATGTACATATGTGTCCTCAAATCGCAGCCTTTGCTTATTGGCATTGGGTACTATAAAGTGGTTGGACACCAGTGATAAAAGGCATAAAAATCCACCACCAATAAAATAGGGACGCAGGAACCGCTGGAACGAAACACCTGTTGCCAGCATGGCAATGATCTCTGATTTATAGGCAAGCTTTGATGTAAAGAAGATAGTAGCAATAAATATGAACAGCGGAAACAACAGGGCTGTTATATGGGGGATGAAGTTCTTAAAGTATAACAGTATCTGGATGGCAGGCGCTTTATGAGATACAAAATCATCTACTTTCTCAGAATAGTCTATCACACAGGCTATCACTGCCAGTATCATAATGGCGTAGAAGAATGTGCCGATAAACTTCTTAACAATATACCAATCCAGTTTTTTCATCCGTGCTGTACTATAAACGTTGTTTTAAAACCGGTATTATTTCATTCTTCCAGCTGTTGAAATCGCCCTGCAAAATATGGGTACGCGCCTGTTTTACCAAATGCAGGTAAAATGCAAGGTTGTGTATGCTGGCGATTGTCAGACCCAGTATCTCACCGGCAACAAACAAGTGGCGCAGGTAAGCTTTTGTGTAGTAATTGCTGGTCTCGCAGTCTACACCATCATCTATAGGGCTGAAATCATTTGCCCATTTCTTGTTCTTAATATTAACAACGCCTTTTGAAGTAAACAGCATACCATTACGGCCATTACGGGTAGGCATCACACAGTCGAACATATCCACACCCAGTGAAATATTCTCTAATATATTCCACGGTGTACCTACACCCATCAGGTATCGGGGTTTCGCATCCGGCAAGCGATCACAACACAGCGCACACATTTCATACATCATCTCTTCGGGCTCACCAACAGAAAGCCCGCCTATGGCATTGCCATCACATTCCATAGAGGCAATGAAGTCTGCAGATGCTTCGCGCAGGTCTTTGTACGTGCTGCCCTGTACTATCGGGAACAACGATTGCTCGTATCCATATTTAGGTTCGGTTTCACTCATTTGCTTTACGCAGCGTGCAAGCCATCTGTGGGTTAGTTCCATAGATGTTTTAGCATATCCGTATTCGGACGGGTAGGGCGGACATTCATCAAACGCCATGATGATATCTGCACCTATGCTGCGCTGTATATCTATTACATTCTCCGGGGTAAACAGGTGTTTTGATCCGTCAATATGAGATTGAAATACGGCACCTTCTTCCTTGAGCTTCCTGTTATTGGCAAGAGAGAAAACCTGGTACCCACCACTATCAGTAAGTATGGGCTTATTCCACCCATTGAATTTATGCAAGCCACCTGCCTGCTCCAGTATATCCGTACCGGGGCGCAGGTATAGATGGTAGGTATTGCCTAATATGATCTGGGCTTTTACTTCCTGCTCCAACTGCTGCTGGGTAACGGCCTTAACACTGCCGACTGTACCAACAGGCATAAAAATGGGCGTTTCGATAGCGCCATGCGCCGTAGTGATGACCCCGGCCCTTGCCTTACTGTTACTATCCCTTGCTTTTAATTCAAACTCCATATATCTGTCAGTTCAGGCATTATTGCCCTCACTATCTGCTAATAATTTGTTTCTTTGTCGCGGTGTTCAACGAGGTAATAGCTGCGATCTTTCTTTTATCAGTCACTATCCAGGTGGCTTACGCGCTCTATTTCTTTGTGCAGGTATTCAGGATACCAATAGCTGCCGAGCCTTCATCCGCTCAAAAGCCGGTCTCTGTGATTATCTGCGCCAAAAACGAAGCCGCAAACCTGTTGCAGAACCTCCCCGCTGTAATGGCGCAAAGATATATTAATGATGCGGGTATTGTTCTTTTTAAAGTAATAGTGGTCAATGATGCATCTGAGGATGATACAGCTAAAGTATTGGCAGGCTTCCGGGAAATATACCCGCAATTGCAGGTAGTCACCATCGCTACTAATGAAGTGCGCGACGTACCGGGTAAAAAATATGCCCTGGGTAAGGGAATTGCTGCTGCTGAAACGAACCTGATTGTGGTAACCGATGCAGATTGTAAGCCATCTTCTGACCAGTGGCTGGCCAAAATGGTAGCACCTCTTCTAAACGGCAAGGGCATTGTAGCAGGTTATGGCAAGTACATTCAGCAACCGGGCTTGCTCAATCGTTTTATTCGTTGGGAAACACTGCATACTTTTTTACAATACAGCGGGTATGCACTTGCGGGTAAGCCCTATATGGCTACCGGCAGGAACCTTGCATATCATAAAGATGCATTTGTGAAGGCGAGTGCAACACCCGCGTGGGGTGCTTTGCCCTCCGGAGATGATGATCTGCTGATAGAGGCTTATGCCAATGCGGGCAATATGAGTATTGTTTGTGATGAACATGCCTTCACTATTTCGCCCGCGAAAAACACATGGGCCGAATGGGTAAAACAAAAACAGCGCCACCTGTCCACCGGTAAATATTATAAAAAAAGCATACAGCTATTATTGGCCTGCTATGCCAGTACTCATGCGTTGATATGGTTACTATTTTTAATGAGTCTGTTCACATCTTTTTATCAAACAGCGCTGGTTGTAATGCTGTGCCGTTGTTTTATTTATTGGCTGATATGGGCCTATACGGCCAAACGTCTTGGAGAAAAAGACCTGGTAATATGGTTTCCTGTGATGGACTTTGCCTGGTTGCTTTATAATTTTGCGTTTTCGCCTTACATATTTTTGAAAAATAAGACTCAGTGGAAATAGTCCTGAAATACTTTGCCGACTTTACAGATACTCAACTGCAACAGTTTGGCCAGCTCGAAGAGCTCTATAAAGAATGGAATGAAAAGATCAACGTCATTTCCCGAAAGGATATCGACTCGCTTTACGAGCGCCATGTATTACATTCTCTTGCCATAGCTGCAGTTTGCACCTTCAGCAAAGGTGCAGAAGTGGTTGATATAGGTACAGGCGGAGGCTTCCCCGGTATTCCGTTAGCTATATTCTTTCCCGAGGTAGAATTTCTGTTATCAGATAGCATTGGTAAAAAAATAAAGGTGGTGCAGGGCGTGGCCGATGCCATAGGCCTTAAAAATGTAACTGCCGTGCATAAAAGAGTAGAGGAGATAAAAGGACGTTCATTCGATTTTGCGGTATCCCGTGCTGTTGCTCCGCTCGGCGATCTGTGGAAATGGATAAAACCTGCATTGCGTGCCGGCTATAAAAGCGAAGAATTTCATAACGGGCTTATTTGCCTGAAGGGTGGCGATCTGCGTGAAGAAATAAAAGCATCAGGCTTAAATCCTAAACGATGGAAAGTACATGATATTTTTCCGGAACCTGCATTTGAAGATAAGTATATACTCTATGTGCAGCGATAATGAAAATGCCCCGTAAACACGGGGCGTTTTTTTATATATAGAGGATAAGAGAGTGGACAAATTTAAAAAAGTGCAGCGCGAAGCGACACGCTACACTTTTTAAAGATTAACAGCCAGTAGTACACACGAAAGGATAGAAATAAAAAGAACAATTCTTTTAGTAGCTTCTGCTTTGCGGAGGATGTTTGACTGTTGCATTTGTGTGTTTTTTATTTTTTGTTTTGGGTTGTGTGTGTTTATTTTTTGTTTCGTTGTTTGTGCTACAAAGATGCTATGATGCAAGCCCCTTTGCCAAATTATCAGGGCCGTTTAACCGCTTCTTTAAAACTCGTTAACGACCGTCGTTGCAAACGATTAACCAGTTATTAAGAACTGTTCACTTTCTATTTTTGTAAAAAGATTGTAAGGATATGTCTGGCAAGTTTTATTCGTGTTACCGGTGATGTATCTTAGATATTCCTTCTTTAACCACTTAAAGACCTTTACTATGCGTTTACATTATCTATTCATCTGTATTTTACTTTTTAGCTTTTCTAAACCTTCTAATGCCCAAACGAACTATCGTCTAAAGGCTATGTCTCGCTACAGTTATAACTATGCCTACAACTATGATACTACACTCCATCTTACAGACTCATTCAGTTATATCTATAGCGGCGGAAAGTCAGGCTATATTCCTACAAGCTTTTGGATGCAGGCTCTTAGTAAATTGTCGCTATCAATAGAACTGAATATTATGATGCCCGAAATGCATTGCGACTCTGTTTACGTATATCGTACTGATACAGGGAAAGTGAAGCCATTTAGGATAAATGTGCAGCATATAAATGCAAATAAGAATATAGATACTATTTCACGTTACAATGTTGTGTCAGGACCACCTGTTTATGCCGGACGTGATACATTTGTTTACAACGGTAATACCATGTTAGAATACCGGAGCAGACCTACCAACAGGTTATATAAGTACACGTACAACCCCAATGGGTCGTTAGATACCATGTATAACCTGCTTTCAGGCGGCTTTTCTAAATATGTTTATGATGTTAATAATAATCTGACAAGTGTTAAAAATATATACTCATCCAACAGTTATACAGAAACGGATTACTTATATTCAAATGGTGTGCTTACCCAAGACAGTGTCACTTTTACAGTGAATAGCACAACTATAATTGAAATGAAGCATATATACAGCTACGACGCTGCATGGAACCTTGCATCCCAGATCACTCAGAAATGGAATAACCTAACTACAGATTGGGATAACTACGATCAGCGATATTTTGAATACGATGCCAATCATGTTTTGACAAGCGAAATGTATGCGGCCTGGCATAACAAATGGGATACAAGCGAACTGTATTCATTTTACTATAACTGGTTCGGATTAACTGATAGCATAGTTTCCAAAAGTTGGTATAATGGTTCCTGGCAGCAGTTAGGGAACGATTCACTTGCTATACAATCCGATCAGACGTTTAAATTTTACTACGAACCTTATTTTCCTACTACAGTGTCTTCAGTTAAAGAAAAAAATAATAGCTCCCTGATGCTTTACCCGGTTCCCGCATCTGATATATTGATCATAAGGACAGACAATACACCTTCAAAGCCTTTCCGCGTAGCGATATTTGATATGCAGGGACGGATAGTAAGGCAATGGGAAGAACAACCACAGGCCACAACATACACCCGTACTATACCCGTACCCGATCTCTCACCAGGCAATTATGTAATAAAACTGTCCGGTACAGATATAGATCTTGCCAGGCAATTCTCCATCTCCCGCTAAAGTGTATTCAATATATGTAATAATTAAGCCCCGTAAATACGGGGCTTCCATTACATATAGAGGATAAGAGAGAATGATTAAAATGCCTGTTTACAGATTAACTGCTAATACCAGGCACGATAGGATAGAAATAAATAGAACGATTTTTATCATTGCTTCTGATTTGCGGATATGCAGGGTTTGAACTTGTGCCGGGGTAAGATGAAGAGCCTGTTGCATAAAATGTGTTTTTTATCTTTTGTTTGTGTTGTGTGTGTTTATTTTTTGTTTCGTTGTTTGTGATACAAAGATGCTATCATGCAAGCCCCGTTGCCAAATAATCAGGGCCGTTTAACCGCTTCTTTAAAACTCGTTAACCACCATCGTTGCAAATGGTTAACCACTGATTAAGAAATGATTTTTCCTTGTTATTTGACGCGTGTATAAACAAAAAATAAGCCCCGTAAAAACGGGGCTTCCATTACATATAGAGGATAAGAGAGAACGATTAAAAATGCCTTCTTAGAGGTTTACTGCCAATACCAGGCATGATAGAATAGAAACAAATAGAACGATTTTTATCATTGCTTCTGATTTGCGGATATGCAGGGTTTGAACTTGTGGTTGGGTGATAGAAAGGGCGTGTTGCATAAATGTGTTTTTTATTTTTTGTTTTGTTGGTTTGTGTTAGTGTTTTTTGCTTTGATGACACAAATATGGGGGCATCGTGCCTGCGTCTCCAAACATTTTGACCCGTTTAACGACCGATTTAAAACCGGTTAACGCCAATAAATACAACTTGTTAACGACCGTTTAAGAAATGATTTCTGAAAGCCTTTACAGTAAAGGATATGTATATTTTTTACCGTATGATGCGGAAATATGCCGGTTCTTTGAATAAAATATTTCAGCTTAGTAAAGACGTTTATTATTTTTGCGCCCTGAACCAACAACCGAAAATACATTAATATATGGGTAGGATATTTGAAGTACGGAAGTCAACCATGTTTGCCCGCTACGACCGTATGGCAAAGCAGTTTAGCCGTGTGGGTAAGGAAATAGCCATCGCGGTAAAAAAAGGCGGTGCCGACCCTAACACCAACCCTATGCTGCGCCGGGTGATCCAGAATGCCAAATCCTTCAACATGCCGAAGGACCGCATTGAGAATGCTATCAAAAATGCTTTAGGAAAAGATACCAGCAACTATGATGAGGTACTGTACGAAGGGTATGGCCCGCATGGCGTGGCTATTCTGGTAGTTACTGCCACTGATAATACTACACGTACCGTTGCCAACGTTCGCTCTCATTTTAATAAAGGCGGTGGTACACTGGGTAACAGTGGATCTGTAGCATTCCTTTTTAAGCACATGGGTGTATTTAAACTGAACCCCGAAGGTCTTAGCACCGAAGACCTGGAACTGGAACTGATAGATGCAGGACTGGAAGAACTGGGTGAAGACAGCGAAGGTAAGCTGATAGTACGTTGTGCATTCGAAGATTTCGGAAAGATGCAAAAAGCACTGGAAGAAAAAGGGATCACCCCTATATCTTCGGAGCTGGAATGGATACCTGGCACCACGGTACAGGTAACAGATGAGCAATCAGAAGATATATTTAAACTGATAGAGCGTGTAGAGCAAGACGACGACGTGCAGCAGGTGTTCCATAATATGGCATAATTAAATAGCGTTAGGCGATGCTGATGTTGCCGTAGATATCGAGCAGGATGGTACGCTCATCAGCCATACGTCTTACAATGCCGCTAATATATTCTTTAGGATGATCCGGGAAGTGTTCCGCCAGCGAAAGCAGGCTGAGCTTCCCGGTTCTTTTTACGATGGCCAGTATACTCTCCTGTGTAGGCAATGCTGTTCTTATCTTTCGCCTGCATACATCACAATGCCCGCAGTCTTCTGCTTTTTGCTCATTAAAGTAGGCAAGCAGCAATTTGGTGCGGCACACATCCTTATTGTATAGATAGCTGACCATCGCAGCCGTACGCTCTGCATGTCGCTGCTTTAGTACCTGTATACGTTTATAGTTGATGATGAGTTGCCTGCTATCTACCCGGTAATGGTGAAAGAATATTTGCGGCCCTTCTGTCTGCGCCCTATATTCAAAAGTACCCAGGTAGTCCAGTTGCTTTAAAGCCAGTTCCAAATCTGCCCTGTTCATTTTGGCCTGCTTTGCTATGGCAGATAGCCGCACAGGGGTAGGGTACTGAAACAGGGAGCCGTACAGTCTTAATATACTTGTAATAAGATATGTGTATTGCGGATAACCATTCATAAAGAAGTCCAGCTCCTCACGGTTGAGCGGGCAGTAAAGGGTAGGCGGCATAAATACGGATTCGCTCAGCGTCCATAAACCTTCCTGTTCCAGCAGTTTCAGCGCATAGCTTGCCGGCGCCGTGTCCAGTTTAAAGCGCTGACAAAATTCTTTCAGGTCAAAATTGTAATAAGTATAAGGCTCTGCGCTGATAGGTATCTGCAGGTATTCGGCCAAGCATTGATAAATATGCCTCAGGTAAGGCTCTTCAGGATATTGGGTTTCTATGCTGCTTTCCAGCCGGTTAATATCTCCACCATTATAATAAATAACGGATAGTGCTGGCATATTGTTTCTGCCTGCCCTGCCTGCTTCCTGGTAGTAGGCTTCCAGGTGTTCCGGTGCATCGTAGTTGATCACCAATCTTACATCCGGTTTATTGATGCCCATACCAAATGCTGTAGTGGCTATCATTACGGGCACTTCGTCCATCATCCATTGCCGTTGCGCCTCATCCCTGTCTTTTTTGGGCATACCCGCGTGGTACACCGCCGATGCGATACCGTATTGCGCCAACAGTTTACTCAATGTTTCTGTTTGCCTGCGGCTGCGGCAGTATATAATGGTACAGGCATCATTGGCTGATAGCTGCGATAACAGTTCCTGGTTCTTGTTCTCTGTATAGCTTACCGCATATTGTATGTTTTTTCTCTCAAAGCTCTGCACTACCAGCACCGGGGTGCGCATCTGTAATTGTAGTGCTATATCGTTTTGCACATGCTCGGTAGCTGTGGCGGTAAGTGCCAGTATTGGTATGTCCGGGAATTCTTCGCGTACGGTGATGATGCGTGTATAATCGGGCCTGAAATCGTGCCCCCATTGAGAGATACAGTGCGCTTCATCTATCGCCAGCAGGTTCAGGTTGAATGCAGGAAGGAACTGTTTAAAGAGGTCTGTCTGCAAACGCTCGGGTGATACATATAATAGCTTATACGCATCGTTCATAGCATTACTCAATATTTGTTTCACTTCCAGGTAGTGCATACCGGAGTGAATGCAGGCCGCTGGTATCTCTAATTCCTTCAGGTATTGCACCTGGTCCTGCATCAGTGCGATGAGCGGAGATATTACCAGGCACGTTCCTTCCATCATCAGCGCAGGCACCTGGTAACAGAGCGATTTACCACCGCCCGTAGGCAGCAGTGTCAGTGTATCTGTACCGGATAACACATAGTCTATGATATCCTTCTGCAATGGCCGAAAGCGATCATAGCCCCAGTATTGTTTTAGTATTTCTTCTGCTGATGGCAAGAGTGTAGCACTTATTGCATATTGTCAACAAACATAGGTTTCAGCCCTTCTGCCCACAGTTGTTTCTTGGCCTCGGGTTTCTGCTCCATTTCGGTAAGTGATAAAGAGGCAATAAAGATCGCATTATCAAACCTGTTGGGGCCAAACAAACGGAAGCTGGCAGATATACCCAATTGTGCAGGCATGATGCCCAGCAGTATCACATATTGTGGTGCGAAAATGCTCTTCAGTTTATGCCAGGCTATTTTTTCCGTTGCAGGCACCTGTACAATATTATATTTAGTACCGTCCAGTTTGCAGGCACTCATCATTTTTTCAAGCTGTGTGGCCTCTGCGCTGTTTGTATTGTAAGGCATACTTACTATCAGCACATTCGCATCTTCATGTGTTTTTTTTATATCGGTTGCATCGTTCCAAAATGCGTCCCATTCATTCCTTACTATATCTACGTTAAAGATGTTCATATATGCGCCGATTATATCTGAGAGGCAGGTTACCGATTTTTTTCGTTTCTTTGTGCGAAATTAATCCTTTGTTATGAGTGTTTCTACTATGGATATACATGTGCAGAAAGTAGAGAAGAGCAGAATCAACCAATTAGATCCAAACAACATCCAGTTCGGTAAGCTTTATGCTGATCATATGCTGATCGCTAATTACGAAGATGGCGAGTGGAAACAACCCGAGATCGTTCCTTTTGGAAATTTAAGCCTGAGTCCTGCTACAACATTCATGCATTACGGGCAGGCAATATTTGAAGGTGTAAAAGCTTATAAAGATGCTGATGGTAACGCGGTGATCTTTCGTCCGCAGGACAACTGGAAGCGTATGAACCGTTCTGCACACCGTATGGGTATGCCCGATGTTCCGGAAGAATTGTTCATAGAAGGTATGCGCGAGCTGGTGAAACTGGATAAAAACTGGATACCTACAGGCGAGGGTACTTCTTTGTACATCCGTCCTTTTATGATCGCTACCGATGAATTCATTGGCGTAAAACCTGCTGAGAAGTTCAGCTTCATTATCATTACAAGCCCTGCAGGCCCGTACTATGCACGCCCTGTCAATATATTCGTGCAAGATCAATATGTACGTGCCTTCCCCGGTGGTATCGGTTTCACCAAAGCTGCCGGCAACTATGGTGCGAGCATGTATCCTACTATGGAGATCCGCAAAATGGGCTATGACCAGATATTGTGGACAGATGGACTGGAGCATAAATATGTTCAGGAGATCGGCACTATGAACGTATTTTTTGTGATAGGTGATAAAGTGATCACACCAAACCTGGGTGAAACTATCCTGGCAGGCGTTACACGTGATAGCGTTATCACACTGCTGCGCGAAAAAGGCGTTACGGTAGAAGAACGCCCGCTGAGTATTGACGAAATAGTAGGTGCTTATAAAAATGGCACACTGAAAGAAGCTTTCGGTACCGGTACTGCTGCTTCAATATCGCATATAGCAGAACTTACTTATCATGATCTGCACATTGTATTACCTGAAGAGAAAAACTGGGAAGTGTCTGATTGGGTAAAACAAGAAATGAACGATATCCGCTACGGCCGCAAAGCTGATACACATGGTTGGATCGTGAAACTATAATTGTTTAAGAATCGAATTTTTGAATAAAGCCTGTCCACGCGATGGGCTTTAATTTTTACTACACCGCTTTATTTGTTAATATTACGTTTCAATTAAAATAGTATGAAGCCATACTGTAGTAAGTATTTATTACTGCTCAGTTTCTTTTTTGCAGCCATTGCTTCCCATGCACAAAATATTGATGAGGACGAAGGCATTCTTTCACCCGGTGGGTACAACCGTTTGCTGGGTGTAGGAGTAGGGGCTACCTACCGCAGTTTTCTAGACCAGGGTTTATCAAACCTCACTTACCGCAAGCCGGGTGCCACCGTTTACCTCGAAAACCTGAAGACCGATGATATGAAGTTTACCGACCTGTCGATACAGGCTTCCTATCTTACCATGCAGCGCAAAACCAATGATCTTACACCCGGCGAGGCCAAAAGCTTTAAAGGTGTAATAGACTATCGCCATACTTATAAGATCAATGTACTGAACGAGAATGTATATGATGTACGCCTCGGCGCCGTGCTATCGGGCCTGGTAGATATCCGCAATATGCCGCAGCTCAATTATTCGGCTCAGTCTTACGAACATGCTTTCAGCCTGGGCTTTCATGGCAAGATAGCCCGCTCTAAAAATATGAATAGCCGGAACGGCAGCATTATCTGGGACCTGAGCATACCCTTCGTTTCAGAAATTGGCAGGCCGCCATACAACAATACCAATGGCGAATATGACCCGAGCTACAAACCATTAAAAGGATTCTTTGGCAAGGACGAGATCGCCACTTTTGGTAAGTTCTTCCGCATTACATCCAGGGTGCATTGGCAATACCCGCTGAAGAATGGTAATAAAATACGGTTCTCCTACACATGGGATTATTATAAAATGAAGGGTGCTACCACAGTGTATAGTGCAGAGCATACACTCACCGCAGCATTTCTGTTGAATTACTAAGCAACATCAATGAAAAAACTAATATTATTTTCATTTATACTTATCAGTTTTGCATCCTGCGAAAAGCTGCTGATGCCTAAAAAGCCATCTGATCATAACGGTGCGATATTTAACGAGGTGTGGACGGCCTTAGATAAAGGCTATGTTCATTTTAATAAGGTACCCATCTCCTGGGATAGTGTAAAGAAGATATACACCCCCGTTTTTGCTGATAGCATCAATACCCAGCAGGTGTACGATAGTATGGTATCCATGCTCAATACTATGCTGCAGGATGTAAACGTTTCCCTCAATTCGGGCTTTGCTACCTCTTATTATTCCGAGAGATGGAAGTATCCTGCCAACTTCAATAAGGGCTTATTGGAACAAAAATACTGGCCGGGCTATGAGCAAACAGGTGGGTTGCTATATAAAGTATTTGATTCGGTAGGGTATATCTACTATCACAGTTTCAACGATGTAGTAAGCGACGAACAGATGCAGGTGGTCATACGCAGGCTAAAGGGGAATGGCGCCAAAAGGGGAGTGATCCTGGACATTCGAGATAATGCCGGGGGAGACCCCGCCAACATGAAGGTGTTCTTTGACCATATGGGGCTCGATAGTAATATAGGGTATGACTACACTACCTTCCTCTACGAGATAGCCTATAAAAAAGGCCCCGGACACGAAGATTTTGAGAATTATAAAGGCGCTTATACCGAGAAGAACAGCAACCTGAAGTTTCCCGGCCGCATCGTGGTACTTACCAACCGTGGGGTATCGGGCACTGCTAATGTGTTTACCAGTGCTGCCAAAAGCTTTAATAATGTAAAGGTAATGGGCGATACCACCGGCGGCGGGGGAGCAATGACCTCATCGTTCGAGCTGTCTAACGGCTGGATCCTTACTTACCCATCTGCCCGAATGAGGGATGGCGTGGGCACCGGGCTGGAAAATCCGATACCGCCGGACTTTTATGTGCCGATGAAAAAAGCCGATGAAGATGCCGGGGTAGATTCGATATTCGAGGCGGCCAGGCTGTTATTGGTCAAATACTAGCTTACCCCAGAGGCAGTCGGCTTTACCGACTGTTTTTGTTTATTTACCGAAATAACATTTCCGGCGGCCCGTCTGTGCGTAACTTTGCAGCACTACTAACGGGATTTTTATATTATGGCGCGTCCTAATGCTAACAGCAACGGAAGTTTACCTGCAGAATTACCAAAGGCAAAACTGAATAAAGAGAGCTTTAAAGAAGGGTTATTAATTTTCAAATATATTAAACCTTACCTGGGCAAGTTCATTGCCGGGTTATTGTTCATTGCGCTGTCGGCAGGTACCACCATGGCATTCCCTTACCTGCTCAAAGGGTTAATAGATAGCGCGCATAATACCCATCCTGCCACCTATTTCCAGACACCTTCGGGCATTGCCATCATGATGGTGGGGTTGCTGGCTATACAAATGGTTATTTCCTTTATGCGTGTGTTCCTGTTTACCACCGTGGGCGAGAACGCCCTGGGCGACATGCGTAAGGACATCTACAAGAAGATGATTACCATGCCTATGGATTTCTTTGCACAAAGGCGCGTGGGCGAGCTTTCCAGCCGCATTAGTACCGATGTATCGCAGATACAGGATGCTGTGACCACCATGCTGGCAGAGATACTCAGGGGTATACTTACCTTATTGATAGGTATGGGGCTGATCATGTATATATCCCCAAAGCTTACCTTAATTATGCTGTCGGTAGTACCGGTGATCATAGTGATAGCGCTGATATTTGGCAAGTATATACGCAAACTGGCACGTACCGCGCAGGACCAGCTGGCCGATTCCGGTACCATTGTGCAGGAAACATTACAAGGTATCAGCAACGTAAAGGCGTTCGGCAACGAGCATTTCGAGATACGGAGGTATAGCAAAAGCATCAATGATGTGGTGAAGCTCGCCATCCGTAACGGGCAGTTTCGTGGTTTCTTTATCTCATTTATGCTGTTCAGCGTGTTTGGCGCTATTGTATTGGTGGTATGGTATGGCGCCGGTATGATGCAGCAGGGGCTGCTATCTTTTGGCGATCTTACAGCCTTTGTGGTGTACACGGCGTTTGTGGGTGGTACCATGGCCGGCTTTGCAGATCTGTTTAGCCAGTTGCAGAAAACACTGGGCGCTACGCAGCGTGTACGCGAGCTGCTGCGCGAAGAACCGGAAGCGGTATCTATAGACGAGGAACCATTGCTGGATCAATACAGGCTTACCGGCAGGGTTACCCTGGAGCATGTAGCCTTCAGGTATCCGAGTCGCCCCGAGGTGCAGGTATTGAAAGATGTGACCATCCGGGCCGAGCCCGGCCAGCAGATAGCCATTGTAGGACCTAGCGGCGCGGGTAAGAGTACGCTGGCATCTATATTGCTGCGTTTTTATGAGCCCGAAGCAGGCAAGCTGTTATTTGATAATATAGAAGCAAAACAGATACCGCTGACGCAATTGCGTAAACAAATGGCGCTGGTACCACAGGATGTGCTGCTGTTTGGCGGAACGATATATGAGAATATTGCCTACGGTAAGGCGGGTGCCAGCCTGGAAGAAGTAATGGAAGCTGCCCGTAAGGCCAATGCCCATAATTTCATCAGCGGGTTCCCTGAGGGGTATGAAACGGTGGTGGGTGAGCGTGGTGTAAAACTATCGGGGGGACAACGCCAGCGTATAGCTATAGCAAGGGCTATATTAAAGGATCCTGCTATATTGATACTGGATGAAGCTACCAGTTCGCTGGATTCTGAATCTGAAGCATTGGTTCAGGACGCATTGAATAACTTAATGAAAAACAGGACTTCATTTGTTATAGCGCACAGGCTTTCTACCATTCGTAATGCGGATAAGATAGTGGTGCTGGAGCATGGTGTAGTTAAAGAAACGGGCACTCATAAAGAACTGATGGCCATACCGGACGGACTATACCACAGCCTGAACGCCTTACAGTTTGAAGGCATGATCTAATTTAATTAAGGACAGCTCTAGGGTCGGTTTCCTGGCTTTGCATCACATATTTTACCACCTCGTTGATGGTCTGTTCAAACAGGTCAGACGATGGTTCCGGTATGTCTTGTTGCGATAAAACTGCCAGGGCATAGCTCAGGTCGGGTTTTATCAGCGGGTTCATCACCACGCGGCCGTTCATAGTTGTTTTGATCAGCTCGTAGAGTATTTTGGCAGCACCGTCAAAATCGTGTGCGGTATAGTGGCTGCAGAATTCTGTAAAAGCCTCGCTCGAATAATTTCTATTCCTTCTCATAGCATTTAGTTTTTGAAGTGGTACCTGGTAGGGGTGTCACCTGTACTA
Source organism: Bacteroidetes bacterium 43-93 (assembly GCA_001897855.1). Classification (GTDB taxonomy): domain Bacteria; phylum Bacteroidota; class Bacteroidia; order Chitinophagales; family Chitinophagaceae; genus Polluticoccus. The sequence continues at coordinate 269,275 of MKUO01000004.1, forward strand.
ATAGGTAATGCTAATCCTGTGCCACGAATTGCTATTATCTACAATATCTATGAAACTATGTTCTTTTTCTACTTAACATAATATAAATTATAGTACAATCCTGGATCGTTACCATAATTGGCATTCATGTTAAATGAAAAATATATGGTACCAGAAACCCAAAAAGCATTAGCTGCAAGACTTAATATAATAAAATCAGAAGTTGAAGATTGCGCATGGCCAAACTTGGGTAGTGTTTCAGTTTGAATGTTAACTGGATTTTTATCTTTGGGGTTGTAACTTTGGGTATGAATAAGAAAAGACACCAGTACGTCCAAAAGATAAGAATGATGAAGCCTAAATATATTTTGCCAGTTCTATAAATCTTTCTTCTGTAGCCTTCCGTTGATCGGATGAGTTGGTGTATTCCAAAATTAAGTCTACTAGACGACCTTTAAAAGCGTTATCTATCTCTTTAACATCTTCTCCCTCTACCTCAATTTCAAGTTCCGGATGAAAGATTTTTTTTACGCCATCTGGATATAATAGGAACTTCCCCTTAATATCCTTTCTAAAAACGTAAGAAATATTATTATAAATCATTGGTGAGTGGATTGTATATGGTGCTTCTGGTTGTTCATCGCCAAACAATAGATTTTCCTTTAAATCCTTAATCTTTATACTTGAAATATCTTGCCCCTCTTCCAATGCAACAACAAATTGAAATAGTTTAAGCCTCTTTTGTTTTTCTTCCTCAGCTTGTTCTTTTGTAGGCTTTGGTGTTACTATCTGTTTAAATTCTTCCGATAGTGGCTTTTTCTTAAAATCTCTTTCAAAGGTATTTTTATAGTCTGTTATCTTAATAGAAATATTATCGTTGTCATAAATACGTATCAACGGTTCAAAAATCTTTTTTCTTTCTTCAGGTGTATATTTATTAGCAATGATTTTTGCATCAGTCTCATTCGAAATATCAACGTTCAATACTTCATTCTTATACATTTCAATCAAAGTATTTCTCCAAACTTTTTCTTCGTCATCATCAGCTTCCAAGGTTATAACGTCCATTGTAAGCCAAACTTCAAAACTATGAAATAAATTATTGGCTACTCTCGGGGATAGATCATTCTTAAATCGATTGATTTTCTTTGTTTTTTTAGTAGTTGTAATGGGCTTTTGTTCTAACATTTTTGCGCCAGTAACATCAATAAAACCCTCCATTGATTTTGATGCGCCATGCAAAACCATTGCAGCATCTTTGGCACTAACCGTTGGCCCATGAGAGTCATCTGATGGCTTTGCAATAAGTCTATAAGACTCGTGTCTCAATCTATCAATATAAAGATGGTCTTTCAGGTATACTTGATAGTATTCATTAATCCCCAATGAGTAATAGCTATTTTCACCAGCTAAATACTTTTCAGGAATTGCATAAGAATTAAGCATTATAACCGATGTACATTGCCCATTAATATCAAAGTCTAGCAAGAAAACATAATCTGCTGCTAAGTCTTGAAAAAGAGACTTTAAAGACTTACTGCCTATTAAATAGTAGTAAAGCTCTTCAATGCTTACCTTCCCATAAACCCATCTTTTATGAGACTCGTCAAAATCCACCCAATAGCATACCCAGTCACTACCCCTTTCATCCTTGAGGTGCAAAAGCATAGGCTCGCCGTCAAAGTCCAATAACTCTGTTATTAACTCTAACTGGTCAAATGGTAACCCATTTGCTATTTGTATGCCCTTAACTTCAAGCATTTTTTAATTCACTTAATATTTTAAATTTCCTGGTTAAATCCGCAGTGTCAAATTCATAAAAACCAAAATGCCCTGTAACGCTTGGTTTATTTATCAGGCCATCTTTTTCGTCAAGTATCCCAGATGCTATATGAGTATATCCTAAGTTCGCTTTATTTTGTGCACTCATATTTTCCCAAGCGTTTACCGCCGATTTAATTGTAGTAAAAAAAGATGCTCCGCAACGCTTGCATTTTGTAGGATTATCTTTTATATGATATGGGTAAGGATGATTAATAATCCTGTCAAAAACTACGTTTGGTAAAAAATTTCTTTCGTGTGTTATTGGATTGTAGGACCATCTAAAGACTTCCACACCTAAAGGCGAGACCGTTTCAGTAGGACATAAATTTTGCAAATTCAGCCCGTCAATTTCTTTCTGGTACTTAAGAGGCATAGCGTTACTGGTACAGTAGGTTGCCTGTAATAGTATAAAAAAAAATATTACAATACAAGAATGTATATCATACTCATGATATGTGTAGTTTGAATTTGATTTTTTTACCATTTTCAATGGTAAAATTAATATATATTTACCATATATAATTCATATATTTTTAAAAATATTTAGTTTAAAGTTTGCAACTATGGAATATTTATTTGCCTTTGATGCATGGCAGTGAAAGTAAGTAACCTGTTAACGATTAATCTGCTAGGCGTAGTCTCTGACTACGCTGTAAAAGATGGCAAATCTCCTGATTTGCGAAGGTATGTTTACAAATACAAAACCAAGCTACTCCTTCTTCCCCGGGTACACTTCATAGATCTCATCGTCTTCTTCCTCCTCTTCATCATCATATTCTTCTTCCTCTGTTTCGTCAGCGTTTTCGTATTCTTCAAGTCTTGCTATGGCAATATCCAATTCCTCCTGCAGTTCCCGGGCATCTTCCAGGTTTAGTACTATGGAGGCACTGTTCATTACCTGGTGGTGCTCGCAGTTAATGCCCACAAAAATCTGGTGCTTGTTGGTTAGAAAACATTCGATCTCCCCATCTTCGTTTGTGATCAGGGTTGTTACTGTTGTTGTTTTCGGCATAAGATCTGTATTTTATTATTTGTACAAATGTACAAGTATTTGTACTTTTATCCAAATAAAATCTATCTTATTGATTATGGAAACAGAAAACGAATCCCGGTTCTTCACCTTCCCCGTTACCCTGCTCCGCGGTGTATTTACAGATCATCGTACCGTTATGCTCCGCATTATTTGCTTTTCGTGCTACAACCTGGGCTTTAGCCTCGATGGCAGAGACGACCTGATCCGTACCCGGAAGGCTGCAAAATACCTGGGTGTATCTCCCGGCAAGCTGGATGCATTTGTCAGCAGCGGCAGGAAGATGTATGAGGAACACCAATTCGACCCCAAAACCAGTATGGCCACCACCATCGTCTGGGACTACCGGAACAATGAGAAGACAGAATTCCAGCTGGCATCCTTACTCGCCTTTGCTGCCATCCGGTCCATATTGCAGGTAAAAGCCCATTGCAAAACCAACAAATCGCTGATACTGGCCCGTATGTTTGGCTACAACACCATCAAGGCTATGGAGGCAGAACTCCCCTGCCCTTACCGCGATAAATATAGAAAAAGATGGCATATGGATAAACTGATACGCGAGCTGGAGCATAACTGGGGCCTGAAGACCTTCTCTGACCACTGCCGGGGTATGTATGTAGCCTTTGGCAAGGTAGATTATAAGACCCTTGCCCGCGTGCACGAAGAGCGGAAGATAAAGACAAAAGAGATAACCCTCCGCAAGCAAAAGAAAGAAGCCCTGGATGCAGCCCGCGCAGAACTGAACCGCGAGCTTGCTACCCCGCCCGGTGATAACAATCCTGTACCACCACCTGCTGATCACCTGCCACCGGCAGCACCATTTACGCAGCCGGGGCATTACCAGTCATCACACGGTACGGAACGATCATACTGGCATATTTCTGAAGGTGTAGCGGAAGCGATGGAAGAAATGAGAAAACGCAGAAACGACAGCTTAAATAAGCACTAACACATTACGCTGCAACCTGCAGTGAAGAAATAACGCCGGGAATACTGCAACACCCAATGCAACAGTACAGCAGCTTAAATAAGGTATTAATAAAGGTATACAGTAAGATATAAAGAAAGGATTTAAAAAAGAAACTTAACCCATAAGAACAGCTACCGCTGTTGCAGCCTGTCGGCCGCGGGAGGGATGAGGTTTTAGAAGGGTAATTTTGGTGAGGTGATATCGTCTAGGCAACAGCGCCAACTTTCTCTTAATCACACGGATAAAGTAAATTATGTTTTTTCAATACTGCTTTGAACACTATTGGGTATGTAATAAAAGAAGCACTATTTATTTTCCTGCAAGCATAAAATACCGGTACCATTTGATCTCCACTTATAGCATGCACATCCCAAAGCGGGTTGAATCGTTTTGCTGTGAGCTTGCTGCCATAATATACATCAATCAATGCATTTACCTTGTAGACCCTAATGTATTCGTCATGCGATATTTTGTAGTAAAAGCTGCCATACCCGCCTGTCGTTTTATCCAATGCGTCTGATACTTCATGATATTCCGTTACCGCCAGCTTTTGCAAACTGTCCGTATTATTGTTCTTAAAGCCAGCAATTAAATCATAAACAAAATTGCTTTCTACATAACCGGTAACGGTACGTTTAAAAACGTCAATTAGACTGTCATTCACATCGATTTTACCAGGAAAGAAAAATAGGTATTTGGTGCATAGTTTTACATCGCTGTCAAAGATGTACCTGTAATCAATAATGTACCCATCGAGATTTTTTTGTTTTACTTGCTGAGGTGCTAAAGTATCGCTTAATATATGTTCTACATCGCTATCAAAATAGCTATTGTAGATAGATTCACTTTTTTGTCCATACGTATATAATGAGCATAGCATTAAAATAAAAGCCATTCCATTTTTGATCATAGTTGTTTCTCCCGGATAAATATTCATGAGTACTTAATGAATGCATTGAGGTCTTTTCTGGTCGGCATAGTCCCTGAATACACTTTGAAAGGTAGCAAATCTCCAGATTTGCAAAAACAAAGCAAGCCTACCACATACTCACCCATTCTTCCGCTGTTGGGCATATTCGCCCCTAAAAATTGCGCCTGCCCCTATTGATTTTTTCTTCATTTCACCCGGTACTATTTATCGCCGCCTTAACATTCCGCCATTGTCAAAGCCGGGCAATATTGTACCTTTGAACAAAATCAGACCGTTTCAATGGCACATTACTATACGCTGGGGACAATCCCTCACAAGCGCCATACACAATTTCGCAAACCTGATGGTGGCTTGTACTCTGAGCAGCTTTTCAGCACAGAAGGTTTTTCCTCTAATTATTCGCTACTTTATCACATACATCCACCAACACAGATCATTAAGGCCGAAGAACCGATAGATGTATCGCCAAAGCCGGCACATGATAATATTCTAAAACATCGCAGTTTCCAGGGTTTTAATATCAAGCCCGAAGCCGACTACCTGAAAAGCAGGAAGATAGTATTGTTTAATAATGATGTGCAGATAACATTGGCCGCACCAAGCAAGGGGCTTACAGACAGCTTCTTTAAAAATGCCGATGCCGATGAGGTAATATTTGTACACGAAGGAACGGGCGTATTAAAGACACAATACGGCCAGTTACCCTTCGGCTACGGCGATTACCTGGTAATACCTCGTGGTACGATATATCAAATAGAATTCAACGACGAGAACAATCGTTTATTCATCGTTGAATCCTTTAGCCCTATAACCTATCCTAAACGCTACCTCAGCCGCTACGGCCAGTTGCTGGAACATGCTCCGTATTGCGAGCGCGATATCCGCAAGCCGCAGGACCTGATAACCATAGATGAAAAGGGCGAATTCCTGATCAATACCAAAAAGAAAGGGCTGCTCTACCCTATTACCTACGCCAACCATCCGTTTGACGTAGTAGGCTGGGATGGCTGCGAATACCCTTACGCGTTCAGCATACACGATTTTGAGCCTATTACAGGCCGCGTACACCAGCCACCACCGGTACACCAGACGTTTGATGCGCACAACTTTGTGATCTGCTCTTTCTGCCCCAGGTTGTTTGATTACCATCCGCAGGCCATACCGGCACCATACAACCACAGTAATATAGATAGCGATGAAGTGCTGTATTATGTAGATGGCGATTTTATGAGCCGTAAACATGTAACAAGGGGTATGATCACCCTGCACCCAGCCGGCATACCGCACGGGCCACACCCCGGTGCTGTAGAAAAGAGCATAGGCGCCAAGGAAACAAAAGAACTGGCAGTAATGGTAGATACCTTCCACCCGCTGAAGATGACCATGGAAGCACATGGCATAGAAGATGAAGGCTATATTATGAGCTGGGCAGAATAAATTTTAATTGATAAACGAAAAGTAACAAATCCTAAAAATAGTAGTTATGCAAACAATGACCGCGAGCGAGAAAATGGCAACAGCGCAAGACTTCCTGCCAATTAACGGTACCGATTACCTGGAACTGTATGTTGGCAATGCCAAGCAGTCTGCCCATTATTATAAAACGGCGTTCGGCTTTCAGTCTGTAGCTTATGCAGGCCCTGAAACAGGCGTACGCGACCGCGCATCTTATGTGTTACAGCAGGGCAAAATACGCCTGGTGCTCACAACCGCGTTAAAATCAGATCATCCTGTAGCAGACCATGTTCGCAAGCACGGCGATGGTGTAAAAATACTGGCCCTGTGGGTAGACGATGCCTACAAATCTTTTGAAGAAACTACAAAACGTGGCGCTAAACCATACATGGAGCCTACAACCCTTACAGATGAGCATGGAGAAGTGCGCATGAGCGGTATCTATACCTATGGCGAAACCGTGCACATGTTCATTGAGCGTAAGAACTACAAAGGCATCTTTATGCCGGGCTACAAACCTTATACTACAGAATACCAGCCTAAAGAAGCAGGCCTGCTGTATGTAGATCATTGCGTAGGTAATGTGGGCTGGAACCGTATGAACGAAACCGTACAATGGTATGAAGATGTAATGGGCTTTGCCAACATTCTTACGTTTGACGATAAGCAGATCAACACCGAATACTCTGCCCTGATGAGCAAGGTGATGAGTAACGGTAACGGTTATGTGAAATTCCCGATCAACGAACCTGCAGAAGGTAAAAAGAAATCACAGATCGAAGAATACCTCGATTTTTATGAAGGAGAAGGCGTGCAGCACATTGCTGTTGCTACCAGCGATATCATCGCCACGGTGCGCGACCTTAAATCCCGCGGCGTAGAGTTCCTGGATACTCCGGATACATACTATGAAGAGTTGTTTGAGCGCGTTGGTAAAATAGACGAAGATGTAGCGCCATTGCAGGAACTGAAGATCCTTGTTGACCGCGATGAAGAAGGCTACCTGCTGCAAATATTTACCAAGCCTGTAGAAGACCGCCCGACGTTGTTCTTTGAGATCATCCAGCGCAAGGGTGCCAAGAGCTTTGGTGCAGGTAACTTTAAAGCATTGTTTGAATCTATTGAAAGAGAACAGGCGAAAAGGGGCAACCTTTAATAAATAAGTAAGACAATATAAGAACGGGGCTAAACTTTAGCCCCGTTTTTTTTAGTTACTTGTCTTTGGATTCTGAATATTAAAGCCCCCTACCACCAGCCGTATATTGGCGCCGTTGCTCGAGCTGGAAAACCTGAATTCGCCACTGATGGCATGCTCGCTTAAGTGCGAAATGTGTATATATCCATCCTTCACCACATCAGGAACAGCGACGGTACCATCGCTATAATCAATGGTTTCGATACCGGGTTTCGTGATAGTGCAGGTATCATGAACGCCTGTCAGGTTCAATAAAAAGGATTCTCCTTTATATCCGTCTGCCAGTATAGTAGCAACACCCCTGTTATAGTCCCATTCAGCATTTATACGCTGTATCGGTACATAATCGCTGTCATCAGCATAGCGTACCCTTATGCCCGACGGTATGTTTACTGTATGATCCTTCTGGCAGGCAGCTACCAGCAAAAAAGATAACAGTACAGCAATTTTCCTCATCGGGCGCAAGGTATCAGCACTACGTTACGCCAGTGTTATCTCAATATTATCTTAATGTTTCCTAATGTATAAGTATTGCTATATCCGGTCGTTTAATGTTGCCACACATATTAATGATGATCCTTTAAGCTTGCCGGGCACAATCCGTGCATCCAGGTACAGCATATTTCCAATGAACTTGTGCAGCACCTTTGACAACCGTGATGATGGAGCAGATAATTTGATTTGCCTGTCTTTCTTCGATATCGATTGTAGCCGAAGCATCATATAAAGCGGATGAAAAAAGTATTGCTGCTTTACAATAGAGAAACCGGTATTACGCATCGTGCTCTCCATCATCGGCAGGTCGTACCGCCTGAAATGCCCGTAAAACTCATCGTAGTTACTCCATATCTCTTTACAGGCAGGTACAGTAATGAGCAAATGTTTTAGCCTGGGATAATATTCTTTAAGCTCGCCAATAAATGCTTCCGGATCTTTAATGTGTTCTATCACATCCAGCAAAATAATAGACTGTATATTCTCCCTTATGTGTATCGGCAGATGAATAGCATTGGTATTGTAATGAATGGTAGCATCACCTGCAATAGGCTCACAAATGCCTAATTCGACGCCTGTGATCATGGTACCCCTGCTAAAAATGTAATTGGTAGCAATGCCGCGTCCGCAGCCTACATCCAGTATGTTTTTCAGTCCGTATTTTTTTGCAAAATGGTGTACCAGCCTGTTACGGGCAGTGTTCCAGAAATCATTTTCAATTCCATCGGGGTAAGCGTTGTGAAATTCTTCCTGGTCAAACTCTGTGTTGAGTGTTGGAAATAGTTTCTCCTGTACGGCGCCGGCCGTATCCATCCTTAGTGGGTGCATGGCGAATAGTTTTAGTTATCAATAATGACAGTAGCAAAAATGTTATGGATAGCGTAATCTTGTCATTAAACTGTCTGTATTTATTTTAGCAATTGCAGGTTAATAAGTCTGTATTTATTATTACTACAGATTAATAGTTTAAATAAATATTTATATGTACGCACCCTATATACGTTTTAAGGATTTCTTTAAACTTATAGTCTTATCTTTACCTGATTATTTACTAACCATACTTTTTACTAGTTACCAATGAGGAAGCTGTTCTTGAGCGTGTTAATGATATTGGGGAGCTTGGCATCGCAGGCGCAGGACGAGGTGCAAACCTTTAGGAATTTCCAGTTATCATTCAGCCGTGTATCCCAGGCATGGGTAAGATGCAATGATACCCTGCAGCGTGTATTTGCATCAAAGGGGGTCGCTTATCCACCTTCTGAGATATACCTGCGCACCTTCAAGGCTCAAAATGAGATGGAACTATGGGCAAAAGACAGCACATCAGACAAGTTCAAGCTCATCAAATTATACCGTATTTGTGCCTTATCGGGCATACTGGGCCCTAAACGTACGGAAGGCGACCGCCAGGTACCGGAAGGCTATTATTTCATTGAAGATTTCAACCCCAAGAGCGACTATTTCCTTTCCCTGTTGCTAAACTATCCTAACTATTCGGATATGGTGGTGGGCGATAAGAAAAAGCCTGGTGGCGATATCTATATACATGGTGGTTGTGTAACCGTTGGCTGTATGCCCATGACCGATCCTGTAATACAAGAGATATATACCCTTTGCCTGAATGCGAAATTTGCCGGGCAAAACTATATACCGGTGCACATCTTCCCTACCCGTTTCAACCAGGCAGGCCTTAACTTCCTCGGTAAGGAGTATGGAACAGATACTACAAAACAACGTTTTTGGGTGAACCTGAAACAGGGCTACGATTATTTTGAGCATTACAAGAAACTGGAACCTGTTATTTATAATCCGGAAGGAAGGTATATACACACCAACTAAGCTATTCCTGCATTAATCTTATGAGCAACATATTCAGCAAAAGCAATACAAGGTGGAGCGCCTTTATTGCTTTTTTTGTCATAGTAATATTCACACTTACATCCTGCGAGAAAGAAGTAAAGATCAATTTGCCGCCCAGCGAGCAGAAGGTGGTAGTAGATGGCGCCATTGAAACCGGGTTGCCACCTTATGTGATCCTTACCAGCACCATCAGTTATTTTTCTACCATCGATATCAATACGCTGCAAAACAGTTTCCTGCACGATGCTGTGATCACGGTGTCTGATGGCAACAGGACTATCAACCTGAAAGAATATAGTATAGATACAGGCGTAAACGGGAATAAGTTTTACTTCTATAGCATCGATACCAGCGTAAAGCCTTATTTCATCGGCCAGGTCGAAAAGCAATATAAACTCCATATAGAATATGGTGGTAAAACTTACGAGGCTTATACTAAAATACCTACTCCTACCTCTTTGGATTCCGTAACGAGTGTGCAGCCCGATCCTCCGTTTGATCGGGAAAAAAATCCAACCGCCCGCCAGATACGCATCTTCTTCAAAGATCCGGATACGACCGGCAATTTCGTTCGGTATTTTACCAAGAAGAACAGCGAGCCTTATTTCCCGGGGGTTAATTCGGTTTACAACGATGATATTATAAACGGCATCGCCTTCCAGACGACGCTGGAATTAGGATACCCACGTTCTTCATCAGGGGGCAGGGATTCCCTGGGGGTATGTTATCCCGGCGATACAGTAACACTGAAATGGTGCGCAATAGATCGCCACGTGTACGATTTCTGGAGTACTTATGAATTTTCGCTAACGACGGTTGGCAATCCGTTTTCGAGCCCAATACAGGTAAAATCCAATATCAACAACGGCGCACTGGGCGTATGGTCGGGCTATGGCTCTGTGTATAAAACGTTGATAATCGAATAGCTAAGTACAATAGCCGACATAAGAGCTCGGATTTTTTTTGCAAATTTGCAATCTTCAATTACTGATAATGTCTGATATAGAAAAAGTTCATTGCCTGATAATAGGATCAGGGCCTGCAGGTTACACTGCTGCTATATATGCCTCCCGTGCCGGATTGAACCCTGTACTGTACCAGGGCCTGCAACCGGGCGGACAGTTAACCATTACTACAGATGTAGAGAATTATCCCGGCTACCCGGAAGGTATCATGGGTCCGCAGATGATGATAGATTTTGAGAAACAGGCACAACGCATGGGCGCAGATATACGCTGGGGATATGCTACGAAGGTAGATTTCTCACAGCGTCCTTATAAAGTAGAGATCGATGAGGAAAAATGGATAGAAGCCGACGCAATCATAATAGCAACCGGTGCGTCTGCAAAATGGCTTGGGCTGGAATCAGAACAGCGCCTGAATGGCCACGGTGTTTCCGCTTGCGCTGTATGTGATGGTTTCTTCTTCAAAGGTCAGGATGTAGCAATCGTAGGTGCAGGTGATACGGCTTGTGAGGAAGCCCTCTACCTGTCTAAAATATGCGCTAATGTACACATGCTGATACGCAGGGAAGAAATGCGTGCCAGTAAAGTAATGCAGGAGCGTGTATTGAAAACACCAAATATTAAAGTGCATTGGAACACCGATACGCTGGAAGTATTGGGTGATAACAAAGTAGATGCTATAAAAGTATTGAACAATAAAACCAACGAAGAAACTACCATACCGGTAAAGGCATTCTTCGTAGCTATTGGCCATAAACCAAATTCAGACCTGTTTAAAGGCCTGCTGGATATGGACGATGCCGGTTACCTAATAACGCAGCCGGGCTCTTCTAAAACCAATATAGAAGGTGTATTTGCCTGCGGCGATGTGCAGGATAAAATATACAGGCAAGCGGTAACTGCAGCCGGCAGCGGCTGTATGGCAGCGCTGGATGCGGAGCGGTACCTCGGAGCTTTAGAACATGCTTAATAATAGATAGCCTTACATTTGTAAGGCTTTTTTATTTCCAATATACATGACTGAGTTGGAGCAATACATACAGAGCTATTTTGACGTTGGTGAGGACAAAGACCTTGCTGCGATTGCTTCCTGTTTTGTTCCTAACGAGGTACGCAAAGGAGACTACCTGCTGAAGCAGGGGCGCATCTGTAATCAGCTATCTTTCATTCATTCCGGGTTGATACGCATATATGCTATTAAGGGAGATAAGGAAGTGACTCAATGGATATCAACGCCGGGGTATTTTGTTACGGATCTGGCCAGCTTTACCTTCGGCACACCGGCCAGGTGGAATATACAGGCCTTGACAGACTGCGAGCTTTATACTATAGATCGCGATAAGTATAACAAGCTGGGAGAAGCTGTTCCTCAATGGCACCAATTGGAAAAGCTGTTCATTGCCAAATGTTTTATTATACTGGAAGAACGGGTGAACAGCCATTTGTTTATGACCGCAGAAGAACGCTATCAGCAATTGGTAGCAAAACAGCCGGAGCTATTTAACCAGGTTCCGCTACAATTTCTCGCATCTATGCTGGGCATGACACCCGAAACATTAAGCAGGTTGCGCAAAAAAGCAATTGGCTGAAATTCTTGATATTTATCAATTCTGCGCGCGTGTTTCATAAAGAGCTTTGTATCATAAAATTCAAAGCAATGAAACAACTGATCAGCATCGAAGAAATGGCTATGATGGCCATAGCAATCTACGGTATCTCTCTATTACCTATACACATCAGCTGGTGGCTCTACCCTATTCTATTTCTCAGTCCTGATATCAGTATGCTGGGATACGCTGTCAATAATACAATAGGGGCATTTACCTACAATTTGTTTCACCATAAGGCCGTTGCTATTACAGTTGTCGCTATTGGTATTATCAGCGGTAACACGTACTGGTTATTTACAGGGCTCATACTGTTTGCACATTCCGCTTTCGACAGGATGATGGGGTATGGGCTTAAGTACTTAACGGGCTTTTCTTACACGCACCTGGGCATTATAGGTAATAAACAGAAGGCAGCGGCAAAATAAATTACCTTTGCAGCTTAGTTAAGCATAATCAATGATACAAATAGGCCAATACAATACGCTGAAAGTAGTAAAGAAAGTAGACTTCGGCATGTACCTGGATGGTGGAGAAGCCGGCGAGATATTATTGCCTAAACGTTTTGTTCCCAAAGAGCTGAAGGTAGATGATGAGGTAGAGGTATTTTTGTATCACGATTCTGACAATCGCATTATTGCCACTACGCAAAAACCATACGCCATTGCAGGGGAGATTGCTCTGCTGAGAGCGGTATCTACCAATAAACAAGGCGCCTTCCTTGATTTTGGACTGATGAAGGATGTATTCCTGCCTTTATCGCAGCAAGCAGAACGTATTGTGGAAGGTACACCCTACCTGGTGATGCTTTATATCGATGAGCGCACCGGCAGGCTGGCTGCAACACAAAGAATTGAGCGCTACCTAAGTAACGATGTGCTTACCGTTAAAGAGAAAGATGAAGTAGATCTTGTGGTATATCAACGTACGGATATTGGCTATAAAGTAATCATCAATAACAAACATATTGGTGTACTGCATTATAACGAAGTGTTTAAGGAACTGGAGATAGGTGATAAAGTGAAAGGGTTTATCAAGACAGTAAGAGAAGATAATAAAATTGATGTATCGCTGGGCGAGATCGGTTATAAAAAGGTAGGTGGAGAAACAGACAGGATCCTTGAATTATTAAAGGAGCATAACGGTTACCTGCCGTATAACGATAAAACAAACCCCGAAGAGATCTACGAGTTCTTCGGGGTAAGTAAGAAAGTATTTAAAATGGCTACCGGCGCACTATACAAGCAGCACAAAATAGAGTTTACACAAACCGGCATCAAATTGCTGGAAGAATAGTTTTTAACGCATTCCACCCATTTTATAATCGCTGATGTTCTTGGTAACATCGGCTTTTGTATTTATAGATGTTACTTCCATTTTAGTCTGTAGCTCGTTGTTCTTATAAAAATTGCCTTCCATCAAAAAGCCACCCGCTTTAGTATTGCCGAAATACGCCATCGGCCCGCGTGAAAAGCTGCTGCTGATGTCAATATTCACGGCAGTAGTAACCCATGCTTCTGTGCGTGTATTTCTATCCTCATCTGTGCACACAAATTCAAAGCAGCTATAACCCTGTATCGTTTTGGTCTTACCCGTTTTATTACATTTTATAGATTTGGAAGCTCCCGAAGGATCATTCCTTTTTGCCTGCGCTTCGGCACTCATGAACGAATTGATATTAATAGCCATGCCCGTTTTCTTATCTTCATTCAGTGTCACCATGCTATTATTCTTATTATCATAGATCATAAACATATCTTCACTCTTTCGCCTGCCGGAGCCCTGTGGCTTCATACCAAAATACTTTTCCTTAGGGCTTAAATAATACCTTATATCATTCTCGTCCTTTACCTCGCCACCTTTGTAGGTAGTAACATGCATGGTAAGATCCTCGGTAAAATGATAAGACGATTCCGTCTTTCCGTTCATCATGCCCTGGAGCCAGGCCTCGCCCTTAGCTTTGTTGCCTGCATTGTCTTTTTCGTATTTGCGTTCTACGGCATCGCGGGCATAGCTGCTGCCGGGCTGTGCATACAGTAAACCGCAACTAAATACAATTGCTGTCGTAAGGAGTAAATTTTTCATGTTTGGGTGATTTAAGCCGAAATAAAATTAGTAAAATAACATTTGAATATTATTAATTTAATTAACGTATTTAACACAATCTTGCAGTACTATTTCTTATTTTCAACTCCGGAAAAATGCTACCATAGCCGGTTACACTACGGACAAAGACTATGAATTGGAAACAGATAAAATGGCTGACACGATATTATCTTCAATACTTCCCTTTTACTATCAATACCCTGGTATGCGCGGTAGTTGCCTACGTAAGCTATAAGATACTCTACAGGCCGTTACAAAAGGACGAGGTGGCCCCCTTTCGCCCGTTTATACTGCTAATGGGCAAGATCGTTTTCTGGTTCTTTATAGCTTTGGTTCTGTTATCTGTACTCAGCACCATTGCCAGCTGGTTGCACTACCTGTGGCTGAAACGTGATGAACGAAACAAATTGCAAATATCGTTTACTACAGAAACGCGCAATGGTAAGAAGAACAAACTATACCTGCACGCTGTCATTGAAAAGATCAGGCGCCCAATACTTGGTTTTGTAAAAGCACGCCTCTATTACGATAATAATACACTTACAGAAACCTTCACCCTACTCTCTAATAAGCTGAAGGAAAAAAGCATTTGGCGCGAAGCAATAACCGGTAAAAGCCGTATGGAACTACCCGATATTAAAGAATATGAGCTTAAAGGCAGTTTCCTGTTTTTTGAAGACATGCTGCAGATATGCAAGCTCACAGTATCACAGCCATTAGGCGGACACTTCTACCAGCCACCGGTACTGGCTGAAGATGATGACCGGGATGTATATCCGAAGAAAACCGAAAGCATGGATGTGCGCATAGATCAGCTCCGCAGGGTAGAAGGTGAATATCTAAACTACAAGGATTTTGAATCCGGCGATGATGTGCGCAGGATAGTATGGAAGGTATATGCCAAGAACAGGGACCTGGTAGTGCGCGTGCCTGAGCTATATGAACCTTATGCATCACATCTATATTTCTATGCTTCATTCAATGCTACCATCAAAGCTCAGTGGGCCGGCGAGGGGTATATGAAGGAGATGCTCAACTATTATAAGAACTATGTATGGACGGTATATGATACTTTATCAAAGAAAGAATGGGCGCTGAGGTATATACCCGACCAAAGCTTTAATATACCGGAGCATCTAAGCGATAGCGAAAAAGCATCGCGCATTATCAGTAACAGCAGCTGGAATAACGATAAGACGTTAACACAGTATTTTAACCCCAGGCATGGTACCGTTCTTTGTATTTCATCTTTGACCGACCTGGAAGAACTGCAAACCTTACTGGATCAATGCGATGCCAGTACGGTCATCTACTTTGTAAAGCTTTCCGGTGTATTCAGGCAATTTGTTGCCTGGACATGGCTGAAACGTTTAATATTCTTACCGCCGAAGGACAGGCTTAATAAGCTACGGGCAAGATGGGTATTCTCTCCATTAAGGCCACAGTTATTGAAACGCGAAAAGGCTATAGATGCAATGCTGCAAAAAACAGCTGCCATAAATGCAACTTTGTAAATATTAATATAACCTTAAAACAGGTTCAGTACTTTTAAATTCTAAAATTATAATATCATGTTAGACGAAATAATGAATATCATCAACCAGCATGGCCAGCAAACTGTTGTAGAAAACGCTGCGGTGCCGAATGAGCACAACGAAGGTGTATTGCAGGAAGCGAGCAGTTCTATACTCGGCGGATTGCAGCAAATGGTAGCAGGCGGCAATTTCAGTCAGCTTATTGGCATGTTCCAGGGTACTGACCATACGGTAACCAACGATATATCTAACAATTTTGCACAAAATATCTCTCAGAAGTTTGGTATTGAGCCATCAGCAGCGACCAATATCGCGGGCAGCCTGATACCACAAGTGCTGGGGTCTTTAAAATCGCAGATTGTAACTCAAGGCTTCGGTGGTATGAACATGCAAAATATCTTCGCCTCACTTAGCAATGGCGGTGGCGTTCAGGACATCATCAATTCAGTAGGAAATCAATTTGGCCTTGATAAAGACAAAGATGGCGATGTAGATTTATCGGACATAACAGGAATGTTTAAAAAGTAGAAAGGTGCTAATGCACCTTTTTCTTTTTCCACCTTATTGCATAATCTACATAGAAGTTAAAGTCGAAAATACTTGGCTTATCTCCGCGGCCATACCCTGCTATATAAGATGGTGGTAATTCTTTCAACTGCTTACCGTTAAATATAAATTTACCCCTTACAGTCCACCCTGTAAAAAGTCCTTTAAACAGCTCTACCCTTACACCGCCGGTGATTTCAAACCAATGCGTGAAAATATTTTTACCGGGTATGGTACCGCTGGTATTGCCCCATATCGGATCTATAATGGTAAAGGTAGCAGGGCTGCGATCGATGAAGGCGAGCCCATACCGTAGACCTATAAATGCCATATCCCAATCGTTAGGAAATAAGCGGGTGAGAATGCCTTTGTTATAACCGCCCCTGAAAAAAACATTGCTGCTTTTATAACTCAGGTAAAGAGAATCCTGCTGGCCGCTGCCCCAACCTCCTTCCAGCACCCAATACGATTCTTTTTTATAATAATAATCCAGTTCAAAATCATAGGCTTTACGCTGTTTGTCAAATCCATACAGGATGGGCTTGAAAACATCAAAACCAAAACGCAACTGGCGCACGCTATCCACTACCACGGTTTTATTATCCTGGTCGTCTTCATCATCGTTTGCTACCTGCGCCTGTACGCATAAGCTAAATAATAACAATAATAGCGTACTAATAAAATATTTTGACATGTTCTATATTCGCAGTTCCGTCTATATTTCCGTTGACGATTTTTACAGAATCAATATTATAAGAGGTATTTTTCACACTTTGAAGTACATAATGAAAAGTGTACCCACAGGATGTCGATAAAAAGGTTAGGTTTCGCTGATAATAAAAGGTAACTGTATCTGACCCCAGGAAAGTAGAATCAGTACTGAAATAATACCGGATGCTATCGCTCTTAGGGGACAACAACAGTACGAATTTGCTTTGATTAGCACCCTTATATAAGGCGAAATTACTATCGGGTATAGTGATCAATGCCTTTGGTAAAGTAGAATCTACCCCGGCAGTGCCTGTATCAGCAGGCTTATAGGTTCCTATAATCATATTGACAGTCTTCGGCTGAAAACACGGCTCTGAAGATCTCTTACAGGAAACCCACAATACGGATACAAGTAATATGATCAGAGATAAATTAGTGCCTTTATTAATCATTGAGTGTAGACAATATTTTATCTATTTCACCAATTACGGTATCCAGTTGTTTCTTCATTACATCTTTCTCGCTATCGCTGATGGCGGTGTTATTGATCTGCGATGCCAGTACATTCTCTTCCATACCGGCTACCTTTTCATGGAGCTTTCCTATTTCTTCAACCTGCTGCGCAATAGTTTCCTGTAGCCGCTGGTTCTCCGACTTCAATGATGCGTATTTTCTCAATAAGGCATCCAGTTTATCGTTCAATAAGGTCAACTCCTGCATTACTCGCGTATTTGAGCCTGCAATTTGGTTTTATATGCGTTGATCAGTTGTTGCATCACCTGTTCTATCTCACCTTCCGTTAAGGTACGATCCTGCAATTGAAAAGTATAACTTAACGCATAGGATTTCTTACCCGCTCCCAGCTTTTCGTTCTCAAATACATCAAACAGCCCGAATCCTTTCAGGGAAGATATCTTCTGCTGTTCTGTCACCTGCTGCACATCGTTATACATCACTGATTTATCCAGCACTATCGCCAGGTCGCGCTCTACAGAAGGGAACTTAGGCACCTCTGCGTATTTGATCTTATTTGCTGCCATAGCTTTCAGCCAGGTTTCCCAATTGATAGCTGCAAAGAACACATCCTGCTTTATATCAAAGTTCTTCAGTTTTGCCGCATCTACCTCTGTAATGGTACACAATACTTCATTTTTCCATTTCCATGAGGTACCATGTTCATCATAAACTATAGATGCCTTGGTAATGCCGCTGTGAGCAAGAAGATTTTGTATCATGCCTTTCAGATAAAATACATTTGCTTTTACCGGCTTTTCATCCCAGTTTGCAGGTGTTACATTACCTGTAATATATAGCGCAAGCTGGTGTACTTCTACATACTTGCCATCTGCCAGCGAATATACTTTTCCAAACTCATACAGTGCCAGGTCAGTATTCTTGCGGTTGCAATTATAGGCAATCACTTCCAGGCCGCTTTCGAGCATAGATGGACGCAGAACATCCAGTTCGCTGGTAAGGCTATTGAGCATCTTTACCAGATCGGTGCGTTCAGGATAGTATTTGCTGTTTACTATAGAATTGGTAACGATCTCTGTAAAGCCCCTGCCTGTCAGCAGATCGGCAATACGATTACGTTCCTGCCTGTCGTTTACCATTGGCTTCGTCAGGGAGATACTCAGGTTCTGCGGAATGGAAATATTGTCCAATCCGTCAATTCTCAATATTTCCTCTACAATATCAGCAGGCTGCTTTACATCTGCTTTGTTGGTAGGCACTTTAAGAATGAGGCCATCCTTATCTTCCCTGTCTATAACAAAGTCTAATGCAAGAAGTATATTTTTTATTGTATCCTTGCCATAGTTTTTACCTGCCAGTTTAGTGATGTAGTCATAACTTACTTCCACTTCTACCGGTACCAGTTCCCTGGCTGTAACATCCACAACATCACATGCAATTTCACCGCCTGCTATCTCTACGATCAATGCCGCTGCACGTTGCAGGGCGGGTAATACGTTATTGATATCTACGCCTTTTTCAAAATGCGTGGCTGCATCTGTACGCAGCCCATGATGCATAGATGTGCGGCGCACAAACATGGGGTGGAAATAGGCGCTCTCCAGGAATATATTAGTTGTAGTATCTGAAACACCACTACCCGATCCGCCAAAAACGCCCGCGATGCATAATCCCTCTGATGCATCACATATCATCAGGTCATTATCGTTCAGCTTTCGTTCGTTGCCATCAAGCGTAACAAATTTTGTATCCTGCGGCAAAAACTGAACATTAATAGTTTGTCCTTTTATCTTATCTGCATCAAATGCATGTAAGGGCTGGCCAAACTCGTGCAGCACATAATTGGTGATATCCACCACGTTATTAATGCTTCTTACGCCTATTGCAGTCAGCCTGCGCTGCAGCCATTCAGGCGATGGAGCGACTTTTATACCCGATATGCAAATACCTGTGTAGCGCGGGCAAGCATCCGGTGCTTTAATGTTGACTTTGATTTCAAGGAGGTCTTTACATTTTTCCGGCAACATGGTCGGCGGCATTAAAACCTCGTATTTACGCCCTTTATGATGGGTAAGATAAGCGCAAACATCTCTTGCCACCCCAATATGGCTCATAGCATCGCTGCGATTGGGTGTTAGCCCGATATGTATTACCTGGTCCGCATCAGGGATATTGAAATATTGCTTTGCACTCATGCCTATCGGGGCATCGTGCGGTAATACCATAATGCCCGCATGGCTGCTTCCAAGCCCTATTTCGTCCTCTGCACAGATCATACCTTCGCTTTCTTCTCCTCTTATTTTAGCCTTTTTTATCAGGAATGGCTCACCGGATACCGGGTGTACAGTAGTGCCTACAGGGGCTACTACTACCCTTTGCCCTGCCGCTACATTAGGCGCACCGCATACAATATTTGCCTCCAAACCGTTGCCTAAATGCACTTTTGTAACACTCAGCTTATCGGCATTAGGGTGTTTATGACAAGTCAATACTTCGCCAATTACAAGCCCCTCAAGGCTTCCCGGCACTGCTTCTGCTTTTTCTATAGCTTCTACTTCCAAACCTATGGAAGTCAATATTTTACTTAATTCAGCTACCGGCAAGGGTTCCGGCAGGTATTGCAATAGCCATTGATAAGAAATGGTCATCTGTTTTGTATAAATTTTGTTGTAAAGATAGCCCCGAAAATGCATCTTTATAGTAAATCGCATCATTTTAAAAAGGGGATGCTTCAAAAACATTTATTCACAATTATATGTGTGTACCGTGTGGATAGATGTGATTTCAGCCGTAACTTTGTTGGTAACGTAGAGGATTAATGTTCCACAAGTGGATAAACTGTTGGATTCAGGTGAGTTATACGCTGATAATTATTTATTTCAGAGGCTATTGACGAGTCAATTTTCAAGTTTACATTAGTCCTCCGCCCCAATTTTTACGGCCCGGAAATGATGGTTTTGCATTAGGAAAATGTTAAGCGAATATTACCCGGGTGTTAAAATAAGGTAAACAGCACCGGAAGCGGATTTAGAATAACAGATTTACATAAAGACTAAAAGACTAACCCAAACGATGGCAGTAAACATTAAAAAAGACTTTGGAAACACAAGAAACCGGAAACCGGATATTACCAATCTTGTGTATGGCAAAGTTCCTCCCCAGGCGCCCGAATTGGAGGAAGCTGTAATTGGCGCTATTATGCTGGAAAAGGATAAACTGGCGGAGGTACTCGAGATCATCCAAAGTGAAGACTGCTTTTATGTTGACGCTCACCAAAAAATATATGCATCTATCCGCAGGCTATTCGATAAGGGTATGCCCGTGGATCTTTTGACCGTTACGGAAGAACTTAGGAAATCGAATGAACTGGAGATAATAGGCGGCGCCTATTACCTTACGCGCCTGACAATGAGCGTAGTATCAAGCGCCCACGTAGAAGCACACGCCCGTATTGTGATGGAAAAATTCATCCAGCGGGAGCTGATACGCATATCCGGCCAGGTGATCGGTGACGCTTATGAGGACAGCACAGACGTTTTCGACCTGCTGGACAAGGCGGAAAGTAACCTGTACGAGATCACGGATAAACACCTGCGTAAAAACTTTACCAGCCTGAAAGATGTATTGGTACGCACCGTACAGGAAATTGAGGAAGCCAAGAACAAGAAAGATGATATGACCGGGGTGCCATCAGGCTTTACCCCACTCGATAAGCTTACCAGTGGCTGGCAGAAAACCGATCTTATTATCCTGGCTGCCCGTCCTGCGGTGGGTAAAACGGCGTTTTGTCTTAACCTGGCAATGAATGCGGCCACTCATACCGGCAAACCATTCCCCGTAGCCTTCTTCTCATTGGAAATGAGCTCTGGCCAGCTTGTAAAAAGGATGCTGGCCGCCGTTACCGAGGTAAGTATGGAAGCCCTTACCAAAGGCCGGATGCAGGAACATGAGTTTGTGCAAATGACCCAAAGGATGCCGAAGCTGGCACAAGCACCGATATTCCTCGATGACCAGGCAGCTTTGAACATCTTTGAGCTTCGCGCAAAGGCAAGGAGGCTGAAACAAAAACATGATATTCAATTAATTATAATAGACTATTTGCAGCTGATGCAGGCTACTATTAATGGTGGCGGTAATCGTGAGCAGGAAATATCCAAGATCTCGCGTGACCTCAAACAGTTGGCAAAGGAACTGGAAATACCTATTATAGCACTTTCGCAGTTAAACCGTTCTGTGGAAACCCGTAAGGAGAGTAAAGTACCCCAGTTGAGTGACCTCCGTGAATCGGGTGCCATCGAGCAGGATGCCGATATGGTTATGTTCCTGTATCGCCCTGAATACTATGGCATTAACAACGATGCGATGGGACAATCCATTGAGGGTGAAACACATATACACGTAGCCAAGCACCGTAACGGTAGTACCGACACAGTAAAAGTGCGCTTTATTAAAGAATATCAGAAGTTCGTTGACATGCCGGATGATTTCGGCTTCGGCGGTGACAATAATTTTGGCGGAGGCGGTGGTGGAGGCTTTATGCCTTCAGGCCCCGGCGACAACCCGAGTGCAGGCATCAGGCGCGACCGGGATACCAGCGATTTTGGCGGCAGTAAGATGTTCATCCCCGGCGGATTCCAGACGCTGCCATCAAAGGCAAGCAATTATAGTTTTGATGATGACGAGCCATTACCTCCGTCCCCATTCATCAAAAGGCCTAACAGTCCCGCACCGGATGACGATGCACCGTTTTAGGAATAATCTGTACTATAAGTATAAGCGCTGTCCGAAAGACAGCGCTTTTTTATTATACTAGTGAATAAAATTTAAATTCAGGAATTGTAATGGATGTTCTATTTTTTACATTTAATTAAATAAAATGGATAGTTCTCCTCTATCTCAATCACTTCTAATAACCCGGCATTGCCAAACTCATCGGCTATCGATTCCCTGTCGTAAAAGAACAAAGTAACACCGCCAAACATTTCATAGCGGTCTTTGCTGATATACTTACCTTGTCCATAAGTTGAAGCCTCCTTTGAAATGATGGTAAATACCATAAAGCCTCCGTCAACTAATTGATCATAACAGTCCCGGATTAATTTTTTCCTGTCTTCCTCACCTAATAAATGGATCAATGCATGGCAGAATATGCCGTCATACCTGGAATTATCAAATGGCATATCAGTTGCAGAACCGTGGTAGATCGTCATGTCTGTACCATAGTGCTTCTTTGCCATATCAATGGCTGCTTTGGATATTTCGATTCCCGTAACAGACATACCCGCCTCTACAAAAACAGCGGCATTTCTGCCGTAACCAATACCCGGGATCAAAACATTCTTTATAGATTGGGCAACAAAAAAATCCCTTGTTATTACTGCCGACTTTGCGGGTTCAAATCCCCACATCTCCTTCTTTTCATTAAACGCCGTATCCCAAAATTCAGGTTGTTCTGCTTCGTTATCCATTAGTATTTATTATTGTCGAAAATACTATATATCTAACCTGATAAAAAACAAAAAATTGGAAAATGTAATATTATCGGTATCTTCACGTATAGGTAGCGATAGTCATTCCCGGTAAATAACCGATTTTTCGTTTTATTTCTCTCCGTATTACTTTCTTTATTTCTCTCCGTATTACTTTCTAAATTACCTGTTCACAATTAATGAAGTTATTTATTGGTAATCTTTCATTAGAGATTACATCACAACACCTTTATTCCCTTTTTTCGGGCTTTGGAAAGGTAAAATCTGCCCATGTAGCCCTCGATAGCAAAGGCCATTCACGCGGTTTTGGATATGTGCTGATGGCATTACCGTCTGAAGCAGAGACAGCCATACAAACTTTGAACAAGAGAAAGTTCATGCAGCAATTTATATCTGTAAGTGAAGCTATGGTTAACGAAAACATAGACAAGTAAATATTAGTTAAGCAAAGAGAAATTATATAGTATCATGCAGATGTACGATTCTGAATACAACAAAAAGCAACGCCAGTTTGAGGAAGGCATTAATTCTATCAAAAGAAAGAATAACTATTTCTTCAAAAATCAGATCTATAAGGCTACTATCTACGATCTTACCGATATAAAATCTTATTTCGAAGTAACACCGACCTTGTCGAGTCCCCTTCCTATTCTTGAGTTCAATACCAAATCACCGCTTCCTCAGGAAATTGAAAATGATATCCGCGAACTGTTTGCAAGGATCTGGACGGCTGAAAGCGTGTAGTGCAAGTTTAGCTTGAACCTTTTGTGCTTTCTAATGGCATAATATTACAGCCTCTAAATAAAAAATAGCATTATGTTTTTTATGATGTGGGCCGTGGGCTTCCTTGCTTTAATGTATGTAGGTTATCTTTTGTTTTTCAAAAAGAAAGAGTCGAAAGAACCAACAAAAGGAGAATAGTTATTCTTAGAAATACTAACATAAAATTGTGACTTACCGGGCGTCGCAATTAGGGATTGTTGTATGAACTTTGCAGTGATCAATGGCAATCACCAACGTACAAACCTTCAGAGCATTTCAGAGCAGGAATTACGCACTTTTTTTCGGCGGACAATCCATATCGCAGATAGGTACGTGGATGCAGAGAACAGCTGTTAGCTGGGTTGTTTACTCTATCACGCATTCGGCTTTTATGCTGGGGCTTACCGTATTTGCCCAGCAATTCCCCTCTTTCATACTATCGTTATACGGAGGCATTATATCAGACCGTTACAGTAAATACAAAATATTACTGATCACCCAAACAGCGTCTATGATACAGGCGATACTGCTTGCTATCCTTACGCTTAGCGGCCATTATGTAGTATGGCAGATCTTGGGGCTAAGTATCTTGTTAGGTATTATTAATGCCTTCGATGTGCCCGCACGGCAACCTATGATCCATGAGATGATCGATAATAAAGAAGATCTGCCCAATGCCCTGGCGCTTAACTCAGCGATGGTAAACCTTGCCCGGTTGCTCGGCCCTGCGTTATCGGGTATCGTGCTGCAAAAATTTGGTGCTGGTATTTGCTTCCTGTCTAATGCCATAAGCTTTATGGCAGTATTAACGTCGTTGCTGATGATGAAATTGCCGTCTTTTACACCCTCTTCTGTAAAAAAGAAAGCCTTGCTGGAGATACACGAAGGTTTTCAGTATATGAAGCAGACACGGGAAATAAGTATTCCCTTATTGCTGCTGATGCTGGCTAGTATGTTTGTACTACCCTACGATACGCTGATACCCATATTTGCCAATGTAGTATTTAAAGGCGATGCAGCTACGTTTGGATATATCAGCAGCTTTATGGGCCTCGGTGCAATAGCAGGTACATTCTTCCTTGCCTCCCTAAAAAAAGGCGACAGCCTGAAGACGGTGATCATGTTTACGGGTATCCTGTTAGGCATTGGGCTATGCTTTTTTTCCCATATCAGCTATTTTCCCCTTGCTATGGTATTCGCTGTGCTGATTGGGTTTGGAGCCATGTCGCAAAATACGGCTTGTATTACCATTGTACAGGTACATTCTGCACAGCATATGCGCGGCAGGATGATGAGCTATATAGCCTTTGCATACTTCGGTACATTGCCACTAGGCAGCCTGTTAATCGGTACTGTATCGCAGCAGATAGGGGCACAAAATACGTTGCTGGTACAGGGCATTATCTCATTGATAATAGCTGCCATATTCTTCCCAATGCTGCGAAGGGAAAGCCTTACTGAAGATGAAAAAACGCAGATGGAGGAAGTAGAAGCCACCGTAGCTGATAAAATATAAAAATGTAAACAACTAAGATTAATGGAAGAGCTTACAAAAAACACCGCGCTGCTTGTAATGGATATGCAGGCAGGTATTGTAAATATGTACCCCGATGCTAAAGAGGTAGTAAAGCAAGTAAACAAAGCGATAGTTACTGCCCGCAAAAATAATATCCCGGTCATCTATGTTGTCGTAGGTTTCAGGCAGGGCAGCCCGGAAATAAGTGCCAACAATAAGGGTTTTAGTGTCAGTAAGGAAAGATTTGCCAATGCCAATATGGAAGAATGGATGAAGATACATCCTGAAGTATTGCACGATGAAAAAGATATCATCGTGATAAAACGCCGGGTGAGTGCATTTACAGGCAGTGACCTGGAAGTTGTGCTACGCGCCAAAGACATCAAACATATAGTACTTACGGGTATCGCTACGAGCGGTGTAGTGCTATCTACTACCCGCGAAGCTGCTGATAAAGATTATCGGATCACTATATTATCTGATGCGTGTGCTGATGGCGATGAAGAGGTGCATCGTGTATTGACCACAAAGGTATTTCCACGCCAGGCAGAGGTGATCACTGTTGATGATTGGCTTACAAACTGATGAGCAGGTATTAATAAAAAGAGCGCAGATGTAAACTGCGCTCTTTTTATGACTATAATTACTCAGTTTAAAAAAGCAATGTAATTTTTTAGTATTTTGACAGTAGAACCATTGCACTGATGAAAATAGCAATAACGAAGCATCTTCTTTCATTACTTACAATTGTATTATTAAGCTGCTCAAATAATACTGCCGGAACAAATGCAAAAACAAAATCACCCAAGTCTTTAGATGTTATATGCTATGAACATGGAGAATTAAAATTCACTGTGCTATATAAGAATAATTTGGTCTCTAGGTTCGAACTACACAGCAAGCTTAACAACATTAACCTGGATGGAACGCCCGAATTAATAACTGTAGATGGTAAAATTCCGGAAGGTACAAATAGAATAGATTACAATAATCCAGACGATCTCAGAGGATACCAATGCGATAGTACATACATGTTTAAATCAGACAGTCTAAACATCGCTTTTGCAATGGAAAGTAACACAAAAAGGCGGTTAGATCTGACCATTTATGATTCTAAAAGTAAAAAAATTATAAATGGAGATTTCACCTTGCTATTAAAGCAGTAAGTAGCTCGGTCACTTTTTATGGTATTGGTATAAATATAGATTTTCTCAGGGCCTGCTTCACATTCCTTGTCCTGTGACCCTTTCCTGTGGTGTCTTCCAGTAACAGTATATCACCTGCTATAAAGCTTCTTTTCTCTCCCAGCGAAGTTTCTATTTCTATTTCACCATCCAGCAAAATAAGGTATTGCTTTTGCGGTGCGTTATGGAAATCGTAATCATAAGTAGGTTTCACCTCGCGAAAGATGATGCCATTTGCGGGTATCATCTCTGATAGGTTTCCTATCTCTCCCCCATTTTGCAGTTCTATCAACAGATCTTCAAAACGGCTATCGCCATTTGCATCGCTATATATTCTTGTTATAGAAAACATACTCTTTTATTGTTGATTAAAGACAAGTTTGTTAGCATTATCTATCTCATCATGGCTGATGGTGTGTCCCATATTAGTATACACTTTTTCATGCACATCCGCATTCATGCTTCGCAATATATTAGATGTGGCATATACACGCGCTACAGGCACATGAGGATCAGGATCGCTGGTGCCTATAAAAACAGGTGTACCTGCAAAATCTCCTTTATAGTTTTCGCTATATATTTTATCGCCTATCAATCCACCGGTAAAAGCTACTACCCCACCATACCGGGCAGCATTGCGTGTTACAAACTCTAATGTTAAACATGCACCCTGCGAAAAACCAAGAAAATAGATATGATCGGAGGGTATGCCCATTCCTAAAAGATCATTCAGCAAGCCTTTTAAAACATCTAATGCTGATGACAGCCACGGTTCATTTTGCGCGGGCGGAAACATAAACGAAAATGGGTACCATGTATGGTTGGTTGCCTGTGGCGCTGCCAATGTAAAGTCTTTTACATCCAGGTGATGTGCAAGGGTGAGTATATCTTCTGCACTGCCGCCACGGCCATGAAGCATTATCAGCACTTTACTGTCTTTAGTCAATTCTTTACCTGAAAAAATTATATTCTTTTGATGCATGATTATCTGTATTTATCCGGGTTCATGATAATGGGTT
The DNA here is from genome assembly GCA_001897855.1 of Bacteroidetes bacterium 43-93. Lineage (GTDB taxonomy): Bacteria > Bacteroidota > Bacteroidia > Chitinophagales > Chitinophagaceae > Polluticoccus. The sequence continues at coordinate 296,931 of MKUO01000004.1, forward strand.
CCAGAACAGTTTCAATATGCTGCCTGTTAGGTTCAAATTGCGGGGGAAGCTTTAATGCTTCTCCCAGATGCTCGGGGCTTTCATCTATAGCAAAACCCGGCCCCTCTGTAGCCACCTCAAACAGCACACCTCCCGGTTCCCTGAAGTACACGGATGTAAAATAATTCCTATCCAATACCGGTGTGGGGTTCAGCATCCGTTGCGCGATCTTTCTTCGTACTAATTCCTGGGATTGCCTGTCGGCTGTTGCAAATGCTATGTGGTGAACGGTGCCGCTACCTGCAAGCCCTTTCAGGCTATCGGGCATACATAATATATCTACATAATTGCCCGGTGCATCTTTAGCCGCGAAGCGGAAGCGATTCCCTTTTTCTGCTATCAGTTTATGATCCAGTTGTTCAGTCAGCAAACCCGCAGTGCGTTCATAGCCATCTTCCCATATCTCTACATTATAAAAACCTTTGATTGCGTGCTTCGCGGGTATGTGCCCTTTCGTGTAACCTGTTCTTGTGTCCTTATCGTTAAATACCAGTTCCAGCCCCAGCCCATCCTCATCCTCAAAATATACTACTGCCTCGCCATCAAATCTTTCCTGCGGTTGCTTATAGCTAATATTAAACCGCTCCAACCTTTTCAACCAAAAATCCATAGAGGACATGGCCACAGAAAAGGTGGTAGTATTCAGCATTCCTTTACCGTGTCTTCCGTTTACCAGTCCCTTGTATGGAAAGAATGTAAGCACTGTACCGGGAGTCCCTGTGGTATCACCGTAATAAAAATGATATACTTCCGGCGCATCAAAGTTGACTGTCTTCTTCACCAATCGCAGCCCCAGCACACCTGCATAAAAATCTATATTGTCTTGAGCATTGCTGGTTATTGCCGTTACATGATGAATACCTGTGATCATAAAGAAATCTCCTATAAATAAAAAATAAGGTAATGGTTGGGCATATTGTATATGCCCAACCTTGTTTGTTTGTTTAGTTTTGTTTTAATACTGGCAGTACTTCTTCTATCCTCTTGCGCATCGCTTCGTATTGAGCAGGCAGCATCAGGTGCGTACCCAGTTCTTCAAGCGTTTCGTCTGTCACAAATCCGGGATTCTCAGATGCCAGCTCAAACAAAACACCACCGGGTTCACGGAAGTATAATGAATAGAAATAATTACGGTCTATCTTTTCGGTTATATGCAACCCTGCCGCCACCACTTTCTTACGAAAGTCCATTAATACCGTATCATCTTTTACCCTGAATGCCACATGATGATTGGTACCGCCCGCATTGATGCCATGCTGCCCGTTTGGTGCTTCAATGATATCTACCATGTTAGCAGTGTCAATAGCATCGGTAGTAAAGCGAAGCATATTGCCTTCCTGCGCTGTTTGCTGGTAGCCGAAGATGTCTGTCAACACTTTTGCGGTTGCCTTGCTGTCTTTAAGCATCAGCGTTACGCTGTGAAAGCCTTTTATTGCCACGTCTTCTTTTATTTCATCAGTGGCCCATGGTTTTCTTTCATCAGGTTTGGCAGATGCCACCAGGTTTAATATCAGTCCGTCAGTATCTTTCAGTTGTATGTATTGCTCACCAAACCGTTCACTGATTGGTGTGTGCTTAATATTTAATGCATCCAGCCTTTTCACCCAGAAGTCCAGGCTGCCTGCCGGAACGGAATACCCTATTTCGGTAGCCATTCCCGTACCTATACGTCCTTTTTGTATTCCCTCCCATGGAAAGAAAGTGAGGATAGAACCAGGAGTGCCAACTGTATCACCATAATAAAAATGGTAGGTACCGGGGTCATCAAAATTCACTGTTTTCTTTACCAGCCTTAGCCCCAGCACTTTGCTATAGAAATCATAGTTTCTCTGTGCATCGCCTGCTATAGCGGTTATATGGTGAAGGCCTAAAATCCTGTTATTCATAATTACTCCTTTTTTATGCTGCTGCTGATTCAGATGTTGCAACCTGTTCAGCTTGTTTTACTAATTGCACTTCTGCATGAATTTTTATTTCGTCGCTTACCACTACTTGTCCTGCTTCTGTTACTGCATTCCAGGTAAGTCCAAAATCTTTACGGCTGATCTTGCCACTAACGGTAAATCCTGCTTTTGTTTGTCCGTAAGGATCTACTACAATGCCACCTACCTCTACATTTAATGTTACCGGGCGGGTAACGCCTTTTATGGTCAGCTGGCCATGCAGTTTAGCTTCGTCACCATTGCCTTCAAATTTAGTACCTGTAAAATGTAATTGGCTGTGATTATCTGCATCAAAGAAATCGGCTGATTTCAGGTGTGCATCACGCTGCGCATTGTTGGTATCAAGCGAGTGAATATCGGCGCTGAATTCAATTCTACTTGCTGTAGCAAAATCATCGCTTTCAGTTTCTACCTGCAGGTCAAAGTTCCTGAAATGTCCAGTCACTGTAGTGATCATCAAGTGTTTCACTTTGAACTGGAGTTCTGAGTGTGCTGCATCTATTTTCCATTGCTTTTTCATAACTGTTTTGTTTTTGTCTTTTGTAATACAAAACTACTATGAGGCACAGGGCAGCTCCATTGCTCTATGATAATAAATAAGTGTGATCTAGATCAATTATTTTTTCTCAGATAACTGCTTGCGTATACGGCTAAGCGTTTCCCTGGTAATACCAAGGTACGATGCTATCATATGTTGGGGAACGCGTTGCATACAATCAGGATAGGTTTGCGTGTATTTCAGGTACTTTTCTTCGGCAGTTTCCGAAAGCGAGCCCATGAGCCTTCTTTGGGTAGCTACCAGATTATTTTGTAATAATACCCGGAAATACCTTTCGAATTTGGGAACGTTTTGCAAAAGCATATCCCACGATGATTTGTTGATGAGCAACACTTCAGAATCTTCCAGGGCTTCTATATTGAAAGAGGAGGGCTCATCTGTAAAAAAGCTGTACAGATCGGCAACCCACCATCCTTCCGGTGCAAACTGCAGGATATGCTCTACTCCTTTATCATCTATTTTATACGATCGCAGCAAGCCTTTTTCTACAAATGCCTGGTATTTGCCTACATCGCCTTCCTGCAGCAGGTACTGGCGTTTACGCAGTTTGCGCGGTGTAAAAGCAGTACGGCAATAGTTAAATTCCTCGTCGGTTAATGTAATGATCTCGTTTATCTTTTTATGCAATAGCTCAAACATAGATGCTGTACTGTATTGTTTAAAGATACTATCTATTGTCTTATCCATATACCATGCTTTTCCATTCCTGACATCAATCAGTCAGCGCATGTTGCATTATCATTTTTTACAAGATCAGAAGATGGTCTTTTTGTAGTAAAAGAAGACCAATGAAAACAGACAACTCCGTATTAATGGAAATGGCCCGTCAATCCCTTCGGGGGAAATGGGCATTAGCTATAGGCACCTTTCTTGTTTACAGCATTATTATGGGATCATTTGGCGCACTGCAAAGGGCCGGCATTGTAGCCTTGCTGGTGGCAGGGCCTATGATGCTGGGCGCCGCTGGTTTTTCGTTGACGCTATCAAGAGGCGGCGATGCCCGGCTCGAACAAATATTTGATGGGTTTCGCACGTATGCAACGGCTTTGGCAACGCATTTACTGATGGTCCTGTATATTATTCTATGGTCTCTGTTGCTGATCATACCGGGCATTATTGCAGCGCTCTCCTATTCTATGGCCTTCTATATCCTGGTTGATGAGCCAACCCTGGCACCGCAGCAAGCTTTAGATAAAAGCAAGCTGATGATGTATGGTTACAAATGGAAATTGTTTGCGCTACTTATGTGGTTCCTTTTGCTGGCTTTGTTATGCATACTTACCCTTGGCATTGGCTTTCTTTGGCTGATACCTTATATACACATCACCATGGCCAAGTTCTATGACGATCTAAAAACCACCAGTGTGGCAAGCAATTTATAAATGAACAAATCTCTTCAAATACAAAAACACTTTTTATGGCTCTGATAATATATGATTCTGCCTACGGCAATACAAAACGGATTGCAGAGGCAATCGCGGAAACTATCGGCGCTGGTGCCCGGTGCATTTTCATAGACGATATAGAAAAGGTAAACTTAAATGATGACCTCCTGATCGTTGGTTGTCCTATTAATGCATGGCATCCTACACCTAAAGTCACCGAATTTTTAAAAAGTCTTTCGTCATCACAGTTGTCTGGCGTCAGTGCCGCCAGTTTCGATACACGTATCGATTCCATTTTTAGCGGCAACGCGGCAAGAAGAATAGCTTCGGGACTAAAAAAAGCCGGTGCTATTATTGTTACAGCGCCGCAGGGTTTTTATGTAAAGGCAACTGCAGGTCCGTTAGCAGATGGTGAAATAGAGAAAGCAAAAGAATGGGCGCGATCCTTAATGAAGGTAATGCACAATACACATAGCGCTGTGCTGCCGGGCTAATATGTTAATGCCGAGTAGTAACTTAGCCGGAGAATGTACACCAAACAGGAGACATCGCGGCAGAAGCAGGCATTTTGGACCACCTTCGGCAAATACATGCAGCCTATACTTTCTGCGGATGGTATGGAGGTAAACTGGGTGAATTATAAAACAGGTATACCCGGCTTATACTTTCGCATGGATGCCGATACGAAGGTGGCGAGTATTACTATTGAGCTATCGCAAAATGATAGCAACATACAACGAATGTATTACGATGAACTCCTGCAGCGAAAGAACATATTACACGAAATATTGGGGGAAGAATGGGACTGGCAGTTATTGCAACCCAATGAATACGGAAGTATGGTAAGTACCATCAGTAACAACATCACCAATGTCAATATCCACCGGATGGAGGACTGGCCCACGATCATTTCTTTCTTAAAACCAAGGATTATAGCACTGGACGAATTCTGGAGCATAGCCAATATCCAAAGGATCTGGGGCTAGCCCGTTATCAGGCTATTATCAATTCAGGATTACTGTACCGTTGCCTTATCTCTTCAAATATCTCAGTTATGGCTCCTACATTATCGGCAGTCACCAGTTTCATGCGGTACTCTTTAATATGCGATAAACCCTTCAGGTAGTTTCCGTAGTGCATACGCATTTCCAGTATGCCCAGTTTCTCACCTTTCCACTTAATGCTGCCGTTCAGGTGCTTCATGCAGGCGTCTATCCTTTCATCAATTGTGGGTGGTGCCAGCTGCTCCCCTGTTGCCATGTAATGTTTTATTTCCCTGAATATCCACGGGTAGCCTATGGCAGCGCGGCCTATCATCACACCGTCAACGCCATACCTGTTCTTATATTCCAAAGCCTTGGCGCCACTATCAATATCACCATTGCCAAATATTGGTATGTGTATTCGTGGGTTTTCTTTCACTTTTCCTATCAGGGTCCAGTCTGCTTCTCCTTTATACATCTGCACCCGGGTACGTCCGTGTATGCTTAATGCCTGGATGCCTACATCCTGCAGGCGTTCGGCCACTTCTTCTATATTGCGGTTATCATGATCCCAGCCAAGGCGTGTTTTTACGGTCACGGGCAGTTTTGTGGCATTTACAACAGCCCTGGTAAGCCTTACCATCAGGTCTATATCCTTTAGTACTGCCGCACCTGCACCCTTGCACACTACCTTCTTTACCGGGCAACCGAAGTTAATATCTACAAGATCGGGGTTGGTGGTATCTACTATTTTAGCCGCCAGCGCCATAGCTTCCTCGTCACCACCAAATATCTGGATGCCTACAGGGCGTTCATAGTCGAAAATATCCAGCTTCTGACGGCTTTTGATAGCGTCGCGTATTAATCCTTCGCTGGAAATGAATTCGGTGTACATCAGGTCGGCACCATGTTCTTTGCACACTGCCCTGAATGGCGGATCACTTACATCCTCCATTGGGGCGAGTAACAGGGGGAAATTCCCCAATTCTATGTTGCCGATCTTCACCATACAAATGAGGCGCAAAGTTACTGTATTTACACCTTTTCGAGGCTAATTCGTTCATTCACATTAAAAAAATGTAAAAATCGGTAGTTATTATAGGTGCAGGCACAAAAATTATTGGCTGTAGGAAAAAAGTAAGTACTATGGAAAATACAACGTACCAGCCAAATAACAGCATCTATGGGTTTGTGCTGTTATCAATTATATCTGCAATAGCTGCCATTTATTATGCAGTGAATGTTTCTTTTAATTCCGGCGGCTTTAAACCAGCTAACTGGATAGTACTTAGTTTATTAATTACAACATCGGTGTTGTTCATTGCGATCGCCATACGAAAGGATGCACGAACAGCAGACGGATTTTGACGTTTTGCTGAAAAAAAACCAGTAAACTATTGACATTTCGGCTGTTAACTTCTAAATTTAAGAAACTAACAAATTAATTGCCAGCTCATGAACTATAGAACAGTCAACTATTTCAACAGAAAGAAAGCATTATCAAACCTGCCAAAGGCAACCGATCTGAAAACGATCCTGAAAACAGGGTTCTTTGCCTCAGCCAACTTAATGGTAAAAAGAGATATTTTAAAGATATATACAGAATTGAGCCGCGCTAAAGCGTCTTAGTTCGCAAAACAATATTTTTATACATCCCGCTACAGTCAGCGGGATTTTTTTTGCAGCACAACTGCTCCATTAGTGAACAATTCATAACGCCGGCACGTTATATGGTATATCATAATTATGCGCTAACTTTGCGCGCTGTATCTAAAATAATCGCTTGCAACTGTGGGCAAAAATCAAAATAAAGCATCCCTTGCGGGCTTGCTGATCGCTTTAGGCATTATTTACGGTGATATCGGTACTTCCCCGCTCTACGTATTCAATGAAATTTGTAACGGACGCCCAATCAGCGAGTTACTTATTATAGGTGGACTGTCTTGTATCATCTGGACCCTTACTCTGCAAACTACGGTTAAATATGTGCTACTTACTTTAAAAGCAGATAACAAAGGCGAAGGTGGTATTTTTTCGTTATTTGCCCTGGTACGCCGGCATGGTAAATGGACCGTCTTTCCCGCTATGATAGGCGGCGCAGCCTTACTGGCCGATGGTATGATCACCCCACCCATCTCGGTGGCTTCAGCCGTTGAAGGACTCCAGAATATACCTTCCATGGGCCATATCACCACCTGGACGTTGGTAAATATCATTATGGCCATTCTTACGGCCCTGTTCTTTTTTCAGCAGTTTGGTACGGCAAGCATTGGCAAATTATTTGGGCCTATCATGCTGATATGGTTCCTGATGCTGGGGACCCTTGGCCTCTACCATATCAACGATGAATGGAGCATTTTTAAGGCATTCAACCCGATGTATGCCATCAAATTATTGACGCAATACCCTAAAGGTTTCTGGATACTTGGTGCCGTATTCCTATGTACTACGGGTGCGGAGGCGCTCTATTCAGACCTTGGCCACTGCGGCCGCGGCAATATCAGGGTGTCCTGGATATTTGTAAAAAGCTGCCTGATACTTAACTACCTGGGGCAAGGAGCATACCTGCTAAACCATAAGGGTAAAATATGGGATGCTACAGCTGCTAACCCGTTCTATGAATTAATGCCCGAGTGGTTCCTCATCATCGGTATCTCAATCGCCACAATGGCTGCCATTATCGCCAGCCAGGCATTGATATCGGGCTCCTTTACGCTTATCAGTGAGGCCATAAAACTAAACTTGTGGCCTAAGATGAAGATCAACTACCCGTCGAACGAGCGCGGCCAGTTGTTTATTCCGGGTATCAATTTTGTTCTTTTTGCTGGTTGCACAGCGGTGGTTTTCATCTTCCAGAAGTCTTCTAACATGGGTGCGGCGTATGGCCTGGCAATCACCTTGTGTATGATCATGACCTCCTGCCTGTTTAGCTATTATATGTTCATCAGGCGGGTGCCTATTGCCTGGATAGCAACTTATCTTATAGTATTCCTGACCATAGAATTTTCATTTCTTGTTGCCAACCTCGAGAAATTCCCACACGGTGGTTATGTAGCCCTGATAGTGGCGGGCATCCTGTTCATGGTGATGATCGTATGGTTCCGTGCACGCAAGATCAAAAACAGGTATGTAGAATTTGTACGGCTGGAGGATTATGTGCCTATCATGCAGGAATTAAGTAACGATAAGAGCATTCCTAAATACGCAACGCACCTTGTATATCTCACCAGTGCCAATAATCCGAAGGAAATAGAACATAAGATCATATTTTCCATACTTTATCGCAAGCCCAAACGTGCGGATATTTACTGGTTTGTACACGTAGATGTATTAGATGACCCATATACTATGGAGTATTCTGTGCAGACGATTGTTCCTAACGAGATCATCCGTATTGAGTTCCGATTAGGTTTCCGGGTAGAGCATCGCATACAGCTCATGTTCCGCAAGGTGGTGGAAGAAATGGTGCTGAACAAAGAGGTAAACGTGGTGAGCCGCTACGAATCTCTTAGTAAGAACAATGTAAAAGGAGATTTCCGTTTCATCGTAATGGAGAAATTCCTGTCTCGCGATAATGAACTTCCTCTGTGGGATAGAATGCTGATGCGTGGTTATTTCCTGTTGAAAAAGGTAAGCCTTTCGGAAGAACGTGGTTTCGGGCTCGACTCATCAGATGTAACATTAGAAAAATACCCGATAGTTGTTACCAACGTATCGGATATCAATCTAAAACGTATTGACGGGGATTAATCACCTAACCCTATAGTCTGGTGCATATCCGGTATCTCGATATCGGTAAAGCCTTTTTTCAGCAGCCTGTCTTTAAATTCTATTTGTACATCATATTCACCGTGTACCAGGAATAGCTTTTTAACGTCTTTAGGATCCTGGCATGCCAGCCATTGGCTCAGGTCATTATAATCGCCGTGCGCGCTCAGGCTTTCAATGATAGCTACTTCTGCATTGACCGGGTATCTCGTACCAAATATTCCCACCTCTTTAGCACCGGCACGCAAGCGGCCACCTAACGATTGAGGTTCACAGTACCCCACTATTAATATCGTATTTCTGCTATCCTCAATATTATGCGCTATATGGTGTTTGATCCTTCCGGCCTCGGCCATGCCTGATGCCGAGATGATTACACAAGGTTCTTTTATTTCGTTCAATGCTTTGGACCCTTCTACATCTTTGGTATAAAAAAGGCCCTTGAAGTCAAATACATCTTCATCCTTCTTTAGCAGGGCTTGCACACGGTCATTAAAGCATTCGGGATGATGTTTGGTAACCTGTGTGGCCTCAATCGATAAAGGGCTATCTACGTAATAGTTAACGGGTGGCAGCCTTCTTTCCAGGTCCAGCCTGTTCAGCAGGTATAATAGCTCCTGCGTGCGGCCCACGCTAAATGCCGGTATGATCAATTTACCACGCTTTTCCAGGCAGGTATGCACAATATTGTTCAGCAGCTTTTCTGTGGAAGAACTGATACGGTCATGCAGCCTGTTACCGTAGGTAGATTCTATGAGTATGTAGTCGGCTTGCGGAAAGGTAGCCGGACTGCGTAATATCTCATCTCCATACCTCCCAACATCGCCGCTGAAGGTGATTCGGGATGTTTTACCATCTTCCGTGATAGTTAGATTCACAGCCGCGCTTCCCAGTATATGTCCGCAATCGGTGTACATCAGTTCTACTTCTTCATCTATACGGTATGGTGTGTTATAATCTATTGTAAATATCATCGGGAATACCTGCTGCACGTCTTCCTCTGTGTATAGCGGCTCTACGAGTTCCCTGTTTTCCCTTTCCCTGATCTTATTGATATGCTGCACATCGCCTTCCTGTATCCTTGCCGAATCCAGCAGTAATATCCGCATCAGGTCTGCAGTAGCAGGTGTGCAATAGATGGTGCCTTTATACCCATCCTTTACCAGTTTGGGCAACAAGCCTATGTGGTCTATATGTGCGTGAGAAATGATCACATAGGTCAATTCTGAAGGGTTAAATCCCCATTCCTGGTTGAGCCTTATGGTGTCGCGTCCCATTCCCTGGAACATGCCGCAATCCAGCAATACTTGTTTATCCGAATTTAAATGCAAAAGGTGTTTAGAACCTGTAACTGTCCTGGCTGCGCCGTGAAAAGATATCTTCATTGTGTTAATTACGGTGTAAATGTAACGGGCTTATACCATTAAAAAAATAGCCTCCCGTTCAGGAGGCTATGTAAGTTTTGTTAAACTCTTTTATTGCTGCACCATAGATCCAAAAACTTTTTCATCTACGTGCATAGGATATTTTTTGCGTATAGCATCATTCCAGCTTTTTTCCAGGTAATCCTGGTATTCAGCTACAATATATCCTTTTGCTTCTTCCAGTGTTTTTGGTGTTGGTGTTGTAAATACATCATCCACTTTTATCACTGTATAGCTGCCATTATCATTTTTCTTAGGCTCAGTTACTTTGCCCTTGATAACGTTGGCAGGCTGCATATCTTTCATTTTAGAGAATTCATAATGGCCATGCTGCACTACCACTGCATCAGGTGTAGTTTTTGAGTTCAGCTTTTTCATCACGTCTTCATCTTTAGTGCCTTTCTTAGCCAGCATTTTCTGGCCTTCTTTCAGCGCTTCTTCGTTCTTGAACACATAGATAGAACCGATAAAGCCCGGCTCCCACATATATTTATTTTTGCGGGTTTCATAAAACTCTTTCAGCCCTACGGTATCTTTCGATGCTTTGCTCCATACATTTCTGTCCATCAGTTCAAACAGCATGATGCCATCTTTGTATTCTTTCATCAGCGATTTGAAATCAGGATTTTCATCCACGAGTTTCTGCTCTTCAAAATCTGTAAGCACTTCTTTCTGATAATAAGTCATCAGGTCGCGCAAAACTGCGTTTCTCGCACCCATCAGCCTGCCGCGGGTCATTGTTTCCGCGTATTTCATGAAGTCGCTTTGCAGGTAGTCTTTGCCGGCAAAGGTGAATACAGGCTTGTTCATACTCGCGAAATCAGTAGCACGGAACGAATTGGCTGCCTTACCCGTATCAGGTATCTTCATCACTTTTGCTTCCAGCTCTGACATATTAGCTGGGTAATCTTTAAACCCGTTCTGCTGTTTTATTTTAGCATAGAACGCTTCCTTTGCAACCTGCGCGCGGGAATCGTTTTCTACTTTACGTTTCAGAGCAGTTCTTACACTGTCAAAAGGTTTAGTTTCTGTTTTGGCGATGAGCTTAATGATGTGCAGGCCATATTCTGTTTGTATAGGAGCAGAAATATCACCCGGTTTTTTCAAAGCAAAAGCGGCTTTTTCAAATTCAGGAGCTACTTCACCAATGCCAAATGGTTTCAGCACGCCATTTTCAGGCATGGAATATTTATCATCAGAATATCTGTGCACCAGGCTGTCAAAAGCAATGCCTTTTTTCAGGTCTGCCTGTATAGAATCCATTCTTTTGCGTGCAGCAACCAGTCCTTCCTCACCTTTCGATTTTGGTGATGCTACCATTATTTGCTGTACCGTTACTTGTCCTGATGCTGGACGCTTATCCAGCACTTTTACAATGTGGTAACCAAACTGTGTGCGGAATGGTTTGGACACTTTACCTACCGGCGTATTATAAGCTGCATTTTCAAAAGGATATACCGTTTGTAATGCTGTCATATAACCAATGTCGCCACCCTGTGCTTTTGATCCGGGATCTTCAGAATACTGCATCGCCATTTTCGAAAAATCGGCTTTGCCTTTCACGATCTCGTTGTATATACTATCGATCTTTTTATATGGCGCTACTGTATCTGCAGACGGCACATAGATAGATGATGAAATAAGAATATGCTGTACATGCACTTCCTGTTTCATCCTTTCGTATGCTTCTTTCACCAGTTGTTCTGTTACCTGGTCATCCGTCAGGTAATTTTTTGCGAGTTGCTTACGATAGTTATCCAGTTCGTTCTGTATAGATGGTATGGTGTCTATCTGTTGCAGTTCCGCCTCTTTTACTTTCATCCTGAAGAGCGAATAAAGGTCCAGGTATTCCCGGAGCGCTTTCTCATTCATTTCGGGTTTCTTATTGAGGCTGTTTTTTTGATAAACCCTCAGAAATTCCTCTTTACTTACGGGGGTGTTGCCAAATTCAAAAAGGGTTTGTGCATAACCCTGGGCTGTAATGGCTGCAAAGGCAAAAAAAGTCAGAACAAGCTTGCGCATGTGGTAATCGTTTAAAAATAGTTTTAGTTGGTTACTTGGATTTAGTTTTCTTATTTCTCTCCAGCATGTCTATAAGACCTGCAATATTACTATAATCAATTTGTTTCCCTCTAATTATCTTTTTATCGTCGAGCAAATATATAATAGGCGTCATATATATATTGTATTGCTCGCGGAAACGGCTCTGATGCTCAGGGTCCCATACATTGGTCCACTCCTGCATACCGGGGTTTTTCTTCAGGAAATCCTTCCACATTTTCTCTTCGTCGTAGGTAGAGACTGCATATACTCTTACACCCTTTGCTTTCAATACTGCTTTGTAGGTTGAATCTAGTTTGGGTAGTTCTACCTGGCAATGTCCGCAATCAGGCGACCAGAATACCAGCAAAGTATATTTTGCATCTATAGCGTGCATCGATTGTTCTTTGCCATTTACATCTTTCATTTTCAATTCAGGCGCTACATTGCCAATAACGTTGGGGGCTATCTTACGGGCGGCTGTAATGTATTGCTGCAGTTCATCAGGTTTCAGCCAGGTAGCATCGCCCTTCATATAGTAGTTTTCTACAAAATGCACATACGAGGCATCCATACCCATTATCTTGCTGTTACCTGCATTATTGGTAAGCCACCACAATGTGTATTTAAAAAGTTCCTGCGTACCTCTTGTTTTTGCGAGCAGCCAATCTCCTTCTTTATTGATGCTGTCTTCGTATTGCAGCGTCAGCTTATTGATGTATTCATCGAGTTTGGCATCATATAAGGGTGTATTGATAAGCCTGTCATCACGAAGGTCAAAACCATCCCAGTAATGCGCTTTATAGTACAGGTAGCCAAAGGCGCTATCCACTTTACCATCTGCTGTATAATGCGGGCCTTCAGGTACCTGTGGCAGCTCTAATGCAGAAAATATCTTTGCCAGCAGGGTCTTCGGATGGCTCTTTATGTAGTTCTCCCTGTAGTCATACAATTCTTTTGCAGCATCCTTTACTTGCTTTTCCAGCGCTGCAGAGTCTGCTTTGGTTTTTGCGTTCTTATACCCTTCAGAGATCTGCTCTTGCTTTTGGCCGTAGCCATTCAGAAACTCGCCGTATGCTATAAAATCATTGTTCTGCTGTGATCCTGTGTACTTAAGGCTTTGTGGCAGTGTCTTTACAGTAATGTTGATGCCTATATCATCGCCGTTATCCAGCAAAAAGTCAAAATAGGTTTTCTTGTCTGACAGCAATATCATGTAGATGCCGCCTAATATCTTCTCCTTGCTCTGCATCACTCCTACTCCATTCTTATCCACTTTTACAGAGTCTGTTTTGTAGATGGTAGGCAGTGGTTTTCCGTAGTAATGCGCCAGGTACACCAGGCTGTCTTTAATATCGGTAAACTTCAGTTGTATCTTATAACCATCGCGGGCCTGCACCTGCGATGCGCAAAGCAAACACAGTACAAAGCCCGGAAGTAGGTTTGAAGCAATTTTTCTCAGCATTCCTGTTGACTATTTAGCAGCTTTTTTCTCTTTATTTTCTAAAATATCCAGTAGGGTAATAATATTCTCATAGTCCAGCCGCTTGCCGCGGATGATCTTCTTTTCATCGAGCAGGTAAATGGTTGGCGTACCATAAACATCGTATTGAGATTGGTAATCAGAATGGTGTTCCGGATCCCAAACGTTCACCCATTCTTCCATTCCCGGATTTTTTTTGATGAAGTCCTGCCATTTGGCTTCGTCGCCTTCGGTACGTACGGCATACACTTTAACTCCTTTTTTCTTCAGTACTGCTTTATACACAGAATCCATCTTAGGTATCTCGGTCATGCAGTGGCCACAGTCGGGCGACCAGAATATGAGGAGTGTATATTTTGCTTTAAGTTCAGACAGGCTGTGCTCTACTCCTTTCACATCTTTCATCTTCAGTTCAGGAGCTACGTTGCCTATTACATTCGGCGCCACTTTACGCGCGCGGTCTATGTATTTATTCAGTGTTTCATGGTCCATCCAGTAGGCATCGCCTTTCATATGGTAGTTCTCTACCAGGTACACAAACACTTCATCCAGCCCCATTATCTTACTGTTCTGCGCCCAGTTGGTTATCCAGTGAAGCGTGTATTTAAATAATTCGGTACGTCCGCGTGTTTTGGCTAATAAAATATCTGCTTCTTTTTCTACAGAATCAGGTGTTGGTATCAGCAGTTTATTAAAATATTCATCCAGCTTCTGGTCATACACAGGTGTGTGTATCAGCCTGTCGTCCGTAAAATCAAAGTAATCCCAGAAATGGCTTTTGTAATAATTGTATGCGAAATTGCTATCCACTTTTCCATCTGGCAGGTAGTGCGTCCCTTCGGGAACTTGCGGGGTACGGATAGCGTTGAATATCTTAGCTAGTAGAGAGTTCGGATATTCTTTGATGTAGTTCATCCGGTAGTCTATCAGCTCTTTAGACATATCTTTGCCCTTCGCATATACTGCATCGGAATCCGCTTTTGTTTTTGCTGCCTTTAACTCATCCTCCAGCTTTTTACCTCTTGCTCCAAAATCTATCAGGTAATTAGAATATTTATTGAAGCGCTCATTTTCCGGCGAGCCCGTTATCTTAATGCTTTGCGGAAGCTTTTCTGAATTGGCGGTGATGTTCATGTTATCGCCATTATTCAGCAACACTTCAAAGTAGCGCTGGTTGCCTTGCACTAGTATAATATAGATACCGCCCAGCACCTTTTCTTTCGATTGCAATACCAGCACACCGTTTTTGTCGATCCGGCCTGAGTCTTGCTTATACAGGGTTGGTAAAGGTTTGGCGTAATAATGGGCCAGGTAAACCAAAGAATCCTTCAGGTCAGAGAATTTGATCGTAAGCTTATAACCATCACCGGCAAAACTCGCCGTACTCAAAAGGATAAAAAGAGAAGCAAATAAAAATCTTTTCATATATGCAATAATTACGGAAAGTAATTGTTTTCTTACAATTACTGTAGTTTAGGTCTGTTTAAAGTTCGGTAAAACTCAAATTTAAATGTTATAGACAGCGTATCCTAAACTAATGGCTGTAAATTTGCGCCTAATTAACTAATTTTTAGCACTTATCATTGGCCCGGAAAAAGAGACAACCGATTGAAAGCGTGCAGGTAACTGCCTACGCTGCGGAAGGAAAAAGCATCGCCAACCTCGATGGCGGCAAAGTATTATTTGTAGAAAATGCCATACCCGGCGATATTGTAAATGTCCGCGTTACCAAGGACAAGAAAAGCTGGGCCGAGGGTAAGGTGACCAAACTGCTGCAGCCTTCTGCTGATCGGGTACAACCATTTTGCCAGCATTTTGGTGTATGTGGCGGCTGCAAGTGGCAGATGCTGCCCTACCCGCTGCAATTAAAATATAAGCAACAGCAGGTGCTCGACCAGTTGAAACGCATTGGCCAGGTAGAGCTGCCACCAATGAACGACATACTGGGTAGCCCGCGTGAACGCTATTACAGGAATAAACTGGAGTTCACCTTCAGCCAGCGCAAATACAAAACCGTAGAGGAAATAGAAGCCGCAGGCGATGGCCTTATTCCGGATGAGCCCGCACTTGGTTTCCATGCCCCGGGGCTGTTTGATAAAGTGGTGGATATATATACCTGCTACCTGCAGGAGGAACCTACCAACCTGCTATTAGATGTTCTGAGAAAGTATGCTACGGAGCGCAACTTGCCTTACTACGATTACAGGGAGCATACGGGCTGGCTGCGCAATATCATACTGCGCGTAGCGCGTACGGGCGAGATATTGATCAACCTGGTACTGCAACATGATAATGCCGAACGCAAAGCTATACTCGATCATATATTAGCCAACATTCCGGGCATCACCAGCCTTCACTATACTATCAATCCCAAGGTAAATGATACAATTTACGACTTGGATGTGCATTGCTATTATGGTAAAGGATATATAGAAGAAACACTGGAGGATTATCGGTTTAAAATATCTCCGAAATCGTTCTTCCAGACCAATACCTACCAGGCAGAAGCGCTATACCGCGTAACGCGCGAGTTTGCCGGGCTCACAGGTACCGAAACCTTATACGATCTCTATTGCGGTACAGGTAGCATAGGAATCTTCTGCTCCAAAGGCGCTAAAAAGGTAATAGGCATTGAAGTAGTAGCGGATGCTATTGAAGATGCCAAGGTAAATGCAGCATTGAACGGATTGGATCATTGCCTCTTTTATGCCGGAGATGTGGCAGATATATGCACGGACGATTTCTTTGCACAGCACGGCAAGCCTGATGTGATCATTACAGACCCGCCAAGGGCAGGTATGCACGAAAAATTGATACAGCAATTGCTACGTATGCGTGCACCAAAGGTGGTATATGTAAGCTGCAACCCTGCCACCCAGGCCCGCGATCTTAAATTGCTCGACGAGGCTTATAAGGTAACAAAGTTGCAGCCTGTAGATATGTTCCCGCATACGCACCATATAGAAAATGTAGCGCTGCTGGAACTTCGCTAAGGTTTAATAATCAAGCGTGCAATTACTGGTTTCCTTCACGGTAAAACCTAATACGTTATGTGTGGTTACTGTGTTGGCGCAACGGCTGTGCGCATCGCTGCGACTGGCCTTAAATGTTTGTGTATTGGTTCCAGTGGTCAGCACAGAATCCTGGAAAGATGTAGCCGTCTGGCAGGTGCAGGTCCATGTTTTTTTGCAGGAGGTACCGAGGCTGAGTACTGCCAGTAAGGCAAGGGGCATTATGAGTTTCATAAGTTGTAATGAATGTGTGACTGTAATAATACAACGTTTTATGGAGTATCAATAACTAGTCCTCCTCTTCAAGTTGAAATATTTCCTCTACTGGCTTTGCAAAAAAGCGGGCGATCTTTAGCACCAGTATTGCTGACGGAACGTATTTGTTCGACTCAATAGCTACAATGGTCTGTCGCGATACATTTATCTTTTCGGCAAGGTCGGCCTGGGTCATGTTATGCCGGGCGCGTTCTACTTTTATATAATTTTTCATGCAAGCTCCTCCTTACCCACCTTTTTAAAATGCAGCTTGAAATAATAGATCGCAATGAATATCACAAGTATGGTAAAAAGATTAGCATATAGTACCATCAAAAAGCCGAGTCCGTATAAGCTAAATAGCCCTGCAGCAAGTACGAAGTAGTTTACATATACACTTATTTGCAATGCTCTTAACCGCACGGATGCTACATATTCATCTTCTCTTTTTTCCTTAGAGAAGGCAATCATAAACAAACTGGCGAATACAAGAAAAATAGCCACCTCGTTCGACATATCGTTATCCCTGATATCAAACGTTTTAGCCGGCACAGTTGGCGGAGGCAGCTTAAGAAATGGTACAGAGTAATCGTACATGATCACTGCTATCATAAATATTATGGAGGGAAATATTAGCACCCACCCGATCTTCCTGCAGATATGAGGTAATAAAAGACTGTTTTTCATGTCGCTTATTTTTTACCAAATGTAAAGTATATTTTACATTTTGTAAAGTTTATAAAACATATTTACGGGATTTTTTTTGCAAAACAGTATTTACATTATTTTGCCAAACAGATAGTATTGGTGATCAATGAGATTGGATCGATTATATGTTTTATTAAGCGCTGCTTTAATAACCTTTTCAGTAACATCCTGCAAAAAACAAAGGCTGCATTTCAACGATGTGGTGAAGCTGGATAGTCACGGTACTGACAGATATAACGCAATTTATTTCAAGGGCAATGATGGTTTTGTGGTCGGCGGCAATCGGTTCGATAATACCTCCATCCTTGTAAGCCATGATGCCGGCGCTACCTGGGAGAAAAAGGATTTCCCCGAAGCAGGTAAAGCACTCTACGGCATTACAGAAACACCGGGCGGCAATATTGTGGCCTGTGGCTACGATGGCAAAATGCTCACCACTACCGATAATGGTTATAACTGGCGCTTTAGCCAGATATCCAACTGGCAATCGTATAAAGACCTGGCATTCCTCGACGATAACCATGCTATAGGTATTAGCGGCAATAGTTTTAATAGCGGCGGCATTTCTTACTTTGATGCCTACGGCGCAGTTGACCATTGGGACTCTACAGATGTAGAATACAATGATATTGAGATGCGCGATGCCTATACCGGCTATATTGCAGGATATGGCACAATGCTCAAGACAACAGATGGCGGCAAAAACTGGAATGTATTGAACGTGGTGAATGATGATTTTAACGGAATAAGTATATTGAATGCCGCCGAAATGTGGATATGCGGCAGCAACGGAAGCATTTTCCATTCGGCGGATGCAGGTGCAACCTGGGACAAGCAAAGAAACGGTAACAGCCTTACGGAGAAAAAGTATTATCTGCACGATATACTATTTATTGACCAGAACAATGGATGGGCCGTGGGAGATAAAGGCGTGGTGATCTACAGCAGCGATGGCGGCAAGAAATGGAAAGAGTACGAACACTTTACCGATGATCCTTTACGCAGCATTTGCCAGCTGCCTGATGGCAACCTGATTGTATGCGGCGACAATGGCGCTTTGTATAAGCTGGTACGTTAAAAATAAGCTGATATACAAGCAACTTATAGCTATCTTTGCACACGTTTTCATTTTTTTACATCGAATAAATAAATAATGCAAGCCACGTTAAGTGAACAGGAAGTAGTTCGCAGGGAGAAACTCAAAGAGTTACACGAACTGGGCATAGACCCATACCCTGCCCCTTTATTTGAAATAACGCATACTGCAAAACTGATAAAGGACGAGTACACTGACGATAAGCAGGAAGCATTTAAGAATATATCTATTGCCGGCCGTGTAATGAGCGTGCGCGATATGGGTAAAGCCAATTTCGCCGTATTACAGGATAGCACAGCCCGCATACAGCTATACATCAAGCGCGATGATATTTGCCCCGGTGAGGACAAAACACTTTTCAATACCGTTTGGAAAAAACTGATAGACATTGGTGATGTTATTGGTGTGAAAGGTTATGTATTCACTACCAAAACAGGTGAAACTTCTATACACGTAGAGCAATTCACGTTGCTTACAAAATCGCTTCGTCCATTACCAGTAGTAAAGGAAAAAGACGGCGAATTGTATGATGCAGTTACCGACCTGGAATTCAAATACCGCCAGCGTTATGCCGACCTGATCGTAAACCCGGGTGTACGCGACACTTTCATCAAGATCACGAAGATGAAAAACGCCATCCGTACCTTCCTGAACGATCGTGGTGCATTAGAGGTAGATACCCCGGTGCTGCAAAGCATACCCGGTGGCGCTATAGCACGTCCTTTCATCACGCATCATAATGCACTGGACATACCGTTATACCTGCGTATTGCAAACGAACTGTACCTGAAGCGCCTGATAGTAGGTGGCTTTGATTGGGTATACGAGTTCAGCCGCAACTTCCGCAACGAGGGTATGGACCGCACGCACAATCCTGAGTTTACCATCCTGGAGTTTTACGTAGCTTATAAAGACTACCTCTGGATGATGGAGACAACGGAGCAAATGCTGGAACAAACAGCAATAGCTACCAATGGCAGCACAAAATCTGTGGTGAATGGTGTAGAGATAGATTTCAAAGCGCCTTTCAAACGCATTAGTATCTATGATGCTATCAAAGAACATACAGGAATCGACATCAGTGAAATGGATGAAGAAGGATTGCGCGGTGTATGTAAGCAATTACACATCGAAACTGATGCATCTATGGGTAAGGGTAAGCTGATAGATGAAATATTCGGTGGCAAATGCGAAAAACATTATGTACAACCGACGTTCATTATCGACTACCCTATTGAAATGAGCCCGCTTACTAAAAAGCACAGGAGCAAACCGGGACTGGTAGAACGTTTTGAACTAATAGTAAACGGTAAAGAAATAGCGAACGCTTATAGTGAGTTGAACGATCCGATCGATCAGCGCGAACGTTTCGAAGAACAGGTTGCACTGATGGAGCGAGGCGACGAAGAAGCCATGTATATAGATCACGACTTCCTGCGGGCATTGGAATACGGTATGCCGCCAACAGCAGGTATAGGCTTCGGTATCGAACGCCTGGCGATGCTGCTAACAGGTCAAGTATCCATACAGGATGTACTACTCTTCCCGCAAATGAGGCCCGAGCGTGGCGAAGGAAACTAATACTATTGAACTAAATTGTAATAATTGATAAAGCCCGCAATGCGGGCTTTATTTATGTTGATAGTTATTCTTAATCTTCAAACTCCCTATATAGTTTCCACTTCTTAGATAACACAGCCCGCTCCTCTGCAGATATCCTTGCTTCCCCATTATAATACCCTTTCAGCGAACGTTGCCTGAATGCTTCATAAACAGAAACCGCACATGCAACAGATATGTTGAGCGATTGCACCATCCCCACCTGTGGTATCACAAAATTACCGGTGCAGTAACTCAGGCATTCTTTAGTAAGCCCGTTCACTTCATTCCCAAAAACCAGTGCAACAGGCGCCGCCAGGTCTAACTCATATAAAGAAGTAGCTTCTTCGCTCAGGTGCGTAGCAAATACATTTTGATAACGTTCCCTTACTTCCGTCATGCAGTCTTTTATGCTATCATGTTCGTGCACTGTAAGCCAGTGTTTGGCGCCTGAAGAACTACGCTTACCATGATGTTCCAATTTAGTATGCCTGCCAATACGTGTATTTAAAATGTATAGATTCTGAATACCCACAGCATCGCAGGTGCGCATTACGGCAAAGATGTTATGGACATCCTGCACATCTTCCAGTACTACAGCTATATCGGGCTGCCTGCGGTTAAGTACACTTACTACTTTTTCTTTTCTTTCGGGGAGCATAATATCAATGCGCAAAAATATAAAACGGGCTGTAATTATCGCAGCAGCTCGCGACAGACATTGTAAATCCCATCCGCAATAGCTTTATAGGATAAATGTTCCTCGAAATGAGACAATACATCTGCTGTTAATTTATTACGATCGCTTAATGCAGCTCTTTGCATTGCCTGTAATAATCCATTTACATCTCCGGGCTTAAATGTAAATGCCAGCTTGCCATTCTCAGTGATAGATAAAAACGGCGGAATATCCGTAACAACAGGGATACATCCGCAGGCCATACATTCTATCAGTGCAAAGCCCGCCGCTTCATGATGGCTGCCACTAACAAAGAAATCACATGCGGTAAACCATGATGCCAATTTTCTATGATCAACTTTACCAACCAGGTGAACGGTATTCTTTAAAATGGCTGATTGTACAATTTTCATTTTCACCTGTTCCAGCATCGTATCATCCTGGTAGATCATGTATAGTCGTGCCTCGGGGTTCTCTGAAGCAAACTGCTCAAACGCACTCAATACAGTAAGCGGATCTTTGCCCGGTATCAATCGCCCAACCGACAAAAAATTAAGACCTCCTGGTATTCCCAATTGCTCGCGACAGGTTTTCTTATCCAGCCTATTCAGATCTGTCGAAGCTTCCAGTACTTCATAGCACTTATCTATGTCACTGATAACACCCTCATTCACCCAATTCTGTGCATTGCCTTTTGCGGTGAAGAGATAAGCATCAATATACTTATCCGCAAGCTTTTGTAATCTTCTCTTAATAGTATTAACAAAAGGCTGCTCGCCATGATGCTGTGCAATTATCTTCACCTTTTTACCAAGAGCAAATCTTAATGCGATCACTTGTACAGGAAAAACAATTCCCTGCACCAATACTACATCTGGCTTTTTAGACTTAATAAATCTATGCGTACCGAAAGGAATATGGAAGAATTTGTTCCTGCTTTTGAATCCTGAATATGGAACACCGGATATCTCGGTTGCAGTTTCTGAGTTCAGATGCAATATTCCCCGGACATCAGCAATCGATCGCATAACGGATAGGTATCCATACGATGTTCCGAATCTGCTTATTGCAGCCCGGATATCAGTCAGGTCATTATTGGCATAGTAGTTCAGGTCTGCAAACCTCATCGCCACTAAAATAAGAAAAGGCGCCTATATAGACGCCCTTCGTTTTACATCGCCCTTGTCTAATGCTTTCTTATTTTGCCCGAACCTGAAATATCTGTGTTCACAGTTCCGGGATTACCCCAGTAATCAATATCACCCGAACCACTGATATGAGCATCCAGGCTATTGCCAACTGTAATTTTAATATTACCCGATCCGCTGATCTTTGCCGTCACATAATCTCCTGTGCAGGACGATGCATCAATTTCACCCGAACCATTTACCCGCAGGTCCATATTGCCAAAATGGTTATTAGCTATAGATATTTTGCCTGAGCCGTTAACATCTGCACTCATACTGCCGGGTTGGAAACCGGAACTAACATTGATATTGCCGGAGCCATTGATCTTAACACCTGCCGGCTGTGTAGTATAAACGCTTACATGGATATTGTTGTTGCGAACGTTGATATAGCCATCCTGGAAATGCAATTTCAAAGTATTACCCGACACTTCCGTCTTATAAACCGGTACCAGGTTATGATAACCGCTCACTTCTACTTTATTTTCCGATGATGGATACACGTCCACATCTACATCGCCATCAGCGTTTATTTGATTGAATGGAGAAACATAACGTGTCTCTGACACTACCGGGCCTTCGCCTTTCAGTCGGAGTTTCTTACAAGAGGCAGATGTGATGGTTACAATAGCAAGACTTAAGAAAAATAATCGTTTCATTTTAATATATATTTATGTTTAATTGTTTACAATATTTTATTTACCAGTGAAAATCAACCCTGTACAGGATATTGGGGAAGAAACCAATTTGATTTATTGTTTTTATGCTTCCTGATTTGTTATCGTAATAGGATATGAAATAGTTCTGACGGTTAGTGATATTCTGTATATCCAGTTGTATGGTATGCGTAGCACGTTTGTTATTGATCTTATAATAGATACCACCGTCTAACCTGAAGTAAGCAGGTCCCTGCTGTGTGAAGTATTGGCCGGCAACATATTCAGTCTTACCTGTTTGTCTCGATTGGTTTAGGTCTATCAGCGATTCTTTCTGGCCACCGGTATATACCACCTTACCATTCAAGCCTATCAGTTTCCTGCCGCTCGTGTTTAATTTAAATTCTTTACCACCTATCAGGTTTACCTGTACACCCCTGTCATAACGTGTATCGTAAGTTTGACCGCCATAGGTCGTATAGTTCGATTTGAATATAGATCCCGTTGCCAGTATATAATAGTTGTTTGCAAACGGCCGCTCAAAGCTGATATCGATTCCGTAGTTATGCCCTTTACCCTCGCTCACCAACGGTTTGTTCACAGATAAGAGTGAATACACATCCTCTGCATTGATAATAGAGAACCCACTGGCATTATCCTGCTCTACAGGTACTTTATACAGGTATTGATAATAAGCTTCCAGTTTTAGGCGAACTCTTCCGGGCAAGGTTGTTTCGTATCCCAATACGGTATGCATGGCATGCTCCAGGTCCAGGTTCTTGTTAGGATAAGTAATGGCTTGTCCCAATTGTGCATTCTGAAAAAGATAGGTAGATATTTCTTCAGGCTTGCTGTGTATACCTGCTGCAGCGGTAAACCGGTTCTTACCTAATTGATAAGATGCAGACAGGCGAGGTTCTATACTGTATTTGCCATTCAATGCCAGGTAAGATGCATGTAACCCACCTACTACTGACAGGCGATCCGTAACCCTTGTTTTCCATTGAATATAGGCCTGGTAAAACTGAGTGCTGCCATTTCCGTTTAATATATCCTTCCATATACGTTCGTTATCATCAAAATATCGTTCGCTGAGATCATACCCTATCCTGCTGACAATAACACCTGTTCTAAAGCTATTGCGCGCACTTAGCTTTTGATTGTACATTACCGTAGCACGTATGGCGGTATTGGTAAGTGCTTCGTACTGCACGGGCACTTTACTATAACTATCTCCGGGATTCAGTGTATCTGCTTCGTTAGTTCCCCTCGATTTGGATGCAGAGATAATGGTCTTGATATATCCATTCTTATTAATAAAGTACTGGTGAGAGATACCGCCTACCATCATATAGTTCTTGTTGTTGAACTTCACATTAGGCTTATCATCGGTCCACTTACTGCTATCTGCTTCCGGATTGTTGTACGCAATGTTATATCCACCTAATCCCCATAGCGTGAACGTACCTGCTTTGTTTGTAGGCAGATTCACCTTAAAGGATCCGTCCTGGTATTTAGGCAATACTCCACCGAGATCCAGGAACGACTGTAATAGTGCCAATGTAGAATAACGGTAGTTAACTATATAGGATGCATTACTCTTTTTGCTGAATGGCCCTTCTGTTGCCAGCTCTACACCAAGCGCCCCTACCTGCACTGTGTATTCATGATGTTCTGTATTACCATTTCTCAGGTTCAGATCAAATGCACCGGAAAGTGCATTACCTATCTCTGGCACGAAAGCTCCGGTATAGAAATCGGAATTGCCCAGCGTATTAGCATTCAGCATACTGATGGCGCCACCACTTGCCCCTTGAGATGTAAAGTGGTTAGGGTTAGGTATCTCTATACCTTCCATACGCCACAGCACACCTTTAGGTGAGTTACCATGTACTACAATGCTGTTTTGTCCGTCGCTGCTGCTGGATACACCGGGGTAGTTCATTACCATCCTTGCCGGATCCGAGAACGATGCCGCATATCGTCTTGTTTCTTCCATAGAGAAAGTGCGCGCGCTAACGGTAGCGTATTCATTAATGGGCTTGATCTTATCTTTTGCTGCTACTACGCTTACTTCATTCAGTTTATTCAGGCGTTCGGTCAGCACGGCATTGAGCTCCAGCTCTTTACCGGTTATGACAGGTATTTCTGATGCAGTATAAGTATCATAACCTGTAAATCTGAATTGAAATGATTGGCGACCTACTGGTACATTGCTGATAGTATATCGGCCATTGCTATCTGTAGTGGCATTTAATTGCGGATTAGAAACGACGATAACCAATATACCTTCCAGCGGTTGTTTTGATTCTGCATCTACTACTACACCGTGAACATTTTGCCTAAGTACAGGTTTTACTTTCTGATTAGTGTTAGCCGTATCTGTTTGCGACTGTGCACGTACATATACACAAGGCACTGCCGTCAGCGTTAAACAGGTAACAAGCTTATGGATAAATGACATAATTAGGTTGTTTTGCTTAAAAGACAAACTGAGTGATAAATACCCCTATTAGTTGATTATATTTTTTTAGAAACGAAACTGAACACCGGCAATTGCACCTATGTATATACCATTGAACGTATATCGTCCATTGTGGCTCCATACATAGTGGTTAGAAATATCAGAGCCATCAAACTCATCAGATATTACATGGCTGATAACAGGCCCTGCGAAAAGCTCTACCTTACCCAGCGAAACTGCAGGCAATATCCGTAATGAAGAACGCAGGTAATCTTCGCGATCGAAATTGGTGAAGGCATCGGTAACGGCTTCCACATTCAGGTTCAACACCTGTTTAACGATCGTAAAGCGAGCACCCATACCGGCTTCCATTACATAAAATTCTTTATCACTTTTAAAGTTGTACCCTGTACCAACAATACCATACAATACTCGTCCGCCCGAACGGAATGCACCTAATACCGTCCCGCTTTCATCAGCCGTTACACCGATTCCTTTATAACCATTCTTCACAATGTTTACCAGCCCTATAGGGAAATCGCTGCTATCTGCTATATTGATAAAACCTGCTACCTGCACACCTTTCACCTTACCTGCAACGTTGATGAAACCCGCCACCTGGGTATTTACATTCTCCGCAAGGTTTATGAAACCTGCAAGCTGCGCGCCATGCACAGTATCTGCCATATTCAGGAACCCTGCAGTCTGTGCTCCACGAACATTTCCGTTAGACAGGTTACAGAATCCTGCTGTTTGGTATCCAACTACATCCCGTAAGATAAGATTGCAAAAACCTGCTGCCTGCATACCCCTGATGCTCCCCGAAAGGTTAAGAAACCCGGCTGCCTGTAATCCTTTCGCTTCGTTCCTCACCGTATTCATAAAACCGGCGCACTGTATGCCCGATGCCCTGTTGAGTATATGATTGGAGAAACCGGCCATTATAGCGCCATCCGCACGATCATATATGATATTAGATACACCGGAGGCGCAGATCGCCGTCTCTGAACGCGATACACCTGCTATAGCGTGGAACGAAAATACATTGGTATATTTTTTTGCATCAACGCCGTTAGTGCTTAACGGGTAAACAAGGCCGATGTGCGCGATGCGTGTTTTGCTATGCTGTGCAAATAAATTGGTAGATAATAATGCTAATGCTACAATAAGACTTAATACTCTGTACGTCATAATTTCTGCTGTTTGCTATTACGACGCACTGCTGGCTTTATACCCCTACTCCAAATGCTTATTTTTTAGAAAAAAGTTATCCCTGCATTCCAGCCTACCCAGCTATACCAATCATTACCATGCCGGGTAAGGAACAGCCCGTTATCAGGAACGTCTTTTTTATACCCATCTGTAAACGTCTTCTGGTCAGAATAATATACATTGAACGATGGACCTGCATACAGGGAAATGTATTTATTGATCTTATAGTTAAGATTGATCTGTGCTTTAAACAAAAGATTTGAATGATCCCAATTGCCCAGGTACACATGCTGCGCAGTTATTTCAGGATCTATTGTAAAATGTTTGGACAAGTTTTCTTCAAGCCCCCAGCCGTAGCCAAACGAATAAGCTTTCTGGAAGCTGCCGGCGTTCAGGCCTGCAAACCATATATTATACAGCCGCCTGTTTCCCAGCTTTAATGCTGCATTTACATTCAGTACTTCATTGGTAGATATCGTCAGCTTATGATAACCCTTCCATACAAAGTTGATAAGACCTATACCAATGCCCGAAGATGTATCTGCAATATTCACCAACCCTATCTGCACCCCTTCCAGGTTATGCGTATAATTGACTACACCCGATACCTGTGTGCCACTCAGTTTGCCTCCTGCAAAATTCGACACTCCGCTAACCTGTACGCCATCAACATCATCATTGGTATAGTTATTGACACCCGCCACCTGCACTCCGTCTGCCTCGCCTCCGGCATAATTGCTTACGCCTGCTATCTGTAATCCTTCTACACTTTCTTTAGAGAAATTAGCCACACCCGATAGCTGCGCGCCTTTAGTACTTCCCCATATATGGTTATATATACCTGCTACTTGTAAGCCGGAGAGGCTATCGTTTACAAAATTGCACAAGCCTGCAAACTGCCATCCTTTAGATGCTTCCAGCACCTGGTTATACAGGCCCGCTATCTGCACGCCATTTACATCGCCACCAGCTATATTGGCAGCACCGGCCAGTTGTGCATAATGCACATCATGCTTTACAATATTAAATACCCCACCTATCTCAAAACCATTAACCCCGGCCGTATATCCACCTATCAGGTTAAAGGAAAATTTGTTTACCACCTGTGCGCTCATCCTGCCATGCGTACCTATGCCCGGTAGTATAGATCCCTGGTAAGGTTTATTTACAAAATACTGCCCCAGGTTAATGCTTTGCACACGCTGCCTCGATGACAGGAACAGTTTACTGAACCAGCTTTTTTCTACCTCGTTATTGCGCACTACAAAGCTGTCCAGCTCCACCGGCTTAGGCAGTATGCCAATAGATATTTCCTGTATATTGGAACTTCGCACCACAACAGAGGTATCAAAGTACAGATGCCTGCTAATGTATAAGGTTAATGCCTGTAACTTACCTTTTAGTTTCAGCCGGAAGTAGCCCTGCTCATTTGTAAGCGTACTTACCAGTTGCTGTTTTTCATATACACTGGCATTTATAACCTTTTCACCCGTCACCCCATCCACTACATATCCGCTTGCATACCAGTATTGCCCGCTTGATCTTTGTATGATCACATATTTTCCGGTCTCATTATATTCATAAGCATTGCCAAATAGCATATCCAGCGTTTCTTTTACGGTCTTATCTGCCAGGGTTAAGGTCACAAGGCTGTCCCTGCCAATGATATCGCTGTTGTAAGAAAAATAAAATCCTCCCTGTGCTTCTATACTTTTCAGCACTTGAGATACCGGTTTGTTCTTCGCGTTGATGGATATTTTCTTCTCCAGGAGGCCTTGTCCAACACAAAGTCCCGGCAATGCCAGGAACAATGTAAATATGATGATATAAGTCGCCTTATAAAAATGGTTCATCCTGTATTACTACGGTTTTAATAAAATTGTATCTCCCTGCTTCTCTGCTTTAATATTGAAAGTACCGGTGATGACAGATAATATGCCATCCAATGATTCATTGTGGAATGTCGTATTCAACTGCATTTGTTTCAATTGCTCATCTTTAATAACAATATGGCTGCCATACGCTTCATTCAGTACATCTACCAGTTTATAAAGTGGTGTTGCATTGCAAATGAATTCTTTGGTACGATAGTAACTATAGAGCTCATCGTGGATGGTCTCTTTTACCGGGGCTTCGTTGCCTCTTGTTACCGTTGCCTTCTCTTTAGGCTTCAGCCTTACCATTGCAGATTGTTTGCTCACTTCCACTATACCGGTTTCAACAATCACTTCCGTTTTCGCAGCACTGGTCTTTACATTAAAGGAGGTACCTACTACTTTAATGCTGGCCTCATCAGCAGTAATAATAAATGGTTTCGATTTATCATGTGCTACATCGAAAAATGCCTCCCCTTCCAGTTCTACGGCTCTTGTATTGCCTTTAAAACGTTTAGGATAATGTATGCTGGAATGTTTATTGAGTGTTACCAGGGTACCATCCGGCAGCGTCTGCGTAAGCACTATTTCGTTAGAGCTCAGCGTCAGCATCCGGTTGGCAAAATTATAATAGTAAAACCAGCCTCCGCCGATCATTAATATCAAGATCGCTGCTACTCGCATCCAACCACCAAAATACCTGTTTAGCGGAATGGTCCTTGCCAGTGGTTGTTCTTCTGCCTTAGCAACCCTTTGTTGAAAACGGGCCCAGGCTGCATTTTCGTCCACACTGCTTTTGGCTGCCAGTTCTTTACTATGCTCCCATATCAGCTTAAAGTGTTCGAAATACTTTTTATTATCTTCTTTGTCGTCGATCCAGTGCTGCACCTTTGCTATCTCATTGGCATCCGCTTCGCCAAGCAGGTATTTAACCAGCAACTCATCTGTCATATTTCCCATTCCTTGATTCACATCTATCGTTTTACAGGTTAAATAATATTAGCCACAATGCCGGCAGGTAATCCACCAGTTTCAGTCTCAATAGTTTTAATGCCTTGCCCATATGATTCTCTACAGTCTTTACAGAGATATCCATCTTCGCTGCTATCTCATGATATTTCAGCTCTTCAAACCTGCTCATCTGGAATACCGTCCGGCATTTTTCAGGCAGTTCATTAAGCGCCTCTTCCAGTTTCCGCTCCAGCTCTGTTACTGAAGCCCTGCTTGTTTTATTGTTTGTTTCTTCCGTCATCCGCATAGCATACACTCTATGGGAGGCTTTTACCTTTTCGTGCCGCAGGTAGTTGATGCTTTCGTTATACACGGCCCGGTATAAATAAGCCGAAACGGACTGCAGGGTCTGGATCAAACCATCTTTTTCCCAAAGCTTGAAAAACACATTCTGCACAATTTCTTCCGCCTCGGCTTCATCTTTTACTATAGTACATGCGTAGGCATGTAAACCTTTAAAATGTTGCTTAAAAGTTTTTTCAAATATGACTGTCTTGTTGGCATTCGCTGCAGGCGAATGATGTATTTCCATATCCATTTTCAAAAGCTGGCTACCCGGTATAAAGATAATTCCTTCCAATACTTTTATAGTAAGACGGCAACCGTACCCTTTACCCCTACTCCGTTTTTGAAAAATATTTTCCGGAGCCCTCAGTAGCTCAAATAAATATATACCATTTTATGAACCAGCTATTTAGATATTATCATTTGAACAAAAAATGCACTTATAAAATAGCTGGTAACTTTGCGGGCATTTATCAATCTGCTAAAAACCTCATGTTGAACCTAAAGACTATCGTACTACTCCTGCTGACTCTATTTAGCTTTTTTAAGACAAATGCACAGTATAGTGATAGCACACACTATATGATCGGGTTTACTTCAACGGGAAATATTAATAAAACGGAGGGGAATGATGTGTACCTCCTAAGCAATGCCCTTAAATTCGGTATCAGAAAAAAAAGCGTAACACTGAATGCAAATGGCGGCTGGGTATATGGCGAAACAAATGGTAGCCTAACAAACAACGATGTCAACTCTTCAGTCGATTTCGACCTGTATAAGACATTTGAACATTTTAATTATTGGGGCCTGGCAAACTATACCACCAGCTATTCGTTAAAGATCAATAACCAGGCACAGATTGGAGCAGGTGTTGCCTATAGTATTTTCGATAAGCCGGAGTACACCGTTAACCTAAGCGATGGTATTCTATACGAAAACAGCGATCTGCAGTTAGATTCAGTAAGAGATGTGTACAGCACTTTCAGAAATTCGTTCAGGTTGTCCTTCAAGTTTATCATCAGAAAGTCTATCACCATATCCAGCACCAGCTATTATCAAAATTCACTGACTAATGGCAGCGACTATATCCTAAAGTCGAACAACAACGTTTCCGTTAAAATAAGAAAATGGCTAAGTCTCGGCGCAACACTCAGCTACAATAAGTTCAGCAGAACGAACAAGGAAAACCTGCTGCTTACCTACGGTATTATAATTGAAAAGTACTATTAGCCGTGCTTAATTAAGGAACATTGCTGCTCTTCCCATTACTTCGTCAAAAGCCCTAGTCACTTGTTTATCATACTTAGGCATGGCTATAAAAGGTGCTATATGACTATATGGATAGTCAAAATCCAATACCTCTACCGGTATTTGTATATCCCTATACCTACCGTTCAGGGCATTCAGTATTTCAACCGGTGGAATGACAGTATCCTTCTTCAGGCTTACTGCTTTCACCCTGTTTTGTATTTCTTTCAATCTTGCTTCCCGTTCATCAATATAATGATGATACAATAGCATGGTTTTAAAATAGCCTTCACCAGTATGCTGGTCACCGAGGTAATGTAGTAACCTTTCTTCATCTGCAAAATCATTATTGATCTTCTTGGCAAAGAAATCATGTAGTGCCAGGCTCGCATTGTAGTCAAGGATATAGCGCGATGACGGATACATCCTGTCCATAGTAGTGCCCCCGCAAAATGCAAACAGCCTGCTTTCTGTCAGCAGGTCATCAGGGTTGGCCATAAACAATATGGTCGAGAAAAATGCGCCGATAGAATAACCAAAGAAATCTATGGATACATCTTTATCAATACCGGCAATAGACCCGGACCTGATATTTTTCAACAGTTTATGAATGTCCATAAATGTTTGCAGGCCCGACCAGAAAAACCGTTGAGGATTCTGCTCTATCCTGCTGCTGATGGCTGCATTCACAAAAGATGTATTCACATTATCATGCTGACGCATATCTGCAGTCATCTGCATCAACTTTTTATCAGACCATTCCTCCGGCGCACGATTCATATGAAATGCTATCGGGAACAGTATTACATGCTTCCGAGTTAGCTCAGCCAGTTTATAAGCCCAGGGCAGGTATTTATCCCATTTCTTTTCGTTAAGGCCATGCAGCATAATGATCACGCCATTGCTTGCATCCCTTCCGGAAATGATCGGGTAACTAAAATGGATATTATTTTCTATAGACCAGTCCGGTGCATGTAGCGGTAGCGCATTATCATCAATATGATGCGGTTCTTCCTTATTAAACACGGTACCATGATGTTCGCATTCATACACCTCCAACCCCGGCAAGATAGACTTGCCATCACTCGTAAACGGGTGCATGGTGATGGTCGTTTCCAGGTCCGGTAATGCTACAGCATCTTTATGTGGGTCAAAAGCAGTTCTGAACTGCTCATATATTTCAGAATATCCCCTGGCGGCAGTACTATATTTTTCCATTTTTTATCTCTTCGACCACAGAAGGATCTAACAAAGTGGATGTATCACCTATACTATCAGTCTCCCCTTCAGCGATCTTACGTAAGATACGCCTCATAATCTTGCCGCTTCGTGTCTTTGGCAAACTATTAACAAACTGGATCTTATCCGGCCTTGCAATGGCACCAATAATACGGGTCACTGTTTGCGCAATATCCTGCCTCGTCAGGTTTTGTTCCTCCTGGTGGGTGCTGTCATACACAATATAGGCATAGATACCCTGCCCTTTTATATCGTGCGGGTAGCCTACTACAGCGCTTTCTACCACACCTGTATGCATGTTGATGGCATTTTCTACTTCTGCCGTTCCTATCCTGTGGCCGCTTACATTTAGTACGTCATCTACCCTGCCGGTAATTCGATAATTACCATCTGCATCACGATAACAACCATCACCTGTAAAATATAACCCGGGATAGGTTGCAAAGTAATTAGTTCTGCAACGCTCATGGTCTCCGTAAGTAGTTCTTAGTATGGATGGCCATGGAAATTTAATACACAGGTTACCACTCACGTCTTTACCTGTTATTTCATTACCCTGCTCATCAACCAATACAGGTTGCACACCCGGCAATGGTAAGGTTGCATAAGAGGGCTTAGCCGGTGTCACACCCGCCAGGTTTGATATCAGGATGCCCCCATTCTCCGTTTGCCACCATGTATCTACTATCGGGCACCTGCCTTTACCAATATTTTCATCGTACCAATGCCATGCTTCTTCATTAATAGGCTCGCCTACCGAACCCAGCACTTTTAAGCTGCTCAGGTCATGATCTTTTACGGGGCCCAGTCCATAACCCATCAGGCTGCGTATTGCCGTAGGGGCTGTATATAATATGTTCACTTTATACTTGTCCACAATATCCCAGAAACGTCCTGCATCGGGCCATGTAGGCACGCCTTCAAATATCAGGCTGGTAGCGCCGGCACTCAGCGGGCCATATAGTATATAACTATGCCCGGTGATCCATCCTATATCCGCTGTGCAGAAATGAATGTCGCCGGGATTATATTGAAATACATTTACGAAAGAATAAGTGGTGTACACCATGTAGCCACCGCAGGTATGCACCACACCTTTAGGCTTGCCTGTGGAGCCGGATGTATATAGTATGAATAGCGGATCCTCAGCATCCATCTCCTCAGCAGGACAATCCGGGTTGCCCATGGTTTCTACTTTCTTTATTTCGTCTTCCCACCACACATCACGTCCTTTTATCATGCTCACAGGCGTATGCGTCCTTGTCAGCACGATCACTTTGGTAACAAACCGGCATTGCACAAGGGCATCATCTATCACACTCTTCAGGGGTATTTCTTTATTACCGCGGTAAGCACCGTCGCAGGTGATCACAAAATTGGCCTGTGCATCCTGCAGCCTGTCTGCTATGCTTTGTGCGCTAAAGCCTCCAAATATCACGGAGTGTATAGCCCCTATCCTTGCGGTCGCCAGTACTGCAATAGCCAGTTCGGGCACCATACCCATATAGATACATACACGGTCCCCTTTCTTAACACCATTGTTCTTCAGCACGTTTGCAAATTGTACTACTTTATGGTGTAGGTCACTATAAGTGATCAGCCTATGGTGTTCTTCGGGGTCATTTGGTTCCCATATTAGTGCAGGTTTACTACCTAACGATCCCAGGTGCCTGTCCAGGCAATTCTCTGTAATATTCAGCTTTCCGCCCGAAAACCATTTTACATTTGGTTCTGTAAAATTCCATTGCAACACATTATCCCAGCGCTTCCGCCATAGAAAAGACGAAGCTACATCTGCCCAAAAACCTTCGGGATCAGCTACACTTTTTTCCCAGGCTGCTATATACTGTTCCTTTGTTTTGATTTGATATGGAAACGACATAAACGGAGTATTTATCTGGATACATAATTACTCAATTGTCGCCTATCTAAAAAGGATTTTTTGCAGCTTATTTCAGCTACGGTTCCATTTATATCTTGTAGCCATAGCATTCAGTAGCCGATGTAATATTTACCACTATTCGATATATTGCTAACTGGTATAACAAGAAGCAAATGAATAAAGAAATATCTGCATATCACGAATCTCTTTCTCCATCTGATCAGGAGATCTGCAATGCACTTTACGAAGAGATACACAGCAACCTCGCCGATGCTGAAAACAAAATATGGCACCGTCACCCGGTTTGGTTCCTCGAGGGCAATCCAATCGTTGGCTACAGTAAATTAAAAGACGGCATCAGGCTTATGTTCTGGAGCGGCCAGTCGTTCGATGAGCCCGCTCTGCAACCGGAAGGCAGCTTCAAAGCTGCAGAAATACGATATACTGACATAAACCAGGTTAATAAAAAACACCTGGCTAAATGGCTGAAGAAGGCACGTAAAATTCAGTGGGATTATAAAAATATTGTAAAACGTAAGGGCGTTTTAGAGCGGCTTAAATAGAGGCTTGATACAAGGTAACCTCAAAATATATAAGCTTCCTCTACGCCTCCCACATATCCACGCTATACAGTGGCAAGGTTAGCTTGATGCGGGTGCCCACATTTTCTTCAGAGCTTACATCCATCTCGCCATGATGTATACGGATGATATTCCTCGTAAGGGGCAATCCTATACCATAGCCATTGAATTTGCCTGTATTAGATGCCCGGAAGAAGGGCTCGTATATATACTGTATTTCTTTGGCGGGTATGCCTATCCCTTTGTCTTCTATTATTACGATCACCTTTTTATTGGCTGCGGCAAGTGTTACGCTCACTGGCTGGTTCATCGAATACTTACAGCCGTTCAGCAGCAGGTTTACAAATGCTATCTCCAGCAACTGGCTGCTGCCTCTTATCCACAATTTGCTTTCATCTTCAGGCATCAGGTGCATTTGTATCATGATCTTACAACCGGGGATGATATTCTCCACCGTTTCCTTGGCTATATATAGTACTTCATCTGCACGCAGGGGTTCAAATTCCGGACTATGGGTTGTATAGCCGGTCTGTGCCAGGTGCAGCAGGCTACCGGTTATTTTACGTAGGCGCTCTGCTTCTGCCAGTATAGTATTCATAGAGGCCTGGTATTGCTCTTGTGTGCGGGGTTTGTTCAGGGCAAATTCAGATTCGCCGATGATGGCAGTAAGTGGTGTATTCAACTCATGCGATGCGTTACTGATAAAATTCTTCTGAGTTTCAAAAGTAGTTTCCAGCCTGTTCAGCATATCGTTAAAGGTATCTGTCAGTTTACTGATCTCATCCGTTCCTCCGTCACTTTCCAGCCTCAGGTGCAGTTGCGTACCGCTGATCTCGTTCATACGCCTGGTAAGCATACTTACCGGCCGCAATATCACTTTCGAGAACCATAGCCCTATAATGCCCGAGATAATAGCGACGGCAAGGATGGTGAAGATGATCACACGCCGCAGGTTATACAGGTACGTATCACTAAACTCATTACTGGCCGATACGATGATGATGTGCTGTGGACTGCCCCTGTATAGGTGTGCCAGGTATAGCACTTGTCCTTTCCTATAGCGTGCAGTCCCTTTAGTAATGGCTTCGTTTACAAAGCTGGCTGGCAGTTTCAATCCGTTTTCTGCAAGATGTTGCTGTATATCTTTTACCGGCAGAATGTATTCTTTTTCACGGGGTAGTTTTTCAAGGTGCTGTTTACGCACATCTTCAAATGCGCTCTTGGTCATGCCCGCTTCTTCAAACTGTATTTTTGATGCTATAACTGCGCGTATTTCCAGCCGCTTATAAAAGTCTTCAAAGGTATCCTGGTTGGCAAAATAATACTCTATTGTGGTCACCACCAGCATCATGCCTATGGTCAGCAATACAAATATCAGTGTTATACGGTACTGTATCTTCATTGCCTATTCCGGTTTCAATATATACCCCATACCCACCACAGTATGTATCAGTTTCTGCTCGTGGTCTTTATCTATCTTCTTCCTTAGGTAGTTTACATATACATCTACCACTTTGGTATTCATATTAAAATCTACACCCCATACATGCTCCAGCATATCCATGCGCGATACCAGCCGCCTTGCATTGGTCATCAGGTATTTCAGCAGGCGGTATTCTGTTGCGGTCAGGTCTATTTTTTGCCCACTGCGTGTGGCAGTTTTATCCTGCAGGTTTAGTTCCAGGTCGGCTACTTTTATCTTTTCGGTATCAGATGCCGCAGCGCTTCCTTTTCCACGCCGTATCATACTGCGCACACGTGCCAATAGCTCTGCAAGCTTGTAGGGCTTCACAAGATAGTCATCGGCTCCGCTGTCCAGCCCTGCAACGATATTCTGCGTGGTACCCAGGGCAGTCAGCATTAATATAGGTGTGGTATCGCCGTTAGCACGTATTCTTTTACACAGGCCCAGCCCATTGATGCCGGGTAGCATAATATCCAGTATCAGCAGGTCGAAGCTGTTTTGCGTAGCCATATCCAGCCCGGTTTGCCCATCGGGTGCCAGGCTCACTTCATAGCCTTCTTCCGCCAGGCTTCTTATTATCAGCGACGCTACAGAGGCTTCATCTTCCACCAGTAGTATATTGTTCATATCAGGTAAGCTAAAAATAACCTGTATAATCCTATAATTGTTGAATTTCCTCCCGTTTTTAACGACTTCTCAACATTTCTTACCAAATTCTTACTTCTTTCTTATTGCATTCTTTACCGGGGCTTACCGCATCCTAACATGGGCAGTGCATTTTGCAGTAATAAAACGATGTGCAATGAAACATATTCTTATTCCAACAGACTTTAGCATTCCGTCTCTGAATGCGGTACACTCGGCAATGTCCGTTTTTAATGATGCTCCTGTCAGGATCACATTGTTCCATTTGCTGAGAATGCCGGATGAATTGCCGGGTATTGTATTCCGTGCTATGCGCAACAAGCATTATTCACTTATTACAGACGAGTTTAAGGAGGGTTGCGAAATATTGGAGAATCGCTATGGCGCAGCTCTGTACAGCCTGAAGGTAAAATTTGCTTTCGGCAGCACGGTTTCATATTTGCGAAACTGGCTGGATGGCGAACAGGTAACGGATATACTTACATGTCCTGATATACCGCTCGGTTTACCATCGCCTAAAAGTGTAGCAATGCTGCCGTTATTAAAAAACACCGGGTATAACGTCATCAGCATTTCATCCAAAGCAAGATACCAAAGCCTCGATACCACCACCATCTGTATGTTGCGCGAAAGAGGGATCCGATTATTAAAACAAGAAACAGAAAACTATGCTACTAAGAAGTAAAATACCATTGAAATATATCCTGGGTAAGATAAAGGTTGGATTGATAGGCGTTTCTATCTACGCCGTGGTAATAGCTATATTATACGATTCCTTTCACGTTACCCGCATTACCATACCGCTGAGTATCCCAATGATATTGGGTACGGTCATATCTTTTCTCTTAGGCTTCCGGTCCAACCAGGCCTATGACCGCTGGTGGGAAGCCCGCATTATATGGGGTGCTATCGTAAATGATTCCCGCACATTGGCAAGGCAGGTGCTCACGTTTGTGGATAATGGGTATGCTCCCTCAGAGGCGCAGCAATTTAAAGAACGCTTCATACGCCGGCAAATGGGCTGGTGCTTTGCACTATCGCGCCATCTGCGCAAGCAAAAGCCTTTAACTGGTAGTAAAAGCTACATGACGGAGGATGAAATTGCCCAGGTTTCTAAATATAGCAATATCCCAAACGCCATTCTGGAGATGCACGGCCGGGATATTCAATATGCTTTGGATGCAGGCTGGATCAATCAATACCAGCAGGTAGAGCTGGATCGTACCCTTAGCCGCCTGTGCGACTCTATGGGTAAATGCGAGCGAATTAAGAATACCGTATTTCCTGCTACTTACAGCCTGTATATGCACTTTGCGATGAATCTTTTTATTGCATTACTGCCGTTCGGGGTTATAGAATACTTCGGGTATATGGAAATACCGTTGGTAATAGCTGTAGCTGCATCGTTTATGCTGATAGAGAAAATGGCGATACACCTGCAGGATCCGTTTGAGAATAAGCCTACAGACGCACCTATGACTACAATATCCAAGAATATAGAACGCGATCTGAGGCAGATGCTGAACGATCATCACATTATTGAGGACGCAGAGCCCGTTAACCATAACCAATACTATGTATTGTAATAGAAAGGGGCCTTTTTAATAACAGGGCAAAGACACCTTTCCAGGTGTCTTTATTCATATCGGTGGTGTAGCAAAAAAACAGGCCGCTGTAATAAGCGGCCTGTTTATAATTAAGTGATATTCATTACATCTCATTGGGCTGCAGCAGGCTCACCCTGTTGCCTTCAGTGTCCTCAATAGACATCCATAGGCCTACACCCGGTATCATCATCGGTTCCATAGTGGTGCCTCCGTTTTCGTCCATAGCACCCAGTATCTTTCCTCCGCTTGTTTTCACCGCATCCATGGCAGACTTTACATCCTGCACGGCAATTACCACAGATGGTGCCTGCGATTTCGGATCATCGGTCTTCTGGTAAAATCCGCCATTGATAGTGCCGGGTGTCTTCACCATTCCTTTATCATCCGTTTCAGCTGTATGCGCCACCACATAGTTGCCCATCTCTGCACCAAGTTGCTGCATGTTCCAGCCAAAGGCCGATTCGTAGAATTTTTTCATGCGCTCCCTGTCAAGGTAGCCCATCTCAAAATGTACAACAGGATTTTTACTCATGTCTGATATTTTTAGTGTTATAGTTGAACTATAAATATAAGCCAATTACAACGAACTGTGTTCATAGTAACAGTTTAATAATATCCTGATCTCAATTGAGATTTCTGAAATCTCTAGGCGACACGCCTGTTCTTTGTTTGAACAGTTTGGTAAAGTGCGAAGGATGCACAAAACCAAGTTCATACGCCACTTCGCTTACAGATTTTTCAGTACTCCATAACAGCCCTTTTGCTTTGTCAATGAGTTTCAGGTGAATATGTTCTTGTGTTGTCTTGCCGGTGTACCTGCTCAACAGGTCCGATAGATAATTGGCCGACAGATGCAATTGCGACGCAAAATATTTCACGTCAGGCACGCCGTCTTCTACTAATGTATCCTTTTCAAAATAATCATTCAGCAACCTGTCAAAAGATTGTACAATATCATTACTCACTTTCACACGGGTTAGGAACTGGCGTTCGTAAAACCGGGTGCAATAACCAAAGAATAGTTTCAGTGTACTAATGATCAATTCATGCGAATGTCTGTCAGGGCTCACGGATATTTCCCTGTTAATAGTCTCCAGGCAATCTTCCAGTATCTGCCTTTCTGCATCTGATATATGCAACGCCTCATTGGCATCATAGCCAAAAAAGGAGAATTGTGTCAGTGCCCTTCCTTCAGGTGTAGCATTCAAAAAATCAGGATGGATATATAGCCCCCAGCCTGTAATGGATTCCATATCTTCACTCGGGGAGATAGCCTGGTAGGGAGCAGTAAACATTAATGAGCCTTCAGAAAAATCATAGCTGGAACGTCCATAACGCAGTTGCCCTTTCTTAAACTTCTTGCACGATATGGCATAAAAACCAAGCCTGTAATAAATATCCCCTTTCTTGCGGTGCGATCTGTCGACCTTTGCAAGATCCACGATCGCTATCAAAGGATGAACCGGCTTGCCGCAACGGTAAAATTCCAGCAAGTCAGTTATTGTGTCTATATCCATGTACTCTATCATAGCAACATGTTCATCATTACAAAGTTAAACCTGTTAGCTGATATGTTAGTTCCCACAACCTGGCTGCGTTGTCTTTATCAACGGCATACGGCAGTACCCCATTCAGCATTTTCATAACATCGGTTTCTATCGGCAGCACTTCAGATATATTGCAATCCTCGCAATAAACACCACCAATATTTCCCAGCAATCGACTGGTGGCACAGAACAAGGTAGTAGCTGCACCCTGCTCCATCGTTTTTACGATCTCAGCACTGCTGTTATTATTATCTGCTTTCATCCTTTCCAGTATGGCATCTAATTGCTCTTTAGGTATATACTTGGTAAGGTTGGTTTCCAGTATCCTGCCCGGATGAACTGCGTAAGACCTGATACCGTATTCTTTACCAATGCTATCCAGTTGCAGCGTAAATAATACATTCGCTGTTTTTGATTGCCCGTATGCCTTCCAGGGTTCATAAGGCGTTGTCAGAAATTGCGGGTCATCGTACCTGATGTCTGAATAGCGATGCCCCATAGAAGATAGGTTCACTACCCTGGCGCCATTTGATCTCTTCAATGCATCCCATAGCCTCACGGTTAGTTGATAATGCCCAAGGTGATTGGTGGCAAACTGTTGTTCATAACCACGCTCATCTCTCATTAGCGGACTGGCCATAATGCCCGCATTATTGATAAGTAAATGCAGCGGCCTGCCCGATGAAATAAATTGTTCCGCAAACGCGTCTATCGACGCAGGTTTCAACAAGTCCATATAAGCTATCTCTATCCTATCGTCAAAACCCCCGAATAGTTCTTTAACGGTATCTACACTTCGCACGGGCAATACAAGGTGAGCACCGGCCTCATGTAATCTTTTTACAGTCTCAAGCCCTATCCCTGAATAGCCACCTGTTACAATTATGTTCTTCCCTTTCAGGCTTACTCCGTTCATCACTTCATAAGAAGTACTGGTATAGCCGAAACCTGTATCAATAGGTTTTTGCTGTTCGCTGATGTTCCATGTTTCTTTTACTTGCATGATCTTATTTTTTTAGTTTGACCAT
This sequence comes from Bacteroidetes bacterium 43-93, assembly GCA_001897855.1. Classification (GTDB taxonomy): domain Bacteria; phylum Bacteroidota; class Bacteroidia; order Chitinophagales; family Chitinophagaceae; genus Polluticoccus. The sequence continues at coordinate 337,834 of MKUO01000004.1, forward strand.
GCAAAACTCCGATGGAATGTTACGCCGGACTTATACTTTTAAGGGTAATACTTATACTTTTCACTGTCTGTTTTATTTGTTCACCTTTACCAATTATCGTATATTTGTACTGTTACTGTTCTTTGACATACTGTAAACCCCAATACAAAAATTCTCACTCAGAATACATTAGCAAAAAACAGGTTAGCAAAGGTTAACAATGGTTAGCAAAAGTTAGCAATTGTCAGCAAAACAACCCCGAATTCAGGCTAATATCCCTCATTTAACAGTTAGCAACAGGTTAGCATCGCGTTAGCAATGGTTAACAAAGGTTAGCAATTGCGTTTAAAACGGGATAGCCTTCATCTTTAAGGCAAAGGCTATCTTAGTACACTGCAAATCTAAAACGATTACAACAAGGTCGTAGGACATACATAATCGGTAACCGGGAATCTACCCCCGGCCTTCAGGGCTTTAAATCCACCAACTACATTTATCAGGTGCTCATATCCTCTTGATTTTAGTATAGAGATAAATATAACCGAACGGTAGCCGGATGCACAATGCACATAGTATTGCTTATCCTTGTCAATAGCCTGCATAGCATTGTTAATATAGTCCAGCGGCAGGTTCTCCGCATCTGCGACATGCTCACTCAGGTACTCGCTATTCTTTCTTACATCCAGTATATTCACAGGCTTTATCTTGGCTACCGATGCAAGTTCTTCATCTGTTATGGTATCGATGTAATCTACTTCTTTGCCCGCTGCTTTCCATGTGTTAAAGCCACCTTTCAAAAAGCCTATCGCATTATCATATCCAACGCGAGCCAACCGGGTAACCACTTCTTCTTCCCTACCCTCGTCTGCTACGATGAGCAAAGGCTGTTTAATGTCTGGGATCAACGCTCCTACCCACGGTGCAAAATTGCCGTCAATGCCAATGTTGATAGAGTTTGGGATAAATCCCTTCACAAAATCTTCGGGTGCACGGGTATCTAATATCAAAGCCTGCGTTTCATTCGCTGCTGCCTCAAACGTTTCCGGGTTCAACTCGTGCTGTCCGCGCGCTAATACCACATCTATGCTTTCATAGCCTTGTTTGTTCATCGTCACATTCATTGCAAAATATCCGGGTGGGGGCATCAGGCCTGTGGTCACCTCTTTAATAAACTCCTGTTTGGTCATATCCTTCCTCAATGCATAGTTTACCTCCTTTTGATGTCCTAATGTGTCATAGGTTTCTTTACTCATGTTTTTACCACAGGCGCTGCCGGCACCATGAGCAGGATATACGATCACATCATCAGGTAAGGCCATGAGTTTTCTTGTGGAATCGTACAAAAGCCCGGCAAGATCGTCCTGGCTAAGATGTGCAGCTTTTTGGGCCAGGTCGGGCCTGCCCACATCTCCTATAAAAAGGGTATCACCGCTAAACAATGCTACCGGCTTATCTGTTTCGTCCCTTAGCAGGTAACAGGTGCTCTCCATCGTATGCCCTGGTGTGTGCCACACTTCAAAGCTGATATCGCCTGCTTTAAATCTTTGTTTGTCTTTAGCTATCACCGCCGGAAAGGAAGGATCTGCATTAGGGCCATATACGATAGCTGCCCCGGTTTTATCAGCAAGGTCTATATGCCCGGATACAAAGTCCGCGTGGAAATGCGTTTCGAAAATATATTTAATGGCGGCACCATTTGTATTGGCTTTTTGTACATACTGATCTACTTCTCTTAGCGGGTCTATGATTACTGCCTCGCCATTGCTTTCTACATAGTATGCACCTTGTGCCAGGCAGCCTGTATAAATTTGTTCAATTTTCATGTCTTATTATTTTATGGCGTAAAATTCCGGAACATGCCTCACACGATATGTGATAAACATCACATACAAAAGCGTTCAGTTTATATACTTATAAGAATTCCTTATTTCGTTACTGTTTACCTACAAAAAGCATCACATACAGACTTTATATTACCAGAAGGGCTGTAAATACATCAATACATTATCCCTATTACCCTATTGGTATTATCCACTGGCTCCTCGACAAACTTTGAACTATATTTGACCTCGTAAAATCGCAAAACAACTCAGGTTATGGAAAACAATACGCTTCATTACGCATCGGAGCATCATCCGAAGGCGGCGACAGGTAAATGCCCTTTTACAGGCGGACAATTAAAACAAACAGCAGGTGGCGGTACACAAAACAAAGAATGGTGGCCCAACCAACTGAACCTTAAGATCCTCAGGCAGAATTCATCTTTATCCGACCCTATGGATAAGGATTTTGACTATGCTAAAGAATTCCTGACGCTCGACCTTAATGAAGTGAAAAAAGACATAACCGATGTCATCACTACATCTCAAAGCTGGTGGCCTGCAGACTATGGCCATTACGGCCCGTTTATGATCCGTATGGCATGGCATAGTGCAGGTACTTACCGTATTTCAGACGGCCGCGGTGGCGGTGGCATGGGTATGCAGCGTTTTGCACCGCTCAATAGCTGGCCTGATAATGTGAACCTTGATAAAGCACGTCGTTTGCTTTGGCCGGTGAAACAGAAATATGGCAGGAAGCTTTCCTGGGCCGATCTGATGATACTTGCAGGTAACTGCGCCCTGGAATCTATGGGCTTCAAAACATTTGGTTTCGGCGGTGGCCGCGAAGATGTTTGGGAATCAATGGAAGACACTTACTGGGGTTCTGAAAAAGAATGGCTGGGCAGCAAACGTTATGAAGGTAAGCGCGAGCTGGAGAATCCACTGGCTGCTGTGCAAATGGGTTTGATCTATGTAAATCCGGAAGGGCCCGATGGCAACCCTGACCCTCTGGCTGCAGCACACGATATCCGCGAAACCTTCGGCAGGATGGCGATGAACGACGAGGAGACAGTAGCATTGATAGCCGGTGGCCATAGCTTTGGTAAAACACACGGTGCAGGCGACGCGGGTAAATATGTAGGGAAAGAGCCGGAAGCTGCAGGTATAGAAGAACAGGGCTTCGGCTGGAAGAATTCATACGGCAGCGGCAATGGCAGCCATACCATCACCAGCGGCCTGGAAGGTGCATGGACCACTACTCCTGCAAAATGGAGCCATGACTTCTTTAAGCATCTGTTTGAGTACGAATGGGAACTGAGCGAAAGCCCTGCCGGCGCCAAACAATGGAAGCCGAAGAATAATGCAGGCGTGGGTACGGTGCCTGATGCACATGAAGCCGGCAAAACGCATGCTCCTTTTATGCTCACTACAGACCTTTCTTTAAGGTTCGATCCTATATATGCAGAGATATCCAAACGTTTTTATGAGCATCCTGAGCAGTTTGAAGATGCATTTGCAAGGGCATGGTTCAAATTAACACATCGCGATATGGGCCCTCGTGCACGCTACCTTGGTGCTGAAGTACCGACTGAAGAATTGATATGGCAGGATCCTATACCTGCTGTAACACACAAATTGGTAGATGAACAGGATATTGCTACTCTGAAAAATAAACTAATCAACTCCGGCCTGACCATCAGTGAACTGGTATCTACAGCATGGGCTTCTGCATCTACCTTCCGTGGATCAGATAAACGTGGCGGTGCTAATGGTGCACGCATACGTTTTGCACCACAGAAAGATTGGGCGGCCAACAACACTGCACAACTGGCTAAAGTGCTGGCTAAAGTGGAAGAGATACAAAAAGAATTCAATGCTGCACAAACAGGCGGCAAAGCAATCTCTATGGCCGACCTTATAGTGCTGGCAGGATGCGCTGCTATCGAACAGGCTGCTAAAAATGCAGGGCAGGATATTAAAGTGCCATTCACACCGGGCCGTGGTGATGCTACGGAAGCGCAAACCGATGTAGAATCATTTGACGCGCTGGAGCCTGTTGCTGATGGTTTCCGGAACTATATTGAAGACCGCTACGCCGGTAAGGCTGAAGCATTCCTGGTGGATAAAGCACAACTGCTGAACCTGACCGTACCTGAAATGACAGTACTGGTTGGTGGTATGCGTGCACTGGGCGCTAACTATGATAATTCTAAACATGGCATATTAACTGATCACCCAGGCACACTCACCAACGACTTCTTTACTAACCTGCTGGATATTGACACGGTATGGACTGCTAGTCAAAGTAATCCAAATATCTTCGAAGGCCGCGACCGTACAACAGGCGTTGTAGAAAAAACAGCTACGCGCGTAGACCTGATATTCGGCTCCAACAGCGAGCTGCGTGCAGTTGCAGAAGTATATGCCTGCGCAGATGCTAAAACCAAGTTTGTAAAAGACTTCGTAGCAGCATGGAATAAGGTAATGAACCTGGATCGTTTTGATTTAGCTTAATTTAAAAATCTGGTATCTCTTTAGGCTCCCTGTTAACGCAGGGAGTCTTTTTTTTAGGCTAATCGTTTTAACATTTCGTCAACGTACCTTTAGCAATGCATTAAGAGTAGGCTTTATACTTTCATATAAACGAACCTTTTATGAAACCCCACATCTACACACTCATCTTCGCTGGATTCTTTTCATACGCTCAGTCTCAAACGCGCACTCCGGTATTAGTTGCAGACATTAACAACGGCTCTAATAATTATCCAGTACCAGCCGGTCAGATAGGTACTAACCAAAATAATGGGCAACCGCACGGATTCTCTGTCTACAATGGCAAACTGCTCTTTGTTGCTGAAGATACGCATGACACTAGCTTCTGGATGTATGATGGAATTAATCCACCTGTAAAATATGCATATCCCCATATAATCATGGAATCGGGTTGTTATGCTATTTCAGGAAACACCATTTACTTTCCAAATAGATATTCCAATATGTTTGGTAAAAATAATTTTTATAAATGGGATGGTAATTCAAACCCTGTTTTCTTGAGTAATATTATTCCAACTGATGTTGGCCGGCAGCCTTACACATACAATACCTTTACAAGTCTCAATGGCAAAATATATTTCGGAGGCGGTGATAGCCAATATAACTACGAACTATTTGTTTATGATCCTGCAACAGGTATTACTCAGAGACTAACGCATGAATTCTCTCAGAAGTCCGGCAGTTACGGTGGTAGCGCACTTGAATACATAACTGCGTTCAATAACAAAATATATTTTGTAGGGTGGACGCCGGAAACAGGCACAGAGCTTTTTGTATACGATCCCGTAACAAATAAAACAAGCAATGCCACAGATATAAATAAGGGCGCTGAGAGCTCAAATGTACAGTCCATAACAGAGTGTAATGGTTACCTTTATTTTCTGGCCAAGCCAGACGTCAGTACGCAGATGCTGTGTCGTTATGACGGTAATCATTCCACTGAACAGATCACAATAAAAAGCAATGGGCCTGTTATAGGAGCAGACTATTTATCCAGCGCTTTTAAAGACGCTATTGCATATTATAATGGCAGGGTTTATTTTTCCGGAACTACCGATGGCGTGACATATAACCTTTGTTACTATGACGATAGAACAAAACAAACCGGAGTGGCAGCATATTTAGATACTAAAAAGTATAGCAGCCTGCGTTATTTTGCTGTTTATAAAGATAATATAGTCTTCTCCGCAGCCACTACAAAAAACTTTTACTATTCTGACAACTTTATTTATAACACAACAACGGGCGCGTTAACCGAGATATATCACCCCGAGGGATGCAATTACTTTTCTACAACCGAGAAGTTAGTTTACAACGGATCTCTTTATATGAGTGCCCTTACAGACAAATACGGAGTCGAGCTTTTTAAATACACAATTGCAGATGATACGGGGGCAGTAAATCCGGGTGGTGGACAACAAAGTGGCACGCAATCTAATTTCGACATTAGTCTGATACCTAATCCGGCGAACGATTTCACAACACTGCGATTCAACTTCTCAGAGATCACGGCCCTGGAAATAAATGTATTTGATGTTGTGGGAAGATGCCTCTATAGCAGGAATGGAACGTATCCAAAAGGCCAATCATCCCAGGTGCTAAATATTGACAGCTATGCACCGGGTGCGTACGAAGTGGTTGTCTACAATCGCTTTCAAAACCCGATATGGACCAGTAAGTTGATCAAGTTATAAATTGAAACGCTGCAAACTCCCGATACTATGAAGTATAAAGTACCTATTCTACTAATTTACCTCAGATTAGTGACAGGCCTATTGGTATTAATTCTTGCCGTTGTTTTTCCGTCTTACCGAATGGCAATGTCCATTTTAATTGGTATAGGACTGGTATCAGATATATTCGATGGTATTATAGCCAGGAGGCTGAATATTTCAAGTCAAAAGCTGCGAAGGTTAGATTCATTAGCAGATCAAATATTTTGGATACTCATCGCGATAGCATGCTATTTATTATCTCCTATTTTCTTTAGTGATAATATAAACTTTATCATCCTGCTTGTTTTGTCAGAACTAATGATCTATGCAATCAGCTATTTGAAGTTTAGAAAAGAAGTAGCCACCCATGCTATAGCATCTAAAATATGGACGCTTGTATTAGCGGCTACACTTATCGAATTAATTTACACTTCTAATTCACACCTTCTATTTCAAATTTGCTTTTACTTAGGAATCGTAACAAGATTAGAGATTATAGCAATTCTCCTTCTACTGAAGAAATGGACGGCTGACGTACCATCTGTGTATCACGCAATATTGATAAGAAACAATTTACCTATTAAGCGCAATAAACTATTTAATGGTTAATCCGAATAAACGTAAAAAAGGTGGCTAATTAACGCCACCTTTTTGTTTGCTATTCTTCTTTCTTTCCTTTATCGGCGTCCATCATTTCCATGAGCTTCAGGCCAAGCAGGCCGCTCATACTACCGTCAGTACTATTACCATTTGCGCCAATCAATACATCAGGTATTACTTTAATGCTGTTTTTACCGATCTCTTCCGTGATCTTGAACCTGGTAAAGTTATCGCCACCCATTGCAGATACCTGTAACTGGTAAGCTTCTGCAGTACTCTTACCTATAGCAAGTATCTTTTCGGCCTCCGCATTACCGGTCTTGGCAATACGCTCCGCTTCTGCGCTGGCATTTAAACGGGTAGATTCTGCCTGGGCGCCTGCACGCAACCTGGTGGCATCACTTTCTGCCTGTACCTGCAACCTAAGGCTCGCGGCGTCACCTTCGGCTTTCTTAACCGTTGCATCGGCAGTACGCTGTGCGATCTCTACGCTTTGCTGTGCTTTTACTATTTCCTTTTGCATATCAGCAATGGCAGTTTCTTTTTCCATGCCCTGGCGTTGCTCCTGTGCCATGCGTTGTGTTTGATAGGTCTTTTGTTCCTCCTCGGCTATCTTGCGGTCGGTAAGCGTTTTCATCAGTGCTTCAGGCGGAACAATATCACCTATTAAGGTATCTACTGCGTTCACATTGTATTCTTCCAGTACTTCCCTTATATGTGAGCGTGCTGCCTCCTGGCGTTCCTTGCGCGATGTAAGGAAGGTGATCACATCACTATCCTGTGCAGAGTTTCGGAAGTAGTTACCGATAGTTGGTTCCAGCACCTGGCTCACCAGGTTGGTCATACTACCGAAACGTGCTATTACCTTTGGTGCTTCATTTGCCGGCACATGTATGATCTGTGATACGTCAAGATTGAATGGGAAACCGTCGCGCGAACGTACCGTGATGGTACATAGATTTTTATCCAGCATGTGCGATTCACTTCGTGCATTGGCCCAATTGAGCACCAGGTTGGTGGTCGGTACGAGTTCTACCTTCATGGTATAAGAATTGATGGGGTACTTGCCGGGGCCAAGTGGCTCCAGCCATACACCACGGAAACCTTTTTCTACGATATTACCATGTTTAAATTGCTCGCCCGTTACATCATTTCCTTCTTCGCCGATGTATGAAATAACCACCCCGACATGGCCAATGGGCACTTCTGTCATCATACGCTCTTCTATCTGCACAGCCCATGGGTTGATATAATAAGAACCTGCCAGCACTACCTGTGGCTGCAAACCACGATTACCACCGTTATTCAGAAATGTATCTATGTCCTGGAAGTTGTTATGGCCTTCCACATATCTACCTGCTATCTGCCCTTGCGTGATGGGTTCGCCATCCAGTGTAGTGACCACACCTACCCTGCTTTCATGCACTACGGTCTGATCTACAATGGTAACTTCAAACAGGTAATTATTAATACGGTAAGAACCGGCGGTAATAAAAGCAGTTTGCCTACCTCTTTGCCCGCCATTCTCCAGGAATAGCTTAGCATCCTGGAAATTATCGCAGGGAACCTTTCTTGCCAATATACGACCGGTTGGTATCTCTGCGCCGTCTCTCGACAGCACAAGGCCGATCTTACCTTCGGGAATAACAGTAAAGGGCACCATATCTACATGGTATTGCCATATCTGCAAACCCCAGTAAAGGCCGGGAGCTAATGTCTGCGCCTGGAAACCCGCCTCGCCATTAGTGGCAATAATGCGGCCATCGGGCAAGGAGCGCTTATTGCCATATAGCACAAATTTTTTAGTAACGAGTCCTATCCTGTTTTCGGGCACTATAACCATACCAAATATCAGGCGCAGGATAAATTTGTAAAATACAATACTAAGGATCAGTGGAACTGCCCACCAAAATTGAGTGATGTTTGTCATTATTATAAAAATTTGATGTTGTGTGATGAATATGTTGCATAGCATGGCTTAACCGCCCCCCGGTGGAGACAGCAAAGGAATGGCTATAGCTGCATGCAAGTGCTATAGCGTCGCTACAGTGTACAAGGAGGATGCACCATCTTCTTATGGTTCACCATTGCTTCATTCAAAACGAAAGGAAGATGTGTGACAGTGGCAACTAGCTTTTCATAGTAGGTTGCGAAGATGTTTTTGCTATGCGGAGCCCTGCTATTAACAGTTCTCAAAAAGTATCCCATTGGGAATAATAATTTGTTCAGCAGGAATTATACTGCAAATTTGGTACCAATTTTTAACAAATTTTACAGAAGGAAACCTGATTCGGTATTAGTTTTTATGGATTTATTAAATAAGCGGGCATTTTTTATTAGATTTGCACCGCTTTAAATAGCAAACACTGAGTCGCTGGTCCGGTAGCTCAGTTGGATAGAGCATCAGCCTTCTAAGCTGAGGGTCATTGGTTCGAATCCAATCCGGATCACTTATAAGGGTTACTCGATTGAGTAACCCTTACGTATGTTTACGCAAGATTACTATAATTGTATGATTTTCAGAATATTATAACAGATATAGTTTAAACTGGCATCCTACCTTTACAAAGGGTTACACATTTTTAATCGAGCAATTAATCGAGCAAATTATGCTGTTACCTCTTAAAGCCGTAATGCTTAACAGACCATTAAAGGATGGTACACATGTCATCTATTTTCAGTACTGCTATTCATCTGAAAAACGCGTTTTATTAAACACCGAGATTTCTATCCCCAGGCAATTTTGGAATAGTAAACGACAGTCGATTTCTAAATCTCTTCCGTTAGAGTTTGGAATTGCTGAACATCTAAACTGTGATCTTGCACGGATGAAAAAAGTGATTGAAGCACTCATTGGCTTGTCCAATCAATCTAATTCGTTAAATCAAGGGCAATTTCTAAAGGATAGATTTGAGCCATCGTTGAAATTGGAAAGCCTACAAATTTCAGAGGCAAATTCCCATACGCTGATTAAAAAATTACCTAATCTTTTTCAACAAATAGATGATTACATTAAATCGAAGGAAAAGAAAGTTGTTAGTACTGCAGCATTCCACGCACTAAGAGACCGACTAAGTCAATATCAAACTTATGCAAAGAAAGAAGTAACATTTTCTAATCTTGATTTCAACTTCTACTCAGATTTTGTCGACTTCCTTACTTATGACTACGTTTTAAAACGAAAGAAAATTCCTGAATATGGACTTAAATTAAGTACAATTGGTTCGACAATAAAAAACCTTAGAGTCTTCGTTAACGATAGAGTAAGAAGAAAAATAATTCCACCAATTGACCTGGGCGATTTCAAAATATTGGATGAAGAAGCAGATGCGGTATATCTGTCCTATGAAGAAGTTGCAGCCGTGTACAAGTTAGATCTTACTAATCATCCAGAATTAGAATTAAGCAGAAACTTGTTTGTACTAGGGTGTCTAACAGGCTTGCGGTTCTCTGATTATTCTACGCTAGAATTTAAAGACTATAGAAAAGGCATGTTATTTAAAAAGACAAATAAACAGGATAACTGGGTTGTTATCCCCTTGCGGCAAGAAGCAAAAGAGGTATTTATACGTTTGTTTGAAAATGGAAAAGAAAGAATATCAAATCCTATTTTCAATAGGGAAATTAAAGAAATAGCGGCGATGGCTGGGATTACAGAAAAAGTAACTTTTAGCTACAAAAAGGGTAATAAGGACGTTATTATTACGAAATCCAAAGCGCAATTTGTCACTTCTCATACATGCAGACGCTCTTTTGCGACAAATGAATATCTTGCCGGAACTGACATAAACTTAATTATGAAAATCACCGGGCATAAAACGTTTAAAGACTTCTTTAAATATATTAAAGTGAGCCAAGAGGAAGCAGCGAAACGCATCCAGGAGGTCTGGAGTACCAGGGATAACATGAAGGCATTTTCCTAGTCACCTATTGTTTCGGATAAGTAACTCTATTGCGGGCATTAGACTCAAAATCTGGTTTTCGTGAGGGATTGCATGTTCGATTCCAGTTCTAGGCACCAAAACCACACATTAAAAAACCTCTGTGCCGAAAGGGTTCTGAATATTTTAAATAATCAGACGGATTTGGGACGAAGTTCGCAAATAGTACTAAAGAAAAGGTATTAAATATCTAGTTGCCCACTCATCTGGTATTAATAGCAGCCTACATTTAAGCATAGAAGAAAATGGATGGTTTTTATTTGTCATCATTTTCAAATCTGTACATACATCAATAAAATGCTCCTTAAGAACAGAGTTTAAACGGTCTTTTTTCCATTCAACATAATATTTTTCAGCTCTCTTTATTAGTCTGTTACATTGCTGTAAATATCTTTTCCTTGCATCAGACACAAGCTTCTCTTTTAAGCCATAAATTTCTATAGATGCACTTGCACGATGAAAGTTTAATGGATTTAAGCCAATGTTAAATGCAGGATAAGGCTCACTGTTTATATCATATTTAATTAAATCCGCGTCGCCTATTTTTGTTGGGTCTAATAAAAGTATTTGCTCGTTATTAAAATTATCAACTCTTCTACTACAAATTGGGGAACCAGTGATTAAAGGGAAATAATTCCCTTTAGGAGAGTTGGTTATTTGACCAGCAATTCGAAAGTTATGATAATTGATGCTTAGCCACCAATACCCTGGATCAGCTTGAACATGTCTTGCTTCAGTATAAGCATATTTGGAACCAAGTAAATCAACCTTCTTTTTAGGTCTGAAATGTTCAATATGAAAGTGAAACACATCCGAACTACCCTCTGTAAACCAACATTTATTCACAGTGGATCTTATAATTCCTTCTTTTAGTTTGGTCCAATGTTTTTGATTTTTATCTATCTCAACTTTTAGCTCGACAATTTTTCCCGCGTCAAATAACTGACATAATTGTTTATACCTTTTCTTAGTATCATATTTCCATTTGGAGCTCGGTCTGAAGTTGCTGTAGTCTATATAAATCATTATTCCGATTCATTTAGTTTCTTTAAGATTGCATCAGAAATCAGTCTTCGTTCTTCTGTTTCCTTTTTTGTTAAGGAGGTTTTTTTATACAAATCCAAATTCTCCATAGAATTCAAATAGTCACGATACATAGGATCGAACAATGGCTTTGCATAGTCAATACCGTCTAATTTTCTATACAAATAAACGTACCGGTCTCTATCTCCATCACTCATGGTTTTGTTGTAACGTTTCAATGCCAGTTCTCTGAATTCTATAACATCATTCTTTGTCTCTTTGTCCAAAGTGCTTACAAAACCAAAAATATCGGTTGTCAATATTCCATCAACGCCCATACCAATAAGGTCTTCTTCTGCCTGATTTATTGACACCTCTCCATCTTCCGCCTTCTTAAATTTCATTACCTGTTCTTTCTTCAAACCGGACAATAAAACAGGGTCGTGTGTAGTTAATAATATATGAGAGTCTGTTTGAGGAGAAACACTGTCAACTAATGATAGATAATCATACTTCCATTTAGGATTAAAGTGCGTCTCTGGTTCATCAAACAGATACAAAACATTCCCCTCTTCAAATAACATTACCGCGCCCAACATCAAAGCGAACTGATGTTCTCCATCTGACAGAGCCCTATAATACCTTTCCTTCGTAATTATTTTATCTTCCTTTGTGTCTTTGGACTTTTCATTGCCCGTTATTTTCTCTATTTTGATATGCTCAATACGAAACGTGAGTTTTGAAGATTCGATTTTGCCCATTTCATCACTAAAATGGACCCACTTAGGAGCTCTCATTACCCGAGTAATAGTGTCTGAACCTATCTGGTGCAGATTAAGCATTTCCAACTGAAAAAGCACATTATATAGATTTGCCGCAGAGGGGAAATAGTATCTGAATGCATCTTTCACAGCATCAGATTCCCTTATACTGTAGTCCAGAATAAGCAAATCGTCTGTCTTGCTTTTCTTATTTACCCAGCTTGTTGCGCATTGCTTCAGAGACTCTATATGCTGCCGGAGTTCATCATGCATTGGCAAAGGATTCTTTCTGTAGTTTTTAAGATTTATACTGATACGAAAAGATGTAAACGCCTTTACCTGCAAATGGTCTTTTATGATTTTCAGTTTAGCCTCATCGGCCAGTAAGAAGTTTGCTATAAACAGACTGTAACTGTTGGTATAGTCTATAAAAACCATCCTGTCATCAAACAGTGTTTTACCTTTAACCTTAGCAAGCTCCTGAAATGCATAGTGTTTCAGCCTGTAGTAAGGGTTACTAAGCATTTCATTCTGCCCCGAACTATATGCGACTACCTTGTTCGGTAATAGCAAGTGGGTATCTTCTGATATTTCCCTAAAGACACCGTTTGGTAGTTGTACCGCAAATTTCGGCTCTTCACTCAGGCGTTTTGTAACACGTACTTTAAGGTTTATATCTCCTGCATTTTCAATTTTCAGAAAAAACAACCTTGCTTCATTAAAATACAGGGAGTAATAAATCTCGAAGCCGAAGTTGAGGCCTTGCTTTACTGTCTTTTCTGTAACATTAAGATGCCAAGTTTCTAAATAGGCAAATATTTCAGATAACAGTTGCAGAAAATTAGATTTACCACTTCCATTCACACCAGTAAAAACAGTCTTTGTTAACTGTGTACCTGTGTGTGTACTATAGTCTTCTATATCTTCATTTTCTTCACTCGGCTTATAGAATCTATAAACCTTGTTTACTTTCAGGCTTCTGAAATCTTCATTGCCCAATACTTGTACTGATATCAGTCTCATGGTACTACTTCATAATAAACTCCTGAACGCAGTTTTGCAGGTTTGTCTTTTATTAGACTATAGTCATCCGGAGTAATGGTTAATAGTGGTTGTTCCGTTTCGGCATTGTAAAAAAACTGTTTCAAGCTCAGATATTCTATTTCACCGGTTAGTACTTTGAACCAGAACCCTTTGAATGTATTTTCTTCTTTAATGCCGGGCTTTTTAATAAGGTCTATAGTGGAATAATATGGCAGGTCTGCTATACGAGTAGACAAATACCTGTACAACATATCGAACGAGAAATGATAATTAGTATAGCGCTCTTTTATCCATCTTGAAACCTGCTCTATAGATGTTTCCTTCCATTTATACCTATCATAAACCTCTAGTTGTACCCGCTTTGGGCTAGAATTTGTCATTTCATCTTCAATCTGACCTATAGCCTTATCAAAGTCAATTCCTAACAAATCACTTACTTCTTCTTTTGTAAGTGTTCTATTTCCCTTTGGCAATTCTCTACCCTCAAACGGATCTCCATATCGTTTATCTTCTTCAGTTTCTGGCCCTGTAAAGTTATCTGGTTGTTCCTCTTTAGGGTTAGCACCATCGGCATGAACATAATTTTCATCCTTTTCATCACTCTTCTTTTTTCGGTCATCAAACTCTGGCCATGTTTCTGGCTGAACATTTCCTCCGAACTCTTCTTCTATGAGCACTTTACTTAGGTCTAACTCTCCTTTAAAGGCACGCTGGCTGAGCGAGCCGTATAGATTCTCCAGCTCTTGCAGGCTGGCTTTGTATTGTTTTCTTAATGTTTTGACATTTCGTGCTATGGCTGTGAATTTTATCAACAAATCTTCATCTGGAACAGGAATCAGTAAAGAACTCAACTTAGCCATAGAAATATTGAGCATCGAACCACTAGTCCCAGTAGCGTTGCTTGTAAGTCTTTGTTTAAACCCTTTGTTTTGTAACAGATAGTGTAAATAGTACTTCAATCTATAATCATACGGAACAATAATCCAGAGCTTATCTGGCAGATATAAATCAGGATAGTTCTTATCAACGATACACGTTGAGCCAACCAATTCTCTTGTATTAGCTCTACTAAATAATAGATCTTCTTCTTGAGGAGACAATAATTTGTTACCTAGCTGAGACCAATCAATCGTTTTATATTCTAATGGGTTAAACTCGCCGCTAGACACTGCACTAACCTTAAGTATTTTAGCTTCTATACCTTCCCAATTTTTATCTTTCGGGTTGTCACTTGAACTTGAGCCAGACTTAATATCATGAATATATTTATCTAATCTTTCCATCTCCCATCCCTTCTCATTCCTCACTGGGTCACCAAACATATGCAGAAACACAGATTTCAAAAACTCATCCAGCAGCTTGATAGTTTCTTTTCGTTGCGCTATCAGTTTTTCTGCTTTGCCAAGTATGGAGGCTATGCGTTTTTGGTCGTTGATATCTTCGGGTATTGGTATTTTTATTCCTGATAAGTCTTTTTGTGTAATAGCCGTAAAAGTTGAACCAACGCCAAGTCGTGCAATGTCACTTTCGATTGCCTTTAAATAGTAATATATATACAATGTTTGATTCTCATATATAGGACGTATTGCACTTAAACCTCGCCCAATACATGCTTTAACATTATTAATATTGACTGGCCCTACTGGTGCCCTAACAGATATTAAAATATCATTAGGGTATGAAAGTTTTGTGGGTACGCTGCACCAATACCTAACCTTGGGATACATTTCGCCATAATCAGCTTTACCTTGAAAAAATGGCAGTCCTATACCCTCTTTATTGTAGGTTTCTGATGGCGGAGATTGCCCAGCAATTATTTCTGCAATTTTATCTAATCTTTCTAACCTCATTTTATTATTTCATCAAGTTCAAATATTCCAGCATTAATATGTCCTTCAATTTCTTTTAGCCTTTGAATGATAACTTTGGGGCTTTCATATACTACCTCTTCATACTCTTCTTCTTTATACTTGTTTATGCTGAGGTCATAGTCATTATTAGCTATTTCTGCCCTCGGCACAAAAAAGTGCTGTGCTTTGCGGTCTGTCTGGTCTTCGGTATGGCGCGCATGGTAGGCAGCTATTATCCGGTGCAGATCGCCATAGTCGCGTTCACCATTAGGCAGGCGCAGCTCGTTGCGCTTATCGTCAAGGCTGCGGCCATCGCTTTCCATATCGTAGTACCATACATTGGTGGTTTCTCCCCCTTTGGTAAATACCAGTATAGCCGTTGCCACACCCGCATAGGGTTTAAAAACACCGCTCGGCATATTTATCACTGCCTTCAGTTCGCACTTGTCTATCAGTATCTTCCTTAGCTCTGCAAATGCTTTTGCGCTGCCAAAGAGCACACCTTGCGGCACCACTACGCCCGCTGTGCCACCTATCCGCAGCATGCTGTATATACGCTCTACAAAGAGCAACTCGCTCTTGGTAGTGCTGATGCTGAAGTTGGGGTTCAGGTCGCCCTTGTCTACACTGCCTGTAAAGGGCGGGTTGGCCATTACAATGTCATACACCCCTTCTTCGTTATAGCTCTTGCTCAGGGTATCCATATAGTCTATCCTTGGCTTGGCTATACCGTGCATCATCAGGTTCATAAGCCCTATGCGTATCATGGTAGGGTCTATATCAAAGCCATAAAAAGACTGTTCGTTCAGTATTTTTTTTGCGTCATCGCTCACCAGCTTATCGGCCATTGTGCCACGCACAAAACCATTGTCGTCTTTTTCCCTGTATTGCGGGCTGGTAAATTCTGTAATGAGGTATTTGTATGCTGCCAGCAAAAAACCTGCAGAGCCACAGGCAGGATCTGCTATCTTATCGCCCAGCTTGGGTTGCACCAGCTCGGTTATCATTTCTATAATATGCGTGGGCGTGCGGAATTGTCCGTTTTTACCTGCCTGGCTTAGCTGGCTGAGTAGGTATTCGTAAAAATCGCCCTGCGCATCTATAAACCTGTTTTCGGTCTTCAGCTCGTCATATATCTCGTCTATGGTTTTTATGGCTTCCGTCAGCAGGCTGGGCTTGGGTATCAGAAACACCGCATTGGCCATATGCTTGGTAAAGAAAGAGTTCTCATCACCATCCAGCTGACGGATGAACGGGAATACCGAAGACTGCACAAATACCAGCATTTCTTCGGCAGGCATACGTTTAAAATAGCTCCAGCGCAGTGTTTGCTTATCCAGCTCGCTACCTTCTTTAGCACCCGGTGGCAGAAACGTTCCGTCAAAAACAGATTCAAAACGTTCTTCCAGAAAAGCTGCATTGCTCTCTTTTATTTTATCGTTCTCATCCAACTGTTTCATAAACAGCAGGTAGGTTATCTGCTCTATGGCATTGAGGGGGTTAGATATACCCCCGCTCCAGAATTTATCCCAAAGAGATGATACTTTACTTTTTAAGGAAGGTGTAAGCATTATGCTGCTATTGTTTGTATAAAGTTTATTATTTCTTCAATTTCTTTTTGAGAGAATACACCACGTACCCCATCCGGGTGAATACGTGTAAAGGGTGCATTGATAAGGTCTTTTTTGGAAGCTGAACCTTTTTCCAGCAAAAAATTCCTAAGCAGGCTCAGAAACTCCAGTTGCCTTACAGACAGATAGCTGTGTTCTGCTATAAAACTATCGAAAGCTTTTGATACCGTTTCGGCAAATGTTTCCAGTATTTCAAGCCCCAATACGTGTTTTACAAAGGCAATGAGCTGTGCCTTTCTGTTATCGTATACCCTGCGAAGCAGGTGTACCGTTATGTGGGGGTGTTGCTGGTGCAATTCCTCAGCGAGCATTTCGGCTTCTTGTTCGGTAATCGTACCGCCCTGTTTTAGTTTTTGCAATATAGGGCTGGATAGCACCATTTCATTTATCTTCTGTTCTACCAGTTGCCTGTAGTTGGCAACCGTCAGCCTTTCGTGCTGCGGACCAAACTCTACATATTCTTTGGCTATCGTAACATCCTTCAGGTTTAGCTTTTCAGGGCTCAGTGGCGCAACAAAAGAATCTATAAATTTCATGAGAGGTGCCAGCTTCTCAATAAGCTCATCCATACTTTCTTCTGAAATGGCAGACCAAAAATGATTGGTCTGGCTTCGTTGTATGATGTCCTTTTCATTCGCCACAATATTTACAGACAATGGCAATTCTCCTATTTCTTCAACAATGCTGTCTTTTAAAGCTTCAAACTTGTCTTTATCATTACTGAGATATGCCAAAGAAACTTCTACAATATCCTTCTCAAATCGCATGGCTTTGTAATCTACCCCGACAATAGTTCGCATCAAAGGTTTTACCACATTTCGCAGGAACGCAATTTTATCATCATTTAACGCCAACCAAAATCCGGGGTCATCTAACCGCTGCAAATCAGATTTGGCATCCATTATGACAACAGAATTTTGCGGCAATTGTGCAATATGAGCCTGCAGTTTGGCGACCTCCTTTCGGGTAATTGCTTCATCTTTTAACTCAATTGCCTTTTCAATCTTATCCAGCCTTACTCCAAACAACCTGACGGGTAACGGTATTTGTGGCTTTAATTCTTTGCCTTTAGGATTCAGCTTGAAATATTCAAAATTGTCCCAGCAGTCTAATATCAGAAAGCCCTCTTTGGTTGTACACCAAGGCTTTATTTTATCTTTTTCCAGCAACCTTGTTCCCCTACCTATCATTTGCCAGAACTTGGTATACGAAAACACCTGTTTTGCAAAAACAAGATTCTGCACTTCTCTTACATCTATACCTGTATCCAGCATATCTACACTGATAGCAATACGAGGCATATCTTTGTTGGTAAACTGATCTAACAATCCGCCCTTACCATGTACCCGAGGGTCATCACTAACAATTACTTTAGCCAGATCTCCCTTATGTTCAGGATAAAGTGCATCGAAAACTTCTTCTATACGCCTTGCATGCGCCTTGCTGATGCAGAAAAAGATAGTTTTACCAGGCAATACACCATTAGCATCTTTGATGCTTTCTTCCATAAACTCTCTGACGATAAGTGCATTGGTACCCTTATTAACAACAGTCTTCTCTATTTCTGAACCTTCATAATTTATTTCATCAACATCCTTTCCCTCGTGCAATAATTTCTTTTGGTCTTCGAGGCTGATAGTGCGTTTATTAATGCCTTGTTCCAGAAATTTTGTTTTGATTTTCATTACCTGAAAATCTGACAAATATGGTGGCACGTGGGTTACTGCCTCTTCGTATGAATAGGCAAATGTTGGAATTCCATCTTCACACTCAAACAACTGGAAAGTATTATGGTCTATAACATCAGTTGGTGTAGCTGTAAGCCCTAAGGTAATAGCACCAAAATAGTCAAGTATTTCACCGTATGTATTATAGATGCTACGATGGCTTTCATCCACAATTATCAAGTCAAAAAAATGGGGAGATAGGCCATTCTTCTCATCTCTAATAATATTCAGCATCGTTGGATAAGTAGAAACATATATCCGCCTGTCTTTGGCAATTGTTTTCTCTCCTTGTTTCGGCCATCTGGGCTCATTTGGCAAATGTTCTTTAAAAGCATCCAATGTCTGCGATTGCAAAGCAATTCTATCAACCAAAAACACCACTCTTTCTGCCCAACCGGCACGCATTAAGGCATCTACCAATCCTATACAAGTTCTGGTTTTACCTGTACCAGTAGCCATCACTAAAAGAAACTTTCGTTTCCTTTTCTCCACGGCTTCCATTACACTTCTTATTGAAGCTATTTGATACTCTCGGCCAGCAATTTTTGTATTGATTAACTCACCAGCTAAAGACTTTCTTGCTTTGCGGATATATTCATACCTCTCTAAATCATCTCTAGTAGGAAAACCATGCACTTTACGTGGTGGGTAGTTTTCTAAATCCCAAAAGAAAATATCATTTCCATTGGTATAAAAACAGAATGGTAATACTCCCTGTTTTCGCTGTATATGGTAGCAATATTGTTTAGCCTGTTCCCTTCCTAATGCAGCATCTACTGATGTCTTTTTAGCTTCTACTACTGCAATAATTTTTCCATCTTTACCCAATAAGGTATAATCGCTAAACTGGCGACCATGGTATTTTGTTTGAGGTTCTGTCACTCCGTCAGGAAGTCCTACCTCAATATCATACTCTTCAATAACCTGCGTTCGGTCAGATACACTCCAGCCTGCTTCTGATAGCCTTTTGTCGATTATCTCTTTTCTAGTATGCTTTTCGGTTCCCAAGGGATAGTACTATAACCATAAAAATACATTAAGGAAAGCCACAAAACAACTTAATATTTATCTTAATATAACTATTCCGTGAGCCGATAATCACGACTTTTGAAATGCAATGAGACATATTATAACGGTATACTATTCATGTTTAATAAGGCCTTCAATATCTGCCCATAAATAGAAAACTCTGGACTTTATTTTATAAGGTTTTAACACGCCCTCTTTTGCCCATTGATGTAGCGTTTGACGGCTAACTTGTAGCAGTTTGCATACCTCTTCTGATTTAAAAATCGGCTTTTGAGTAAATCCGGCTACTGAAAATTCTACCCTGCCATCTAAATGCTCTTTTTTCATATCTGCTAATTCGGTTCGAATTAATTGTCTCATTTTTTCCCATAGTTCTTCTTGTGACATAGGAATCAAAAAAGGCGTCTTATTATCCATTGTTTCCCTTGTTTTCTGTTACTAAAGTCTTTCTATTTGTTTCGATTATATGATACCAGGTAGCGGCGATTGCAATCATTCCTACAATAATTAAGAACATTTGGTAATTTGATTCTACCCTAGTTGTATTGCTTTTTTCTCCACCTGAACCGATTAACCGAAATCTCACTTTCTGTGTTACTTGTTCGAATTGTTGCATAGCTCAATGGATATTGTTTTATCAGTATTAATTAAATAGCAGTATTTACCTATTACCTTCCAGACACACAATCTGCTATCTTGTAATTCTCCATTTGCAATGCCCCAATCAAACTGAAGCTGGTCGAGGACATCGTAGGTAATTACCTGGCCTTTTAGATATAATGGATAGAAATTCGCAAGTATTTGTTCATTCTCCCGGAATCTATTGATGAATATTTGCTTTGAATTATATTGCTTCGCGGATCTTTCTTTCTTCGCTTCGTAATAGCATGCGTCGCTGCAATAGCGTGCAGATGATTTCCTATTGGCTGGAATTAATTTATTGCAATATGTACAATACTTTGGCAATCGCATGATGTTTTATTTACCATGCAATTTCTCTAATAGAATATTTTGTAACCAGAAATGTCGAATTCTGGTTTATGTCACTTTTTTTTCGTATTGATTGGGAGATCTAGCTTATGTTGCGTTTTAAGCGCTTTATAAAAATCCTTTGTCAATTGACTTTCATTACTTCTGATCATTAATGTTGATCTATCTTTAGCCACTGTATCCCCTGGAAGCTCAAATAAACTTAGAAATTTCTTTACAAAATTAATTTCAGCTTGGGGATCTTGCGGGCCAAATTGCCACATACAAGTAATGGCAAATCCTATTTCGGCTAATTCCAGATGAGCCTCTTTAGAATCCCAATTGAACTTGTATTTTCTCATTTCATCATATCGGGCATTATTCAGCTTATTAGCGACAAATTCGGATAATATATTTAGCAAACTAGTACGATAAGAAAGTTCGTCGTGTATCTGGTTATAATGTTGTTCGGTGAATTCTAATTCACCAGACGATTTAATATCATACAAAACATCGGTTCTATTCTTTACTAGTTTGAATGCAATGTTCTGCATGAATGAGACGGGATTATGCATATCGAATTTCTGAACAGCCAATCTTAATTTATATTCTAACGTATCTAAAAATTGAAGCTGATCAATTATCTTATCTACAGTTCGAATTTTTTGCTCAATTAGCGAATTACCTAAATCGATAATTTCTGTTCCATAGGCATGTAATGTATTCAGGCCGATAGGAAAAATGAGTTCCTCGACTTGCAATTTATTCCCAGGACTATTGATCTGATCGGCAGATATTGATTCAGGAACACGCACATTAATTGTGTTTATTTCCAATAGATCAGTCAATGATTCAATAAAAAAATCGATACTATCCAATTGTAATAATTCATAAAATAGCTCAGTCGTAGTTTTTTCCTGTTGCATAATATAGTCTTCAATGGTTATCAGAATATTCTGGAATCTGCCATACTAATTTATTAAAAGTTGTTCTGATACAAATGGAAGTATCCAATTAAATGAATCGAAGTATCAGCCAATTCCGGAATAATCCGGCTTTAATAATTTATTTATTCAGTTCTATATCTCTTTTAATGTTTGGAGTTTGTATTTTAGCGGCAAGATATTAAGCTGCGTTCTTTTCTGCCTCCAGAACCGACCAATTCAACCAAGCAGTAAGCAGCATATATACGCCATTATTAGACGCAGCCACGTTCAGGCGTGGGGCTGCTTATTAGGCGTATGCGTTCTTGGTCGGACGTTGGAGGCTGGTAAGATGTGCCTCACGTCGCTTTTTTATAAACTGTCCGGAGAGGCCAGGATACTCCAAAATCGACCAAAATGAAAAAGCTAATCTTGTTAGCGACCATCTCCTGCGTGGCAGTTTTTACCACCTTTTTATTCAGTTGTCAAAAAGACGCCTGCGGTAATGTAAAATGTCAGCATGGGGGCACCTGTGCCAATGGATTATGTAAATGCCCAACGGGCTACGAAGGGAATTCCTGCGAAAGCAGACTCTCAGACAAATTTGTTGGCACATATATTGGTGCAGACTGTGATGATACTGCTACCTATACCCTTTCTGCAGCGTCCAACACTACAGTTAACCTAAGGGTGCCAGGTCTACCCGGTAGTATGCATGCTTCTGTGAGTGGTAACGCCCCTTGCCTTTTCTAAACAAACGATTGATGATGGGGCCGGCAATTATTACTCGGTGGAGGGTAACGGAACCTTAAACGGGAATTCACTTTCTCTTATTCTAATTGCGGTCGAAGTTAGTTCTGGCGATCAGCAGACGTGCGCTTTTAATGGTAGTAAATGATCCTCAAGAAAAATAGTAGCCGTTTTGTAAGCGGCTACTATTTATGAAATCGCTAGCTCAACACATTATTTTGATATCAACACCTTTTTCTCTACGACTACCCTACCATCAACAGACAGGTAGCATATAACTAGCCCCGGACTGGTATCTTCAGGAAGTCTTACGTTTAGGATACCTGATTTTTCTTTGATTGGTATGTTCTCTATGATCTTACGGCCCGCAATATCTACGACAGATAATTCGGCATGTTGTTCAATATCACTAGTGAGTGCATAAAAGACATTAAAATTATCAATTGCAGGGTTTGGAGAAACTAGCAGACTTGCTATATTCTCGTCAATTTTATCAATTCCCGTAGTACCATTTTTATTGTTTAGCATCCTCCCGCAGTTTAAACTACTGATCATGTTAATATTAGTAAATGTTACTTCTATCACTGAACTAGAAACAAAGGAATCTCGTGGTACATAAAGAGTTTGAGGATAAGTACCAGTTGAATCCAACGACGTTGTCGAATCCAACGGACAGTTAGCCGTAGAATCCTTTAGCGATGCTGCTACAATCCCGAAATAAATGTCATTATCAGAAGATGCAACAGGATTAGAATTACCTACCATAAAAAGATTTCCGTTCAGCATACCACTACCGTTATAAATATCCATACTCATAACAGACTCATTACCGGGCAGGTTAAAATCTGTGGATGCAGATATGGAATTTGTAGTAAGAGAAGACACATGGACTACCCAAGTATCCATACCGGTAACAACTCCAGTCTGTTCTGGATTATAAATGCTGTTTGATGGCACGTCAGATATATAGATGTTATCATAAGTAATAGGTATGGCAGTTGAGATATTTGCATAATAGCGCGAAATCGGGGTGCCGCTTTTTACAACATTGACGGTTGCATTATTGCCTGACAGGTCACTTCTAAAAATATAATGTTTAGTGCCTGAACCTCCAACAAAACCATCTAATATATAACCACTAACCAAAAGCTTGCTATTCTTCATAAATATTTTAGTAGGCCATTCGCTATTTATGAGTACATTCCCTTCCTTTCCAAAAGTGTTATATCCAATATCGTAGTACTTAGTCCAAACGATACTACCATAGCTTCCGCTGAATGGATTATATTTCATGACAACCTGATCGTAATAAGTAGTAGTTGGTGGTGCTGTCCTATATGTATATCCCAGGATATATACGCTATTGCTATCGGATACGACACTTGTGAATACATCACTATTGTTACTCAACGGCAGCATCTGATTATAGGTATTGGTAAGTGAAGAGCTGAAGACACTTAAAAAGGCATCTACGCTACCAGGCGTAAAGTTGTGGCTGCCTACTGCAACCAGGTTACCATTAAGCGTTTCGCAAACACTATTATATAATTCTCCGGCTTTATTAGTATTTGTATCCCGAACAAATGCCTGGTATAGCAAAGAGCCTGTTGCGTCAAACCTATATATTGCAGCGTTGTTTCCAGAATAAAGGGAGCTGCGACTTGCCGTACCAACCGCAACAATGTCGCCATTTTTAGTAATGATCATATCATACAACAAATCATCGCCGTTTGTGCCCCATTGCTTTTGCCAGAGGATATTGCCATCCGGATTTATCCTTAGCAATAGGTTGTCAGCGTTTGTTACATTGTTACTGGAATCAAGATCGTAGATGTAGCCCGCAATTACGCTGGAGCCATCCGGCAAAGTTTTGATACTACGGGCAATTTCATTCCGGCTTGTTCCGATAGAATAGTGAGCGGTTTGTGCAATGCTGCCAATATAGCAACATACGGCAGCACTAAGTGCTATTAGTTTTCTCTTCATTTAGTGAATATTTAAAGGTTAAAAAAGTACTTTAAATTGAGGTTTATTTAAGATAGTCGTATATTCTTTCTTTTTAGGCTTCTAGCAATCATGACAGATGGCATCGCAGCACGTTATACGCACTCTAAACTCCTTTTTTGCGACAATTGGGAGCGAAACTATTATTTTCCACTTTTGCCGATAAAGGATATCTATTTCTGCCCTAGGACGTATTTATAGACTACATATTGATAGTACAAGCATGCTATCCGCCACCTTAAATGAATATTTGGGCCAACAAAGGGTCGCTATCAGCAATACAATTGCAATGTTTTTACAAGTCATGAATTATACCAATTAATAAGTTCCTATATCTGATA
>MKUO01000005.1 GCA_001897855.1 Bacteroidetes bacterium 43-93
TAATAGACAAGGAATTGAAGCCCAAAAAAAATGGGACAAGTCGTTTGAATTTTGACTTGTCCCATATGGTGATCCCGTTGGGACTCGAACCCAAGACCCATACATTAAAAGTGTATTGCTCTACCAACTGAGCTACGGAATCATTATTGTAAAAGAACTATCTTCTATTCCTTTAGCAGTTTCGTTTTCACCGCTTTGGGAGCGCAAAGATACATCTCTGTTGCTTTTTGCAAAGAGATTTTTAATGTTTTTTTTCGAATCTTACTAAGATCCTTTACTGGTAAGCTTATTAAAGGATAGAAAACATCTTTATGTAAATAAAAGGCCTGATATTTTCAATAGTTCATTGTCATCTTACTATCATAATATGAATTTTAATTTTTAACTGAAGTTTAATACGGTAAATTGCTTCTTTCCAAAAGAAATCGCTTCACGACAATCAAATGAGAAAATTTTTATTTACAATGGGCGCTGCTGTATGTACAACTGTTGCGGTTGCCCAGGAAACTGCAGCGTATAACTTCTCAGTTTTCGACAATTATTCGATACTGGATATTGCAAACAAACAGACAGCGGCGGCCACAGTACAAAAGGCCGGCGTTTCTTTCCCCGGGTTTATGGTTGCTACTAATAAGCTGACCGGTTATGCACAGGATATTTTTGGTAAAACCATAAATGTACCGGGTAGTACGGTTACGGAAAAAGCAGATTACCTGTTGAGCCATCAGCTAAAAGATCTGGGGATTACGGGTGGTGATTGGAAGAATGTAAGTGAAACAAATGCTCCGCATGCTTCCTTTGCTTATTATCAGCAATATGTAAATGGCCACCAGGTAGCTTTTGCAAGGCTGAACTTTCGGTTTACCCCATCGGGACAATTGCAGCGTATTATGATGGATAACTACGGGCAACCGGATGCCAGCGTTTCTCCAAAGCTCGATAAGAATGCCATCTTGTTGACCACGGCGCTTACCGCCAACCTTGGAGCTATGGACGTTATTACCAAAACTGTTGATGATAACTGGGTATGGTTCCCTGTACCCGGTAATACTGGCTACCAGCTCAAGGCAGCCTGGCATTTTAACGTCTGGGGTAATGATCGTAACAGCAATATGCCGGTACAGTTAGATGGTTATATTGATGCTGAAAATGGTCAACTGCTTTACTGCAAAAACGACGTAAAAGAAGATGTTGGCTTCCAGGTAAAAGGTACAGTGTATAAGGACAATTTTGTTTCCCCGGCAACGAACGAGCCATTGCCCAATCTTTTGGTAACAATAGGCGCAAATACATATTACACCAACGATACCGGCGGAATTGTGGCAACTGCGGTAACGTCACCGGTTCAAAGTACATTGTCTTTGCAAGGAAAATGGTCAACCGTATTGCTGCCAACTACACCCAGCACTCCCGTAAATACTTAT
This sequence comes from Bacteroidetes bacterium 43-93, assembly GCA_001897855.1. Classification (GTDB taxonomy): domain Bacteria; phylum Bacteroidota; class Bacteroidia; order Chitinophagales; family Chitinophagaceae; genus Polluticoccus. The sequence continues at coordinate 1,425 of MKUO01000005.1, forward strand.
AATATTGCTCATAATATTGATAGTTTTCTTTTTGATGGAACCGTTGTATCTACTGTAGGACAGGTGAATGCGTATTATCATGTAAACAGGGTGCATGATTACGCAAAGAAGATGTTACCTAGCATATCTGGTATAGATATATCGTTGCCAACTCTGGTACAGGTTGCAAATTCAACTGGATGTAACGCATATTATAATCCCATCAAAACTAATATCAATTTTTATGCTGAGAATGCTTCGTGCAACGACTTCTCACTGATAGGCGATATCGTATATCATGAATATGGGCATTTTGTGACTGACAAATGGTATACACAACATACCGGAGGGGGCATGTTAAATAGTGGCCTTAACGAAGGTAATTCCGATGTTTGGGCGATGAGTATCACTCATGATCCGGTATTAGGTCAAAAGGCATACAAAGCAGGGGGAAATATCCGCACTTATAATGGTACCCCCAAAGTTTTTCCTCTAGATATTACTTCGGAAGAGCATGCAAATGGGGAAGTGATAGCGGGTGCCTGGTGGGATGTTGGAGTGAACATTGGCAGTGCGGATACCATGTCGCAGATATTCGCCAAAACCTATTACGATGTTCCCGATGGCCCTATGGGTACGGAGCAGGATGTGTATCATGAGGTACTTGTATCGGCTTTAATCAATGACGATAATGATGCAGATCTTAGTAATGGCACACCGCACTATTTACAAATAATACAAGCATTTGCGCGGCATGGGATCTATCTTTTTGGTACGGCAAATCTCGATCATAAAGAACTAGATCATCAGTCTTCAGGTCAGGCAATTGCTGTGACGGCAAATCTATCAACAACTACGGCGCAAAAAGATGGGCCGTTAATGCAAGGATTGAAATTAGTATATAGAAACAGGGCTACTGCGGTATGGGATACATTGACCATGAATAATAGCGGCGCTGGTGCGTCTGGAGGCATCAATTTTGATATTCAAATACCTGCTCAGCCGGTCGGCGCCATTGTCGACTATTATTTTGTTTCTTACGACTATGCCGGTAATGCAGCTACCAGTTTTCCACGAGGCTTTAATACATATTTTAGCTCTAATCAAGTTACGCTACCATATCAGTTTGGCGTAGGCATTAGTCCTTCCCAGCTACGTTACGATTTTGAAACAATAGATACTAACTGGCATATCGGCAATGTTTCTGGTGATAATGCAACTTCCGGCAAATGGATACAGGCGGTACCAATACCTGCATACTGGAAACCTGCAAATCTTTCCTTTATGTCGCAGACAGATAAGGATCACACATCAGGGACAGGTAAATGCCTGGTAACGGGTAATGCAACAAGATCAGGTGATGATTATAATTCTGCAGATGTTGATAACGGTAAAACAAGTGTAATATCGCCTTTGCTTGACTTAACAGGAATTACCTACCCTGTAATAGAATATTATAGGTGGTATTCTAACGACCTTGGTGGACGCTATTCCAATCCACGCACAGATATGTTCCAGGTGCAGGTGCGGGATCAAAACTCTAACGTTTGGAAACCGGTAGACGCCACTTTCCAGTCAGATCAAAGCTGGAGACGCAGAATTTTTGCACTTTTTGATTATTTGCCTGTTAGCAAATATGTTTATATACGATTTATTGCGGCCGATGATGTATTCAGTAATCTCGTTTCTAACGGGCAAGGTAACGTAGAGGCGGCAGTAGATGACATTATGGTGTATGATATATTCCCAACCTCTGTTGGTACCAAGCCCACTCCTGCAAAACTGCAGATTTACCCTAACCCGGCAAACGCGACGCTTACGGTGTCTATGAGTAAGGCTTCAAATGGTATTATTTCCATTGCGGATTTTACAGGCCGTACATTAATTACCCAGGAGACAAATGAAGGTACTACTGTTTATACCTTCAATACAGCAGCTCTTGCTGCCGGGCAGTATATGCTCATGATTAAGGCTAATGGCACAATTCAGGCGCATAAGATTGCTATTGTGCATTAATATATTTTCTAAAAACAAAACCTCAAAGAGCCACTGACAGTGGCTCTTTTTGTTATCAGTTAATGATTTCAATTTTGGAAGATAGGGAAATGCCGCCCGGGTTAATTCCGGGTTCTCCTTGTGGTATTGGCCTCCCGATTTTTTTATAATAGTCTATCCACGCGGGATAAAAATTCTTGCTGTGTGGTTTGCAGAATGTCATCGGGCGTAAAGGAAAGAAGGGGTTATTATCATTGGCCTTCTTAAATGCATCATACACAAGTTCAGAGCAGTAATATTTATTATTGTTGTAAATAAAAACATCATCGTAAGGAATGCCAATACATGATATAGCATACGCTGCCGCAGAATGAGCGAGAGTTTCATATGGTTTTTTTAGCCTGCCAACATAGATCTTATGAGGTGATCGCGCTATGAATTTATTGATTGTAGTAAGGTGTACGTCCTTACCAATAGCTTCTACTACCATAATGCTGTCATGTTTTAATACAACCAGCCCGATATGGGAGAAGGAACTATCGTCATAGCCTTTGGTAACTTCTTCTATTGCATCACATAGAGGCCCACAATCGAGGTTTTGAAAAAGCAGGTCGCCTTCCTGTAATGGGGGAAGTTGTGCGTGAGTGGATATTGATGCAAAAGTGATAGCAACAAAAGTTGCCATTGTTAATGATCGTATAGGCATTGGCGCAAATTAAATAGTTTGAACTATTTTAAGATGCTGAACAGTATAATATCAATTATTTTTACGATAATCTTGTAGTAATAACTCGTTCAGTATTATTTACTTATGGTTAAACACATGTCTTTTAAATATTTCGTACTTTAGTAAGCCTAAAAATATTGGAATGAGCACGTCAAGGTTGATTTTATTTTTTGCGTTAATAGCCTTTGTAAGTTGTAAAAAAAAGAAAGCTGATGATACTATTTCTTTTAACAACAGGTTAGATAAGCAGGTAACCGTCACTGTTTATCCAACAATGACGGATTATGCCAATAATACCAATCCGGTAATGCGTAAAGTTGTAAAGGGCGGAGAAATAATGAACTTACCTGCAAATAGCCTTGTAAGTGGACGGACTTATTATATGGATTGGTACACGGACGATTTTTATACCAATAACTGGTTTAATGATGCATTCCCGCAACCATATACACAGGTTGCATTTACTCCCTCAAACAGCAACAGCTCGTTTTATTTTGATCCGGGGTTTACAGGTTACGCAAGGAAAACCTACCTGGCAACAAATGACTTGTATAGCAACTGGCATGCAGTAAATGCTTACATGGAAGATACAAGTGAAGGATACCATTCTTTTTGGTCTACAATGTCGGAGAACGAACGGTACAAAACGATAACAGTGACTAAGGGGTTCAATGTTTTTTATACTTATAAAAATGCATTGGGTACAATGGTTACAGATACGCTGAATTTTAAAGTTCACCGTACGGAAGAAGCATATATAGAGTTTATGAACAGTAAAGGGCAGACGCTGGGTTCTATGGCTACGGGCAGGTTGCCTACAGGAGTTGCGCCGGATTATAAAAGCTCGTCAAAAGATTCTGTAATGGCCTATCTGCCAAATTCAGATTATTATTTCCTAATGGTAAAAGACTAAACGTTTTAAGATAGTATGTCTAGAAAAGTAGCATTACTCATGTTGCTTGGTGTTGTCTTTTTCTCCTGCAAGGCTGCCAGGAAGGCAGAGGTGAAGAATGATACCGTTAGCAAAGAAGTGCAGGTCCCGTTCAAAATGGACACAATCACTGCAAAACTTGAATTGGCGCCTCCCGAAGGATTTAATACAACCGTTATTGAAATAATGCAGGTGTATGTAGTATCGAAAGAGGAGCCTGCAGTAGGGCTTACGATTACCGATTTGAAAGGGGAAAATGTTTTGCACAGGTTGCCTCAATATTCCAATTCTGAAAGCTATAGCTTTGGTGGGGGCGTCTATTATGAAGTTCATAAAGGGGAAAAAGCGCTTTTGACGATCAATACATTTGATCAAAAGCCAATTCCATCGCGTGTTATTATTTCGGGTTTTTATAAAAAATAGTTTTTTCTGATGAGGTTATTGTTAATTCTTCCACTGGTTTGTCTATTTGCTGCTTGTAGCACAAGTAAACAATCCGTTGGCAATAATACCGGCCAGGCCTCCGGAGGCACCACTACGGTAATAAATAACGCGAGAACATCAGGGGGCAGGCCGACTGCTGGCACAGCCAAGAGTAGCGAGTCGCAAATGGTGCGCAAAGAGATATTAGAAACAAAATAGCCCAAAATTTAACACACTATACGGATAAGTATATCAGGAGTTTATGTTCAGAAACACGGTTTATATAGCATCAATTTTACATAAATGTTGTAATAAACAAATATTTTATTAACTTTATAAGCTCAACAAAAGAGAATATGCCACCCAAAGCAAATCATATAAAAGATGTGAAGCCTATTCAGCTAAAACAGGCCGCGGCGGTTCTTATGAAACGCCGTAAAATTGCTACGAAAGGGGAGATGGCAGAAAAGATAAAAGTGACACCTTATTATTACTCAAAGGTGATCAATGGAGAAACCCCTCTTACACAAGCTTTCCTGGATAAATTTCTTAAATATGCCCGCGCAGCAAGTGTTAATGAAATATTGGCGTCGAAGAAGCCACCTAAGAATATGTACGAGGTGATAGCCGAGGGACTTCAGAATTATATGGAAACCCGTAAGGTTACACAGGCCGAACTAGCGCAGCATTTAAAAACAGATCAACAAATTCTAAGCCGTATTCTTCATTGTAAAAAGAAATTATTTAGTCCGGATATGCTCCTGGAGATATTAAGGCTTATAAAATACAAGATTTAATTTGTTATATATTTTACCCCTTGGCTAAGGGGTAATTTTTTGCCCTTATATTAGCTGCTGAAATTTTCCGGTGATGACTCGTTTCTCGTATGCATTAATTGCTGCTGCAGGCATTCTTATTCTGACAAGCTCATGTAAAAACAAGGTGGAGGAATCTGGTACAACTGTAGCTGATTCTACTTCTTACGTTAATAATGTACCTAAAACAGTATCCTATACTATTGTAAAAGAATATCCGCATGATCCCCATGCATTTACCGAAGGCCTGGAGTTTCGCGATGGAGCCTTATATGAAAGTATCGGGCAATATGGCCATTCAGATTTACGAAAGACGTCCCTGGAGACCGGCAATGTAGAGCAGCAGCAAAAATTGCAGGCTAAATATTTTGGCGAAGGGATTACTATATTAAATGGGAAGATATACCAGCTAACATATAAAGAACACACCGGCTTTGTGTATGACCAGAAAACACTGAAATTGTTACAGACATTCACCTTCCCAAACCAGGAAGGCTGGGGAATGACAAATGACGGTAAATCGCTTATTTATAGTGATGGCTCAGATGTTTTGACCTATATGGATCCGGTATCCCTTAAACCTGTTAAGCAAATCAGTGTTAAGGATCAGTATGGGCCGCTTACTAACATCAATGAGCTGGAATATGTGAACGGATACATTTATGCCAATGTGTGGCAGGTAGATATGATTGTTAAGATTGACCCAAACACAGGAAATGTTGTGGCCAGGGTTGACTGTTCTTCTTTAAGGCGTGATGCAGGGATACCAGCGCCATCTGCTGATGAAAACGCCCCAGAAGTGATGAATGGCATCGCCTATGACGCTGAAGCCAACCGATTTTTTATCACGGGAAAAAACTGGCCTAAATTGTTTGAGGTAAAGCTGGATAATTAGCATATTTCTCCTTAAGCCCAAGCAACCCAATACACTCGTGTTAATGCGTGGTAGCACTTGCAAAGAATACCCAATAATGGGTATAGATAAGCCCGTGGGTTAGTAGCATATTTGTAACCTTGATCGTTACCTTATGGATAAAACCCTCACAGTGTATCCTATAGCTACAGGCGATATGCTCAATGTATTTGCATCCGAACTTATTTGCAGTTTAAAGATCATGGATATGAACGGGAAGGTATGGCTGGGTTTAGACAATGTAAAGAGCAAAAAAAATACAATAGATATTAAGCAACTGCCGGGTGCTACATATATAGTAGAGGTACTATTTGCCGATCATCGGCTGGGACGGTCTGTGTTTGTGAAAATTTAAATAAATGGCATACCTAGGCATGCCATTTATCAAACGTATGAAACACTAACACAAACTTCAAACGCCATTTATATTTCAAAAACCTAAACGAAAAAGTCATAACCTTAGGCCTATGTATTGCGGGTTTCATTTCCGGTAATTTTAAGTTATCATTCTCTGCTAATATAGACGAGCTATTGGCTTTATTTCGTTGGACAGAATGTTTTAAAATGAAGTTAAAATGACAAAGCCTGCAACATTCTGCAGGCTTTGTCGTTATCAGTATTACGATAGCTAAGGTATAGATACCAACACATTTGTAAGCGTAAACATGTTAGCATAATTATCCGCAATACGGTGCGATATAGCATCGGCGCTCATCACCTGGTAATTAGCCGCAATGCTGATGTTATTAGGGCTAAACCATTTCAAGGCGTCTGCTTTGATAGCAAGTGTACCTTCTGAGCCAGCAGCTAATTTCATTGGTTCTGAGAAAGTGAGTGTTACTTTTCTTACCCCGGTAAACTGGCCTTTATAGCCACCGATATGATAGGTGAAAGATTTGCCGGTACCCATTGATTGCGGAGATGTACCTTCCAGCTTGGCCATAATGTAGCCGGTATTCCATGTCCAGAACATTCCGTTAATAGGATCCAAAGCCCCGGTTTGCGCGCCACTTTCGTTTCTTGCGCTGTCCACTCCTATTAAGAAGCTAACTGCTGTATAGGTACCTGTAGGAACATTGGCTATGTGAAAATGCTTCGAACTGGCCAGGTTATGTTGCACCAGGTGATAGCTTTCGGGTTCTATATATTCTGTTCCATCGCTTTTTACAACGTGAATGTTACTGATATAGTAATTGAATTTGGTGACTATAAACGAATCATTGGCAGGCGTTACGTAGGTATCTGTATTGATAGCTAATTGATTGCTGCCAACATAGTTGGTAAATTCAAAGCCTACCTCTCCGATGCCGGTAGTGTTATTATTTGTATTATTGTTACCCGGCCCTGGTGCCGGGTCATCTTTTTTCTTACAAGATGTTGTTAGTAGCGCGATGGCTGTAAACGCCATTAATATTCCTGATATTTTAGATCTCATGATTTTTGATTAGTTGAATTAAAGAATTGGTTATTACGGTTTACTATGAAGGGATAGTTCTTTTATAGACTGATGCCCATCATGATCTATCTGAACAATAACCTGCATGGTCAGATCGGTTTCTTCCTGCAGGCTATCTACCCATGATGTATTAATGCTGAACTTGTCAGTATAAACATGTTGGTATTCATCAAAAACAACGTCGTTTGTATTGTTGTTTTTAATACTTACTTCGTATGCGTGCAGCTGGCTTGGGTAGCTAATATCTGCATTTATATATAAGGTGTCACCCTTTTTAAATGTACTGCCGGTGGTTGGGCTTTTTATGTCTATAGCTATTTTATCTGGTTGAACCGGAGTGCTATCTTTTTTTTGGCAAGCTGTATATGCCGCAATGGTTGCTGCAATTGAAATTAATAAGAGCTTTTTCATATCATTTATTACACCGGTTATTTAAAAAGAAATAGTAATCCTAGATCAGCACGGCGCTGCGCAGTTACATATCCCTGCGCGTAGTTTTGCCATGCCGGCAAATAATAGCTTGCCTGGAAGCCTATTTGCTTGTAATAAGCCTGAACAGAGGCAACACCGTAACTAAGAAATCCCCCGGTTTGCTCATTCAGCCATTTGCGTTCATAATTATCATAGTCGTGTAATGTATAATCAAAACGTATGCCCAGCTGTGGTACTATGGAAAGATTGTTTTTATTAAATCGGTGAAATACCATCCATCCGGCAGATAGCCTGTTGCCATACTTATACTGTGCATTGTTTGGTGTAGTAATGGTATAGGAGGCCTCTGTATTAATGCCGGTATTTTTATAGCTTACTGAATAGTTGGCATTTAATAACGCATCCCAGCTTCCGGTGCCGGGTTGCACATTGAGCAAGCCATCGCCGGTTGTTCCATCCGCAACGGTACGGGTACCCGTTGGAGCCTTGACGCCTGCTGCAATAAAAAGAGCATGTGTAACGGCTTTATCAGCCTTCGGTTTTAGAATATAACTTCCAGCTAATAAAGAAACATCCCCCAAACCGCTGTAGTTATTTACAGCACCTGATTCGTGCTGTGTGTTTTGCTGATAGGGAACAAAAGCAAACAATTGAATGTACCTGGAAATATTTACTTTGCCCCAAAGCTGTATTGTTTTATAATATTCGGCCCCCGATGTACCGGAGTTTGATTCGCCCGGCTCTGTAGGATGTGTGCTTGTAAAGTTGCGATATTGATATTGAATGCCTATAAAATGGCTATTGTAAAACGAGAGAAGCCCCATGGACTGGTTGCTGCCGGATGCGCCACATACATCGCAAGCAGCTGCCCTGCCACCTAATAGTAGCAGAAAAGCTAAAAGTGATTGTTTCATTTTTGTTTTTTGATTAGATGATAAACTGCGCACCAATAGCTACGCCCTTATAGAGCATAAACTTAGATGACACACAAATTGTACTAATCAGCAAACAGGGGGTGGATGAAATACAGACGAAATAGGGTCATATCCTATTGGCGCATGATAAGATGATTGGAAGTCAGAACGTGGTTCAAAATAATGCAGGGCTATCTCAATTTTATTTGCAGGGATAAACTCTACCCAGTCATCAGATAAAGATTTGGATTGTTGGCTGCCAGATCCTTCTGTTTTATTAAGTTGCTTGCGCAGGTAACATTTACCGCAGCACTTCATTTGGGGTTTATCCTTGTTTTCGCAAAGCACAGTAGCGACATAGGTTTTATTTACCTGGTACCATGCTACAATACCCAACTTTAGTGCTGACTGGAACGACATGCACAGCAACAAAAATATGGATAGCGCTGTTTTCAACTTTACAAAGGTAAGCGCTGCTGCCTAACCACAAAAAATTAGTATAACAAAAAAGCCATCACGATGGTGATGGCTTCTAATATTATCGAAGGTGAATGCTATTTGCCGTCGAAATTGCGTACGTCCATAAAGATGTTATAAGTACGTTCAAAAGTATCTATAACGGTAACTTTAGTGCCACCGGTAACACTATCCATTAGGTCGAAAGAATACCCACGGGCATAGAAATAATAATTACCTCGTTTTAGGCTGTCAAAAGCCGCCTGGTAAGTACCATTTTGATACCGGATTTGCATAGAGTCATCAAACATCCAGTTTAACGGACGGCTTGTTGCATCATATTTAATAAACACCCAGCCGGTATCAACAGTCTGGTCGAAGTGTTTGGCAGTAACCGTGATTTTAGATTTTCCTCCTCTGCCACCTACAGGATTCTCGGGACGGGGTACAACATCCTGTTTCCTATAACAACTTGCCAGTAACATAGTGGCCATTACCAGCCCTGGAATGATATGTTTTGTACGCATAATGTTTAAAGATATAATTAGTTTGCGTTTTATAAAATACCCCCTCTGAAAAAATGTTTCGGATTTAATTTGGATTAATGTATCTTAAATAAAATAGAACAAGCTTTTATCATCAGCCTATGAAGAAATTAGTACTTTTTATATTCCTGGCAGTTGTCGGCATTTGCGCCCACGCGCAGACCCGTCAATATCGACTCCTTTCTACAGGAACATATTCTGCCGATGCAGCCCATAATTATCAGCTTACCGATTCTGTAATCTACAGTTATAGTAATGGCCGGGGGAGCAATATGAAGACGGGGGTATACCTGTATGATTCTATGTTTCGTTATCGGTTGGCAGGGCCATCATTAGGCCTCTCAGCGCTTTATTATCGCACTTACGGAGACAGCGACCGCATTATAACACAAGCTTACGCGAAACGAAAAGGGGCAGCCTGGCAAAACGTTAGCAGAAATGTATATGCCTATTATGCTAATACACGCTACGATAGCACTATCGCTGACAATTGGGATAGTGTTGGCAATGTATGGCTAAGCAACAATCGTTATAAGTACTATTATACAGGAACACGGCTTGACAGTATATTTTGGCGAAAAAATGTGGCAGGAATATGGTTGCCGGAAGCAAAGGAACTGAATGAGTACCAGTCGGGCAACCTTATTGCACACCACCTACTGATCTGGAACGATACGGCAGCAGCATGGGATAGCTTTCAACGGGAGGCTTTTGGCTACGATACCGCTTCAAGGCTAATAGAGGATACGCTCTATACCTACGATTCAGCCGCGGCTATGCTGATACCAATCTCTCGTGAGTATTATGCCTACGATAGTAATGGGCGGGTAGGCGAGCATACTTACAGTTCATGGAGCGCAACATTTGACAGGTGGGACGGTACTTACCAGCATTATTATACTTATCTTAATAATGGCCTGGTTGATATTGAATTGGTTAACCAATGGGATATTATTGCCCAGGCATGGGGGCCATATAAAAGGCTACAGTATAACTACGACGCCAATCAAAACCCGACATATACCCTGGAAAAGGCATTTTCGGGCTGGACTTATTTAAATAATACCCTGGAAACATGGTATTATAATACCGACAAGCTGCCGGTGACCCATAATTTTTACACCTGGGATGATCAGGCGGCAAAATGGTATCCGATGGAAGGTGAAGGCTCCCAAACATTTTACCATTATGAATTGATCCCTGATGCTATCGCGACACAAAAAATCGCATCTTCGGGTATTCGCGTGTATCCTAATCCGGCAAAAGATGTAGTGTATATAAATCTGCATTGGAATGAAATGGCCCCATCCATTATCCGGGTGTACAATATGCAAGGGCAAGTAGTCTGCCAGGTTTCAAGGGAACCTGCAGTGGAATATACCTTATCTGTTAACATATCGGGTCTTCCATCCGGCCAGTACATCATCAAAGCTGATAATGGTAAAGAAGAAATGACAAATCACTTAATTATCGGGAATCAATAAAATGTACATTTGGCGAGTTTTAGTAAAATGAGATATAAACGATTTATCATTGCTGTAAGCTTATTATCGACTATAATTGGTTTAGGTGCCTGCTGTAAAAAACGCACTTATTGTACAGCTGATACCCTTAAAATTTATTTTACAGGGTTTGACAGGGCAAGTACCAGGACTGTGCTTTTAAAACGATATGCCGTTACAGATACCCGACATGAGCACACGTTAGATTCATCATTTTTTGTTTACAATGGAACCACACCGCTAGTAGCCGGTAAAAAAGATACTGTGTTTTTCGGGGATTATGTGGCCACAAGCGGCCCATTGACCGGTGTATATCCTAATAATGATTGGGTAATGATCCTTACCGGTCCGGGTAACTATTATACGATCACTACAGTGCTCGATGATGAACATAGATACGACCTGGTACGTTGTAATGACAAGAAATCTACCTGTCAGTCTATAGTAGCACACTACTCAATAAACGGAGCTTACAAAGATGGCAACCAGTTATATCTTGGTAAATAAATAATCCCCCGTTCTTCGGGGGGATTTGCTTTCGTGCTGTTTTATTACAGCCTTACACAGAAGGGGGATGTTTTAATGGGCGGATTTAATAACGATATGTCAAGGTGAATGGTAAATTATGCCTGTGCATGTTTCTGCGCATCTTTTAATGTTGCTGTTGCCATTTTACGTTCTGTCCTTTTCGCCTTTTGCTTTTTTATGAATATCATAATAAATGCTACGCCGAGGTAAGTGCGAAGTAGTAAGCCGATTGGTGCTAATAAAATGGATTTCATGTTTTTGTGTTTTTTGTTTTGAATTGTAGGTAGTGTTTTTATTAGATATTTACTGCGGCAACCAGGCAGGTAAGTATTGCTATGAACAGCGATATTTTTGACATTTGTGTGTTTTTTATTTTTTGTTTTGAAGTGTTTTGTTTTTGTTTTGATAGTGCAAATATGCGCTCGATGCGAAGCCATTACCAAGTATTTACGATCGTTTAACGACAGCTTTAAAACTGTTTAACCAACTTAAATGTTAACTGTTAACCACTCTTTAAGAAATGATGGTTGCATAGATATGACTGAGTGTGGCAATGCGATAACGTTAGATTACAGTTAACGGCGGCTTAAAGAGGGGGAGACTTGTAATTATTGCCTTCAAATTATTATATTAGGAAGCCGTAAAACAAAATGACAAAAAATAATCAACAGGCTGGCTTCAATAAGCTTTGGAATAATTTATTAGGGCAATCTCCTGATTACTCTTCGCAAAACCGTACGGTGAATGCCTTAAGCATTATTACCCTCGTTATGTTAGTGATGTTAACGCCGGTAAATTTTCTCACGGGTACGAATGACATAACCTACCTGTTAATTGGGTTAATTATACTTCAGCTGTTTTTGTATTATCTGTCAAGGGTAAAGAAGAAATATTACACTGCTGTGGTGATCTATGCTATAGCCAGCTACTTAGGGCTTATAGCAAACTTCCATTATAACTCGGGTATTGCAGGGCCTACATTCCTGGTGTTTTTTCTCTGCTTCCATTTGCTGATTGCCATCACGCCCAAACGTATGCATTTATTATGGGCTATGTTGCATTTGTTCGTGGGCCTGACACTTATCTGGACTGAATATTATTATCCCAATCTGGCGCCGTTAAGCTATCCCAGCCCGTTTGCTCAATACATAGATTACACAACTACTTATATCATTTGTCTCGGCTTCATTTACGTAATTACCAATTACCTGCTTAATATCTACAATAAAGAGAAGCAGATTGCAGCAGAGCACCTGCAAGAGATACAAAAGCAGAATGAAAAATTAAAAGAGATCGCCTGGCTTCAATCGCACAGCGTTCGGAACCATGTAAGCACTATAATGGGACTCAGTCAATTATTCAACGAGAAAGATGTTACCGACCCTGTAAATATTGAAGTAATCAAAGGTATTATTACTACGTCTCAGGAGTTGGATGGCGTAGTAAAGAAGATCAATGATATTGCAGTAAAGGCAAATTTTGAACAGTTGCCTAAAAATCCACAATAAGCTTTACGTTGATTAATCGTGAAGTAAGCCGATTAGGAACCGCGTAGGTTTTCCCGCTTGTCTGGTCTTGTATCCATGTATAGGAAAGGGTATTTTGTATGCCCAGCAGGTTAAATACCTCAAGGCTTAACCAGGAATTTTTAACACTGCTCCAGACTTTGCTGTGTGGATGTTTAGCGCCATTTATCAATAAAGCGGAGAATCCTATATCTACCCTTTTATAATCAGGCAGGCGTAATGTGTCTCCATAGCGCTTATTATCCGGCGGCCCAAAAGGTAATCCGCTGGCATACATCAGGTTTAGGTGCATTTTAAAGTTTTTCCATTTAGGGAAGTAGTCTTCAAAATACATTCCCAGCATAAAGCGCTGGTCTGTGGGGCGGGGTATATAACCGGGATATTTTACGATACTATCTCCACCGGCAACATTTTTGATATCTATCTTGTCGTCCGTAATATCTTCCATGCTTTTCATAAGCCCAAGACTGATCCATGATGTAGCATCTTTTACAATATCACCATACACCCTTACTTCACCGCCATAAGCATATCCCACAGCGTCATTTTTACCAAAGTAGCGGATGCGTACATTATCATATTCATAAGGCACAAGATCCCACATCCCTTTATAATACACCTCCGTTGTTATTTTAAACGGACGCTGGATGGCTTTAAAGTTATAATCACCACCCAACACTATGTGAAACGATTTTTGGGCTTTGAGGTTGGTATTAATATCACCATTCAGATCGCGCATTTCCCTGTATAATGGAGGTTGCTGATACAAACCACCGGCCAGTTTAAAGACATAGTCGCGTTTCCATTTACGTGGTTTATAGGAAAATTGGGCCCGTGGGCTTACAAGAAACTCGCCGTTGAGTGTACTATAATTAAAACGAACGCCAATGGATGCCGTAAAATCTGATGAGTCGCTAAACCTGAAGTTATCTTGCAGGAAGCCACTGTAACGCATATAGTTAAAGTCGGCTGACGAATGATAGAATTTCGTCATTTCCAGGTTGTTAGGGTCGTATGGTTGTGTATATCCGGCAGAATCGCGGCGCTCCCATTCATACAGTTTATCAGAAATCTGGGTAACATTGGCATCAAGGCCCCATTGTATAAAATGGAGATGGGCATCATAAGACCCGCGATGGGCAAGGTTACCAACATTCACTTTAAGATAGTTACGGGCATAATCGTGGATGATACCCGTGCCTAATGCCGTCTTCACTTGTCCAAAATTGGCTTTGCCCAGATCAGTTTCCAGTTCTCCCAGCAGGTATTCTCCGCTGATATCATAGGTTTCTTTTTCGTTGGTTTGAAAACCGGATGCCAGGAGTTTCAGCTTCAATCTGCTATTGGGATGAAATGTAGTTGATAAACCACCGAAGCGGGAATCGAATTGATCGATCTCATGCCCGTTATAAAATACATGCAACTGATATGCCTGGTTCACAACGCCAAAACTGCTGGTTTGCTCTTCCGGTGTAAAAGTAAACCGGTTGCGTGCGTAGTTTCCAATAGCTTCTACCTCCCACTTGTCGTTGAATTTATAATTGATCTGTGCCTGTCCATCAGTGAACGATGGATAATAGATACCCTTGGTTGGCTGTGCTTGCAGCAAGTATTGATTGCTTTTCTGACGCACACCTACCAGGTAAGTCAGTTTTTGATTCTTGGAAGCTCCTTCCAGGGCTAGGCTAGCCCCTAATAAGCTGGCCATTACCCGGCCTCCAAACTCTTTAGGGCGTTTATAAGTAACATCCAGAACACTACTCATTTTATCCCCGTACTTGCTCTGGAAGCCACCAACAGAGAAGTTTACCCCTGATACAAGGTCTGCGTTCACAAAACTCATCCCTTCTTGCTGGCCGCTGCGTGTAAGAAACGGGCGATAGATCTCAAAATCATCTACATAAACGAGGTTCTCGTCATAATTGCCACCACGTACGGTATATTGAGAGGTTAATTCGTTATTACTGCCAACAAAGGTCTTGATCATAGATTCTATGCCACTGCCAAAACCCACTGTTGGTAAAAGCGCTGCTTTTGTGGCATCGAGTTTTATATTGCCCGCTTCGTTACTTCGGTCGCCCGTAACGGTTACTCCTTCAAGTTCGGTAGCCTTTTTTATAAGCTTGATATCAAGCTCCCGTTGTTCAGATGGCAGTAAAGTGATCTCTCTCTTTTCCAGTTTATAGCCGTTATAAGAGAAGACAACTATCACCGGCACGCCACTGGGCAATATAAGTTCGTAATGTCCTTTGCTATTGGTAAGTGTACCCTTTACACTGCCTTCTACGGCAACAGTTACCGGGTCAAGCGCCCGGCCTTTTTCATCTGTTACCTTACCGCTAAGGGTGGCTGTTTGAGCATGTACCCATAGAGATAACAATAAGCATGTGATTATTAAAGGGATGCGTTTGGCCAACATATAGATGAATAACGGGTGTGCGGTCTAATTATTTTATCGCCTCTTTAAGCTTTTTTATCATTGCTGCCGGGTCCGGCGCAGAGAATACCGTATTGCCTGCCACCAATACGTCAGCACCCGCAGCAACTATATCCGCAGCGTTTTCAAGTGTCACGCCACCATCAATCTCTATAAGGGTACCGGCTTTTGCCGTATTGATCAGGTCTTTGGCTTCGCGAATTTTCTTATACGTCAGGGGTAAGAATTTCTGCCCCCCGAAACCGGGGTTGATGCTCATGATAAGCAGCAGGTCTATTTCACCGATAATATCCTGCACCATAGATACAGGAGTGTGCGGATTGATGGACAGCCCGGCCTTCATTCCGAGGGCTTTAATGGATGTTAGCGTACGGTGAATATGATAGCCAGTTTCATAATGTACTGTGAGATAGTCGGCTCCGGCCTTTTTGAAATCTTCCAGGTAACGTTCCGGGTCTTCTATCATCAGGTGTACGTCAAAAGTCTTTTTTCCCAGTTTTTTCATCTGGGCTATAATAGGCATGCCATAGCTGATGTTAGGCACAAAGCGTCCGTCCATCACATCCAGGTGAAACCAATCCGCTTCGCTGTTGTTAACCATTTCAATATCCCTGCCAAGGTTCAGGAAATCTGCAGAAAGCATTGAAGGTGCTATTAGTGGCATATTATTTTGACTTTTTTTTAAGATTCTTCCAAAGGTAATCTAAACCATGGAATGCTTGTTAATTCCATGAAGGCTATATGTAATAAACTAATATAAAAATGTTTGTTTTAAATATTACCTTCGTGGAACGGAATAACAGAGAGAATCCCAAGTAAACAAACAATCAATATAATATCCTGCAATAGTTGTGGGATGGTTGTTAATGCATATTAAATTTTTTTACTGCCAATGTTTCGGCAAAAGAGGATTCTGTTATTTCTGAACCTGTCAGCAGGTATTGTATGCTTATTATTTTGCATAACTCTATTCATTGTCGGTGTTTATCTGCCTGCATTAATATTAGGCGCTGGTTCCATTTGCTTTTTTATCAATTCGCTGATAGCCTATAAAGAGGAAACTGGTATTGCGGCCGGCATTGCCATTGTTATTTCTGATCTTTTATTGATGCTGTTTGATACAGGGATCATAAATGAACGGCAGAATACATATATGTACTACGTTCCCATACTGTTGCTCACATATGTGGTTACCAGGTACGATGAACGTGGCAAGCGTTTATTGATGTTGCTATTTACGGTAGCTTGTCTATTGGCGATCAACTGTACTGATCTTACACCCAAATTACTCGCTAATTTTCACATGCCCGGCCTGGAAGGCGTTTTTAAAGTCGCCAATTCCATAATAGCAGTATTACAGAGTATTGCTGTCATTCGCATTGTAACCAAGGTAAACCATAACATGGAAGAACAATTGGTTGCAGCAAAAGACGTAGCAGAGCGGTCGTCCCAGGAAAGAATGCATTTTCTTTCTATCATGAGCCATGAATTACGCACACCTGCCAATGCAGTCGTAGGCCTCAGCCATCTTATGCTGGAGAAAGAAATACCGGAAACCATCAGGCGCGATGTTTCCTTATTACATTACTCTGCACAAACATTAAAATCCATTGTAGATAATATTCTATACTTTAACCAGCTAGAGGATAAAGAAATAGTAATAGAAAAGAAGCCATTAGACATACGGAAATTTTGTCGTAATGCTCTTGATAGCTTTGTACTGGAAGCGGCAAAAAAAGAAATCGATTTGCATTTTGATTTTGATGACAGGATACCGCAATATTTGTTGGGCGATTACGATAAGCTATTGTTAGTTATCAATAACCTCCTGAATAATGCAATTAAGTTTACTAAGAAGGGCTCCATTCATTTTTGGGTAAAGGTCAGCCATATGGATGATAATGCCTGTTATGTTATGTTCAAGCTGGCAGATACGGGTGTAGGTATAGAAGCAGCCAGGCTCAAGGAAATATTCAATGTTTTCAGCCAGATCAATAGCAAGATTACAAGGAGCTATGATGGTATGGGATTAGGGCTGGCAATATCATCCAAACTAGTTACCATGATGGGTGGTGCTATTCGTGTCGATTCGGAGGAAGGACAAGGATCCAACTTCTACTTCGAATTGAAAATGGATAAGACCAACGAAATAAAAGATGAGGAGCAGAAGTTTGTGGAAACACACGATCTCGCCGGCATTAAAATATTGTTGGTAGAAGACAATAAGCTGAATGTACTGGTTGCAAAAAAGATATTGAATGCAATGCATGCCGAGGTAGATGTTGCAGCTGACGGACTGGAAGGCCTGAAGGTTTTTGCAAGCAAGAAATATGATGTAGTGCTGATGGACCTGCACATGCCGCATATGGATGGATTTGAAACAAGCAGGCGTATAAGGATGGATGATTCAAAAACACCTATTATAGCCTTTAGCGCAGATGCCTTTGAGGATGCCAGGAATAAGGCTAAAGAGTCTGGAATGAATGATTTTATTAGTAAGCCATTTGATCCGGAGGTATTGTACTCTAAAATCAGACAATACGTGCTAAGATCATAACTGCTTCATAATCAGAACCTAATTTTTACTATGCTAACCGGTTGTTAACTAAGTGTATTTCTGGTGTTAACAAGATGTATTTTCCGGTGTTAATCAATTTTAAACGCTCCGTTAAGTGGGGCGTTTTTCTTTGTAAGCCCTCAAATGCGTCGCATATTTGTATCGTTAGCAAGAAATAACAAACACAACACACAAAGCAAAACAAAACAACGAAAAACACAATGAAGAAGTTCATTCTTATAGCTATGCTATGCGCATCTGTTGCGGCCAAAGCTCAAAACTCCGGTTCTGCAGCTCAAACAATATCGCTTTCACTTACAGATGCTATAGAAATCACTTTTAACACAACGGGAAATGCAACCGGCGAATTGGTAAGGATACCCTTCGCCAACCCGGCTGCATACTCCGGCGGTGTTCAAACAGCTGATTATCAATTAACGATCCGCAGCAATAAGAAGTTCAATCTTTCTGTAAATACTAATAATCCTTTTTTTACTTATTCAGGCAATGTGATGCCCGCACCTAAAATGCCGGTAGCAGGAACATTGAGTATTATGCCCACAACGAACGGCTCTGGTGGTAGCATTCCTTCTCCGTTTGCGCTGTCAAGGTTTTCTTCTATCTCAGAAAGGATACAAACGCTTGTTTCAGGTGGTTCAAATGGTGGAAACCAATCAGTATCTGTAAAGTATAAAGCGGATCCTAAATTCTCTTATCCTGGTGGTACCTATACGGTCGATGCCATCTTTACTGCAACGCAGATGTAATAAAGCATAGTTTTGTTTGTTGAATAGAAAAGGGCTCCTTTGTTGTTGGGAGCCCTTTCACTTTTTCATGTTTTGGTTAGTTCATTGATAACTTATTTTCTTCCTCTTCTTCATTTTTTTCTTCTTGCTTGCGCAGGCGCTTAAAGGTTTGCTTGTCTACATCTACATAAACGCGCTTTTCAGGGTAAGAATCGGGATCATCGGCAACAGGCACTTCAACGATCTTATCTTCCAATACTTGTTTTTCAACCTCGCCTCTTATATATGCATCTTCACCGCAATCGCTACAGCTGCAGTATTGTCGCCCATCATACCTCGCAATTACCTTTACACGTACTTTCGCAATTGCAGGATGCTCTTCTTCTATAACCAACGCCTGCTGTACCGGTGGGTTAGTATAGTAGAAAGCATTACCACAGCGGTTCATAAAATAGAGATCGCAACCTGAAATTGCTTTCACATGCCATGCTTTGATCTTATTTTGTCCTGGTAGTGCCAATATGCTGTAGATGTATTTGTTCTGCCCGTCTCCCAACATACCTATAGCACCAAATGGTATATCTTCTGACCAAACCTTATCCCTTGTAAATCTTGGGTCTTTTACACCCTGGTCATATCCTATAGATGCAAACAGGCTATTGATCTCGTTTTTAAATCCTTTGATCTCTCCAACGGCTTGTAAGTTTTTATAAAACTGGTCTGCATCCTTCAGGTTGCACATTATAGGAAACTGCGGGTCAGTCCCTAGTTTAGTTACCACCTTAGGTGTCTGGTTAGCCGGCACATTAAATATCCTGTGAGGATTGCCACAGTTTGGTTGTCCGTATGCAATAGTGCTAATTGTAAATAGCAACAATAGTATTCCCTTTTTCATAAGAACATGTTTAGTGATAATTAATATATTATTACTTGTTGCAGAACTAATAAAACAATGCCAACGTGATACTCTATTTACATGTCAGGTTAAAGGGTATATTGCACCATGTTTTCAGGTTTTGTAAGAATTGTCCTGTTGCTCATGATACCACTATCTGTTTCTGCTCAGATAGATATGGGTATCGGGGTAGATCTTGGAGCACCCTTAATGTTCAACAAATATGTTGGGGATTATAACCACTCAGATGCGGCTCCGGGTGTTACTGCCAGGTTCAGCTATTTACCACCCCAAGCTACCTTTGTGCCGTCATTAAATGTCACGGTATCACGTTATGTGCTACCCGTTACCAGGCTGGGTGCTACAGACAGGGTGCTGAATATGTATTTTGCCGCTGCCAATGCTATGCTTTGCGGTAGGGTGCGAAAGCAGGTTGGTGGCAACAAAGAGCTTTATGTTGGAGTAGGTATTGGGGCTAACTACCTTTCAGGAAATAAGGTTGGCATTAGCGGCAATAAGAGCACATTGACCGAGGTGATGATAGATTCTTCAGAATATATCAAACGTATTATCCCGCAGGCTTGTATCAATGCAGAGATACTGATTCCTTTCTCAGCAGAAAAGCCGGTAGCGTTAGGCGTTGGCGCGCAGGTATTATATACTTATTTCTTTGACCAGCAGACTGCTTATAGGGTAGATGTTGTTGATGAAAACAATGTGTATTATAAGCTTAGCCCCAGGCTGGCAGGTAGTATGCTAACGCCTAGTATATATGTGGCGTTGTATTACCGCCTCGGACAACGCAAATAGATCCTAAATGCATTGCAATCAATCAATTGAATTAATTTAGCGGCATGAGAAGTGTTTCATATATTTTCCTGGTATTGATCGGGATAACTGTTTTTTGTTCCTGTAAAGGCAATAAAGGTAGCGCAAATAACAGCCCGGCCCTTATCGCCACCCCTGAGTTGAAAAATATTACAGAAAAAATAAATGATAACCCCAAAGATGCGGCTCTGTACTTCCAGCGTGGCATTATTCTTCATCGTCTGCAGAAAGATACTTTAGCTTTAAACGATTTTAAACAAGCTACCAAGCTGGATTCTACAAAGGCTGAGTACTTTAGCGCCGTAGGCGATCTGATGTTTGAACATAAAGACGTTACGGGTTCTGTAAAATGGCTGCAAAAGGCATTAGACCTGAATCCCGGCGATAAAAAAGCACAATTGAAGGTGGCGAAGATGTTTGTATACATCAAAGAATATTCTTCTGCTTTTAAAGCCATCAACACAGTTTTGCGGCAGGATGTATATAATCCCGAAGCCTATTTCCTGAAGGGAATGATTTATAAAGACCTTAAGGATACGGCTAAGGCTATCTCCAGTTTTCAAACGGCAGTGCAGGTAGCTCCTGATTACAAAGAAGCTGTGCTGCAGTTAGGTAGTATTTACAGTAGCCGGGGAAACCCCATAGCATTAACGTATTTTCAAAATGCCTGGAAGCTGGATACTACTGATGCATTTCCGCTATTTGCACGTGGCGTATATTATCAGCATAGAAATGAGCTGGAACTTGCAAAGGAAGAATACAGGAATGTTATAATGAGAGACAGGCAATATATAGATGCCTATTTTAACATTGCCTACGTTTACATGCAGCAGGATTCTTTGGATAAAGCAATGCGCCAATACGATATCCTTGTGCAAATAGACCAATCAGACCCCGAAGCTTACTATAATCGCGGCGTTTGTTTCGAAAAAATGGGCAAAAAGCAGGAAGCTATCAATGACTATAAGCAGGCCCTTGTATTTGACGATAAATATCAGCCCGCCCACGACGCACTTGTTCGCATAGGAGGATGATAGTATTACCGTTAGTTTTATTATATTTAATAGCAAATAAGATGTCAATTGGTTGCTAAAATTTTATTTGCGGGTTTATTCTTCCTTTTCTTGTTTGGCAAGCTTACGGCTCAGGAAAGCTTTTTCGAAACAGCAGCAATACCTCTTGATAGTAATATCACCGTTACACTGACATCTAAGGATGCGGCAGCGTTTGATTATTATAACATGTATAATTTTCAATACCTGCAAGGGTCCGAAAAGTTGCAGGCCGCATTTATGGTTCCGAAGAACACCGACAAGTTCACGTTGTTGCAGAAAAGCAAGGTTAAGCTATGCCGCGTTACCAGCTTTGTCAATAGCTGGAAGGGTATCGAAGGTGATCCGGTGCCGGTAGAAGATTATATAGAAATGCCACGGGCAGACGGTAAAGGTAAAATACATATAAACCTTGATCCCGACTTAGCCGACCCGGTATACACCATTTGTGGTACAGAAAAAGCTGTAGTTAAAAGCAAGAAGTGAGGTTCTTCCAAAAAATATTATTGTTTGCAATAGTCATTGCAATTGGGCATGGCAATATATGCCTTGCTCAAAAGAAGCATCGCCGCGAGGAAGAAAAACCAACGAAAAACTCTGCGGGAGATACAGTTTCCCCGAAATACAAGATTATTGACGAAACGAAGCCTCAATCGGGAACGCTTGTACCGATGTATAAAGAGAAAGTAATAACTATAGAAAAGGCTGATAAAAAGAAGTCGTTCAAAGACCTGCCGATTATCTACGATACGATTCATGCCAAACCTAAAAGAGTATTAGGCCAGGAAACTATTATTGATGACCGTAAAACTATTGTAATAGGTGATAAAAACAAGCAAGTTGCTGATACTGCAACCCGCGAAGTAGTCATAGAAAATGCTCGCTGCAAATGCATATTGATGAGCATGAAGGTGCAGGATACTATTAATTTTGAAGATTACATTAACTATAGTTTTATTTTCGAGAACAAATGCAAAGAGCAGGTTTGGATACATTCAGGCAGCTTCAGATTCCTGGTTAATGATGTTTTTGGCCATGCTGTAACGCGCATTAGGAAGATCGATTTTGTAAAGCGCTACGACTATCCCGAATATGTAAAGCTGAGCCCGGGAGAAACTTTTGAGTTTAATTTTGCCGATGATCCGTTTTTTGAATACAAGATGAACAGATCCCAGGAATATAAATTCAATTTCTTATATAGTAATACCGGTACCCAGGTAAAAGACAACAAAAAGACAGGTAAAAAATTACTTGCTAATATTTATCAGTGTCTTGAGGTAAGAGACAAAAATGTTTACGTTCGATAAATCAGGCTTCTGTTTTAAATCGTTCTATTTCTTTAAGATTATCAGTTATCTCTTTTATGTTTTGGCTATAAAGCCTGCGGTACAATAACAGCATAGCAATGGTAGCGGCGATAAGGCCTGTTACAAGTTGAGGCAGAAAAAAAGTAATATCCTCGAAAATGTCAATGCCGTGTACCCAAAACATCATTACTGCAAATAGTGCTGAAATAAATATAGGGGCAAGTATTAGTGAAGTGGTTTTCTCTATGGAGATAATGAGCCTGTATTGGTTTATTTTTTTTGCGGTTTCTGTAATGGAGCCAGCATTAAGATCAATGTTGTTTAGATGTCTTATTTTAAAGATACATAAGACCATCGCGGCCAAAATAAATACCAGCGACAACACATAGCAACCTGTGAGCAACGCATTCATGTCCCTATCTGCAACATGCACAGCAAACAGCAATAGTACAAGTCCGCATACAACGATGCCAATGTATTCAAGGTTAATAAGCCTTCTGATTACATTTTTAGATTTGTCGTTTAGTATATAGTTCACCAAGTGTTCATTCAGTGCTGTGTTTTTCTGCAACATTTTATCATGCTGCTGCCACATTTCTTTCATTTTGTCCAGATCCATACGTTGCTCATTTTTTGTCGTTAATATATGGTTCCGCCTTCTTACGCAGGCGTTCTTTTATACGGGCTATTTTGGTTCCCACATTGCTTACACTTATTCCCATAATATCTGCAATCTCAGCATGGCTGCGATCTTCCATGTACAATAGTACCAGCGCTTTGTCAAGCGACGGAAGTTGCCCAATTAATTGTTGCATTATTTTATATTCCTCCGTCAATGCCGGATGGGTATTATCCTTTAGATCAGCCGGGAGGCAGTTTGTAGTATCTGGCCGACTTTTTTGCTTCCGTTGATGGGTGATGGCGGTATTAAGCGCTACCCTGTAAAGCCACGTGCTTACTGCCGACTCACCCCGAAATCTTGGATACGCAGTCCATGCCTGTAATATTATTTCCTGGAACAGGTCTTTGAGATCTTCCGTATTTGATGCATACATATTGCAAACCTTGTAGATCAGGGATTCGAACTGTTGCAGTACTGCCAGGAATTCTTCTTTGTCGCTGGTGTTACCCATGCACTATTAGTATCTTTGGCGGTTTAAAAATCACATCGTTGAGGAATAATTTTGTGGTGACACCATAATCTCTCCATTTTAAACCTTTACCCTTAACGAGTGTCCAATACAAAACATAGTTTTTGATGAATAAGATAAGTAAAAATATCTTGCTGATAGCCTTGGTGGGCTTAACCTTGAATGCCAACGCGCAAAATATGGATGGCCAGCCTAAAAGCCCCGAAGAACGGGGAGCCCGGATGGAAAATGTACTTATGAAAAACATTGAGGTCACAAAAGAGCAAAAAGAAGCATTAACGCAAGTGTTCACCAGGTATGCAAATAACATGCAGACTTATAGAACAGAAGGTACCAATAAAGAAATGCTCGATGCTATTAATAATAAGCGCGACGCAGGCGTAAAAGAAATACTAAATGATGACAATAAATACAGTCAGTATCTAATCGCTGTGGAGGAGATGAAGAAGAAAATGGAAGAGCGCCGTAAAGAAGGTGTAGGTCAGCGCGGCGGACATGGTGGAGGTCGCCGGGGACAGGGTAGTGGTATGGGTAACTTGGGCGGAGGAATGAGCCAGAGCGCTGATAATAGCAACTTTTAATAGTCCATATACATTTTACGCCTACGGTAGTGTTACTACTAATAAGGCTTGCCATTATTTACCATTAAATTTTACCAATGAATAAAACAAAACTGGCATTGGCTGTAATAGCCATGTGGGGTATGCTTTTCAATAGCAGTTGTAAAAAAGATGATGCTGTGCCTGCAGGGACGAATACGGGTACATCTGCAACTGCCAATTCCACCCATACCCTCGTTGGGTTATTTAATATGGGAGATTATACAGCCTCTTCTAATCTTCAGTTGCTGGATAGCACACTCAATGTTGCAAGCAATATTAATACCGGTTCTGCTGTAATGAATTTCCAGAGATGGAACATCAATGGTACCATCCGATATACCTATCAGTTATATGACCCAAATGCGAAATCCATTGCTGGCGTAGGGTATATCCCGGGAAGCGCCGTTTTACTAGATGAAAATCTTAAAGAAATAAAACGCTTCAGGTTATTGCCATACGGTAGCAGAACTACTGCTGATATTGATGCCCTGGACGGCCACGATTTTATATTGCTCGACGATAACCATTATATAGCCATGGCATATTATCAAAAAGCCGTAAGCAATATCGATAGCTCTTTGCATCCTGCAGCAGGGTGTACTGTTGTAGCGCCAATTATCCAGGAGGTACAAAACGGGAATGTTATATGGGAATGGGATGCTACAAATTACCCCGAGTTTTATGCTAATAGCGTAGAAGGGAATGATTATACAAACACAACTAATGCACAGGATTACATGCACATGAATAGCATGTTTATTGACCCGAAGGATAACAACCTGGTATGTTCGTTCAGAAACCAAAACCAAATTGTTAAGATCAACCGTAAGACAGGTGATATAATTTGGAGGCTTGGTGGAAAGAATGGCGATTTCCCTATGACGGCTGATCAGAAATTCCTTCGCCAGCATGACGCTACAATTAACAACGAAGGGCATATAATGATGATGGATAACGGAGACGCAACAGAAAGGCCTTATAGCAGGGTAGTTGAATTGGCAATAGACGAATCTACTAAAACCATTTCCTCCTTTAAATCCTTGCAGTTGCCCTATAGTCTTTTCTGCCAGTACATGGGGTCTGTACAAAAAACTGCGAATACTTACTTCATTGGTTGTGGTTCGGTGCCACGTATATTGGAGGTCAATTTTAATAATGGTAGCGTAGTAGCTGATAAAACGCTTAGCGGTGTTTCTTACCGGGCATTACGATATTGATGAAATATATCTTTACAAACAACAAGGGCCGCTTCTGCGGCCCTTGTTGTTTGCTGATATTGTGTTTTAGTCCTTTACTATCTTACCCACCATGTACCTAACCCCATCTTTGTTATAAGCGGTATAATAATACATACCAGGTACCCAGCTTTTTGTATTGATGGTAATGGCAGGCATATCGCTGCCTATATTGCATTCGTTCACAGTTTTTCCTGCCTGGTCGGTGAATATTATGTGTAGCGTTTCCTGCTTTTTACCTTTTAATGATAGGTTTACATATTCCGATGCCGGGTTGGGGAACACCTTGAGATCACCTGCAAATGTTACATTTTTTACTGAAACTTCTGTATAGTTAAATTTAAATAATTCAGTACCCACACCGCCACATTCCTGTGCCCGAAAATATAAGTCATTACCTATTACAGTAAGCTCCTTGGGATCACTGCTATTTGTTCCTGTACATAGATCCATTACCTGTTTAGCACCCTCTGTTGTATCATAAGACCATAACTCGTAACCTGTAGCCTGGTTATATGCGCTGAAGTATAACTTGCCGCCATACGGCGTTATCCATAGCGGATCCTGGCTGCCCGTGGTTTTTATTTTTGGGGCTAAACCGTAGTTACCGGTTGTTTCATCATAAGTAAAGAGGTAGTAATTATTATCGTTGCTATCCTTGGCATTGAAGTATATTTTGCCATTCATAGATGCTATAATAGTTTCTGAGCGGGATGGTATTCCGTCTCTAAATCCTTTTACAGCATCGGTAATGCGGGTGGGATTGTTTGTGCCATTATATACCCATAATTCCCGCCCAGCTGTGTCTGCTGCGCTGAAGTACATCTTGCCGTTGAGAACGGTTAAGTTTTGTGGCCATGAACCCGCTGGTCCGGCTTTAATATCTGCCAGCAATGATGTGTTACCAAATACAGGGTCAAATTCAAATAGCTCATTATTGCCAATACCACTGTCTGCAGTAAAGTAAATTTTATTGTTAAATACCGTCAGATTACCATTCACACTGCTATCGGGCCCGGGATTGATGTCCGTAAGCTGGTTAGCAGGTGTAGCAGCTACAGGGTCGTAAGACCAAAGTTCATAACCTATATTGCTATTGCGCGCGCGGAAGTACAATACCCCGTTCAACGCAACATACTCATCAGGATCGCTTCCCTCGCTTCCTGTAACAATATCCTGCACTAAAGTGGGCATAGTAGCACCATTGAACACGTAAATTTCAGGGCCGGTAGTACCGCTGTTACCTGTAAAATATAGCTTGTTGTTCAACACTATGGTCGGGCGGTTAGAATATTGTTCAACAGCGCTGCCGGCTAGTGGGTTAAGGTCCAGCACCAACACCGGCTGATTTGCGCCATCGCATGTGTAGAGCTCAAACCCATCACCGATACCCTCGTCTGCAAAAAAGCAAAGCTTCCCTCCGTTCGCAGCATTGAAAGGTGTTAAATACATGGGATATGAACTTCCCACTTTGTTCAGATCAAATTTTTTTAGCCCGGGTGTTTGCGCCAGTACAAAATTTCCTATTGCAAGGAATACTAAAATAAAGCTAACTCTCATTCTACCTATTAAAATGTCAATTCACTAAGTTATGTAAAAAGCGGCAGGCAATTCAGGATGGCGTAGATATCGTGTTAATAAATTAAGTCTGACCAAAGGGTTGTCAAATAGTATTTTTAATATATTTGATACGATGAAAGAAGGGAAACTAAAACTAGACGAGGCCCGACTTATATGTAGCGAGTATGCAGATCTCGTTGGTCAGCCGTTTTGCGGAGAATATCGCAACCTCGGTAATATTGAAGCCGTTGTAATAAGCCCTTATGGCAAGCTGGAAAAGTTTTATTTCCTAAAACAATATCAGATTTTCAAGGATGCCACAAGTGCTTTGGCTTTTTATAATGGTGAGGATTACGATGTTGTGTTAATAGGACATGATTCATTACAGCAACCGGTTTGCAGGGATTTAAGCGCGCACCTCGCCTTTTATATTAGTAATCCTGATCTTCGGATAGCGCTTGACTAATGGTTTTGTTGCTAAAGATAGACAAGTCAATTTCCGCTTCGTACATCTTACTTCTATACATTCTATTCTGCTAAATTTTTTTATTTTTATACTGAGCTTGTTTTCGCAATCAATAAAGAATAATGACGCGCCGGCATAGTTTGCGAATAAATCTTTCAAGCTGGCGTGCCCGACCAGAGGTGATAACTAAATAGTTTTCATTCTTTTTTAAATGCGACAATATTTATGTCACGCGAACAACAAGTTATTGATAGTTTTTCCAATATCGCATCGGGGGTACTTGCGCAGTATTCTCATAACATCGAAGCGCTAACTGCAATTAAAGGTGGCAGGCCATCTTTTGATGAACTGATGTCTGAATTGCAGTTACTGGAGAAAGATCTCACCTCAAAGGCAGTAAAGATTATCGAGGTGTACAAAAAAGAGGTTGGTGCTCCCATTGAAGACCTCACAAATGCAATGAAGCAAATTATAACTAATACAATTAATATTTATATTAAATCCATTTAATTGATAATCAACTGTTTAACTAATTGTTTACTAATATTTTGTTTTTAGTAATCAGATTATAATCCAATTAAAAAAATCCCATAGGCAGGTTGCCATCCCACAATTCTGTATTTTTATTATAGTACATATAATATACTATAATACTATAATGAAAAGGAACGCTTTTCTGATACCCATTATATTGAACTTATGTTTATTTTTTGTCATTAACATAAGTTACGCAAGCCCTGAACCCGGAAAAGGCTTCCATTCATCTGTATCGTTTATTGAAAATAAGGGGCAATTAATCGACCAGCATAATAATAGCCGGAAAGATATACAGTTTGCATTACAGCAAAAGGGCATGGGCATATTTGTAGGTAATGGAGAATTTCACTATCAATGGATGCAAAACCTGTTGCCGGCTGATGGAAAAATAAAGGTTGCAGCGAATGAAAAGATCACAGCAAAATATGCTCGTATAGATGTAAAATTGCTGGGGGCAAACAAAAATGCACAAGTAATAAAAGAGCAGAAAGCCGAAGATTATAGAAATTATTATTTGCCTCAATGCCCGGATGGTATTACCGCGGAAGCATATCAAAAGATAACCTACAAGAATATTTATCCCAATATCGATTGGGTATTATACATCAACGCTGCCAACACGCTTAAATACGATTTTATTGTTCATAAAGGCGCCGATCCGTCTGTTATCCAATTGCAATACAACGGAACTACTGCTATAAATCTTACACCAAAAGGATCATTAAAGATTAAGAGCTCACTTGGGTATGTAGAAGAAGATGCGCCATTGTGTTACATGGAAGGCGGTAAAAAGATATCATCAGAATACCGGTTAAATGGAAATGTACTTTCTTTTAAAATCGACCAATACGATGGGTTGAATAATGATTTGATCATAGATCCCAGCCTTGACTGGGCAACTTATTTTGGTGGCAACGATGACGATTTTGGCTATTCCGTTGCTACTGACACTAGCGGTAATGCATATCTGGCTGGGCGAACTATTAGCACAACAGGTATTGCTACTTCCGGTGCATATGCGGGTTCATTAACTAATAGCAGTATCGATGCTTATATTGCTATGTATAATACCTCCGGTACACTTCAATGGGCAACCTATTATGGAGGAAGCAATACAGACATTTTCTTTTACCTGGCTACAGATACATTAGATCATGTGTATGCTGCGGGTTTAACAGCCAGTACCTCTGCTATTGCATCCTCTACAGGTGTTAGCCAGTCTACTTATGGCGGGGGTAATTGTGATGCCTATCTTGTAAAGTTTAATAAAAATGGTACAAGATCGTGGGCCACTTATTTTGGCGGTACCGGAGATGAAAGCACTGCCTCTACCTTTGATGACTATATGGTAGGCGTGGCATGGGATCATTTTACAAATACGGTTTATCTAGTTGGTAATACAGTTAGCACAGGATTAGGAACTGTCTCCGGGCACACATCTATAAGTGGGGGAGCAGATGCGTATATCACTCAATTTTCGCCTGGTGGTACTGTGCAATGGTGTAGCTACTATGGTGGTACTGCTGAAGACAAAGCGATAAAAGTTGCCTGCGATGGTAATGGTTTTGCATATGTAATCGGTAAAACACGTAGTTCGTCTGGTATTGCCTACCCTAGCAGCAGTAGTGTTGCACAAGGTACCTATGCCGCGAATGATGATGCTTTTATAGCTAAATTCAACTCTACTGGTGGCGTACGATGGTGCACCTACCTTGGTGGTTTGGCTTACGATATTGCACAAGGTGTAGGTACTGATATTTCCGGCAATGTATATGTTACAGGCACTACCCAAAGTGCGAACTTAAGTTACGGCAGCAATGTATTTCAGAGTACCATCGCAGGTGGCGATGAGTCATTTCTTACAAAATATGATTCCTCCGGTGCACGTATCTGGTTTACCTATTTTGGGGGGAATCAGGCTGACCAAACCGCTGATATCGCCATTGATGCGACAGGCAACGTATGTTTCAGCGGAACTACCCTGAGCCTCGGATTGGCCACAGCAAACGCATGGTCTCAGGGAGCTATAACCGGAAGCAATACTGATGCGTTCTTAGCCGTGTTTAGCCCGTCCGGTTCACGCACATATACCACGTACTTTGGTGGGGCCGGTGTAGACAACGGATTTGGTATCAGTTATAGCAGATTGGGTGATTTGTTTGTGACAGGTTCTACCAGCAGTTCCAGTGGTATCGCTCGTTATGCTAACCAACCAGCAATAGGCGGTAACCAGGATGCGTATATATGTAAGTTTAAAGCTGATACCTCTGCTTTTATTGTAGTGCCGTTTAGCCCGCTGTCATATTGCCAGGGCGATAGTATACATGTTCCTTATGGCGTAACTAATTCGTTTCTTTCAGGCAATAGTTTTACGCTCCAGCTATCAGATGCCTCTGGTAGTTTTACCACACCAGTTACATTGGGAACGCTCAGTTCTACCACAGCAGGTGTTGTAAACGGAAGAATTCCTGTTGGACAATCAATCGGTACAGGGTATCGCATCAGGATAGTTGGAAGCAGCCCTGCTAATACTTCTTTCGATAATGGATCTAATATTTCTGTAAAGCTCAAACCGGCAACACCAACTTTTACAACCAACAGCCCTGTATGTAGCGGTAATACGCTTACATTCTCGGCCTCGACTACTACGTCAGGCAGTGGCATTACCTATAGCTGGAAGGGGCCGAATGGCTTTACTAATAATTCTCAATCTACATTCGTTGCTAAAGCGCCAGTTAGCGCTACCGGTTACTATGCCGCAACAGTCACGTTTAATGGCTGCGCAGCAAAAGATAGCATATTGCTCACTGTAAAAAGGACGCCGGATACCCCCGTTATCACAGGTAGCAGATTAGTGTGCACGGGCGATTCGATTCGGTTGAGCGCTGCGAGCGGGCCTTCAGGTGTATCCTACGATTGGAGAGGCCCTTCTTCTTTCACAGCTACTACACAGGATATCAAGATCGGCAATCTTACAACATCCAGCTCGGGATATTACGTTGCGACAGCAACACTCGGTGCTTGTTCTTCTACTGATAGTGCAAACATTGTAGTTAAGCAATCTCTCACACCTACGTTAACAGTAAGTCCTAACCCGATTACGATTTGTATTAATGATACTGCTGTTTTTACTGCCGTTGGCGTTAATGGTGGTAATAATCCGACATATCAATGGTATTCTAATGGTAATTTGATCAATAACAGCTTGCCATTGTTTGTGGATACGTTCGGTCAAAATGGCGATATCGTGCGATGTATTTTTACATCTAATGAATTATGTTTAACACGTCCTGCAGATACAGTCGATATAACCTTAGTTAAGGTACCACCTGTTCCTCCGCAGGTTTCAATAACAGCAGATCCGGTAAAAGGTGGCCCGCCATGGTGCATTACCTTTAGGGCACACCCTACATTTGGTGGCCAGCATCCTACGTACAAATGGTATAAAAATGGTACATTAATTCCTTTGCCTGGGCTTGGGGTCGACAGGGATACGGTAATCTTATGTTATGATGATCCGCATTTTGCAATAGAACCCGGAGATATAATCAGCTGTTCTATTATCAGCGATCTTAGTTGCACCAATCCCAAGGAGGCATTTTCTAATACCATTGCTATAGACTCATTAACAGGAATTGGTAAGTTCAACCTGGCAGATCAGTTACAACTGTTCCCTAATCCTAATACAGGTGAATTTGTAATTAAAGGTGAATTGCCACAAGCAGGTGTATACCACGTTGAGGTTATTAATAGCGTCGGGCAAATTATATTCAACAGGGAAATGACAGCGGCTAACAAGCAGATCAGCTCAAAAATTACCTTGCCTGAGGCAAATCCGGGCGTATATCTTTTGCGATTGAGATCCGGGGATGATATCGCTGTTTGGCGGGTAGTGGTTAATAGTCAGTAAGATCTTGTATAGTAAGGCGCCGGCACATTGTGCCGGTTTTTTTAGCGCATATCCTATCCAGATAATTATATTTTATCTGTTGAAGTATTTAAGTTATATTGTATTAGCGAATAAAGACGATTTTGAATTAAGTGTTACGTAACCTGTTTATAGCCTTATTGTTTATTGCATTACCATATTTAGGCAATGCGCAGGGTTACTATAACGTTACGCATACAAGCGGCAAGCGTATAATAGCAGGTGTTGAGGTGGAAGTTGTACCAATAGATTCTCCAGGTGTTTATCCGGACCCTTCCTATTGTGTAGGCCCTTACTTTATTGGCACTACTGCTGCCCGAAAAACTCCTGTGACGAATGGATATGAGTTCCGCTTTTCCGTACCGGTACGCCAGGTTAGGTTCAAGGTCAGTTCGTCGGACTATGGCGAAGAGCTCAGCACCTTTGTCAACGGTAGTTTTTTTACACTCAACGCAGCTAATTTGTCTTCGCTTTCCGGCTGCGGTAATAGCGGACACAGTTATATCTCAAATGGTAAAGTAAATTTTGATAGTGCAACACGGGATAACAGCACACAAATAACCATTGCCAGCAGTGGAATAAATTCTATTGATTTATATGACCTGATACAAAACGCAGGAAGCGTTTTCTCCTTTCAGTTTGTTTTTGATACAACCGTATCAATAGTTAATTATACAGACACGTTGTTGTGCGCAGGGGATAGCATTCATATCGCCTATAAGTTAACGGGTAGCTTTTTGCCCGGTAATGTGTTTACTTTTCAGTTGTCAGACAAAAGCGGCAGCTTTGCAAACCCTACTATTCTGGGTACGAAAGCTGATACTGCCAATGGCATGTTCGAAGGTATTGTTCCGTCCGGATTAACATCGGGAGATGAATACCGTGTTCGGATCGTTTCATCTAAGCCAGGCCTTGTATCAGAGCCAAATGATAAAAAAATAGGGATTGGTAATCCAATCACAGTCAGGGCCTATGCTTCCTCCCCGGTATGTTTACATGATACATTCATTTTAGGAGCTACCGTGTTCTCGCATTATTCTGATTTTTTCTGGAACGGCCCCGGTGTTCCTGCCCCTAACTTCGCATCAGAGCACATAAAAATTCCGGATGCCGTTTTTGCAGATTCGGGTATGTATTATGTAGAGGCCAGGGATTACGGCTGTAAGAGCTTTGACTCCGTATATGTTGTTGTCAGGGATAATCCCATTAAGTCGATCGGTACATCCTCAGTAAGTTTGTGTACGGGAGATACCATCAGGCTTTACAGCAAAGTAGATACCGGTAACGTTCAAAATATTTGGAAGACCCCATCAGGTACTCAATATTATTCTAACTCGATTTCATTGCCTGCAGTAAAACTATCAGACAGCGGAGCGTACACTTTACTGACAATTGCAGATGGGTGTATGGGTCGTGATACTGTTGATATTGAAGTGAAGCAAAGGCCATCACCGGTATTGTTTGCCGGTAATGTATGCACAGGAGACACGTTACGTATCTCGGCCGGATATATACCCGGTGCAACTTATGAATGGAGCGGTCCGGGAAGCATTATATTTACTGCAAGGGATACAGCTTTTATTAATGCTACTACAACATTAGGTGGTTCATACAAAGTTAAGATTACAGCCAACGGTTGTGAGGCACTAGATTCTATTAATGCATCAGTAAAAGCCAGACCGTATAA
Source organism: Bacteroidetes bacterium 43-93 (assembly GCA_001897855.1). Taxonomy (GTDB): domain Bacteria; phylum Bacteroidota; class Bacteroidia; order Chitinophagales; family Chitinophagaceae; genus Polluticoccus. The sequence goes on from MKUO01000005.1 coordinate 35,555, forward strand.
GCCAAACGGTAGCCTCAACACCCCGCTGTGCGAATTAAGTGATCTTCACCTGTCTGCATTTGATACAACAGTAGCAGTAAGCTACTATTGGACTACGCCGTCAAGTGATATATTATACGGTTCAGATAATTACATCAGGAAAATCGGCTTGACAGAATCAGGAACCTATATTCTTGTTGCAGAGAAGGATGGTTGTAAGACTACGGACAGTTTTGATGTACAGGTCATGCACACACCAATCCCACCCCAGGTCAGCTACAATAACCCTGTAAAGCAGGGTGATGAGCTCATACTTAGTATTGAGGATCCGGAACCGGGTGTTGATTACAAATGGATGGGACCCAATAACTTTTACAGTTCTATGTATAGCCCCCATATAAAGAATGTAACTACACTTAGTTCGGGTAATTATACCGTCAATGCCCTGTTGGGAATGTGCAAGTCTTCTTCTGAGCTCTTCGTAGATATTCTTTCTTCCTTAGATACGGATATGGTGGTATTGTATCCCAACCCTTGTAACGGAAATTTTTGGGTGAAAGCAATAGCAAAGACCGATCAGAAAATCCTGGTACATATTGTTAATGCAGCAGGCCAGCTTGTTTATTCCAAATGGTTGCAAACACAGGATAAGCATATAGAACAGGCATTTGAACTTAGAGATGCGTTGTCAAGTGGTGTTTATAACTTCCGTATCAGGTTAGATGGTAAGACGTACACAATACCTTTTGTGGTAGATAGATATTAATGTAGTATGAGGAGAAGTGTATTGATATTGTTTTTAATGACGATTGCTATTTACGGCAGCGCACAAAATTTTGTTCCCAACGGTGGCTTTGAAAATTATAGTAGCTGTCCGACAGCAACTTCCCTTTTCGGAGGATATTGTACAGGCTGGGCATCTTATACAAATGGCACCCCTGATTATTATAATAGCTGCGCAGCATCCGTCACAGGTGCCTCTACACCTGTAAATATCAATGGCACCCAGGCTCCGGCAAATGGCAATGCCTATTGCGGCATTGTTGATTATGCAGGCAATATTGATTTTAAAGAATATATCGAAAGAGGCATAAGCTCATTACAGGCAGGTGCTACTTACACGGTATCTATGTATGTTTCCCTGGCAGACAATGCAGGCTTTGCTTCAAACGGGCTAGGTGTGTTCTTTTTTAAAAACGGGCCTGCCTCAATAGCTACCACTAATAGACTTGCTGCTACGCCACAGGTGAGCTTTTCTGCTTACGGGCCGTTAACCAATAAATCAGGGTGGACGAAACTAGAAGGAAGTTTTGTCGCTGATTCTGCTTACGATCATGTTGTTATCGGTGGATTTAAAGATAACAGCAGCATACAGATAACGAATATGCCATCGGGTACATTGGGCTTATCCTATTATTACATCGATTCTGTAACGATAAGGGCCGCCGATACGGTAAGCTTTGTTGTTACCGATACAACACTTTGCGCAGGCGATAAGGTTAATATAGATTATACAGTTAATGCAGCTGTTGCGTTCAATAGCTCCAATACTTTTACGTTACAGCTTTCAGATAATTTAGGTGCTTTTACTTCTCCTGTTAATATTGGTAATGCCTCCGCTACTTCCTCCGGAACGATACAAGCTACAATCCCGGTTGCTACGGTTACAGGGGGATTGTACAGAATGAGAATAGTATCCTCTTCGCCTTATTACGTGTCAGCTATCAGCGATGTTAGCATAGGCATTGGCGGAGGGAAACCGCAGCCTAATCTGCATATTACCAGTCCGGTATGCGAAGGTGATACTTTTACATTAAGTGTAACCACGCCGGGAACATTGACAGATGCTATTTGGAATGGCCCAGACCTTAGTAATTCACATGCAGCATCCATCACAGTATTTCATGCAAAAACCAGTGCAGCCGGGATATATACGGTAGATGTTTTTAATTATGGTTGCGAAGCACATGCGAGTGGTAATCTACAGGTAATAAATAAACCTGCAAGGCCCATAGGTGCAAGTAATAGCCCTGTCTGTAGTGGCAGCACTTTGCAACTTAATGGAGCAGGAGTTGGTACCTCGTGGGTCTGGAAAGATGCACTAGGTAATATCTATAGTGCCAAAGACACTACGATACACGATATTTTAGTGGCAGACTCCGGACTGTATATACTAACTACATTTCAAAATGGATGCTCGGCAAGTGATACGATACATGTCGTTGTAAAGGCAATACCAATACCTGCGTTATTTGCTAACAATCCCTGTAAAGGTGATACATTGTTTGTGACAAGTCAGTATAAGGATAGTAGTGCTATATATCAATGGAATGGACCGGCTGGTTTTAGCTCTATGCAGAAAAGAATTATAATACCCGGCGTAGGTCAGTCATCTGCAGGACGCTATTCAGTGGACATTAAAGGTAGTAATGGATGTGTTGGCATAGATAGCATACAGGTAGTTGTAAAAGACTCGCCGGAATCAACCACCATTACAGGCAACGTTATTTTGTGCGAGCAGGATACAATGGCTTTAAAGGCTGCTAACACAACTCCCGGTGTGTCGTATCATTGGTACGGCCCGCAGGGCGTAAGTATTGCAGGCAGTACTATTTTCATCCCGGGTGTAACAAATGGAGCAAGTGGTATTTATTATGTAGAAGCCAATCTTGATAACTGTATCAGAAAAGACAGTACAATAGTAACTGTGAATCGCACACCCACGCGACCTGCGGTTTCGGGAGATGTCATACGCTCCCAGGTGAAAGGAGGCATACGCCAGTTCGTTCGCATTTTCAAGCTTATAAGATGCTGCCGCTAATGCATCAGGAAATGTTTCTGTTAGCTGATAACAGTTCTCTATTATTTCATCTATTTCAGCTTCGCGGTCAATTGAAATGTTCATAGCTCTGGCGAAGCTTTCTTCTGTAGTCTCTACTACTGTAATAAGGATGTTTTTCATGATTATGAGATTTATATTTGATGAAGCTTTTTAATAGCAGGTGCCATTATCGGCACCTGCCTTTTATTTTAATTCGTTCGTTTGTTTGCCCGCAGGTTTTAAGGTCTGTTCAATGGTGACAGGACTGGATGCAGCTAGGCAGCTACACCAATACTATTTACAGGGGCAGGTTCTGAAAGGACTATATAAAAAAGATGATCGTTTTGCAGCAATTCTACACTATAACTTTTAAGTGTCAGTTCCGCAAGTTTACACACGGCGCTAAACCTCGAAGCATACACCCTTGGTTGGCCACTTTCGTCAGCCAGGAAGGTATGCTCTTCTGTTACTACAAACGTAGGTTGGCGTCTGAGGATAGATTCCTTATAGGCGATCTCCCGGTAAAGTTTTTCTTTAACGTCTGCAGGCTGTAAAGCCTTGTCCACAAAGTTGCGAAGTGTTTCCATCGTTTCAGGGTTGCGATGAGATCTTACCCAGTTACTTACGTGATTGTAAAAGATGTTCTGTTCCATATATAACTCTGTTTTTTGTGACTGATTAAATGATTTTGTCCAAAAGGTTTTGTTCAATAATAAAAGTCATGAGGTCAGTGACTGGTATGCCATAAGCGTCATATGGCCATTTGTTTTTATCCGGTTGTTTACGTGGCAATTCTGTTATGCACCAATCCAACCTGCATGTTTTGTATAACCATAATTCAAAATCTGCTCTATTGATACGTAAACATGTGTTTTGTGGAATGCTTGTTGGATAACCTATAAGGACAGAGATCGTAGAAGTAGAATAATCTTTGATTTGTATAATTTTTGTTAGATTTGACACGTGTTTTTTATTTTTTGTTTTGAAAGGCCCGTAGTTTCTACTATGGGCATTTTTATTTACGGGCCTTTCAACCTGCAAAACACCATAAGGCCATGATTTACAGCAAACTATACCGTTGTTGAATGCTTTTTGAAGTAGCATTTCAACATTTTCCCTGTCCAGTTCTTTTGTTGTAATCATTTTAATTTTATTGTGTTTTTGTTGTCTGTTTAATCAAAACAATTTTATGCTGCACTTTCTATAAACAGCTTCGATCTCTTATAATTGATGTAAACCCTTAGCTTTCCGATGGCATAGAAATCACCGCTCCCGGTTTTAGCGATATTGCGCAGCGAATTAACAGGTAAGCCGGTCTTTTGACTGCAATCCCTAATAGCATTGCTATTATTTACCAATGCTATCAGCTTTCTACGCTCTCTAAAAGAAAATTTCTCTAACATGATTGTTTGTTTTAAACAATTCTATACATTTGTGCAACAAAGAATATGCATTTGCTGCTTTGTTATACAAATGTACAATAATTGTACAAATGTCCAAATGTTTTCTTGAAAAAATTATAAGACTTAACTATGGCTCATTTACATGAAGGGGAAGCACTGCAAAATGCGGCAAGGATCAGCAAGCTGGGTGTGCACGGCCTGGCCGATGCCATGGGCGTACCCCGTAGCACACTGTACTACAATTTTAAAAAGGAGTCTCTGGATGCTGAGCTGAAGGAAAAAGCAGCAGAGGTATTAGGGATAGAACCTGAACGACTTTTTGGCGGATCGTATAATCCTAATTCTATCCGGACGACCGGAGATGCATTAAGGTTTATGAAGGCATTTGGCGATGGTAGCTCTGCTCCGGAGGGTATTGGCATTGTGCCTATTATGGCGCAGGCCGGTTACAGCCAGCATTACCTCGAACCTACCTTTAGTAGCGAGCTGCAGCAGATACAGCTTCCCAACCTTCCTTATCATGGAGAACGCTATCGAGTATTTGAAGTAAGCGGAGATAGTATGGAACCGACGCTGAAAGAACATTTCCATGTAGTATGCGAGAGGGTGGAGCCTGAGTTTTGGAATACTACTGCACAGTTTTATATATATGTTGTGGTAACAGAAGACCGCATTATGGTAAAACGGCTGTTTAGAAAAGATAACAACACTTTCGTTTGCATTAGCGACAACGAAGAATTTTATCCTCAATTTACATTAGATAGAAGCGAGATCAGGGAGCTATGGCTGGTAAAACGGAAAATCGATTGGGAGATGCCACCACCTAAGCGTTTCGAAATAACAGTATAATCTAATAGCCGGACGATTGATCCGGCTTTTTGTTAACCGGTAGTTAACGGTTTGCAAATCGAAGGTTAAGCGCTTGTTTAAATAATGCAAAGCTTTTTGAAGGCAATAAATTAGAGCTCCAAACCGCGCATAAGTATGCAACAAGGACTTTTATTTGACGATATGATCATCACAGAAGCAGACGTTATCCTGGCAAGCATCTTTATTGATCTTGACTAATATTCCGGGGTACTAATGCTTTGCAGTAAATAGAGATAAGGCCTAGCATTGGCCCTATTGCTAATACCCAGTATATATAATTCGTGTCCATGATTGCTTGCAGCATTGCGACCAACTGCATGCTTACTACAGTAATAGCGAAGCCTATACTGTTAACGATAGTTAGGGCGGTACCTCTTACTGAAGGCTCAACAGATTGTGCTACTAAGGAAGTGAATTGAGGTGAATCTGCAACTACGGTCACTCCCCACACCAGCATAAATGGTAAAAAGATAGCAAAGGGTAAAGCCAAGGCGAACGGTAGAAGAACGCAACAAATCCCGGATGACAAAAGTGCAATGGATGCAGTCATTATGTTGCCTTTTTTTAATGAAATATATCCACCTATAATGCACCCTGCACTTCCTGTAGCAATAACAAAAAAAGATACTAGTGAAGTATTGATGTCATGGCCTGATGCGTGCCGTGAAACAAAACTGGCAATTAAAGAAGGTACAAGCGTCCAAAAGGTATACAGTTCCCACATATGACCGAAATACCCGAATGCTGCTAATCTGAATTCCCTGTTACGAAAAAGTTTGAAGGCGTGTAAGAAATCTGGCTTAGATATTCTTGTTCTATATGGCCCATCTGGCACAGCAAATAAAATGATAGCTCCTCCTAAACCAGACAGCGCAGATACACAAATAATTACATAGTGCCAGTTAAGCGCCGCTTTGGTAGCGTTTAGCAGGTGTGGGAATGCAGTGCCTAATACCAATGCGCCAACAAGGTAACCAAGTGCTTTGCCCAAACCTTCGTTATGATAATCGGCAGCTATTTTCATACCTACAGGGTAGATGCCTGCGAGAAAAAATCCCGTAATGTATCGGCTGGTTAGTAATGTCATCAGGTTGCAGACCCAGATCAGGGATAAATTAGATAATGCACCCAGTATCGAACAAACAAAAAATATCCTGGATGGCGAAAAGCGGTCTGTAATTGTGAAAATGGAGAACAGTAAAGTTCCGCTGATAAACCCAAGTTGAACTGCTGATACTACGTGAGGTAGTACATCGACCGAAATATTCAAAGCTCCGGTAATGTCTTTTAAAACTGCATTTCCGGCAAACCAGGTAGATGTGCCGGCAAATTGCGACAATACAATGATGGGAAGTATATATCCTTTTACTCTCATACACCAATTTACCTACCCCAAAGTACAGCGATTGTAATATATGCGACAATTGAATGTTTGGCACCAAGTTTGTTACAAAAAACTTAAATCCCCCTTATGAAAAAACTTTCCCTGCTCCTGACTTTATTCTTGCTGAGCATTCATGTCATGGCAACAAATGTCTCAGGGTATTTCAACACCAATATTACATGGACAAAAGCCAATAGCCCTTATATTATTACCGGGGATGTATTCATAGATACTTTTTCTTCTCTTACAATAGAGCCCGGCACTCAGGTCCGTTTTAGCAGTGATTATACCATATTTGTAGAAGGCACAATGAGTGCCATTGGCACACTTGCTGATAGTATTAGTTTTATTGGCAATAGTACATCTTCTCAAGGAACGTATTTAGGAGGAAGCATAGACTTGCTGCATAGCAGTCCTACAGATACGTTCAAATTCCAGTATTGTCATTTCAATGGAATGACAAGTGCTATAAATCAACGTGCAGCTCCCCTAAAGGTAGAACATTGTGTTTTTGAAAAGTGTTATTATGGTATACGCGGATATTATTACGCAATTGTATCAGACTGTAAATTTCAGAAAAATGAGATGGGTGCTGAAATCGCCGCAAATGGAGAAATATACAATTGCGTTGCAGACTACAATACAAACGGATTGCACGGTTCCCATGCACATATATATGGTAATTTGGTTCATCATAATAGCACAGGTATCTTAAATGGCTGGGTGGTAGAGGAAAATATTATTGCTTATAATAAAGTTGGGCTTATTGGTAGTTGTTACCTGGTAAAGAACAACCAGATATGGCATAATAAAACGGGCATCGTCGTACCTGTAGGGGGAGAGGAAGAAAATTGTATTATGTTTAATGATATCGGCATAGATGGCACAAATGTCGGATCCGTTACCACAGTGCATCACAATACGATTAGCAACAACGCGCAATACAATTTTAAAAATGGGAATGGTTATGCTGATATGTCCAACAATTATTGGGGCGATACAGATTCAGTTAAGATAGCAGCTACGATCCTTGATTTTTTCGATGGTAACTTCAGTCTTGGTAAGGTTGGTTTTCTGCCCGTTTTGCAAAACGGAGCTAATTATTGTTCGGCTAACATTAATGTAACTGATACAACAGATATTCCTCTGCACATTCCCGGTATCGTGCAGGAAGACCATTTACGTATATACCCTAATCCTGCCCATGATATTGTTGTTATTGAAACAGGCGCTAATGCAATAATTAAAGATGCAATGTTGTATCGTACAGATGGGGTACTTATTTTATCTGCTCAAGGAGCCAATATAAACAAGTCCTTAAACGTTTCAGACCTGCCACGTGGTATTTATTTGCTTAAAGTGGTTACGGGTGATGGTAAAGTGCATATCAGTAAATTGTTAAAAGAATAACAAAAAGTGCCTCAATAAAAATTTGATAGAGGGGAAATCTTATTTTTACCTCAACCTTAAACTACATTATTAAAACTATACAATATGAAAAAAGCCCTCCTGCTTTCAGCAGCACTGATATTTTCTGCTTTGCAAAATTTTGCTACAAATGTATCCGGTATTATTGCAACGAACACTAATTGGACAAAAGCTAATAGTCCCTACATTGTAACAGGCGATATAGATGTTGATACTAACGTAGTATTGACAATTGAACCCGGCGTTACAGTAAAGGTAGATGGCAATTATGCGATCTATGTAGATGGCATCATCAATGCCGCAGGTACCGGCACCGATAATATTCTGTTTACATCAAACAAACCTAACCCTGCAGTTAGCGATTGGAAAGGCATATTAGTAAGGCGTATGTCGACAACAGATACCTTGGTATTTGATCATTGCCACATGCAATATGCGGATAAAGCAATCTCCATCTATGCCCCGGTAAATATTACCAACTCTTTGTTTGATTATAACCAAACCGGTGTTGAAACTCAATTGTATGCCGAAATTATTAACTGTAAGTTTTTATCTAATTATAGTCTGGGTTATTGTAGATGGGGCGTTATTACAAACTGTGAAATCGCTTACAATATCAACGGTTTCTCTGCTGAAGGCACTATAACCTACAACAAAATATATAAGAACGGGTCTGGAATCAGTTTTAATGACTGGCAAACCAACGTAGTATCCAATATTATTGCCTATAATAGTGGCGCAGGATTGATAATTGGTGGAGGAACAATTCTTAACAACCAGGTGTGGTATAACGGCATTGGGCTTACTTATTATCATAACGCCTATACTGCCCATAATGGTATTAAGCACAATGGCATTGGTATACAAGTGGGGTGGCAAAATCCGGGCATTGTAGAATACAACTGTATAGAAGATAATAATCAGTACAATTTTAAAAATTCTGCAGTTAACCTGATGGATATGTCTAATAATTACTGGGGAGCTTCTGATTCTGCAACCGTAATGACGAAGATATTTGACTATTACAGCGATTTTTCAAAAGGCAAAACGATTTTGACTCCTTTGTTACAATCAGAAGATTCGGGTTGCGCAGCTACAATTGATATACCAACTACAGGTATAAAAGAAACTGCCGCTGCAAACGATGTAAAGGTTTATCCCAACCCGGCCAATACAAACTTTTTTATAGAATCACCAATGCCCATCTCAAGGGTTATATTATACGATATTACAGGAAAGCAGGTTTTTGTTGATAACCCTGTAAAGAATAATGTTTCGGTAGATGTATCAGCCCTTACACAGGGGCTTTATCTATATCGTGTATATTTAACTAACAATAATATTGTTACCGGTAAGCTAATTAAGAACTAATTATTTCTGACTTAGATTTTACAAAGCAGGCTATTATTTAATAGTCTGCTTTGTAATTTTATGCTACCTAAAAAAACTGAATTATGAAAAAGACCTTTCTACTTGCCTCCTTATGTTTATTGTGTTTGGTGAAAGTTTTTGCTACCAATGTATCGGGCTATTTTAACACTAACATTACCTGGACAAAAGCCAATAATCCCTATATTATTACCGGGGATATTCTTATCGATACACCGGCCACACTTACTATAGAGCCGGGCGTTACTGTAATAGCCTCAGACAACTACACGATTTACATTGATGGAAAAATTAATGCTATTGGTACATCTTCAGACTCTATCACTTTTACCTGTAGCAAAATTCCAACCTCCAAGTACCATACCACCTGGAAGGGAATAGAGATTAGGCATAGGAGTTTTAATGACACGATGGAATTTAAATTTTGTCATTTTGAGTATGCAACCTACACTATTTACAGCGCATATAATCCTGTCAAAATATCTAATTGCATGTTTCATTACAATGGAACTGTATTCCAAAGCCTTGGATATGCAGAGTCATATGTTGAAATGTCCCATTGTGCCTTTATTGATGATGGTTACGCTACCAATGTTGGCAAGTATGCATTATTCGCAGATAACGAAATAAGAAATTGCGATTATGGTTTCAGGGGATGGGGCGGAATAATAGCTCACAATTTGTATCTGGACTGTGGATATGGTATTTATTTGCTGGATAGTGCATCTGTTTATGATAACATAGTCGCGAAAGCGGGTGTCTGTGGTATCCTCTGTAATGGTGGCACTATCAATGATAACCAGGTTTGGTATTGCAAGGTTGGCATTAATTATGAGGCTGGCAATGTTGTGCATAATGGGTTAAAATATAATGACATTGGTATACAACCTGCACTATATTCAAGAATTGGGTATGTGCGTAATAATTGTATTGAAAATTCTAAATTGTACAATTTCCAATCTTCGAAAATGGATTTTGATATATCCGGCAATTATTGGGGCACGACCGATTCGCTAACAATAGCAAGTAGCATCCAGGATTTTTATCACAATTTCAATTTGGGAAAAGTTACGTTTTGGCCTGTTCTGCAATCTGCAGATTCCGGCTGCGCTGATACAGTAAATATACCCGGCTACGGGAATCCAACATCAGTTGTTAATGTCAACAAAACTGCTGACCTAAAAGTGTATCCTAATCCTGTTTCAGGCTCAGTCACAATACAAGCTACTGGTGACAAAATGAACACGGTTGTGGTTTATAACCTTGTAGGAACAGAAGTTTTTAAGGGCAGTATAAATGGCAGCAGTATGGTTATCGATATGTCTTCATTTTCTAAAGGAATGTATTTATACAAAGTGCAGATGAATGATAACAGTACTGTTACAGGCAAACTATTAAAGGAATAAATTTTGGTTGAATAAATAAAGAAAGGGATAGTAATGATACTATCCCTTTCCTGTTTTATGAAGCAAGTAGTTATGCCATCTGCGTTTTAAATTCGCTGGTAAAGTGGAATTCAATATCAGGATTGTTCTGGCGTTCTGTATTCAGGAACCATTCGCTCTGTGCCAGGTACACCAGGTTACCATCTTTATCTTCCATGATGTTGGCTTGTTTAAAGCGCACAAATTCATCTATCTTCTTTTTATCGCCCGTTATCCAGCAAGCCTTGTAGAATGGCAGGGTTACAAATGCGCAGGAAGCGCCATATTCCTGTAGCAGGCGATATTGTATCACTTCAAATTGCAGATCACCTACACAGCCAATTACCTTCCTGTTACCACCATGTTGGGTAAACAGCTGGGCAACACCCTCATCCGTAAGCTGGTTGATACCCTTTTCTAATTGTTTGGTCTTCATCGGGTCTTTGTTTACCAGCTCTTTGAATATTTCCGGGGAGAACGTAGGTATACCGGTAAACTGCATTGGTTCTCCCTGTGTCAGTGTATCGCCTATTTTAAAGTTGCCCGTATCAAACAAACCAACTACATCGCCGGGGTATGCTTCTTCTATCACATCCTTTTCGCGAGCAAGGAAAGAGTAGGGGTTACTGAATCGTACGTCTTTACCAAGGCGCGTATGCTTATAATAAGTATTACGCTCAAATTTGCCGGAGCATACGCGTAAAAAGGCAATACGGTCGCGGTGGCGCGGATCCAGGTTGGCATGTATCTTAAAGATAAAGCCGGTGAATTTGTCTTCGCCCGGTTCTACAAAACGTTTATCAGTAGCGCGGCCAAGAGGGTGGGGCGCAATACGGATGAATGTATCCAGCAATTCTTTTACACCAAAATTGTTTACTGCTGACCCAAAGAATACAGGGGCCACCTTGCCTTTCAGATAGGCATCTACATCCAGGTCACCATATACTCCTTCTAATAGTTCTACATCTTCACGTAATTGGTTGGCATCTCGTTCGCCAATTTTTTCATCCAGAAGGCTATCGCTCAGGTCTGGTATCGGCACTGTATTGTCATCAGTGGCCTTTTGGCTGGCGGTAAAGAGGTTCAGGCTATGGTCATACAGGTTATATACACCTTTAAATTCCTTGCCCATATTTATAGGCCAGGATAGAGGGTGCAGCGAAATGTTCAATTCTTTTTCTATCTCATCGATCAGGTCAAAAGGGTATTTACCATCACGGTCCATCTTGTTCACGAAAACGATCACCGGGGTATCGCGCATACGGCACACTTCCATCAGGCGGCGTGTCTGCTCTTCCACACCGTTTACGCTGTCTATCACCAGTATTACACTGTCTACAGCGGTAAGCGTACGGTAAGTATCTTCTGCAAAGTCTTTGTGGCCGGGGGTATCCAGCAGGTTTATCAACACGTCCTTGTATTCAAAGCTCATTACAGATGTTGCCACAGAGATGCCCCTTTGGCGTTCTATTTCCATAAAGTCGCTGGTTGCGTGCTTTTTTATCTTATTGCTTTTTACCGCGCCGGCTACTTGTATGGCGCCACCAAACAAAAGGAGTTTTTCTGTCAGGGTGGTTTTACCGGCATCCGGGTGCGATATGATGGCGAACGTCCGGCGTTTACCGATTTCTTTTTCGTACTTCATATTATTATTAGGAGTCCTGAATCAGGAATCCTGTAGTTTGAGCGGTAGAACAACCAACTCTAAACTCATGACTCACCCCTCACGACTTAAATTAAAAGATTGCAAATTTCCGAAAACTATTGCAGTAATCCATCATAAGTACTAAAAGAGGCCCGATATTCAGTAGTTATACACATAATCAGGCATAACTAAGCCTAATTTTCCACTTTGGTATTACTTAACCGCCGAAGATTTTATTTTTGTCTACTCAAACCAAGTGTGACAAATGTCTAAGTTGCAAGACGACCTATTGCAGGATTTTAAGGAGCAAAAAAACGTTATATATAAGCAGCTGGAGGTATTTGACCCCCTCGGCACTCTTTTAAGCAAACCGGCGGCGCAAAGGTTGGTCAATAAAACAGTACTCATCATAACAGAGATCGTTTGTTACCTGCTCAGCGCCGGTAGTATTGCTTTCGCGGTATTTATGAATAAGATCTATCCTTTTTATATACTCGACGATCTTCAAAACAGGCCCGAGTACCTTAAATTGGGTTGGATGGATGTACGGATATTCGTTATTTGCGTATATGCATTGTTGGGCATCATAGCACTGCTGTTTTATGGCCTGGCAAGGGCTATGCGCCAGATCCGGTTAAAAAACAATATCCTGAGCTTTGCCGCGAAGAATATAAAAACATTGGTAAGCCAGCATCTAAAACGCAAAGCGTCTATCGATGTAATAGAACAAAGGCATTTCCTTGAGTTGCCCGATCTTCCATACGAGAATATAAAAGTCAACCAAGTACCAAATCCCGGATACGAACCCGGATTATAAATAAAAAGAAACGGGCTGCAATTGCAGCCCGTTTCTTTTTATTTATTCGGATAGCACATTACCATATTTTATTCCTCGAGCCTTCAAATTCTTTTGGTTTTACAATCGTAAATACCCTGGAGATGTTGAAACCGAAACGCAACCCGTCAGGCCAGCTCACAGAGGTTTGTCCAATAAACACCCTTTCAGTTATGCCCGGCGCATTTGTAAATAATAGCTGGAATACGTGTCCCCCTGTTTCTATATCAAAGCCAAGGGATAGTGAGTTGTAATAGGTGATACTGGAATTGCCTAGTTTGTTAATGCGGTAATAGTATTCCGCATTTAATGATATACGGTTGGTAAGTTTCAACCTGCCGCCAATGCCTACTGCAAACAGATCGTTAGGCTCGGCGGTAGTAGATACCAGGTTGTAATGTATATGTGTTGGTGTTAATTGCAAAGAAAGTGCCTGGCTTATTTTTTTAGCGATCAGCAACTGGTTTACATAATACATCCTGTTGCTGAAATGGTAATCCTGTCCTGCCGGCAGCGTTGGGGCTGGCAGGCTTTGTATGCTAATAGCTCCCAGATAGCTAAGGCTTATCGGCATAGAACCGCCTTCCGTTTGGCGCAGCAGTTTTATTTTGGTGTAGCCCTCATACTCTTTTTCATAAGTCCCGCGGCTTATACCTACCATGATCCGGTCATTAATACCGTAATCAAAACCCAGGCTGGTATTGGCATTGTCCAGTCCAAAAAAGCCATTGAACCCGGTGTTGAATGCTCCAAAACGGTGAGATATTTTAAAGTCAAGCACACCCCGGGCTACGTTTTCAATACTCGCACCGTTAATGATGCGTGTGGTTTTAAATGTAGCTGTAGTATATGTTTTTTCTTTTTTGCCCGCATCCTGCTGATTTAGCATGTTCATCAGTTCATCACTATCATCTTTTTTCTTGGAATCATTACCCTGGGCATAAGTAGCACCGGCAGTAAGAACAAGGGCGGCAAAGAGAATGGTTTTTGCAAAACGCATATTTAAAAAGCTTGTTGTTTTGTTTGATCTTATTTTTTGTCTAAAGAACTGTTTACCGTTACTTCAATTTGCTTAGCTATCTTACCTTCTACCAGTTTAGGTATCTCTATTTTGTAGTCTTGTGGCACTACTTTGAACTTACAGTTGATAGTCGCGGTATTGCCCTTAATCACTATAGTTCCCGGAACTGTTACCGTATTGGTTACGCCGTGCAGCGTCAGTTTTCCCGTAGTATGTACGTTGTAAGATCCATCTTTGGCAAAATTTACAGACGAGATATCTGTAACTGTACCCTTATATTCTGCCTTGGGGTATTTATCACTTTCCATGTAGTTTTCATTGAAGTGCTCCTGCATCAAGGCCTTCTCGAACTTAAAGCTCTTGATCGGTGCCTGGAAGATCACCTCGCCTGATTTGCTATCCATAACAGCGGCAGCCTCATTGTTGAAGGCTTCGATGTTTTCAAGTGGGGTAGCAGAGTAAAAGCTTATTTTACCTGTACGTGTCAGGTATTTTTGAGCGTATAAACTTTGAGTCGCGCAGAGTAGTAAAGCGCCTAAAATTATTCTTTTCATATTCCTTCCTGTTTCATTATTAATTATTCTGAGCGCCAAGGTTTACCCAGCGTACTATCTTATTAATGCTGCATTCATCCAGCTTAGCCATACCCTGCGGCATCGGCAGATATCCTGGATCCTGGCGTGTAACGCCTATCAGCTTGCCATCATCTACCACCATCTTCACGCCGTTATAGGTGCCCATGTCATAGCCATTTTGTTTGGTCTGGCTGTCATGGCATCCTGCAGTGGCGCATTTTGTATTCATAATTGGTAAAATGTCTTTTGCAAATGTAACCGTTGTGGTATCGCAGGTGGTAACGGGAGACGGATATAATTGGTCGGCTTTGTCGTAGTAACAACCTGTGAATATTAAAGCACAGGCAAAAACTCCTATTATTTTTCTCATGTTATTTATTTCGCTAAACGTCTTGTATTGTTTGATCTTTCGGGATGAATTTATTTTTCCAGTACGCAATCTGTAAGTGTAACATCAGATAATATGTATCCTGTACAGATACCTTTGACAATAACAGTTTTGCCGGTTTCGGCTTCTACGTTTTTGTCGCGCATGGTGCATTGAACAGAGCTGCCATTGCCACCATCAAGGGCTATAACAATACCCCCGTCCTGGTTTTTAGAAACATCTGTGATAACACCCTTTGTTTCTAATGCTTTATTAAGGTAGGTACTATTGGCTTTATTTTCGTCGGCGGCAAAGTCTGCGCATAGTTTCGATGCATCTATTGCCACTCCCTTCATATCTTCCACTTTTTCATGAGGCTTATTCCATTGATAATACCCGATAATACCTCCTGCAACTACAAGGGCCAGTATTATCCATAATAACTTCTTCATATTGCCGTATAATAATCCTAATATAAAAGTAGGATTTTTGCAACCCGAACCATTTCCCAATTTGATGAAACGGGAAAAAACAGGGACGAATTGTAGGTACAAGAGTAGATTATGCGTTCGGTAATTCGCCTCCAAGCCACTGCTTAAAATCAGCCGCCCTTTCAGAGCTTACAACCGGGGCGTCTTTAACAGCCGGTTTTAAGGTCACGATCACGCGTGCTTTCGTATAGGTTTTCATTTCTTCTATGGCTTTCAGGTTTATCAGGTACTGCCTGTTAATTCTAAAAAACTGAGAGGGATCGAGCATATCCTGCAGGGCATCAAGGTTATGGTCCATTGGATAAGTTCTGCCTTCAAAGGTCCTGGCAAGTGTCGCCTTGTTTTCGCTATAGCAATACGCTATTTCTTCGGCAGCCAGCGTCTTAATATGTTCTCCGAATCTTATCACAAACCTTTTTTTATATTCCGGCTGCGTTGTTGCTGCAGTGGCCTGTTCCGTCTTATCAGTAAAGAGTTTTTTAAACTGGTTCAGCTTTTGCAGCGCTGTTTTCAGTTCCTCTTTTTTTACCGGTTTCATCAGGTAATCAATGCTTGATGCTTTGAACGCGTCAATGGCATACTGGTCATACGCAGTTGTGAATATGATTGGGCTGTCTATTTTTATGAGCTTCAGCAGGTCAAATGCGGATCCGTCTGCCAGATGCACGTCCATGAATACAAGGTCGGCCAGTTTGTTATTTTCAAACCATTTCCTGGCATCAACAACGCTATCTACGTGGGCCACTATCTCAGCTGATGGTATTGTTTCATCAATCAGCTTGGCCAGCCTTTTAAAAGCAGGCATTTCGTCTTCTATAACTACTATTCTCATAACAATGGTAGTATCACTATGTATTCGGTATCGCTAACACCGATGTAAATATTCTTATCAGTTAGCAAATTATACCGTTTTTTAATATTAACAAGCCCCAGTCCTGAGCCTTTTTCTTTACTCATTTTTAGATTGAGGTTATTTCTTACTGTTATTTTATCATCAGTTGCGGTTATAGATATGGTCAATGGTGTGGTTTTGGAAACAATATTATGTTTAATGGCATTTTCTACCAACAGCTGCAGTGATAGGGGTACTATGCGTTTTGTTTGCATTAATCCTTCGGGTACATCGGTTACTAATATCAGGGCATCGCCAAACCTGCTTTTCTGTATATACAGGTAGTTTTGCAGTATCTCCCATTCTTCGCCAAGCGCTACCAGGTCCCTGTTCCTGTATGCCAGCATGTTGCGGTAAAAGTCAGATAAATGCGTGGTATAATCAGATGCCAGTTTCTTATCTTCTTCTATCAGGCTTGCCAGGGTATTAAGGCTATTGAATAAAAAGTGGGGGTTCACCTGGCTTTTCAGATGCTCGTATTCAAACAGCATCCGCTCGCTTTGCAATGCTGCCAGTTTTTTCAGATTACGTTCTCTGAAATACACATACAAATATACGATAGCGAATATGGTGCCGATTACCAAAGCAAAGAACCATCCACGCCTCCAAAAGGGGCTGGCGATAGTAAAGCTGTAAGATGCGTCTGAAGCGTAGTTAAAGCTATTGTTAAGAGATGCCTGTACCTGGAATGTATACTTGCCTGGTGGCAGTTGAGGAAAGGTTACTAGCTCGTCACCTGTTTCCGTCCAGTCATTGCTATATCCGATAAGCTTATACCGGTAATGCAATTTGTCCGGGTTGGCGAAATTAATGCCCTCGTATTTAAAACTTAGCTGGTTTTCGTTATAACCAAATCGCGTCGTGCCGGGTTTCACCTGTTCAAAAAATACTTTTATGGATTGTAAGATCACGTTAGGTTTTATATCATAACCACGATGTACGTTTTTGATGATTAAAAACCCTTTTCTGAAAGGAATATATACATTGCCGCCGGCGTCGTTTGCAGATAGTTTCAGTATAGTAGAGGTGGAGTCTATATCAAAGGACTGATGATTGGTATAGCTTCTGAATTGCCTGCTTTTTGGATACCATACATCAAATCCTTTGTTATGTACTGCAACTACCTGCCCGGTAGCGTTAGCGGCAACTGTATATACATTGGCATCCTGCAAGCCTTGTGGTATAGATATCTGCTGCCATTCTTTATTGTTATAATAATAGAGCCCGCTGTTCAGGGTAGCAACCCATATTTTGCCTATAGCATCTTCGGTAATAGAGTAGATTACCTTACCATTAGTAGTTTTTGATGGGTTCCAGTTAGTGTATTTACCATCCTGGTACATGCTTATGCCGCCGCCGTCAGTCGCCATCCATATCCTGCCTTTCTTGTCAGGATACACCTGGTACACATAGTCGCTGCCTACACCGGTGTGCTTGTTATGTAGCTTTATCAGGCTCAGATGGCTGTCATCGCCGGTAGGGTATGATAATTGCTGCACTCCGTTGAGGCCCGATACCCACAGGTCTTTTTTCGTACCGCTTACATCAAGTACGCTTTCTTTTTCAAGTTCTGCTATACCTGTTACTTTAATGACTTTCTTCTTTATAGCATCAATGTAGAACAGCCCTTGCCCGAAGGTCCCGATCCATAACCTGTTCTCCTGGTCTGTAAAAAGGCTGGTAATATTCGCCTGCGCCCGGTACACAAGTTTTTGATCGGATGGCTGACACAGAGAAAGGCAATAAAACTTGTCATCGAGCGAATACCACAAATTGTTTTGTTTATCTATAGACATAGCCCGCACATCAGATAAGCTATAGGGCGGTTCCAGCGGAATGTATTGCATGTATTCATCCGATACCATGCTTATCCCCTGGCTGGTAGCACACCATATTACACCTGATCGGCCAAGGGCAAGTTTATTAAGTTTCTTGCCCGGGAAGGCATATTCTTTGATGTGCAATGTGTCTTCGTCATCAGTTGTGACCTTTAATAAATAACCGTCTTCTGTTGCCACCCATGCTTTACCCCCGGGCATGGTCACAATATCGTTAACCGGTCCCCAGCGCCATCCTCCTTGTATATATGGGGCCCATACTTTTCGGGCTTTTCTGCAGTAAAAGGCAAGCCCGCCGTCTTCAGTACCCAGCCAGCATGCGGTATTGTCGGGCATAGGTTTTATCACGCGCACAATATTGTCGGGTAATCCGTTCTCTGTATTAAGGGCTGTAATAGTTAAATCCCTGTTATTGAAATATACTTCATTGACCCCCTGGTCTGTGGTGGCTACAATACGTTTATTGGGGAAGATGAAGAGGTTATACACATAATCATCAGACAGGCCTTTTTGTTTATTACAAGAAACACCAACATTATTCAGTATCATGATGAATCCCTGCCCTTCTGTTGCTACCCAGAGCAAATTATCGCTGGTAGCAGCCATGTCTGTAACCGCAGTTGCAGGCACCACTCCCATTACCTTCATGGGACGAACTTGGTCACCTTCAATTGTCCCGATACTTCCATTCTTATACCCAGCATATACCCGGTTGCCCGATAATGTTAGCGCCGTTACAGGCCGATGTACATCATCTTTTATTAATGCAAAACTGCGGCCGTTAAACCGGTAAAGGCCATCATCGGTTCCAAGCCATATATAGCCATTATTGTCTTGTAGTATGGCATTCGTTTTTACCGGCAGCGAGGCATCATTATACCAAAGATCACGTACAAAGGGCTGCTGCGCATTTGCAGATGTGCACCATGTAAGCAATATGACGATCAAAAATACACGCATGCAACTATTGAGCCGTTTGGTTTAGTATTCCATCTACCGATACTTTTATATCGGGTGCTAATTTATCATAAACTACGCGCGGAATTTTAATGGAATGGTCGATCAGGGAAATAATAAAGCTGGAGCGGAAAGTCATTTCTCTCCCCTTATTATTTATCTCTACATTAATGATGCGTTCCTGTACTACGCCGTGTATTTGTAGCCGGCCTTTTGCCCTTACCTTATAGATTCCCTCCTTACCAATGTCCAGGTCTTCGATGATCTTACCGCTGAAAGTTGCAAAAGGGTACACCTCGGTTTCCATATAATTTTCATTAAAATGCTCCCGCTGCAGCGGGCTGTTGAAACCTTTAAAAGAAGCAATAGGCAGTTTAAAGGCAAAGCTCTTTTTCCTGCTGTCCAATGCCCCCTTTAGCTCTTTGGATTCAGCAGTGATAAGTTCATGTGGCGCTACAGACGAAAAGCGCACAATCCCCTTATTAACTTCAAAAAGGCTTTGGCCGGCAGCACCCTTAGCAGCAAAGAAACAAGCCAGAATTACATATAAGTATTTTACCATTCCCGTAACTTAAAATTAATCAAGATTATGTAACCCGATAGCCCTTTTTGCGATTTAACATTTTCTGGCTATACAATTATTTTCTTTGGCATAAGGCTTGATATATCAAGGTATGGCTAAGGCTAAATTGGTATTTATAGTTCTATTATTCGTTTCCTCTGCTGCACTTGCCCAAAACGAAGATACTCTGATAGTGTATAAATTGCCACAGGTAAATGTAAACAGTACCCGTAACTGGAGCAATGATACCGTGAGATACAGGTACAACCAGATGAAATATTACGTCACCACCATCCTTCCTTACCTGGATGCTGCAGATAAGGTGATGGCGGAGCTGGATAAGCAGGAACGCGATCCAGCTGTGTCGAAACGACAGCGAAAGAATTACCTGGACGAGCAGGAACAAATAATACATCAACGTTTCGATGCAGAAATAAGTAAGTTGAATGAAACACAGGGTGTATTACTTATAAAGCTGATAGCCCGTCAATCGGCCACCAACATTTACAGTAAGCTATCAGAATACAAAAGCACTTTATACGCCCTTAGATGGCAGGCCTGGGCCAAACTGCACGGGTTTAACCTGAACAGGAGGTATGATCCGGATGATGAACCCATGCTGGAGCATATCATGGTAAGTTTAGGATACCCGTTGCCTGTAGCGTATGGAGACAGGGAGCCTGTCACACAGCTTACATCTTATTGATAGAGCTTAATAAAGACACAATAGTTTCAGCGTTACTCTTTATCCGTCATTTATTTACATCATTAAGAAACTGCATTACTGTTCTGTTGTATTTATCCGTTTCCTCGATAAACGGGAAGTGACCTGATTTATCAAATACTACCAGTCGAGATTGCGGCAGGCTTGCTTGTAGCTTTTCGCTGGCTGCCAGCGGCACATTATCAGCTTTGCCGTGTATGATAAGTGCAGGGGCTTTTATGGTCTTTAATTCCGTGTAATAATCCCGGTCGTATGTTTTTATCTCACTCATCATACCATTGTAAAGAGAGTTTTGCGCATCGGCATATTTCTGTGGTATTATTAGATGGACGCTGTCAATATATTTTACATCGTTCATAGCGGTTACGAATGCAAGCCGCATACGGATCTCCACAACAGATGAATTGGCCATTTTCAGTTCCCTTGCCTTAGATGCTACTGCTGTATCCTTCCATCTGTCTTTGATAGATTCCTGCTGCTGCTGGTCAAACTCATGATTCAGGTTAATGGGATCGCTGAATATAAGAGACGCAACCCTGTTAGGGTGTTTTTCCGCATAGTTGATCGCCAGGATACTTGCCCAGGAATGTGCCAGGATATTTATTTTGTTCAGTCCAAAAGCTACGCGGATGCTGTCTATATCATTTATCATATTAGTATAGCTCGATCCCAGGCTGTCTTCAGGTATCTCAGATCTGCCGCTTGCGCGCTGATCGTAAAATATCAGTTTATATTTCTTAGCTAATGGCTCCAGGTAGGGGAGAAAATAGTCATGGCTCATGCCGGGGCCGCCATGCAATACCAGCAAAGGTTTACCCTCGCCGATAACAGTTACATGCAAAAAAATACCGTTTATCTTTTTAACCCCGTCAAATGATGGTTGTATCGGTTGCGCTTCAACGCCCATGTATAGCAGCATCAGCATTACCAAATAGATCAGTCGTTTAGTCATAACGTTTGTCTTAGACAGATGGTTTGATACAAAAAGTAGGGTATAAAAATATAAAACCTTCTGCTCTTCTGTTAAAACTGTCTTAACGCGATATTATTAGGGTTACATTCCCTATCCTTCCAACCATTTACGGAATTGCGCTGCTTTTTCTTTGCTAATAATTATCTCCGGCGGAGACGGCATTTTCAGTTTCAGCAATATTTTGCCTGTTTCATCACTGCGCATCATATCAATATATTGCAGGGAAATAATGTATTGCCTGTTAGCTCTGTAAAAGACAGCAGGGTCTAATAGTTCTTCTATTTCGTCCAGCGATCGATAATCTGTAATATATTTTTTGCCTTCCCTTGTCACCAGGTATATTACTTCTTCCTTGGCAAAACAGGCTATATCATCTATGTGTACCAGCAAGGTATTGCGTCCGTAATGGGCGGTAAACCGTTCTTTATATTTTTTGCTGTTGCCAAAGTTGGCAAATAGTTCGTTGATCTGTTGCAGATAGGCTTCATTGCCAAATTTGCTTTGTATCTGGTGGTATTTTTCAAAAGCGGTTTGCAGTTCTTTCTTGTCTATGGGCTTTAGCAGGTAATCAATACTGTTTACTTTAAATGCTCTTATAGCATACTCGTTGTAGGCAGTGGTGAATATAATAGGGTAGGTGATTTTGCGCTCTGTAAATACATCCAGGCTGATGCCGTCTGCCAGTTGTATGTCGGAAATGATCAGGTCAGGGGTATATGTTTCCAGTTTTTCTTTTGCTTCCTGCACGCTAGCTATCGGGCCTTCTACTTCTGCGGCAGGCTCCAGTTGTCTTATCAGCTTCATAAGACTTTCTGCAACCAGATGCTCATCTTCCAATACCAGTATTCTCATAAGCCAGATTTATATAAGGGGTATTTTTATACTGTATGATGTATCAGTTTCTTCTACAATAATATCCTTTTTCGTAAGATAGCTATACAACTGCCTTAGCTGGATGAGGCCATGTTTGTTAGAGCTTTCTACTTGTTTGCGCAGTTGTTTGTTATTATGCACTATTAAAAAGTCTGCTTCGTCTTTTATTACAATAGTCAATGGTGTGCTTACCTGTACTGTATTGTGCTTAATGGCGTTGTCTATCAGCATTTGTAGTGTTACCATCACTATGCCTTTTTCTTTTGCTTCTTCAGATACATCTACGTTGATAGCAAGGCCACTGCTATATCTTATATGCAGCAGTTCTATATAGTGTTGTATAAAATCCAATTCTTCTTCCAGGCTCACTATTTCGCTTTCTTTATGTTGCAAAACATACCGATATACTTTTGCCATATGGCGCACGAATTCTGATGCAAGCTCCGGATCAGTATGTATCAATCCATCCAGTGAACTCAGTGTATTAAAAAGGTAGTGAGGATTTACCTGGTTGCGCAGTTGGTGGTATTGCAAGGTCAGTTTTTCTTTCTGTAGCTCCGCAGCTTCTATTTCTATATCAGCTTTGTCTTGTACGGTTTCCTGCCAGTGCTTGAAGAAATAACCGGTATAGAAACTAAAGTTAAAAAGGCAGATCAATATAGTGAACAACACAAACCCAATTGCCAGAAACTGGTTGTTTACATAAACAGGTATATGTGGCCTGGCAAAGGTGACAACTAATACCAGTATCGGCAGCATGATGCTAAGGCATATCAATACCTGTGCTACGATCCGCTTCACCGGCCCGTTTTCAAATGGTATTCTTCTGTCAAGCCTTTTGTTTATTGCCTTCACCAGGTGCCAAAGGCCTATCATCGTTGTAGTCTGCCCCAGGAAGCCTAATATGTGATAGCCAATACCCCATTCAGGTACCAGGTAAGCGCGTACAAAAGACATACCGAAGGTGAACAGGATGATCACAACATAGGGTGTCAGCCGGTATTGCACAAAGTTGATACCGCTTTGTTTTGAGTTTGGTTTGTTTGATATGTCTGATTCTCGCGTCAAAAAAAGGAGATTTAAGAATGTTCGCCGTTGGGGAAATGCGTACCTATTATATGGCCATCTTCCATTTCAATGATACGGTCACTGCCATTTGCAAAGTCCGGGTCATGCGTAACAGTGATGATCGTTTGCTGGTTTTCCGTAGCTAGTTGTTTAAATATCTCAAATACTTTTTGAGAATTTGCTTTGTCAAGATTACCTGTTGGTTCATCGCCCATGATCACGGTCGGGTCATTAATGAGTGCTCTTGCAATAGCCACACGCTGTTGCTGCCCTCCCGATAGTTTTGATGCATGCTTCATTGCATATTCATCCATACCTACCAGGCGCAGTTTTTCAATAGCACGGTGCTCTATCTCGTCAGGGCTGTATTTTGCCAGCTTCAATGCAGGCATCATCACATTTTGCAAAGCTGTAAATTCCGGCAGCAGGTAGTGAAACTGGAAGACAAAGCCCATATGCTCGTTCCGGAAATGTGCCAGTTGGTTTTGTCCCTGCCCGGTTGTCTTTTGCCCGTTTATCTCTAATGTACCTTCATAATCCGTGTCCATAGTAGAAAGGATATAAAGCAGTGTACTTTTACCACATCCGCTTTTACCTATAATGGATAAGAACTCTCCTTTGTTCGCGTCAAAACTGATGCCTTTCAGCACCTGGAATTTCTCAGGTTCGTAAAAGTACTTTACTATGTTGGTCGCTTTCAGTATTGTGGACATACTTATTTTTTTTACCCCCTGATTATAAGTACAGGGTCTACTTTGGCTGCTCTCTTTGACGGAAAATATCCCGCAAACAATGTGGTCAGAAATCCAAAGAACAATCCCGACATGTAATGAAATAGCTTGAAATTTACCGGGAAAGTACTGATGCGGAAAAACTCACCCGCAGGAAACGGCGTGCGCGATAGCAGGTAACTAAAGAACCATCCTATAGCCAATCCTGCAATACCGCCTGCTATGCCAATCATCAGCGATTGCAGCAAAAAGATCGCTGTAATATCATTTCCTTCAAACCCGGTAGCTTTTAGTATCGCTATATCCTTCATCTTGTTGATGATGTTCATATTCATGATATTGTAGATGCCAAATCCTGCAACTACCAGCAGGGTAATGCATACCACCCCTGTCATAATGTTGCGTATTTTGGTGCCTGCCAATATAGATGCATTCGCGGTTTCCCAGTCTTCCATATACGCGTCGGGATACATTTGCTGCAGTTTCTTTTTAAACTCTACGGCGCCTTCTTTATCCTTCAGTTTCATGTTCAGGTCGGTAATGTATGATGGATCTACACCCATTATCTTTTGTACAGTGGCCAGCGTTGCATAGCTCTTGGTCTCGTCCCATGCGGCTATGCCAAAAGAAAATATGCCCACTACACGTACGTTCAGGTTGTTTCCGGATGGGGTAGTAACACTTACCCTGTCGCCAACCTTAGCATTCATCTTTTTAGCCAGCCCTTTACCTATAACAATAACGTCCGATCCTTTTTGCAGTTCTTCCAGCGAGCCTTCATCCATTTTCTTATCCAGGCTGAATAGCTTTTCCTCGCTCGGTATATCTATGCCCGATATGGTGCCGGGTATTTGCACCGGTCCATTATTGAAGAATACTTGTGATGATACTTCGGGCGCTACACCAAGCACTTCCGGCATTTCTTCTATTCGCTGGCCCATAATGAGGCCATTCTTTATTTTAGATAGTTCATTCTTTGGGCGCTGATGTTCCAGCACATACCAGTTTTTATCTGTCTGTGGCTGTCCTTCGGCAATGATCTTTTCTTCACGCAGTTCTATGGGTTTATAGATGCGGATATGGGGTGTATTGTCCATAGCCATATCTTCCAGGAACTGGTTTACACCGGTCATAAAGCTGATCATGATAATGAACATCGATATCCCGAAGGTTACACCCAGCATCGCAATGATGGTCTGCTTCTTTTTGCTGAGCAGATGTGTAGTGGCTATTGTAAATGCTAGTTTCCAGTTCATTTTGTAATGATTACTGTTGACGATTCAGATAATCCGCTGCGAACCTCCACCCAGGTATCATCCTCTACGCCCTTGGTTATCTTTATCTTTTTCTTTTTGCCGTTTTCTTTGATCACCACGCTGTCGCCTTTTAGTAAGGCAGTGCGTGGTATTGCCAATACATTCTTTTTGTCAGCTACTACAATATTTGCTTCCAGGTTTAGACCATACATAGATACCGGTATAGGTTCATCCAGCAACGCATCTACACGAAAAGACTGTTCTACTTTATTCAGCAAAGGATATATTTTGCTTATGTGAGCTTTGAATACATGGTCAGGAAAGGCATCCATGGTTATTACTACGTGCTGGCCTTCATAAACTTTGTCCAGGTCGTCCTCATCCACCAGCAGCTTGGCATACATAATGCCTGCTCCTATCAACGCAATAGGCTGGTTCGGGTTTACAAGATCACCTTCTTTCTTATACACATCATACACTACGCCGTTTACAAAACTTTTCAGCTTACCAACATCTGCTTGTGCTGCTGCAATTGCCAGTTGGTTTTGGGCTTCCTGTAGTTGCAGGTTACCTGTTAAACGCTGCTGCTCATAGTTCTGTTTCAGATTTTGATAATCCTTCAGTGAGCTCTGGTAGGCCAGGTAGTATTTTTCATAACTGCTTTGCGATATGGCATTTTGCTCGTACAGGTTTTTATATCTTGTATACTGCAGGCTATCTTGCTGCAGTTTTATGCGTGCCACTTCCAGCCTGCCTTGCAGTTCACGGAATACAGGGGCATTATTGGCTACAGATGGTATTGTTCTTTGTACCACAGCTTCTGCTCCTAGTGTTTGCGCTGTTCTTACATCATTACTTACTACAAATAGCAGCTGCCCTTTTTTTACGGTATCTCCTTCTTTCACCAATGCCTGCGACAGGTAGCCATCTACCGTCGGTATTACTTTATATTCTTCTTCCGGCACCAAAGATCCTGATGCGTAAACTGCGGATGTGAGCTGCTTCATTTCCGGCTTCACCTCTTTTTGTTTGCTGCCGCAGCTTGCTGCTGCAATAGCGGGCAATAACCAGTATAGTGATCGCTTCATTGCTATATTAGAATTTTTGAGTGCTTAAAAGATAATAGAGTATCCCGTCTGCCAGGTTTTGTAAGTAGTCGATCCTGGCCCTGTTATACTCCATGTATATATTGTTGAATTCGTCAAATTCCATCACACCTTCTTTAAGGTTCAGCTTGGCGATGCGCAGGTTCTCTGATGCATTCTTCACTTTTTCTTTCATCAGGTTTTGTTTCATAAAGGCCGCATTGTATTGGTCGTACCATGCCTGCTGTTGCTGGGTAAGTACATCGCGGGTTTTATCGGCATCTATCTTTGCCAGTTCATATTGTAGCTTGCTCTTATTGCGTGCCGATCTGTAATAATTCCCCTGGAACAATGGAAAGTCTAATCTAGCTCCGATATTGGCTACATCAAATTGTACATTACCGGTATTGTTGAATTTACTCTGGAAATTATAGGCATATCTCCCTGCCAGGGCTATTTTAGGCAATACGCTATCCTTGCTTGCACGCAATGCATATTGTGCTGCCTGCAGTTTATAATCTGCTTCTTTCCAGCCTGCCCTTTCGGTGGGGTTCCCTGCCTCGGTTAATAATGGCCAGCTGAATGCAGTAATATCTTCGTTTATTATTATCGAGTCTTTAGTGTAGAGCATAGAATCGAGGGCAATATGCGACAGTTGCACTTGCTTGCTGGCATTGATGCCTGATACCTGTACATCAAGGTTCAGGTTGATGGTTCGGTTATAGTCCGATGGGTTTACCACGCCATTTTTATACCGTGCTTCCATGATACGGCTTAGTTCTGTGGCGGTTTCTGTATTCTCCTGGTTCAGTTTCAATACTTCTTTGCTGATTAGGGCCTGGTAATAGGTTTGTATCAGTTGTATATGAAAAAGCTCCATGGCTGCTTTGTAGCTCCATTCAGACTGCCTGTAGCTCGCCCTTGCCTTAGCCACCTGGGCCCATTTATCAAAGCTTATCAGCGGCATACTGATCTCTGCCCCGGAGGTAAATATATACGGCAGGCCAAATTGAGCCTTAAGATAGGTGCCGGGCTTGCCGCCTAATACTTCTGCCGGTATTACTTGTGTGGCTATGATAGGGTAATAATCGGCGGTGCCAAAAACATTGATCTTCGGATACAATCCTGATGCCTGTACCCGCATATCCTGCTTAGCCATCTTAGGCAGGATCTTTGACTGTAAAGATGCCGGCGCATGGCTATCGGCATACTGCAATAGTTCATCCAGGTTGTTGATTTGTAATTGTGCCTTGCTTTCAAGTGTTGCTGTGAATAGTAGTACCAACACCAGGTATAACCGCATTCCTAATAATTTTGTACAAATTGAATATAATATCTCCATTTATTAAAGCAATTGTCAGCCAGGCGGAATAAAATAACATCAAGGCAAAACTTATGTATATATAAACGCCTGTAGGTCCGCCAACTGACTTTGGTACCATTTTTGATTGTAAACTGATTGTTATCGGCTTACAAATTCACTGTTAAGTAGGCTCTTTTATTTTGATTAGGCGGGTTTGCAGGCGCATATTTGCATTATCAAAACGAGCAATGCTAAACACAAATAAAAAATTAAACACCATGGCTATTACACACAATGCAGTTGCAGTACTTTTTCCGGGAGCACAAACACAGGATGTTATCAGCGCCTCAGAAAAATACCACATCAATATAGTAGACCAGGAAGCTTATAGCCTGCAAAAAGATTATGAAAGGTATTTTAAACCTTCAAGGCATATTTTTCATAAAGATGATGTGAATGTTCTTTTTGTTTTTGCCGATGGAACTGCCAGCCTTATTGAGGATGGTAATAGCATGAGGTCTATGCTCAGGGATCTTCGCGACCTGATTGGTATGACCTTTAACTAATTGCAAATGGCTTGTAAATAGCTTGTTAAACGGACCCCGAAATTCGTGAAACACTTAAACACCGCCTTACCTTAGCACCACAAACACAACCTGTACTAAACAGGACAAACAAACAAACCTGCGGCTTTCGCAGGACAAAACAAAACATAAAAAACACAGAAAATGAATGCACTTACTAATGCCGTGGCAGTAGTATTCCCCGGCGTCGATACCACAGATGTAGTAAACGCCTCTGTTACGCACACTGCAAATGTTCTCATAAAAGAGCCCTTCAATCCTTCAAAAGATTATACCAAATTCTTTAAACGCTCCCGCAAGCTCATCACTACAGACTTGATGAACCTGCTGTTTATTTACCCCGACGGCAGCTCTGTAATGGTGCAGGACCTGGTAGCTTTAAAGAATGCGTTGAAGAAAGCGGCCATAGCCAATGGCGCCTTCGCATAAAAAGATGTTGTTTTGTTGTAGTAAGCAGCCTTCGTATTTATACAGGGGCTGCTTTTTTTATCTGTCCTATTTCTAAAGGAATGGCCATGTATTATAGCAAAAAATGTTATATTGTGTTAAAACCTCCTATATGCGTAAATTCAGCATGCTCATTTGCTTTATCTTATCCGGTATTAATGTATTTGCCGATGACGGCGATGCATCCCGGAAAAAGGTAACTACAAGCATAGGCTTTATGATAGGCCCTACTGCCGTTCACGTCGATAGGCCGATGGGTTCCGTGTACAATAATTATTATGGCCCTACAGACGCACCATGTTTCAATGTGGCTTTCGCATTCGAGCATTATTTTAATGCGCATAGAAGGCCATTGTATTTCTCAGTTGGCGGCAGGTTGGCTACAACGTATATCGAAACCTACTACGAGTGGAATGTTAATAATGGCTATAATTATAATTATTCTGATTACAACCACATGATCATCGGCAGCCTCGGTGTTTCTGCCGCGCTTAATTGGGATATTGTGAGGGGAAGGAATGCAGCGCTCACAGCGCAGGCTGCCGTTGTACCGATGGTGGAAGCGGGCCAGTTCCGCGGCGATGTTCAGCCCAATGCTGCGGGAGAATTATACCTGGGAGGCACATTTATGAATAAAGTATCGATCGGGGTACGTGGTTCTACTCGTTTTATGTATTATCAGTACGATTTAAATAAACCGGTTGATGACGCCCGTTATACGCTCACCAACATTTCTATTGATGTCAGGTTCAGGCTTAACGAAGGTAAATCACGCATGGTTCGATAATTTTAAACCTCCTATAAACCCCGGGATATGGTCACTTTTACTTCTATATATGAAAAACACCCTCTATTTGATTGCAGTCGTTTTAACGGTATGCTGGCTATTGGGGTTCGCTCAGTTCAACTCAGGTAGTCTTATCCACATTTTTTTGATCCTGGCAATCATCACTTTCTTGCTCGGATTTTTTAGTAAAAACTAACCTAAACAGCGCTATACAAAAGCTCCTCCTTATGGGGAGCTTTTTTGTTAGCCCCTTCTGTTAATAAAAAGCAAAACAGAAAAAACCTTGTAACCTTTTCTTTCAATCGGCGATTAACTAATAACAACCACAAATTACTGTTGATCAAAAAATCCAAAGGTTATGAAAAACATACTCATCCTGTTTGCAATCCTCATGTCCGGTATCTCTTGCTTAGCCGCAGAGCCCCAACCACCCCTGCCTACCACTACTGCAACACCTGCCTGTAGTGTTTATGTGTCTGATAACAACATCGTGATCCGCAACAACGGTAACACGCCTGCTGAAGTAACTATGTTTGGAAAATTCGGAACACCCATCGTTAAATCCAGTATCGCCGATAAACAAATGGTTCCTGTAAAAGACCTGCCCGAAGGCAAATACCTCATTAAGGTAAAAACTCAGAATGGTGAGCAGAATATCAAATTAAGTGTTCTGTGATCAACCTGCTGCGGGCGGCTATTCCTGGCTGCCCGTTTTTACACACGCATCGTATCTGCATTCCATACTCTTATTCGCTTTTTCATCTCATCAGGCGATAGGTTGTTATCAACCGCCTGCTGTAACAGTTCTACAAATTGGTCGTCGTTTGCAAATCTTGCAGCCGCCAGTTGTTTAAAGCTTAGTTTCGATTCCAGTTCTTCCAGTCTTTTGCCTGTAAGCTGGTAATAACGCAGTCTCAGTTCCAGTCGCACTATCCGGTCCTGGTTAGTTAACGCGTAATGTTGCCGCAGCATAAAGGAGAGCCACGCTACTACAAAAAAGCATCCTGCCAATAGTCCAAACTCCAATTTCTTTTCGGGATACTGCGTCATGTAATAAATACATAACGCTATACAGGCGCCTGTTACCGGGTAAAAGACAAAATGGTGCGGTATATAATACCGTATATGGTTTTGATAATTCTGTTTTTTCACGTTCTATAATTACCTAAAAACTATGCCTTGTACTAATCCAGGCCCAGCGGATGTTTGATCATCTTATAAAACGATGGATTGCCTGGTGCTACTAAAAACAAAGTATCAGTCGATTTTGTTGAGAGTTTCGGCCAGGAAGGGGAAATCCGTATAAGATCATTAGTTAATACAAGTCTGTAATTATCGTGTATAGAGGTATCAGCAGAATTGTAATAGGTGCTGAATGCGGTTATACTCTTAAATACAATATCATCTGTAAAATCATAGTAGAAATGATCTGTAATATTAGCTCCTATATAGTTCGATCTTCTGTGTGTACCGGTTTTATCGTAGTTAATAATAACAACATGGTTTTTCTTGGAGTTGTTCAATGTATCCCATACGCTTTTGCCTGTAGAATCGTAGGCATCAATAGCCTCCCATTGTGTAGAGCCATCTATACCAAAAAGGAAATAGCGCATCCTGTCGCTGGTAGGCACCGGTTCAATAGGTATATTATAGCTGATCCTGTTTTGCAGATAGCCGAAACTGGGCCTTACGTTAAAGTAGCCGGGTATATACCAGTTAGACATCGTGAAGTCTGTTGACGCCCAGTAATAAGTGAAACCCGCTGCCTGGTCGCCATCTTTCATTTGGTGGTAAGGGAAATAATATAATTGGCCGGGCTGCAGGTTTATCAAAGATACTTTGTGCCCAACGGTATCGGTCAGGCGAATGATAATGGGCTTACCTGTTTTGTTCTGAAATGTATAATTTTCATACTGGCTCACAACATCCGGTGTAACATCTTTTTTCTTACAGGCTATCAAACTTGTTACCACCAGCAGCGGTAAGATCCACAAACGCTTCATTTGTATAAATTTAGGAGTATGAAGATAAAAACTTGTTGGCTGTGAAGCAATTAACCATTGATTAAACGGTATGGCTAATGCCGGTAGGGTTGCTTTACAACCGCGTCCCGCTCCATTTCTTCCAGCAATTCAGCCATATATAGTGCATCATTTACAATGGCGGGTTCCGGCTGGGTCATGATCATCGCCAGTCCCTGTTCTGTACGCACATACATCGGGTATTTTCGCTCGCCCCTGATGATCTTGTATAAGAATTCTTGCTGCTCTTCTGTAGTTACGGGTTTCATTCCAGGTATTTCAATGTCTTCAAAGCAATCTTTATAGAAGTAAAGGATCCCCGCATCTATCCGATGGCGTATTTCCGGGTCGGCCATCATATAGGCTATAGCATCTTTCAGGTAATAGTCCTGCATTTTGGGGAAAGCCATCTTTACGGCAGCCACCGGCTTGCCATGCAGTATCATCTCACGAACAAAAATATCTTCGGTGGTAGAAGGTATTTTTTTCATTTACCTGTGGTTAATACCGTAAATATAACCAGCTTATTATGTATGTGGTATTATAATAATATCCACATATCCACATTTTGAAGATTTTATTATCGTCTGCTATACAGGTACATGAGTATGCAAAGTGTAATAGATATTATTGCGATAAAATAGGGTAGGAAAGACGCCCACTGCTTCCGATGCCGGCTTGTTTTCACCTGGTTTAATATAGCATCCGTCATTTTTTCATCCTGTTGCGATAACTGTTGCAGTATGGGCGCTATCGCCTGCATATATTCATATCTCAGGTGGCGGGTACTTTGTAGTAATTCCCGCACTATCAGCAGATTTTGCTCTCGGTCGGTGCCTTGTTCTAATATAGCCATATGGCTGTCTTGCAGCAATAGCATCACATAATCATAAAGCGCGCGATGGTTCATACGATAGGTATCCACCATGTCCATATGCTGATGCAGTTTTTTTGCTTCTCTATATATCCACTGCGGCGTCACAGCAGCCTGGTCTTTCGCTCGCTTGCTCATGCCGCTGAGCCAGCGTTCTTCATCATATTTTTTCCGCTTCTGATGGTCGCTGAGTACAGAATAGGCTTCTTGTATCTCCAGGAAGTGTGCTATAGCGTACTGGCTGTCGGGGTTGGTGTCGGGATGGTATTGAAATGCCAGTGCCCGGTAAGATTTTTTGATCTGCTCTTGTGTTGCCTCGGCAGGTAGCTCCAGTATTTTATAATAATCCTTTAATGCTTGGGCGGGCATATGTAAATGTAAAGGCTATCCTTTACATCAGCAAAAGCGCAGGCAATAATCAGTTTTTAGAAGTTGCGTTGATGTCGCGTATTTTATTTTGCAGCAGCCATTTATAGAAGGCTTCCCTGTCTTCAGGGTTATGCCTTACGATCTCTCCATTCTTAAGCGAAATGATGAAGATGCCAATGGTTTCTGTAAAAGCGGATAATTCATGAGGTTGATATGGAAATTTGGTATTGGGCATAAATGAGAGGTTAATTGGAATTGGGCCACAATATTACTGCAATGGTTTTTACCTGTGATTGACCTCGGTTAAGAAATAGGCCAATTCCTGTTAACCGTTAGTTAAGCACTTGCAAACCGAAGGTTAAGTATGCGGCTTAATTTTTTTTCTGCACTACTTGCGATGCATATTTGTATCACCAACCAAACGAAATAAAATGCTCCGTAAAGCATTTTAATAGTAGAACAGGCGGCCCCGTAAGGCCGGACAAACAAACGAAATACCTGCTCCGTAAAGCAGGCAAACAAAAAAGAAGACCCGCACCGTAATGCAGGCATTTTAAAAAAGAAAGCCCTGGCCCGTAAGACAGGCAATCTATATAGATCTAAAAGACAATCCCGTAAGATTGTATTGTTAGAGAGCAGAAGCCGCAGTTTTATAACTGTGGCATTTTTTATGTCTTTTCAAATTTTGTTAATTGCTGGTTAACGACTTGCAAACGGGTTGTTAACGATTAACACTTATTATTGTTAACGCTGGTTTGTGTTACATATTTGCTTAACAATTGACTAACAAAAAAGGACAAAAAATGAAAAACATCATCGCTACTCTAACAATGTTATGCTGCGCGATCTGCACTTTTGCAGGAGATGGTCCGGCAGTTAGTCAATCAACTACAAGTGCCGGCGCTTCACAAACAATACAGCTAGTACTTGCCGATGGCATCGAAATAGGATTTGCCAACGGGGGTAATAATGGTGGTATCATTCAGCTTGCGTTTGCCAATAATAGCAACTATGCTACTGGTATGGAAAGTGCAGATCAGCAGCTGGTGGTGCGCAGCAATCGCAAGTTCGAGGTAAAAATGCAGCCTGCTTCAGAAGTGTTTTCTTATAGCGGCAGCACCAACAATGCACCGGCAATGCGTGTAGAAGATGTTTTGTCGCTGATGGTTTCTGATAATGCAACAGGCGGACAAAACAATTATCCGCAATATCATAATGTAAATGGTGGTAATACCCGCATACTTACCAATTGCAGCAATGGTTCTAACCAAACGTTTTCAGTTCGCTACCGTGCTAATCCCGGTATGCGCTATGCTGCAGGCACATACACTGTAAATATGGTGTACACAGCAACTCAAAGCTAATACATATAGAGGAGGATAGACCATAACACCCGACATTAATAATTGGCGCTCGTAGCGCCCTTTATTATACAAAACGAAGGTATTTATACCTTCGTTTTTCTTTACTGCCGGGCATAAAAAAAGAAGGCCTGAAGGCCCTCCTCTCTAATTGTAGTCTTACCATTTGGCAATAAGGAAACAGGTTAAGTACAAAATATTACGGGATATGGTGCATAACGGGTCGTACACAAATATAGACGTAATCTTTATGTAAAACGTTTGTTTCCGTAAATTATTTTTTGATCAGAGTGTATTTCAATGCACCCTGTTCCAGTTTGGTACGTTCCGCATTTTCCTTAGCCTGGTACAGCAGTACTGTGTCTTTTTTTATCTGGAAGATATATGGCTTTTGACTCTTGGTTTGTTCATCAAAACAAAGCTCATCTATCTTATAGCCATCGCCTTCCCCAAGGAAATCGGTGAATATGTAATAGGTTTTATGCCCTTCAACGCCTTTCACCAGGCCATCTTCTGTAAATTCCACGGTGCTGATTTTGCCTGCGTCATCAGTTGCATTGTACAAGCCTGCCAGCAATATCTTGTTAGCCATATACTGCAGTCCGTAGGGTTCGCTGTCATCTGTTTGCGGGCCGGTAACTTTAGAAAAATAATGCTTGCCTACTTCTTTATGATCTTTGTTGTATTCTATCAATACCGCAGATGTGTCTTTGCCTGCATCATATCCTATTTCATAATAGTTCCCGGTGCTGTTATCTGCCAGGTCTGTTTTTAACTGATGCTCATTAGCGCCCTGTTGCAGGATGATATTAAAACTGGTGCCTTCATGATTGTTGAGGCTACCCGGCACCGGCAGGCTATCATTTTCTGCTACATCTTTGTTAATGGTCATAGATACAATCCCGGTGAGTTTTCCCGACGATTGCAGCGGAGATCCCGTGGACTTCAGCTCGTTGATATAATCTGTCATTACCCAAGTACCCTGCAGGTAAGGCAATACAGCATCCTTTGCCTCTGCCTTTTTGTTTTCGTTTTCTCCTTGTTTGCAGGAGGCGATAAGTGATATCCCGGCTATTATTAAGAGTAGTTTCCTCATGTTTTCAAAAATAAAAAAATATGCTGCACGCCGTATTATCTGTAAAAAATACTACTAATTGTAACAATTGTTCCATTCAAAAGCATAGTACTGTTTGTAACTTTGTATCGTGCCCAATAAGGTAAAAAATACCATTCCGGTATACGATATAGTAACCATAAACGGTAATACTCAAATGCAATCAAAGATTATTGCAGATGAGCTGGCGCCTTATTCGCGTATTCATCCCTATCTGAATACAGCCCATAAGCACGATTTTTACCATTTGCTGTTTTTTACTGGTGGCAGCGGCCATCATACTATCGATTTCGAACGTTTTACGGTAAAAAAAGGCCAGGTATATTTTATGGTACCCGGCCAGGTGCATAGCTGGAGTTTCAGCGATGATACAGATGGCTACATCATCAATTTTTCAGAAGCCGTCTTCCAGGAGTTGCTCATAGACAGCCAATATCCGGAGCGTTTCTTTTTCTTCAAGGGCATTGCAAAAGATAGTGTATTACAACTGTCAGCCAATGCTGCTGACGAAATTGAAAAATTAATGCGCCGGCTAACAGAGGAAGTGAAGCATCCTGCTGATAACAATTGTGATATGGTGGTGGCATTACTGATGCAGCTTTTCATAACTGTACAAAGGAATGCAGGCGCGGCAGGGCAGCACAGTCAGCCTCAACAAAATCAGTTGCTTCTCCTCAGTTTCCGCAAGCTGGTAGAGCAATATTATACGCATAAGCATTTGCCTAAAGAATATGCGGCTATGCTGTATATCACTCCCAATTACCTGAATGGTATTTGTAAGGATATGCTGGGTAAGTCTGCCGGGCAGGTAATAAGAGATAGAATACTGCTGGAAGCAAAACGCCTGCTGGTAAATGCAGAGATGAATGTGGAGGAGATAGCAGCCAAACTCCATTTTTCAGACAATTCCTATTTCACGAAGTTCTTTAAAAAATATACAGGCCTTACACCTGATGCGTTTCGAAGGCAGTCGTTAAAAGCCCTCATAAATTAAACGAAACATGTGTGCAAAAAACAATCAAACGGACAAACCATCGCTCATAAAGAGCGTTCTCACCAGTCGCTGCCCTCACTGCCGCGAAGGCGCTTTATTCATTTACCCTAATCCCTACAAGCTAAAGACTACCATGCGCATGTATGAGCATTGCCCGGTCTGCGGCCAGAAGTATGAGATTGAAACCGGCTTTTTCTTTGGTACAGGCTATATCAGTTATGCTTTATCAGTAGCATACCTGTTTACATTCTTCCTCGCCTGGCACCTGGTCTTTGGCCTGTCTGTAATGGATAGCTCTATCTTCCAGTGTCTCGCTGCAGGGGCTTTCACCATTGTATTGTTGCAGCCGCTATTGCAAAGGTTATCGCGTAGCATCTGGATAGCGATCTTTGTACATTACGATCCTGAATGGAGAAATAAACCTGCACAGCCCAAAACAACAGAAGCCGCAGTCAATTGAGTTTTGCAGCGCGGTTAGCTTCCGGTATCTTTACTACATCGGTATTGATATGAAAAAGCGCACCATCCTTTCCCTGTTAACAGTATTACCCATATTGTTATCGCTTCAGGTTACACCTGCGGCAGATGATCTTGTACCAGTACCGGCATCTGTACAGCAGCCGGGTGATGCAGCCCTTGGTTATGAATATCTCACTACCGGTGATTTTTTAAAGAGCGGCGTACCATACAGCTATTTTATAATGGCTAATGGTAAGAACACAGCCAACTACCTCCATCGTTCAGACCGTAATGCCAACGTTGGGCCGGGGTATAATGTCATTACACATGATGGTGTAGATATGGTGATACCTACTTGCCTGCAATGCCATGCAGAAACTTTTGAAGACAAGTTGATTATAGGCCTCGGTAATACCCGGCTCGATTTCTCCAATACTTCTAAGATTGATGTTTCTTCACAGATAAACGTATTGCGCACTTTATCGCCGAAGCAATACAATAAAGCCCGCCCATTCTTCGATGCGTTCACTGCTACGTATCCTTACATGGAAACGGAAGTACGGGGTGTAAATCCTGCCGACAGGCTTGCAATGGTGCTGGTAGCGCATCGCGATCCGCAGAGTCTCAGGTGGAGTGATGCGCCAATGATCATGATACCCGATCAGGTGATACCGACTGATGTGCCTGCATGGTGGCTGATGAAGAAAAAGAATGCTATGTTCTATAGCGGCTTCGGCCGTGGCGATCTTGCTAAATTCCTGATGCTTTCCAACCTGCTTACTGTCTCAGATACTTTGGAAGCCCGCGAGGTCAGCAGCCATTTTGGTAATGTTCTTGCATACATCCGTTCGCTCGAGCCGCCAAAGTATCCCGGCACAATTGATAAGGTAAAAGCGGAAAAGGGCAGAGTAGTGTTCAATGATAATTGCAGCCGCTGTCACGGTACTTATGGTGCCGATGGCCAATATCCTAATTTACTTGTGCCACTAAGTATTATTGGCACCGATTCACTGTTATGTTATGGCGTGCAGCAAAGCAAACCATTTGTCGATTGGTTCAACAAGAGCTGGTTTGTACAGGGGGATAATCCTGCTCAGTTGGTTCCTTTTAATGGCTATATAGCACCACCCCTTGATGGTGTATGGATCACTGCGCCTTATTTACACAATGGATCAGTCCCTACATTAGAGGCAGTGCTCAATAGCAAACTGCGCCCTCAATACTGGCAGCGAAATTTCAGTTATGACGAATACAATATCGACAAGCCGGGACTGAAATACATCGCATTAACGATGCCTGAAGCTAAGAATTGCTACAATACTACACTTCCCGGTTATGGTAATATGGGGCATTATTTTGGGGATGCCCTTACAGACGATGAAAGAAATGTGGTCATTGAGTATTTAAAGACTTTATAGCTTTTGTGATAATAATAACCGCCGGTTAAACCCATTGTCATTTCTTGAAAATATCCTCCAGGTGCAAGAATATTTGCACAATTATTGCGTTCAATATTTTTCACATCAAATACTTTTATGAAAAGACTGTTACTCTTACTCCCATTCCTGTCATTAGCCACAGGAAGCCATGCGCAATCTATTGCCAACCCGGATTTTGAAAATTGGCAGATTATCCCTTACCAGGATCCCTTGGGCAGCTATTGGATAACCTCCAATTACCTCGATCTTCCCGATTATCGAACTGTTACAGCAACTAAGGTTGCCGGTAATGCCAGCCCGAATGCCATCCACCTCGAAACGCATAAGGTCAATTCCGATTATGCTTTTGGCTTTATTACCAATACCCTGGATGATGTGGAAAGCGGCGAGGGTGGACAGCCATATCACACACTTCCCACCACTATCAATGGTTACTACCGCTACGATCTTCCCAACAACGATACTGCTATCTTGATGGTGATCCTGAAGAACAATGGTAATATCATCAGCAACAATTTGTTCAAAATAAAAGGCACTGGTTCTCAGTCAACGTTTACGTCTTTCAGTTTCACACTCGCTCCTATGACGATGGTGCCGGATAGCGTGATCATCGTTGCCGCATCCAGCAATGTTTTTAACAGCAATATGTCGCTTATGGAAGATGGCAGCTGGCTGGAGCTCGACGATCTGCAGTTCCAGGGCACGGGTACGATGGATCCTATACCTAACGGCGATTTTGAAACATGGAATGCCTACAGTTTTGAAACGCCTGATAACTGGTCTCGTGGCGATGGATTTAGCTGGGGTATAGAACCTACCATCAAACGAAGCGCAGATAAATATACCGGCAACTATGCCTTACAACTGTTAACAGCTATTGACCATGCTAACGATGATATTGTAGAGACAGGTGTTGTCACTCAAAACATCAAACTAAACCAGAACGGTACAGACTCCATTATCGGTTATTTCAAATATAGCACTCCGGGTGCTGATACTGGCTTGCTCAATGCTGTTTTTGTTGATAACCAGGGCAATCAATTGCCTTATGTGTACGGCTATATCTTTCCACCGGTTACATCTTACCAGAAGTTTTCCATCGTGTTAGATCCTGCAGATTTTCCTCCGGGTGCCGATTCTATTCAGTTACAGTTCTATTCATCGAGCGGTATAGCACCACGTTCCGGTGCGCCGTTAGATCCTGTGGTGGGAAGCAGCCTGTTGATAGACGGCCTTTCTATAGTACACGGCTCTACAGGTATTAAAAAGATCGCGAAAGAAAACAGTGCATACACTGTATATCCAAATCCTGCCACTAACGTGTTGAATATTAAGTGCACATCACTGCAAGGGGCTGATGCCACAGTTACGATATGTGATGCAAAGGGTAGTATAGTGTACAGGAAACTTTCAAAGATGCAGCCCGGCGCAGCAGTGCAAATACAGGTAGGTAACCTTACACCCGGTATGTATTTCTACACCATTACAGATGCTAATGGCATTGTGAATGATAAGTTCTACAAGCAATAGTTTTTCAAATATAGATAGTAATATGGGGCAGGTTTTCCTGCCCCTTGTTATTTTACCACGGCTATAGCCATGCCATCCCAATCTTTTACACCTATGGTCTGCAATATATTAGCATACACATCTTCGTTGTAAGATAGCATGTGGTTAAAGCGTTGTACGCCCTGCACTGCCGCATCCTCACTGGTTTCGTCAAGTACTTTACCGCCACGTACTACATTATCTGCAATAATGATGCTTCCTTTTCTGCACATCTTCAATGCCATTTCAAAATATTCTGCATAAGGCGGCTTATCTGCATCAATAAAAACCAGGTCAAATGGTTCTGTGTTGTTGGTATTTAATTCCTGCAATACTTCTATTGCCTTCCCTTGCTTTATTTCTATGTGGTCGTTTAGCCCCGCCATTTCAAAATGCTTTTTGGCTACCGCGATATGCTTTTCATCATACTCAATGGTCACAACTTTACCATTAGGAGGAAGCGCCCTCGCCATCCAGATGGTGCTGTACCCGCCTAAGGTGCCAACTTCCAGTATGCGTTTGGCTCCGCACATGTGGGCAAATAATTGCAGCAGTTTTCCCTGCGCAGGCGATACACTGGCAAATGCCAGCGACGAACCTGCGGCAACAAGTGCAGGCTCAATGGATAGTAATATTTCGTCTTCCGGTGCAAATAGCTCGCTGATGTATGCATCAACTTCGGCGAATGTGTGTTTCATAAATGAAAAATAGGGAAGAAATATTTAAAGAATTGTTATAGCTGTATTTCAATCGCATGGTAACGAAATAATAATCCCTTTATTTTATCCACAACTACCCATTGTTTCACGAAATACAGCTGTGGAACATTATTTTTGTACAGTACCCGACTTACATATAGAATTTATGCGTTTTACAAACTATGGCCATGCCTGCTTCATGATAGAAACAGCGGGTAAGAAACTACTTTTCGATCCCTTTATCTCTGGAAATGACAAGGCAAAGCATATAGATATCAATACCATACAGGCCGATTATATCCTTTTGTCGCATGGGCATGGAGATCATATTGCCGACCTGGTGCCTATTGCTAAAAATACCGGCGCAACGGTCATTGCAATGGCAGAGATAGCACATTGGGCAGAAAAGCATGGTATCAAAAACGTGCATCCTATGAACTTCGGCCCCAAAGCATTCGATTTTGGCAAGGTGCGCATGGTGCCTGCTGCGCACAGCAGCAGCCTGCCCGATGGCAGCTATGGTGGCAACCCCGGTGGTTTCATCGTTACTACTTCAGATGGTAGTTTCTACTATACTGGTGATACCTGCCTTACTTCTGATCTAAAACTGGTACCGCACTACGGCAAGCTCGATTTTGCGGTGATGCCTGTTGGTGGCAACTATACCATGGATCCCGAGGATGCAATGATCGCGTCAGACTTTATTCAGTGCAACAGGGTAGTAGGGGTGCATTACAATACCTGGCCTATCATCGACATAGATACCAATAAAGCACAGGCTGCCTTTAAAGCCGCAGGAAAAGAATTACATTTACCTGCAATAGGCGAAACCATAGAATTGTAATAAAAAACGTAACTTATACTTTCATAGGGAATAATATAAAGTGAAAATGGCTAAAGTAATTGCGATAGCAAACCAAAAAGGGGGAGTAGGGAAAACAACCACTGCTATAAACCTGGCAGCCAGTCTTGCTGTGTTAGAATACAAGACGCTGCTGGTAGATGCAGATCCGCAGGCAAACAGCACTACAGGTAACGGCTTCGACCTCAAGAATATACAGGTGAGCTTGTACGATTGTATGGTGAATGACACGCCTGTAGCACAGGTGATACTGGAAACAGAAACACCCAACTTGCATCTCATACCTTCTCACCTCGACCTCGTAGGTGCGGAGATAGAATTGATACATCATCCCAACCGCGAGCATGTAATGCGCAATGCGCTGGAGGAGCAACGCAAGAATTATGATTTCATCATCATAGACTGCTCTCCTTCTCTGGGTCTTATTACGGTAAATGCGCTTACAGCTGCAGATAGCGTGGTGATACCGGTTCAGTGCGAATACTTCGCGCTCGAAGGTTTGGGCAAATTGCTTAATACCATCAAGATCGTACAGACGCGCATCAATACCGATCTGCAGATAGAAGGTATACTGATGACCATGTACGATGGCCGCCTCCGCCTCAGCAACCAGGTAGTGGAAGAGATCAAAAACCACTTTGGCGAACTGGTCTTTAATACCATCGTACACCGTAATACCCGTTTGGGCGAAGCGCCAAGCTTTGGCACCCCGGCGCTGATGTACGATGCGGAAAGCACAGGTGCGGTAAACTACCTGAACCTGGCAAAGGAAATATTACAGAAAAACAACCTGACCAAGATAAAGAACGAGGACAGAATATTTGAAACAGGAGACCATGTCGCAGATCAATAAGAAACAAGCACTCGGTAAGGGTATCCGTGCACTGCTCAATACCATAGACGATGAGATGAAAGGAACCGAAAGCGGTAATGGCAATGCGCCCGTTCCCCCCGCTGTTTCCGGCCAGGCGCCGGCAGCCGGTGCTATTCTTCGGGTACCTGTAGAGCAGATAGAAGTAAACCCCAAACAACCCCGCCGCGATTTCGATGAGCAGGCATTAAAGGAACTTTCAGAGAGTATCAAGCTCCACGATATCATACAGCCTATCACGGTAGTAAAAACGGGGCCCACATCTTACCAGCTTATATCGGGCGAGCGCCGTTTGCGCGCGTCAAAGATGGCAGGACTCAAAGATATCCCTGCTTATATCCGCACGGCAGACGATCAGCAAATGCTCGAAATGGCGTTGCTGGAAAACTTGCAGCGCGAGGATCTGAATGCAATAGAAATATCGCTCAGCTACAAGCGCCTGATGGACGAATGTGATCTTACACAGGAGCAGGTAGCAGAGCGGATGAAAAAGGATCGCACTACAGTTACCAACTACCTCCGCTTGCTGAAGCTGCCCCCTGATATACAGAAGGCTGTTCGCGATGGCAGGATAGCAATGGGCCATGCACGTGCCATCATAGGCCTTGATAAGGTAGATGAACAACTATATGTATTCCGCGAAGCGATAGAAAAAGACCTGTCAGTACGTGCGGTAGAGCAACTGGTAAAGAATATGCTCACGGCCGATAAGCCCGCTGCTATAAACAGCGCGCCATCTGCTGCGGCATCCAACAAGCTGCCACCTGCATACAAGCGTATAGAAGATA
This sequence comes from Bacteroidetes bacterium 43-93, assembly GCA_001897855.1. Classification (GTDB taxonomy): domain Bacteria; phylum Bacteroidota; class Bacteroidia; order Chitinophagales; family Chitinophagaceae; genus Polluticoccus. Next base: position 78,665 of record MKUO01000005.1, read on the forward strand.
ATATGGCCTCCCACTTCAGCACCCGGGTAAAGCTGGATAGAAAGAAGAACGGTAAAGGACAGATCATACTCGAATTCTACAACGATAGCGACCTCGAGCGCATCATGGAGAAGATGAATCTCTGATAAGGCACGATAAAATACTTAGAATATAACAAAGAGGCTACAACAGTAGCCTCTTTTGTTGTTAATAGTACTCGTCATGCCTTGCTTTTTTCCCCTGTCATGCCTTGCCTCGACAAGGCATCTACTATTCCCGCGTAGAGCGGGAAACCCACAACCACACAATTCGCACTGGTAATCCTCCCCTTCAGGGGAGCTAGAGGGGCTACACTCGCGCTTTCTTTTTTTCCCTCGTCATGCCTGGCCCCGACAAGGCATCTGCTATTCCCGCGCGGAGCGGGAAACCCACGACCACACAACTCGCTGCATGTCTTTTTTTTCCGTCATGCCTTGCTTGACAAGGCATCTACTATTCCCGCGCGGAGCCGGAAACCCACGACCACACAATTCGCACTGATAATCCTCCCCTTCAAGGGAGCTAGAGGGGTCACACTCGCGCTGAGAATCAGAGCGGCAAACACTACAGGCGCAAAAAACACCTAAATTTGCAATCCATAATATGATACCGGCGAATTGGGAAAAAGAAAGTGAAGCGCACCAGAAGGCATACAAACGCCTACTGGAGAAAGGCAATAAGAACAAGATATTAAAAGCCTTGCCTGAACTGCATGAAGAAGCTTTTGAAAAGATCAATTGCCTGGAATGTGCCAATTGCTGCAAGAACTATTCCCCGCGCTTTAAGAATCCCGATATCAAGCGCATCGCCAAACTGCTGAGGATGAAGGAAGGCGATTTTGTGGCGAAGTATCTCTTCCTCGATAAAGACAATGACTATGTACTGCAGCAAAAGCCATGTCCCTTTCTTGCTGCCGATAATACCTGCGACATCTACGAAGACCGCCCGAGCGACTGCCGCCGCTATCCGTACACCGATGAAGATGTGCTCATCAAGCGCATACCCCTTACCTTAAAAAATGCCACGGTTTGCCCCATAACCTTCACCGTCCTCGAGCGCCTGCTGGAGATGGAAGGGAAATGATTGTACATTTCTTAGTGGTGTTTTTCACAGTTGATAGCTTTCAGGAAGAATTGTAGGTTTGGATTTACAACCTCCTATATATGCTTCTATTCTTATTTGGCTTAATAGCAATTATCGCTATTATATATCTGTTTCGATATAAAAGTAAGTATGAAAACTCCGTGGCTGCATTTGACCAAATGGAGTTGGAAAAAAATGACGAACAAGCTTCTTTAAATGAAAGAATCAAACAATTTCAAAAGGAATACTCAGGATTAATTAACAAGCATAACGAATTATCACAGCGAGTAGCAGAGCTAAATAATATTAATAATGAATTAGTTGATAAGGATGATGAGTTATTAGAGAAAGTAACTGATTTAAACAATATTAAGGCTGAACTGACTGCTAAAATAGAGGGGTATAAAAACGAGTACTCCAGCCTTATTGACAAAAATGAAGAATTGTCTAAAAAGGCCGATGAATTAAGTCGAATACAAGCAGATATTGATTCGTTAAATGAGAAGTACGTCCAATCACTATCTATTTACAAAAAGCTAGAAGGGGAAATCTCTGCTTACGAAAATACGTTAGATCTATACGAATTTGGACTATACAAGCCGCAGTTCAATTTTGATCACTCTGAGCAATATAGACTTGCATTGGAGGTGAACTACGATAAGCAGAAAATATGTATATCAAATAATTTGGCAATTGTTTGCAAAACAGAATGGACAGTAAGCGGAAGTGTTGTAGAAGGGCGCAAATTGACGAGACAATATACAAAGTTGATGACTTATGCTTTTAATGGAGAATGCGATAGCCTAATTGCTAAAGTCAAGTGGAACAATATTGATAAGACAAAAGAAAGAATAATTAAAGCCTTTGAAAACATAAATAAGCTTGGACAAGTTCACAACATACAAGTAACGGAGGCATTTTTGGCTTTGAAAATTGAAGAACTGTCTCTAACCTATGAATATGAACTAAAAAAACACGAAGAAAAAGAGGAGCAAAGAAGAATTAGAGAACAAATGAAAGAAGAAGAAAAAGTGCGAAAAGAATATGAGCGTCTTCAAAAGGAAGCTGAAGATGAGGAAGCAAGATTTAAGAAGGCCATCAATAAAACACAAAAGGAGCTAGAATCAGCCAGTCAATCGGAGGTAGATGAATTAAATAAGAAAATAAAGGATTTAGAGAAAAGTTTATTAGAGGCGCAAGAAAAGAAAGAAAGAGCAATTTCACTTGCGCAAATGACAAAAGTAGGCCACATTTATGTTATTTCGAATCATGGATCTTTCGGCGAGGATATATATAAAATTGGGATGACAAGAAGAATAGACCCTTTAGATCGTGTTAAAGAACTTGGTGATGCCTCAGTGCCATTCCAATTTGATGTACATGCAATAATTTATTCGGAAAATGCTCCGCAACTGGAATACGATATTCACAGAAAATTTGCAAGCTATAGGTTAAATAAGGTCAACAATAGAAAAGAATTTTTTAGAGTTAGCATTGATGAAATCGAACAATTTGTTTTAGCGCATACAAATGCTGCGATACAGTTTACTAAAATGGCGGAAGCAAGAGAGTTTCGACAAACTCAGAGTTTACTTTTAGAAACAAACCCACCTTTAGCTGAATCTAATAATTATCCCCAAAGCTTAAAATAACTCAGTTTGATTTTAGATAATAATTCATTTATTTTTTAGAAAAAAAACGTAATTTTGTATCAAGTTCTTTGACCTATTGCTATGAAAAACACGGTGCCCAACCGTACAAGATACTCCCAGCCAAAATAAGGTTAGCAAAAGTTAGCAATTTGCTCCAAAACGCTTTATTATCAGTACTTTCAGCCTGCTAACATTGGTTAGCACCCGGTTAACAAAGGTTAGCAAAGGTTAGCAATTTTGCTAATTACGGTTAGCATTTTCAGCCTGCACAACCACCAAAACGTTCATAACAAAAAAATCCCCCATCCTTTCGGATGAGGGACGTTTATCTTCGTCAGCCTAGGCTTACATAGCCATTACTGCTTTCTTTTTGGTTGTTGCTTTCTTGCCGGCAGCTTTCGCAGCGCCACCCAACCCGAATGCTTTTTTCACCTGTGCTACATAGTCCAGTTTCTCCCATGTAAACAGTTCTACCTTTATGTTCTTGGTCTTGCCATCACCCGATTTAAAGGTTTTGGTAACTGTTTCCGGGTTGCGGCCCATGTGTCCGTACGCAGCACATTCGCTATACATAGGCTGGCGCAGTTTCAGGCGCTGCTCTATGAAGTAAGGGCGCATATCAAATACGCTGTCTACTATCTTAGCTATCTGGCCGTCGGTCATGTTCACCTTTGCAGTGCCGTAAGTGTTCACATAAATACCCATTGGCTTTGCAACACCTATCGCATAAGATACCTGTACCAGCACCTCGTCACATACACCTGCAGCTACCAGGTTCTTGGCTATGTGTCGGGTAGCGTATGCAGCAGAGCGGTCTACCTTACTAGGGTCTTTACCGCTGAAAGCGCCACCACCGTGAGCACCCTTACCACCATAAGTATCTACGATGATCTTGCGGCCTGTAAGCCCGGTATCGCCGTGCGGTCCGCCTATCACGAATTTACCCGTTGGGTTTACGTGGTAGTTGATATTGTTGTTGAACAGGTGCTTGTATTGAGGATAAGCTTTGATAACCCTTGGTATCAGGATGGTCTTTACATCCTTGGTGATCCTTTCCTGCATCTTTTGCTCATCTGCAAAATCATCGTGCTGTGTAGAGATAACGATGGTATCGATGCGTACAGGTTTGTTATCGTCGCTGTATTCCAGCGTTACCTGGCTCTTTGCATCCGGGCGCAGATACTTCATCTGCTTACCTTCGCGGCGTATTGCAGACAGTTCGCGCAGCAGCAAGTGTGCCATATCCAGTGCCAGCGGCATGTAGTTATCGGTTTCGTTGGTTGCATAACCAAACATCATACCCTGGTCGCCGGCGCCTTGTTCTTCTTTCTTCTTTTTATCTACACCCTGGTTGATGTCAGGAGATTGCTCGTGTATGGCAGAAAGCACACCGCATGAATTAGCTTCAAACATGTATTCGCTCTTGGTATAACCGATCTTCGCGATCACATCACGTGCTATGCTTTGTGCGTCTATGTATGTATTGCATTTTACCTCACCTGCAAGCACTACCTGCCCGGTGGTTACCAATGTTTCGCAAGCTATCTTAGCCTGTGAATCCCATGCAAGGAAGTTATCTACTAATGCGTCAGATATCTGGTCTGCTACTTTATCAGGGTGTCCTTCTGATACGGACTCTGATGTGAATAAATAAGGCATTGTTTAGTTGTACTTTTTTATGTTATTAGGAAGACAGCAAATATAATACTTCAGTATGTTATTCTACTGTCACAGATTTTGCAAGGTTGCGGGGCTGGTCTACGTTACAGCCACGGAGTATCGCTATATGGTAAGCCAGCAATTGCAGTGGTACTATGGTTATCAGCGGAGATAATACTTCCTCTGTTTCCGGTACTTCTATGATATGATCTGCCAGGTGGCGGATATGTGTATCACCCTTGTTCACTACTGCTATGATCTTACCTTTACGCGCTTTTACTTCCTGCACGTTCGATACGATCTTCTCATACGCACTCTGGTTGGTAGCCAGGAATACCACAGGCATTTCCTCGTCAATCAATGCTATCGGACCGTGTTTCATCTCGGCAGCAGGGTAGCCTTCAGCGTGTATGTAAGAGATCTCCTTCAGCTTCAGGGCGCCTTCCAGTGCTACCGGGAAGTTGTAACCACGGCCCAGGTACAGGAAGTTAGTGGCATCTTTATATATCTCTGCCAGTTCTCTTATCTGTGCGTCCAGCTTCAGTGTTTCTTCTATCTTCTTAGGGATGTTCTCCAGTTCATAGAGTATCTCGCGAAGTTTAGAGGTAGCTATGGTGCCTTTTTGCTGCGCTATCTGTAATGCTATCAGCGTCAGCATGCTTATCTGTGTAGAGAAGGCCTTGGTAGATGCTACACCTATTTCAGGGCCTGCATGCGTATAAGAACCTGCATGAGATGCACGGGCTATAGAAGAGCCTATCACGTTACAGATGCCATAGATAAGTGCCTGGCGTTCTTTAGCCAGTTCTATAGCTGCCAGTGTATCAGCCGTTTCCCCCGATTGAGAGATGGCCAGTACTACATCCGATTCATTGATGATCGGGTTGCGGTAGCGAAACTCAGAAGCATATTCTACTTCCACAGGTACCCTTGCCAGGTCTTCTATCAGGTATTCGCCTATCAGGCCGCTGTGCCACGATGTACCGCAGGCGGTAACGATAAAACGTTTTGCCTTGTCTATCCGGTTGATGTATTCGCTCAGGCCACCCAGCTTTATCCAGCCTTGTGATGCGCTCATACGGCCGCGCAGGCTGTCTGCTATCGCTTTAGGCTGCTCATAGATCTCCTTCAGCATGAAATGCTCAAAACCACCTTTTTCAATGTTCTCCAGGCTCATCTCCAGCTTTTGGATGGCCGGTGATTTCTGCACATTGCCCAGGGTCTTGATGGTAAAGCTGCCGTCACGGTTCACTACCGCATATTCCTGGTCATCGAGGTACACTACATTTTTAGTGTATTCTATGATCGGGGATGCATCTGATGCTATGTAAAATTCGTCCTCACCTACGCCTATTACCAGCGGGCTGCCTTTACGGGCTGCTATCAGGTGGTCGGGGTTCTTTTTATCAATGATCACAATTGCGTATGCACCTACTACTTCGTTCAAAGCAGTACGTACCGCATCTTCCAGTGTAGAACGGTCTTGTTTCCAAACTTCTTCTATCAGGTTGATCAGTACTTCGGTATCAGTATCAGAATGGAAGGAATAACCACGTTTGGTAAGCTCTTCTTTAATAGCTGCGTAGTTTTCTATGATGCCATTATGAATGATAGCCAGGCTGCCTGATTGCGAAAGATGCGGGTGGGCATTGGTATCATTAGGTTCGCCGTGCGTAGCCCAGCGCGTATGGCCTATGCCTATATTCGCTGTCAGGTGTTTCCCGTCGGTGATCTTTTCCAGCTCACTTACCTTACCTGCTTTTTTATATACACTAAGATCGCCGTTAAGTAATGCAATACCGGCGCTGTCATAGCCGCGGTATTCCAGTCGTTTGAGGCCCTTAATTAATATTGGGAAAGCTTCTCTTTTACCAATGTAGCCAACAATACCGCACATAGATGTGAGTGATTTTAGTTTATTTTAGTGTACGAAATATTCAGTCTTACCCGGTAGGTATTTCCTTTACCCGCCACCATCAGGCGATAAGCGCCGGGATATGTAACCGTACCGTTAATACGCAAATGTAATTCATTAACCTGGTTCAGTATAGCCTTCTGCACCTCCCTTGGTATGTTAATGTAGTACTGGGTAATAACAGCTCCGTTTGGTAAGATGGTAGTGTTCTTATTGCCATCTATAAATGCCAGCGGGCCATCATTATCAGTAGGGTACCTGTCCTGTATGGTATAAGCTCCTCCGGAAGCATCAACGCCTACAGGGTATATCCTTGGTGGTGCGCTAAAGGTATCTGTAGCAGTTGCACTCCTCGGGTTCCCACTATAGTCTACCTGGGTAATTACTAACTGCGCCTTATTAATAACGCCTTTAGGCAGGTATTTGATATATGGTATGCGAATATCTATAGCTGCGCCGGGTTCGTTTTGCAGAAATACGCGGTCATCAGACTGGTTTGCTGATAACAGGTAATTATTTAGCTGCGATCCGTTGTAGTTATGTGTAATGTAGTTATTGTGCGCGCAGTCGTTTGCAGTGAAGTTAAAGAATATAGTCTGCACACTGTCGGGATCGAGCTTAGAGTTGGTAGTGGGGTTGTTATAATACAACGCTATAGAAGATCTTTGATAATCTGCAGTTCCACTGAGGTAAAAATAAGGGATTGTACGGAGCGTGTTGTTATTAGTATCCTTGGCTACGATATAGAAGCCTTTTATTTTACTAAGGAATGAAGCGTTATCGGTAGTGCTATGTGCGGCGTCATATAAGGTTTGCATAAAAGCATTGGTAAGCTTTATACGCAGGTGTGGCGCCCTGTTGGCTCCGGCAACTCTTATGGAATCCGTTTTTACCCTGTATATATCTGCATTTACGACCTCTCCTATAGGCGTTGGATCGTATTTGAAAGAAGTCTTGGTGTAATACGTACTATCCTTGTACATGTCTTCCGTTACGGCGTACACGCTAAAGCTCTCCAGGCGGCTTGGAGCTGTTTTATCGGTATCACCCCAGCTAAAACCTGCATAAGGCAGTATCAGTACAGCAGAGTCTATCGTGTTCGGACTTTCTATAGTAATGGTATTAGCCGTGGGGATGAATTGAGTAAATATGCTCCAGTTGGTTCTGCCAAAGAATGGATCGTTCAACGTGCCAAGCCCCTTTATAACGTCATAGCTACTGTTATTATACCTTACAGCAATAGAATCATCATACACGGTTTTGGTGTATATGGTCAGTGTATCGCCAATTGGGTTAGAGAGAATGAAGTCGGAAGACGGGGTTACATTTGCTTTAATAATAGTATCCTCTTTGCATCCTGTATTAAGTGCATACAAAAGGATTAGCGATGCAAATGCTAAAAAACGGTTTTTCAATCTGGCAAATTTTGCGCTAAAATGATAAAAGATATTCTAAGACTCTGTTAAGCTTTTATACATGTCCAGGAGTTCTGATACATCTTCCTTCCAGGCTTCGTCATACTTCACCACTTTTTTATAGCGGCTCGGCTTCACTTCGTCTAATATTGGTTTTTCCAGGTTATCAGACGCATGTACTACCACATCCGCATATTTGCTGGCACCTAAGGTAAGGGCAAGATTTGTGCCGTCTTTGAAAGCATCCAGATCTTTTTCTTTAATATCATTGCTGATAAGCGCTTTCTTCACGAAAGAATCGCCCAGTTTTTCGGTGAATTGCTCGTTTTGAGCGCTGTATACCACTTTGGAATAGCCAAAAACCGGTTCTTTTTTATAAGCAGTCTTAAGGTAAGCAGGTACGAGAGACGTCATCCAGCCGTGGCAGTGGATAACATGCGGAGGCCAACCAAACTTTTTCACTGTTTCCAGGGCGCTTTTGCAGAAGAAGATCATGCGTTCTGCATTGTCTTCAAAAAACACATCATTATCGTCGCGGAAAACATGCTTACGTTTAAAATAGTCATCATTATCCATAAAATACACCTGTAAGCGTGCATTCGGCAAGGATGCCACTTTGATTATAAGAGGGTAATCGTCTTTATCGATAATGACGTTGATACCGGAAAGGCGTACTACTTCGTGCAGGCGATGCCTGCGTTCGTTGATGATGCCAAAGCGTGGCATAATTACGCGCACTTCCAGTCCGGAATCAAATGTTTTGACAGCCAGTTTATTAAGAATATGAGCGAAATCCGTAAACTCAATATAAGGCGACAGTTCGTTAGCTACAATTAAAACACGTTTTTTGTCTGCTGACATGCGTAAGTGTTAGATTAACAAGAAAAAAAATTATACTTGCCGGGAAATTGACTGCAAAATTACGAAAATATTAAATTCAAACCTTGGTTTGATTGGTCTGATTAAAATATAGGCATGGTTATTTTTAAAAAAGTCACTGATATTCAGTCTTTTATATCTGACTTGAAAGCCAATGGAGAGGCAATTAGCTTCATCCCTACAATGGGCGCCCTGCATAAGGGGCATATTTTTTTGGTAGAGAATGCGCGGAATGCAGGGGGTAAAACCGTTGCCAGCATATTTGTAAACCCTACGCAATTCAACGACAAAGAAGATTTTAAGCATTATCCTATATCTGTAGAGGCTGATATTGCCATGTTAATAGAAGCGGGGTGTGATGTATTGTTTTTGCCGGATGTGTCTGAAGTGTACCCTGATGGTGCAGAAAATATGCCCACTTATAACTTCGGATACCTGGAAGCCATCCTGGAAGGCGCACACAGGCCCGGGCATTTTAAAGGTGTGGGGCAAGTGGTAGCCAGATTGCTGGATATTGTAAAGCCCGACAGGCTATATATGGGACAAAAGGATTACCAGCAATGCATGGTGATCAAAGACCTGCTACGCCAGACACATAGCAATATTGAAATGGTAGTATCGCCTACTGTAAGAGAAGATGACGGGCTTGCCATGAGCAGCCGCAACCGCCGGCTGAATGAACTGCAAAGGGAAGCGGCAGGTGTTATTTACCAATGCCTGGTATCTATTGTTGCCAAAAAAGGAAGTGATTTTGGGATTGTGAAAAAAGAATGTGAGGATATACTAAAAGCTAAAGGTTTTGAGCCGGAATACATAGAGTTAGCTGAGGCTGATACGCTACAACTGAATGATAGCTATACCAATGGTAAGCAGGTAGCCTTGATTGCGGCAAAGCTGGGCAGCATTCGCCTTATTGACAATATGCTGATTGAGTAACCGGCTGTAACCGTTTCTGATATGAATTATTACTTCATTACAGGTACGTCCCGGGGAATTGGCAACGCATTAGTCAGTTGCCTGCAGGAAAATAGTGAGAACCATGTGACCGGCATATCACGGACATCCCTGCCAGATATGGCAGGATATGACCATGTTTCATTAGATCTTACAGATATCGAAGCTGTCGCTGATTTTAAGTTTGCGACTCTCAAAGATGCAAAGAAGATCGTCCTGATAAACAACGCAGGTGCTATTTCAGAAATAAAACCTCTTGGCAGACTGGATAATAACCAGTTGGTAAGGGATTTTCATGTAAACCTTGTTGCCCCTGCAGTGCTTATGAACAACTTCATCGAGGCTTATACATCTTATGACGCGGAAAAGATAGTTGTGAACATCAGCAGTGGCGCCGGAAAGAATCCTGTTGACGGATGGAGTACTTACTGCGCCTCCAAAGCGGGGCTGGACATGCTTACAAGAGTGGCAGATAAAGAGGCCGGGATGGGAAGATATAACGGCTTCCGCATACTATCCATAGCACCAGGCATTGTGGATACGCAAATGCAGCAAGAGATAAGGACCAGTAACGAAGCCGATTTTAGCCGTATTGCAGAGTTTGAAAACTATAAAGAATCCGGCAAACTGGCGGATGCCGAAGCGGTAGCCCGCAAGTACCTATATTTGATCGATCATCAAAAAAAGGCACCTGGAGTAGTTTTTTCTATTAATGATCTTTAGTTTAAGGCATAGCGGAAGCCGATACCGTTGCCGGTAACACATATTCCCTGCAGTAGCTTATACCATTTATTATCCTGCTTTTTATGCAGTGTGTACATCGTGCCATCAAATAATATCAAGGCGATACCCTGCATAGCAATCGATTTTCCAAAACCGTGGATCATAGCCGGATTATTAAAATCGTTAGCATAGGAATTCAAGACCAGGCCAGTACCTATATAGGCAACATCAAGCCCTGCATTTAACAGAAACAGGTTTTTGTAGAACTCATGTTTTTCCACTAAAACATCGCAGGAATATTGCATTTTCTTTTCGCGATTAGCGCCCCAATAGCCCATTACCGCAAAGCCTGTATTTACCGCACCCCAGATAGCATTCATACCCCAAAATGCTTTCGCCTCTTTATCTGTAGCAACCGCAAGGCCGGTAACGCCACCTACTACATTGGCTACTGCCCAGCTACCCAGGATGGTCATACCGGTTTTGTTCAGGTTCATGTCATGAACGTATAATTGCCGGTAGCTTTCTACATCTGCCCGTTGTGCAAAGGACAGATGAACTGTTAAAAGCATTATTGCCAATATTTTCAGTCTCATAGCTATTGTTTAAATAATAAACGAACCAAGTAAACAAAAGGTTCAAAATTACTATACCACGCGGGTTATTTTCAACATATTGGTGGGCAAGTGTTCCTGTACAGGCGTGCTGCCGGTATTCACCACAATATCACCGCTTTTCAGCAGGTTTTTATCTTTAAGAACACTTATCTGGTCTGTGATGATCTCATCCATGCTCTCTTCTTTATCGTAATAAAATGCCTGTACACCCCAGCTAAGGCTCAGCTGGTTTACAAGGGTCTGTGTTTTTGTGAACACAAATAAAGGCGAACGGGGACGGTAGCTCGAAAGCATAAAACCGGTATAGCCGGATTGCGTCATGCCAATGAGCGCATGGGCGTTGATATCCTTAGCTATTTCGCAGGCATTATAGCACAAAGCATCACTTAAGAACGACGGAGAATGTGGCTGTGGCACCAGGTTACGGTTATAAACGATCTCTTCTTTTTCTACCTCGCCTATAATGCTTACCATTGTTTTGATAACCAGCTCAGGGTATTGGCCCATGGCCGTTTCACCACTGAGCATTACGGCATCTGCACCTTCCAGTACTGCGTTGGCTACGTCAGTGATCTCACTACGATTGGGGCGGGGCCTGTCTATCATGCTCTCCATCATCTGTGTGGCTATGATCACAGGCTTAGCGCGGTGGATGCATTTGCGGATAATATTCTTTTGAATCATTGGTATCTGCTCCAGCGGCAGTTCTACACCCAGATCGCCGCGCGCCACCATAACAGCATCTGACGCGAGTATTATTTCCCGTAAATGCTCCAGCGCTTCCGGTTTCTCTATTTTTGCAATGATCTTGGCAGGGCTGTTCTTCGATTTAATGATCTTACGCAGATTGTGTACATCCTCAGGTTTGCGCACAAAAGAGAGCGCCACCCAATCTATCTTCTGGCTGATGATAAAATCCAGGTCATCCAGATCTTTTTGTGATAAAGAGGGCAGGGATATATTAGTCTGCGGCAGGTTTACCCCTTTTTTAGGCAGGAGAATGCCGGGAGTAAGCGCTTTTACTTTTACACGATGGTCAGGAGTAATCTCCATGACTTCTACTTCTATCTTACCATCATCCAGCAATATTTTTTCGCCTACTCGAACATCTTCATAAAATGCAGGATAGGATATATACACCCCATCCACATTGCCCATGCGTTTTTCGGTAGTGAAATAGAACTCGCTGCCCAGCGCCAATGCCAGGGATCCATTCTCCAGGTCGCCCACTCGCAATTTAGGGCCCTGGAGATCGGCCAGTATTGCTATATTAAAAGGGAAATCGTGATTGATACGGTTAATATGGTTGATGACCTCTAAGTGCTGGGCATGGGTACCATGCGAAAAATTGAGCCTGAATACATTAACACCGGCGTTTACAAGGGCTAATAATTTATCGTATGTATTGCTTGCTGGTCCTACTGTAGCTATAATTTTGGTTTTATGTAACATTTTGCCGGTGTTTTATTAACTATACAAAAATCAGCGTTTTAACTGACAATATTCAGGTAGATAAATTAAATATGTATCATCAATGGTCATCGCCCCGAGGTGTATAAAAGACTGACTGCCACGCTATTTTTAATCCACACTGTATGGAAACACCGTTTTTAAACCTACTTTTATTTCCTAATTTTTCTTCAAAATCTTACTGTATGAACACGCAAAAACTGATGGTAGCCGGCCTGTTATCTATGGCCACATTAGCATCCTGCCAAAACAATGCTAACCAGGAAAACACTCAAAAAGAACAAGCCAAAATGGAACTGGCAGCTACGCCGGCGGACTCGCTGGACACCCTAACCACCTCGATACCTGTAGATTCTGCCAACAAAATGATCAGCAGTTATCTTACCAGTATCAGTGGCCAGAGTAATCAATTGAACTCGCTGATAGTAGATGCGGGCAGCCTGAGGAACTATCTTAAAAATCCGAGCATCAAACACGTGAAACTGATGTTTGCACATACACTGGATTACATTAACAGCGGGCATAGCGGCCAAAATGCTGCCTATACAAGCGGAGCATTAACACTCATCATAGCAGGATATGATGCTAACGGTAATTATGTACTGGATTCAAAGGGAGGGGTAGAGGATTATGCTGCTCCATGCCCAGATAAATGTCCGACGTCTGGCACAGCATCCAACAGTACTATTACACAATAGGATTCTATGGTTACGTATAACGAAAGTGTATTTATAGGGCATACTGTTATAGCCTTAGCTACGATTTCGTTTATATTTAAATATAGGAAAGTTGATTTCCCTTCGAAAATTATAGGTTTTCTGTTATGTCTAACATTTTTAAATGAGCGAATTGCTGATTATTGTGCGCATGTTTTTAATAATAGCATAATTGTATATGGAGCATTTAGTCCAATACAGTTGTTATTAATATCATGGTATTTTAACAATAGCATCCGTTTTTTTCATAAAAAGAACATTGGATTGAAGATTGGCATACCCTTTTGTATTCTGGGGTATGTCAATTATTTTTTTGTTCAAGGTCCCAAGGTGATGAATAGTTATTTCCTTTTAACAGAGAGTATTCTTGTTGTAGGAATGTCTATGTATGCATTTTATAGAATGATGTTAGAAGACGAGGGGGTAGAATTAATGAAGTATCCGCATTTTTGGTTTACTTCTTTTTTTCTTTTGTTTTGGTTGGGAACATTTTTTATTTGGGGGTTATATGATTTTGTGATTAGACAACTTCATATCGATTCTGACATATTGAGGGCCGTTTTACTGGCTATGAATGTAATTACATACGTCGGTATTGCCTTCATCTACTTGTTTTACCCTAAAATGAATGTATCTCATGAACAATAATGCCGTACTTATACTTTTCATCGCAGGTACTTTATTGCTCACCCTATTTGCATTCTTCCTGATTGCATACCTTATTGTGCAGAAAAACAAGCAAAACAAGTTTCGCCAGGAAAAGGAGGAATTAAAGCTGGAGATACTGAGAACGGGTATGGAAGTACAGGAGCAGGCCATGAACAAAATATCGCAGGAATTGCACGATGGTATAGGATCGCGGCTGAATAGCATTAAACGCAACCTGTCTGCAGCTGAAATGCCTATAGATGCAGCTACTGTAAGAGACCTGAAAAAGCAGGCTGGGGTGCTGCTGGATGAGGTGATCAAGGACGCCCGCAACATTAGCCATATGCTTAACAGCGACTACATTACACGTAATGGATTGGTTGCATCTGTGCAAAAAGAATTGGAGGATATTAGCAGAACTGTAAAAATAGATTGTAGCTTTGAGGTACAGGGAGATTACTACAGCCTGGATGATGAACGCGAATTGCTGGTATTCCGTATGGTACAGGAAGCTATCAATAACGTGGTGAAACATGCACAGGCAACCCGGCTATCCGTCATAATGGATTATCATGAAAACGACTTTACTATTACCATAACTGATAATGGTAAAGGCTTTGATACCAGGCACTTAGCTGACGGAAGCGGGATTGGCCTGATGAATATGCGTAACAGGGCCGGCATGATAAAGGGTACTTTGGCTGTGGACTCCGGTGATAAGGGAACAAGTATCAAATTATCAATAAAAATCTGATAATGGCTGTTGAGAAGAAATACAGCGTAGCTGTAGCTGATGACCATGCTATCTTAAGATCGGGGTTGGCACATATCATTAATTCCATACCGGAATTCAGGGTGGATATGGAAGCAGCTGACGGGGCAGAATTAATAGAGAAAATAGAAAAAGCCGAGCGGAAGCCGGACGTCTGCATTATGGACATTAACATGCAGGGCATGAATGGCTATATAGCAACTGAAAAAATAAAAAAACTGTGGCCTGAAATAGGCGTACTTGCGTTATCTCAATATCATAATGAATTTAGCGTCATAAAAATGCTGCGGGCAGGAGCCATGGGTTATTTGCCTAAAGAGGCAGGCCCGGCAGAGCTGGAAGAAGCATTGCTTTCCATCATTAACGGATGCATTTTCTATTCGGACCTGGTATCAGAAAAGACGATAGCTGTAGCGGAAGATAACCATATAGCCAAGATGCAGGATCTGAACAAAATGGAACTGGATTTCCTGCGCTATTGCTGCACAGAATATACATATAAGGAAATTGCCGATAAGATGGGCATCAGTTTGCGTACTGTGGATTGGTACCGGGATAAGTTGTTCGGCAAGCTGAATGCTAAAAGCCGAACCGGCCTTGCTTTGTTTGCCCTGAAAATAGGTGTGGAACCTATTGCTGAAGACCGTTAGCGGTCTTGTTTAGGGTTCCCATGGTGATAGGGTCTATAGAACAAACAAACAAACAATACGGCAAAAATAATCTTTCAATCCGATGTTATTACCCGTGTTTTTCACGGTTCGGCATATATTTTTTTAAGAAGGGATGATCTGGGCCCTTTATTCCTACTGCTGCTAATTAATTATTATTGTTTACTTGATAGCAAGTGAAGCAATAAATGCTGCCGCTTTTTGATGTCCGGATGCCTTCCAGTGCAAATCGAGCGGATAATAATCTTCTGCTGATAGGACGGGTGAAAGGTCGACGAACGGAAAGTTTAGTCTGTGACAGGCATCTTTTACTATAGAATAAGAGCGATCAAACTGTTTAGTTTGGTAATATCCGTAAGGAGGAATATATACGAGGTTGACGGAACAGCCATAAGCTTGCTGTAAGGAATAAAGATCGTTAGCTGTTATAAGGAAGGCTTCTATTCCATTGACACGATCTTTTGTGGTTTCATGATCGCGGTAGAGATCTTTGCTACTCATGTTTTTAACGCCGGCGCAGATATCATACCAAAGCATAGAATGTTGGGCAAGACTGCTATGGATAGTCCAACTATTGGCAGCGTCAAGCCATTCGTTGAATCCGCTAACTGAAGGCTCACTCAGTTTTACCGTACCCCCGGATTTTATGAAGTAGGGAAATGCATTGAAGGAAGTGTTTTGGTTATCGATAAAATCATTGGCGCAGAAGAAAAGAAAGATTTGCTTGCCTTGCAGAGGGATGAAACGCTGCAGCTTATGCAGCAAAAGAACCTCCTGCACATTGCCATAGCCGGGGACACCGGCATTCAACACTTTTTTGCCCGTAAGGCTTTCATATTGTTTTTCAACATCCGATTGTTCGTCAACGCCCCATCCCCAAACATAAGAATCACCCAGGAATATAGTTTGGGCTTCTTTAATAGATGCATGATCATCGCGCAGGCCTAACTCGTTGGTGCGGATGTTTGTGTTGAATTCGTTATTGTTGAAACTTACATTTAGGTTTGGCGAAGTCATGTATCCTAAAACAGGATCGAAGACGACATTGCCAGGCTGATACTGAAATACATTGCGTGTACGCATATAGCGTGCCTGTTGTTGCTTATCCGTCTTAAACAGTTCCAGCACAAAACCTGCTAACAGAATGGTAATGACAAAAGCTATGAATGCAACCAGTATCTTTTTAAGCATGTAAGTATATCGCAGTTCGTAAATGTAGTAACTATAACTTAGAGCTGAAGTAAACCAAATTTGTATAGCGTATTAATGGGCTTATTATCCCAGAACAATTCGAAATCTTCCAACCCGGCTTTCTCATAGTCTTCCTTCACCTCCTGTAATGTCCAGGTTTTGTTATTGCCGACAGAAAGTTTTGTAAATAAGCCCCCAAGCCATTCGCCTTGCGGACGGTTAATATTGATGACCGTAGATTCCTGCCTGCTTTGAAAAGTCATAGCTGTCATCTCCCACTGGTTGCCTTTCTTTGATTTGGTATAATGTTCTACATGAGGTTGCTTGCCCAGCCATACGATTTTGGTAGTTGGCTTTGTAGATGCGTATTCTTCTTCTTCCAGCGCTTTAGTAATGTAATCGGCAGGCACTGTTGTCTTAGGTACTTTAAAATCGAACCATTTATGTAAAGGATGGTCTAGGCAGGCACCATGCATATAGTTGAGCAGGGATTTTTTTAAGCCGTAGCTGAAAGTCTCATGATCGGTGCCGGTATCATCAATATGCTCCACATCATTATTAGCAAATGTGCCAACAACATCTTTCACTTTGCGAACGCCGAATTTCTGCGGCTCGAGTCCAACAGGGCTATGTGCCGTCATAGCAAACTGGTGCCAGAATGCAGATTGCAAAATGCCTGTTGCAAACATTTGCCGCACCATTTCCAGCGAATCAATTGTTTCCTGTGCTGTTTGCGTAGGGAAACCATACATCAGGTAAGCATGTACCATAATACCTGCCTCAGTAAAATGCTTGTTAACCCTGGCAACCTGTACAACGGTAATGCCCTTTTGTATTAATTGTAAAAGCCTGTCAGACGCTACTTCAAGTCCGCCTGACACTGCGATACAGCCGGATGCTTTGAGTAGCTGGCACAGATCGCGGGTGAAGCTTTTTTCAAAACGTATGTTAGTCCACCAGCTAACTACCAGCTTTCTGCGGATAATCTCTAATGCAAGTGCCCGCATCAAAGCTGGCGGCGCAGCTTCATCCACAAAATGGAAGCCGTTTTGACCCGTTTGTGCAATGATCTCTTCCATTCGATCGCAAAGAAGTTGTGCAGTTATAGGTTCGTAGAGCTGTATATAAGGCAGTGATATATCGCAGAACGTACATTTACCCCAGTAGCAGCCATGAGCCATGGTTAGCTTATTCCAGCGGCCATCGCTCCATAGGCTATGCATAGGATTTACCACTTCTATTGCAGATATATATTTATCCAGCCACAGATCGCGGTAATCTGGAGTGCCTACCTGGCCTTGCTTATAATCTGCGCAAGCAGGGCTATCTATATACCTTACGTTCCCTTCGATAAGTGCGAATGTTCGCTTCAGGTTTTCGATCTGCAATTTTCCCTGGGCATACTGTACAAGACTTTCTATAGGTGCTTCGCCATCATCCAGCGTTATAAAGTTGAAGAACTCAAACACTCTTTCGTCTGAAAGGGAACGTAGTTCTGTATTAGGAAAGCCGCCACCCATTACCACCGGTACATTTTTATAGTGGTCCCTGATCCATTGCGCGCAACGGAATGCAGCAAAGAGATTGCCGGGGAAAGGAACGGATATGGCCACCATTAGTGGTTGCAGGGTAGCCATCCTTTCTTCCAATATCTGTACCAGTATTTTATCTATAAAACTTAGCGGACGCTGTAATGCATCATATAATTCATCAAAACTATTAGCTGAGCGGCCCAACCTCTCGGCATACCTGCTGAAACCAAAATGCGGATCAATACATTCCGTTATCAGGTCGCTCAGATCCTCGAGGTACATAGTGGCAAGGTGCTTTGCTTTATCTTGCAGCCCCATATTGCCAAATGCCCAATTTAGATCATCCAACTGCGAGAAACGGCTAGCTTCCGGAAGAAAATTGCGGCGCGCTATCTGGTGCGCCAGTGTGGGGTTATGGCCTTGCAGAAAAAGTACTACATCATTAATAGTTTGTATGTAATCATCTTGCAGGCTAATGATGCGCCTGATATTTTCTGAAAATGCATGCGCCGGATCAATTGCTGCAAAAAGCTCCGTGAGGCCTTTTTTAGAGAACAATGCCAGTGTTACCTCAATACCAAGATCTGCCTGGAAAGAAGGAATATCTTTAGTGTTCAGAAATCCTTTCAGGTAGGCAGTTGCCGGGTATGGGGTGTTTAGTTGTGTAAATGGCGGCGTCAATAAAAAAACGGGAGCACTCAAAAGCTATTCAATTAAGAGTGTAAAAGTAGGACGAAATTAGCAAAGCCTATATTTTTGCGATATGTACCAGGACGAGCTGATCATACGGAATATAAGACAATCTATTCCCCTTACAGATAGTGAGGCTGAACTGGTGTTGTCGTTACTGGAAACCAGGCAGTACGGCAATAAAGACTTTTTGCTGAGGCAAGGTGATGTATGCAGGTATGATTATTTTATTACAGAGGGCTGTGCCAAAGTTTGTTACAGCGATGATAAGGGTAATGAGTGCATCGTGAAATTTGCTCCGGAAAATTGGTGGGCGGTAGACCTGGACAGTTTTATTAACAGCAAACCGTGTTTTTATTATATACAGGCTATTGAAGAAACAGAAGCATTGCTGCTAAGCAAGCAGAGTTATGATCGTCTGCATGAGAAGATACCACAGTTTCAAAAATTCTCGAATCAACGCTGGCAGCAGGGATTTATAGCCTTGCAGCAAAGAGTGATACAAAATCTGAGCCTGAGCGCAGACGAACGTTACAGCCAGTTTGAGCATAAATACCCGGGACTGGAACAGCGGATATCGCAGAAACTAATTGCGTCCTATCTTGGTATCACCCCGGAATTTTTAAGTATGCTGCGTAGGAAACGCGCGGCGAAGTTTTCTTAAACTATATTAAGAATCATCCTGCGGATAAAGTTTCCTTTTGCTATCAAAAAAGTATGAAACTATCATTTGCAAATGCAGACCTGTCATTATTGATCTTACGTATCTGCGCAGGTGGAGTCATGTTGCCCCACGGTGCTCAAAAGTTACTCGGCATGTTTAATGGAGGCGGGTATAAAGCTACTATGTCCTATTTCACCGGCACTATGAAATTGCCGTGGCTGGTAGCGTTTTTGGTTATTATTGCTGAATTCTTTGGCTCAGCGTTTCTTGTCTTAGGGTTTGGCGCAAGGATATGTGCGCTTGCATTAATAGCTGTGATGATTGGCGCTATTGTGACCACCTGTTATAAAAATGGCTTTTTTATGAATTGGTATGGTAACCAGCAGGGTGAAGGATACGAATATCATCTGCTGATAATAGGCATTCTTGCAGCGATAACGGTATCGGGTGCGGGGAAATATTCGCTTGATAACCTATTCTGATAAATTAGTCGCGATCCTTCTTTACAAAAACTACAACGGCAATTACAGCGGCTATCAATGCGATCAGAAGGAGAAAATATAACATGTTGCAAAGGTAATACAAGTGGCTAACACTAATTCTTTACATTTGTTGCCCTAACGATTTTTATAAACAAATGGCAACAACAAGAATTACAGTTAACAGCAATGGCTCATTGAAAGTAGAAGGAGATTTTGAAATAGTAGACAAGGACGGCAATGTGTATGGCCTGCAGGGAAGGGAAGTGGTGTCTATCTGCCGTTGTGGACTGTCTAAAAACAAGCCCTTCTGCGATGCATCGCACAAAGGACATTTTGAACATGAAGCAAAGGCATTTGACCTGCCTCCTAAAAAACAAGCGTAATGCTCACATTTACTTTTGACCCATTCCCGATAATCACCACGGAGAGATTAGTATTGAGGGATGTGCGCCATAGCGACCGGGATGATCTGTTCCTCATTCGCTCTGATGAAGAGACGATGAAATATATACCCAGGCCTATAGCAAAGACACCGGAGGATATTACACCTGTGATACAAATGGTGCAGGATTTTGTAACTGCCAACGAACGCATCAACTGGGCTATTACAGAAAAAGGCAGCGATAAGCTAATTGGTATGATAGGTTATGTACGAGTGCTGCCCGATAGCCACAGGGCAGAGATAGGTTATGTATTAAACAAAGCTTATCATCGTACCGGCATTATGATGGAAGCACTGAAGGCAGTAATGGACTATGGTTTTGAAGGGATGAAATTACATTCTGTAGAGGCCGTTATTAATCCTGAAAATACCGCTTCCTGCAGGTTGGTGGAAAAATATGGGTTTACGAAAGATGCTTATTTCAGGGATTACATCAATCATAATGACAGGTTTGTAGACGCGGTTGTATATTCTTTCTTAAAAAATAAAGGGTAGCTTTTAGCTACCCCTTGTTCCGCCTGTTTTAGGTGGTTTTCTTGAAATATTTGCCGTTTTACCCGGTTTGATCACTGGCTTGGCCGCGGTTGCTCCGCCGGCTCCCTTTGTGGCTTTACCGCCTTTTTTGCTGTTGTTTTTTCCTCCGTTCAGTAATGACATAGTACTTGCTTTAATGTTAACAAAAAGCGTTACAGTTCTAAGATATTAAAAAAGCAGGTACGCACCTAAAAGAACGTTCATCAAATACCTTGTTAGGCACAACTTTTTGTAAATGCATAAAACAAGGTGATATATCGGTATGTTAAATATCCGCTATTTGAAAAAAATATTGCAGATTATATTAAAAAAACATTTTCCTTTGCAGCGTCAAAAAAATTTAGACATTTCAGAATAATAAAGAAATGAAAAAAACCTTTGTTACATCGCCTTTCAATAGGTCTGCACAAAATGCAGACTGGCGTGGGTTTTTTGCTGTATCGCTGAAAGGTACAGATTTTTGCAGTCAGGCTATTTCCTTCCAGGTCCGACGTTGATATTCTGCTATTCCAACAGTATTACCTGTTGAAGAAGCTTTCCCAAGCTTTCGACCGTGTTGTTTGTCTATGTAGCCCATAGGCATAGCATTATTTATTTCATTTAACGATTTTAAGATGAATCAAGCCTTTAAGGTATTGGTTGCCAATGGCAGCCATGCCGGCTACGCAGCTTCCATTTGCGAAGAAATGGCAACGTCTGCAAAAGCCCGCGGAACGGGTATAGCCAAGCGTACGCCTGAATATTTAGAAACGAAAATGCAGGAAGGCAAAGCAGTGATAGCATTTGCCCAAGACGGCACATGGGCAGGCTTTTGTTATATAGAAACATGGGGCCATGGTGAATATGTTGCCAACTCAGGGCTTATTGTATCTCCGCAATTCCGTAAAAGCGGCCTTGCCAAGCTTATCAAGCAAAAGATATTTGAACTGAGCCGCGAGAAATATCCGGAAGCTAAAATATTTGGCCTAACTACGGGACTCGCCGTAATGAAGATCAACAGCGACCTTGGTTACGAGCCGGTTACCTATTCTGAATTGACGCAGGACGATAATTTCTGGCAGGGATGCAAGAGCTGTGTGAACTATGATATCCTGATGAGTAAAGAGCGTAAGAATTGCCTTTGTACAGCAATGCTCTACGATCCTAAAGATCATTACACACCTGCAGAAACGCAGACCAATTTCAATAAAAAAGCCAAGGCATACGAACGCTTACTGAACATTAAGCGCCTGCGTTTGCTAGGATTCAATAAAAGGAAAAAAAAGCATCAACTAACAGAAATAAAGAAGTTCAATGAAAAAGGTAGTATTAGCATATAGCGGAGGGCTGGACACAACCTATTGTGCAGTATACCTGCAGGAACAAATGGAACTTGAAGTGCATGCCGTTACCGTACAAACAGGTGGCTTCAGTGATGAAGAACTCAGCGGCATTAAAGAGCGCGCTCTGAGCCTTGGGGTGAAATCATTTGAGGTAATAGACGTAACCAAACAATATTATGAGCAATGCATCAAATACCTGGTGTATGGAAATGTGTTGAAAAATAACGTGTATCCGCTGAGCGTGAGCGCTGAACGTATGGTACAGGCACTCACCATCGCAGAATACACTAAGAAAGTTGGCGCAGATTATGTAGCGCATGGAAGTACCGGCGCGGGGAACGACCAGGTGCGCTTTGATATGGTGTTTCAAAGCATTATACCGGATGTACAAATACTTACACCTATACGCGACCAGCGGCTGAGCAGGCAGGAAGAGATCGCTTACCTGGAAGCCCACGGTGTAGCTATGGACTTTAAAAAGGCTGCTTACAGCATCAATAAAGGCCTGTGGGGCACGTCTGTTGGTGGTAAGGAAACACTTACCAGCAGTGACTATTTGCCGGAAGATGCCTGGCCAACCCCCATTACAAAAACAGGGGAAGAAAATATCGTGCTGCATTTTGAGAACGGCGAACTGACAGCCATCAATGGAAAAGAAATGCAACCCGTTGCTGCCATACAGGAGTTGCAACAGATGGCGCAGCCGTACGGTATTGGCAGAGATATACATGTGGGCGATACGATCATAGGCATCAAAGGGCGTGTAGGTTTTGAAGCAGCCGCGCCACTTATTATCATTAAAGCGCATCACCTGCTGGAAAAGCACACGCTCACCAAATGGCAGCTTTACTGGAAAGACCAGTTGAGCACATGGTATGGCAACTGGCTGCATGAAGGTATGATGCTGGACCCGACGATGAGGAACATTGAAACCTTTATGACAGATACGCAACAACATGTGACAGGTGATGTATTCGTTACACTGGTGCCACATCGTTTTATTGTAACAGGTGTAAGCACGGAGCACGATCTTATGAATAACAGGTTCGGCGCGTATGGGGAAATGAACAATAGCTGGGATGGCAATGATGTAAAAGGCTTTGCTAAAATATTTGGTAACCAGGTGGCTATTTACCATATGGTGAATAAGGACGAAAAAATACTGACAGTAGATGAGCAATAAGATCAAAGCGGGTATTGTTGGTGGCGCAGGATATACAGGCGGCGAAATGCTACGTATATTATTGAATCATCCCAATGTAGAAATAGTTTTTGTGCATAGCAGAAGCAATGCGGGGGAATCTGTCAGCAAGATACACCGAGACTTAGCAGATGAAACAGAACTGCGTTTTGCATCTGAAATGAGCAAGGTAGATGTGCTGTTCCTGTGCGTAGGGCATGGCGAAGCTAAAGAATTCATGGCCCAGAATGTTGTTGATGAGCATACACGTATTATTGACCTGTCGCAGGATTTTAGGTTGCACGCTAACGCTGTTGTGAATGGCAGGACATTTAGCTACGGATTACCTGAGGCAAATAAAGAACAAATACAGGCTGCAAGCAATATAGCCAACCCGGGCTGTTTTGCCACTGCACTGCAATTAGCATTGTTGCCGCTAGCAAAGCATGGTGCTTTACAACAAGTACATGCAACGGGGATTACCGGTTCTACCGGTGCAGGGCAAAAACTGCAGTTGAGTTCGCATTTTTCGTGGAGGCAGAACAATATACAAGCGTATAAATCATTATCTCACCAGCATATGAACGAGGTAATGGAGACTTTGCACACAGCACAACCCGGATGCGAGAAAGTGAACTTTATACCGTGGAGAGGTGATTTTGCAAGAGGTATTTACATAACAGCCTATACAGAAAGTAACTTGTCTCTGGAAGAAGCTAACGCCATGTATAAAGAATATTATACCGGCCATGCATTTACACATTTGAGTGATCAAATGATAGACCTGAAGCATGTGGTGAATACCAATAAATGCCTGCTCTACCTGGAGAAAGAGGATGGTAAGCTGATAGTACATGCTGCTATAGATAACCTGCTGAAAGGTGCATCGGGA
The DNA here is from genome assembly GCA_001897855.1 of Bacteroidetes bacterium 43-93. Lineage (GTDB taxonomy): Bacteria > Bacteroidota > Bacteroidia > Chitinophagales > Chitinophagaceae > Polluticoccus. The sequence continues at coordinate 102,783 of MKUO01000005.1, forward strand.
CAGGCGGTACAGAATATGAACCTGATGTTTGGACTGCCGGAAACCACCGGCTTGAAACTTAAATCAATCGCATTTTAAAATATTATACAATGCAACTTTTCGACGTTTATCCATTGAATGATGTAACCATTGTAAAAGGCAGTGGTTCTTATGTGTGGGACGATAAAGGACAGAGATACCTGGACATGTATGGTGGTCATGCCGTTATATCAATTGGTCATACACATCCTCACTATGTGCAGCGGATAAAAGATCAGCTGGATAAAATAGGCTTCTATTCTAACTCAATTAAAATACCTCTGCAACAAGAGCTTGGTGATAAACTGGGTAAAGTATCATGTAAAGAAGATTATCAATTGTTCCTATGCAATTCTGGTGCTGAAGCTAACGAGAATGCGCTGAAACTGGCATCTTTCCATACCGGTAGAAAGAAAGTTGTGGCATTTCAGAAATCCTTTCATGGCCGCACATCGCTGGCTGTAGCCGCTACCGATAATCCAGGTATCGTTGCTCCTGTTAACGAAACAGATAACATCAGCTTCCTGCCTTTTAACAATGTGGAAACATTGAAAGAGTATTTTGCAGAGCATGGTAAAGAAACTGCTGCAGTAATAGTAGAAGGCATACAAGGTGTGGGTGGCATCAATGTGGCTACTGACGAATTCCTGCAAGCTATCCGTTCGCTGTGCGATGAATATGGAGCGGTATATATTGCCGATAGCGTACAATGTGGTTATGGTCGTTCGGGTAAGTTCTTTTCTCATGACTATGCAGGTGTGCCGGCCGATATATATTCTATGGCTAAGGGAATGGGAAATGGATTTCCTGTAGGTGGCATACTGATAGCGCCGTATATTAAACCAAAGCATGGAATGCTTGGTACCACCTTTGGCGGCAACCATCTTGCCTGTGCGGCGGCATTGGCAGTGTTGGAAGTAATGGAGCAAGATAATTTGTTGCAACATGTGGTGGAAACAGGCGAATACTTAGTGAAGCAATTACAAGGCTTGAGTTGCCTGCAAAATATACGCGGCCGTGGTTTGATGATAGGTTTTGACGTGCCGGAAGAAATGAAGACTTTGAAGAAGGACCTGCTGAGCAAACATTTTGTGTTTACCGGTGAGGCTAAGCCCAATGTGATCCGCCTATTGCCCGCACTTAACATACAGAAAGAGGATATAGACGTCTTTATAAATGCAGTAAAATCAGAAATGGCTGTAGCCGCATCTTAGCCGAATGAAAAATTTTATATCAGTAAAGGATGTGCCCGATATAAAAGGGCTGGTTAATAAAGCTTTGCAGTACAAAGCTGATCCGTTTAGCGATAAAATGCTGGGCAATAATAAACGCATAGGTATGCTATTTATGAACCCCAGTATGCGTACGCGTATCAGCACGCAAATAGCGGCGCAGAATCTTGGTATGCAGGCTATAGTCTTCAATATAGACAAAGAAGGCTGGAAGCTGGAAATAGAAGAAGGAGCCATTATGAATGGTACCACTGTTGAGCATATCATGGATGCGGCTCCTGTCTTCGGTGCTTATTTTGATGTTCTGTGTGTACGTACGTTTCCCCAGTTGGAGAATAGGGATACAGACTATTCAGAGCAGCTAATACAAAGCCTTATTACATACAGCGGCATACCAGTGGTGAGCCTGGAAAGCGCAACACTGCATCCGCTGCAGAGTCTTACTGATATCATTACTATAACTGAATTGTTTCAGCAACAACGTAAACCGAAGGTGGTGTTGACGTGGGCTCCGCATATAAAGCCGATACCACAATGTGTTGGCAATTCATTTGCTCAATGGGTGAATGCATGGGGAGAGGCAGATTTTGTTATTGCTAATCCGGAAGGGTTTGATCTGAAAGAAGAATTCACCAATGGAGCAACCATTGTACATAATCAGCAGGAGGCTCTTAAAGATGCTGACTTTGTGTATGTAAAGAACTGGAGCAGCTATGAAAATTATGGTACAGTAAAGCAAGGTGCCGAGGACTGGATGCTGACTAGTGAAAAGCTTGCGGTGACCAATGGAGCAAAAGTGATGCACTGCCTGCCGGTAAGGCGGAATGTGGAATTGAGTGATGAAGTGTTAAATGGTAATAGCAGTATTGTTACCCAGCAGGCATCAAACCGTGTATGGGCGGCGCAGGCCGTATTAGCTGAAATATTAAAAGGGTAGAAGATGCGGGAGATAGCAGTAATAAAAGTAGGTGGTAATATCATAGACAATGAGGCTAAGCTTGCAGCTTTCCTTAAAGATTTTGCAGCGCTACCAGGTAATAAGATATTGGTGCATGGAGGTGGTAAAGTTGCTACAGAGATAGGTGATAGGTTAGGCATACAATCGAACTATATAAATGGCCGCCGTATAACGGATAAGGAAACATTAGACGTGGTTACTATGGTATACGGTGGATTGGTAAATAAAAAGATAGTAGCTCAACTGCAAAAGTTGGGTTGTAATGCGATTGGGCTTACCGGTGCAGATGGTAATGTGATCTCTGCAGTAAAACGTCCCGTAGGTGAGGTTGATTATGGATACGTTGGTGACGTGACCGGTGTGAATACTTCTTTGGTCAATACGCTTAGCGATGCCGGTTTTACATTGGTTATAGCACCATTGACGCATAGTGAAGGTGTAATGCTGAATACAAATGCTGATACGATAGCACAGGAAACTGCAAAAGGGCTTGCAACAACGGCCAAAGTACAGCTTGTATATTGTTTTGAAAAGAAAGGCGTATTAATGGATGCCGAAGATGAAGAAGCAGTCATTAATACTATTGATAGAAAATCCTACGAAGAGCTAAAGGCAAGCAATATTGTGTCTGGTGGTATGATTCCGAAGCTGGATAATGCATTTGAAGCAATAGATGCAGGTGTTAGCAAAGTGATCATAGGGCAGGCGGAAGAGCTGGCTGAACTACTGAAGGGTAATGCAGGCACACAAATCATTAAATAGGATGCAGCAGTTATTAGAAACAGAAGCGATAGATCTGTTAAAGAAATTAGTATCGATACCATCCTTCAGTAAAGAGGAACAGGGTACGGCGTATGCGCTGCAGCAATACCTGCAATCGAAAGGTATTAAAGCTGACAGGCATGTAAATAATGTCTGGGCGGTTAATAAATATTTTGATGCTGCGAAACCAACCATTTTGCTGAATTCGCATCACGATACGGTAAAGCCTAACCCCGGATATACATTAGATCCATTTTGTCCAACTGAGAAGGAAGGTAAGTTATATGGCTTGGGTAGCAATGATGCGGGAGGATGCCTGGTGTCATTGTTAGCTACGTTCTTATACTTCTATGATAAGCAAGATCTGAAATATAACCTGTTGTTTGCTGCAACTGCTGAAGAAGAAATATCGGGTGTAAATGGGATAGAATCTTTGCTGCCTGTTATTGGCAATATCTCTTTTGCTATAGTAGGCGAACCAACCTTAATGGATATGGCTATAGCAGAAAAAGGGTTATTAGTGATAGATTGCGTAGCAGAAGGTGTTGGTGGACATGCTGCAAGAGAAGAAGGCGAGAATGCCATCTATAAGGCATTAAAAGATATTGAATGGTTCCGTACCTATAGGTTCCCGGAGGTTTCTCCCTTATTGGGACCAGTGAAAATGAGCGTGACCATGATACAGGCAGGTACACAGCATAATGTGGTGCCCGCAAAGTGTGCTTTTACTGTAGATATACGCATAAACGAGTGTTACACTCATGAACAGATGCTGGATAGCATCAGGCAACACGTGAGCTGCACCTGCACACCAAGAAGTATGCGATTGCGTTCTACGTCTATTGACGAACAACACCCTGTAATACTTGCAGGTAAAGCTTTGGGCAAGCAAGTGTACGGTTCTGCAACCTTGTCGGATAAATCATTGATGCCGTTCCCTGCATTGAAGATGGGCCCCGGCGATTCGGCAAGAAGCCATACGGCGGACGAATTTATTTATATCAACGAGATCAAAGAAGGCATTGCCACATATATTCAATTACTAAACCAGGTATTATGAAACTTTGGAGTAAAGACGATACCCATGTATCAGATAATATAGTGCAGTTTACTGTAGGCAGGGACCGCGAGTTCGACATGTTACTTGCGAAATATGATGTACAAGGTTCGTTGGCGCATGTGGCGATGTTGCACCAGGTAGGGTTATTATCCGCTGATGAATACCCCGTTATCAAACAGGGGCTGGAAGATATATTGAAGGATATAGAGTCAGGCAAATTCGAGATCGATAACGATTCTGAAGATATCCATTCGCAGGTAGAGTTAATGCTCACGGAACGTATTGGCGAACACGGTAAGAAAATACATAGTGGCCGCAGTCGCAATGACCAGGTGGCTGTGGATATTAAACTATACCTGCGCGATGCATTACTGGAAATAAAGAGAGGAGTATTGCAACTGTTTACACTTTTGCAGCAACAAAGCGAAACGTATAAAGATGTGCTTTTGCCGGGGTATACCCATTTGCAGGTAGCAATGCCATCTTCATTCGGGTTGTGGTTTGGTGCGTACGCAGAAAGCCTGGTTGACGATATGGAGTTGTTGCATACGGCCTATAAGATCACCAATAAAAACCCTTTAGGCAGCGGGGCCGGCTATGGTTCGTCTTTCCCTTTGGACAGGGCTGCAACAACGGTATCCCTGGGCTTAGGCGATATGCATTATAATAGCGTATATGCTCAAATGAGCAGGGGTAAGACCGAGCGCTTTGTAGCAATGGCTATGAGCAGCATTGCTGCAACACTTGCGCGCCTGAGCATGGATGGATGCCTTTATATGAGCCAGAACTTTGGTTTTATATCCTTCCCCGATGCACTAACTACCGGTAGCAGTATTATGCCGCATAAAAAGAACCCCGATGTGCTGGAACTGGTAAGGGCAAAATGTAACCGCATCCAGGCATTGCCTAACGAGCTGGCGATGATAATGGTAAATCTACCATCCGGCTACCACAGGGATATGCAATTGACGAAAGAGATACTCTTCCCGGCTATTGAAGATATGAAGCAATGCCTGGAAATGGCCTGCATCATGTTCAGCCAGGTGAAAGTGAATGACCGGATATTAGAAGATGAGAAATATAAGTACCTGTTTACCGTAGAAAGTGTGAATGGGCTGGTAAATGCCGGTGTGCCATTCAGGGATGCGTATAGGCAGGTGGGTAATGAGGTAGCAGCAGGGACTTACCAATACAACCTGCAATCGCTCAGACATACCCACCAGGGCAGCACCGGGAATCTGTGTACCGAACAAGTTCGCGCGGTAATGGAAAAGGCTTCCCAAGGCTGGTAGATAATCGGCCAATAGCTGCAAAGATTGACTATTTTTGTAGCTTCTTATGAAATTCAGCGATCTGAATCTTACCAAACCGATCTTAAATGCACTGGACGATCTTGGGTACACAACGCCCACTACCATCCAGCAAAAGGCATTTTCCGTGATCATGTCCGGTAAAGATGTTTGTGGTATAGCGCAGACCGGCACCGGTAAAACATTTGCCTACCTGCTGCCAGCTATCAGGCAATGGTCCTTTGCCAGGGATAAAAGCCCGCAAGTATTGGTGATAGTGCCCACCCGTGAGCTGGTGATGCAAGTAGTAGAAGCTGCGAAGAAGCTTACGACCCACATGAGTATAGAAGTGGTAGGTGTGTTTGGTGGGGTAAATATGAAGCCACAGGTAGACGCGCTGGAAAATGGAGTAGATATAGTAGTGGCAACACCGGGTCGCCTTTTAGACCTGCTTTATCATGGTTCGTTCAGAACAAAAGGGTTGAAGAAATTAGTGATAGACGAGGTAGATGAAATGCTGAACCTGGGTTTCCGCAGCCAGTTGAATAGTATTTTAGATCTACTACCCGAAAGAAGACAAAACCTGCTTTTTTCTGCAACCATTACTGAAGAGGTAGAAGGGCTGATCGACACTTACTTCAATACGCCTATAAGAATAGAAGCTGCACCAACGGGTACTCCATTGGAGAATATCCAGCAAAGAGCATACTATGTGCCCAACTTCAATACCAAGATCAATTTACTGGAGTTGCTGTTGAGGCAGAACGAGGATATGAGCAAAGTATTGGTGTTTGTAGCCACGAGGAAGCTCGCTGATGATGTGTTTGAAAGAATGGCAGAGCAATTTCCCGACTTGGTTGGTGTGATACATTCTAATAAGGATCAGAACAATCGTTTTAATACCGTAAGAAAATTTCAGAGTGGTGAATACCGTTTCCTGATAGCGACAGATATTATAGCCCGCGGATTGGACGTAGCAGAAGTGACGCATGTAGTGAACTTTGACCTTCCTGAAGTACCGGAAGACTACATACATCGTATAGGCCGTACCGGCAGGGCAGATAAAAAAGGGATAGCGATCAGCTTTATTACGGAAAAAGAAAAAGAGCAGCAGGAAGCCATTGAAAGCCTGATGAATCATGCTATCCGTATAGATGAATTACCTGCCGACCTGGAAATATCTGATGTGCTTACTGAAGATGAGAAGCCCAAAGTCTTTATGAGGGATATCCTGGTAAAGCTACCTAAACGTGAAGACGTAGGGCCTGCATTTCATGAAAAGAAAGCAAAGAACAAGAAAGTAAATATCAAGATCAGCCATAAAGAAAAGATGATGGCTAAATACGGCAAACCTAAAAAGCGCGCCCCTAAAAAATAAGCATGTCGCTCTATATTGCATCCATCAATTCAGGCAGTAACGGTAATTGTTATTACGTAGGTAATGACAAGGACGCTGTATTGATAGATGCAGGCATATCGTGCCGGGAAACGGAGAAGCGTATGCGTAAGATTGGGTTATCTATGAACAAAGTGCGCGCTGTATTCATCTCGCACGAACATGGAGATCATATCAAAGGATTGGAGAGTATCAGTACCAAATACTCGCTACCTGTTTATATCACTTCTCAAACTTTAAAACATAGCAGGCTTTTATTACCCAAAGACTTGTTACAGGTTTTTGAAACCAATGTGCCGGTTTCTATAAATGATCTAAACATTACTGCATTCAGCAAGCAGCACGATGCAGCAGAGCCGCATAGTTTTATAGTACAGGGTAATGAAGTAACCATAGGCGTGTTTACCGACCTGGGGCGGGTATGCGAAAACCTTATCTATCATTTTAAGCTGTGCCATGCTGCATTCCTGGAGGCGAACTATGACACTGCTATGCTGGAACGGGGACGATATCCCATCCATCTTAAAAACAGGATACGCGGTGGTTATGGCCACTTGTCGAACCTGCAGGCATTAGAGCTGTTTGCTAAGCACCGGCCAGCACATCTTTCTCATTTATTGCTGGCGCATTTATCCCGCGACAATAATGACCCGCGCCTGGTATCTGACCTCTTCAATAAATATGCAGAAGATGTGCGTATTTCTATAGCATCCCGTGATGAGCAATCAGAGGTATTTCATATCGTATCGGGAAAACATCCCGTGGTACAACCCATACGTAAGGAAGTAGTGCGACAGGCTACGCTGTTTTAGGCTGACAGAAATTCATAATTGCTCAGCTTGTTTTAATGTTTTCTCTTGTTCTTAAGTCAATTTGTCAAATCGCCATGCGGTGGAATATGAATTGATGTAAGTATTCATAGTAAAATAAAAATTGATAATATATATGCAGGAAAAAGGTACTATATCCATCCACACGGAGAATATCTTCCCGATCATTAAGAAATTTTTGTACTCAGATAATGAGATATTTCTACGCGAACTGGTATCTAACGCAACGGATGCCATCCAGAAACTGAAAAGGCTTTCATCCCTGGGGCAATATAACGGTGAATTAGGTAACCTGCAGGTAGAAGTAAAGCTGGACAAAGAGAATAAAACCATTACCATCTCGGATAATGGTATTGGTATGACGGCCGAGGAGATCAAAAAGTATATCAACCAAATAGCTTTTTCGGGCGCAACAGAATTCGTTGAGAAATTCAAGGATGCAAAAGATGCCAATGAGATCATTGGTAAGTTTGGCCTTGGATTTTATTCGGCCTTCATGGTTGCCAACGTTGTAGAGATCCAAAGCCTGTCTTACACAGAAGGAGCTGAACCTGCTAAATGGGTATGTGATGGTAGTACGGAATTTGAAATAGGAGCGGGCAGCAAGACATCAAGGGGTACGGCTATTATCCTGCATATCAACGAAGAATCAGAAGAGTTCCTCGATGAGCATAAGCTGCAACAAATACTGGATAAATACTGCAAGTTCTTGCCCATACCCATAAAATTTGGAACCAGAACAGAAAGCCAGCCTGATGGTGAAGATGCAGATGGCAAAACCCAATACAAATCAGTAGAGGTTGATAATATCATTAATGATACTACCCCTATATGGACAAAAGCGCCATCGGACCTGGCAGACGAAGACTATAAAAAATTCTACCGCGAGCTGTATCCATTTTCTGAAGAGCCATTGTTCTGGATACATCTGAATGTAGATTATCCATTCAACCTTACAGGTGTATTGTACTTCCCTAAGGTGAAGAATGAGCTGGACCTGCAGCGTAATAAGATCAAATTATATTCGCGCCAGGTATTTATTACAGATGAGGTTAAGGATATTGTACCGGAGTTCCTGATGCTGTTGCACGGCATTATTGACTCACCGGATATTCCATTGAACGTATCGCGTAGCTTCCTGCAGGCGGATAGCAATGTAAAGAAGATCAATAGCTATATTACCAAGAAAGTAGCAGATAAATTATCGGAACTGTTTAAAAAAGACAGGAAAGAATTTGAAGATAAATGGCAGGATATAGGTTTGTTTGTGAAGTATGGCATGCTCAGCGAAGAGAAGTTCTACGAGAAAGCCAAAGAATATGCTTTGCTGCAAAACACCGGTAAAGAATACTTTACCATAGACGAATACAAGACTAAGATACAAGACCTGCAAACCGATAAGGAAGGAACACTTGTGATACTCTATACCAGCGATGCAGAAAGACACGATTCTTACATAAAAGCAGCTAATAACAAGGGCTATGATGTATTGGTGATGGATTCGCCGATAGACTTGCACTTTATAAGCAGCCTGGAGCAGAAGCTGGAGAAAGTAGCCTTTAAACGCATTGACGCAGATATAGCGGATAAACTGATAGAAAAAGATGTGAAGGTAGATCATGTATTGACTGAAGATGAAACTAAGAAGGTGACTTCTATATTCGAGAAAGCTATCAGCCGTGGCGATATGAATGTATCTGTAGAAAGTTTAAGTGCTGATGATATGCCTGTGACTGTAACTACGGATGAATTTATGCGCCGCATGAAGGATATGTCGAAAACAGGCGGTGGTATGATGGGCATGTACGGTATGCTGCCGGACAACTATAAAGTATCTGTAAATGGCAACCATAAACTAATAGAGAAAATACTGAAAACAACAGATGAAGCGGAACAGGCTAAACTTGCGAAACATGCGTTTGACCTTGCTTTGCTTTCTCACGGAATGTTGAAAGGGAAAGACCTGACAGAGTTCCTTGCCAGGAGTGTAAGCCTTATTTAATTACAACGTTATAGATATAAAAGAGACGCCACCTTTAAGGTGGCGTCTTTGGTTATTGTAATACTAGCTTTTGTACGGATCTATCGGGGCCGGTGCTGACTTCTATATAGTATATGCCACGTGAAAAGCCTGCTGTATTGATTGTTTCTTCCGTTGCAGGGTGTTCCATATTCTTTTGATATAATACGCTGCCTGTAACATTTAGTATTTTGATTGTTGCAGGTGTGTGCATTTTCTCGAGGCCGGAAATGGATACCCGGTTTGTTGCCGGGTTAGGAAATATGCTGATAGCAGTGTTATTGCTTTGTACAGTGCTAACCGAAACAGGTGCCGTAACAGTATCGCAAGACCAATCTGAGTAGCTGCCATCCTTGCACCTGGTACGTACGCAGATATAGTAATGTTCGCCCGGGTTACCATTTATCAGCATTGTATTAGCTGAGGTCAGGGTGCCAAAATTAGGTGTACCGGGGGAAGTAGTAACTGCAAACTCATAGCTGGCAGCACCAGCTACAGTATCCCAATAAACATTGATAGAACTTAATACGGTGCCCATGTGTAAAACAGGCGCTGCGCATAAGGAGCCGGTTTTTAATTTGGCAATATAATAGTTGTAGCTGAGGGGTGCTAAGGGCACTTTCAATGTGTCAAGTATCAATGCAGAATCGTCGCGTACCATGCCTGTAATAAAGATGTTAGTACCATCTGTATTTGCATGTTGCACGCTGGCAAGTGCAGCATTCGTAGCTCTGAGCCAAAGCGGGGTGCCGTCATATTTATATGCAATAACTGCACTTGCGTTTTGAGTGCCTACATTAGCGACAATGCCATTACCACAATCGATATAATTGTGAACGGACGGGACTAAAACCAACTGGCTATCAGTGGCTACCGCCGTAAAAGGATTTTCCATATCCACCCTTGTTACAACAGTATCTTTTACCGACCGTATCCAGCGTACATGGCCGTCGCTATCCAGTGAGGCGGCAAGATAATTACCATTGAAGAATGCAGTTGGTTTAGGTATGAGATTGCCATCCATACTCATAGTATCATGGATGGGGCCGGTATAATAAATAGTATTGTTGTTGGCGATATTGAGGCGGCGACTGGTGCAGGTAAAGTCGTTCATGAACATAGACCAGTCATAAGTGCCATTTGCCCTGTAGCGCACGATATAAGTAAAGTATAGATTGTTTATTGTTATTGGCTGGTTGCCAAAAGTATCTATTGAAAATCCGGGGCATGATCCCGCTACATAAATATTGCCGCCATCATCGGCCACCACAGAATTTACATAGCCTGCCTGAGCCTGCCTGACAACAGTAGTTTGTGTTCCTGTGCCTGTTTCTATTTTATAAATAATGTTTGAGAGTGCAGAATCTGTAGGTACATACAGGTAATGATCCCTGAAAAATAAGGAGGCCGCCTGCGTATTATAATCGACACCAATAGGTGTGAACCATTTCAAGGCGAGTGTGCCAACATCCAGCCTTGCAACAAAGTAGAAAGGCCCGTTAGCTGTGGTATTTATTTTGCTAAAGCTACCATACTGCAAGCTGTCGTAATAAGCACCCAGCAAATACCAGTTGCCGAAGTTATCTGATTTGATATCAACAATGCTCACCTTGCCGGTGATAAAAGTATCGGCCTGTTTGACTCCCTGCTGAGAAAAAACGGTAAGTTTTACATCACCATAAGGATAGGGATTGACGCTATAATTTACTTTATTCATCGTTGCCCATAAAACCTGGGTGCCACTTGCCGCGCTTACCTCTTTTCGCAAACCAATGCCGGATGAAATATTAAGAGCTGTATCTGTTTGCACCCATTGCCATGCAGGACTTTGGGCATTTACAGAAAGTATTGTTGTTAACACGAAGAGAAGGAGGAGGGTATAGTTTTTCATAAACCGGGTGTTTGTATAAAAATACGAACATCTCCATCGCTATGATTAACCTCTGCGCCTAAGCAGGATTAAAACCTGATTAATGCTGATTTTTGGCAGATGAGTTGAGATTAGCCATTATTTAATCGTGTATGGCTAATACAGGCAAGTGGTTCAGATTTGCCAATTGTTTGGTATAGCTTTTATTGAACAGACTGTACCAAAGGCCATGCTTATGCGGTATCACTATCAGCAAGTCGATGCCTTTAGTTTTTACAAAATCTGATACCCCTTTGATCACGTATTTATCCTCTATGACGTGGTATTCTGGCTTTATGTCATTAAAAGCTTCCCTGACGGTAGCCACATTTTTGTTGGTATCTACTAAAGATGCTTTGGGAGTAACATGTACAATATATAGTTGCCCTTCCGCGGTTTTTACAATGTTCTTGATCGTCTTAACCTGCTCCGGCAGGCAAGGGCTTTTATAATCGCAGGCGAGGGCTATATGTTTTACAGGTTTGTAGCTGATATGCGGAGGTACCACTAAGATGGGGCAGGTAACGGTTATTAAAGCATTCAGCCAGTCGCTATCCCATAAAGTAAGGTCTGAGTATTCCATATTAGCGCCCATCACTATGGCCCGCAGGCCCAGCTCTTTGTTCAATTCCTGCAGCGATTCCAGGAAGCCGCCTATCATCATCTGGCCATCTACCTGCACACCAGGAAATGCAGAATGTACGCGGTCCAGCTCTAGCTGCAACATGTCCTTTTCTGAACTAAGCGCATCATTTACCGTTGCCAGGCTAAGCCCTTCTCCTGTGTAAGTAGAAGGTATCGTGTAAATATGTACCAGTACTATTTTGCAATTATTGTCTTTTGCAAAAGCACAGGCGTAGTTCATCGCATTGATGGATGATTCTGAAAAATCGGTTGCAACTAATATGGTATCCATAACTGTGTGTGTTTATCAGATATGTTCTTTGAGATTTTGTTCCAGCTTTTGAAGCAATGACATACAGCGTTCCAGTTCATTTATATCCAGGCCTTTACCCGCAGCAGCATACATCTCATCAATGAACGGTTGCACCTCGGCTTTGGTGGTCTTGCCTTTTGGAGTAAGATGTACCAGTTTGTTGCGGCGATCGTTCTCATCCTCCTGCCTGTACACCAGGTCGCGCTTGGTAAGATTATCGATCAGGTAAGTCATGCTGGCTTTATCTTTCACAGTGAGGTTAGCGATCTCCTGCTGATTGATGCCATCCTGGTTCCAAAGGCAGGCAAGTACCTGCAGCATTTCGAATGTGAGGTCGACATCATGTTCTTTAAACTTACTTTGGATAAACTGGCGATAAGCAATATTTACGGACGCGATCTTACGGGTAAACTCAATAATAGTTGTATGTTTTGCTTTTGCCACGGTACAAAATTATATTAATTAGTTAAGTCCTTTACTATTTTTGTAACTATAGTTGGATAGCTAAATTATATATAAACTCTTACTTCCGTATGCTTAGTACGTAGCGGGTAATAGCACCGACCTCAGAATCGGGCATTGTGAGGAAGCCGGGCATGTCTTTCCGGCCATTTTTGATGGTATAAGCAATAGTGGCACTGTCTAAAACAGTGAGCTGCAGGTTGGCAGCCCTGGAATCTACGGCATTGCCATACATGCTATGGCATACCTTGCATTTTTGCTCGAACAAAGTGCGGCCAGCATCGGTGCTCATATTGTAAACGGTATCAGCATTGCCGGGTACGGCGCGGGCATCAATGTTTTTATCGGCAGAAGTATTGTTGTTACCGCAGGAGGCTGCCATAAGAATAGCGACTGCCAAAGAGATGTGATATGCGGGATTGATCTTCACATGTAATTAGCGGAAAAAAACATGCCAGTAGGGGGATAAGTGTAATGTCTTTCTGCATAGGTTAATCAGAAAGATGTCCTACCAAATATTTGTATCTTTAAATGGCAATATTTCAAATAGTTGAATGCCATCCAAATGTTTCAGGAGCTTCATCGGCATATGGATACAAAAAACGAATAATTGTAGATCAGGCTATTTATTCATAAAGATGTTGATGAGGCATTGGAAGCAGTTCTAAATTTAAGTCAATCTACCATGGGAGGAGCTAAACAACGTTGGTTAGAATTAGAGTCTCGGGGCATGAATGAACCCAAAGAAGCAAATGTCTGTTCAACCCATATAGACGACTATGCAATAAGGCGATTCATTTCCAGAAAAGGTATGGCGGGTGAGTGTTCCTATTGTGGAAAGAAGCGAAATGTTATTGAACTTGAAGAACTAATGGTTTTTGTTATGGACGGCATAAGCCGGTTCTATGAAGATGCGGCAAACTTTATGAGTTACGATAGTGGTGAAGGTGGTTATTTAGGGGACACATATGATGGCAAAGAATTATTATATGACGTTATTGGACTAGAAGTTAACGATGATGAACTATTCCATGATATGGCTGCTTGTATCGATGACAGTGCTTGGGCATCACCAGATGACTATTATGGTAGTCCAAGCGATATACTATCGTCTCAATGGAGCTATTTTAAAAGACTTATCAAGTACAGACTAAGATATTTCTTTACTCAAGTAAGCCAGTACAAGACATTAGACTATTATAATCGAAATGCTTTTGAAATATTAGAAGATATTGGGAATTGTGTGAAAAGACTCAAACTTCAGACCCAACTGGTGAAAGGGACACCCTTGTATAGGTGTAGACAGCATAAGAAAATTGAAAAAATAAAAGACGCTGATAAGATTGCTTCCCCGCCGGAAAGCGCTGCGATATATTCAAATAGAATGAGCCCTGCTGGAATTTCAATGTTTTACTGTGCATTTGACTTGACAACGGCGAAGTTTGAAACAATAGACTCTAAGAGCAAAAATAAGTATCTGACTTCAGCATGTTTTACCAATAGATCTGCCCTCAACCTAATTGATTTTACAAAATTGCCAACTGTACCAAGTATATTCGATGGCAGGAACATCAAGCATTATTATACAATACAGTTCTTAAAGGATTTTGTTAAAGATCTTTCAAGTGATATAACGAGGGATGGCAGGGAACATATTGAATACGTTCCAACACAGATCGTGACGGAATTTTTTAGATACTTATACCCAATTGGAAATAAAAATCAAATTGATGGAATAATTTACCCTTCTTCGAAAAATAAGGGAGGAAAAGCCTGTGTACTTTTTATGGACAATTCTGAGTCGCTTGTACAATTAGAATTTGACAGATTGTCGTTAAATCGCCAAAGAATATAATGAATCCATGAAATAGTTAAGCCCATTCTTTTAGTTCTCCGGTTTCCGGGTTAATAACAAATTCCATAGAATTTTGATCTGTCAGATGGAAACCTTTCAGATTCAGTTTCTCTATTTTGTAACTGTTTACTGTGGCATATTCTACGCTCCACATTGAACACCCCTCTTCCATGATTTTAAATTCTTTGACAAAATCGTTTTGGTTTAGAAAAACTTCCTTGGATATCCGATTTGTAATGTGATTTTTCCTCATTAGTCGCTGATCATTTTTTTCGATTAATAGCTCAAGCGGGGTTTTTCTATCTGCTTTATTTCTCTCGCTATTAGGGATTATTTTTATCTTTCTTTCAAGATGGCAAAACGTGTAGTCAAGTTCTGCAAGAAATCTAAGTTGTATTACAACAAAGTTGTAACCTGGAGGGCAGTCCCCGAGATACCTTGAACGATAAATATTATCCAATGCTTGAAGAAACGGTCTATCTATTTGATGAACCCAGGAGTCACTTTCAGTTAAAAAATTTTTCTTCAAAGTGTTGTAAATAGCGTATAAGGAGTGATTTTTTGCATAGCTGACACGGTGAATAAGACACAAACATTTTAGTACTTTTTCAATTGCTTGACTTGCCATTATACATCCCTGCTCAAATAGCTTGTTTAAAAGTAATACCCTCGCCGCAAGATAGTCATCAACTGAATTATTGTGTAATCCAATAATTGTTTGTGCTTCACATCCATTTAAGGAAAAGGAATTACTTTCTTCCATGACTGTTAATTTGGGCTTAAGATATTCATTTATTTGAACTGTGAAATTTGTTATTAGTAATTGATGGAAATTGTAAAGAATTTTTATGAGGACTCAACTTTCAAGTGGCAAAACAAAAAGCCCCTGCAAACCAGTGTTTACAGGGACTTTAAGAATTGGTTGGGTGCCCAGAACAGGAATCGAACCTGCACTCCCTTGCGAAAACCAGATTTTGAGTCTAGCGCGTCTACCAATTCCGCCATCTGGGCAATTGGGCTACCGGGCGTGGTAGCTTGGGGCAGCAAATGTATTTATTCTTTGCCGAATACACAAAAGGTATTTTTGGCTTTTGGCAATGATGTTATAACAGGTGCATCCGCAAATACCTTGTTATATTTGGCGCGTAAACTGATATCGATGATAAGAATAGGACTGATACGCGAAAGGAAGTCGCCACCGGATACAAGGGTAGCATTAACACCGGAACAATGTGCCGCAGTAATGCAAAACAACCCCGGCCTGGAAATAATAGTGGAACCGTCACCCAACAGGTGCTTCCCCGATAGTGCGTATGCGGAAGCAGGGATAACAGTACAAGAAGACCTAAGTGAATGCGATATATTACTCGGCATCAAAGAAGTGCCTGTAGATAAGCTGATGGAGGGGAAGACCTATATGTTTTTCTCGCATACCAAGAAGAAGCAGCCTTACAACCAAAAGCTAATGTACGCGCTGATAGAAAAGCGCATCCGTATGATAGACTATGAATGCCTTACTCATGTAGATGAACAGCGTATATTAGGCTTTGGCCTGCATGCAGGTATTGTAGGCGCACATAATGGGCTGCTTACCTATGGCAGGAAATGGGGCCTGTATGATTTGCCGGCAGCACATAGCGTAGATAATTTTGCCGACCTGGTGCGTGTATATGAGCAGGTAAAATTGCCGAACATCAAGATAGTATTAACCGGTAGCGGTAAGGTGGCCGCAGGCATTATAGAAGTGATGACCCATATAGATGTGGAACCCGTGGAGCCGGAGGATTTTTTAACACACCAGTACGATTATCCTGTGTACACGCATTTGAAAGGGGGAGACCTGTATGCAAGAAAGGATAATGATCTTTTTTCAAGGGATGATTTTCATGCAAACCCTACGATATACAAATGTTTGTTCAGCAAGTACATACCGCAAACTGATATACTGATGAATGGCATTTATTGGGATGCGGACATTGCAAGACTATTTGAAAAGCCTGATATACAAAGAAACGATTGGCGGATCAGTGTGATATCTGACATTACCTGCGATATAGATGGTTCCGTACCTATTAACGTTGGCGCTTCTACGATCGCAGATCCTGTGTATGGCATAGAGCGGAAAACGGGTAATAAAACAGAACCATTCCGGAAGACCATGGATGTAATTGATGTGATGGCGGTGGATAATTTACCCAATGAATTGCCGAAGGATGCATCCCAGTATTTCGGTGTGCATTTTGAAAAGTTTGTACTGAACGAATTACTGAGTGATAACAGTGATGTGATCAGAAGAGCTACTATTTGTGAAGATGGTAAGCTAACGCCGGCATATGAATACCTAAGTGATTATGCATACAAGTAGAAGGTCATTTTAATATATCTGCCACTGCCTGTTCGATCGAAGAATATTGGAAATTGAACCCTGCAGCTACAATTTTCTGACAGCTGACGGTGGCGCTTTTTAATACTTCGATGCTCATCTCACCCATAGCAAGCTTTAAAGCGGCAGCGGGTACCGGGACCGGTATCCTGATGCCCCCGAGGGAGTGACCAATGGTTTGCATCATAGCTTTTTGACTAACGGGTTGTGGTGCCACAGCGTTGTAAACGCCAGTCAGTTCATTCTGTTGCAGCGCGAATAAGATCATACCTGTTAGGTCGGCAATGTGTATCCAACTGATGACTTGTTGCCCACCGCCAAGTACAGGCATTACGCCCCACTTTACAGGGTTGGCAAATTGGGGAAATGCACCACTTTCTTTACCCAGTACAATACCGAAGCGAAATATTACGCGCCTCATTTCAGGTTCAATATCATTACTTGCCTGTTCCCATTGTACACAAACATTGGAGAGAAAATCGTTGTAATGCGGTGCAGTTTCTGTAAATGGGCTATTGCCATTATCGGGGCCATAGTAGCCGATAGCAGAAGCAGAAATAAAGGTTTTACAGCCAGGGGCGTGCTCTTTAAGAAGCCTTACCAGGTATTGCGTTCCATCAACACGGCTATCCCTGATCTCTTTTTTTCTGTCTTTGGTCCATCGTTTATCGGCAATGCCTGCGCCTGCTAAATGTATTATACCATCCAACTGTTTGAAAGCATTAATATCCGCAGCTTTTGAGCCGGTATCCCACAAAGCATAGTCTATAAATTGGCCGGGAGTATGCCCCGCAACATCCCTTGTGAAGATAATAACCTTATAGCCATTGGAAACCAAATGGTTAGCAAGATGATGGCCTATAAAGCCTGTGCCGCCTGTAATGCCTATTGTTTGCATGATAAAAGAACAACACCATTTGCAAAAATGTTGCCGACAAGTATTAATTATAAAACGTTAGCCCAAAAATGTTAAATTTTTTTCACACACATACAATAAAGAGCACACTGCCTCGTTTTAGAATCAAAACAATTTTTCTAAATGAGAAAACCTTTACTTAAGCAGTTTACCTACTTTACTTCCAAAGCTGATGATGTGATGCCCGAAATTGAGATCCGCAATGAGCAATTTACCGACCTGGTACAGCAAATGAAGCCGTTTTTGCAGGAAGCGCAGTCAGATCTTTTACAACCAAGACAGGAAGCCTTAGCGGCATTATTCAAGAAGGCATTAGGCTAATTCTATCACGGTTATTTCGGGAAGTATACCCAGGCGGCCGGGATAACCGAGGAAGCCAAATCCACGGTTGACGTACAACATCTGGCTGCCTTGCTGGTATAAGCCTGCCCATTCTTTGTATATGTATTGCACGGGGCTCCATTTGAATCCCGGTATCTCTACCCCTAGCTGCATACCATGCGTATGGCCGCTTAGCGTCAGGTCGATATCAGAATATTCGGGCCTTACCTGTGCATCCCAATGAGAAGGATCGTGCGACATGAGTATCTTGAATGGAATATTCTTTTCGGGTAAACCGCTATAGGCAAGATCCATCCTGCCGTATTTAGGGAAGCCGGCTTTCGCGCCCCAGTTCTCAATACCTATCAACGCTATTTTATCTTCGCCCCGATCCAGTATTATATGCTCGTTCATTAACAGGCGCCATCCCATTTCGCCATGCGTCTGTTTCAACCATTCCAGGTTTCGGGCCTTAGCTTCGGCAGAAGGCCAGTGTTCGTAATCGCCGTAATCGTGATTGCCCAGTGTAGAGTACACACCTAACGGTGCTTTCAGGCGTGAGAAAATGTCTGTGTAAGGCTGTACCTCTTCCGCTTTATTATTGACCAGGTCTCCGGTAAATAAAATCAGGTCAGGCTTTTCTTCCATAACAATACGGGCGCCACGCTCTACCGCATGATGGCTATCAAAGCTGCCGCTATGGATGTCAGATATCTGCACAATGCGTAAGCCTTTGAACGCAGGAGGCAGATTTTTAAAAGATAATTTGATACGGTGTACCCTATAATTGTACCTGTTGGTAATGCCATATACAAAGGCCCCTAATACCGTTCCACCTATTAAAAGGGCTACCCTCTGCATGAATACTGAACGGCTGATACCCTTGCCGGTTTCTATGGTGGTAGAAGAAACTATTTCATTCTTTTTTGCAAAGAGACTGAATATCCATACAAAAAGCCTTCTCACCTCATCGCCCAGCATTACCAGTGTTACCAGGAGCTTACCTACGATAAAACCAAGGGTGAAGGCAATATAGAAATTGCGTACCAGGTGTGGTATAGAAGGCCAGTTGATAAAGCGGAACAAGAAGATTCCTGACCAGGCTGCAATAGTGACACAAGCATAGATAGTTAAAGCAATAGTGCGGGCTGTGGATGGGAATGTGCGAACCGCAGAGCGAACTACTATAAAACTATAATATTCTATCAGTGCAAAAATTCCCAGGAAGATAAGTAACCTCAAGGCCATAGTTAAAAATTCAAAAATTCTTCAATTTGCTGTTCCACAGCTTTTGATGTTGCCGGCCTGATAAACCCACCCTGCATATCCACTTCTTCGTTGATGCGGCTGATAGGTATTTTATTATATAAGATGTGCATACGCATATAGTGCAGTATATTAGTCATATGATCGAGCCCACGAAGGTTACCTGCGCGGCCGTCCGCCACACCCACCAGCATAGCTTTTTTGTACCACCATGCCTTGCGTATGTCTGAGTTGTCAAGCATTAATTTAAGTATGCCGGGGAAAGAACCATTATATTCAGGCATTACCAGTACAAATTTCTCTGCAGGTACCAGGTATTCATTTTCTATTGCTTTCATTTCATCGCCACGTTCCCACACCTGCTTTCCTCTCAGGTCAAGCAGTTTTACATTATCTGTTTTTGCCGATAAAAGTTGATAATAAAGGTTGGCTACCTTCAGCGTCATACTATCTTCCCGGTTGGTGCCGGATATTACTGTAATCATAAATTGTGTGGCAAAGTTAGCAGGCTTTCCATTATTAGCACGGCCTGCAGGCAATTGATTTGCTTATACAGGCATTGCGTTCGCTGATAAACAATTCTAAAGCGCCGTTTGTTTGCCGGCGATGGCTTTGTAAGCTTCGCCAATATTATCGCAGATATCGCCGGCTATCATGGCTTCCATAGAAAGCTTTTCTGCGGCAAGATCCCCTGCAAATCCATGAATGTAAACGCCCAGCAGTGCGGCTTGCTCTGAGTTGTAGCCTTGTGCTAATAAGCCTGTCAGTATCCCAGTTAGCACATCGCCGCTGCCGCCCGTTGCCATCCCAGCATTGCCGGTAAGGTTGTACGAACACTCGCCTTCTGGTGTGACAACAGCAGTATAATGCCCTTTCAGAATGATGTAAACATTTAGGCGCATGGCCTGGGTACGTGCCAGTTCCAACTGCTGCATACTATTGGCTGATTTGCCAAATATCCGTTCAAACTCTTTGGGGTGGGGTGTTAAAATGCTGTCGGCGGGTATTTTGTGCAGCAGTTCAGGCTGTTTTCCAAGTATATTCAGTGCATCGGCATCAATTACTATAGGTTGCTTTACCTCCTCTATAAAATTTGCAAATGCTTCTATTGTGTAGTCTAACGTTCCCAGCCCAGGGCCTATGCCAATGCTATCTTTTTCTGTCCAGCCACATATATCCGAGATGGCCCTTTCGCCCTTTACAGTACACATTACTTCAGGAATAGCTGTTTGTGCAATAGTATAGCCACATTCAGGTATCAGCAGATGCACCTTGCCGGCACCGGCACGCAGGCAAGATCTTGAAGCAAGTATTGCCGCCCCCATCATACCATAACTACCACCTATAATAATGGCATTACCGTAATTGCCCTTGTGCGTAAATGGATTGCGCGGTTTATAAATGCTGCGTATGTATTCTTTTTCTAAGGTCCGGTAATTAGTATGTGTACCTGCAATAAATGTAGGATGCAAGCCTATATCGAGGATGTGAACATTGCCCGCGTAGCGCCCTGTTTCGGTATGCAGGAAAGCGCGCTTATAAAACTGGAAGCTAAGTGTATGATCTACACTAAGGATTGCTGCTTCTGCAGGCGGAATATTATCTGCGGGCATACCACTAGGTATATCAATCGCTATTTTCCTGTTGTCAGTATCATTGATATGTTCGATAAACTCCTTTACCCAACCCTCTGCAGGCCTGTTGAGCCCTGTGCCTAAAATAGCATCTATCAACACAATATTAGCAGGTATATCAGAAATAAAAGCACCCGGCTGCAAGATCTGTACCAAGGCATTATCGATCTTCTGCAGCCTTCCCAGGTTGAGCTGGCAGTCATGCGACAGGGTATCTGTTATTTTCAACAAAAAGCATTTAATGCTGTATCCGTTCTGATGCAGCATTCGTGCTATGGCGAGTCCATCCCCGCCGTTATTGCCGGTTCCGCACAAGATGATGTATAGGGTGTCTTTGGCAGTATTTGCCATGATCCATTCGGCACACCTTGCTGCCGCACGTTCCATAAGATCAATGGAAGTAATTGATGATGCGTGTATGGTATATGCATCACAGGCCTTTATTTGCGCGGCTGTAAATATTTTCATTTATGCTTTTTTACCAACCTTTATGGCAAGTTATGTAAAACATAACGGAGTTAGGATGCTTATAAGATATTACGGTAAATTATATTTTGATTGCCTGTAACAGCGCTTTTGGTCACTATAGTGTAATTCCTATCTTTGTCACTTGTCCAAGACCGCTATTATAGATTATTTTTCCGGACAATTTATTAAAATGCTATTAATGAAACCATATCCGGCGCTAAAGCGCATTTGTTTTGTTTTGACCCTAATGCTGGTGGCAGTTTTTGCAAAAGCGCAACCTGCAACAACAGGTGTGATCAAAGGTTTCGTGTATGATAAGGAAAGTGGGGAACCGGAAGTATTTACCAATGTATTTCTACTAGGTACTAAAATAGGTGCCCAGACAGATGTGAATGGTTATTTTACGATCACACAGGTGCCGCCGGGGCATTATACATTATTTACCAGCCTGATAGGATATGATACCGCGAAGATAGAAGTGGAGGTAAAAGCGGGCGCTGTGATACAAAGGAAATTATTCCTGGGACAAAAAAGCAAAGAGCTTAAAAGTGTAGAGATATCTGCCAGAAAAGTAGAAAAGACAACACAAGTAAATGCAGGTAGCATTACCGTTACCCCAAGGGAAATGAAGCTTATGCCGAGCTCCGGTGGTGAGCCTGACATTGCGCAGTATCTGCAAGTGGTTCCCGGCGTAACGTTCACCGGCGACCAGGGTGGACAATTATATATAAGAGGTGGCGCCCCTTCACAAACGGGTATCCTCTTAGATGGCGTTACCATTTACAATCCTTTTCACTCAATAGGGTTATATTCTGTTTTCGAAACAGATGCGATACGTAGTGCAGATATACAAACTGCAGGGTTTAATGCTCAATATGGTAACCGTACATCGGCAATAATGGATATACATACCAAAGACGGTAATAAAAACAGGCTGGCAGGTAAGGTATCAGCATCGCCGATAATGGCGAGGGCTATGCTGGAAGGTCCGCTCATAAAAGCAAAAAAAGAGGGTGGTGCTGTTACTACCTTCCTCTTCTCTGCCAAATATAGCTACCTGGACAAAACATCCAAAGCATTGTATAGTGGGTTTGGTGAGCCTTATACCAGTGGCCTTCCTTACAACTTTGCCGATCTGTATGGTAAGATCACTATTAACCTGGACAATGGTAGTAAATTCAATTTCTTCGGTTTCAACTTTGATGATAAAGTAACCGTACTTAGTCCTATAACGCATGATGCAACAGCAGATGCGCACTGGAATGGAAAAGGTGCAGGTATGACCTTTGTAGTAACACCGGGAACCAGCGCCGCACTGATCAACGGACGTTTTGCGTATTCTAAATATAATATAGATTATAACGAAGCGAGCTTTAAACCAAGAAGCAGTGGTATTGATGGTTTTGAAGGAGCTATCGACTTCACTTACTATTTGCCAAAATACAGTGAGTTCAAATATGGCATAGAAGTGAGCGGTACACATACTTCACTTGATTATTTCACGGCTGCCGGCAGCACCACCCAGCTTGACCGCCGTAATACCATGGCTGCATTTTACATGTTATTGCGTAAGAATTTTGGTGACAAGCTAATATTTGAACCCGGGGTCCGTATTCAGTATTATTCGAGCCTCAATGCAATTTCTCCGGAACCAAGACTTGGACTGAAGTATAACCTAAGCAATACAGTTCGCCTGAAAGCCGCTACCGGCTTGTACTCTCAGAATATCATCAGTACGAAGAGCGATAGAGATATCGTGAACTATTTCACAGGGTTCTTGCTAAGTCCTGACCAGCAAGTTCAGAATACAGATCAGCAGGTTATCAATACCAACCTTCAAAGGGCATACCATGTGTTGGCCGGCGTTGAGGTAGATGTTCAGAATGTTGAATTTAACCTGGAGCCATGGTTGAAAAAATTCACCCAAAACATAGAATTAAGCCGCATCAAATATCTGACCAGCGATGCTGATTTCGTATCCGGTAATGGTAAAGCGTATGGTATAGATCTATCTGCAAGGTATAATAAGCACCGTTGGTATTTGTGGGGAGTAGTATCTTATCAGAACGTTAGATATGAAACACTGGTAAGGGAAGGAAATAAAGTTAATGGCGCGATCGAAAAACAAACCTACCCACCGCCATTTGACAGGCGTGTAAACATCAACCTGGTGGCATCTTATACAGCCGGTAAGAAAAGGGACTGGGAATTATCTGCGAGGTTTAACTACGGATCTCCATTCCCATTCACGCAGACACAGGGATATTTTGAAAATTTAAACGTAGTACAAAGCGGTACGCAAACAAACATACTTACTCAAAACGCACCTATCGGCGTTGTATATGCTACGGATATTAACGGTGGCCGCTTGTCAGCGTATCACAGGTTAGATATCTCTGGTAAAAAGAGATTTGAATTATCGAAAACATCTAATATTGAAACTACACTTAGTATTAGTAACGTGTACGACAGAAACAATATTTTTTATGTTGACAGGATACAAAATGTGAAAGTGTACCAGTTACCTATCTTCCCAAGTTTAACGGCTGCATGGAACTTTTAATTTAAAGAATTGAATGACCCAATTTAAGGATAAACGTATTACACGGAGCCTGGTTTATCTCGTAGTACCGATACTACTGAGTAACCAGGCTTCGGCTCAATTGACCATTAAGGAGCAGCCTGTAAACAGGTGGCTGAACATTGAGGAAGAGCAATTTCAGCAAGGGCAATATAAAGTAGCGGAGCAATCGGGTGCTATATATTTATCGCTGCAGGATATTGATCTGCACCATATAAATTATACGGCTGTAGATAAAGCTTCTTACTATAAATCTGTTGCTGCTCTAAAGGCAGATGACAGCTTTAGTGTGGATAATGCTACAAGGTATTTGAACAGCACGGCGAATCCTGCATACAAGCAACGTACCGCGTACGCCATTGCCCAACATTACTTCAGGCAGAATGAATTTGCAAAGGCCATACAGTATTATGAAATGGCCGGTATCTATAACCTGAGTAACAGGGAAATAGCGGATGCTAAGTTTGAGCTTGCCTATTGCTATTTTAATATGAAGCGCTTCGACAAGGCGGAACCATTGCTGCAAGCCATCAAAGAAGTGGACGGTAAATATTATATGCCGGGTAACTATTACTACGGATTGCTAGCCTATAATCAGAACGATTATAAAAATGCGCTGCAAAGTTTTGAACGCATACAAAATGAGCCTCAGTACAAGGATATAGTACCATACTATATCGCGGAGATATATTACTTCATGGGGCAGCGTGACAGAGCATTGAGCGAAGCAAAAAGCCTATTGCAGAGGCCTGATAAATTGTACTATGATAATGAGCTGCATCTACTCGCAGCACAAGTCTTCTTTGAAAAACACCAGTACCGCGATGCCTTGCCCTATTTTGAATATTATTATCAGCATGTAGATCGTATCCGTAAAGAAGATCTCTATGAAATGGCTTATTGCTATTATGATGGCAAGGAGTGGAATAAGGCGATAGATAAATTTAAACAACTTAGCAATACCCAGGATTCACTTGCACAGACCGCAATGTATCTATTGGGCGATTGCTACCTGAAAACAGGCGATAAGAAGAGTGCAAGAAATGCTTTTGGCATTTGTGCCGATATGCGATTTAATGACGGGCAAAGAGAAGCCGCCTTGCTGCTTGCTGCAAAGCTCTCTTACGAAATGGGTTATAATGATGAGGCCCTGGGACGGATCAATGATCTCTTAGCATCGTATCCTAATACAGAATACAGGGATGAAGCCAAGACCATCATGTCTGACCTTTTGATCAAGACCAATAATTATGTTACTGCCTATGATGCGTTACAGGAAGTAACACATAAGAATGAAGCCTACGACAGGGTAATGCAAAAAGTAGCATTTGGCTATGCTATGCTGCAGCTGCAAAAAGGAGATTATGGAAAAGCGGAAGAATTATTAAATGAGAGCCTGATACATAGTGTGGATACACGCTATGAACTGGTGGCTGATTTCTGGAAGGGTGAACTGGCATATAAAATGCACCGATTTGATGATGCATTGATCTACACTGAGAAATTCATCAACAAATATTCGCAGGCAAGAAGGGTAGAAGAGCTGAGCCCGGCAGCAACATTGCAGAATGCATACATAAACATGGGTTATGCTGCCATGGAGCAAAAGGATTTCAAAGCGGCACAATCGTACTTCAATAAAGTGCAGTTGCAGCCAAGCGATTCTGCCACCGCTGTAAACGCGGTGCTGCGTGAAGCAGATGCTGTATTTATGCAAAAAGATTATAACCGGGCGATTACCCTGTATGACCGGGTGATAGCTGTGAACGGGCCAGATGCGGATTATGCCAAATATCAAAAGGCACTGATACTGGGTGTACTGGGCAGGCGCGCTGAAGAGTCTGTTATCCTGAATTCCCTGATGAGCTCCAAATCTGGCTATGCGGCAAATGCACGTTACGAGCAAAGTCTCATTTATATAGAAGACGATAAGTATCAGCAGGCGATCACAACGCTTCAGCCATTAACCGACGATAAAGGCGACCGCCGCCTGGCAGCAAAGGCCTGGATGAAATTAGGGTTTGCCTATCAGCAGATGAACAATGATGACAAAGCGATCGAAGCATATAAGCACATAGTGGCGGAATATGCAGGTTCTGAAGAGAGAAATGGCGCATTGGATGCGTTGAAGAGCTTGTATATAGAGCATAACCAGCCTGACATGTATTCAGCTCTGTTGAAAGAAAATAATATTACGGGAGTAGATGACAACAGTCTTGATTCCGCCTATTACAGTGCGGCAGAAACACAGTTTGCTGCCGGCAAGTGGGCCAATGCAAGGCAGGCATTTAATCAATACCTGGAAAAATATCCGAACGGAACCTTTGTGAACAAAGCCCATTTTTACAAAGCAGAATCGGATATGCAGATGGGAGAGACCAAAGAAGCCCTGGCTGAATATAAAACCGTGCTGAATAGTAGCTGGAGTGATTTTACGGAGCGTAGTGCCGCGAAGGCTGCGAACATCGCCTATCAGCAAAAGAATTACGAAGAGGCACTGTCTTATTATGGTATTTTAAGAAGCTCGGCATTGGCAAAACAAAACCTGCAGGAAGCTTACGCAGGTTTGATGCGCAGCAGTTATGAACTGAAGAAATACAGTGATGCTACCTCTTTTGCAGACACGCTAAGTACATTGCCGGACGTTGATGAGCAATTGACAAACGAAGCGCTGTTATACAAAGCAAGGGCATTGCAGGCAGATAGTAATATAGACGCTGCCATCAATATATATAAGCAGCTTGCTGGTAGCAAACGCTCTGCCATAGCTGCCGAGGCAGACTATTACATAGCACAGGGGCAGTACAAAGAGGCGAAGTATAAAGAAGCGGAAGAGACCATAAACAATGCTATAAAACTAGCCGGCGGAGATGATAAAATGGTTGTGAAAAGCTATATGTTACTGGCGGATATATTGGTGGCAGAGAAAGACTTCTTTAATGCAAAAGCATTGCTGCAAAGTATTGTTCGCAACTCTAAAGTAGCCGAGGTGAAGCAACAGGCAAGCGATAAGCTAGCTGAAGTGAAAGCATTGGAAAACAAGAATAGTAAACTGAAGCAAGACTAAGAGAATGAAATTGAAAGTATCATATATAACTATCTTATTCCTGGGCCTTGCATTAAGTGTATCTGCCCAGCGAAGGAAGCATAAGAGCGTTAAACACTCTGCTACTCATACCGCACATAAAAAAGCACAGCCCAGGGCAACACATGTGGTGACTAAGAAGGGCAAAATAAAAACTAAAGGAAATGATGTGGCGGTAAAAGACAGTGCTACATTAAAAGGGGCTACCATAGAGATATTACAGTCTTACAAGCCTGAGGTGAAGTTGTCTGCTAAGCCTGAGGCAACGCCATCTTTGCCGCCCGTTGATATCAGTACGCCTGTTCAAACCTATAATGTACCTGCGCAAAGCATGTATTATACCTATAACTCTCTTCCGCTACGCCCGTTAGCTCTTGGTAGGGATTCGATAGAAAGAGGTTATGAAAATTATATAAAAGTTGGAGGAGGTAATCTATCCACCATTTTATTAGATGCGGGCTTTGCAGGGTTGCACGGTTCCAATTACGAGACTGCCATACAAGTTCATCATTTATCGCAGGCAGGTAATACATTAGCGCAAAAGACTGCACTGACAAGCATAGACGCAGAAGGAACATTGCATACTGCAAAGAATGATCTGCACGCCGCTATTACCGGTTACAGAAACTTGTATAATCTATATGGTTTCGAGCTGCCGGCCAACGCTGTGTCTAAAGTTTATTCGGGCTTTAAAATAGGTGTGGATCTTACACCGTCAGCTTCGCAACGAAAAGCGTTTTCCTATCATCCCAAAATAGGCTTCGGATTGCATAATGATAACTACGGATCGTCTGAAAAGATGCTATCAGTAGAGCTGCCGTTTACTTATAAACAGTCGGACGACCTGAATTTTTACTGTGCCGTTAATGGCGTGTACGATGTTTTAAGCAGAACAGCTATGAACAACGTAGAGAGTAATATGTTGCAGATAGCGCCCGGTGTAGAATATAAAAGTGGTTCATTTAGCAGTAAAATTGGGTTATCTCCCACTGTTGGCGCTACTAATGTTTACTTATTGCCGGATATAGATGCCAGGTATACTATAAAAAATACCCAACTCTCCATCTTTGCAGGCTGGAAAGGCGTGCTCAACAGAAATAACTATGAATCGTTAAGTACCTGGAACCCATACGTTTATTTCCGTTATAGCTTACAGCAAACACATGCTAACGAAATATTTGGCGGCGTTCAAACGAATATTGGGAATCACCTGGCTTTGAGCGGCAGGGTAAGCTACTGGCTGTATGATAACATGCTGATGTTTGTAAATGATACAACCTATAGTAAAAAAGATATGCTGCCTGTATATGATAAAGTGAATGCAATGACATTGACTGCGTCTGTAAGATACCATATAGGGAATGTACTGGCCGTTGATGTTAGCGGTACTTATACGGCATTTGATCCTGAACATTTTAAACATGCTTGGCAGGAACCTGGTGTAAGGTTTAACGCAGGCCTTATGGTTCGCCCGATACCTCAACTGACGGTAACAGGCTATTTGTCTGTTATGGACGAGTTGTATGCATTGGATAATGGAGGACGAAGCGTAAAGATGGACGGAGCTTTTGACCTTGGTGGAAGCGCTGAATATAATTTTATACCCAGGTTATCTGCATTTATACAGATCAATAACATACTTAATAATCATTATGAGCGCTGGTATGGCTACCAGGCCTATGGTTTTAATATATTTGGCGGTATCAGGTTCAAATTTTAAAATCCGGCCCATTAGCTAAATTTAGCTGTATTGATTATTTTACACCCGATTTACGGATATAGATGGATGTAGCGAAATATATAGGACTTTTTTTATTGAAGAACGGCACCTGTTATATACACGGGCTGGGCAATCTTGAATACCGCCGTATACCAGCAGGTTATGAAAGCGGTAAGCTAATGCCTCCTTCTCATGAGATAGCTGTTGTGGCCGCAAGTACTATTGATGATTCGCTATCCAACTTTATTGCTACCAACGAGCAGATAAGTATTTCCAAAGCAACGCAGGCGGTTAAAGATTTTAGCACCGCGGCACGCGCGGATCTGGAGCTAGGTCGCACCGTGGAGATCCCATCCCTGGGAGTATTGCAGGAAGTTAACGGGAAACTGATTTTTGATACCTACACATATCTTAAAAATACAGGGGCACCTATTACAGCAGAGAAAGGAATGCCCAAGCGCCATAGCGAAGCGAGAAGCAGCAAACCGGAGCCGCAGGTGAACATGCCTCAACCGGAGCGTCCTGCACCTGATTATTCCTATGACTATCCTGAGCCGGAAAAAAGCAAGGGAATGGGCTGGGGCCGTATTGCACTATTTGTGTTTATCTTGTTAGCTATAATCGGTGGAATTGGCTTTGTTTTAAAGAATATGACCAAGCCCGGTGACCGTTCAGAAATGCCGGCTACCAGTGCAAAATTGCCAAAAGCAGATACCGTCGCGTCTCAAATGCCCATAGATACAACTACCGAAAATATTTCCCCGGCGATAACAGATAGTATGGGCCGTATACAGTTTAAACTGATATTGAATACTTATTCCACACGCAAAAAGGCGGAGAAGAGGTATAATCAACTTACCAGCTATGGCAATACGGTGGAGTTGAAAGCAGAAGATTCTAATACCTATTATATACTTATGGATATACATGCACCGGCAGCAGATACGGCACATGTGATAGATTCGTTAAGAGCTAAGTTTAACCCTAACGGGGTATATGTTTACTAATCTTTAGCGGAATTCGTAACCGATATCCCTGCGATAGTATTTTCCTTCGTAGTTAATTTTATTGGCGTTTTCGTAAGAGGCCTGCAATGCTTCTTCTATATTGTTGCCGTAAGACGTAATAGCTAATACGCGTCCACCGTTGGTAACAACCTGACCATCTTTCACCACAGTACCTGCATGAAATAACATGCTGTTCTTAGATTGATCGAGGCCGGTCATAACCCGCCCTTTAGGATAAGCGTTGGGATAACCTTCTGAAACCAGCATTACCGTGCAAGCCGCACGGGGATCGTGCTGTATAGTCACCTCATTCAGTTTACCCTCGTCCATTTTCAATATCAGCTCAACCAGGTCGTTTTCCAGCCTTGGCATTACTACTTCCGTTTCAGGATCGCCCATACGGCAGTTGTATTCTATAACATAAGGTTCATCATTTACCTTGATCAATCCGAAGAAAATGAAACCCTGGTAGATGATCTTTTCTTCAGCGAGTCCTTTTACAGTTGGGGTAATGATGCGATCGATCACTTTTTGCATGAATGCTCCCTCTGCAAATGGTACAGGGGATACCGCACCCATACCACCCGTATTCGGGCCTTTGTCACCTTCGCCTATTCTTTTATAATCCTTTGCTTCCGGCAGGCGTACATAATTGATACCATCTGTAAACGCAAATACAGACAGCTCTATACCATCGAGAAATTGTTCTATTACAACTTTTTTACTAGCATCACCAAATTGCGCTTCGCGGATCATAGAGTGGAAAGTCTCAATCGCTTCCTCATGAGTTTGGGCTATAACAACGCCCTTACCAGCAGCCAGTCCATCAGCTTTCAAAACTATAGGTAGCGCATGGTCTTTCAGATATTGAATGCCCTCTTCGAAATTCGCATCTGTAAATTCCCTGTATGCAGCGGTAGGGATATTGTGGCGTTGCATGAACTTTTTAGAAAAAGCCTTACTGCCTTCTAACTGTGCACCTTCTTTGGAAGGCCCAGCAACGATAATGTGTTTTAATTCATCGTCCCCCTTAAAAAAATCATAGATGCCCGCCACTAAAGGATCTTCGGGGCCTGGCAGTAATATGTCTATCCTATATTCAATACATGCTTTTTTAATGGATTCGAAATCTGTAACCGCAATATTCAGGTTAGTACCATACTGCATGCTGCCGGCATTGCCGGGTGCTATGTACAGCTCTTTGCACAGTTTACTTTGGCGCAATTTCCATGCGATGGCATTTTCACGGCCACCTGATCCTAAAAGCAGTATATTATAAGACGACATATTGTAATTCTTGCGGCAAAAGTATTTAATAGAATTGGTTTCTATGGTATAAATATGAAATAACGGATGTGGATAAATACCTTGAAAATACCTCTAACAGAGGTATTTTAGGGTACACGGTCTTTTGAACTTCACAAATTTTATTATCTTTCGTCATTCAATTTTTTACTTAACAATTTTCTATGTCGCAAACGCATACAGACCAGGTTGCAGGTGCAACTATTGATCAGCCTATAGAAGTGGAGGCGCATCCTAAGAAGGGACACCCTAAAGGATTATGGGTACTGTTTGGAACGGAAATGTGGGAACGTTTCAACTTTTACGGGATGAGGGCTTTGCTGACCCTGTTTCTTGTGAACTCTTTATTAATGAAAGAAGGGGATGTGTCACTTATATATGGTGCATTTCTTGGTTTGTGTTACCTGACGCCTATGCTTGGTGGTTTTATAGCCGATAGGTTTTTGGGCAACAGGAATTGTATTTTGCTTGGCGGTTCATTGATGGCTATCGGTCAGTTTTTACTTTTTATAAGTGCCAGCATCTTTGGCGATAACCTAGGCACGGCCACTACACTAATGTGGACTGCATTAGGTGTGATCGTTTTTGGTAACGGTTTCTTTAAGCCTAACATATCAAGCATGGTGGGCAGCCTGTATCCTAAGCAGGAGAAAAGCAAACTGGATACTGCCTTTACCATATTCTATATGGGTATCAATATAGGTGCGTTCCTTGGCCAGTTTATATGCCCTATCATAGGTGACGTTAAAGATGCCAATGGCATTCGCGATATTCATGCATTCAAATGGGGATTCCTGGCGGCATCTATAGCTATGATGCTGGGTACATTGATATTCCTCTTCCTGAAGAATAAATATGTGGTAACGCCTGAAGGAAGGCCGATAGGTGGACTACCGTCTAAAAACTCAGCTGCAGATTATGAAGAAGGTGAGTCATCTAAAGCACACTTCTCAAGCAAATCACTGGGATTGGCAGGCGTTGGATTCATTGCATTGTGGTGTGTGTTTTTCTTCGTGGTTGGTCAGAATGTTGTTTATTCATTCATTTATGCAAGCGGTATCACACTGGCAGGTTTGATCCTTTCAGATAAGTCACTGACTAAGATAGAAACACAAAGGATCCTGGTTATTTACATTGTTTCTTTCTTTGTAATATTTTTCTGGGCAGCTTTCGAACAGGCAGGATCTTCCCTGACGTTTATCGCAGACAACCAAACAGACAGAAACTTCTTCGGTGTTCAGATACCACCTTCAATGGTGCAGATATTTAATGGTTTGTTCGTTATTATCCTGGCGGTGCCGTTTAGCTTACTGTGGGATAAATTAAGAAGCAAAGGGGCAGAGCCTATTTCACCAATGAAGCAGGCATTTGGTCTCGCATTGATAGCATTGAGTTATTTTATCATTGCACACAACGTAAAAGATCTGGGTAATACGGGTTTGCTGGGTGTTAAATGGCTGATATTGTTGTACTTGATACAAACATGCGGTGAGTTATGCTTATCACCTATTGGCTTGTCGCTTGTATCTAAATTGTCTCCTAAACGTTTTGCTTCACTGCTGTATGGCGTATTCTTCCTGTCTAACGCTTCGGGTTATGCATTGGCGGGTACATTAGGTTCTATCTTACCTCCGACAGGGGATAAGTTTGAAAAGGCTAAATCTTTAGGTATTGACCTGCAGGGTGTGCTTGATAAAACTATTACACCGACAGCAGACCAATTGAAATTATTGGCAGATAATAAGATCGTTGATCATTACCCGGTATTTGCGGGTTATACCATACATAGCCTGTACGAGTTCTTTATGGTATTCGTGGTATTGTGTGGTATTGCATCTGTAGTACTGTTTGCAATAACACCGAGGCTGAAGAAGATGATGCATGGTGTTAGATAATAAATCAATAATGTTTTTAACGGCCCCGCTTTGAAGTGGGGCCGTTATTTTTTGGGGGAGAAAAAGAGGTAATCAGAATAAAAGATTATTTTGCCAGCTTATAATTAATAATCCATTATGTCTCAAGACCTGACTCTGGAACAAATACAGAATTTTGAAGGGAAATACCCCAAACAGATATGGTACCTGTTCCTTACAGAAATGTGGGAACGATTTTGTTTCTACGGCCTTCGTGGAATGCTTACCGTTTTCATGGTTACGCAGCTGATGATAGATGAGAAGTCTGCTAATCTTAAGTACGGTGCAATACAAGCATTTATCTATGCGTTCACATTTATTGGCGGCTTGTTTGCCGATAAGATATTAGGTTTCAGAAAATCGTTGTTCTGGGGGGGCATTTTGATGATCATCGGTAGCTTTATTATAGCTGCATCGCCCAAGGAATTCTTTTACATCGGTACCTGCTTTACAATTGTAGGTACAGGCTTCTTCAAGCCAAATATCTCTACCATGGTCGGGGAATTATATCATCCGGGAGATACAAGGCGAGATGCAGGATTTGGCCTGTTCTATTCAGGTATTAATATAGGTGCATTGCTTGGTGGCATTGTTTGCGTATGGGTTGGTAAGTTCTATTCCTGGAGCCTGGCATTTGGATTTGCGGGCATTGTGATGGCCATAGGTTTGCTAACGTTTATTTTTACTCAAAAGAGCTTAGGCCCTATCGGCTTATCGCCAATGAAAGATGCAGCACCTGGCAGAAGAAGAGCTTTTGAAATTGCGACCTTTATTGGCTCTATTGTAGTGATGCCTTTGTTGTTGTTAATGGTTCAGAACACCAGGTACACCGATTACTTCATGTACATCATTGGCCCTGCAACATTGGTGTACCTTTTCTATGAAATGACCACCCTGAATGCGGAAGAAAGGAAAAAGATGGTAGCAGCGCTTGTGTTTATTATCTTCTCCATTTTCTTTTGGGCGTTCTTTGAGCAAAGCGGGGGGTCATTGAGCCTGTTTGCTTTGTATAACCTGCATGATACTATGCTGGGGGTATTTCATATAGACCCTAATGTCGTAAATAACTCTTTCAACTCTGTATTTGTAATTATTTTCAGTCCTATAGTAGGTTTATTATGGCTGGCGCTTTCCAAACGAAAGAAAGAACCTAACTCGGTAATCAAGTTTGGGTTAGGCTTTTTATTCCTTGCAGGCGCATTTTATACCTTCTTTGCTACGAGGTTCTTTGCAGATGCAGATGGTAAAACGTCGTTGAATGTGTTCACACTGGCATATTTAATTATCACTTTTGGTGAGCTTTGTTTATCGCCGATAGGGCTTTCTTTGATGACCAAACTGGCGCCTAAAAAGCTTTGGGGGGTAATGATGGGTATGTGGTTCCTGGCGAGCGCTTATGGCCAATACGTAGCAGGCTTATTAGGCGCGGGTATGGCGGTAGCTAAGGAAAACGCCTCGGCAACGGAAAAGCTTATTTCTTATACCAGCGGATATAAGCAACTGGGTATTTATGCCCTCATCGCAGGTATTATCTTGATCATTATATCGCCGATCATCAGGAAGATGATGGGTAATGTGAAATAAAATTTGAAAACAGGTTTGGAGCCCTGCCTATAGGCAGGGCTTTTCTTTGGAATAAAAAAGCTGTTTTTTTGCAGGAGTAATGAAAAAGTATGTAGTTATAGTAGCCGGAGGAAAAGGCTTGAGAATGGGTAGCGCTGTCCCCAAACAGTTCCTTCCGTTAAACGGCCATCCGATATTGTATCATACCATCAAAGCGTTCGCAGATGCTTATGCAGATATGCACCTGGTGCTAGTACTACCGGCAGACCAGTTGAGCTATGCACAGATGGTGTTGCAATCATTCCCTGACAGGATTGATATGACTATTGTTACAGGTGGAGAGACCCGCTTTCATAGTGTACAAAACGGACTGAAGGTTGTAGAAGAAAATAGCATTGTATTCGTACAGGATGGTGTGCGGCCACTAGTGACCTCTGCCATGATACACCGTTGTTATGAGCAGGCTGTAGAAAAGGGAAGTGCTATACCTGCAATACCGGTTGCAGATAGTATGCGCATCATAGAAGATGACGATAGCAGGCCGGTGGACAGAGCGCAAATGCGGGTGATACAAACGCCGCAGACATTCCGGTCAGATATCCTATTGCCCGCCTATCAGCAGGAATATCAATCTTCATTTACGGATGAAGCCACAGTAGTGGAGGCCTTCGGCGGTACAGTATTTTTGGTTGATGGGGAAAGAAGCAATATAAAAGTGACCACACCGGAAGATATGATCATCGCGGAAGCTTTATTAAAGGCAAGAGAAGAAAATGCGTAGCCTTTTCCTTGCATTGATATTTTGTACTACAGCGGCATCTGCCCAGTACAAAGACAGCAGCATCTTTAAGTTTCCAATAAAGATGGATGATGTGGTAATAAAAGCGGTGCGCAAAGGCTGGGATGTCAACGGCTTTATCCGCCGTGTAAAGAATGACACCACGTTCTATAAGGCCTTCAAGGGATTGCACATTGCTACCTTTAATGCTATAAATGATATAAGGGTATACGATAGTAAGGGAAAGATAAAAGCATCGTTATATAGCAAGACCAAACAAACTTACGCGGGTGGTTGCAGAACGATGCAGGTATTGGAAGAGAAAACTACCGGTGATTTTTATACACGCCGCAGGCGATATAATTATTACACGGCAGAGTTATATAGTTTTCTATTCTTTACTCAAGGCAAAAAATGCGGCGAAAACGATATAGTTGGTTCCGGTATTGCCCGAGAAGAAGGAGGGAAAAACGAGAGCAATAGTTATAAGTTGAAACAGCTTATGTTTAATCCCGGTGGGCGGGTGACCGGCATTCCGTTTATGGGCGATAAAAGTGCCATATTTGATCCATCTGTTGAAAAGATGTACGATTTCCGGCTGACATCTGACGATTACCAGGGGGAAGAGTGTTATGTATTTAAGGCGATCCCTAAAAAAGAATATGCTGATGATGTGGTATATAATGAATTTACTACCTGGTTCCGCAAATCAGACTATAGCATTGTAGCGCGTGATTATTCCTTATCTTACAAAACTCTCGTATATGATTTTGATGTAAGGATGAGGGTGAGAATGACCCGTGCAAATGGCAAAATGCTACCCGGATACCTGGAATATGACGGTAACTGGCATGTGTTTACCAAAGGAAGGGAACGGGTGAAGTTCACGACCCAACTGAGTTATTAGTATCCGGCCTATATATTAAATTACAAGCGTATTTCTTTTGATTAACTTCGCAGAATGATTTCTCCTGCTTCCATACAAGAAGTGATGAGCCGTGCTGATATTGTAGATGTAGTGGGGCAGTTTGTGCGTTTGAAAAAGAGAGGCATTAATTACATTGCCAATTGCCCTTTTCACAACGAGAAGACACCTTCATTTACCGTTTCCGGTACCAAAGGCCTTTTCAAATGCTTTGGCTGCGGCAAAGGCGGCAATGTGGTAACGTTTGTACAGGAACATGAAAAACTTTCTTATCCTGAATCTATCAGGTGGCTTGCTGACTTCTATAAAATAAAGCTAGAGGAGACCGAACGTACACCTGAGCAGCAACAGCATCAGCTTGCGGAGGAAGGCCTGCGTATATTGAATGAATATGCTGCGCAATATTTTCATGATACGCTATTGAATACTGAGGAAGGGCAAACTATCGGGTTGAGCTATTTTAAACACCGTGGTTTCAGGAAAGATATTATTGAGAAATTCAGACTGGGTTACAACCCGGAAGGCGGAGATGTGTTTTATGTATCCGCAAAAGCTAAGGGATACAGCGATGAACTGTTGGAGAAGGCTGGGTTTGTAAAGAATAACGGAAGAGGACATTTTGATATTTACCGGGGTCGTGTGATATTCCCTATACAAGCCATGACCGGCAGGATAGTGGGTTTTGGTGCCCGCATCCTGAAGGCCAATGAACGATCGCCGAAGTATATAAACACGCCGGAGAATGAGCTTTATAATAAAAGCCGTACGCTTTATGGCATGTACCAAAGCAGGAACGCTATCACCAAAAGCGACGAATGCTTTCTTGTTGAAGGGTATACCGATGTGATCTCTTTGCACCAGGGCGGTGTAGAGAATGTGGTTGCCAGTAGCGGTACATCGCTCACCGAAGGGCAGCTGAAGCTGATTGGACAACTCACGCATAATCTTACCATTCTATACGACGGTGATGCAGCAGGCGTTAAAGCTGCCTTGCGCGGACTGGATATGGCATTGGGCCAAAGCTTTAATGTAAAGCTGGTATTACTGCCTGAAGGAGAAGACCCTGATAGTTTTATTCAAAAATCAGGTTCATCCAGGTTTCATGAATATGTAAAAGAGCACAAGCAGGATATTATCAGCTTTCGGATGGAAGTGGGTATGAAAGAAGTAGGAGACGACCCGGTGAAGAAATCAAAGCTGGTAAATGAAATAGCGGAAAGTGTTTCGCGTATCAATAAGGCAGAAGATTTTGCCCTGCAGGATTTCTACATCAGGGAAGCCGCAAGAAAGCTGCAGGTAGATGAAACAAGGCTTGTAAACCTTGTAAATAAATACATACGCGATAGAGTAGATAACGATCGGAAGGCACACGAACGGCAAGAGGCATCCCTGCCCACACCGGAACAATACCCTGCTGACAATGAAGTGCCATTGCCCGACTATGTGACGAAGGCAAAAAGTACGGAACAGCAGGAATGGGAACTGATACGTGTATTACTGGAACTTGGCAATAAACCTATTGAGGGTTATCTGCATGTAGCAGATATGATCATTGATACCATTGATCCGGATCTGATAGAAGATGAGATGGCCAGGAGGATTTTTGATGAGTATTATAGCTACCTGGCGCAAAATGGAACAGGCCCGGAAGTAAGATATTTTGCCGATAATCCTGATGTAGCAGTACAACATAAGATCGCATCATTCTTTAGCATCAAAACAGACATCAGCCATAACTGGAAGCAGAAATATGGCATTGAAAGGTTACATGGCGATCTGAACTATATTATTGAAGTAGAAAGTGCAATGACCTATTTCGAATTGAAGAAGATAAAGATCGTACAAGCAGAGATACTAAACAGGTTGGCCACCGAAAAAGACGACAATAGGGTGATGGCCCTGATCAAAAAGCAATTGGAATTAAAGAAGACAGAGGCAGAGATACTGAAGAAAATGGGAACGGTAATCGTAAAGCAAGGTCGTTAAGCATGGCAAGGATATTGGCATTAGATTATGGTAAGAAACGTACGGGCATTGCAGTAACAGATCCCCTGCAGATCATTGCGTCAGCCTTAGATACAGTTGACAGCAATGAGTTGATCGGGTATCTCAAAAGATATTTTCTGCAGGAAACGGTTGAAAAAGTAATCATAGGCTATCCGTTGAACTTTGATGACAGTCCGACCGATGCAACCCCTTTGGTAGAAAAGTTCATTGGCAAATTTCAGCACGTATTCCCAAACCTGCCGGTAGAGAAATGGGACGAGCGTATGACCTCTAAAATGGCATCGCAATCCATCAGCCAGATGGGGCTAAAAAAGAAGGACAGAGAGGAAAAAGGCCTGATAGACCAGGTAAGTGCCGTGATAATATTGCAGGAATACCTTGAAAGCCGCTCTTAATACGTATTTTTGCATATTCTAAGATTTTGAGTGATGATTTTACCAATTGTAGCATACGGCAGCCCGATTTTAAGAAAGGAATGTGACGATATTGATGCGAACTATCCTGAGTTGAAAAAACTGATAGCAGATATGTGGGAAACCATGTATGCAAGTAATGGTGTGGGACTTGCTGCACCCCAGATAAACAAGGGAATACGTCTTTTTGTAGTAGATACAGAACAAATTGTTGAGAACTTTGATGACGAGGATAAAGCAAAATATCCTAATGAGAAGCCTATAAAGCAAGCATTTATCAACGCGCATATGGTAGACCAGCACGGTGAACCATGGGCATATAACGAAGGTTGCCTGAGCATACCCAAGGTGAGGGAAGATATTCATCGCCAGCCGCATATACGTATACGTTATATGGATGAGCAGTTTAAAGAGCATGAAGCCGAGTTTACCGGAATTACCGCCCGTGTTATCCAGCATGAATACGATCATATAGATGGTAAACTGTTTATAGATTATCTGCCACAACTAAAGCGCCGCCTGATAAAAAAGAAACTGGATGATATTAGCGCAGGAAAAGTGAGGACAGATTACCGAATGGTATTTTCCAAATAAACAGTACTTTTAAGCGCACTATTATAATTTGCCACCCGTACTTACATATAGCGAAGAGGAATTGATTGCGTTACTGCGCCAGCAAAGCAGGGAGGCATTCAATTATTTGTATGCTAATTATTCTGCCGGGTTGTATGGTGTAATTCGTAAGGTGATCAGTGATGAGCAAACAGCACAAGATGTATTGCAGGATGTATTCGTTAAGATATGGAATAATATAGAACAATATAATCCGGGCAAGGGACGTATATATACCTGGATGATCAATATAGCCCGCAATGCCGCCATAGATAAGCTGCGGTCGAAGGGGGAAATTATGAAAAGCAAAATCCATGGTGGGGAAGAAGTCGTATATAATGCGCAGAAGGATTTGAAGACGGAAGTGGCTACTGATACTATAGGATTGAAAGATGCTGTTGCAGAATTGAAACCTGAATACCAGGTGATCGTGAATCTGGCATACTACAAAGGCTTTACAATGGATGAGATCGCTAAAACACTTGAAATACCGTTAGGTACGGTAAAAACCCGTATGCGACATGCAATGCAATTGTTAAGACAGTTTTATAATAAATAAAAATATTAATATTTAGGTTTTAAAGTGAATATTCAGGAATACATAGAATCGGGCATATTAGAAGCTTACGTACTGGGGGCGCTCACCGAACAGGAGCGTGCATCAGTGGAAGCTGACATGGCTTTGTATCCTGAATTGACCAGGGAAGTGGAAGCAATTGAAGAAGCTATGCAATTGCATGCAGATAATACATCTGTAGCTCCTCCTGCCTTTATGCAGGAGCAAATATGGAATGCCATTCAATCGCAAGCTAAAACAGAAGAGCCCGCTAATAGGGTAGAGCCTTTGCCGATGTCAAGGGAAACGGAAGAACCTAAAGTGATAGCTTTTGAGTCACCTAAGCAATTACCTAAGCCTGCCTGGCAACGTGCCGCGGTTTGGGCTGCAATATTGGTGAGTGTGGGTACGAACTTTATTCTCCTTTCCCAACGCAATAAAACCAACCAGGACTATAAAGCACTTGCTGCCAAAGTAGATTCTATGAACAGCAGCCAGTCGCAGATGCTGGCTAAGGTAGAGGCTTACGACCATGAGCGCGCTATGCTGGCGGATACCGCGATGAAAACTGTTATTATGCGCAGTGCGCAAGCCGGCAAGCAAATGACAGGAATGGTATTCTGGAGCAAAGCAAAGGGTGAGTCTTATGTTGCCATACACAATATGCCTATGCCGCCACAAGGCAAGCAATACCAGCTTTGGGTAATACAGGATGGTAAGCCAGTAAGCATGGGGGTTATCGATAACCAGTTAGTGGCCAATGCAGGTACTATGTACAAGGTGCCGATGACCGTTACGGCAGGCCAGGCATTTGCCATATCCCTTGAGAAAGAAGGTGGAAACCCAACTCCTACAGAAGTAATGGTTGTAGGAGCGATATAACCTTTTAGTTTCCTTTCAATAATAAGATACTAGCGCTGTTGAGGATGTAATGATTGACGATCAGCACGTTCTTGATGTCTGAATGAATGCCTTTTTTCAGCGTAATTATTTCCGGGATTTCCTGTCGTTTGAATAATTCTGTTGCCAGCCAGAGTGCAAAGCTGGTAGAAGTATCATATTCGCCCGTCAAATGTTTGAAGGCCGTTATGGAAGTACGGGCCGTAAATCCGGTAAGTATATTTGCATATAAAGGTTGAAACCTGGAGTCGCCGTTCATACCGCAAAGCACCAGGTCAATATTCTTAATGTTCAGATGATGCCTTTGTAGCACATTTTCTATCGTTCTATTAATTTCATTCTCATCGGGATCCTGCAGCATCCTGATGTCTTCTATACCACAGATTGTATTTTCTTTATCGTTTGTGACAGTAAAGAAAGCGGCTCCTTCGCCGCCGATGCTACCTTTAGTATCTGAGTGTTTAAACAGATCGAGGCTATTGGGCACCGGCTTTTTCCAATATGCTTTTTTGCTTTTTACAAGAAAGTATTCGTCTGTCATTTCATCAAATGCGCCAACCAGGTAAGTCTTTCGCTCGTTAGTTTCATTGAGCAGCATTTGTGCATCCAGCAATGCCATTTCTAATGAATGCCCTCGATGTACATAAGTCTGGTTATAGCCATTACATTTGGTTTGCATAGCCAGCCAGCCATTTACGGAGTTGTAGGTAGATTGTATGAAGTAAGTAGGATTGAGTGTTTCTTCTTTCAGGCGGATCATATCGCCGAGGAATATTTCCATATCCCTCATACTGCCTCGCCCCGTACCGGTAATGATGCCATCCGGTGACCGGATGCCGGCAAGCTGCATACATTTCATACCCGTACTGATGCCCATTTTAAGTAGCCTGCTCATGCGGCGTATAGCCACGGGATTGATAAACTTGCTATAGTCAGCATCCGTCACAAACAACTTTCCATTGTCTGAAC
The DNA here is from genome assembly GCA_001897855.1 of Bacteroidetes bacterium 43-93. Classification (GTDB taxonomy): domain Bacteria; phylum Bacteroidota; class Bacteroidia; order Chitinophagales; family Chitinophagaceae; genus Polluticoccus. The sequence goes on from MKUO01000005.1 coordinate 144,833, forward strand.
TTCTCACGTCCTGCAATAATCCCTCAGCCTCAAAAGTATATTGCGGGGATAAGGCTGCAGCTGCTGATATGTAAACAGGGTTCATCATGCTTTGCTGAATATTAAAGAGACATTGTTGCCACCGAATCCAAAAGAATTGCTGAGCACATGCGTTATCGAAGCATTGGTTAAAGTTGTATTAGGCTGAACATTTACATCTTCCATTGGCGTTTGATAGTTCAGATTGGGCAATGCAAATTGTTGCTGCAATGCCATAATACTGAAAATAGCCTCGATAGAACCTGCCGCTGCTAAAGTATGACCGGTATATGGTTTCGTAGAACTAAACAGTGGCACCTGTTCCCCGAACACCCGTTCGATTGCCTTTGCTTCTGCCGCATCGTTACTTAATGTAGCAGTGCCATGTGCATTGATATAATTAATATTTGCCGGAGCTAAGTTGGCAGAATCAAGGGCCAGTTTCATCGTGTTGTATGCTCCATCTCCATTTGGCGATGGGGCAGTGGGATGGTAAGCGTCATTAGTATTACCGTACCCCGACAATACAGCTAATATTTCCGCACCACGTTCTTTAGCTGCAGTTTCCGTCTCCAGTAATACATATCCTGCACCTTCACCAAGGTTCAGGCCGAAGCGATTTTTATCAAATGGCCGGCAAGCCTCTTTATCTACATTTTTTAAAGAGTTAAATCCATTTAACGTAAACCTGCTTAAAGCATCGCATCCACCGCAGATAGCACGCTTTACAATGCCGTGTTTGATAAGCCTTGCACCTAAAATAATGGAATTGGCAGAAGAGGAGCATGCCGTACTAATGGTTGCTGTAAATGGCTTTAACCCAAAATAGCGGGCTACATTCAGGGTGCTTTCTGCACAGTCTAATGTATCGATATATTGAACTTTATCACCAATATAATCCTCAGACAGGAAATCCTCGTACATGTTTTCTACAGAACACATACCACCTACCGTGTTGGCGTTGATAAATGCAAAACCTTCTTCCTGCAGCAGAGCTTTGTCGATGCCTTGCATCAGTTCTTGCATGGCTACCAATGCAAGCAGGGTAGTACGGGTGTATCCGTTTTCACCTACCGGCAAGGCAAGTAATGTTGCTAATTCATCATTACTCTTATTTACCTCTCCTAGCAGAAAATCATTGGCGTGTACCGTTTGCAAATGAACGGGATAATGCAATCCACTTTTCATCTCCTTTAGAGAATGAAGCGTTTCTACGGTTCCCCGGCCAATTGCAGACAAAATGCCAATGGATGTAACAACTATTTTTTCTGCCATGTGATACGGCAGTTATATTTTTCTGTGTTGCTGAATATAATCAGCCATGGAAGAGACAGATTCCAGTACTTTACGGCCCTCACGCGCATCTTCTATTTTAATGCCATAATTACGTTCCAGCAACACCATCAGTTCTAATGAGTCTATACTGTCCAGGCCCAAACCTTCGCCAAATAAAGGTGCATTATCATCAATATCAGCAGGTGTCATACCTTGCAGGTTCAGCGACTCTATTATCTGTTGCTTTAACGTTAATTTCAAATCTTCCATATCAATACAGGATGTGCGGCAAAAATAGTATAAACAGGGTTATTTATGTAAATCAGGTTTTACACGTTATATATATTATTGTATTTTAAATAGAATTTATTTCGTATTAAAACCAATATAGATTCCTTAGTTTTCCGGCATGTGGTTGCAAAAATACTTATAAATGAATAAGACCAGGTTAGAAGCGTTTAGTGATGGCGTTTTGGCTATTATAATTACCATCATGGTGCTGGAAATAAAAGTTCCCCATGAGCCAACAGTAGATGCACTATGTGGCCTGGCTCCGGTGTTTCTCAGCTATACCATTAGCTTTGCCTACATAGGAATATATTGGAATAATCACCACCATCTGCTGCACACTGTAAAAAAGCTTTCACCCTCTATTATGTGGAGCAATCTGAACCTTTTGTTCTGGCTGTCGCTGGTACCATTCAGTACGGCATGGATGGGGGAGAATAACTTTAAGACTATTCCTGTAGCAGTATATGCTACGATGCTGCTGATCTGTGGTATAGCGTATGACATCCTGCGAAGGAATATCATGGCAGAATACAGGGATGATTCTGTACTGAAACATGCCTTATTAAAGCAAAAGGCAAAGGCATTAATTTCTACTGCGTGCTACCTTGCTGCCATTCCATTAGCGTTTTTGCATACAGCAATATCTATTTCTTTGTTTGTGTTTGTGGCTATTATTTGGTTTATACCCAGTAAGGAGATAGAGCAGGGACTGGAAGAAAAATCATAGGTGACATTGCAGGCCTACCAATACAGGAAAATTAAATCCGGTTTCGCAATAATAGCCCGACCATTCACCATTGTACCAGGATCTTGTTCCTACCTTGCCGAACCTAGGCCCTGCGGAAATATATAAATCAGCTAGTTTGCTCAGTGGGATGGCACAGCCTGCATGTAATCCTATATTATAACCGGTTTGTTGACTTTTATAGTGTGTTTCATTTTGCTGCCAAAATAAATATCCGCCCATAGCGCCAACAAAGAGTTCTAGTTTTCTCAGGTGTATTTTTCGGTTGGCAATAAGGCCGAATGTAGGGCTCAAACCATATAACGTTTCCACAGCCCCATATTCTATAACCGGGCCTGCTTCCCATTTGTTATTGATCTGATAACGTGCTTGTAAGGATGCGCCAAGGCCGCGATTGACATAGTTGCCGCCGTCAGAATTGCCATAAGATGTACTAATGGGTGAATTAAAAATAAAACCACCTTGCAGGCTAATATTGATGTGCTGTGCAAAAATGCCTACCGTTGAACAAACGAATAGCAATAGGAAAGTAAGTTTTTTCATAGAAGTGGATCGTTATCACTAAATATAGACATAAAAACAAAGCCTGCCGTTGGTTGGCAGGCTTTGAATATCGAAAAGAGTGATTTATATGCTAAATGCGTCATCGACGAGCTTTTGCTGCTCCTTAGCGTGGAATTTGCTAAAGCCTGTTGCAGTCGCTGCTCCCGCAGGGCGAGAGATATATTTCATTGGGATAGCATCCTGATTCAGCATAAGGAAGGCTAATGCGCCCATATTCCTTGGCTCTTCCTGAACCCATACCCATTCTGCTTTCTTGTATTTCGCCTGCAGTTCTTTCAACTGATCTATAGGCAAAGGATATATCTGTTCCAGCCTTACGATGGCAATGTCCTGCCTGTTCTCAGCAATTTGTTTTTCGCTAAGGTCGAAGTACATTTTACCACTGCATAGTAACACACGTTTAACAGTGCTTGCCTTTTTGATAAACGGATCATCCAGTACTTCCCGGAAACCACCGGTTGTAAACTCTTCGATAGCAGAGTACGAGCGTACGTGGCGCAGATTTGCTTTTGGAGAGAAGTTGATCATTGGCTTGCGGAACTCCCATTTCAATTGGCGACGCAATGCATGGAAGAAGTTTGCTGCGGTAGTAATGTTAGTTACAACCATGTTGTATTCTGCGCTCATTTGCAGAAAGCGCTCAATACGGCCGCTGGAGTGTTCAGGGCCACCACCTTCATATCCGTGCGGCAGCAACATTACCAGGCCATTCATAGTTGCCCATTTTTGCTCACCACCTGTTATGTATTGGTCGATGATCGTTTGGGCGCCATTGGCGAAGTCGCCGTACTGGGCTTCCCAAAGCACCAGGTTGTTAGGGTTAGCCATTGCATATCCATATTCAAAACCTAGTACCGCAAATTCGCTCAGCAGTGAGTTGTAAATATGAAAGTCGCCCTGGCCTTCCTTCAGATTCGAAAGGCGATTGTAAGACGCGTTTGTATTTTCGTCGTAGATAACAGCATGACGGTGAGAAAACGTACCACGTTTAACGTCTTCGCCACTTAGTCGTACATCATGTCCTTCGGTAAGCAGGCTCGCATAGGCTAGCAATTCACCGGTAGCCCAATCTATTTTACCTTCTGTTTCAAATAGCTTGGTTTTATCATTCAGCAGTTTTTCTATTTTCCTCAAAGGCTTGAAACCATCAGGCCACTGCATCATTTTCGTAACCAGCATTTTTACCAGATCTGTACTAATACCTGTTTCTGGAGATTTATTAAAATCAGCTGCTGTAGCGCGACGTAATGCCTGCCACCACAACTCCGGTTTTTGATAAGTATATGGTAATGGTTTTTGTTTTACCTCATCGAGGCGTTCCTGCAGCACATCCCAGAATTTCTTCTCCATCTGCTTGGCCAGGTCCTGAGCGTCAGTCTCACCATTCTTCAGCAGGTATTGCGTATATACTTCGCGCGGATTGGCATGTTTGTCGATCAGTGCATACAACTGCGGCTGGGTAAACTTAGGTTCATCGCCTTCGTTATGTCCGTGACGACGATAGCAAACCATATCTACAAAAATATCCTCATTGTACTGCTGGCGATATTTTACTGCCAGCCTGCACGCTTTCACTACAGATTCAGGATCATCGCCATTAACATGCAATACAGGGGCCTGTACCATTGAGGCAATGCTGGTGCAATAATCTGCAGAGCGGGCATCATCAAAATCAGTTGTAAAGCCTATCTGGTTATTGATAACAAAATGTATGGTGCCGCCCGTTTCGTAACCGGCGAGTTTACTCATCTGTAATAGCTCATAGATAATACCCTGTCCTGCAACTGCAGCATCACCATGTATGAGTATAGGTAATATCTTATTGTTCTGCTGATCGTAGAGCGTATCTGCTTTGGCGCGTGTGAAGCCTAAGACTACTGGGTCAACCGCTTCCAGGTGCGAAGGGTTAGGCGCCAGTTGCAGGTTTACGTTTTTACCATTAGGCGTTGTAATATTTGAGTTAAATCCCAGGTGATATTTTACATCGCCACTGCCCATTGTCATATCCGGGGGCATATTGCCTTCGAATTCTGAGAATATCTGCTCGTATGTTTTACCTAGTGTATTTGCCAGCACATTCAGGCGGCCACGGTGGGCCATACCAATCACCACTTCCTGTACGCCGGCATCGGCAGCTTCGGTGATAATAGCATCCAGACCAGGAATGGTACTTTCACCACCATCTAGCCCGAAACGTTTTTGACCGATATATTTTGTGTGAAGGAATTTTTCAAAAATCACGCCTTCATTCAGCTTTTCGAGTATGCGTTTCTTTTCGCTGATAGAGAGCGTAAGTTCCTGCAGGGTTTCAAATTCTTTTTGTACCCACATGCAGGTATCGTAGTCATTGATGTACGTATATTCGATACCTATGTTGCCGGTATATAGCTTTTTCAGTTTAGCAATGATGTCGCTCAACTTAGCTTTACCCAATCCTACAAAAGCGCCTGCGCTGAATTCTGTATTCAGATCGGCATCTGTAAGATCGAAATCTGATAATGCCAGGTGCGGTTTACGGTCTTTACGTGGACGGATAGGGTTGGTAGTGGCTACCAGGTGTCCCCGTTTCCAGTAAGAACGTATCAGCCTGTAAACATTCAGTTCCTTCGCAACCTGCTCGTTGCTCACCGGCGATTTGTCAATTGTAATGGTTGCTACAGACCCGTTGCCATTTGGCTTGGTTACAGCAAAATCAAAACCTTCAAAAAACTTCTTCCATTCAGGGTCAACTGCTGATGAGTCTTTTACATAATCGTTATACATAGACTCTATGTAGGCAGGGTGTGAATTCATCACGTACGAAAAATCTTTCATCGTAAAAAACCAGCGAGTGGCAGATTATTCTTTTATCAAAAAATCTTTAAAACAATGCTAACGATAGCCATTAGCGGCGGGTCACAAAGTTAATGCAAATTGTAAAAGGTAAAAGTTTAAATAAACTTATAAGGCAATTTGTAATGTGTATGTTTAGTTGAGCAGTATCCAGTTAAAGCCAAAACGTATAGATAAATTTTGTGCTGCGTAACCGGGGGCTAAAATAGTGTTGGTATAGCTTAGCTGCTGAAACTGATCGGCCATAATATAGGCGCGGAATCTTTTGATCTGAAAATTGAAGAAAATGGCTGCCTGGGGCTTGTTGCTCAGATAATATCCGCCCTGGTAATAATAGCGGTTAAAAAAAGGCGAGTAGGCAGCAGCATTATAGGCGCTATGATAGCTTAATTCTACACCCGTGGCAATCTTCAAAACACTTTTGAACAGATTGGTTTCTATGCTCAACTGGTGGCGACCCATAAGTTGCGGGATATTAACTGGTGCGCCTGCTGTAGCAACCTGGTAAAACAATTCATTATCGAGGACGAGGATTTTCCACCTGAATGCTTTTCTTAAAAACGCCTGTGTAATATTGAACGTACCTGAGTATTGATCCGGTAATTGTTTCTCATTAAGGTAGATATAATTATTAACCAGGTAGTTTTTTACTCCAAACCCCAGGTGCCGTTTCTGGCTATACCAATTGCCATATACCTGCGTTATGTTTTCTTTTTCAAAACTTTTACTGATGGTATCGTATTGATTGATATAAGTGGTGTAGTTGTATGGCGCGTTGTTGATGTTTTGACTTAGCCCTATTGAAATACTTCCTAATGACTTTCCTATATCCTTACCCAGTTTGGCATTTAGCGCAGTGTTCCCGGCAGCTTCACCGGTAAAATAGGTAAGAATATCAGCGCCATAAAACCATTTGCCTGAAAGCAGCGCCTCTTTGTTTATGGATGCGATAAAGTAATTGCTTACAAGATTGCTCACCGACTTATCTACAAGAAAATTGGTTTTAAAACGATCAAAGCGATTACCCAGACCTGCACTGAATAGCAGTTGGTTCTCATGCTTGCCCAGGAAGCCATTTAAAGTAAAGCGGTTATCAATTTTCAACCAGTCTTGCCTGCTGTAAACAGAATCTGTACCGCTGCCCGCAAAAGGATAGCTGAAGAAGGGTGAATACCGTAACGAATCAGGACGAAGGTCTTTGTATAGATGCCGGGAATCGCTTAGCTCAAAACGGTGCGCTATGCTAAACCTGGGGGTAAGCTCAAAGCTATAACGCGTGCTGTCTTCGTTATAGAGCGTATCGATCCTGCCCCATGTATATGCGTGATTTACAAGAATAGTATAATCGCGCAGCATATTTGTTACAGAAGAGCGTTGTGTAGTAGTACCTGTACCAAAGGCATCATTCCTAAAGTTTACAGGTATTGTTCTCCTGTCGGTATAATTAGGGTCTGTAAGAAAAGTATCACTGGTCATGCCGCCATTCTCGTCCTGTTGCTCTTTATTATACACCAGTCCGCCAAATAATTCGTAATGGAGCTTTCTACTTTGATAATGGGTGGATAGGTTGGCATTATCGTGATTGGTACGCTGAATATTGTAAAACCCCGGTGAATTGATCTTGCGATATCCGATCGCAAAATTCCAGTTGGGCTTGATGTTTTGCGTGTGCATCAGGTTGGCCAGTTGTTCCAGTTTGGCGCCGAGCTGGTAGGTAAAAAAAGAATAAGGACGATTGGTGTTGTAATAATTCAGGCTATCGGCATTATATCTATAAACATCATAAACATGATAGCCGAGTGTTGGTCCTGTCCTGTCTTCGGGAGTAAAGAATAGGTTTTGAACCGGGCTGCCGCTATTGCCAAGATCGCGCAGGGGCAACGAAACGATCCGCCTGTGAAATGTATGGAGATCAGAATCAGGAGAAAATACCTGGTTTGAATATTGACGCCTGTAAAAAATCCTTACATTTTCTTCTTTCCAGTCTGCATTGTTGGTTTTAAACTGGCTGCTATCTCTTTTGGGGTCTTGCAGGTTGGCTCCGGTGCCGGGAGGCTGTATTTGAGCCAATGTTTTGAAAACAGTGACCAAAGACAGCAATGTGAATAATATAATCGGCTTGTATATTTCCCGGGCGTATTGCAATGAATATGATTTGATAGCGGGCAAAGTTAATTGAATAACGGCTACATTTCAGCTATCATTGCGGAAACGAGCGTGCAGAGCTTGGGTGCTGCTTCGTTCGCCGCAGCAAGCACTTCTTCGTGAGATACAGTGTTCACCTGCCCGGTAATGCCCAGGTCTGTGATGATGCTGGCAGCAAAAACATGCATCCCACCATGTTTTGCCACAATATTTTCAGGCACGGTGCTCATTCCCACGGCATCGCCACCAATTATTCGTAGCCATGTATACTCGGCCGGTGTCTCAAATGTAGGGCCCTGCAAGCCTATATATACACCTGTTTGAACAGGTAAGGATTGTTTTTGGGCAATTTCTTTGGCAAGGGCCAGTAATTTGTGATCGTAAGGTTCGCTCATATCCGGGAAGCGGGTGCCTAAACGTTCGTCGTTTGGCCCTCTTAGCGGGTGCTCAGGAAAAAGGTTAATGTGGTCTTTTATCAGCATAATGTCTCCTATCTTATAGGATGGATTCATTCCCCCGGCAGCATTGCTCAGGAAGAGGACCTCTACGCCTATGGCCTTCATTACTCTTACAGGGAAAGTTACTTCCTGCATAGTATAGCCTTCGTAATAATGCGTACGGCCTACCATTACAACAGCGGTCTTACCGCCTAGCCTGCCAATTACCATTTTACCGGAATGCCCTTGAACTGTAGAAACCGGGAAATTCGGAATATCATTATAGGATATTTCCGCTTCCGGTTCTATAGCATCCGCAAGGCTACCAAGCCCGCTTCCTAATATAACACCGATGGTAGGGGTATTACTGATCTTTGACTTTATATAAGCAGCAGCTTCCTGTATTTGTTCGTACATATGAAATAATGATCGCAAAAATAGGATTACGGCAATAAAAAAAAGGATAGCATTGCTATCCCTTTTACTATAATAATAGATTTTTTATTGTTTTAGCAAACGTGCGCTGAACATCATACTACCTGCTTCATTATGCAGGGTAAATAAATAAATGCCTGGTGCCAGGTCTGATACGGGAACAGCTATCTTATTTGATCCGCTATTGTATCCGGTAACAGGAACGGTGTAAACTACACGGCCGTTCATATCAAGTACGTTTACGCTAAGTTTTTGAGTTTGCTCCAAATTCACATCAATTGTGGCAACAGAAGTAGTTGGGTTAGGATAAACTTTTACATCTGCATTGAATTTCACGTTTTGTACCGCCAGGATAGAAGAATCATACAATTTGTAGAGTTCTACACCTGTGGCACTGTCGTACGCGCTGAAGTAAAGGTTTTTACCCCATTGACGGAATTCTGCCGGTGAACTGCTGCCAGCGCCTGCCCTGATATCCGCTACAAGGGTAGGGATGCCTGAACCTGTGTACATCCATAACTCATTGCCGGCTGCTGTGTTATTGGCACTGAAGTACATTTTGCCGGCATACATGGTCATATTGGAAATAACGCTGCTGCCTGTAGGGTTGGTTTTATATACCAGGGAAGTGATACCGGTTTTCGCATCATATTTATACAGATGGCCGGAGTATGTTCCATCTTCTCCGGATAAATATATGGCGTCGCCCATGCCTACAATCTTAGAAACACCTGTTGCAGAAAATGCCATACCGTTTCCGCTTCCAGAAACCAGGTCGGTCAACCTTTGTACATTGCTACCATTGTACATATACAATTCGCGGCCGTATGTGGAAGTAGATGCGCTGAAATACAACTTACCATTGATAATGGTAAAGTTATTTGGGCTTGAACTGGAAACACCCGGATCAATATCCAACACTATCGAAGTGCTGTTGGTAGCAGGATCGTAGCTATACAATTCGGCACCGGTAGTGCTGTTATAGGCAGAGAAATATATTTTGCCATTGTATGCTGTGATGGAAGAAATAAAACTGCCCGTAGCACCTGCATAAATATCGCTGAGGCGTGTTGCCATAGCAGTTGCCGTATCGTAACTCCACAACTCCTGTCCGTACGATCCGTCATTAGCATCAAAATATAATTTACCATTCATTTCCACTATTTCATCTATTGATGAACCGGATGCGCCGGCCATTATTTCCGCCACAAGCGCAGGAGCATCTCCAGTTTTGCCGGACCAGCTATACAGTTCCGTACCAGATGTGCCATTGTCTGCGGGGAAGTAGATATTTTTTCCTAAAACAGCCATAGTACGATTGTAAACAGGAATGATACTGCTGGATGTAGATGGATTGATGTTATAAGCTATTTGCGTGAGGCTATCGGTCATCGACCAAAGCTCTTCACCGTTAGTGCCATCGTTAGCGCCAAATACCATTTGATTGCCAAATACAGTAAGGCGTACCGGGTAGCTGGAGCCTGTACCGGGATTGATATCCTGCACCAATTTTGTTTGTGCATTGGCCGCCATTGCTGACGTTATAAGTGCTAAACCAAGTAAACTACGTTTCATAAATTGTGGTTTTTGTTATTACGATTGTTTAGTTAAGTGAGTTATTGTTTTTGGATTTTGCCGCCGGCAAGCATTTTACCGGAATTGTCTGCTATCCTGTAAATGTAAATCCCCGGTGTTGCCTGTTGCATTGGTACATCGATGATATGCTCTCCGGAAGTATAATTCTTAACAGGAATGTTTAGTATTTCTTTGCCTGTAATGTCGGTAATGAGTATCGCCATAGCCTGGTCACGCTGTAATTCTATGGCAATATGTGTTTCGGAAGTTGCAGGATTAGGATATACCTTAACAGATGCATTGAACTTTACGTTTTGAACACTTAAGGCGGCAGAATCTAATAAAACATACAGTTCTCTACCGGATGCCGTTGTTGATGCGCTAAAATAAAGATGTGTTCCATACTGAGTCATGTCCATGGGGCTGCTCGCGTTCATGCCTGAATCTATATCACCCACCATGTAGGGTTGTAATTTACCATCATAAGCCCAAAGTTCATTTCCATGTACGCCATCGTCGGCAGAGAAGAATAATTTGCCTGCATATTCTTTAAAGTTGGATGGGTCACTATTCCCAAGCGGGTTCATCATAAACACCATTGAGGCAACACCATTTGCAGGATTGTATTGGTAAAATTGATTACCGCTAAGTCCGCTATTGCCGGAGAAAAGTATCATGTTTTTGTAGCTGATGATGCCGGTTTGTCCGTTAGCGACTGCGGCCGCCCCGTCGTTTGCACCATTATCAATATTGGTTAGACGAACTATATTTTTGCCATCGAACATGTATAATTCTCTGCCATAGGTAAGTGTGCTTGCAGTGAGGTATAGTTTATCATTAATAACCGTCAATGCCTGAGGATTGCTGCTTCCAATGCCTGTATTTATATCCGTGGCCAGGGTGGTAGCGTTGGTAGCGGGGTCATAACAATAAAGTTCGATGCCGGTACTGCTGCCAGTAGCAACGAAATATAGCTTCCCCTTATACGCAACAAAATCGTGAGGGTTGCTGCTGTTCGTTCCGGTTGCAAGGTCAGTCAGGCGTTGCGCGCTATTGGTTGCAGGGTCGTATGTCCACAACTCGTTACCATTGATACCATCATTTGCGTTAAAATATAATTTGTCACTAAAGGCAACAACTTCATCCGGATCGCTGCCCGATGCCCCGGCACGTACTTCGGCCACTAAGACGGGCAACCCGGAACCAGTCCATTTAAATAGTTCCATACCGGTATTGCCATTGTCGCCGGGAAAATATATATCGTTCTTCACCTGGGCCATCTTTCTGAAGCTGGAGGATGGACCACCTGCGGAAATTGGGTTCAGGTCTGCAACCACTGCAATAGCTGTATCGTTAAAAGTACATAATTCGTTGCCATTAATACCGTTATCAGCAAAAAAGAGGAGCTTGTTATAATACCCCGTTAACCAGCAGGGATTAGAGCTGCTGCTGTCGATCCGGTTAAAATCGCTAACCATAACCGGCTGAGCCTGCGCGCATACACCCGCAAGTAGCAAAGACCCTAGTAAAGTTGATTTCATATTGTGGTGTTTTGTGATTTTGATATTGTGTTTATTGCTTATAAATATAAAAATTATTAAGAAAATATTACATTATTGTTACTAAAAAACTACCGGAAATTCATAGATATCATCTCATTTCATTTGGCATTTTATGTTTATATGATAAGTTGGGCTGTTAACCGCTCGTTAACCGCTTGCTAATTACGGGTTAAGGGGGCTTGAAAATTTCTGTATGCGGCTGTCATACCCCCATCTTTGCATCATCAAACGAACAAACAACAACTCAAACAAACAACAAACAAAATGAAAAAGATCATCGCCATCGCAGCTATCCTTACTTCAGCTTACGCAGCTAATGCACAGGTTTCTTCTACAGCTACGCAAACTGTAAACCTGAACCTGTCTAACGCTATCGAACTTACCTTCACAGGAAGCGGTAATGCAAACGGAGC
>MKUO01000006.1 GCA_001897855.1 Bacteroidetes bacterium 43-93
AAAAGTACACCACGGATTCCGGACGAAAGTACACCAGATTTAGTGACCAATAACCCGAGCTATTTTACAGCTGGATTGTATTAACTTTTCAAACTTAATGATTTTTTTTCTTTCTCAAAGACTTCCCCTGTAGCGATAGTCTGTGTGCGGAAGCTGTCAATCTGTCCATTATCGCATCCGCAAGTGTTGGCTCATCAATAAAGTTGTACCATGCTTCAATCGGTAGCTGAGAAGTTATGACAACAGAGCTATTCCCATACCTGTCTTCCAATATATCTAGCAGTGCAAGCCGAGTGTCAGTGTCTATAGATTTTAACCCGAAGTCATCCAATATGAGTAACTTTTGGTTTGCAATACCCTTTATCCATTTCAGATAAGTACCATCGAGCCTGGTCTGTACAACGGTATCCATAAAGCGGTTCATGCTGAAGTATAGCGTTTTAAAGCCTAGCAGACAGGCCGACCTTCCCAGCGCACAGGCCAAAAAGCTCTTACCTGAGCCTGTAGCCCCTGTGATAAGAACATTTTCTCCACGATGTATAAAAGAGCCGTCTGAAAGTCGGAGCACCTGTTCACGTGTGATGCCCCTTTCTGCATTGCAGATGATCTCTTCCGGAAGAGCGTTGTACCTGAGCCGGCTGGCTTTGAGATATTTCTGGGTTCTGGTATGGTCACGGTATTCCAGTTCGGCCTGTACCATAGACCCCAATAGTTCATGGACATCCTGGATTTCGTGTACCGGTAAGGAGGCGACTGCTTCATAGCGGCGGGCCATGCCAGTCAGGCGCATTGATCTGAGCTGTTCGATAGTTTGATCTGTGTTCATTTCTGTTGTTGATTTATGTGTCTGTTTTTATTTGTATTCATCAGCCCCCCGGATGTTCCGGTGTAGCGGAATGCTATAACCGGCAGTGGGCCGGTCTTCTTTTTCCAGCATGTCCATCTTGTTGTCAAGGATATTTTTTATGGCCATATAATTAAAGCGGTGGCCTTTTAGCCCTCTTTGGCAGGCGGCTTCTATGCGGCCTGGATAAAGCGATGCCAGCCTGAGGAGTCCCTGACAGGCCCGATAGGATTGGTCTATGATCAGTTTGCTATCCATCACCTTTTGAAAGTATTCCCGGGTGGCAACGCCGTATTTTTCTGCCCTTGAAAGATAGTCATCAGGATTCCAGGCCAGGCGCTCGCGAAAGTGGCGGTGATGTGGTGGTTCATGATTTCTGTCGGTCGTATAACCGTGTTTTTTATAGCTGCGCCTGTGAAGGGCTACACGGGTGCTTCCGATGTATATTTCAACGGTATCGGTACAATAAATAATATTTACCGTGCTTCCTATATGCTTGGAAGGTACACTGTAGAAGTGCCAGTCCTCACCCAGTACCACATGATAATCACGTTGCACCTTTGCACGCGTATAGTGTTTCATTATGAAAGAATTTTCCGGCAACGGATTTAAGATCGGTTTCTCACTACTTTCAAAAAGCTCTGTTCTGCTGAAAGTCTTGCGCTGGAAGTTTTTCTGATGGTGCTCTTTAAGCTGTAGACCTATCGCCAGGTTCAGTTCGCTGATACTTTTAAAGGTCTCATTCCGGAGTGGAGCGTATATCCGTTGATAGGTTATTTTAACAGCACCTTCCACTGATGCCTTATCCCTAGGTTTTGCAGGACGTGCGGCCAGGAGCGCTATGTTGTTATGATTGGCCCATTGCTCCAGCATATCGGCGAACTTTGGTTCGTAACGGTTACTGCGCACGACCCACTGTTTCATATTGTCCGACTTTACCGATAAGGGTACACCTCCAAAATAGCCAAGGGCATTGTTAAGCGCCCGCAATACCTGCGGCAGGGATGCATTAATGAGCGCTTCCACATAACTATAACCGCTAAAAGGCAATACGGCCACCAGAACAGGACAGGCTATCAGTTCACCACTGTCGGTATCCACATAATGCAGCATATCACCAGCAAAGTCTACCTGCAGCAGCTTCCCGGGCTCATGTTCAAAACGCATGGTGGCTCCCTGTTTGCGGATATGTTCCTGTAGAAGTTCACAGAATCTGGAATAGCCAAAGCCATCGGGATATTCAATGATATATTCCTGCCATAACAGCTGACGCGTAACACCTACACGACGGAGTTCGGAAAATAGATAGGAAAACTGCGATTCAAGATGTATCCGGCGGGGATCTTTTTCTATCTGTTCCGCTTTGCCCGCATTAAGATAGGCCTCCAGCTCGGCATCGGAAAAAAGGAGCAGTTCCGCAATACTGAATCCGCTGTCGGCGAACCGCTGCAAATAACCTGCGATGGTGCGTCTATTGATACCGGTCTCCCTTTCGATGGAACGCTGGGAAAAGCCACGTTCCAAAAACAGCAATATCTGTCTTATCTTCTGCATATTTAGAGGTCTGTTTGCCATATCGTTAGGTCTAATACAGGCCCAACTTAGCAATCTTTTTTTCTTAAATATCCAGTGGTGTAGTTTGCCGCGGAATTATTGGTGCACTTTGTGTCGGAATGGCAGTCTTTCTAGAACAGTCTAAAAGACCGCCAACTTATAATTAGGCTGCTAAAAATTTACACCAAAGTGGTGTATTTTGCAGCGGAATCACTGGTGTACTTTGGAGCGGAATGGTGGTGTAGTATGGTGCGGAATAT
>MKUO01000007.1 GCA_001897855.1 Bacteroidetes bacterium 43-93
CAGAAACTGGTGATTAACTAGTAGTTTAAAATATATTGAAATGCTTGAAAGGCCCTGCTGATGCGGGGCCTTTTAAGTTTTTGATTATTAATTCGGTAAATATGGGTTAAAATATTAAGATTAATTTTTATTAGGATTTTAATCTATGTTACATCTTATAAATGTTAAATTAGAAGAAGAATTATTTGTTGTTCTTTATTAAACTCCCTTCTTATGCACTATTTCAACCCTTGTTCTAAGAATATTTTCGGATTTCTATGTAGCATACTGTTGTTATTTTTTGCCGAAACAGCACATGCAGTACCTACCACGGCTGCAGCTTATCCTTTCTACTCTACTGTTGGTACGTGGAATTACCTGGTGGGAGGTAATAATTTGCCTAAAGTGGCGCAGGATGATGATCAGGAGGTAGGGATAAATATTGGTTTCCCTTTTCCTTTTTGCACCGGAGTGTATACGCAATGCAAAATAAGTTCCAACGGTTATATAACCTTGGGTAACGGTGGGCTTTCGTATAGTTATCAATATAACGGTAAAGGAACTGGTATCGAACCAGCGTTAATGCCTCTTTGGGATGACCTTGTTGGCAGTAGTGGTTCCGCAAGTTACATTACCCAGGGTACTGCACCCAACCGAACTTTTACGGTTGAGTGGAGAGACTTTA
Source organism: Bacteroidetes bacterium 43-93 (assembly GCA_001897855.1). Lineage (GTDB taxonomy): Bacteria > Bacteroidota > Bacteroidia > Chitinophagales > Chitinophagaceae > Polluticoccus. The sequence goes on from MKUO01000007.1 coordinate 665, forward strand.
TCTATTCCTGGTCTAGTTTAGGTAATAATTCCAAAGCTATTTCCTTCCAGGTGATATTGTATGAAGCCGGTGTTATAGAATTTAAATATCATCCTGAAAACGGAAATGTTGTGAATGCAAGTGCTACTATAGGAATAGCCAGGAATACAAACGATTATCAAACACTGCCTAATACAAGTATCTCGCCCACTCCTTCATCCAGCGCATATACAACCACTATTTCTACCCGCCCGGTAGATGGGCAGAGTTATATATGGGGTGTAATACCATGTACCGGTGTGCCCAACTTTGCTATAAGCGGAAACCATTTATCTTGTCCTAACCGCAATTTCACCTTGGCCATAGCGGGCACTGTTGTTTATACAGGGATCACTTATCAATGGCAGAAATCATCTAATGGGAATGTATGGAATAATATCCCGGGTGCAACTACAAGCGCAATAACGGACGCCATTACCGCTAAAACTTATTATCGTTGTATCCTGGAGTGCACCAACTCGGGGCAAACATATACAACCCCGGCATGGGATATGGATATTGCACCGTTTCAGTATTGCTATTGTGAAGGCGGGGCAGCCGTTACGTCCGGCCTTGATATAGGCAATGTGAAAATAACTGCGGAGCCCGGGGAGCAGCGTATAGCGCTGGATAATGGCCTGGCCACACCGGCAATAGGTAATAATACTGCCTCCAACAGTTATAGTAGTTTCCAGTTTTCTGTAGCGCCTGTTGTTATGTATCGTGATAGTAGTTTTAAGATGGATGTGTCGGAAATAACAAGCGATGGCACGATGCCACCCAAAGGGAATGTGGCAGCCTATATAGACTATAACCAAAATGGTGTATTTGAGAGCAGCGAAAAAGTGATGAAGAAATCGATCACTAGCACTTCTTTAGAACAATATAAAGAATCCTCCACCTTCACCGTTCCTAATACGGCAAAGATCGGCATGACGGGTATGCGTGTTATCATCAGTACCGGCAATCCTGATTCCTGCGGCTTCGGATCGGCGGAAGGTGAGATTGAAGACTACATTGTAGATATACGTTATGAGCCGTGTAACAATGCAGATAATCCCGGTAATATTGACGCGAGTACCCTTGCGCTTTGCCCCGGCTACGATTACCTGCTGACAGATACTACGTATGAGCGTAAGAAATCGGACCTGGCACGTACCTGGGAGGTATCAGCCGATAGTATAGTATGGTTTCATGCAAATAATAAAACGAATATAGATACGTTGCTGCGTACCTTCGGGCGCCAGCCATTCTATTACCGTATTAAGCAGATATGCCCCCCTGCCAACAATGGCAATGGAGATACTGTAACATCAGTGCCGGTACATATCGTACCTAAGGCGGGGTACAAATGTTATTGTTACAGCCAGTCTTTAGGTGGAGATAAAGACACAACAGACCTGGGCGGCTTTACATTGGGCGACTATGTGATGAATACCGGCAGCCCGCATCTTTTGAATCCGTTGGCGCACCAAAGGCGTAGTGATTTTACCGATGATAATCCTATTATATTGTACACAGACAGCCTGTACCACATGGCAGCCTACCAGACAGAACCGGTGGGCGTACATGCAGATGCGAAGATCACCATCTTCATGGACTTCAATAATAACAAGGAATACGATGTACCTTATGAAAGAGTATTTACGAACTATACCAGCATATCGAACTTTACGGTAGCAGATACCTTTACGGTACCTGAAACGGTTATCAGGGATGTACCTACCGGTATGCGTGTGATCATTAACAACAACCTGGCGCCGAACGACCCGTCTGACCTTGGCTGCGGAGCCTATGTATCGGGCGAGACCCTGGATTACATTGTGATGTTCAAAGAGAAGATACCTGCCGGTATAACCAATACAGGCAGTGCCATCAGCAACTTCGGCTTGTTCCCTAACCCTACGAACGGGCAGGTAACGGTACAGTTCCGCAGTGCATCAGAGCTGAAGAACCTGGATATTACGGTTACGAACATCACCGGCCAGCAGGTATATCACCAAAGCTACAGCCATAATGGAGGTACCTTCAGCCAAAGGCTGGACCTGAGTGGTGCTGCCAAAGGAGTATACTTTGTAGAGCTGAAAGCAGACGGTGAAAGAGTAACACAGAAATTAGTAATCGATTAAATGCAGAATGCCAGATAACAATAAACCCTTGCTAATAGCAAGGGTTTGTTGTATAAAAGAACTTATTGCAAATGTAAATGTGTTGCTTCTACAGGCCTGCCAAAGAAAAGCGTTGCATGTTCGCCGAAATCTGAGGCGTCATCAGTAGTATAGAAACTTAATTTTCCGCCTTTGCTAATGCGTTGTTCTATTTCGGGGTGGCGGTACAAATAATCCTTCAGGCTATCTGCTACTATATCTCCCTGGGCTATGACGTTAATGCTCGCAGGCAGATATTTTTTGATCTTTTCCATCAGTATAGGATAGTGGGTGCAAGCCAGCAGTATAGTATCAATATCCTTATCGGCAGCCAGCAATTGATCCAGGTATTTCTTTACAAAAAAGTCTGTACCCTCACTATTGTACTCGCCATACTCCACAATAGGCACCCATAAAGGACATGACAGTTGTTCTACCTTAATATCGGGGAAAAACTTGTTTATCTCTATAAGATAAGACTGTGAGTTTACTGTGCCCCTTGTGCCTAATACGCCCACATGCCTTGTTTTTGAATAATTGCCTATTACCTCTGCAGTAGGGCGTATTACACCGAGAACACGTTTTTCAGGGGCAATTTTGGGCAGATCCTGTTGCTGTATGGTACGTAATGCTTTAGCGCTGGCTGTATTGCAGGCAATGATCACCAGCTCGCATCCCTGTTCAAAAAACCATTCTACACATTGCAGCGTGTATTCATGCACCGTTTCGAAAGACCGGTTGCCATAAGGTGCACGGGCATTATCTCCAAGGTATATATAATCGTATTGGGGAAGGGCTGCAACAATAGACTTAAATACCGTGAGCCCGCCATAGCCGGAATCAAAAACACCAATTGGAGAAAGCATGTGTAAAAATATAGAAAAGAGCCGGTAAAGACCGGCCCGCAGCTTTTATCTACCGTTAATGTCGATACAAACGTATTAAGGATATCATAAAAGCGTGTCATAACGGTGTTTTAGTTTTCATATACTGCTGTTTATACAGTAATTTTGCATCATATTTTACTTATGAGTGACGTTGTGATTCCTACCGCTCCAGCACTGACAGCTAAGGACTTTGCTACTGACCAGGAAGTGCGCTGGTGCCCCGGTTGCGGAGACTATTCGATATTAAAACAAGTTCAGACCATATTGCCCCAGACAGGCATCCCGCGGGAAAATATTGTGATCATATCCGGCATCGGTTGTAGTTCGCGTTTCCCGTATTATATGAACACATTTGGTATGCACTCCATACATGGGCGCGCAACCGCTGTGGCATCGGGCCTCAAGGCTTCGCGGCCTGAATTGAGCGTGTGGATAGTAACCGGTGACGGCGATGGGCTGAGTATTGGGGGTAACCATACCATACACCTGCTGAGGCGCAATTTTGATGTGAATGTCCTGCTGTTTAATAACCAGATATACGGACTTACCAAAGGACAATATTCGCCTACATCAGAAGAGCATAAAGTAACGAAGTCCACACCTTTTGGAAGTATAGATCATCCGTTCAATCCCCTGGCATTAGCATTGGGTGCGGATGCGAGCTTTATTGCCCGCAGCATGGACCGCGATCCTAAGCACATGCAGCAAATGCTGCTGCGCTCTCACGGGCACCATGGTTCTTCTTTCCTGGAGATATACCAGAATTGCAACATCTTTAACGATGGGGCATTCGAAATATTCACAGAAAAAGGCTCTAAAATGGAAGAATGCCTGTTCCTGGAAAACGGGCAACCATTATTGTTTGGTGCCAATAAAGACAAAGGCATCAGGCTGGATGGATATAAACCACAGGTGGTGAACCTGTCAGATGGTTATAGCGCAGCAGATCTTTGGATCCATGATGAATCTGACTTCTACAAAGCACAGATACTTACCCGTTTGTTTGACGAGCCTTCGAAGGCAGATCATTTCCCACGTCCGTTTGGTGTTTTTTACAAGGCAGACAGGCCTACATACGAAGATGGAATGAAACTGCAGATTGAAGACACTATTGCAAGAAAAGGTAAGGGAGACCTGGATAAATTGCTACAGGGTATGGAAACCTGGGTGATAGAATAATAGTTGCCGCGAGGCGTTTATATTTGCTCAACCAATTTCCTGAATATTGGCTTCACTAAAAAAACTTGCGGGGCAAACGATGTGGTATGGATTGAGTTCCATATTCGCGAGCTTCCTGAATTACCTGCTTACACCATACCTGACGCACTATATGAGTGCATCGGTGTATGGAGAGATGAGCCTGATGTATGCTGCCATACCGTTTATGAATGTCATATTCACCTACGGAATGGAAACAACATTCTTCCGCTTCAGCAATAAAGATCATAATGGTAAGCATGTGTACAATATTGCCAGCCTGTCGCTGGTAGGTACTACACTGCTGTTTACAATAATATTAATGTTATGGCGTGGCCCTGTGGCTACACTACTGCGGGTAGAAGAACACCCCCAGTTTGTAGTTTGGGCGGCGAGCATCATAGCATTAGATACACTTACCACATTGCCGTTTGCCAAACTGCGTAATGACGGCAGGCCCAGGAAATATGCATTTATCAGGGTTGCGGGTATTTTGCTGAATATCGCGCTGGTAGTATTCTTTTATACCATATTGCCCGGCTACGCGAAAGCACACCCCGGCAGCTGGATGGCATCTATATATGACCCGAACCTTGGTGCGGGCTATTATATCATCGCTAACCTTGCCATGTCGGCATTTAGTTTCCTGCTCTTGCTGCCCGAATTTGCGGCTATACGTTTTGAATGGGATGCGAAGCTCTGGAAACAAATGATTGTTTACTCAGCGCCATTGCTCATAGTTGGTTTTGGTGGTGTTATCAATGAAACGTTCGACAGGATCATGCTGGGCTGGTGGTCGCCGGCAGGTACCGAACTGCAGAAGAAGGCAGAAGTAGGCATCTACAGCGCGTGTTATAAATTATCCATTCTTATTACGCTCTTTGTCCGGGCATTTCGTATGGGCGCAGAGCCATTCTTCTTTCAGCAGGCGAGGGGCGAGGACGCGCCCAAGACCTATGCGAGAGTAATGAATTACTTTGTGATGATCCTCTGCATCATGTTCCTGGTAGTAATGTTATACCTCGATGTATGGAAACAGTTCATTCGCAATAAGGAGATGTGGGCAGGGCTTTCTGTAGTGCCGATACTGCTGATAGCCAATATGTGCCTTGGAGTGTATTATAACCTGGCAATATGGTATAAGCTATCTCATAAAACCAATGCCGGTGCAACGATCACTATTATAGGGGCAATATTGACCTTAGTTATCAACTATCTGTTTATACCAAAGTACGGGTACATAGCTTGCGCCTGGGCGACGCTTTCCTGCTATGGAGGTATGATGATTATCTCCTACATCTGGGGCCAGAAAGTATACCCTGTGCCTTATAATGTACGTAAGTTAACAAGTATGTTTACGACGATGCTGATGGTGTACGGATTTCACTATATGGTTTGCAGATTTATCAGCAATGAAGGCTTGCGCCTGTTATCTGGTACTACATTTATGCTGATGTATCTCGGATTTGTGTTGAGTACACAGAAACAGGAATTGAAAACGCTTCCCGTAATAGGTAAGTTCATCCGTTAGGAAAGAAGCTCACATGGCTTCATACCGGTAGCTTTTTTGAAGGCGGTACTAAAATGAGAGATACTGCTGAAGCCGAGGGTATTAGCCACATCTGAAACAGAGTAGCGATGGTTCTGTAATAATTCCTTTGCCTTATTGATCCTCAATTCCTGCGTGTATTCGTACAGAGTCTTGCCCGTCATAGCCTTAAAGCCCTTTTTCAGATAGCATTCGTTCATAGCTACCTTGCGCGATAGTTCTTTAATGGTAAGCGGCCTATCAAAGTTTTGCTCTATAATGCGCTGCGCTTCTGTAATCTTCTCACGTTCTGTATCGTATGCAAGAAAACGGCAAGCCGGCACCGGGCATACGGTAAACGGCAATGCAATACAATCCAGTGCACGGCGGAGTAAATGCAGCAGGGTCTCTGTTTGCTTTAGAGATTCTGTAAAAGCTTCATTGGCCTTGATGCCTTTTAATTGCTGCAATAGCTCTGTAGACTGGCTGCATATTGCAAACTGTTCTTCCGTAACCTTGTCAAAATGAAAAGGAGCCTGCTTCGATATCGTAGCTAATGGATATTGCTCGAAGAAGCCCGGTTTAAATTCAGCCCAGAATATTTCCGCCTTTCCCGCCTCGATATATTGGAGGTACAGTAATTGTACACAATATTGCCCATCGGCTACGGGGAAAAGGTTCAGACGTGCATGTTCTTCGGGCCAGCTATCCTCACTAAAGTTCACATCAATGCATTCTGCGTGTATATGGGTATTTACAGATACAGGCTGCCTGCTTAATATATGCGCCTGCTGGCCCAGTATGCGTTCCAGCGGTGCATAATCATTAATACTCAACAGATCTGCAGTAATATCAAACACGGCATCAAAGGTAACCCTTTTTATATCGACAACGTTGATGGCACTATTTTATAAACCTATCCCTCCGACGAAAAAGAAATTGTCGGACTAATAAAAAACATGTTATGAAACTAAAATTACAATCCTTGCTGGCTTTAACGGCCGGGGTATTATTTACCCAAAACATTAATGCTCAATCTCTTGTAGGTATAACACAAGATGACAAAGTATTTACGATGGCCAATATAGCCGCCCCCGGCCTTATAAGCACCCCAATAACCGTTACCGGGATGACGGCGGGACAGACCATTGCAGGAGCAGATGTTCGCCCCCTGACAGGTGAGCTTTATATTATGGGTTATGATGCTCTTAGTAATACAGCACAGATATACAGTTTAAATACCGCTACAGGTGTAGCAGCGGCAATTAGTTCTACACCCATGTCGCTAGGCCTGGGCGCTACCGATGCCATCAGCTTCGACTTTGATCCTACTATGGACCGCATCAGGGTGGTAGGGGCAAATGGTAAGAACTATAATATCAACCCGGTAAATGGCGCCATCGTATCCACAGATGCAGACCTTAGCTTCGGTCTAGCGGATGTAAACCACTTAGCGACACCATCCATCGGGGCCATCGCTTATACCAACAGTTATGTTGGCGCAGGCACTACCGCCCTGTATAGCTATGATATGGCGTTAAATGTCCTGGCGGCAATTGATTCACCTGCAACAGGTGTGCTTCATACAATAGGCAATACAGGCCTGATGGTGAATACCGTCACTCACTCCATTGATATGGATGTATATGTAGACCCGGTGACGCTGAATAGCACTGCATACCTGGCTGCGAATACAAATGCCGATCTGAATGACAATCTATACAGTATAGATCTGAATACCGGAATAGCTACAAGCCTTGGCCTTATCGGCGGCGGTTTGGATGTTAAGAATATCGCTATTACCATCAACCGCGCATTACCTGCCGTTACCGGTAAAATGATATTTGGTGTTCAGAACAAAACCAATACCCTTGTATCTTTTGACAGCGATAACCCAAGGCTGCTGCGAACATATATGCCTGTAACAGGCATGGCATCAGGTCAAATGATCGCAGGGCTTGACTTCCGCCCATCTGATGGCAAATTGTATGCTATGGGTTATGACTATCTATCCGGCCAATACCAGCTATATACTATTAACACCGCTACAGGAACTGCCACTGCGGTTAACAGCACAGCAGCTGCCATAAACCTGGGCATGAGTAATAATGTAGCTTTTGATTTTGACCCGGTTGCCGATAAGGTACGCGTTATCAGCAGGGAAACAGGAATGAACTATCGCATCAACCCAACAAGCGGCGCTATAGAAATGACGGATACAGCGATTGTTTACGGAACATCAGATGTTAATGCAGGCAAAACTCCGCATATAGGCGCGATAGCATATACCAACAGCTATAACCATGCAACGGTTACTGAATTGTATGCATTGGATGATTCACTCGGTTCTATGGTGAAACTGGGCTCACCTAACGGCGGCATGCTTACTACAACAGCAGCGAGCCTGGTGATGGTGAATGCAACTGATATGAGTTCTGATATAGATTTCTTCTACGACTCTACCAGTATGAATAACGTTGGCTATATAGCTGTAAACTCTATGACCAGCCTTAATGATAAATTATATACCGTAAATACCAACAGCAGCTCTATGAGTCTTGTTAGTGATATTGGCCTGGGTGTTTCTATGTCGGACATTGCCGTGCAGCCGCAATATAAAAATGCAGTTGTAGGTATTGCATCAATTGAAAACAAACCGCAGTTTACCGTATATCCTAATCCTGCAACCAATGATCTGTACATCAATGTAACAGGTGCTAACGCAGATAAGGCTTATGTTTCTATTGCAGATATTACAGGACGCGTTGTAAAGAACACAATTGTATTGCAAGGCCGTGTTTCTATTTCTGATCTGCAAAACGGCATTTACTTTGTGAGACTGAATGTAAACGGTACCGTTTATGCAACACAGAAGATTGTGAAACAATAATCAACCAATTTTAGATGTTAGAAAAAGGGACTGCATTTATTTGTAGTCCCTTTTTGCATTTAATTAATAACGCTCCTAAACGCCTGTATTCAAGAGAGAATTAGTGGCAAATACAGCAGCAAGGAATATTAATATCAGCGATCCAAAAAATAGCAGGATAAAGTATTTCACTAATGTTTTAAACCAGCCTTGCTTGTAAAAGCGCAGCATAGCCGCATAGAGGTAAATGAAATAGCCTAATGTTACAAATGGCGCTAAGATGTTACCTACCTGCCCGCACCATTTATGGAGTATATTGTTAATGAGAATCGCAACAAAAACAAGGCAGTAAAAGTGTAACAGGAATATGATTTGAGATACATAGTAGAACTTCTTGCGCCTTATATACAGCAGCTTCATCAGCAGTGCTATAAATGGCAAAGAGAGAAAAAGCATATAGGGCAGTGAATGCAGAAAGCTCTCTAAAAATTTATGTTTCCATTCCTCAGGATGATTGTGAGAAAATTCACGGGATGCGATCATTCTACGGGATATGTAATGTTTTAACCATCCATCCCTTTTATTTTTTGGTAAGGCATGTTGCAAAGAATCGTATTCGGCAACCGTCTGTTGGGGCAGGAAAGCATCACTGTCATTATAGTTGATAACCATTTGGTTAGACTTCAGGGCTTTGCTTACCGTGGCAGAATCTTCTTCATTTAATCCTTCAGTTAGTCCTATCCTCGCTTGCTCCATATGCGCAAAAGCAGAATCGAGCCTTTGCTTTTTTGAAGCAGGTATTTCTTCATGAGAGTTCCCGCTAAATACACTGATGAAGATCAGGAAAAAGGCGGCTGATATAAACAGGTATAGCCTAATGGGATTGATATAACTGGCACGCCTTCCACGTATATATTCGGCCGTTAAGTAACCAGGCTTCAGCACTAAAGCTTTGATAGTGGTAAAGAACTTACCATCAAAATGCGTAACATCTTCGAGAAAGTGCTTACTGAGATGCAGAAAGCTTTCTTCAGGCTCTACATTTTCCTGTCCGCATTTATGGCAATAGCGATCATATAATTCTGCGCCACAATTAAGGCATATTTTTTCTTTACGTTCGTGCAGGTGTGACATTATTGAACCATACTTAAGAATGAATTAAGGAACAGTCCTGTTGTTATGACTGCGATCATTATTATTGCCGATACAGATAATAAGATAAACTTGATCAGCGTCTTAAACCACCCCTGTCCGTAGAATTTCATCATGGCTATATACAGGTAGATAAAGAAAGAGCAAATGGAAATGACATCTATTACATAGGTCCATGTTTCATTGATGTAGTCTGAAGTTGCTATTTGCATCAGTGCAAGGAAAAGGAAAGAAATAGTAAAGTAATGCAATGCAAATATCAGGTGAGATACATAGTAATATTGCTCGCGCCTGCGTATGTTTAACAGGAAAAGCAGCAAAGCAAAAAGGGGCATGGAAATGAAGAATATTTTTGAGAAGGAATGTTCAAATCTTTCATTCACTTCATCAAAGAAATTATATGGATCATTTTTGTAAACCTGCCACGCATTCACCAAATGCCTGTACACGTAATGCTCAATAAGGCCATCTCTTTGATCGGGCCGTAGCGCTTTTTGCGTAGAATCATAGTAAGCGTGCCCATGCTTCATTTCTTCGTTTACGTAGAGTATCTGCAGGTCTTTCCCTTGTATCGTGTGCTGGTAATAACCTATGTTCCCACTCTGCCCCGGCTCATTTATCATTGAATCGGTAAGATGCACTGTCAGCGGATCGCTATTCGCGGTAATTTTCTGTTTATGCTCTGCCATAGAGAACATAAGCAGGAAAAACATTGCAGAAACGAAAAGGTACATTCTTACAGGATCCAGGTATTTAGTTCTGCGGCCCTTAAGATATTCTGAAGAAAGAAAGCCCGGCCGTATAAGCAAGGATTTCATGGTATCGAAAAACTTGCCATCAAAATGGGTTACGTCTTCAATAAAATGAGTGAGCAGATGCCAAAGCGTTTGTTTAGGCTCAGCATTCAGCTGCCCGCAATTTTTGCAATAAGGGCCATCTACTACAGCATCGCAGTTAAGGCAATTATTTTCTTTCCTGAGCCTGGCGTGGGACATATATATTTATAGGTTGATGAGGTATTTGTATATCTGTAAAAAGCTAAAATAGTGAATAAGGCCATCTTTCAAAATACGCACACAGGCTTTAATAGTTTAATAATCTTAATTTCGTAAGCTGAAACTCCACCTTATGCACACCGAAATGGAAGAACTGCGGTATCCCATAGGCCGCTATAAAAAGCCGGAAACATATAACTTAACAGATATTAAAGAATGGGTAGAAGTACTGGATGCTTTGCCGGGATGGCTGGATCTGTGCATTGAAAATCTTGACGAAGAACAATTGAGAATACCCTACCGCCCGGCCGGGTGGAATACCAACCAGGTAATACACCATATAGCAGATAGCCATATGAACGCCTATATCAGGGTTAAACTGGCGCTTACAGAAGATAATCCTACCATAAAGCCCTATAAAGAAGCAGAATGGGCGCTACTGCCCGATGTAGAGATCGTACCTGTAAATGTATCCAACACATTGATACATGCGCTGCACAGGCGCTGGGTGGCAACACTGAAAGCCTTGCAGCCTGAAGAATGGGACAGGACTTTTTACCATCCGGAACACCAAAGAAATATCCCTATATGGGAAGTAACAGCATTGTATGCATGGCATAGCCGCCATCATATGGAGCAGATACGCCGCCTGCGCGAAAGAATGAACTGGTAATTTTGTTTGCGTACTAAGGCTGCGCGTTGTAGATTGCACACAAATTCATCCCGCTATGCAACAAGGACTTTTGCACCTGCATAATATTCTTCGCTGGTTTGTACTCATTTTCGCTTTGTGGACCATCTTCAAAAGCCTGGCTGATATGAACAGTGGTAAGGCATTTACCGGAGCTAACAAGCGCCCGGCCCTGTTCCTGATGATATCCTGCGATATCCAGTTGCTGTTGGGTTTAATACTATACTTCACAGGTGCATGGGGTATTAAAAACATCCAAAACCAGGGTATGGCTGCTGTCATGAAAGATCATGCGAGCCGTTTCTGGGCAGTGGAGCACATCACGGGTATGATCATCGCTATAGTGCTGGTGCATATCGGTTATAGCAGTACCAAAAAGAATATAGAAGACAAAGCAAAATTCCGCAAGCTGTTCTGGTTTACGGTAATTGCATTGCTTATTATATTATTCACTATTCCATGGCCTTTCCGCCAGGATATTGGCAGGGCTATGTTCCCCGGCATGTAATGCGGTATGCTTAAAAGGTTCCTTCAGCCTTTTTACACCATATATGTTTTGGCAACCTTCCTGGCGTGCCTGCTGGCTGCATTTCCCATATTTGTTCTGCTAGGTATATGGAACAAGGTATGGGCACGGCGCACCATCTGGAATATTGTACACTACTGGGCTCAGGGCTGGCTGGTATTAATAGGCCAGCCTATGATACGAAAAGGGCCACGGCCTTCTAAAGACCGGTATGTATATGTAGCCAATCATATATCTTATATGGATACAGTGCTGATCTACGCAGCGATACCTCATTACTTCCGTACATTGGCTAAGAAAGAAATGGCGTCCATACCTGTATTCGGTTTTGTATATAAACAGCTGGCCATACTTGTAGATCGCAGCAGTGCCCATAGCAGGTCGCGCAGCCTGCGACTGATGTGGCGGATGCTGAAGCATGAATGTAACATTGCCATCTTCCCCGAAGGAACATTTAATGAAGGCACAGAACCCCTGAAAGATTTTTATGATGGAGCCTTCCGGCTGGCTATAAATACGCAAACACCGATACTGCCCATGATATTTGCCGACACCGTACACCGCTGGCATTACAGCGCCTGGTGGAAATTGTGGCCCGGCAGGAATAGGGTTTTTTACCTTCCGCCGGTGAGTGTAGCAGATATGGACATAAGCCAGGTATCAGAGTTAAAGGAACATGTGCATCGCCAGATGACAGAAGCTTTGATGAAGCTAAAAGCCGGTAACCGCCCATAACTGCCTGTTGCCTATCGACATATTGCCTTATTAACTCAACCAAATGCGTACCTTTGCGCAAATTTTTGAAAGTTATATGGCATTGCAAGCAGGTATCGTAGGCCTTCCGAATGTAGGTAAATCAACATTATTCAACGCAGTGAGCAATAGTGCCAAGGCACAGGCAAGTAACTACAGGTTCTGTACCATAGAACCCAACGTTGGACAGGTAGATGTACCCGACGAACGCCTGGCTAAACTGGCAGAATTGGTTCAGCCTCAGCGCATTGTGCCAACTACCATAGAGTTTGTGGATATTGCCGGCCTGGTAAAGGGTGCAAGCAAAGGAGAGGGACTGGGTAATAAATTTTTGGCTAATATACGTGAAGTAGATGCCATCGTACACGTGATCCGCTGCTTTGAAGATGAGAACATCCTGCGCGAAGAAGGCGAGATCAACCCCGTAAGTGATAAAGAGATCATTGATACAGAGCTGCAACTGAAAGACCTGGAAAGCGTAGAGAAGAAAATGCAGCGCTACGAGAAAATAGCCAAGAACGATCCTAAGGCAAAGCGGGTGTATGATGTACTGGTACAGTGTAAAGAGCATCTATACCAGGGTAAAAATATCCGCGCCCTGAAGCTGGAAGGTGAAGATTTTGAAGCAGTAGCTGATCTTTTCCTGCTGACACAGAAACCTGTATTATATGTAGCAAATATCGACGAAGCATCTATACATACCGGGAATAAATACTCTGAGGCACTGGTAAAAGTGGCGAAGGAAGAAGGTGCGCAGGTGATAGTAATGAACAATACCATTGAGGCGCAGATATCTGAGATGGAAAATGCAGAGGACAAAGAAATGTTCCTCGGTGAATATGGGCTGAAAGAACCGGGCCTGAACCGACTGATACGTGCTGCTTATGAACTGCTGAACCTGATCACCTACTTTACCGCAGGTGTGCAGGAAGTACGCGCGTGGACCATCCACCGTGGATGGAAAGCCCCGCAGGCCGCCAGCGTGATACATACAGACTTTGAAAAAGGCTTTATCAAAGCGGAAACCATAGCTTATAACGATTATGTGACATTTAAAAGTGAGGCCGCATGCAGGGAAAATGGTAAATTACGTATAGAAGGAAAGGAATACATTGTTCAGGATGGCGATGTATTGCACTTCCGCTTTAACGTATAACCTGGATTAAATGAATAACAACGATACTCAGCGCACCGGTTTTGCAAAAAAATTGGTGCGTTGGCATTTTATAGCATTGGCCTCCTTGCCGGTGCTGATCTTTTTCTCTTACAGCGATATCCGGATAATGCTGCATTGGCAATTATCGGTAGCGGCTGTGATCATTTTTTTTGCAACAACATTATTGAGCCTGGCGGTATATAAGCAGTTGAAACGAGGCTATAAAATATACTTTGGTTTTGCTCTTGCTTATTCTGCGGTGTTGCTGGCGACGTTGATGGTAGAGCGGATTGCCTTTATCATTTTTTCGATACCATTCCTGGTAGCGGTTCTACCGGATACTAAAGTTGCTGAAAGTGATGGGTACGTAGTAAGGGAAAACCGTACGATCATGGGTAATGCCAGCTATGAGCTATTGAAAGATCATTGGATATATGAACAATATGTAGCGCATTATAACCGCGAGGATATGGAGCGGTTGGAAAGATTTCATGTACTGGGTAATGACGATCACTGCATTAACCTACAGGTACATACCGCGGGAAGAGATACCACCTGGTGTTTTATAAAAAATGAAAGCCACCCATAAAGAGTGGCTTTAAATATGATTTAATATATTCTTATCCTTCTGCTACACTATTCTGAAATACAGGATGATTGTGGCCATTCCTTCTTTCCTGTGCTTCCTTTGCAGCTTTAACAAAAGCTACAAACAGCGGATGTGGATTTTCTACCGTGCTCTTATACTCCGGGTGGAACTGTACACCTACATAGAATGGATGTTCCGGTATTTCTACCACTTCTACCAGGCCCGTGGCAGGGTTAGTACCTACAGGCACCATGCCCGCTTTTTCGAAAGCATCGAGGTATTCATTATTAAATTCGTAACGGTGGCGGTGGCGTTCAGAAATACGGGTAGATCCATAAATACCCGCAGCTTTTGATCCGCTTTTCAGTTCACAATCATAAGCACCTAAGCGCATAGTGCCACCCATTTGTGTGATATTCTTCTGCTCTTCCATCATGCTGATCACCGCATTGTGCGTATCAGGATTCATTTCTGTAGAGTGCGCGGTGGCCATGCCCAATACATTCCTTGCAAACTCCACACAAGCCATTTGCATACCCAGGCATATACCGAAGAATGGTATCTTGTTTTCGCGGGCATAGCGGATGGCATCTATCTTTCCTTCAATGCCGCGGTGGCCAAAGCCCGGCGCCACCAGTATGGCATCGAGGTTCTGTAGCTTCTCACGGGCATTTTCCGGTGTCAGGTATTCAGAGTGTATATTGCGTATCTCTACTTTACATTCGTTGATGGCACCTGCATGGATAAAGGCTTCCAGGATAGATTTGTAAGCATCCTGCAGCTCTACATATTTACCGATCAGACCAATGGTTACTTTAGATTTTGGATAGCGTAGTTTGTTCAGGAACTCCTTCCATTTGTTCAGGTCAGGTTCCTTGCCTGCAGGCATATTCATTTTTTGCAGGCATATTTCATCCAGTCTTTCACTCATCATTTCCAACGGTACGCCATAAATAGTATCCGCATCGAGCGCTTCAATAACCGCATCCTGTGTTACATTACAGAAAAGAGCGATCTTCCTTTTCAGGTCTTTATATAAAGGTTCTTCCGTACGGCAAACAAGGATGTCAGGATTTAATCCATGCTCACTCATCATCTTTACAGAGTGCTGTGTAGGCTTGGTCTTCAGTTCTTTTGCAGCACGCAGGTAAGGGATCAGCGTCAGGTGTACTACCAGTGCATTTTCGTCTCCCATTTCCCATTTCATCTGGCGAACGGCCTCTATATATGGCAGCGATTCAATATCGCCTACGGTACCACCCAACTCGGTAATGATGATATCATATTTATTATCCTTACCCAGCAAAGTCATACGGCGCTTGATCTCATCGGTAATATGCGGTATCACCTGTACGGTTTTACCAAGAAAAGCACCTTCACGCTCCTTATTGATCACATATTGGTAGATGCGGCCGGTAGTTACGTTGTTGGCCTGTGATGTGTAGGTATTCAAAAAGCGCTCGTAGTGGCCCAGATCCAGGTCTGTTTCCGCGCCATCTTCCGTCACATAACATTCCCCGTGTTCGTAGGGGTTCAAAGTACCCGGATCTACGTTGATGTAGGGGTCGAACTTTTGAATGGTTGTGCGGAAACCACGCGCTTGTAATAATTTGGCCAGCGATGCCGCTATAATGCCTTTTCCTAATGAAGAAGTAACGCCTCCGGTTACAAAAATATACTTAGTCATAACGTCCTGCCTTTAAAACAGACCGGTATTGCAGCTCGAATAAAACAATAAAATTGGGGGATTCGCTCTAACGGTCATGCAAAGATAGAAAACTAACCTGTAGATAAAAAATAGCTTGTCTTTTCCGGAGATGATTTAGCTCATCAAAAATCCCCCTTTTCGTTTTAGTTTTTTTAACATTTATTATTTCGGATAATAAAACAATAACCACATTTTTGTCACGTTAATGTAACACACATCCATTAGCACCTACTTATGCGTCCCTTGATAACACTTCTGCTGCTATTGGCAGCGGCCACCACCTTACACGCCCAATCGTACCTGATAAAAGGTACCGTTTCGGACACAGCCAGCGACAATACACTTCCCAATGCCTGCATCACGCTATTGCGAGCCAAAGATTCTGTGATGGAATCCTTTGCCCGGGCAAAGGACGATGGAACCTTTGAATTGCATGCCCGATCAAAAGGGAAGTACATCTTTATGACCACCTTTCCCGGCCTGGCTGACTATATAGATTATATAGACATCAAAGATGAAAAGCCAATAGACCTGGGTACGATACCCATGATATCGCGCGTGCACCTGCTGAAGGAATTTGTGATGACCAAAGAATATGCAGCTATTAAGGTAAAAGGAGATACGATAGAATATGTGGCGGATAGTTTTAAAACACGGGATAATGCAACAGTAGAAGCCCTGCTAAAGAAGCTACCCGGAATACAGGTAGATAAGAACGGGCAGATCATAGCGCAGGGTGAGAAAGTAGAGAAAGTATTGGTAGACGGAGAAGAGTTTTTTACCGACGACCCTGCTGTAGTAACCAAAAGCCTGCAGGCGAAGGCTGTAGATAAAGTGCAGGTATATGATAAGAAAAGCGACCAGGCAGAATTTACCGGGATAGATGACGGAGAAAAGATAAAGACCATCAACCTGCAGCTGAAAGACGATAAGAAGAAAGGCTTTTTTGGAAAAGTGGTAGCAGGGGGAGGTGCCGGTGATGAACGCGGATATTTTGAAAACCAGGCCATGATCAACTCCTTCAAAGGCAAAAGGCAGCTATCGGCATTTGGCATTGCATCTAATACCGGTAAGATAGGCCTTGGATGGGAGGATAAGGATAAATACGGTGCCAGTAACACCAACTCTACCATGACGGATGATGGAAGCTATGTAACCTATTATTCCAATGACGATGACGATTTCTCGAGCTGGGACGGGCAGTACAACGGACAGGGTATTCCTAAGGCATATACAGGTGGCCTGCACTTCGCAGATAAATGGAACCAGGAGAAGGAACATCTGGCCAGCAACTACCGGTATGCTAAACAGGATATTACCACTACTACAAATACCATCACGCAATACACGCTGCCTGATTCTACCTACTATACCAAACAAAACCAGAACGTGTACAAGACCGGTCAAAGACATCGTGTTGATGGATTATTTGACTGGAAGCTGGATTCTACCTCTTCCATTAAACTAACTGCCAACTCCGGTTATTCGAACACACAAACAACATCTGACTTTGATGCCCAGACATTGAGCGGCAGCGACCAACTGATCAACAGCAGTAACCGCAGAGTAACCAATGATGCTACAACAAAGAGCATCAATAGTACACTGGATTACCGTAAAAAATTCAAAAAAGAAGGGCGGACTGTTTCCTTCAACCTTACAGAATATTATCGCGAAACGGAAGGCGACGGTCACCTGAACAATACCACGTCAGTTAAAGACACAACCAGTGCGGGACAATTCCTTACACTCGCCACCGACCAGAAAAAGATAACTAATACCAAGGCGCTGAACCTATCATCACGCATATCCTATACAGAACCATTAGTTGCTAAAAAGGTATTCCTGGAGCTGAACTATTCCTTTAAGCTGGATAACAATAATTCTGTTCACGAAACCTATAACAACGGGGGCAAAGCTTATGATGTACTCGATAGTGTGTACAGCAATAAATACCAGTATAACGTAATGACCCATAACGGTGGTACCAACTTCCGTTTTGTATTCAAAAAGATAAACTTCTCGGCGGGCGCTTCTGCATCCTATGCCAATTTTGAACAAAAAGACCTGATGCTTGATACATCGCGTAAGCGCGATTTCGTCAACTTCTTCCCGGCTGCTAACTTCACCTATAAGTTCAGCAAGCAGACGCGCATTTCATTTAACTATTACGGTAGTACCAACCAGCCTACTATAGACCAGATACAGCCCTTCCGCAACAACCTGGATCCGCTGAATATTGCTATAGGTAACTCTGCCCTGAAACAGGAATTTAAACAAAGGGTAAGCGTTAGCTTCAACGACTATAAAATGCTGAGTGGCCGTTATATCTGGTCGAGCCTCAGTTTCAATACATCTAATAATGCCATTAGCCGCTCTGATAATACGGATGCACTGGGCCGCCATACCTACCAGTATGTAAACGTAAACGGCAATTATAGCGCATGGGGATATTTTAGCTATGGTGCCAAGATAAAGAAGACCGTAAATGCAGGCGGATATGTGAACCTGGGCCTGAACCATATCAATAACTACATCAACGGGGTGAAGAATGTGAGTGATAATAACACCTACACCGTGGGGTTGCGTGCAGACTATACCACCAGTAATGAAAAATTCTCTGTAAGCCTTAACCCAAGTGTTACGTATAACGACAACAAAGCAACCATCAGCACCTATACCACCAGTTTCTGGAATACAAGTACAGAATTTGAGATATCGTATGAGCTGCCATTGAATTTTGAAATAGGGACAGACTTTAACTGGTATGTGCGGGAGCAGACAACAGTGTTTGACCAAAACAACAATGTGTTCAAATGGAACGCTTATGTATCGAAGAAGTTCCTGAAGAACAAACAACTGGAACTGCGTATGTCGGCCTTTGATATCCTGAACCAAAATCTTGGTTTCACCCGCTATGCGCAAAACAACTATGTGACGCAGGATAACTACAATACTATTCGCCGTTACGGCATGATCAGCCTTACCTGGAACTTTACTAAATCTGCAGCTGGCGTTCCGCAAAACGATGCTGCACAAATTATTCAAAGCGTAAAATAAACCCCATGAAGAAGATAATTTTAATCAGCACAATACTCTTAGCCGCATTGAAAAGCGATGCGCAGTTTACCATGCAGGGAAAGATAGAATATGAAAAGAAAGTGAACATGCAGCGTGTTCTTGATAACCTGGATGATGAACAAAAGCGGTGGATGGAAAACTTTAAATCGCAGATACCTAAGTTCGCGATCACTTATTTTGACTTGTATTTCACACCATCGAAAACCATCTATAAACCCGGACGTGAAAGCGATAACCAGCCTAAGCTTTGGTTTGCACAATCGCCGGCAAGCGAAAACATAGTACTGACAGATCTGAAAGCAGGCAACGTAAAGGCCAGCAAGCAGGTGTTTGAGCAGAAGTTCCTGGTAGAAGACAGTATGCGCAAACTGGATTGGAAGATAACAGATGAGATACGCACCATCAGCAATTATAAATGCCGCAAGGCGGTAGGCAAGATGTTTGACTCTGTATATGTAGTAGCCTTCTATACAGAAGACATCATTGCCAGCAGCGGCCCTGAAATGTTTAGCGGCTTGCCCGGCATGATCATGGAGCTGGCGATACCACGCCTCAACACTACATGGATAGCTACTAAAGTAGAGCTGGTTGCGCCAAAAGAAACCGATTTCACCATATCGGAAAAAGGGAAGAAAACCAATCAGAAAGACTTAGAGAAAACACTTCGCGATAGCTTTAAAGACTGGGGTAAATACGCAGATAAGAATATCTGGTGGACGATGATATAGAGCACGCAATATCGCTATTTATTGAAATTGACTTAATAGAGTACTTTACTATATTGAGACACCATGCGAGCAATTATCATAGCGCTATTACTTTTAAGTTTTAATACCAGGGCCCAGGTTAAATTCATCGAAACAATTAATACGGGTATACCCTCCGGCGAATTATATAATAACATTGGTAATTCCCGCATCTTTACATCATATAACAATGATAGTATTTACCTGTATGGTAGCCTGTCAAGATTAATAGAAAAAGATATGGTAAGCAGTCCCCAGACTGTTTACGTCATTAGTAAAGATGGCAGAACCAATGCACTATACCATTTTAAATTTCCGGAATCATCAAAAGGACAGTCCCTCAGCGCTGTTTGTGTACTACATGAGAAGCTGATTATTTTAACTTTCAAAGACGTTTATGTCTACACAAAGCAACAAGGTGAGTTTGTTTTGTTTAAGAAGTTAGATAACAAGTATAAGTTTGACAGGATAAATGTTTTAAATGACAGTACGCTGCTATTTAGTGTCACTTATATTTTTCATCCAAAATCGCAAAAGGAAAAATGTGTGCTTTCTACTGTCAACCTGCGTACCCTTGATTATGAAAAGACGGTTTTCCCAACGATTAATGGTATAGTATATTCTTTTTTTTCACCCACATGGGTGACGGCTAATAATAACCGGATTGCGCTGGTTGATGATCCTATGAATTATAAGATACAAATACTGGATAGTAAGCTGGAAAAGGAGATAAGTATAGAACCCAAAATAAATGATTGGAAAACCATCTCTAATGATACACTTGATTATATTATGCAGACAAGCGGTAAAGACGCATTAGATCGTGCCCAAAAGAGTGATGTAAATATCAGCAGGATATTAAGCGTATTCTTTTTAAATAAAGACCATTTACTTGTTCTTTATAAATTGAAAGGTGTTTACAAAGACTGCTATTTCGATATCATAGAATTGAATAAAAAAGGATATACAGTCATAAGTGAGAAGAACCTAATGAGGAAAGAATATGATGATGGTGAACTAATAGGCGGTACGAATTTTCTGTTGAATCCGATTAAGGATAGCCATGCAGAAATTATTCCGCTTTCAGATACTGAATTTGCGTTAAGAAATACAAATTACTTAAAGACAAATTCCGATGAAAATATTGGTGATTACTATCGAAATGTCGCCGAAAACAGGGCTAACGAAAATAAGACAATAGGATTAGTAAAATTCAGGTGGAAATGATACAAAGAATTATTGTATTTATCATACTATCGTTAACATTTTGTGGGAGTTATGCACAGAAAGTAATACTTATTGCAGGTAATGTACACTATCAATTTGTGAATGAACATGATCTGCCGGTAAACTTAGCTGCTGGAAAAGGCGATATCATTCTTATAAAGACTTATAAGAATTGCGCAAGCTGCTTTACACAACTTGATGATTTTATCGCAGCCCATATATCAAAGCAATACCTGAAACACTATATGATGTTAACCCTTGTTCCTAAGAGGTCGGATCCTATATGGTACTTAAACGAGAACAAGCGCTTAATAAAATATCCTTCTTTTAATTATTTTATGCACTATGGAGGCGAACTGGACACAGTACATCTCATGCCATCCCTTCCAATTAGTAATTTGGACATATCGCCGATCGTGCTGTTATGTGATGGACAATCGTTTATCTGCTTTTCTTATGGTGATTTATATGATAAGAATGAACAGGTTTCCCAAAAGTTTGAGGGTGTTCTAAAGGAAAATTTTAAGAAATGAGTCTGAACGTATATGGCGATTTATATTACCTATTTCAAAACCCTTACCTCCACCCGGTCGCTGCCATGTTCATATCTGCCATTAGGTAAGACTTTATTTTTCAGGTAACCGTAAGCGTGGCATTGTACCCTTGTGGAATCTATGCCATGTCCTTTAAGGTAAGCATAGATAATATTTGCGCGTTTTATGGATAGCCTCGATGCGCCATTTAATCTTGATGTATCTGTAAACCGGGAAGATTGTTTCGCATTGTAATTGGCAGGTGAAAGATCATCGTAGTTAAAGCAGCATACAAACCCATCTATATTAACGAGTTGCTTTGGATTTTGCTTGAGAACAGTTACTACCGTATCCAGCAGTTTAAGTGTACTGGGTGCGAATATGGATGTGGTGTATTTGAAATGTATCGTTGCTATCAGTTGCCCGCCTTCACCATGCACTAATTGATTTTTCTTAAGTGCGCCATCTGTAATAATACCTACCATACGGTCGAGAGGATAACCTGCTGTATTACCCGGCCGTTTAATTTCTCCTCTACCGCTAATCTCTTCTACCTGGTTGCTGTCTATCCCCAATGCAAACAAATATTTAGCCACTTCGTGAGATCGTTTTTTTGATAGCATAAGGTTAGATACGGAGTCGCCGATATTATCTGCATATCCCACTATACGAATTAACTGATCGGGTGATACAGCATCTGCATATACGAGGGAATCAATAGTATGTTTTGTTTTAGAATTGAGTTTATAAGATCCGAGATCGAAATAAATATGGGTTTGAGGAAGCAGCATTGTATTGGGCTGAGAATAGCAGCTAATACAAGTGAAGGTAAGTATAGTAATAAGGAGTGTTTTCATATCTACAATTTAATAAAAAAGCGATAGTGTATTACTATCGCTTTTCGTTTCTTTATCCGATTGCCTGGGCAAGGTCATCTATCAGGTCGTTCACATCTTCTATGCCTACGCTCAGCCGTATCAGGGAATCTACAAGCCCGTTCTTGATACGCTCTTCGCGTGGTATAGAGCCGTGCGTCATAGAAGCAGGATGCCCTATCAGTGATTCTACGCCGCCAAGAGATTCTGCGAGTGAGAAGAGTTGTGTTTTCTTCAGCACATCCATTGCAGCATTCATGCTGTCGTTCTTCAGTGTAAAGGACATCATACCACCAAAGCCACGCATTTGCCTTTTGGCGACATCGTGGTTTGGATGATCTTCAAAACCGCACCAATATACCTTACCTACTTTAGGATGATTGCGCAGGTAGTTGGCAATGGCCTCACCGTTTTCGCAGTGGCGCTGCATACGCACGTGCAGGGTTTTGATACCCCTGAGCACCAGCCAGCAATCGTGCGGGCCCGGCACAGCACCACAACTGTTTTGTATAAAGCGTAATTTTTCTTCCAGGGCAGCATCGTTCATAATGAGCGCGCCGTGTACCACATCGCTATGACCGCCAAGATATTTGGTAGCAGAATGCAATACTATATCCGCGCCATCATCCAGCGGATTTTGCAGGTATGGAGAAGCAAAAGTGTTATCTACTACCAGCAATAGCTTATGCTCTTTGGCAACAGCAGCACAAGCGCTGATGTCAACAATGTTCAGCAGGGGATTAGTAGGCGTTTCGGTCCATATCATTTTAGTATTGCCATTGATATAGCCGCGGATATTTTCCGCATTACTCATATCTATGAAATGGAATTTAATACCATAGTTAGCAAATACTTTGGTGAAGATGCGGTAGGTGCCACCATACAAGTCGTTTGATACGATCACTTCATCACCCGGCATCAGCAACTTTGCCACTGCGTCTGTTGCAGCCATACCACTTCCAAAGCAGAGTCCGTATTGGCCATTCTCGATAGCTGCCAATGCATTTTGCAACACGGTGCGTGTAGGGTTTTGTGTACGTGCGTATTCATAACCCTTGTGATCACCCGGAGCATCCTGTACATAAGTAGAAGTCTGGTAAATGGGTGTCATGATAGCACCTGTTGAAGGATCAGGCGCTACGCCGGCGTGTATTAGCTTAGTGGCCAGTTTATGTTGCTTATTGTTCATGTGTATTCAGTTAAAAAATGATGACAAAGGTAATTATTTCTGATACCTGCACTTTATACTTATTTTGTGAGCACTTATATGAATGAAACTGTTGTAAAGAAAGACTATCCGAAACTTTATGCCCTCCTGTTTGTTTTGCTGGCCATCACAGGTATAGCATTACGTATTTATCAGCACTTTTTCCTGGGCAGGGCGCTTTGGGAAGACGAGGCGCACCTTTCCCTGAATTTTATTGATGGCAACATTATAGATATGTTCATTCCGCTGAAACATTTTCAGTCAGCACCTATATTGTTTTTACTCTCAGAAGAGCTATTCACCACCATATTAGGCTTTAGTGAAACGGCATTAAGAACATTCCCGTTCATGGTTTCCCTGCTGGCATACCCGCTCTACTATTATTTTGTTCGCGACCTTACCAAAAGCCGGCTTACAGCTATCATTGCCTTTGCCTTGCTCACATTCAGCGCGTACGCTATTCATTATTCTTCTGAAACAAAACCTTATACCGTTGAGCTATCTGTATTCATTTTCCTGGGCTTCTTGCTTTTCTCGATACATCCCTATATAGTAGCCCGCCGAGAGAAATTATTGAAAGTATGGGGCAGCATTTTTATGTTCCTGGCAAATACATCGCTGGTAATGCTCAGCAGTGTAGTAGCGTACAGAATATATACTTTGCTGATCATCGGGAAAAAGGCGCATCCCGAAGCTTACGCCGCCCAAAGAAAACTGAATAAACAGCTGTTTACCGTATGGGGTATCAGCTTTGCAGCGGATATTATCCTCAATATTATCATCAACCCCTATGCAGATAACCTGCGTGAACTTTGGGAATTTGCCTATATCCCGTTTAATATCTTCAGTACCGATTTCATAGATTTTATGAGCGGCAGGATCCATGAGATCTTCTTTAGTTCGATGCTGCTGTTTAAAGATGGCTGGTATTTCCCGTACGCTCTGCTGGCAATCATGTTGTCAGGCATTGTTTATGTGATCAGGTCGAAACGATGGGAACTTTTGTTTTTTACGATATTACCAATACTGCTGCATCTTGGGCTTTCGTGGATGCAATTGTACCCTTTATTCTTCCGGTTTGTATTGTATTTGTTTCCCGCCATTATGTTGCTGATTGCCATTGGCACGACGGCTATTGTGCGATGGATCAGTAAGCTGCACTGGTCTGTTGCGATAGTGCCGGTATTATACATTTTATATTGTTGTATCCAGCCATCCATGCAACAATACCCCATAACGGAGCGGAATGTAAAGCCTGTGCTTGACTTCATTAATAAATACCCCGACAGCACTAAAATATTCGTCACTACGCCTGCCACTTTGTATGAGTATTATAATAAAACAGGTTATGTAAAGGATACGAATTATACCGCGCTCGAGTGGAATCTAAGCCCGCAGGAGTATTATCTGAGCGTAAAAGGCCAACATGCCAATTACCTGTTACTATATTCTGACGATGGATATGCTGATGGTTACGCACGGGTGCTGAAGTCGCTAGAGGAACATCATATGGTAGTTCGTGCGATGGAATACGGCACTTACGGAGTTGCAGAACTGAAGCCAATAGATTCACTTCAATTTATACCTCCGCCAAAGCGTGGTATCAGTCGGTAATTATGTAATTTTAAGCCATGCAAAATTCACATGTGCGCCCGTCTGACGATCTGAGCTCCCAGGAGCGTGAGTACGAGAATAGCATAAGGCCACAATCGATAGAAGACTTTTCGGGCCAGCCACAGCTGGTAGAAAACCTTCGCATATTTATCAAAGCGGCAAATCTCCGTGGTGAATCACTGGATCATGTTTTGTTCCACGGCCCTCCCGGGTTGGGTAAAACAACGCTATCGCGCATAGTAGCGAATGAGCTAGGTGTGAACATCAAAGAAACCAGCGGCCCGGTTATAGAAAAGCCTGCCGACCTTGCCGGGTTGCTTACCAGCCTGGAACCGAGAGACGTTTTATTTATTGATGAGATACACAGGCTGAGCACCGTAGTAGAGGAGTACCTCTATGCCGCGATGGAGGATTTTAAGATAGACATTATGATAGATACCGGGCCTGCAGCCCGTAGCATACAGATCAATCTGAACCCTTTTACACTGGTAGGTGCTACTACCAGGTCGGGCTTACTGACAGCACCCTTGCTTAGCCGTTTTGGCATCAAATCGAGACTTAACTATTATACCTCTGATGTATTGCAGCGAATCGTTACTCGTTCTGCCGGTTTATTGAATGTACGCATCACATCGGATGCTGCAGGCCAGATAGCTGGCCGTAGCCGCGGCACGCCGCGTATTGCTAATGGCCTGCTGCGCCGTATGCGCGATTTTGCGCAGGTGCTGGGCAATGGAGTGATAGACCTTGCAATAGTAGAGCATGGATTAAAAGCATTGAATGTGGATGAGAGCGGGCTGGATGATATGGATAACAAGATATTGCTGACCCTTGTAGAAAAATTTAAGGGTGGGCCTGTTGGTATCAACAATATAGCCACTGCGGTGGGTGAAGAATCGGGTACGATCGAAGAGGTATATGAGCCATTCCTGATACAGGAAGGTTATATAATACGCACACCACGCGGAAGAGAGGCCACGGAAAAGACTTACAAGCACCTTGGCCGAAAGAAGCCGGGAGAAGAGGGTAGATTGTTTTAGTGCGACTAAAAGCCGGCTACGCCCAGCAGATTTTTTAAGAAGGTATCCCAGCTATATTTTTGTTTTTCTGCATGGATATTTTCCTGCTGATTGGGTATACCCTCCTCAAAGAAGCGAACGATAGCTGTTGCTATTTCTGTAGGATCCGGTTGTGTAACAAAACCAACGCGTCCGTCCGGTACCACCTCTGCGAGTCCGCCAACATTGGTTACCACCATAGGCTTTTCAAAATGGTAAGCGACCTGCGTAATACCGCTTTGCGTTGCAGTACGGTAGGGCTGCACTACAAGGTCTGTGGCAGAGAAGTAATATTTGATCTCTTCGTTTGGTATGAATTCTGTGAAAAGTTTTACGCTATCGGCAATACCATATTCCGCAATTTGCTGATCGTAAGTAGCCCTGTCATCATAGAACTCCCCGGCCACTATCAGTTTGATACCTGCAGTCTTGATGTGCGCGTCCTTCATGGCTTCCAGGAGTATATCCAACCCCTTGTATTTCCTGATAAAACCGAAGAACAGGATATATTTATCAGTAAGGTTTAATCCAAGACGTTCACGTGCAGCTGCTTTGCTCACCGCATCTCCATAGTTATCGTACACCGGGTGCGGGCTAAACACTGAAGGTTTGGCTGTAAAGTTTTTCAGATCCTTTAGCACATCCCTGCTCATAGCCAGGAATCCATCTGGCGATTTCAGGAAGTATTTGGTAAATGCCATATCGCCCGGCCGGGCTTCGTGCGGTATTACATTGTCTGTAATGGCAACGATCTTCGTGTGTTTGTTCTTTTTTATCCGGCGCAGGATGGTGCCAAAGCATGGCCCCATAAACGGCAACCAGTAGCGAATGATCACCAGATCGGGACGCTCATTTTTTATACGGTTGCCGATGCTTAGCCAGTTAAACGGGTTGATGGAATTGATAGCACTGCGAATATCCAATCCTTTAGGTGCCGGCTCGTCGGTAAACTGCGATTTGCCGGGAAAAAGAAAAGAAGGGTATTGCAATGAAAATGAATAGATGATCACGCGGTGGCCCTGTTGCTGCAATACCTCTGCCATCCGTTCATTGAACGTTGCAATACCACCGCCTCTTAACGGATGTGCAGAACCTATGATCGTAATATTCATTCCAGGTTTTTTTTAAAGTCTTCTTTTGCCTGTTCATAATCGGCCGGGATACCGATATCTATAAAATAAGCATCAGATACGTAGCCGAATAACATTCCATCTGAAACGTTTTTTTCGAAATAGTCTTTCTCAAAAGAATATTTTTCGGGCAAATGTTTTGAGAGCAATGTCGCCTTGTTTATAATGTACACACCTCCGTTGATAAGGCCTTTGTCGTAATGTTTCTTTTCTTCAAAAGCGGTGATGCTGCCGTTTTCATCTATCTGCACTACCCCGTACCTGTCAAAATTATGCATCTGTTTTAGCGCTAGTGTAGTGCCTGCATTTTTTTCCGTATGGTATTGCATCATTCCAGACAAATCTACCTGAAACATAGTATCGCCATTTAGCACCAGTATGTCTTGCTCTTTTGCTTTGGCTAATGCCAGGCTAATGCCGCCACCTGTTCCCAGAGGTTCTGTTTCTACTACATAATCTACCTCAAATTTTCTATGCTGTTGTTGCAGCCATTCCAGTATCACTTCATGCTTAAAACCGAGTGATAGTATTACACGGGTGCATCCTTGCTGTTCTATATAGTCAAACAGGTAATGAAGGAAGGGTTTACCGTTTACCTCTGCCATGCATTTAGGATACGCTCCTATAACGCTCTGCAACCTTGTTCCCAATCCACCGGCAAGTACAATACATTCCATTATATGCTCCAGGTTGATAGTCCGTGATCTGTAAACTGGAAATGCCTGAATTCTCCGCCAAATTGCTGCAATGCTTTTTGGACATCATATCTAGTGTTAGCGGGGCAATAGAACATCATAAAGCCGCCACCGCCTGCGCCGCTTATTTTGCCTCCTGTAGCGCCGGCAGCCAGTGCTTCTTCGTAAATAGTATCCATTGAAGTATTGGATATACCCTGTGCAGTTTGCTTTTTATACCGGAAACCAAAATCCAGTATAGACCCAATGTTATTGATGTCCCCTTTCAGCAATGCTTCTTTCATCATCGCTGCCTGCTCCTTTAATTGATGCATGGCTTCGATAGATTTCTCGTTTTTATCCGTTACATTCTTTGTTTGCGCTTCTATGATGGTAGAAGAAAGACGGCTTGTAGAGGTAAAATATAAAAGCAGGTTGTTCTGCAATTCGAAAAGGTATTTCTGTTTGATCCGTAGAGGATTTACGATCACACGATTCTCGGCATAAAACTCCATAAAGTTGACGCCTCCGAAGGTGGCAGCATACTGGTCCTGTTTACCACCAGCCATTGCCAGGTCGTGGCGTTCTACGGCGTATGCCATGTGTGCAATGTCATACTCGCCCAGGGGCAGTCGCATCCATTCTGCAAACGCGCCCAATATGGCCACCACCAGTGTTGAAGAACTGCCCAGGCCTGAGCCTGCAGGTGCATCAACAAACGTGGTAAGTCTAAACCCGGAAGGTACAGGGCCGAATTTTTTTACAATATGATTATATGCGCCTTTAGCCAGGGTTAATTCTCCGTCAATATCCAACTCTTCCGAAAGGGTACAGGTTGTTATCTCGTTCCTGTCGCGCGCTTCTATAATTATCTCCGGGATGTGCAGGGGTTCAATGCTGGCGTAGGCATAGAGCGAAATAGTGGCATTGAGTATGGCGCCCCCAAATATATCGCAGTAGGGCCCTACATCGGTGCCGCCGCCTGCAAGGCCTAAGCGTAACGGAGCTTTGCTTCTATAGATCATCTGTAAGTTTAGTATAAAAACGGTGCTAAAATAAGCAATCTGCTGATGCCTTGCCTGCAATAAAAATTCTGCTATTTTACCGTACGGTTCACCCTCGCGTATATTGCTGTATATACGATAATACCTAGTATACCACCTATGCCATCGGCCAGCACATCCATCATATCCTGCGAGCGTTGGGGTACATAGTGCCCCTGTACATACTCTACCAGGCCACCGAGAAATATGGCAACTGCCAACAGTATGATTTTATACGCGTAACTGCGCGTAGGTACAGTGCTATGCCAAAGAAATGTAAATACCCCAAACAATATAACGTGTGCCCATTTATCGATAAGCGGCACATTCACTTCCGGCAGGTCTCTGCCCGGCAGGAAGCATAAAAATAAAATGAGCAAGGTCCATAGCATTGCCAGGATCCTTGCCCGTTTTGTATGATGTGAATCATTTTTAAAAAAACCGGTCATTATTCGCCGATCAGTGCTTTATAGGCAGCAGCGTCCAGCAGCGCGTCTACATCTGCAGGATTGTTCACTTTCATTTTTATCATCCAACCCTTGCCATAAGGATCGGTGTTTACAGATTCCGGGCTGCCTTCCAGGTCGCCGTTTACTTCGCTGATGGATCCTGCAACCGGCAGATACAGGTCAGATACTGTTTTTACGGCTTCTACTGTACCAAATATTTCGTTAGCAGACAGTGATTTGCCTACAGTATTGATGTCAACGAATACGATATCGCCCAGCTCGCGCTGAGCAAATTCGGTGATGCCTACTGTAGCTTCATCGCCGTTCATTGAGATCCATTCGTGGTCTTTAGTATACCTGAGGTTGTCCGGAAATTGCATAGTTTGATTTTTGAGCCATAAAAATAGCGCAATTTCTCAGAATTCTTTAATGAACCATACCTCGTCAACTAATTAATTTAACCGGCAATTAAACAGCCTGATAATACAGGTGTTTTAATTGATATTTAATCCTTTAATATTTCAGTTTTTTAATAAATTAGATATGGTATTAATAAGTACAAACCGTTATAATTCTATATCTGACTTATGAAAAAATTTACGCTAAGCTTTTTATGCCTGTTCCTGGTATTGGCGGGGGTTGCCCAGGCCCAGATACCGCAATACTATCATGGCGGGGCATCCTCTCCTTCAGGCGGTAATGCAATTCCTTTTGGATGGCCTGTTCAGGCAGACAGAATGCAGTTATTATACAAGCCAACAATGTTTAACTCTATGCCACCGACGGGCTTTATAACAGCAGTTTATTTTCGTCCGTACGGGCCCATTACACCGCCAAGCTCAGTTACTTATACAAACCTAAAGATTCAGTTTGCAAATACAACAGCAAATACACTTACAGCAGGATCCTGGGTTACTACTACACCAGCCGCTAATTACGGTACTTATACCTTGTCCCCTATTGTTGGCAACAAATGGTTTAAAATAGATCTGCCAACACCGTTTTATTATGATAATACACAGAACCTGGTGGTAGATGTTGCTATCTCGGCAACTAGCAGTTCCAACTACTGGTATTGTGTGACCGGCGGTAGCTCCAGTTTTATACATCGTGTATACGGGCCTTACAATGCTTCAAGCCCTAATGGTGTTGATTTCAGTGGTAATCCGTACTACGATTTCGGTTTTGATCTCTTTGCAGGCTACCCCTGTACCGATACCCCGAAATCTCTTGTAAATGCATTATCTCCGGTTTGTCCCAATAAAACGTTTTCTATAAGCCCGGCTACATTCTATGCCAATGCAACGTATAAATGGCAGTACTCTGATAATAATGGTAACAGCTGGGTGAACCATCCTAGCCCTGTAGGATTGTACGGAGATATTACCGATGCTATTACTGCATCAAGAATGTACCGCTGCATTATCACCTGTACCGCGACGGGGCTTTCCTACACTACACCTGCCAAGAAAGTAGATATTGCTCCATTTTACTATTGCTATTGCGATAATGCAAATTCCACCGGTGCTGGGCTTGATATAGGAAATGTTACTATGAACAGGTTACCTGAAGATGTAGCCATATTGAATAATGGTATCGCGACACCGCCGTTAAACAATACCACGGCCAGCAAAACATATTCTACCTTCCAATACGCGGTAGCTCCTGTGCCTATATACAGGGATAGCAGCTTCAGCCTCTCTGTATCGGAAATTACCTCTAGCAGTACAATGCCAGCAAAGGCAAATGTGGCAGCCTACATAGATTATAACCGTAACGGCCTGTTTGAGACTGCAGAGAAAGTAATGAAAACGTCTATTGCTGCTACCTCTACCGTTCCCAATACAGAAAAGGTAACGTTTACAGTACCACACAACGCAGAAATAGGTATTACCGGTATGCGGGTGATTATGGGTACCGGCAACCTGGATTCCTGTGGTACTGTTACAGGGGAAGGGGAAGTAGAAGATTACCTTGTGGATATACGATATGAGCCATGTAAGGATGCCGCTAACCCAGGCGAGGTGAAAGTGTCGGATTCACTGATGTGTAACGGGTATGATTACCTGACAATCGATACGACCTATGAAAAATACCGCTCTGAACTGGTGCGTACCTGGCAAATATCGGCAGATGACATTGTGTGGTACAATGTAGCCGGCAGTACTAATAAAGACCTGCTGCAAAATATATATGGCGGGCAGCCTTTTTATTACAGGGTAAGGCAGATATGCCCCCGTGGTAATGCCGATACCACCTATACCAAAGAACAGCTTGTAAGAAGCAAGGACGGTTATAAATGTTACTGTTATAGCCAGGCTGTTGGCGGCGATAAAGATAGCACCGATGTGGGCGGCTTCAGTGTAGGCGACTACATTATCAACCTGGGCGGGCCTCACCTGGATAATCCGCAGGCTACTAAAAAACGCACAGACCACACCGATGACAATGCAATTGATATGTACATCGACAGCACGTACAAGATCAGTGTTTTTGAAACCCAGAAAACAGGTGTGCACGGCGATGTGAAGGTGACTATATTTATGGATTTCAATAATAATAAGCAATATGACGTGCCATACGAAAGGGTGTACACCGGTTATACCAGTATATCCAATTTCACATTGGCAGATACCTTTACTGTGCCACCAATTGTAATTACCGAAGTGCCTACCGGTATGCGTGTAGTTTTGAACAGCAATATGGCACCTAGTGATGCCTCTGACCTGGGCTGTGGCGCCTACCAATCCGGTGAAACGCAGGATTATTTGGTAGTATTCCATCACAAGCCATTCCCTGCGCATGTAGGCGAGGTAGTAGGCATATCCGGCTTTAATATGTTCCCTAATCCTACAACCGGCAAGTTCCACCTGCAGTTTAACAGCAGCAACGCGATGGGTAAGGTAGCCGTTACCATTACCACTGTTACAGGGCAGCAAGTGATGCAAATGGAGTATGACCATAAGGCCGGCCAGTTTGATAAAGAAATTGATATGAGTAAAATGGCCCGCGGTGTATATTTTGTAGAGCTGCAAAGCAATGGAGAAAAAGCAATGCAGAAGTTGGTAATTGAGTAGATTTTAATATTTTATTGACATAAACAGCCGGTCTTAGGAGACCGGCTGTTTTTTTATTTATATATTAAATAATTGCGGAGGTAACTATTCGGTCATTCTCTTTATTTAATAGGGAAATTATTTGTAAAAATCAAGCCGGGAAATTGCCTAAAAAGCGCATTGGATGAGGAAAAGCACCCGAAAGCTGCTATGGTAAAGAGTCCTGAAAATTTCGTAACTTTATCCACAAAATGTTGATTACGGGTTATCCACAAAGGGTTGATTACTTCTTTTCCCGCTGAATAGTCTTTTAGATATTTTCGCTATTCCAACTTTCGATTTAAATAATCTTTAACAAACATAATTTATTACCCATGGCTGCGAAACAACAGAAGGGAGCCGGCCTCCAGTTTCAGCGTCACTATACAAGTGACAGCGTTAGCGCATTTGATATGTTTGAGTACGATTACCGTACCTCGGTGATCCGTAATCCAAACGGTGAAAAAGTATTTGAGATGACCGATGTAGAGGTTCCTAAACATTGGTCGCAGATAGCTACGGATATATTAGCGCAAAAGTATTTCCGTAAAGCAGGTGTTCCGCAGGCAGACGGCAGCCTGGGCAGGGAAACCTCTATTAAACAAGTAGCACACCGCCTGGCAGACTGCTGGCGTACATGGGGCTTTAAATATGGCTATTTTGCATCTGAACAGGATGCACAGGTGTTCTACGATGAGCTTGTATATAGCATATTGCAACAAAGCTGCGCTCCAAACTCTCCGCAATGGTTCAATACCGGCCTTTATAATAGCTACGGCATTGATGGTAAGGCACAGGGCCACTATTACGTGGACCCAATTACCGGTGAGCTGGAGCGTTCTAAAAATGCTTATGAGCGCCCTCAGCCACACGCCTGCTTTATATTAAGTGTAGATGACGACCTGGTGAACGAAGGTGGTATCATGGACCTTTGGGTACGCGAAGCACGTATCTTCAAATATGGCTCGGGTGTGGGTACTAACTTCTCTCACATTCGCGCAGAAGGCGAAAAGTTAAGCGGTGGTGGTACATCCAGCGGGCTGATGAGCTTCCTGAAGATAGGTGACCGCGCTGCAGGCGCTATCAAAAGCGGTGGCACTACCCGTCGTGCTGCTAAAATGGTGTGCCTCGACCTGGATCATCCTGAGATCACAGAATTTATTGACTGGAAGGTAGAAGAAGAAAAGAAAGTAGCCGCTCTGATCGCAGCGGGTTATGCATCTGACTACGAAGGTGAAGCTTACCGTACCGTTTCCGGTCAAAACTCTAATAACTCCGTTCGTATCCCTAACGAATTCTTCCGCCGCCTGGCCAATAACGAAGATTGGGAAATGACAGCACGTAGCACAGGCAAAACGATGAAGACCATCTCATCCAATGCCCTGTGGGATAAAATAGCATACGCTGCATGGCGTTGCGCAGACCCGGGTACACAATACGATACCACCATCAACGAATGGCATACATGTCCCGAAGGTGGCCGTATCAACGCATCTAACCCGTGCTCTGAATACATGTTCCTCGACAACACAGCATGTAACCTGGCATCCCTGAACCTGCGCCGCTTCTTTAACGAAGACACTACTACATTTGATGTAGCAGGTTTTGAATATATGGTTCGCCTGTGGACAGTAGTACTGGAAGTATCTGTACTGATGGCACAGTTCCCTTCTCCGGAAGTAGCGCAATTGAGCTACGACTACCGTACACTGGGCCTGGGATATGCCAATCTCGGATCTATGCTGATGGTGAGCGGTATTGCTTATGATAGTGAAGAAGCCCGTGCTATTGCCGGTGCTATCACAGCTATTATGAATGGTGTTGCTTATAAAACATCTGCAGAGATGGCGGCTGCACTGGGTGCCTTCCCACGCTACGAAGAGAATAAAAAGCACATGCTGCGTGTAATGCGCAACCACCGTGCTGCTGCATACGATGCTGCCGATGCTTATGAAGGCCTCGAAACAAAGCCAATAGGCATCAATGCAAAATATTGCCCTGACTATATGCTGAAGGCTGCAACCAAAGCATGGGACGATGCCGTACAAATGGGTGAAAAATATGGCTATCGCAATGCACAGGCTACCGTTATTGCACCTACAGGTACTATAGGCCTGGTGATGGACTGCGATACTACCGGTATTGAGCCTGACTTTGCACTGGTTAAATTCAAGAAACTTTCCGGTGGCGGTTATTTCAAGATCATCAACCAGTCTATACCAACCGCATTGAAGAAACTGGGTTACAAACCGGAAGAAGTTGATGCGATCGTAAAATACGCTAAAGGGCATGCAACATTTGCAGGCGCTCCTTATATCAATCACGAGACACTGAGCGAAAAAGGATTTATAGCAGAAGAGTTGAAGAAACTGGATGCTGCTGTAGAAAGCGCATTTGAAATAGGCTTTGTATTCAACGCTTATACACTGGGTGAAGAATGCCTGAAACGCTTAGGCTTCACACCGGAACAATATTTCGCGCCTGACTTCAACCTGCTGGAATCTCTTGGTTTCACCGATGAACAAATAGATGCTGCTAATGACTACGTATGTGGTACTATGATGGTAGAAGGTGCTCCTTATCTGAAAGCGGAACACCTGCCGGTATTCGACTGCGCTAACAAATGCGGTAAGAAAGGTGAACGCTACATCCATGCTCATGGTCACATCCGTATGATGGGCGCTACACAGCCTTTCATCAGCGGCGCTATCTCTAAGACCATCAACCTGCCAAACGAAGCAACAATAGATGAGATCAAGGACTGCTATATGCTGAGCTGGCAGCTGGGTATCAAAGCTTGTGCATTGTACCGCGATGGATCTAAACTGAGCCAGCCGCTGAGCAACAAGAGCGATAAGAAGAAGAAAGAAGAAACAAAAGAAGAAGCAGAAGAGCCAAGCACTATAGTAGATATGGGCGCACTGACCATAGACGAACTGCTGGAAGAAGTAAACAAACGTGTACAGGCAAGCCCTGATACGCAACTGAAACGTGAACTGAGCCGTATAGTAGAACGCAAGCAGTTACCTGCAAAACGCCGTGGTTATACCATCAAAGCAAAAGTAGGCGGCCAGCCACTCTTTGTACGTACCGGTGAATATGGCGATGGTACACTGGGAGAAATATTCCTGGATATGGCCAAAGAAGGCGCTACTATGCGTAGCCTGATGAACAGCTTTGCAATAGCAGTATCCATAGGCCTGCAATATGGTGTGCCACTGGATGAGTTCGTTGATAAATTTACCTTTACCCGCTTTGAACCTGCAGGTATCGTAGATCACCCGAATATCAAATCAGCGACATCTGTGCTCGACTTCGTATTCCGCCTGCTGGCTTATGAATACCTGGATCGCAGCGACCTGGTGCATGTTCAGGATCCTGAAAAAATGCAGCAACAGGCAGAAGATGAAACAGCCGCTCAACAGGAATTATCACAGGTACGCGTAACAGCCCCTGCCCCACAGGTACAGAAACAGAAGAATGTGAATGTGGCTCCTAAACCGGTAGCTGCGATGCAAAACTCTGCAGATGTGAAGAAAATGATGGGTACCAGTGCTGACGCACCTGTATGCCGCAACTGCGGTAACATAACCCTGCGCAACGGTACTTGCTATATGTGCCCTAACTGTGGTACTACCACAGGTTGCAGTTAATGAATGTTAACCCATCTATATAGATCGAAAGGCCGCCGAAAGGTGGCCTTTTTGTTTGGCAATATATTTGATGTATTAAATTCACAAAAACGTCCCTATGAGACCAATTTGTTACCTGCTGCCCTTATTAATAATGATTTGCACATCTTGTAAAAAGAGTTCAAACAATACCCAAACAAATTCCTACGGATGGGTAGATGATTATTGTGGTACCTATTATGTGCATGCAGTAGAAACTTTTTATGATACCGCCAGTATTGTTACATCTACCCTGGATACGGACAGAATCGTTGTAGTGACAAATACGCACACTACAGGTTCTCCATCAAAAGGGACTACGCTTCCCGTTATATTTGTAAACTATAACGGCACCAACGATTATCAAACTTATTTTTGCCTGGACCAACAAGGTAGTGTCATTACCGGTGCAGGTATTATGGGTACGATCCAAAAAGGTCATATTGATATGGGGTTCCCAATATATCAATCAGGCATTCATAGGAAGACTGTTTTGATCAAAGGCGATAAAAGGTAGCGCAACCTTTCATAATTGTTCATCCTTATCTTTACGCATGTCTGCCATCAAGGAACAACTACATACCCTTTGCGTACAATATGTTACCGCTAATATCAAAAACGCCGAAGCTGTTATTGCAGATGCAAGAGAAGCAACAGCTAATGAGACCAAAAGCAGTGCGGGGGATAAGTATGAGACTGCCCGTGAAATGATGCAGCAGGAGATAGATATGAATACTGCCAGGTTGAATGCAGCCAAGGCACAGGAGCAGGTGCTGAAACAAATAGATAGGGAGAGGAGATATGATGTGGTGGTGGCCGGTAGTGTAGTACAAACCGATAGCGGACATTTTTATATTGCTATCAGTGCAGGGCAGTTGATGGTTGATGGGGTAAAGTACTACGCAATATCTATGGATTCACCATTGGGGGGTCAATTAAAGGGTAAGCATGTGGGTGATGCGTACGAGCTGAACGGGAAAAGATTTACTATAAAAAAGATCGAATAGACACCGAACAGAGAGGACCACTTTTACCATGCTATGACATGGCAGAAAGAAATTGGCATATTATATGTTATACGTTTTTATGCGTCACACATCTTTTTTATGAGAAAGCAAAACTCTTTATTACTGTTACTCTTTGGCATCAGCACCATTATCTCTTGTAAGAAAAAAGATGATCCGGAAATAGTTGATAAGCCCACAACTGTCGATCTCCGTAATAATTATGCGGGTGTTTATGATGTTGGTAAGCACTATATATCACAACAATATAATAGTAATGGTAAACTATTAAAAAGTACGGATACGTTCGTTGCTCAGAAAATAGTGGCGTGGTTTAGACTTGGGGACAGCATTAGCGCAGGCCACGGTTCTAATATCAAAACCTACCCCATGCTTTCTTTCTACGACTATCCTTTAGATACCAACAGCAAGCCTTTGTATCAATATGCCTTGCTGTCTACTGGCAGCCTTAATGCAGACTGGAATGCGCCGCTACAAGGGTATGGATATTTCAGCAATACAGATAGCCTGCATCTGATCAATACTATGCAGTCATCATCAAGTTATTATTACACAGATACGGTTATAGGGAAGCGAATTCCATAATTAAAATATTTGTTTTAAACTCTTATGTTACCAACATTATGAATAAACTAAGCTTTGCCTTGTCATTAGCAATAATAATTGTTTTAGCTGCAGCATGTAAGAAGAATAACCAGGAGCCACAAAAAGTATATCTGCCAGATGTAAGAGATCAATATACAGGCATGTACAATGCTTATTATATACACCATTATTCAGCAAATTCAAGTGGCCATTCTGTTCATTCAGATACAGCATATCATACAAAACTATTGATCACGGCAGCAGCTGATGACTATGTTAACATCATAAGCAATCAATACGCCCCTGCATTGTCTTTATATTTTGTTGGTAGTGATGATACCGTCTTTTACAGGAAATTAGGAGTAAATACAAATGGCCATTTATATTTAGGCAACCAGCCAAACTATACCACTACAGGCGGGTTTATAAATAGGGATAGCATTAATGTGCAAATGATTATTACCGGAGAGGGAGATTGGGATCTTAAAAATACAACTGATAGCATTTTAGCTCGTAAAATATAAGCAGATTATCTTTACGGATAATCTGTACTTTATGAGAATAGCATTCGCACTCCTATTACTGCTATGTGTAACAGCTTCATGCAACAACGCGCATAATGAGCAGAATACATCTACTGCGCCATCGACAACAGAAGTTTCTCCATCTAATGAAGCATACAAGCGCTTCTCCGGCACCATCGCCGGGCAG
The DNA here is from genome assembly GCA_001897855.1 of Bacteroidetes bacterium 43-93. Classification (GTDB taxonomy): domain Bacteria; phylum Bacteroidota; class Bacteroidia; order Chitinophagales; family Chitinophagaceae; genus Polluticoccus. Next base: position 39,605 of record MKUO01000007.1, read on the forward strand.
CCTGTAGTGCTAAACCTGCAGGTGAGCAAACATGCTTACTCGGTAATGTCTGGCAGCTATTATTATGTGAAGCAAGGCAAGCCTATAGGATTGTATATACTACCTGATTCTACTGTAATGAATGGATATCTCGTTGACGAAGACCCTGAGGTGAAAAACAGTGATACGCAGCCGCATTGGAAGTTCATGTATGATGGCAACACGATAACTGGTAAATGGACGAGCGCCGATGGCAAGAAGACTTATGATATCAATCTCAAAGAGGATTATCCGCAGGGAAGCTATCATTTGGGTATATGGTCGAGAGAGGATTCTATACCGTACCAGAAAGGTAAGGCGGCACCGGCAGCAACTGTTTCCTATCAATTGCTGGTACCGAAAGGTATACAAAACGACGAAGCAGATTTCTTCAATAAATGCATCCTGCAGGAACTTGGCTGTGGTGGCCAGGCCACTTCTCTGCAGCAATGCGTACAGACACAGATAGACAGCTATGCCGTTGGTTACAGAAGAGATCTGGCAGATATGGATGATACATTGTTATCTGAAGCGTTCAATAATTATTACCAGGGTGTATCTATGGCTGTCCTGTATAATGATAACGGCTGGCTGATAGTAGAATCCAACGTTAGCGATTACTCAGGCGGGGCACATGGTAATTATGGCGTAAGCTATTTGAATATGGATATGCAGAACAAAAAACTCTGGAAGCTGGAGGACATTATGACCGTAGATTCTGTGAAACTGCAAACCATACTGGAGAAGCAAGCCCGTAAAGCTTTTGATATACCTGCAGGTGGCAAATTGAGTGACGGATTGCTGACAGACAGGGTAATGCCCAATGGCAACTTTTACATAACCAATACAGGCATCACATTCGTGTATAATCCTTATGAGATAGCAGCCTATGCATACGGCATTGCTTCCTTTTTTATTCCGTATGCAGAAATAAAAGAATTACTGAAGCCTGCATTTGTGCAGCGTATGCAATTGCAATAAAAAAGCGGGTAACTGATGTTACCCGCCCGGTTTATATTTCTGTCTAAAATTACTCTTTAGGAGCTGCCGGCTCTTCTTTCTTAGCCGGGCTGTGATTGATCGTGAAGATGATCTTTTTCTCTTCTTCACTATAATCAGCCATAACCGTGTCGCCTTCTTTGATGCGATGGTTCAGCATCTCTTCTGCCAGCGGATCTTCCAGGTATTTCTGTATGGCCCTGTGCAGCGGACGTGCACCAAACTGTGCATCATATCCCTTCTCTGCAATGAACTTCTTGGCACCTGCTGTTAGTTCTAACGAGAAGCCCAGCGTATTGAGGCGTTTCATCACATCTTTCATGATGATGTCGATGATCTGCGCGATGTGGTTTTCATCCAGTGAGTTGAAGATGATCACATCATCGATACGGTTCAGGAATTCAGGAGAGAAAGTGCGTTTCAGCGCTTTTTCAATAACACCCTTGCTCAGGTCTTCCGCATTTTCCACCTTAGTGGCTGTTGCAAAACCTACACCAGCACCGAAATCTTTCAACTGGCGTACACCAATATTAGATGTCATGATGATCAGTGTGTTTTTGAAATCTACCTTACGGCCAAGGCCATCGGTAAGCTGTCCGTCATCCAATACCTGCAGCAGTATGTTGAAGATATCGGGGTGTGCTTTTTCAATTTCATCCAGCAATACCACACTATATGGTTTGCGGCGTACTTTTTCTGTAAGCTGTCCACCTTCTTCATAGCCAACGTATCCCGGAGGCGCACCTATCAGGCGGCTGAGCGAGAATTTTTCCATGTACTCACTCATATCTACACGTATCAGCGCATCATCACTATCAAACATGTAGCGCGCCAACGCACGTGCCAGTTCGGTTTTACCTACACCGGTCGGGCCAAGGAATATGAAGGAACCAATTGGCTTGCGTGGGTCTTTAAGGCCTACGCGGTTGCGCTGTATGGCTTTCACCACCTTAGCGATCGCTTCATCCTGGCCTACTACAGCACCTTTCAGGTCGTCGCCCATGCGGCGCAGTTTAGCACTTTCGGCTTCCACCATGCGCATAACAGGTATACCTGTCATCATGCTGATGACTTCGGCGATATGCTCTTCGTGTATCGGGAAACGCCTGTGCTTAGCTTCTTCTTCCCATTCTGCCTTTGCTTTTTCCAGTTCTTCACCCAGGCGTTTTTCTTTATCGCGCAGTGCTGCTGCTTCTTCAAAACGCTGGCTTTTCACCACCTTATTCTTCTCTTGCTTAATGTCTTCTATCTTCTTCTCCAGCTCCAGTATGTTCTCAGGCACGTTGATGTTCTTTAAGTGAACACGTGCACCCACTTCGTCCATCACGTCTATTGCTTTATCCGGCAGCAGGCGGTCGGTCATATATCGGTCGCTGAGTTTTACGCAGGCTTCTATTGCATCCTGATCATAGGTTACATTGTGGAAGTCTTCGTATTTAGAACGGATATTGTTTAAGATAGTAATGGTTTCTTCTACACTTGGTGGTTCTACCAGTACCTTCTGGAAGCGGCGGTCAAGCGCACCATCCTTCTCGATGTACATACGGTATTCATCCAGCGTAGAGGCGCCGATGCATTGGAGATCGCCACGGGCAAGGGCAGGTTTAAAGATGTTGGAAGCATCCAGAGAGCCGGAAGCACCACCTGCGCCTACAATGGTATGTATCTCATCGATGAACAGGATGACATCGCGGTTCTTTTCCAGCTCGTTCATGATGGCTTTCATCCTTTCTTCGAACTGTCCACGATATTTGGTACCTGCTACCAGTGCAGCAAGGTCAAGGCTGATCACACGTTTGTCGAACAATACGCGGGATACTTTCCGCTGCACGATGCGTAATGCCAGGCCTTCTACGATGGCGGTTTTACCCACGCCCGGTTCACCGATCAGTATCGGGTTGTTCTTTTTGCGGCGGGATAGGATCTGTGATACACGTTCGATCTCTTCTTCGCGCCCAACAATGGGGTCTAAATTCCCCAATTCCGCAAGTTTGGTAATGTCGCGTCCAAAATTGTCCAGTACCGGAGTTTTGGATTTTGAATTACCTGCCTGGCGGCGTTGCTGAAACTGTTTCCTTTCGTCATCATCGTCAAATTCTTCGCCTCCCGGATCGTTGTAGTCAGCAGCACCGCGTGGGCTATCGCCCTGCAGAATGCTTAATTCATCTTTAAAACGTTCATAATCAACCTGGTATTGATGTAATATTTGGGTTGCTACGTTTTCTTTGTTCTTCAAAATAGATAGCATCAGGTGCTCGGTTTCCACCGTCGGGCTTTTCAGCGCCTTGGCTTCCAATACCGTGATGCGAATTACTTTTTCAGCCTGTTTGGTAAGTGGCAGGCTGTTGATGTTGGAAAGGGGTTTGTTGCTTTTGTCTTTGATCGCGCCCTCCAGTTCCTTCCTAAGATCAAACAGGTCTACCTGCATGGTTTGCAGAACCCGTATAGCCATCCCTTCACCATCCCTGATAAGGCCCAGCAGCAGGTGCTCGGTGCCTATGAAATCATTACCCAGCCTTAAGGCTTCCTCGCGGCTGTAGGAAATGATCTCCTTTACTTTTGGTGAGAAATTAGAATCCATGAATCAGTTCCTTTGTTTTAATAAAATTAATGATTGTAGCGGTTGTAATAATATTGGGTTTTGCTATATCAGTATTGCGTTTTTACTTTGTTGTCCGCAGTGTTCTATCTAAATATACGAAAGAATTTGTACAGCGGATATGTTAATTTAGAGCACAATGCCGGTTTATTAAAACCACAAAAATTACGTCGTTATTCTATGCAGTTCAAAATTGATACCAAACCGACATATTTTATTATCGCACCTGTGAGCACGCCGCTGGATGCTAATTTGACAGCAGCCCTAACAAAGAAATGCGCCGAACTTACCGAAACTGGCAGCGAGAATTTCATTATTGACTTAAATGAGTGTGCAGATGCCGACATTGCGTCATTTGACGAATTGGTAACATTACACCAGGATTGCTATAGCAATGACCAGTCTATTGTATTCACGCAATTAAATGACAATCTTTGGACAAAAGTGAAAGAAAGGGAACTGGACCTGCTGATAAACATTGCCCCCACCATGCAGGAAGCGATAGATATTGTGAGTATGGAAATACTGGAACGAGATTTATTTAAGGAAGAGTAACGCCATTGGGGCCTCTGTTGAATGAAAGTAACGATATTAGGTAATAACTCTGCATTGCCGGCCTTTGGCAGGCATCCTACCTCGCAGGCGCTGCAGGTTTGGGGCGAGATGCTTTTAATAGATTGTGGCGAAGGGACGCAAATACAGATGCAACGCTATGGGCTGCGTACACGTAACCTGCATCATATTTTCATCAGCCATATGCATGGCGACCACTATTTTGGTTTGCCCGGGCTTATAAATAGTATGAGCCTGCTGGGCCGCGTAGCACCGCTGCACTTGTATGCACCGGCAGCGTTGCAGCCCATTATTGAGCAAATACAATCGACGGCAGAAACAGAGCTTTCTTATCCTTTCCACTTTCATGCGCTGCCCGATGGCGGCGGTATGCTTATAGATAATGAGAGTTTTTCCGTAGAATCCTTTCCCGTAGAGCATCGCATACCCTGCTACGGCTTCAAGGTGACCAGTAAAACGCGCGGCAGAAAACTATTGCCGGATAAATGCAGAGAGTACGAAATACCGCGTTACTACTACGATAAATTAAAGCAGGGATTTGATTATGAACGGATGGACGGCACCATTATAAAGAACGAGTGGGTAACAGATGTGGGGCCTCATCCCAAAACCTATGCTTTTTGTGCAGATACTATTTTTACTGATAGTTACCTGGCGTACACCAGGGATGCAGATATGATATACCATGAAAGCACCTACCTGGAGAAAGATGCCGATAAAGCTACCGCCAGGTATCACTGCACTGCAAAACAGGCAGCGGAGATAGCCAGGATGAGTAATGCCAAAAAGCTGTTGTTGGGGCATTATTCCTCCAAGTATAAAGACCCGCTGGAATTTGCCGCAGAAGCCTCTGCTATATTTGAAAATGTGGAGGCCAGCATAGAAGGAAATACGTACCTTATATAGCACAATGAAAAATAAACCACCCCTACACCTTGTACTTGCCTCCATAATCTGCCTCGCAATTTTCATCGGTACGAGTCCAATGCAGTGTTATCATCGCTTTTTCCTTACAGGAATGGCATATTTTTCTGCAAGCGTTATTTACAGAATATTCTTTCCGAAGGTTAGATACAATGAATTATTCCGGTTTGTTTATGTGCCGGGCCTGGTGTTTGGCCTGCTACTATCTGTAATTGCAGATGATTGGTTTAAAATGATTCCTGTTGCAATTCCGTTAGCAGCAATTCTGGGTTTTATTGTCTATTACTTAGGTACTAAAGTTTTCCCTCTTGCAATAGCAACTTTGTTATTAGCCGGTGTTGCATACATTGCTTATCCAAATTATACGGGGTATTTATCCGGTACATGTATTCGGGAAAAAGACACAAGGATATTTTTACCATTGGCAAACTCTGCCAATGACACTGTAAACCTGGCTGCCAGTAAAGGGAAAGTTTCTGCCTTATATTTCTGGTCGCGGTCGTGTATTGTATGTGAGAAAAAGCTGCCGGACTGGGATAAATTAGCAATGGAATTCAGTAACGACGGTAATGTAAATTTTAGCTCTGTATATATCCCTATAAAAGATAGTATACCTCAACGGTCGTTCAATAAATTGAAAAAGTACAGCTTTAATAAGCTTTACGCCATTGAGCCTGATAAATGGCAAATACCTTTGTTCCCTAAAGTGCTGATCTATGATAAGAATGGAATATTGAGATATTCAGGCGAGTTACATACAGAACCTTATGTTCTTTTCAATAATGCCAGGTATATTATAAGGGATCTGCAAAAAGAAAAATAAAAAAAAGCACCCATTAAGGGTGCTTTGGAAATATTAACGAATGAATGTCTATAATCCTGTAATAGTAAGGCCTATGGAGTACGGTGTTATCAACGGGCCTTGTCCATCCTTAAACAATGGGGTGATATTGTAAGCACCGAAAATAGAGAAGTTGCCATAGCCTAAGCGCAGAGTAGCTTCAAACTGCCATGGGCTCAGGTATTTTTTGCTGTTTTCTTTATAGTTGACTTTTGTAGAATCCAGCCTGCCTTTTACATGGGCAGAGATCAGCGTACCTACACGCATACCTATTGCTGCCTTAAAACCTTTATTGCGGTTGTCTTTATTGGCGAAATAGCGCAGCTCAAAAGGTGCCTCTAAATAAGTCGTAGTAAGCTTATACCTCTTGTAATTGGTAGTTTCGGGCACAAAGCGTGCAGCCGTAAAGGTATCTGTATTCAGTAATATCTGGTCGTTGAGGTAGATGTTGGAAGCTCCTATACCAATACCTGCGGCAAAGCTGAGGTGTGTCTTTTTGATAGGAAAATCATAGCAAACATCCAGATGGGCTGTTCTGCCCAAACCTTTGGTCTGGATGCTGTCGGGTTTTACCCAGCCATTGTAGCCCAAAGAAAGCATTACAAAATCGCGTGAGGGTTTTTTTACACTTGCTGTTACATTGCTGCCTTTTTCTACATCCTGAGCCTGCGCCCAAACAGGGGAGGCCAGAAGCACAGCTACAACCAGTCTTTTTATCATTTATCCGAAATTAGTGCGCAAATATAAGTGTTGACAAATGGATATTTTGTTAAAACTATACCTGCTGCAATACCAATATTTAAAATGGAAATCTTTAAAAAACTAACGTGTAATTCTGAAAAATACTTATTTTCGCACTCCCAAACGAATCACGGAGGCATTAGCTCAGTTGGTTAGAGCGTCGGATTGTGGTTCCGAAGGTCGTGGGTTCGACCCCCATATGCCTCCCTTACAGCACCTCTTTTACGAGGTGCTTTTTTTATGCCACTAATTGATTGGGGAAGAACAGTTTAATGGTGGTACCCTTGTTCCGGGCGCTTTTGATGGTAAAATTACCTTCCGTAACCCGCAGCAGGTCTTTTATGATAAGATAGCCCAGTCCATTGCCTTTTCTGCCATCTGCATTGGTGGAGGATACTATAAACTGGTCATCCAGTATATTATTGATCTGCTCTTTGCTCATACCAAAGCCTTCGTCCTTTACCTCGATAAGTACACCATGACGCAGGTTCCGTGCAGCTATGGTAATATGGCCTTTTTCCATAAAATTGAGCGCGTTGACCACCAGGTTATAGAGTATAATGCGTAGTGGCTCTGCATATTGACGCACCGTAAAATCGTGGGGTACACCGTTGCTGAGCACAATATTCTTTTGCCTGGCCATACCATTGAGCACACCGAATACCTGTTGTATCATATCGGGCAGGCGTACCTCTTCGCGCAGCAGTTGCCTGTTCTCGTTCTGGTATTTTATCCAGTTCATGATGTTGGTAGACAGCATTTCCAGTTCGCGCGATGTATTAGCTATCTCGGTCATGGTTTCCAGCTTCAGGGCCTCGCTCATGCTGCCATTACTTTCTATCAGGTTTTTGCATGCCATGTGCAGGAAGCGCAATGGCGTAATGATATCGTGGCTGATGATGGATATCAGGCGTGTTTTTATCAGGTCGTTCTTTTCCAGCTCCTCGGTTTTCTTCATCAGCTCTTTTGTCTTCCGCTCTACCAGTGCGCGCAATACATTTTGCCTGATGATGAATCTCTTAGCTCTTATTATCAATACTATCGTAACATAGCCCAAGGCAAATAACAACAGGCTGATGATAAACCAGGTATTTTGGTACCAGGGCATTTTAAGCATAGTAATGGTTGTGGTTTAGTTTACATTGTATAGTGATGCAAGTTGCATCAACTCTTTCAGGTTACTTGTCATTGTTTTATCAAATATCCTGTTTTTTAATGTAGATACTGTTGTCATCCTTAGGTTTAGTGTGGATGATATATCCTTTGTTCCATAGCCATTGAGCATATAATGCAATACTTCCAGCTCTCTCGGAGATAACTGGTTGAACGGATTAATAAATGTTTGTCCGGATGATGTATTGGGGACGGGCTTGTGATGATTGATAAATTCATCCAGGAAGCTGATAGTGTCCTCTTCCTTGCTAGTCTTTTCCAGGTAGTAATATATTTTATACTGCTTGAGCGCCTCTCCATATACAGCTCCGTTCAGCATAGAAAATACCATGATCTTCAGTTCCGGATACAGTTGTTGTATATTTGGTATGATCTCGAGGCAGGTGCAATCTGACAGTATAATATCAAGGATAATGTGAGAATATTCCCTTTCGCGCAATTCCTGCATCACCCCGCTACCCGTTGCGGCTTCATACACTTCGGTAATACCAAGGTGCGTTTGGAGCAATAGCTTGATACCCTTCCGTATCATACTATGATCGTCGGCAATTAATATCCTGTTGTGCATTTATCCCCACATGCCCGGATTTGAGGTAGGTTTTTTAGATGGCATCCGAACAAAAACAATGCGAATTTCAATATTTCTGTATTAATACGGTGATAGAATTTATACTACAAGTAATATTATCATGGCTTTATACATTTACCGTGTTTTTCTGAATAAGGGATAAGAGAGGGCATAATATTCCCGGAAAGTGCCACACATCACCACATTAAACAATCCCGGGCTTTGCAATGAGGAGTGAAATTTTTACTAAGGAGATAGGGGCTTATAGCTTTATTTTCGAAAAGCTGGTGCTAAAAAGCAGTGATGCTGTTTTCTTCATTAGCAATGATATGCCGGGTGCAAGGTCTTTTTTCATGAGCAAGATAGAAGACAGATGGCAAATACTCTATCACAACCTGTTAAGCCGTCATCTGCTGAAGCTGGAAACTGAGCTGGCAGCTGCAATTATGAATAAGGGATACTAAGATATATATAAGTAAACAAACAATATAAATGTGCCTCCGGGCACTTTTTTATTTTACGCCTACCCTTCTTATCTTAGTATCTTTGCATCTACGTATTTATATAAAGTTTTTAAAAATTAAGAAAAATGAGTTTAGAAGTAACCGGCAAATTAATTGTCAAGAATCCTACACAAGTGGTAAGTGATAAGTTTAGAAAGCGTGAGTTTGTAATGGAGCTGGCAGAAGATATCAACGGCAATACCTATACCAACTTCGCTAAGATGCAGTTGGTTCAAAATAAATGTGATATACTGGATCGTTTTAATGAAGGAGATATGATAAAAGTTAGCTTTAACATCAAAGGCAACCGCTGGGAAAAAGATGGTAAAGTAAACTACATCACCAACCTGGATGCCTGGCGTATAGAAGCTGCTGCTGCAGGCATGCCTGCACAAGGTGGTTATGCACAGCCTAATGCAGCCCCTGCATACAATAATGCTCCTGCCCAAAGCGGTAATAATTTCTACAATCCTTCTCCTGAAAATGCGGACGATCTGCCTTTCTAAGGCCTGGTTGTAACATTTCGGATGTTGGTACGATATATATCCCGTTGTAAGATGGTTACAACGGGATATTTTTTATTTACATACCGGTTGAATTTATATCTAATTTTGTCATAAATAATTTTCATGCGTACCAGGATACTTACCCTGCTATTGATCGTAGCCACTGCATTTGCCGCCTGCAACAAAGCGCCGGAACACGTTAACTATATACCTAAAGACGCGGCCGTAGTGGTGGGCCTTAATACCAACGAGCTGGGTAAAAAAATAGCCTGGGATGCACTTTGGGGCAATAAAATATTGGATGAGCTGAAGAAGGGCGGAGTAGATACAGGCCTTTTTAAAGACATGGCGCAGAGCGGCATCAAAGGGATGAGCACCTATTATGTGTACCTGAAGACCGATAAGCGCTACGACGGCGGTAATAAGCTGACAGCCATATTGCCACTGGAAAGTGCCTCTAAATGGGAAGCTTACCTGAAGAAACTATTGCCGGAAACGGTAGTAAAACAACAGAAAGACCGCAAGGAAGCCTTTATTGGCAAGAATGTTTATGCAGGGTGGACGGATAAGGTGCTGATGGTAATGAACGTGATGTACCAGCCTATGCAGCAGGATCCCTACAATCACCTGGATGCAGAGAGTATGCAAGGCATGGATAGCAGCCTTATGGCAATGACCGAAGAACGCAAGGTGGACGAGCCTGCCATGGTAGCCGAGATGGATAAAGCATTTGGCAACCCTAAGGATAACAGCATCACTACTGTAAAGCATTTTAACGAGCTGGAAAGCAAAGGGCATGATATTACCGTTTGGGTAAACTATGATGTGCTGATGAATGAATACGTGACCGCTGATATGACGGGCGGGCTTTCCCTGTCTAACACCATGTGGAAGGACGCTGCAATGGCAGGTGGGATAGATTTTGAAAAGGGCAGGATCAAAGCCAATGTGCAATATTATGCAGCAGAAGACCTTAAAAACATACTGAAGGAATTTGGCGACCAAAGTGCTGATAATGGTATGATAGAGCGGATGCCATCTACTGCGCTGGACCTGTTACTGGCATGGCACTTATCACCCAAAGCCATGAAGCAAATGCTGGATAAAACTAACGTTACGGGCATTGCCAATGCCGCTCTCGCTGATAAGAATATTAATACTGATTACATACTCGATGCCTTCTCTGGCGATATGGTTGCCGCGCTCAACAACTTCACTATGAAGGCCTATACCATACCTGCAGATAGCCTCTTCCCAGGGCAGCAGGAGATGCACACCACCAACTCTGACATAGATTACCTGTATGCCATCAAAATAGGCAAGAAGGAAAATTTCGACCGGCTGCTGCAACTGGCTGTTTCTGAGAAGCTGCTGACGATGCAGAGTCCCGGGCACTATACAGTAGGCATAAGCGCCAGCTCTACGTTTATTACCGTTACCGATAAAGAACTGGTGGCCAGCAATAAGCTTGAAAATGCAGAGGGCTACCTGAATGGCAGCTTTAAAAACCAACAACGCGCCCCGGAAGCCAAATCAGTAAAAGGCTATCCATTCGGGCTGTTTTTTGATGTACAGGCAATGCTGGCCAATGTAGACCCTGCCGTTGCTGCAGACCCCGACCAGGCCAATAAGTTGCTGCAAAGCAAGGGATTGCTAAGCAATGTCACCTTCAACGGAGGCAAATACAATGGCGAGGCATTTGAATACAACCTCTATGTTAATTTTATGGATAAGGAAAATAACGCACTTCTTATCCTGATGGATTATGCATCCCGTATGGCAAAGCCTGCTGACCAACAGCAAGTGGCTTATCGCTAATACATTAATTATAGGTTAATATATTAATTTAATCAAACCGAACATTTTCTAAGGCTGTCTCTATTTAGGGGTAAAACCTTTGATTTGTTAACTATTTTTTATAAACTTGATGAAAATTAATTTTAGATGAACAATCGTACCCTTTTCTATAAACTGGGAATGGTGGTAATATTGGCATCTGCATTACAAGGATGCAAGCCTACTATACTGCCAGACGATAATAATGAAATTATCTCCAAGCCATATAGCATGTATGTTGCCTTACAGTCTGGTATGATATACAATACCAACGATGGGTACTCCTATAAGAATGTGAAGGGGCCAGATGATGTACCTGTTATCGGTATGGTGGCTTCGGGCAACAACCTTATCTATGGGCAGAATAGTGTGCATACCATAAAGTTTGGTGTGGGTGCTACCCCGAATACTGCACTTGTTCAGCGCGACAGGCCATCTGACGGTAATACCATGTTCCTTAACTGGCCAAAATATAACCGTTTGTATTTCGCGGGCTCTACTTTTGCCGGCAATGATCCCATGTGTTACAGCAACAGCCATGGCGATAATGATTCGCTGTGGTTTCCTGACAATGCTTTTGCAGAAGGCGTAGATGTGACAAGTGTTAAGATCACATCCTTTACTATGCTCAACGACGGCTTTGCTGTAGCTTTTGATGAAGCATCTAAAACAGTTTACCTTACAGATAACCCGGTATCATCCAGGTGGTCTCCGGGTACGCCTATCAGTTCTTCATCACCATCTTTACATTACTTTGTTTCGCATCTTGCCAATACTATTTTAGTAATAGCTGATACATCTGATATATTCTATAGTGCTAACCATGGTGGTAGCTGGCAACAATTTACCGGCATCCCCGCAGGTACAGCCAATCTTTGTGCTGTAGCACCTTTTGATCAATGTATACTGGTGGGTACCAACCATGGTATCTACAGGCTAACTGTTGGACAGACAAACTTTGTAGCAGCAAATGCAGGCTTGCCAAGTAATGCTATAGTACGTTCGCTGGTTGCTAAATACGATTTTTACAAGAGCGGAACAAGCGCTAACTATGTTTATGCCGCTACTGATAAAGGATTATACAAAAGCTTTGATAACGGAGATAACTGGACAAAAGTGAGCGACTGGAATTTCTCTACGCTCTACTAGTTTATTCCGTATCCATAAAATCTTCCAGGTCGCGCCGTTGTTTCTTAGACGGGCGGCCTGTTTTGCTTAGGCGTTTACCGGTATAGAAGCTGCTGCCTGTATACTTATTCATCTGTTGGTCTTCTTCGCTTGTTTTATCAACATAATATTTAATAGCTTCTTCATAACCCACACGGTTGTGCAGTAGCCCTGTAACCTCTATCGTCCATTTGCGGGCAGGGGTTTTAATATCATACACATCACCAATGCCTACCACCTTCGATGGTTTTAAAGAGGCGCCATTCATCTTTACCTTTCCCTCATCTATGGCCTTTGTGGCCAGTGTACGTGTTTTAAACACGCGTATCGCCCACAGGTATTTATCTATTCTCAGTTTCTCGGTACTCATAGGGCTAAGTTACGCAGCAAACAAATAACATAGTTTAGAGCAATAACAGTTCTTACATTTGCAGCATCATGCATTCGATTATCATATTTGCATCCGGGCGGGGATCTAACGCACAGGCTATTATAGATTACTTTAGAAATACAGGCAAGGCCAAAGTATCGCTCATTGTTACCAATAAAGCAGATGCCGGCGTGCTGGAGATAGCCCGTTACGAGCACATCTCGTACCTTGTGATCGACAAGCAAACTTTTAAAGAAGCGTTGTTTATAGAGCAACTACAGGAATATAATCCTTCATTGATAGTGCTGGCGGGCTTCTTATGGAAGATACCCGATGCGGTAATTCATGCATTCCCTGATAAGATCATCAATATACACCCGGCCCTGCTACCGTCTTACGGAGGCAAAGGTATGTATGGACATCATGTACATAATGCTGTAATTGCAGATGCCAGGGAAGAGTCAGGCATCTCTATCCATTATGTAAATGAAGTGTACGATAGCGGCAATATCATAGTGCAGGCAAGATGCCATGTGGATAGCGAAGATACTGCCGATACACTGGCGCAGAAGATACACAGGCTGGAACATTATTTCTATCCGCGAACCATTGAATTCATTCTTAATCATCCATAAAACAAAACACTCATGGCAAAAGCAAAAAATGCTAAAGCAAAGGCCAGCAGCGCACCTGCAAAGGCTATTGATAGTAATGTAAACATTGGCATCAGCAATGCTAACAGGTCGGCAATAGCTGCAGAACTGCAGCTGCTACTGGCAGATGAGAACCTGCTCTACACCAAAACCCGCAACTTTCACTGGAATGTTGAAGGCATGGAATTCGGCGTACTGCACAAATTCTTTGAAGAGCAATATGGCGAGCTGGCAGAAATGATAGACGCTGTAGCAGAGCGCATACGTAAGATAGGGCACCTGGCTATGGGCAGCATGCGCCAGTTCCTGGACAAAACAAGGCTCAAAGAAGAAGTGGGGCAGATATCGGCAGTAGAAATGCTGAGGATGCTGCTGGCCGATCATGAAGCTATCATTCGCAGTACCCGGGATGCCATTGATAAGATAGATGATAAATATGAGGATGCGGGTACGGCGGACTTCCTTACGGGTATTATGGAGCAACACGAGAAAATGGCATGGATGATACGCGCCCATGTAGCACGGTAACCGCTACCAGTCTTTTCTTCGCATCTCTTTTTTAAAAGATTCACGGCGCTTGGATTCCAGGCGTTTTTCTTTTGCCGCTTTGCCGGGCCTGGTAGGCCTGCGCTTTTTAGGAACTACCAGGCTCTTTGCTACCAGCTCCTCCATCTTCCGGCGGGCTATCTCTTTATTCTCCAGCTGCGAGCGGCTTTCGCTGCTGCGTACCAGCAGGTAGCCTTCTTTATTAATGCGGTTGGCCAGTTTGGTTTGTATCATTTCTTTCTGCTCCGGGGTAAATGCATGAGATCCCGCTACATGCCACCATGCCTCTACCATGGTCTCCACTTTGTTTACGTTTTGACCACCCTTGCCGCCGCTGCGTGCTGTTTTATAAAATATTTCTGAGCTGAAGTTGTGCATCAGGGTTGCAAAGTTATATAAAAGAAAAAGCCCCGCGTTATGGGCGGAGCTTTCCATCATGTGATCTATATCTTAAAAATCTTCTTCGTCTTCATCCACATCTCCACCAAAGTTCATATTCATCATGCTCCCCAGTATATCTCCGAAAGAATATCCGCCGGCTTCTACGCCTTTTTTGCTGATGAGCGAAAACTCAGAAAGGCCGTGTAGCAGAAACTCCATTAACAGCAGCGTTTGTGCATCATCGGCAGTTGGGTAGTATTGCTTTACAGCACCATATAAGCCGTCTACCTGGTACAGGCTGTTGCGGTAGCCTTCATCGGTTTCGTCCTGCAGCAGCAACAGTTCGTTGCCATTCCCAAACCAATCGATGATGGTTTGATAAGGATTAGATTTTGCTTTTGCTTTCTCTATGCTGCGTCCGCTTTTCTTAAAAGTTTGCGGATCAGGGAAGTAACGTGCAAACAAGGCCCGGATGCCTTGCCCCAGCAAGCGATAAGCTACATTGGTAGGGCCTTCCTGTTCCCCTTCGTACACCAGCTCTATCTTACCGGTGATGGATGGTATTACACCTATAAAGTCGGCTATGCGCACCATGGTCTTTGCCTGCCCGTCATATATCGCCCGGCGTTCTGCAGTGCTAATGAGGTTTTCGTATGCCGATATAGTAAGGCGTGCCGACACGCCACTCTTCTGGTCTACAAACTCGCTCTTGCGTGCTTCCATAGCTATCTCTTCTACCAGCAGCTTTACCAGGTCGGGCACTTCTACCTTCTTCAGCTGTTCTTCCAGCACATCTGCTTCCTGCTCGGTAATAGACCTCGATACCTCTACCGTTTTAGGATAGTGGGTCACGATCTGGCTTTCTATGCGGTCTTTCAGCGGGGTAACAATGCTACCTCGGTTAGTATAATCCTCAGGGTTAGCGGTAAATACAAACAGTATATCCAAAGGCATACGCAATTTGAAGCCCCTGATCTGTATATCGCCTTCCTGCAATATGTTGAAAAGTGATACCTGTATACGTGCCTGCAGATCGGGCAATTCGTTGATAACGAATATACCCCTGTGCGAGCGCGGTATGATGCCATAGTGCAGTACCCGCTCATCGGCAAAGCTCAGGCGCAGGTTGGCTGCTTTTATGGGATCTACATCGCCAATCAGGTCTGCCACAGATACATCGGGTGTAGCCAGCTTTTCGCCATAGCGTTGACTCCGGTGCAGCCAGGTAACAGGGGTGTCGTCGCCTTTTTCTTCCAGCAGGTTACGGGAATACACAGAGATGGGCGCAAAAGGATCGTCATTGATCTCGCTGCCTTCTATCACCGGTATCCATTCATCCAGCAGGTTTACCATCTCACGTGCCATACGTGTCTTTGCCTGGCCACGTAAGCCCAGGAACAGTATATTATGCCGCGATAACAATGCCCTTTCCACATCCGGTATTACGGTGTCTTCATATCCCAATATGCCTGTAAACGGATTGTGCTTTTCTTGTATTGATTTGATGAGGTTCTCCCGTACCTCCTCCTTTACACTCTTAGGCTTGTAGCCTGCTTTTTTCAGTTCACCAAACGTCTTAATAGCCGGTTGTTCCATTTTTGTACTATTCATCGGGTAATAAAGTTACGGCTTGTTGGCATCCCGCCAACATTATGTTAGTAATAGCCATATAATGAAATTCCATCCTGCTCCGTAAACATTTAGCAAAATACAGGTAACCCATATAGGGTTATAGCATCTAATGCAATAGGGTATTATTTTTACAGGCGATATGGTTAATAGATCACGGTTCCTGCTTATTTTATTGTTACTTCTGTTTACAGCTAACAGGTTGCTTGCTGCACATATAGACATTCCGTTTATGGGTAGCATCATAGTAGTGACCGACAGCACTGAAGCCGCAGGCGTGATAGGCAAGGACGATGGGTACCCGGAAAAGTTTACCCGGTTTGACATACAAAGCCGGTTGGGCGACAACGCAACGTGGAAGGATTACCTGCCATTTGCACAGAAGCAGGTAGAAAATTGGTCTTTGGCGGAAGTCTCTAATATCCGTAAAGCTTTTGAAGAGATCAGCAAGTATTGTGTTGATAATAAGATAACATGGAAGCTGCCATCGCGCATCTACCTGCTGAAAAGCAATACCAAAGAAGAATTTGAGGCGGAAGGCTATACCCGTGATAGCTGCATTATCTTAAACCCTTCGGTGCTGGGTATTACTACAGGGTTGGCAGCGCATGAATTATTTCACGTGTTCTCGCGCTACAATCCCAAAAAGCGCGATGATTTGTACTACATCTTCGGCTTTAAAAAATGTAATCCTATAGCACTAGCACACGCTATGCGCAACCGCAATATCACTAATCCCGATTGCCCCGTTGTATCGCATTACATAACAGTAAATGGTAAGGATATGACCCTTGTATTGTATAGCAAGAAAGACTATGAAACGGGGAAAGTATTTGAAGAATATGTAAAGGTGGGCCTGCTGATGCTTACCGGTGATGAGGAACATAAAGCAGCGCAGCTGACACCTGATGGCTTTGCGGTAGTGAAGGAAATATCAGATGAACCAACAATACTGAAACAGATAGGCACCAATACCCCATACATGCTGCATCCCGAAGAGATATGCGCGGAACATTTTTCTTTAATGATAACCAACGCTGCCGTCAACCAGCCTGAGAAGATAGCGGAGTTTAAAAAGCAATTGCAACAGCAATAGTTATTCCGAATCCTCGAGCATCTGATCGAGCTGGAAGAGCTTACGGTTCTTGACTTCTCGTTTTTCGGTTAGTTGTATTTCGAAGGTAGTTTTCTCTTTTGCCGATGTCCATTCGCCAATGGCAGTACCGTTTTTGAAAGTGAGTTCCATCTCGGCCTCATCTTCACTGAATAGCAGCTTGCCGTTTTTGCCTTTGGTCACCTCCAGCCGCACCCATTCGTCCTGATCTTCAAATTTGTAAAGGGCATCCCAGCCGCAGATAGTTTCCGGGCAGCTTCCTTTCAGACTGCGTATATAAAGCTCTAGCCCTACTTCTTTATCAAAAGTGCCTACATATAGTTTACGCTCTACTACCTCATTGGTCACCACCGGTGATTTTTCTTCTTCGTCCTCATCTTGTTTAGCGGCTTTTTTCGCAGCGGCAATAGCATCCAGCCGTGCTTTAGCGCGCAATGCCGCGCTGTCTTCTGCCAGCCCGGCGGTATCATCGCCATACATCTGTACCAGCAGCATATCCTTCAGCACCTTTCGCTCTTTTGCCAGCTTATCGTAATACTCATCAATACTCTCCGCCTGCAGTATATTCACCACATGCCCACCGTACCATTTGCCATTGATGCCATGCACATCTTTTATAGCCATGCAATATATACGGCGGGTAAGAAGATCCTGTACAAAAATGTAGCCCTGCAGCCTGAAGGGCACTATTTTTTCAAACCCTATCAGCTCGCGCGGCAGCATTGCTTTTTCCAGGTCGTAACGCGCCAGCAACAGGTCGCTCCAGTGTATGCCTGAATCCCTGCCTTTTGCATAGAGGGTATCAAAATCGGCTATGATGCGGGGATTGAATTTGGGATCGAACTGTTGTAATCGCTGCGGGTTGCTGCGGATATTATTGATGCGCCTGGCCGATATCACATCGGTATCGTGGTATTGCTGCGCTATATTCCAGAGTGTATCGAAACTGGGAAACAACGAAGCATAGGCAGAATCGTCGTGGTTAGCAAAGCATTGCAGTATTTTGTTTACCAACTGCTCCTCGGATTTCTGCTGCGCTACAACAAGTTGGCAGGAACAAAGAGTGAGCAAACAACATATCAATGCTTTCATCAGGTGAAAATAAAAAAAGAAACCCTCATTGAAGAGGGTTTTATAATATCTCTAACACTTTTTCGGCAGGACGTGCTATTACTGCTTTACCGCCATACACTACAATAGGACGTTGTAATAATATGGGGTTATCTATTATTACCTGCAGGCATCCTTCTTCATTCAATTCCTTACCCTCAAATTGTTCTGCAAACAGAGGCTCAGAAGTACGTACGATATCCATAACAGGCAGTTGCAGTTTTTGCAACAGCCCTTTCAACTCGTCAGTAGTTAATGGTTCGTGCAGGTAAAACTTGTATTCGACTTCCGCACCCTTTGATTGCAACAACTCTGTAAGGCTTCTGCATTTGCTGCATTCGCCGTTGTGATATACCAGCAATTTCATTAAAGCACGATCTCTTTTACATCATCAGCTATCGTGAGCCTGCCCGCAGTTTTCGCTTTGATCTCGTCGATAGTTACCCCCGGCGCATATTCCAGGCAGCGGAAACCATCGGGTGTAATGTCAAACACCCCCAGGTCGGTAACTACTTTTTTAATGCACTTAACGCCTGTAAGCGGTAAGGTACATTTTGGCAACAGCTTACTTTCTCCTTTAGGGTTAGTATGCTGCATAGCCACGATGATATTCTTCGCAGCAGCTACCAGGTCCATAGCGCCACCCATACCTTTTACCATTTTGCCCGGTATCTTCCAGTTGGCAATATCACCATTATCTGCCACCTCCATAGCGCCCAGTACGGTAAGATCTACCTTACCTGCGCGTATCATACCAAAGCTCATGGCGCTGTCAAAGAATACAGAGCCAGGCAGGGTGGTAATAGTCTGCTTACCCGCATTGATCAGGTCCGGATCTTCATCCCCTTCAAAAGGGAAAGGCCCCATACCCAGCAGGCCGTTCTCGCTTTGCAGTACTACGTTTACTCCTTCCGGTATATAATTGGCTACCAGTGTAGGTATACCAATACCGAGGTTCACATAATAACCATCCTGTAGTTCCTTCGCTATGCGTTGTGCTATTTGTTCTTTATTAAGTGCCATTACGTTAATAAGTTAATTGGTTAAAAGGTCAATAGGTCGTTTCCGGCTATTTACCTTCATTGATCATTTTTCTTAACCAGGATATATATCCATTCAGAAGCTTTTCAACTCCTTTAATTTCAATTCAAATTCAGTTTTCGTTTCCATGTTGATGTAATTACAATCCACAGCATCAACAATGTGATTTAGGGTTTCGTACAATGATCCCTTTGCCTGTATGCAAAAATGGATTTGGTCTTTATAAGTGTACCTTCCATACCCCTCCGCGATATTTGCCGGTATTGATCTTGCAGCTCTGATCAATTGGTTCGACAAGTTGTATTTTTCGTCAATAGGAAATAAAGAAACAAGGTGGTAAATATCCAGCTTATACTTACGAGCGGCTTGCCAGACAGATAGCTCCTGAAAGCCTTTATAAGTATTTTCCATTGATGTCTTTAGTATTTTATTAACCTATTACCGCATTAACTACGTTTTCTCACGGTACGTTGTTCGATGCGTTTTTCATAATTGCTACCCTGGAAAATGTGGCGTACATAAATACCCGGTGTGTGTATCTCATTCGGGTCCAGTTCGCCTGCAGGTACCAGTTCTTCTACTTCGGCAATGGTTATTTTACCTGCCATTGCCATCATAGGGTTAAAATTGCGTGCTGTTTCTTTGAACACCAGGTTGCCCATGGTATCGCCCTTCCATGCTTTTACGATCGCGTAGTCTGAATCGAAAGCATATTCCAGCAGATAGTCCTTGCCATTGAAGTTCCTTGTTTCTTTGCCCTCTGCAACCTCTGTACCTACACCTGCCAGCAGGTACACAGCAGGCATGCCATAACCGCTTGCCATGCAACGCGTAGCCAGTGTACCCTGCGGGATCAGTTCCACTTCCAGTTCGCCGCTCAGGAGTTGCCTTTCAAATTCGGCATTCTCACCTACGTAAGAAGAGATCATCTTTTTTACCTGCTTTTGCTGCAATAACAGGCCTATGCCGAAATCATCTACCCCCGCATTGTTAGATATGCAGGTAAGGTTATTAACGCCTTTGCGTACAAGCGCTGCAATGCAGTTTTCAGGAATACCACACAATCCGAAGCCACCCAGCATTAACGTCATGCCCGATTCTATATCCTTAATAGCCTCATCTGCGTTAGCTACTACTTTATTCATCAGTCGGAAAATTTTTGCTAAAATAGGTAATTAGCTACTGAGAGAATAAGCTATTTGTGAATGTTTAATATGTGTGCAGGCTGTCATCCTCGTTAACGGCTTGTGAATGAATTGTAAAACAAGGGTTAAAACAATATTGTTTTTTAACATTCTATAACTATCAGTTGCAATTTTACAACATCAACAAAACAAACACCAGATGAAAGAACTTATCAAAACAGCTAAAAGCGTAGTAAATGTGCCTGTAGTGCAGGTAACAAGGCTGATTGAATCCATCAGATACGAGCGCATGCTGAGAAGGGTAGAAAAGGAAAATGAGGAATTGCTGCTGGGTTACGATAGTCCGCTATTGCATCCTTAATCCTGCATCCGCATATGGTATAGGTGCATGTTCGGACCCCAGTAGTTATCCTGTGTACCTATCAATTTGAATCCCAGCTTTTCGTAAAAAGGATATACAAGCTGGGATGTTCTTACTTCGATCTCATCCAGGTTAGTATCGGCTTGAAGAATAGCGAGGTTGTGCAAGGCCAGTATTTTACCCAATCCTTTGCCCTGGTGAGCCGGGTGAACGATGTACCAGGACAGGAAGCCGGTATTCCCTTTAATATTAGAACCTCCGCAAGCTACAACTATTCCATCCTCTTCCGCCACAAAGAAGTTTTCAATTTCCTCGTTCAGAAAGCGCTCCAGGTCCTGCTGTTCTTCCTCGCAGAAAAACGCAGGTGTGTTCAAAAGAAACAACTCTATGATCGCATCATGATCTTTTGGTTGATATGCCCTTATAAGCGACATAGTATATATATTGTTTGTGTATTTTTAAGATATGCTGAAGTATTCCCTTTGGATGGTATTGCTGGTTTGGTATACAGTACCATCTGTAGCGCAAGTAGCCGACCTTGCACAGCTTAAATATAGTACATCGGAAACAATCGGAGATTTCGATTACGAAAACGAACTAAAAGATATTGCAACCAATTCCCGCATCGTAGGAATGGGGGAGGCTACTCATGGATCTACAGAATACGAACTGATAAAAACAGAGATCGTAAAAACCCTAGTAATACATTATGGCTACCGGTACCTTCTGATGGAGGCAGCTACACCCGCATGTGCCGCATTAAACGAATATGTAACAAAAGGCATTGGAGATCCTAAGCGCGCCATGCTCTATTTCCCCTGGCCCTATGCTACCAAGGGATTTATTAGCATGCTTGAATGGCTGAAAGATTATAATAAAGACAAAGTACCGGCGCAGCAGGTACAGTTTTGGGGGATAGATATACAATCGGACAATCGATTGGCTGTTATGCGCTATGATCTGAAAAAATGGGGAAGTATCTGTGGTGTGAAGGATACAATGATATTGCATCAACTGGAATTGGTGAAAGGTACAGAAAAAGAAAAGCAGCAGGCTTTGGAGCAATTGTATAGAGAATACGCGGTAAAGCATTATACCTCCGTAACAGATTCTATCAGCACCCTCGAAGTAATAGAAAGTGACATGTGCATGAACGCAGGCAAAGGGGGACGTATAAGAGAGTATAGGGAGGAGATGATGTTTAGATATGCGAAGATGATCATTGATCGTGTGCCGGAAGATCAGAAAATTTTGGTTTGGGCACATAATAATCATGTCGCCAAAGACGTGATGGATAGAAAGTCGTTAGGTGAAATGCTGTATCAGCAATATGGGGATGATTATAAGGTAATAGGATTTGATTTTTATAAAGGGACTTTCAGAGCCAGTAGTCTTGATGAGAATACAGGTAAATATCAAATAAACACATACCGGATCGACGGATACAAAAACTCTGTAGCAGCAATGGTACATCAACTTAATAAAGGGGTGTTAGGTATTAATACCACAAAAAATACGGGCAACGTGCTTATAGATAAAAAGCAGATAGTAAACGATATTGGTGCCGAATATAATAATAACTCAGCCAGGGATGCAACGTTTTATACCCGAGGTATTAAGTTGAACAGGGTTTACAATTACTTGTTTGTATTAGACGATATGCACCCTAATGTAAGTGTCTTCGGAAAATGACTTGCTACAAACCTGAGAAATAATCATAGCCTCTTTCTGCCCAATAGTCTGCAGGCTTATCGTTACTAAAGCTAATAGTACCAATACGTTTTAGATGCTTGATGCCGTATTTAACAGGTATAATAAGCCTTAGCGGGTGACCATGCTCCTGCGGGAGCGGTGCGCCATTTACTTCGTAGGCCAGGATAGTTTGTTCCTGCATAGCGCTGGGCATATCTATGCCTACATAATATTGCTTGTCGGGCGTCTGTAGCCCTACATAGTTCATGGCCGACTCGGCAGTGAGATCAAAAGCCTTAACAAAATCACTGAAGCGTACACCACCCCAATGAGATACCTGGCTCCAGCCCTCGATGCATTTAAAATCAAAGATCACTTCCGTTTTAGGCAATGCTTTCAATTGATCCAGGCTTATTGATAAAGACGCTCCCTGCGGGCGTACTACTTTCAGTATCCAGTTGTCTGTTGCATCGTCGAGGCCCACATGGCCATTTACACGTACATTCTTTGCCGCTTCGCTAACACTATATTCTTTTGCCTTCCGTCCTTTGCTGAATGTATTGCCAAATATTTTCTCATTTACATCCAAGCCCTTGCGCAGTGTCTTCTGCACGCCATCTTTATAAGATTCTTTGCGCAACACCTTCCAGATACCAAAGCCTATAACATCGAGTGCTACGAGTGTACCCAGGGATAACAAGGTCCGCCGCGTTATCTTCTGCTCTATGGTGAGCGGCTCTTTTTTCTTAGGCGCTTTGCTCATACGTTTCGTTTGTAGTAGTAGGTAATGGATCAGGATCGTTTACTACTTCGAAGCCGGCAACCATGCCGCGAAAATTGTTCCATCCTGTTTTGATGACCTGGAATATATGTACCAGAAAAAAGAGACAATAACCTATGACCAATATAAAATGCTCGAGGCGCGCAGCTTCATAGCCACCGCAGAGTGCGCAGAGCCAGTTGAGCTGCACCGGCTTGTAGATGGCAAAACCGGTAATTACAGAGCCCATGCCCATGAATATGATGGCCGTATAGGCAATCCGCTGGGCGGCATTATATTTATCAAACGAGGGCTGTTCTTTGCGCAGATGCAGATCATACAGCACTACCTGCCATGCCTCTCGGAATGATGTGCGTTCGGGCCAGAGATGCCGCCATTCGCCCGAGACGAGTGTATAAGCCACGTACAGTATCCCGTTAAGTATAAAGGCCCACATAAACAGGAAATGGTAAGCCATGCCCTCGGCCAGGTGATGGGGAATACCTAACGATTGGTACAGCCCTTTGGGGAAGAATTTAAAAACCGTTGTTTTACCAATGCTGATATGGTATACATCGTGTGCCCAGTATATCAGCAGTCCGCTCCATATCATAATGGTAAGCATGGGAAAGTTGACCCAGTGAAACCAGCGTATGGCAAGATGATGTTTGGGGACAATTCGCTTCATGGGCTGCCTTTTGAAGAATATATACTTACAAAATACCCATTTGGTTTCTTAATATATTGTCTTTTACCAGACAATTGGCCGATGCCACAGAATATTTACGAAGTATGTGCTACGCAAATAGGTGTATGCAATACCTGGAACTTCATAGAATTGGCAATAAAACAATGCGCATGTGCCTCATCGTGTAGTTCCATAGCCCTTGGTATCATCTCCTCATCTGTAACGGTTACAACAGGGTTCAGCATCACCTCTTCGAAATAGCCACCACCGGTATCTGTTTGTAACATGCGTCCTGTGGGATTATCTGCATAGTGCGTAACAATAATACCTGCATCTGCACACAAATGCAGGTACCACAGCATATGGCAACTGGATAAGGATGCAAGCAACATATCTTCCGGATTATGCTTAGTGACATCTCCACGAAAAGGGGCATCAGAAGAACATTCAATATCCGGCTTGCCTGCTACAGACCATACATGGCTGCGTTCATAAGCATCGTAGCGCGATGTGCCAGTTCCGTTATTGCCCGTCCAGCGGATGGTGGCTGTATAGTGGTGGTGTTTGCTCATTGTATTTGAAATTATTAATCCTGATAAAATAATTCTGCTCTTTCTATAGCTGATTGATTACCATAATCGTACGGTCCAAATCTGTGGATTATTTCTATTGTTGCGAGATCAAAGAATTGTAAGTAGGCCCATGTATCATCTGGTTCACTTTTTATATGATTTAGTATTAACCACATTATGCTAAATCTTTTGTCATCATACAAGTCATTTGGTATATCCGATGTTTTGGAAGCGCCATAGTTGAGTTGGAGATCTGCTCTCCATTTACGCCACGCTTCGTAGTAAAAAGGAGAGTATTTTGGGGCATTTACTATTGTAGATAAAAATGAGAGTGCTACTGAATCTTTGTCTACAATATAATTATTCATTGAATCTCCATATTTTGATTTCAAAAGTATATCAGATAACTGCATCTTCACCGCGTCTGAACTTAAGCTATTATTAGAAAGAATCGTCTTATATGCAGTAATAGGTTTATTCTCTTTAAGATATACTATAGATTTATTTTTTTCGGAATAGTCTAGTTCGCAAGCTTTAGCTTTGGTAGCAGCATATTTTGCTGAATCTATTTCAATATAGAAGTGCTCACTAAAGGTTTGATTGAACTCTCTTACATGCTTTTCAAGTTTTGGTTGGTAAGCTGCATTTGCATTTTTAAACTCATTACTAGAGGAGCCATAATTTTTGAGTTGGTCAAAACATACAACAATGGCATCAATCAAATCAATTAGTTGTGTTTTCAGCTTTGTGTATTGTTGGTCAATTTTTGTTGTTGTGATTTTCTTCTGTAATTTCTTTTCTCTTTGTATAACGTTGGATAGCATTTCTTTTCCTTCCTGTGTTTCTACATCTTCTGAAGCAAACAGGTAGGCAACATCTTCCTCCAAGTGCTGAATTTCGCGTTCATATTCATAAAACTGAATTAAAGATGGAGCCTCGGCTGCGAATTTCTCCTTATTAATTTTTTGTGCAAAACCTGCGGTAGGAAACAGTATTAAGAAAATTATGATTACTTGTCTTGTTGTACATGTCATATTGATAGTAGTGGATTTGGGTCTAAATTTAACAATAAGGGTTATTATCTTCGCTGCTTGTTTATAAATGAAGCCAATTGCCGGGATAGGCTGCAGATCATTCAGAGGGAAATTCTTTATTTTTAGCCATGAATATTAAGGTTGTAGTTACAGTTAATATAGGCGATGCCTGGTTTTGCAACATTTGCATCGCCAGCATCAGGTATTATTATCCTGATGTAGAGATCTTAATATTGAAAGACGAGCTAAAAGGATCTTTCTCCACACAAGAGCTCGAGACCTATTGGAATGTAAAGAGAATGGATTATCCCCCGAATAGATTTGGATGGGGTTCGGCGAAGTTCTTCCTGCTAAAAGACCCGGCGCTTGAAGGCCAGTTTTTCCTGTTGTTAGACTCGGATATAGTATTTACAGGGCGTGTATTGGATAAGCTGTTGCCAATGACCGGGAAATATGATTTTATTATATCTCCCGAATACGATGATAATCCTTATACAGACTGGGCTACCAGAACATATTTCGACGTTAGAAAAACAGAAATAGAATATCCTGACTATAAATATCCCGGCTATTTTTTCAATAGTGGTCAGCTGCTCATGAAGGCCGGTAAGTTGTCAAAAGAAGAAATGGAGCTTTTTATGGATTTTGATAACTACCCTTACTGGACAAGGTTGAAGGACTTTCCTATGCCGGATCAGTCAATGGTGAACTTCCTCTTTGCAGTATCTGCTAACAAGGGCCGTGCGCGCGTGGGTGCTGAATACCAATATATGATATGGAGCGAAAGCCCGCAATACGAAGGTAAAATTAGTATTGACGATATAAAAGACGGCAATAAGTATCCGCAACTAATGCACTGGGCCGGTGCTTTGCGTATGCCTTACCTCAATGCCATGAGCCATAAGAACCTGCTGATATTCTTCGAAAAATATTACTACAGCAAAATACCTATGGGTCGACTAAAGCATTTTGTAAAAGATGCAAAAGCTATTAAAGACCATCTGCCAATAACCCTTTACAGAGCTTTAAAAAGGATGATACGCAGGGCTTAGTTGTAGCTTTTGAGATCTTATTATATATATAGTTGCCTTATGCCACATTTCATTATTGATTGCTCGGAAAACATTCTAAAACAAAGAACACCCGAAGAGATAATATTGACCGTTCACGATACGGCAGAAGCTACCAACCTGTTTCGCGATGGTGACATTAAAGTACGCATCCGCCCCTACGAATACTATACCGTAGGCAGAACACAGAACGATTTCATCCACGTATTCGGTTACATTATGCAGGGCCGCACTACAGGGCAGAAAGCGGATCTGTCTAAGCGCATTATCACTGTATTGAAGAAGATGTTTCCCGATGTGCCGGTGATATCGATGAACGTAATGGATTTTGAAAAAGATACGTACTGCAACAGGAACATGGTGGATTAAATTAATAATCCCCGGTTGGCCTCAGCAATCAGCTCTTTAAATGCATCGGTATCCATCAGCTTATCTATGCTTACGGGTGTTGCCGGTTCTTCCAATAAATGATCCTGCAAAGAATATTGCAGCCAAAGATTACTATGCCATTCACCCAGCTTGTAGCCAATGTTGCGAAAGACACCAATCTCTTCAAAACCCATCGCTTTGTGAAAGGGTACACTTTTGATGTTCGTAGATAACACGCCTGCGTACACACTATAGTAACCCTGCATCCGCAACATATCAAATAACGCGCTGTAAAGCAGGCGTGCAATGCCCTTCCGGTGGTGGTCTTCTTTCATATACACAGTTACCTCCGGCGACCATTGATAACCTTTGCGGTTGCGGTGCGTACTACCATAGGCATAGCCGATGATTTCGTCATTGCATGTACATACCAGCCATGGATATTGCGCAATTATCTTTTCTATTTTGTTACGGAAGTCATCAACAGGTGGTACCTCGTATTCAAAACTAATAGCGGTGTTAAGAACATAAGGCGCATATACCGCTAATGCGGCAGCGGCATCATCTGTAGTAATAAAACGTATCGTATAGTCTTGCTTCATAAAATAGTATTTAAAAACAAAGCCCCGCGTTAGCGGGGCTTTGTCATGTTATTAGCGTAAGTATAATAATTCGCGGTATTTAGGCAGCGGCCAGGTCTTGTCATCAACTACAAGCTCCAGCTTATCAGAGTGGTAGCGTATCTCATCGAAGTAAGTTTTCACTTCGTTGCAGTACAGGCCCGCACGTTTGTGCATGTCATCTGTATTGTTAGCCCTCTTACGTGCTTCGATCATCGCTTCCACATTATCATTGATCTTCTGGATGTGTCCGCTGATAACCTGCAGCAGGTTTAGCTGTGCTTTATAGCTGGCTTCGCCCAGGCCCAGTTCTTTCAGCTTCATCACGTTCTCCGCCAGTACATTCTGGTAGGTAATAGCTGCAGGCAGAATGTGGTTGGTAGCGATATAGCCCAGTATGCGCGCTTCGATCTGTACTTTCTTCACATATTCTTCCAGCAGTATCTCGTGGCGTGCTTCCAGCTCGCGGTTGGTATAGATACCGTTGTTAAAGAATACCTTCTTAGCCGATTCTGTAACAAATGCATCCAATGCTTCCGGAGTAGTTTTGAAATTGCTCAGGCCACGTTTCTTAGCTTCTTCTGCCCATGCATCGCTATAGTTATCACCTTCAAAGCGTATGTTCTTTGATTTGGTGATGTAGTCGCGCAGTACATGCATCAGTGCTACTTCTTTCTTCTCGCCTTTTTCTATCAGTGCATCGACATCGCGTTTGAAGTTCTTCAGGCTTTCGGCCATGATGGTGTTCAGCACCGTCATCGGAGAACCACAGTTTGCGGTAGAGCCCACTGCGCGGAACTCGAATTTATTACCTGTGAACGCGAACGGACTGGTACGGTTACGGTCTGTATTGTCCATCAGCAGTTCAGGTATTTGCTTGTGTATATCCAGCTTCAGGATCACTTCATCCTGCTCGCTGAATTTATCTTTTACCCTTGTTTCTATTTCATCCAGTACTTCTGTAAGATACTTGCCTACATATACAGAGATGATGGCAGGAGGAGCTTCGTTAGCACCCAGGCGGTGATCGTTATTAGCAGATGCTATGGCAGCGCGCAGCAGGTCTGCGTGATCGTGTACCGCTTTGATGGCATTTACGAAGAAGGTAAGGAACATCAGGTTGGTACGCGGTGTTTTACCCGGTGCCAGCAGGTTTACGCCTGTATCTGTAGCAAGGCTCCAGTTATTGTGCTTACCACTACCGTTTACGCCGGCAAATGGTTTTTCGTGCAGCAATACCTTCAGCTTATGGCGTTTTGCTACTTTATTCATCACATCCATCAGCAGCGAGTTGTGGTCTACTGCTATGTTCACTTCTTCAAATATAGGGGCACATTCAAACTGGCCCGGTGCTACCTCGTTGTGACGTGTACGCAGCGGAATACCCAGCTTGTAAGATTCCTGTTCAAAATCCTGCATGAACTCATATACACGATCAGGTATAGAACCAAAGTAGTGGTCTTCCAGTTGTTGTCCTTTTGCAGGGGAGTGGCCCACCAGTGTACGTCCGCACATTACCAGGTCGGGGCGTGCATTAGCCAGTGTTTCATCTACTACAAAGTATTCTTGCTCCCAGCCCAGTGTAGCGGTTACTTTAGTAACATTCTTATCAAAATAGTGGCAAACATCTACGGCCGCTTTATCCAGCGCGGCGATAGACTTCAGCAACGGTGCTTTATAGTCCAGAGATTCGCCGTTGTATGCGATGAATATAGTAGGTATGCAAAGTGTTTTACCGTGGCCAGCTTCCATAATGAAAGCCGGGGATGAAGGATCCCATGCGGTATAGCCGCGGGCCTCAAATGTAGCACGGATACCACCGTTAGGAAAACTGCTCGCATCAGGTTCCTGTTGTATCAATGCATCACCGTCAAATATTTCTATAGCGGTGCCATCACTTTTAATGGTAAAGAAAGAGTCGTGTTTTTCTGCGGTAGTGCCGGTAAGCGGTTGAAACCAGTGAGTGAAGTGTGTCACACCACGCTCTTCAGCCCAGGCCTTCATACCTGCAGCTATCTGGTCTGCCATCTTACGGTCTATCTTGGTTCCCGATTTAGCTGAGTTCATCAGGCTTTTATAAGCCTCGTCGCTCAGGTATTCGCGCATGGCGCGGCCGGTAAATACGTTGCTGGCAAACATGGAGGTAACTCTTTTACCACCATAGTGGGCTACCTTTTTGTCTTCGGAAGCCATTTCTTGCAGTGCGAGATAACGAAGTGATGACATTGAATTATTTTTTTGCAAATCTAAATTATTTTTAGAATTACAAACAAATTTTATTCAAATTTCATTATTTAATAAATATTAAAATAATTGTGTTTTATGTGAGAATGGGTGAAAAATCTGGTCGTGAACAATATACGCGCACGCAAAGTCATGTTTTACAATACCTTGTGAAGTGATTTCCATTTGAGGTTCAGTCAATTGCATGAAAATGCTAATGTGATAGTCATGGTTATTTTGTTCGATCTTTTGGATATTCATATGGTCTGCAAACTCTACGCCCCGCCTTCCTTGCCATTTATAGGCAGCTTCTTTGATGCACCATGCCAGCGTTATGAGTTTACTATCGCCTCGCATCAGCCCTTGTTCATAGTCTGACAGGAATTTATGCTGCAATGCTTCCATGCGCGGATGCCAGCATTGTATATCTATGCCACACTCTACATAGGGGCTCACCACCGCAGCAACATAGGGCCATGAATGAGAGATGGAGAAATAGTATTCGTTATTATCTACCCGTGGCTTATCGTGCTCATCGGGTTTTATATTCAGTAGCGGGAAATCTTCTTTAAGATGCTTCAGCAGGAATCTGCCTGCCGCACGCTCTATCCTGCGTTTTTCTGCTTTGATGTCCAAAGGAGGTAAGCCTGTACGCTCCAGGAAAAAACTTTCCGGCTCTTCTATCTTCCAGATGGCGGCAAGGCTATAAGGGTCGCTGCTCCATTCGCGGTACAAAGGCATGGATGCAAAATTAGCTGATTAGCCGATGTGATGATGAGCGAATTTTTGGCATAGTCCTTGGTATAAGAAAGCAAGCCATTTATCTTATGCGTTACCTGTTACTATCGCTATCACTTGTATTATGTTCGCCATCCTATGGTAAGGATCCTGTTGGGCACAGAGGAAATATCCCATATATGGATGTAACATTATCCGGTGGAAACATGTTGCCCTCACTCCGCTCCCGTGATGCAAACAAAGGGCCTTTCAGTTATAGCAATGCCTCTTTCTACGAAGTGGGTGTTGATATGATGATCAATTCCCGTCATTGGCATGTGTTCCCCTCTTTGGGCGCACGCATAGGTGCAAACGGGTTTGATGCTGTAAGCCCCACCGCATCTGATGCGGCAGGAGGTATCTATGGGCGTTTTTGCGTTGGACTGAATGTATTAAGCCACCCCGATGGCAAATGGAGCTTTGCCGGTGGAGCAGACCTGGGCGGTGGCTTTGGCGCTGATGCGGGTTCCCTGCTAAGTCCTTATTATTCTATAGATGCCAGGGCTGGTGTGCGTATGAAAAGGCGATACGCATTTTATCTGAAAGGAAGTTATCGGCCAATGGACGGTTATTATTTCGACACGCGGTACGGTAAAACTCTTTCG
This sequence comes from Bacteroidetes bacterium 43-93, assembly GCA_001897855.1. GTDB lineage: Bacteria > Bacteroidota > Bacteroidia > Chitinophagales > Chitinophagaceae > Polluticoccus. The sequence goes on from MKUO01000007.1 coordinate 70,813, forward strand.
AATGCAACATTTGATGTCTGGAGCATCGGCGCGGAGCTAAGAGTGTCGTTTGGGAAATACAGATAGACACATGTGCGCAAATCATATATTCACAGTTTCCGCACATTAATTAATTAGCTCATCATCACATTAGCTAATCATCAAATCATCACATTATATTTGCCGTCATGATACTCTCTGATACGCGCATACTCGAAGAAATGGAAAAAGGTACTATCAAAATAGAACCTTATAAGCGTGAATGTTTGGGCAGCAATAGCTATGATGTACATCTGGGATCTACCCTTGCCACTTATAAAGAACATATACTGGATGCTAAAAAGCATAACACGATAGACTGCTTTGAAATTCCTGATGATGGCTTTGTACTGTACCCGCACATCTTTTACCTGGGTGTTACGATGGAGTACACAGAAACACATGCGCATGTACCTTTCCTGGAAGGTAAATCGAGCACAGGCCGCCTTGGTATAGATATACATGCTACAGCAGGTAAGGGTGATGTTGGCTTCTGCGGCAACTGGACGCTGGAGATATCCGTAAAGCAACCCGTGAAGATATACAAGGGCATGCCCATAGGCCAGCTGATCTACTTCCCGGTAGATGGCGAGATAGAAGTAAAGTACAACCAGAAGAAAAATGCGAAATACGGCAACCAGCCCAACAAGCCTATTGAGAGTATGATGTGGAAGAACGAGTTTTAAAGAATGATATAGAAAGGGGCCAATCGGCTCCTTTGTTTTTTACCCACCTCATCGCTTTAGCTTGTACGCAACCGACAACTGTCCCTGTATTGCAATAGACCAGGCGGTGCCTAACTGGCCTTCAAAATCATAAAAATTTGGCTCCTTACTAATAAAACGTTTATCAGGAGCTGCACATCCCCGCTGCGAAGTGAACATAACCTTCGGCCCCAGCCCTGCAGACATCTCTATATCCAGGTGCTTGCCTATAAAGTGATGCCCGCCGAATGATACTACGCACCCTACAGTATGCTTCAATAACAGGTAGTCGTCGTGGTAGCTCGAGTCAAAGCCCTGGCTACCGGGAGAAGCATCAAACCAACCGCTGTATGGGTATCTGAACCAGTCGTAAAAGAGTGAAACACCTAAATATACACCCGAATGTGCCGGCGTGTGTTTATGGATGCGGCCTTCTACCCGAAGCAAATAACCCGGCGCTGTGCCGTTAATAGTATCGTCTATAGAGTAATGCTTAGGGATGATAAACCCTGCGGTGGCCTGCCAGCTAAACTTTTGCCATCTGTGTTCAAACCCTACCTGCACGGTAGGTAGCATGAATATGCTGATGGTTGTTGCACCTATTTTTAGCGCGTTGTAAGGTTCGTTTGTGTATCGGGTGCGCGTTGTGTCTCCCGCACGTACAGATAGCGAGAGCATCACTAATAGTGAAAGCAGGTATACATGTTTCATATTACAGGAAGTGTCGGTACACTTACCCCGCAAATATGTTGCCAAACACCACCTACCCCGTCATTTCTAACGAGTGCAACGAGAGAGAAATCTCCTGAATAGAGTTACGGAAGCAAGATGTCCTGTACCTGTGCATACAGATCTATCCATCCGGGATTAGTAGTATTGACGAGTTCTTCTTTCTTTTTTCTGCTCCACTTTTTTAACTGCTTCTCCCTGGATATGGCCTCTTCAATACCATCTAATTCTTCGTAATAGACAAGAAATTCAAGATTATACCTGTCCGAAAAACTGTTTTTATAAAGATGATTTTTGTGTTCGTAAACTCTGTTTACAAGGTCAGAGGTAACGCCAATGTATAGCGTGGTTCTATGATGATTGGTGATGATGTAAACGAATCCGCCCTTGTACATGGTTTTCAGCTATGGTGCTAAAGTAGGGAGATTTCTCAGTCGCTAACGCTTCTTCGAAATGACGCACTTATTTTTTGTTCTTAAACATTCCAGGCACGATAACATCAAAAAACACCCACGCGTCATTTCGAACGAGTGCAACGATAGAGAAATCTCCTGAATGAGTTACGGAAGCAAGATGACCTGCAAATACGCTAAAACACGTTCAGCTTCTTCTTGCCCTCGTAATTGATGGGAATGGGTACCAATACCCCTTTACCGGCTTTAACGCTGCCGCGCAGCTTTACCGTTACCTCGCGGTTGCTCATCAACTGCAACGCATTGTGCAGCACGCCTGATAGGTCTGCGGATAATTTTACAGGCAGTAAAAATGTGTCTGCGGCAGGTACTTTATATTTTTCATCGGTATAGGCATGGCCTACCAGCTTATCGTTGATGTATAGGTCTATATTGGCATCCTTCAGCGTCATGCCATATTTGTTGGGGTTATAAAACTGCACATCCATCCCTATCTCGGGATTGAGGCTGATCTTATTAACGCTAAAGTTCTTTACATCCTGGTATTCCAGGTCCTTAGGGCTGGCGCATGATGCTACCAACGCAATAAGGAAGAGGCCAAATAGTTTTCTCATACTTGATTAAACAGAATATGGATAACCCTACAAAACTGTACCAGTATTACCAAAGCTCTTGTTAAGCTTTTTTCCTTGCCAGTGCTTTTTCTGCTGCTGCAATGATCGCTTCGGTAGACAGACCGTATTTTTTCAGCAATTCTTTAGGCTGGCCGCTTTCGCCAAATGTATCGTTCACCGCTACATATTCGTGTGGCACCGGGTGATGCTTGGCAGCTGCCTGTGCAATGCTGTCGCCTAGGCCGCCATTAGCCTGGTGCTCTTCTGCGGTAACAATGCAGCCTGTTTTTTGTATCGATTTCAATACCGCTTCTTCATCCAGCGGTTTGATGGTGTGAATATTAATTAGTTCTACACTAATACCTTTCGCTTCTAAAGCTTTTGCAGCCTCTACTGCCAGCCATACCAGGTGGCCGCAGGCAAATATGCTGATGTCTTTACCCTCTGCCAATACCTGTGCCTTACCGATCTCAAACTTCTGATCTTCTGCAGTGAAGTTTGGCCACTTAGGGCGACCGAAACGCAGGTACACCGGACCCTGGTGATCTGCAATGGCAATAGTAGCAGCCTTGGTTTGGTTAAAATCGCAGGGAACGATCACCGTCATACCCGGCAGCATCTTCATCATACCTATATCTTCCAGCACCTGGTGGGTAGCGCCATCCTCGCCCAGGGTAAGCCCCGCGTGAGAAGCGCAGATCTTTACATTCTTGCCGCTATAGGCAACAGATTGACGAATCTGGTCGTACACACGGCTGGTAGAGAAATTGGCAAACGTAGTAGTATAAGGGATCTTGCCACCAATGGTCATACCGGCAGCAACACCTATCATATTAGCCTCAGCGATACCGCATTGTACAAAACGCTCGGGAAACTGCTTGATAAACTCATTGAGCTTCAGGGAGCCTGCAAGGTCTGCAGTAAGCGCTACCACATTTTCATTGCGGCGGGCAACTTCTGCTATGCCTTCACCAAATCCACCACGTGTTTCCTTCTCGTTCAGTATTTGAATGTCCTGTATCATTGATATTGCTGATATGAGGCGCAAAAATAGGACAATTCGCCAATAAGTTAATAGGGCAATTGGTTAATATGTCAATTAGGTAATTGATAAATGCGGCAATAAGACAATGCGGTAATGCGATAATGTGGGGATAATGCGATAATGGGTTAATAAGTTAATATGTCAATAAGTAATCACAATACCGACTGCAAATTGCCAACTGAAAACTGTTTACTGCAAAATGCCTACTGCCAACATATATCTCTCCTCCTGTTTATAGGAGGAGTACCCGAGGCACGAGGGGGAGGTGGTCAACACTCGCGAATTAGGATTGGGAATTAGATATTTGGAATTAGGGCCACCTACTGCAAACTGTGAATTGCTTACTGCCAATTGGAACCAGGGCTGCCTACTGCCAATTGCAAACTGCCTACTGTAAACCATATATCTCTCCTCCTGTTTATAGGAGGAGTACCCGAAGGCACGAGGGGGAGGTGGTCAACACTCGCATTTAGGATTTAGAAATTAGATATTAGGATTTCTAACGTTTTACTTTGTAAGAACATACCCCCAGTCCTTCAGCCAGCCGATTACCTTTTCGCGATAATCTCCCTGTACCAGTATGATGCCCTCTTTGGCGCTGCCACCTGCACCGCATTTGGTTTTTAGTTGCTTGCCCAGTGCTTCCAGGTCTTCATCGGTACCAATGAAACCCTCCACCAGTGTTACCACCTTGCCTGCACGTTGTTTAGAGTCCAGCTTTACACGCAGCTTTTGTTTCTCTTTAGGCAGTGTTTCACCGGCAGGCTCGTCGGGGTAATCGTTGAAGTAATTATTATTGGTGCTATATACAAGGCCGTCGGGGCGGGGTTTGTTTTTCTTGCTCATTGTTATCGACTATTTGAGGGTTTCTTCAATACGTTCCCTTAGTTCAGGAATATTCTCCTGTATGATCTGCCACACTATTTCGTAATCGACACCAAAATATTCATGTATAATGCGGTTGCGAAGCCCAATCATCCGGCGCCATTCTATTTCAGGATGCAGCAGTTTGTAGTCTTCGGATATACGGTTGGCGGCTTCTCCTATTATTTCAAAGTTACGGACTACGGCATCGATGGTTTTATCGTCTGCGATGAAGTCTTCATATGATATATTAGCGGTATAAGCCAATATTTTTTGCGCAGCAGTTAGTATATCTTCAAGAAGTAATTGAGTATCTCGTTTAAACATAAATCAGATCACGCTCTATAGATGCAAAATATTTTGGTTTGATGCCGTTTCTGGATACCAGATCTACCTTTCTGTGCAGCAACGTTTCCAATTCGTCTGCAAGGTCAATAAACCTGATACCAATAGGGCTTTTCAATTCTACAAGAATGTCCACATCACTATCTGTATTGGCATCTTCACGGCTATACGAACCAAACAAGGCCAGCGCCTGTATTCCATACCGGTCGGTCAATGCATTTTTTGCCTGTTTCAGAGTACTCAATATTTCCTGACGAAGCGCCATATCCCAAAACTACGAATAAGAATGGATTCATAAAGCCTATCCTACGCCCGCACCTCTTCTATGCTGCCCGTCATATCGTTGATCCTGCGTATCACCTCATCCAGCTTATGGGCAGATGCTACCATACCTTCTATCACTTCTTTGGTTTCCGCATCCGGTATCTTAGAGGCATCCAGCAGTGCCGACAGGCCCAATATGGTAGCCACCGGCCCGCGCGCATCGTGCGATTGCATCCAGGCTATCTCCCGCAGGCGGTTGTTCTGCTGCTCTATGGCATTGATGTAATTCCTCACCTTGCTGGTGTCCTGCAGGGTACCCACCATTTTCTGCATCTGGCCGCCCGTTTTATCATACATCACTGTTGCCCGGTTGGTAACGTATTTGTAAGTGCCATCTGCACAGCGAAAGCGGTACTCTGTCTGCAGAAAATTAGTATGCAGAAAAAAGGTGCTGAACTCATGCTCCACACGTTCCCTGTCCTCGGGGTGGATGCGTTCCATCCACCATTGCTGCGTGCTGCCTGTTTCTGATGGCAGGTAACCAAACATGCCGAAGATGCCCGTATTATAGCGCATATGGTCGGCGGCTATATCCCATTGCCAGATGGTATCATTGGTAATGCGCGCTATCTTCTCGTACAGTTTATTGCTTTCCTCCATCTTCTGGAAAAGGCGCGGCGTCAATACCGCTATTACCAGGCTCAGCATCACCAGGTTCGACGATACCGCTATCCATGTATCCAGCGAATAACGCATGCTCAGGTGCAGATGCACAGCATGGTAGTAGATGCAAATGCTAAAGAACGCACAGATCAGCGTATTAAGCGCTACCGACCAGTAGGCCTCATTGCCGGCAAATATCAGGGCAGAGAACAGCGTACCCATCAAAAAATACAGCATCCCCGGCCCGTACGAACCGAGATAGTAAAACAGCGTGGTAGCGATGAGGTACACAAGCGCAAGAAACAATCTTTTGCGTGTGTAGAGCGACAGCTTTTTGCTGAACGATATCCATAGCAGCACCAAGAACGTGGTGGCATCTACCGCGGCAAGGGTATAGAGCTTGCCGGTGATGGATACAAACACACCCGGTATCAATGCCAGTATGCTCAGGGGCAGAAAATAAACCAGGATCTGTGCAAACAGCCTGTTTCGCCAATAGAAGATGCTGGTGTCCTCTGTGTCTTTACCGAGGCAGTTAGTCATCACTGTCTTAACATAAGGGCACCAAATGTCCAATAGTAGTGTGTTTAAACGATTGACGGTCAATATAGTAAAAGGGTGAATAGTTAAAGTATATATTTTTCCGTAAATAGTTGCTATACGTAATGTGGGCAAGAATCGTGCCTGTGGAGGGGCAACAGAATGAAAGCCACCGGTAGCCAATTGCAGGTATGCCGCCCGATGTATTGGCAACAACCTTAACGACCATGAAAACGATAAAAGCGCAGAGAAGAGTAAGATGAAAAACGAGCCATACAAGGCTACAGCTATGAGAGCCATAGTGTAAGAATTTAGTGATAGTTAGGTACCACAAAATTACGACACAATAACAAAATTCTAAAATAAATTTTCACCCGTCGGAAACGTAAGTTTTCGACAGAGACGATAGTCTCTAAACATTTTCTTTTTTTCTTTTTTTCTTTCTTTCTTTCTTTCTTTGGTAGACAAGGCTAGCTTTTTTTGCAAATGGCTAAACAAGGCTAGAAATTACTTTACTGTTTTTGTATGTAGTAATGCTTTAGGTAGATGCTGCAGGTGACTTAAAAGCAAATGGTAGTTATGTTTTCTTTGGCCTTCTAAAGACTTTCGACAATAAATAGATTGATCAGTTTGCTCTGTATAAGAGATTATGATTTGCTTGGAATATTCATTTCAAGATTGGATTAAAGTGTGCAAATGGATTTCCTAAAAAGTAAAAATCGGTTTTTATGTTATATAAAAATCGAGCTAAAATTTGATCTTGTTTTACTTTGGAAAGGAGTAAAGAAGTAATGTTTTTGTTTAATCTTAACCTTATTCTGAGGTAGAGATCGCCAAAAGAATGATCTTCAGAGAAAGCTTCAACTAGCGAAAACTTAATGATATTGATTAATAGTTTTTTAAATTCTTTTAGGATATTCTCGGTAATGTCGGCGTAGGCAGATGCGTCTAATTCTCGTTCTGCTAATATCTCATCCCATTCGGTTGGTAGATTACCAAAACCAATGCCAGCAACCAAATATCGCTTATCCAACCTTTTTAAAAATTCAATCGAATAACATGACAGTAAAAAAAGTTTCTGACTTTGAAAAAGAACTTGGTCTTCGCGACTAGATATAAAATTTTTAAGTTCAAATTTTTCATCTTTTGCACCATGAAGTGAATAGGAACTGCCATGTCCAAGAAAAATTATCGTTGAGTTTTTTGGAAGCTCTGCAATTTCATTTTTACATTTTAAATGCGATTCATGAGTGGGATCAACATAAAATATTGAAAATTTTGCTTTGTCTATTTTATTTTTGATGTAGCTTGTTATTTCACGAAGAAACACCGTCGAATTATCAAAAGGGAGAATAATTAAAACGGGCATTACTCATCATTTAATTTAATCATATATGCTAACGATTGTTCAATTAGCTCATGCATAAATTTACTTCCTTGTGGCTTGTCTTTATCTAAAATATCGGCAATTTCAGCTAAGCTCTTACCTTCAAAATTAGGATACATATTTTTAAATATTAGTGTACTATATTCTCTCAATTTTGCACTAAAGATGGATTCTATTGATTCGCCATTTCTCTTGACAAGGTTAACGATTGATCGTTCATATTCTTCTCTATCTATGAAATCTTCGATTTTAATTTTTATTAATGTACTTATAGGTTTCCATGCTGTAGAGAAATTATTATTTTCTCTATAGACGTCCAATATCCGATGAATCTCATCCTTTAATACCCCAGAATAAAGCAATTTTGGAGTATTTGCTCTTATTCCTTTATTCTGAAACAGCCTTATTAAGTCAACACCATTAATACTGTCGTCATTTAAATCCCAGTCAAAGGCGATTAAATTAAAATGGATACCGCTAAATTCCTGTTGGAAAGCCGCAAAAACCTTATCAAGGTCAATTTTGCCATTGCTAAGTAAATCGTCTCTTTCAGTACTACCAACATTAAATTGCCGACAGTTGATTGAAACCTTTTGCATTTTTCCTTCTCGTCTGATAGTTTCAATACTCGAAGTCTGATCTTCGTTATCTATTATTAAACAATTTTTTTCCATGGTTAATTGAAAAGAATTTCGAATGTCGCACCTTTTAAGCTAATACCGTTACCAATAAAAGATATTGTGGCTTTCATTCCTTTTAAAGCTTTGCGAACAGAATGTAGTCCTATTCCTGATCCACCGTCTGTAGTAGTAATTCCTAATTCGAAAATTGGTTCTGGATTTTCAATAAACTGATCTGGCAATCCACTTCCATCATCTGAGAATAAAATACGAAGCTTTTGTTCCGAAATATTTGTCATCTCAACTAATAATTGTGTAGCCCCTGCTTTGCTAGAATTAGAAATGAGGTCATCAATAATAAGTGAGACCTCTAAAACATTAACCTTCTTCAAGAAAGTGGAATTGTTCGTAATAACCTTGAAATCAAGTTGGTTTTTCTCATAAATGTCAGAGTATAATGTAATGTATTGTTCTATATATTTTACAATGTCTACTATTTGATTGTCAGCTTGTGTCTTAAAATTCGCGCGGGTTATTAGTTTACTAATTTTTAGTGCTTTCCCTGCATTGAATTTAATTATTTCTAGACGTCGTAATATCTCATTAGTTTTAAATTCGCCAGACCGAATTTTTTCCAATAAAGTTTCTGTATTTGAATTTATCTCTTTTGCGGTCAATTTGATATTATGTACCAGACCTTTTGCGTCTTCGCTTAATGCCTTTGAAGAGCTCCTCAAATATGTATTTTTCTCTTTTTCTAGCTGTAATTCTTGTTGAAGTTTATTTCTCTCTAGTTCGGCTTCTTGTTTCTCTCTTTCTTTTTTTTCTAGCTCTTTTGTTAGTTCTTGAATGCGTTGATGTTCATCGACTGTAGTTCGATATTCTTCAGTTAACGTTTGATTTTTTAATTTATCAGAAATAGATTTTAAAGCTTGTAAATCTTTCTCAGAAGCCTCTTTTAGTATTTCTTCGGTTCGTATACTGAGATTGTCTTTGTCTACTTCAAGGAGTTCACTTTCCTCGTCACTACTTTCATCGACGATTAGTTCTAAGAGCGCAGACTTAGCCTTAATATTTTCTAATGCCGACAAGTCCTCATTTTCTTTATCTGCTTTGTTGGTAAATTGAACCGAGGTAGCATAGTTTTCGATTTTCTCTAGACATTGAGAAATAAAGCATCGGACGAGGGCATGGTAATGATCATTTCTGACGAGTCCTCCGTCACGACTAGAAATTTCTCTAAAATCAGGATTATCCCCTATTATTTCTATACGTCCAATTAAATCTCTACTACCAAATCGTCTAAAATGTTTCTGAGATTTTCGCGAATCCAAGCCAAAGTAATCATATCCGACGTCACCGTATGGTGCAATACGGAATCCATTTTTGTACAAGAAGACAGAACCAAAATTGACTGACTCTATCCCCATTAATCTTTTAAAGTTGTTTTTAGCGGCCTTATTTAAATGAAATAAGTGGAATTTGATATTTTTTAATTTTGGGTTACTATTATTCGGTTTTCGTATCTTGTAAATCAGTGTTTCTCTATCCCAAAGTGTGGTGGTTATATACTCTCCAATTTCGTCAATTTGAGTAAGAATTTGTGTGGTTTTTAAACCTAACGTTTCAAAAACGAAATTTTTTACAGGACCGTTTACTTGGTATCGTTTCCTTTTCTCTTCTTTATCTAAAACAATTTCAGAACTGTCTACGATAGTAATAGAAAATCCATTTAACGGGTTTTCTTCAAATGGATTGATTAGCTTTTCTAAAGAGTGCTTTAAAGCAATTTTCTTTTCTCTATTCCATGTGGAATTTAGATTTGTTATTTCGAGAATCGTGCCTTTTTCTAACTTTTTTTGATCACGACTAATTGGTACGACAGTACGATGTTTAACTTTGATGTCAACGAATGCTTCCGTAGAATTTTTTTCGAAATCATTCCAGTCAACTTCAATTTGTTCCAAAGAAAAATTTTCCTTCTTTTTTGTTGTAAGTACCAGTTTACTACCTAGTCTATCACAAGAAAAGCGTCCAATACCTTTTGCCCCCGCGTAAATTTTTTTTGATTGAACTATGTCTCGGTAGTCTTGATTTGTATTATTTGTGGAATTGTCTTCTACTCCCTCCTTTTTAGCAGAATATGCAACAAAAAGCCATTTGTTTTGTATATCCTCTAGGTTCATACCTTTGCCGTCATCAGCAATAGTAATTTTGTCTTGATTGAATGTAATTACAACATTTTTAGCGTAAGCATCGAATGAATTTTTGACTAACTCAAACACTGCAACGAAGTCATCTGTAATTAGATCTCGACCAATAATGTTTTTTAAGCCCGTGCTTATTTTAAACGATAACTGATTATCACTCATTCTTTGCAAAATGTTTTTAAGGCTATTCCGGCTTGTTCACTAAATAATGGAGGAATAGCATTTCCTATTTGGCTATATCTAGGCACCTCTTGCGTTCGTCTTTTCCCTCCTGTCGTATACTTTCCTTGAAATTCATACCAGTCTGGGAAAGATTGTATTCTTGCATATTCTCTTACCGTCAATATTCGAGGCTCACAATAATGAATATAATCATCTGGAAGTGTGGTTATTGTTGGGCTTTTGTCTTTTGCGTCTAAGGGTATTATAGTGTGTTTATTAATATTGTGCTTTTTACGAATGGCTATATCAATATCCTTATTCTTTCTAGAATTAGTTTTTAGTATATCATCAAATTTTAAAATAACATGCGACTTATGATTTACAAAACGATGACTATTAGCTATTATCGAAGTTGCTCCTTGACGCATTAGACTCTGGTAATTACTTTTCGGGGACGCATAAATTCCCGCTTTGAAATTTTTTGTGTCCGGAGAGTCTAATTCACCATTCGATTTAAGCAAATCTGATATAGCTTCTTCAAGGTTCGTATTAACTGCTAGGCCTTTATTTGAAAGGAAACTATCGCGATTGGCAAAAATTTTTTCGAAAAACGAATCTGTTAATGATTGTGATGAATTTACCAGTTCTTTGCTAACACCAACCAAAATAAAACGAGTTCTCTTTTGGGGCACTCCATAATCTCCAAAATTAACCAGCCTGCCCCTTACATAATATCCAGCTTTTTCAAGTTGTCGTTCTACGTAGCTAGCGTATTCCTTTCCTTTATCTTTATTTTTTTTAAACTCAAGGGTAAACCCTTTTACATTTTCAAAGAATAAGATTTTTGGCTTGACAAGATTGATGAATTTTATATAGGATTTTACCAAGTTATTGCGTAGGTCATTTTCGTTTCTACGCCCAGCCATAGAGAAGCCTTGACATGGGGGGCCACCGGCAACCATATCAATTGTACCGTTTAGTTTTTTTAGTTCTTCTTTATAAACGGATATGACTTTGTCAATTTCAAGTTCTGTTTTAGGTAGCCAGAAAGGCCAATCAAAATGAGCCTTGTTATCAATTAAGTTATGTTTTAAGGTCTTAAAAGCATCTGGACTTTTCTCGATTGCAAAAATTCCTTGCCAACCTGCTAAATGCAAGCCTAGGGAAAGACCGCCGCAACCTGCAAACAAATCAATATAGGTTGGTTTCATGGTAGTATTTTAGTTTGCAAATTTAGTAAATGAAATGTTTTTTAAAATATGTACAAGCATTATTTATAATACAAGATGTACACATCGGTCGCCTTGCAGTACAAATCAACGCAGCAAAATCGAGAATAGCCCAATTAATAATTTTAGTATCAGCATGTTCAACAATTTGATAGGCCATACTTTGTAAGTAAGGATCATACCGTATATCCGAAAGTTTGCGCGGTCCAAAAAAACGTTCTATTACCCGGGCCATATTTACATCTACTAATGGGCTCGGCTGGTTAAATACGACAAGTTCTACTGCATTGGCAATATACTGCCCCATAAAGGGTATAGATTCTAACTCTTTTCTATCGGTGGGTAATCGTCCATTGCGTATCACCATTTCTTTTGCTAGGTTATGTAATCGCTTGGCGCGTTGCCTGTATAATCCAATTGGCACCAAGTATTGCTCTATATCCATTAATTCAGCATCTGCCAAAGATTTCCAACTAGGAAAGTCAATAATAAATTGTGGATAGAATTTAGCCACGGTTTCTGCTTTAGTTCGTTGTAGCAGCACTTCAGCTATTACTTTTTGATAATTGCTAATTGTTTTATTCCGCCAAGGAAACCTTCTTCCTGCCACCTTGTACCATTCTAATAATTTCTCTTGTAAAACCTTCACCTTATCCATGCAATCAAAACTAAGAACTAATCTCCATCCCCTCCCCCAAATACAGTTTTTCTACCATGTAACGCCCGCCCATAGCACCTATGGCAAAAAAAATGCGTAAACACTCTAATTTTTACGTTTATAAAATTATATTTGAGACAATCTATTAAAATGAACATGAGATACCTGACAGCTATTTGCCTTTCAGCCGCTGTATCCTTTGGCGCAGTATCCACTGCCAAAGCACAGGGAGAAAGCGACCCGGGTTTATCGCAATTGGGTGCTATGCGCTCCGGTGCCGCTACTATTGTTACGGAGGACGAGTACGAATCCAATAAGGTGCAATTCAGCGTTAGCAACACCTTCGCCCGTGGCGAAAAGGATGTGAAATACAATATTCCGCAGGCCGAGATCATTGCCCCTATAGCATCTGATGCTACCATGGGCTATTTTCATATACGCATACCTTTTGTATCTGCAAGCGGCGAGCTGGGCAATAAATGGGGCCTGGGCGACTTGGGTGTTTCCTATACCCACTTCCTGATGGCAGACCCTGAGAACTGGACCATACAGGCCACAGCAGGCCTGCAGTTTGGTATGACCACGGCCAACCTCAGCGATACACGCAGCCGCCCGCTGCCTATGAGCTACCAGAGCAGCATGGGTAGTACAGAAGCGCTGGCAGGCGTTAACTTTAGCTGGAAGGAATACCTGAGCATTGCTGCAGGCTACCAGCAGGCTATCATCCGCTACAATCAAAACGATTATACAGGTCTTTCATACTTCAATGATCCTATCTACAGCAGCAGCGACTACACCGTAGGCCGAAAGCTGTATCGCTATGGCGATGCGATGATGCGCGTAGAAGGCCATCTTACAGGCAACCGTGCTGGCTTCACAGCAGGTGCCCTGGGCTTCTACCATGTGCATGACGATCTGTATATGGATCCGTTCTACGGCTGGCAGTATATCAAAGATTCTCACGGCTTCTCTATGAACCTTACAGGCAACGCGTTCATCCGATTTGGCCGCTACGGTTCCTGCAAGCTCGATGTTTCAGGTGCTATACCGCTGATCACTCGTGCTGTTCGTCCTGATGGTACACAGCGCCAATGGGTGATCATGCCGCGCTTCACCTACTACTTTGGTCAGCACACGCTATTATTCTAGGTTATTTCAGACACTATAACATACACAAGGGCTGCCATCTGGTAGCCCTTTTCTTTTAGTGGAATCTCTGTAATTATATTGTCATTTTTCGCCAATTATCAATAGCGCTTAAGGTGGTATAGAATATTACTGTTGTATGTACAAGTTCCGGCATCGTATCTTTGTACTGTTAGAGCGGATTTAGATAAACAAGCAAAATGGAAAATTAGAATTGTGCAGATGGGTGTGACAGGTTATTGATTTATAGGTGGGTTATAATGATGATGGCGCGGATTATTCCGCGCCATCCGTTTTTTATGGGGTAATCAATAAGCCGTTTATACCCGCCTGATATCTGCACCCAGTGCATTCAGGCGTTCATCAATGCGTTCGTAGCCACGGTCTATCTGTTCTATATTTTGTATGGTACTCTTGCCGCGTGCGCCCAGTGCCGCTATCAGCAGCGCCACACCGGCACGTATATCCGGGCTCGACATCGTAATGCCTCTTAGCAATACCTGCCTGTCCAGCCCTATTACCACAGCCCTGTGCGGGTCGCACAGCACTATCTGCGCACCCATTTCTATCAGCTTATCTACGAAGAACAGGCGGCTTTCAAACATCTTCTGGTGTATCAGCACCGTACCCTTTGCCTGTGTGGCCGTCACTAATATAATACTCAGCAGATCAGGCGTAAAGCCCGGCCACGGATGGTCATATACCGTCAGTATAGATCCGTCAATAAACTTCTGTATCCTGTATTGCTCCTGCGCCGGTATAAAAATGTCATTGCCCTGCACCTGCAGTTCTATACCCAGCCGCTGAAAAGTATCGGGGATGATGCCCAGGTGGGCCACATCGGCATTGCGTATGGTCAGCTCGCTTTGGGTCATAGCAGCAAGCCCTATAAAAGAGCCTACTTCTATCATATCGGCCAGCATACGGTGTTTGCAGCCGTGCAGCTTCGTCACCCCTTCTATGGTGATCATATTGCTGCCAATACCACTGATGCGCGCACCCATATTATTCAGCATAGTGCACAGTTGCTGCACATAAGGCTCGCAGGCGGCGTTATATATGGTGGTGATGCCCTCGGCAAGTACAGCCGCCATTACTATATTGGCAGTGCCGGTAACGGAGGGTTCTTCCAGCAATATATAAGCGCCACGCAGGTTGCTGCCATCAAGGGTAAAGAGGCCCAGGTCGGCATCGTAGTCAAACTGTACACCCAGTTTTTCAAAACCGCGTATATGCGTATCCAGCCTGCGGCGGCCTATCTTATCGCCCCCCGGCTGCGGTATATGCGCCTTGCGATAGCGTGCCAGCATAGGCCCCGCCAGCATTACAGAGCCGCGCAGCTTGCCAGATTTCTTCTGGAACGCCCGGTCTGTAAAGTATTCCGTATTGATGTCTGTAGCCTGCAATACTACCGTGCCCGGTTCGGGGCGGCTTACCTGCACGTTCATATCTGCCAATACTTCTATCAGCGTATTCACATCCAGTATGTTTGGCACATTGGTAAAGGTTACCGGCTCATCTGTAAGCAAGGCGGCGCAAAGCACCTGCAGGGCTTCGTTCTTGGCACCCTGCGGAGTAATGCTACCGCTGAGTTTTCGTCCACCGATGATCTCAAAAGCAGAAGCCATGTATTACTTATTCTTGTTCTTGTTGAATTTACGGTTTTTGTTGAATCCGCTACCATTGTTGTAACCACCGCCGCCACCGCCACGGTTGCCGCCACCGCTGCCGCCGCGATTGTTGCGGTTGCGGTTATTGTTGTTGCTGTTCTGCTGTTTAAAGTTGGCACGTGCATCAAAGTACACACGGTAGCCGCCGGGTTCGTATATCAGCTGGCCGTTGGTAAGGGTAGCCAGCTCGGTGCGTATCATATCATCATGCACAGGTTCTTTATGCCAGTTGGTATAGGCCAGTTTCATGTAGTAGCCTATTATCTGTACACAGCCCTGGCGTTTTTCAGGGTCTGTTTCTTTCAGTGCTTTTTCTATGAGCTGCTCCAGGTTCTTGCCAAAGTGGCGATGTCCTATCTTGCCCTGCGGGTAAGGCAGCACTTCCGGTTTTTTAAATACCTGCTCGCGTGTTGGCGGCGGGTAGGGGCTATCCACATCCAGCTGAAAATCGGTCATCTGGTACAGGTGGTCCCACAGTTTGTGCTTATAATCTTCTATGGTTTTCAGATGCGGGTTCAGTGTGCCCATCAGTTCTATGATGGCTTCTGCATTGCTCAGGCGGCGGGCCCTGTCTTCTATAGTTACCAGGTATTCCACCATTCTTTGCACATTACGTCCGTATTCGGGCATCAGCATTTTGCTGCGCGTAGTATTATATTCCATTGTTGGTTGTTCAAAAAAGATTTAAATAAAAGTATTACAGGGATCAGATCCCTTACTGCTTTAGCGTATTTGATTGGATGTGTAGCGACGCTACTGAAATATTTTGGTACGTGCTGCAGCTGTAATAAAGGAAGGACTGCCATAGTACCGGGGTACGCTCTGCACAAATATAGGAATAAAAGACAAAACCCTCCGGTGGATGATTTAAAACATCTTTTTGATTGATATAGGTCATAGGGGTGGCTTTTACAAGCTACTACCTTAGCATCCGCAACCTATAAGCTGGTTCCTATCTGGTTCTATACACTGGAATTGATACAGCAACGCAAGCAAACTATAAAAAAGCACCGCAAACAAAGATCGGTTGGCACGGTTTTATATATGATAAATCCCGTGTTTAGCCACAGGTATATTAACGTGTGGAGGAATTTATTGTTACATTGTAGTGCAGCCTAAGCGAATAGCAGGCTGTACTTAAAAAACACGCAACCAAACAGATGCAAGACATTCGTATACTGGAGCCATTGTCTACCGTTATGGTTATTGACGATACAGAGATAGACAGATATATCGCAGAGCGTATGATGACAAGGCACACCTTTGCTACGCATATCATTAAAATGGGTTCCGGTGCAGACGCGCTCAATTATTTGCAGGCATCCGGCAACAAGCTTCCGCAAATGATATTTCTTGACATCAATATGCCGGGGATGAACGGCTTTGAATTCCTGGAGCAGTACGAATCGCTGAGTGATGATGTCAAACAGCAAACGGTGATCATTATGCTTACTTCCTCCATCAACCCCGAAGATATAGCAAACGCCAGCCGAAGCCCTTACGTAAAGCATTTCGTAAACAAACCACTCACATTCGAAAGGCTCAGCGAAGTACGGGAGCTTGTATGATATATTATGGCACAGTGATGACATAGCACCGGCACAGGCAGGTATTTTGTGTAGTAAATTAGCATACCCAATGCACAATACCTATGAAGAACTTCCTACTTGCCATTACAATTATTCTTTTCCACGCATCCTCGTTTGCGCAAACAGGCTGGCAATGGGCTGTAGCCGGCAGAGCAGATATATTATACCCTGGTTCTATTTCTGCAAGGGCTGTAGTTTCTGATGCAGCTGGCAATACATACGTATTAGGTGAACTGAGAAATGCTGATGTCTGGTTTGGCAGCACCAGGTTGTCGGCGAGTCTGGGCAGTGTTGTAGTTGTCAAATATTCACCCTCTGGGAATTTGTTATGGGCAAGGCAATACGGCAGCGGCATTGTGCGTCCTTCTAGTATTGCAATAAGTAAAACAGGTGGGGTATACATTGCCGGCAATTATACAGAGGATATGTTGGTAGATACCATTATCGTCCGCAAATCAGAAGGCATTGTTTTTATAGCAAGGCTCAATGAAGATGGTGATGTAGTATGGGCAAAAGGAGATGTAAGATCAAATAGTACCTTTTACTACGCTACGTACCTGGCTACGAACACACAGAACGATGTAGTGATGGCAACATTATATCGGGGGGGCGCAACTGTTCAATCTCATCTGCTAACAGGTAATGGTTTGTTAGTTAGTGCCTATGATCAGAATGGTAGCCCTCTTGGGGTGAGTGGCACACGCACGGGTTATTTCTGTGGTATAGCAGGTATAGCAATAGATGATAAAGGTAATGGGTATATTGCAGGTTCGTTCAGAGATTCTTTATGGATAGGGAATACCGTAGTGCTTAATTCAAATCCATTAGGTTACAATGGGTATCTCTATTCATTTGGTTCTGATCTTTCCTTCAAACGTCTGAAACAGATATATGGCAAGAGCAGCCCGCTTAATTGTTCAGCAATTGCCTGCGATAGGCAGGGGCGTGCTATCATTGCAGGAACATCATCAGGGGTTGCAGACCTGGGCGATTTATCTGCTGCACCCGTTACAGATGCTAAACTATTTGTTGCCTGTATAGATAGCCAGATGCATGGTGTTTGGGTAAATACAATAAGTACCACTGATACAGTTGCTACAGTAAACGCAATAACTACAGGCCCGGACGGCAATATCTCGTTTGCAGGCCATTGTAATGAAGCCATACAATTTGGCTCCACACCCGCGATACCTTCTTACAACAGTGACAGAATGTATGCTGCACAGTTTAGTAGTACGGGTGCTTTAAACTGGGTACAGTTAGCTACCGGGAATTATACGGTTTCAGTAGCAGGTATTGCGGCAGATGCGTATGGAATATCCGTAGCAGGCAGTTTCAGAAGGAGTGCTACCTTCAATTATCTTGTTGTACACGATAGCCTGACATTAGCAAGTATGTATGTAGCAAGGATAGCAGATATTACAGCTGTATCTAAGCACAGCATCATTCATGCACAGGTATATCCCAATCCTTTTACCGATAAGATCATTATAACCGATATTGCCGCAGGTACACGTGTTCAGTTGCTTGATGTATATGGCAGGGTAGTAAAGGAAACGATAGCAACAGGTACCTCGGTGCAACTAAACAGCACAACCATACCACCGGGTAATTATTGGCTACGGCTTACGGACGATGCAAAAAATATAGTAACACTTCATTTATTAAAACAATAACCAACTTAATATTACTGCTATGAAAGGATACTTATTCATCCTGCTGTCTATCTTAAGCTGCAACATCTTGCAGGCGCAGCCTTTTACTCCCGGCTGGCAATGGGCATTGGGAGCGTCTTCGCTTGCATCGGAAGGAGGAACCGATGTATGTGCCGATGCCAATGGATATGTGTATGCCGTAGGTGTTATTGATGGTACAACAATGATAGGCTCGCAACAATTGAGCAATGGATCATTTATTGCCAAGTACACATCGGGTGGTACTTGCCTGTGGTCAAAATTGCTGCCCGGTGGGGATACTGTAGAAACCCGTGGTATTGTTACTGCAAAGGATGGCAGCATATACATAAACGGTACCTTGAAATACCCCTGTATTATTGGCAGCGACACTATGAGCCCGGCAGGTATTTTTATTGCAAAATTCGATACCGCAGGAAATATAATTTGGGCACGAGGAGGTGGTAATACTGTTGACGAAATAATTATTCACAATCTTTCTGTCGACGACAATGGTAACGTAACTGTTGTAGGCAATACGTATTTAGGGAATGATATAAATTTTGGCGGAAATATTGTTTCCGGATCAGGCAGTTACATGGTACGTTACAATGCATCAGGTGATCTGCTGTTTGAAAAGTTTCTCTTCAAAAAAGGGCAGGCTGATATTTTTTCAGTTGCAACCGATGTAGCTGGCAATGTCTACGCATCCGGTTTTTGTAGTAGCGACAGCGTTATGTTAGATGATGGGACTTTGTTAGTGAGCCCCAGGACGGGTGAACGCTTGTTAATCATTAAATATGCGCCTTCAGGAAACATTATCTGGGCAAAAACAACCTCAGGAGGAGCGGCTATGGCAAACGCTATAGTGGCAGATAAAAATGGAACTAACATATACGTTACCGGTGAAGCTGAAGACACAGTGAATTTTGGAAGTGTATCTTCCTTCCCGGATTATTTTGGCCAACTGTTTGTTGCCAAATACGATAGCAGTGGTGCTGCCATTTGGGTAAAGAGATTTGGTGGCCCGGGCAATATGCTTTCGGCCGGCACTTACGAATATTTCGCAACGGACATTATCGTTGATGATAATGGCAATATTAATACAGGAGGAAATTTTCGGGAAAAGCTTATGTTTAATGGTAGCCATATACTCGCTGACGCCGGTGCCAATATTTATACAGCGCAATTCAATCCCACAGGCACTTTCAATTGGGCACTTGCCGGTGGCGGTAGAATCGGTACCAACTTTGGAGGCATGTGTAGCACGGATGGTAATTTGTATACTATTGGAACTTATAGTGGCCCAAATGCTACATTCGGATTTCATAGTTTATCCGGCAATATTGTGGGCCAAACATCCAATCTCTTCTTCGCCAAAATAGCGGATGTAACGGACATTCAAACCACAGGTCAAAATACAATACAGGCAACTATTTACCCCAACCCCGCACACAATACTATTACAGTAGATCATATCAGTGTAGGCACAACCATTTGTGTTGTAGATGTTGCCGGTAAAGTATTGTCTAGCAAAACTGCAGCATCAGGAAAAGAAACAATAAACATTGCAGCCTTGCAGCCCGGTATCTATTTATTACAGCTCGCAGATAACAACAACAGTAGTAAGAGCTTCCGCATCGAAAAACAATAATGGATATAATTATCCTTAATTTCAAAAATCAATGGATTATCCAATAGATTTCGTATTTTTAGTATACAGTATTTAATACCTATTTATTTCCCTCCTTTCTATCCTCTTATTCGTTGATCCTTACGGGGAGTCGACTTGTATTTAGCTAATAATGAACAATTAATATAGAATAAAAACTATGTGTTTTTATTTTGTTTAATAAGTATTAGTTTAACAATAGGACTTAAGAATGTGATGAAAGTTCAACAAAAAAAGTATGTTAAGGGTAAGGGATGGGAGATTGTTAAGCCGGATGCATCAGCACCGGACGCTTATCAACTGGTGCTGGTTTTTGGCAGTCGTTTCCTTTTGTCAGAAGCCGGTATTTACGAAGAGATAAGAAAGCAATATCCCCGGGCAGATATCTTAATGAATTCCACCTCGGGAGAGATCATTGACCTGCAGGTCAATGATGAAACCATCGCGCTCACTGCCGTTTGTTTTGAAGATACCCGCATCAGGGCAGCAGTTATTGATATTGATAAGAATGAAAGCAGCTTTAAAGCCGGCTATAACCTGGCATCAGAGTTGGAAACGGACGGTTTACGCAGCCTGCTGGTAATTTCCGACGGACATAATGTAAATGGCAGCGACCTTGTAGCAGGGCTTCGCGAGTTTTTGCCGGACAATGTTATTATCACGGGCGGCCTGGCCGGCGATGGCGCGCGTTTTGAGCGTACATTGGTAGGGCTGAATGCAACACCTGCAGAAGGCAAAGCTGCGGCTATTGGTTTTTATGGAGAGGCGCTGCAGATAGGTTATGGCAGCGTCGGCGGTTGGGATACGTTTGGTATCGAAAGGCTGATAACGGCTTCTGACGGCAATGTGCTATATGAACTGGATGGCAAGCCCGCGCTGGATGTATATAAGCTATACCTGGGCGATTATGCAAATGAGCTGCCTGGCTCCGCATTATTATTTCCGCTCAATATCCGGATGCCCGATTCGGAACATAGCGTGGTGAGGACTATACTGGCCGTTAATGAAGAGGATAGAAGCATGATGTTTGCCGGAAATATGCCCAAAGGCGCCTATGCCCAGATGATGAAAGCTAACTTCGACCGTTTGATAGATGGCGCATCGCAGGCGGCTGCAAAAAGTATCATCGGCCAGGAACAAGCCCCGGAGCTGGCATTACTTATCAGCTGTGTTGGCAGAAAGCTGGTGCTCGATCAGCGGATAGAAGAAGAGGTGGAAGTAGTGCGATCGGTATATGGCAATGATACTGCTATCACCGGCTTTTATTCTTATGGTGAGATCTCACCATTGTTCGATTTTATGCAATGTGAACTTCATAATCAGACAATGACCATTACTACATATAGAGAGAGTAACTAGATATTAGAAACGAAGTAGAAACACATTTTTTGACACAATGTTGAATAAACTATTGCGAAGGCAATTAGTAAAATTTTTTGGGGATAATGCAGAGAAGGTATCGGCCGAACTAAAGGATTTTCTAAAAGTTGTTAGTGAGTCTTACGATCATTATGAAAAGGATCGCAGGATGCTGGAGCGTTCTATTGAGATCAGCTCAGCCGAAATGATGGAACTGAACAACCGGCTAAGACAGGAAGTAGAAGAAGATAACAAAGCCATCTATCAGTCCTTGCAGGAATCGCTTTCGAACCTGAACGAAGAACAGGATGATAAAAAGATCACGGGTTCAGATTATAGAAAGCTTGGACAAATAGCCGAAATGTTGAAACTGGAAACCCAAAAGCGTAAAGAAGCAGAACGGGAAGGAAAGAAACATGAAACGCACCTGGAAGCCTCTCAGCAGATAGCGCATATAGGAAGCTGGGAGCTGGATATTGACAGTGAAAAAACATCGGGTGAGGCAAAGTTCTATTGGTCAGACGAAACCTATCGCATTTTTGGTTTTGAGCCCGGTTCCGTAACAGTAACCAGCGATTTATTTTTTTCCAGGATTCACCCGCGCGACCTTCCCTTTGTGCGCGAGCAAATGCGGAAGGCTTTGTATGAAGGAAGCACAAATGACATTGAATATCGTCTTTTGATGCCGGATGGTACAGAGAAAATAGTATATGAACAGGTAAGGCTTATTTATGATGATACAGACACGGGTAAGAGAATAGTAGGTACCATACAGGATATTACAGATAAAAGAAGAGCGCGTGAAAAACTAATAAAGGTAAATAACGAGATACGCACCCTGTTCGAGAATATGCAGGAGGTATTCTTTACAGTTGACATGAAAACCTTCGAGCTGTTACAGATGTCCAGCGCCTGCGAAAAGATCTACGGTTACACCATCCGCGATTTTGCAAAGAACTCTAACCTCTGGTTCGAGGTGATACTGGAAGAAGACAAACAGGTGATATACGCTAATGATACCACCATGAGGCAGGGCAACCCCATTGTACAGGAGTATAGGATACAAACAAAGCAGGGTGATATTAAATG
The DNA here is from genome assembly GCA_001897855.1 of Bacteroidetes bacterium 43-93. Lineage (GTDB taxonomy): Bacteria > Bacteroidota > Bacteroidia > Chitinophagales > Chitinophagaceae > Polluticoccus. Next base: position 93,476 of record MKUO01000007.1, read on the forward strand.
GGTAGAAAGCAAGATAACACCTACTGTTATAAATGGTGAACTGATACGCATTGATGGTATTACATCAGACATTACAAAACGTAAGGAAGCGGAAATGGCAGTGCGCGACAACGAACAGAAGTTTCGCTCGCTGATACAAAACAGCGCGGATGCTATCCTGGTGCTCAATGCGGATTATGAGATCGTTTACGCCAGCAATTCCCTGTATCAGATCACAGGATTCACACCCGAAGAAGTACTGGGCGTAAATGTCATAGAATTTGGCCATCCTGATGAACGGGAGATCTTACTGCGATACAAACAGAAAGTGTATGGCAATCCGGGAATTCCTCAAAATATAGTCTATAGAAGAATAATGAAAGACGGCACCTATATCTGGTGCGAAGGCACCACGATCAACCTGCTGGATGATGATATAGTGCAGGGTATTGTTATCAACTTCAGGGATATTACGCAACGCAGGCAATACGAAGATGCGCTGAAAGCTGCCAATGAAGACCTGCAAAAAACAAACAGGGAGCTCGATAAATTTGTCTATAGCGTTTCTCACGATCTGCGTGCGCCTTTATCTTCTATGATGGGCATTGTAGAGCTGGCGGTTACGGAAACAGAAGATGAGGATATGCTTCTGCACCTGGATATGATGCGTAAGAGCATCAGAAAGCTGGATGGGTTTATAGTGGATATACTCGAATACTCGCGCAATGCCCGGTTAGAGGTGCGGAAACAGCAAATAGATTTTCATGACCTGATGAAGGATGTGACAGAGAATATGAAGTTTATGAGCGAAGGCCTCGGGAAAAAGAAAAAAGTAAAGATACACACGCATATATCCGGCCACCAGGAGTTTATTTCTGATAAAGGAAGAATCGCCATCATTCTCAACAACCTGGTATCTAATGCCATCAGGTATGCTAATGATATGGCCGACGATCCATACGTAAATGTCTCGGTAGAGCTAAAGCCCGAAGGCGCGGAAATAATAGTAAAGGACAACGGTATCGGCATCAGTAAAGACAAGCAGGAGAAAGTGTTTGATATGTTCTACAGGGTGTCCAAATCTTCCGTAGGTTCCGGCCTTGGTTTATACCTTGTCAGGGAAGCTACTACAAAGCTTGGCGGGCATATTATCCTGGATTCAGTACCCGGTGTCGGTTCTTGCTTTACAGTATCGATTCCCAATTTGCAAAATCATTAAAACAAAAAATAACAATGGAACAATACGTCAATGTACCATACAAACGAGTAATGATAGTTGATGACACGTATGTCGATCGGTATGTTGCAGAAAGAGTGATCAAAAAGTACTCGTTTGCAGAAGATATAATAAGTGTAGAGTCGGCCCTTGATGCACTCGATTATCTGATAGCAGGTAAGGATCACCCCGAAGAATTGCCGGAATTGATTTTTCTTGATATCAATATGCCGGAAATGAACGGTTTTGAATTCCTGGAAAAATATAAGGAACTGCCGGAAACAATAAAGAAGCATTGCATCATTATGATGCTTACCACCTCGTTGCACGAAGAAGATATGAAACTGGCCCTCGCTAACCCTTATGTGTACCGGTTTTTGAACAAACCCCTGACCTTTGACCGCCTGAAGGAAATAACACTCCAGCCCGAAAAGAAAGACCCGCAGCCATAGGCAGTTCTTTATCAGGCATGTTTATGGTTTTAATGAGGGGTAATATATAAATACGTCTGTGGTTTTGTTCAGGCTATGTAACTTAGCGCCCTCAAACCATTCTTATTATGTTTTCACTCAACCTCGAGGGGAAGACCGCGCTCGTAGCGGGTAGTACCCAGGGTATAGGCTTTGCCAGTGCTGCAGAGTTGGCATCAATGGGTGCCAGCTGCGTGCTCATCGCACGTAACGAAGCTGCATTGAAAGAGGCCATCGCTAACCTAGATGTATCTCGCGGTCAGCATCATAAATACCTGGTGGCAGATTTCAGCAGTACAGACCAGGTACAATCTGTAGTAGCGGCTTTCACTGCAGAGAACACGGTACATATATTGGTAAATAACAGCGGCGGTCCTGCAGCAGGCCCTATTGCAGAAGCGCAGCCCGATCAGTTTCTCGCTGCTTTCAACCAGCATCTTATCTGCAACCACATCATCACCCGCCTGGTAATGCCCGGCATGAAGGCGGCAGGCTTTGGACGTATCATTAATATTATATCCACCTCGGTAAAGATACCATTGAAGAACCTGGGCGTTTCTAATACGATACGTGGTGCAGTGGCCAGCTGGGCCAAGACAATGGCCAATGAGCTGGCACCATTCGGCATTACAGTCAACAATGTACTGCCCGGCGCTACGGCCACAGCACGTTTAGAAGGCATTATCAGCAATAAAGTGAACAAAACAGGGGTGAGTGCAGAGGAAGTGGAAAAAGAAATGTTGGAAGAAATACCTGCAAAGCGTTTTGGTAAACCGGAAGAGATAGCGGCTGTAGTAGCATTTTTAGCATCCCCGGCGGCGGCTTATGTTAATGGTACCAGCATACCGGTTGATGGCGGCCGTACGGGCAGTATCTAGTAATAAAAGAGCGAGTGCGCATTATATATCTGGATTAAAACCACATTAAACTAAAAGACGTTTTTCATTGACAAATGGCTGACAAAAACAAATTGTCAGAATTCAAATATCCTCTGAAACCCTTGCCAGTATTGAAAAACATTTTTTAACAAATGTGTATAAACTTTCGGCTTTGTGTTGTAATTTCGCCCTCGCTTTGTCTAAAAGGAACGTTAATTTTCAAAAAATTAATCCTAGTGTCAGAATCTATTAAGCCGATGTTCCGGAAAATTGTTCAATGCTTCACTGCATTGGTGTTTACCGTATTCGTTAGCAACATCTCTGCCGTAGCCGCACCAGACGGTAAGGCCATATTCCAATCCAATTGTGCGAGCTGCCACAACCCGTTAAAAGATGCCACCGGCCCTGCGCTGAAAGGCGTGGACGGACGCGTGCCCAGCAAAGAATGGTTGCACAACTGGGTACACAATCCTTCTGCGATGATCGCTAAGGATGCGTACGCGCAAAAACTGTTCGATAAGTGGAAGCCAACAGTGATGACGTCTTTTCCTAGTCTGTCAGACGAGGAGATCGATGCTGTGGTTACTTATGTGAACTCTGTAGAACCGCCAAGCAAAGGGCCTGCTGCAGGTGCCGGCGCTGCAACAGAGCAACCCGAAGGTACGAGCTCTACAGGCAACTGGATCTATGCACTGGTTACAGTAATACTGCTGACCCTTGCCTTCATCCTGTGGCGTGTAAACAGCGGCCTCAAACGCGTAGCTAACGAAAAAGACGGCGTTCCTAACGTTAAAGAAATTCCTTTCTATCGCAATAAAGTTGTGATCGCGATCACTGTGATCCTGGTATTCATATTTGCAGGTTACTGGATCACCAACGGCGCTATTGAAATGGGCCGCCAGCAAAACTATCAGCCATTACAACCAATCTATTATTCGCACAAAGTACACGTGGGCATCAACCAACTCAACTGTTTGTATTGCCACGCGGGCGCTGAAAAGAGCCGCCACGCAATGGTGCCTTCTACCAATATTTGTATGAACTGCCACAAGCAGATCAATGAATACACCGGCAACGAAGAGCATCCGCTGGTAACTGCAGAAGGTAAAAAGATAGATGGTACTGCAGAGATCCAAAAGCTGTATAAATATGCAGGCTGGGATCCTGTTAAGAAAGAATACATCCGCGACGAGAAAGGCAATATCAAGGCTACACCGGTAAAATGGGTGAAGATCCACAACCTGCCAGATCACGTTTACTTCAACCACTCTCAGCACGTGCTGGTGGGTAAGGTACAGTGTCAGCGCTGCCACGGCCCTATCCAGGATATGGACGAAGTTTATCAGTTCGCTCCGCTGTCTATGGGCTGGTGTATCAACTGTCACCGTCAAACACAGGTGCAGTTCACAAACAACAACTATTATTCAATATTTGAAAAATATCACGAAGAGTTGAAATCAGGTAAACGCACAGGCGTTACAGTAGAAGACATCGGCGGTACAGAATGCCAAAAATGTCACTACTAATCTGGATAGACAGATATTGATCAAATACATTTAAAATATATTCGGAAACAATATTTATACCGGATCGAACCATATGAGTCAAAAAAAATATTGGAAGGGCCTCGAAGAGCTGAACAATACGGAAGCTCATCAAGAGGTAGCAGCAAATGAGTTTAGCGAGCCGTTGCCGTTTGAAATGAGCGACAACCTGCTGAACGCTACTACACCCCGCCGCGACTTTTTGAAATTCTTAGGTTTCAGCACCGTTGCTGCTACTTTGGCTGCAAGTTGCGAAATGCCTGTGCGCAGGGTGATCCCTTACGCAATAAAACCGGAAGATATAGTACCGGGTGTTCCTAACTACTACGCTTCTACATTTGTAGATGGCGGCGATTACTGCGCTATCGTTATCAAAACACGCGATGGCCGCCCGATCAAGGTAGAGGGTAACACGCTTTCTTCTATAACAAAAGGTTCTACATCGGCACGTGTGCAGGCATCTGTACTGAGCCTGTATGATAAAGCCCGCCTGCGTCAGCCAATGGTTGATGGCCAGGAGGCTACGTTCGATGCTATCGATCGCCAGGTGAAGGATGGTTTGGCAAGCGCGTCACAACCAATATACCTGCTTACCTCAACGATCCTCAGCCCTACTACAAAAGAAGTTATCAATCAATTCCTCGCTAAATATCCTACTGCTAAGCATGTGATCTACGATCCGGTTTCTTACAGCGGTATGTTATTGGCAAACGAAGCCAGCTACGGAAAACGTGCGCTGCCTTCTTATCATTTCGATAAAGCGGATACTATCGTAAGCCTTGGCGCCGATTTCCTCGGTACCTGGTTATCACCGGTAGAATTCTCTAAACAATATGCTGCTACACGTAAGGTTACTGCAAAGAACCTGAAAATGTCTCGCCACTATCATGTAGAAGGACATCATACCACTACAGGTGCCAGCGCAGACGTTCGTGCTACCTGCAAGCCTAGTGAAATGGGCGCGGTAGCGGTAGCGCTGTACAATGCAGTTACTACAGGCGCGGCTCCTTCACTGAGCACCAAGGGCCTGAACGAACTGGTTACCAAAGCTGCTGCTGATCTGAAGAAAGGCAACGGTATGGTAGTATGCGGCAGCAACGATGTAAATGTTCAGACTGTAATTAACGCTATCAACAGTGCTATCGGTGCTAACGGCACTACGATCAACTGGGCGGTAAACAGCAATTACAGGGCAGGTATAGATGCAGATGTAGCTGCGCTTACAGAGGCTATGAGCAATGGTCAGGTAGGTGCGGTACTGATACACGGTGTAAACCCTGTGTACGAACTGTATAACGGTAAGAAATTTGCCGAAGGCCTGAAGAAAGTACCGGTAACGGTATCTTTCGCAGACCGTATGGACGAAACTGCACAGCAGTGTAAGTTCGTGGTTCCTAACCATCACTATCTCGAAAGCTGGGGTGATGCAGAACCTAAAACAGGCTATTACAGCCTGATGCAGCCGGGTATCGCTCCGTTGTTCAAAACACGTGCATACCAGGATAGCCTGCTGATGTGGGCCGGTGCCACTACCACCTATGGTGATATGTGGAAGCAATACTGGACTAGCAAACTGGGCGGCGAAAGCAACTTTGATAAAGCATTACAAGACGGTATCGTAGAACCAGCAGGCGATATGCCAACAGGCGGCGCTACATTTGCCGGTAATATAGGCGCAGCTATCTCTGCTATCCCTGCTAAGCCTACGGATGGTATGGAAGTAGTGATATACGAGAAGATCTCAATAGGCCACGGTGGTATGTGGAGTAACAACCCATGGCTGCACGAGATGCCTGACCCAATGACGAAAGTTACCTGGGACAACTACGCTTGCGTATCTCCTAAAAAAGCAAAAGAACTGGACAACGAGCTTACCAGCATCACAGAAGTAGATACCGCTAAACGCGTTATCAAACTGAAAGTGAACGGACAGGAAGTAATGCTTCCGCTGATAGCTGTTCCCGGTATGCATAACGATGTAGTAGCAATAGCGGTAGGTTATGGCCGCGATGCTAAAGTAGGTATGGCTGCAAAAAGCGGTACCGACAAATGGGGCAACGAAATAGGTGGTAAAAACGTTTACCCGCTTACACACATGGTAGGCCAAACGGTTAGCTACTTTGCTCCTGTAACCATCGAAAAAACAGATAAGACTTACGACCTGGCCATCACTCAGACACACATGAGTTCCGAAGGCCGCGCGGTTGTTCACGAATTTACACTCGAAGAGTTTGCCAAGAATCCAAACGAACTGCTGGAAGAGCGTAAAGAAGAAATAGGACCTTTCACCCACCAGCCATGGGGCGAAGAAGCAAACGAAGAAAGCATGCACACAGAGCCTGAAAAGGCTGCTGCTGCGGGTGCTGCCGTACTTCTGGATGAGGAAGGCTTCCGCAAAAACGCTACCCTGTATCCTGAATATGTTTCTCCGGGTATCCACTGGGGTATGTCTATCGATCTTACTGCATGTACCGGTTGCGGTGCCTGCGTGGTAGGTTGTATGGCAGAAAACAACGTATCTGTTGTTGGTAAGAGGGAAGTAATGAGGTCGCACGATATGCACTGGATCCGCATCGATCGCTACTTCAGCGGTAACCCCGATGATCCGGATACTATCCAGACTATCTTCCAGCCAATGATGTGCCAGCACTGCGACAACGCTCCTTGCGAAAACGTTTGCCCGGTGTCTGCTACCAACCACAGCTCTGAAGGCCTTAACCAAATGGCTTACAACCGTTGTATCGGTACTAAATATTGCGCTAACAACTGTCCGTATAAAGTACGTCACTTCAACTGGCTCGACTGGAATGGTGCCGACTGCTTTGATGACAACCTGTACGAAGACTACCGCCGCGATGGTATGAACGACGACCTGACACGCATGGTGCTGAACCCTGATGTTACCGTTCGTAGCCGTGGTGTGATGGAAAAATGTAGCTTCTGCGTACAACGCCTGCAGGATGCTAAACTGACTGCGAAAAAAGATGGCCGCCCGATGAAGGATGGTGAAGCTAAGACAGCTTGTCAGCAGGCTTGTGCTTCTGATTGTATCGTATTCGGTAACGTAAACGATCCTGAAAGTGCGGTAGCGCAGATACGTAAGAACAACAAGGAACGCGTGTTCTACGTACTGGAACAAATACACACTTTGCCAAACGTTAACTACCTGTCTAAGATCCGTAACACAGATAAGATAGTAGGTGGTAACGAGGCAACAGACTGGATGATGAAAGAACACATCTAAAGGCACTGCCTGCAGGTGTAATGGAAAAATAAATGGGGCGCGGGTAATACCGCAATCCGAAACAATTAATAAGAACTTTACTAATAAAGTGCTATGCATTTAAAGTACGAATCGTTTGTACGGGAACCGCTGGTAGATGGTGAGAAAAATTATCACCAGGTTACGGAAGACATTGTTCGCCCTATTGAGCAGAAACCGGGCCGTATGTGGTATGTAGGTTTCTTCTTCTCGGTGATACTTCTTTGCTGGGGTGTGTTCTCCGTGTTTTGGGAGGTTTACTATGGTATCGGTGTATGGGGTATCAACCGTACAGTAGGTTGGGGATGGGATATCACCAACTTCGTATGGTGGGTAGGTATCGGTCACGCCGGTACGCTTATCTCCGCTATCCTTTTACTCTTCCGCCAGGGCTGGCGTACCGGTGTAAACCGTGCTGCTGAGGCGATGACCATCTTCGCGGTAATGTGCGCGGGTCAGTTCCCTATCTTCCACATGGGTCGTGTATGGGATGCCTTCTTCGTACTGCCTTACCCCAACAGCCGCGGTCCGCTGTGGCCAAACTTCAACTCGGCCCTGATGTGGGACGTGTTCGCGATCTCTACTTACTTCACGGTATCTTTATTATTCTGGTATTCAGGCCTTGTTCCCGACTTTGCTACCATCCGCGACCGCGCTAAAACAAAATTGCGCAAACGCCTCTATGGCCTGGCATCTTTCGGATGGACAGGTACTGCTAAAAACTGGCAACGTCACGAGGCATTGTCCCTGGTACTTGCAGGTTTAAGTACACCGCTGGTACTTTCTGTACACACCATCGTATCTTTTGACTTCGCTACTTCGGTTATCCCGGGTTGGCATACTACCATCTTCCCGCCATACTTCGTTGCGGGTGCCATCTTCTCCGGCTTCGCAATGGTGAACACGCTGTTGATTGTTTGCCGCAAGATCATGGGTCTTGAAGATTATATTACTGTAGGCCACCTCGAGGCTATGAATAAGGTAATTGTACTTACCGGTTCTATCGTGGGTGTGGCATACTTAACTGAGTTGTTCATGGCGTGGTATAGCCAGGTGGTGTACGAGCAGGATGCGTTCAAATGGCGTATCATGGGTCCTTACTGGTGGAGCTATTGGGCAATGATGACTTGTAACGTGGTATCTCCGCAGTTGTTCTGGTTCAAGAAACTGCGTCGTAATATCCCATTCACTTTCGTAATGTCTATCGTAGTGAACATTGGTATGTGGTTCGAGCGTTTCGTTATCATCGTTACTTCTCTGTATCGCGACTATCTGCCAGGCAGCTGGACTTACTATAGCCCAACCTGGACAGAAATGGGCTTCTATGTTGGTACATTCGGCCTGTTCTTTACATGCTTCTTCCTCTTCGCTAAATATTTCCCTGTGATAGCAATTGCTGAGATCAAGTTTATATTGAAGACATCAGGTGAAAGCTTTAAGAAAGAAATGGCGCCGATTGATGCTAAGAGCACAGAAGAGTTTAAACACGAACTGGAGCACGCGCACCATTAGTAGATTTTGAAATTTGACTTTTAACTTTTTGAATAAAAATTAAAATGGCTATAAAGAAATTTGCAGTTGCTTGTTATAACGATGAGGAAGTGCTGTTTCCTGCGGTGAAGAAGGTACGTCACAGTGGTTTTAAACTGCACGACGTATATACACCGTTCCCTGTGCACGGGCTAGACCATGCGCTGGGCCTTAAAGAAACAGATCTTCACGTAGCAGGTTTCATATATGGTATCACCGGTACCGCTACTGCAGTAGGGTTTATGTCCTGGATATTTACCAGCGACTGGCCTATCAATTTCGGTGGTAAGCCGCACTGGTCGCTGCCTGCGTTCATACCCATCACTTTCGAGCTTACAGTATTGTTTGCTGCGGTAGGTATGGTGCTTACGTTCTGCTACCTCAACCAGATCATGCCGGGTGTTAAGAAACACGTTTTCCACCCACGCCAGTCTGACGATTTGTTTGTAGTGGCACTGGAGATCAGCGATGCAAATGAGCAGGAAGCCATCAATTTCCTGAAGACAACGGGCGCTGTGGAAACTTCAGTACAAATAGCTGAATCTGAATGGTGGTACGGACGTTTCGATAAAGAAGAGCCATACGAGAAATATACAACGGTAAACGGCTAAAGGAATAATAGTTAATAGGTAAAAAAATAAAGAAGCGCAGGATCCGGAGGGTTGAATTTTTTTGAATCTTGACTTTGAATTTTAAATAATTTATGAATAAAACCAAAAGCATAGTAGTAGCGGGCCTGGTGGCTGGACTGGGACTTACGGCATGTAACAGTGGTGGCATCCGTCGCAACCCTGGTAAAACATACGCCCCGGATATGGTCTACTCACGTGCTTACGATGCATACACGGCTAACCCCAACTTTGCAGACAGCCAAACAAGCCGTCCGCCGGTAGCTGGTACGATAGCTATGGGCCACGAATTGCCCGACCACCTGGTGGAAGGCGATACCAACGCTTATAAAACGTACACTACATCTATGCGCTTTACAGATGCGCAGCTGGATGAAGGTAAGCGCCTGTTTAATATCTACTGCGGTATATGCCATGGTACCAATCTTGATGGACAGGGTCCACTGTATGCAAGCGGCAAGTTTGCGGCAATGCCTGCCAACTTCAAAGATGGTAAATACCTGCACATGCCGGTAGGCCAGATGTATGCTGCGGTTAAATACGGTAAGAACATGATGGGTTCTTATGCCAGCCAGCTGGATGTAAAACAACGCTGGATGGTGATCGCATACATCAAAAAAGTACAATCTACCAACGGTGGTGATGCATTTGCATTTGGCGCCGCTGCAACAGACAGTGCTAAAGTAGTAGCTATGGCTACAGAACCTAAGGCTGATACAAAGGCTGAAGGCAAGAAATAAAATTTGACAACAGAAGAAAATTATAAACGTACTTCTAATAAGGTTTAAAAAATGAACGAACGTTTTGAGATACCGGCGCGATTAAGGAACACCAGCCTCGCATTGATCATCATCGGCATAATTGCCCTGGTAATTGGCGGTGTTACCCTACTGGGCAGCAGCGACCATTTTGAACAAACACGCTTCTGGATCGTGTTGCTGCACAACAGCGTATTCTTCCTGCTGATGTCCGTAGCTTGTATATTCATCCAGGCTGCAGCATCACTGGCACAGGGTGCATGGATCGTAGCTTATAAGAGAGTACCGGAGGCAATTGGCGCCAACGTATGGGTATTTGGGCTCATCACGATCATCATCTTATTTGCAGTAGCATTCGGTTTCAAAATAGATGGCCACAATCCTATCTACCACTGGATGACACCTGGCAATGATGAGATACTGAAAGGTAAATCGTCCTTCCTGAATCCTGGTATGTTTGTAGGATTCACAGTAGTAACAATTGCGCTGTGGGCATTCGTTGGCCGCAAGTTCCGCGCTATATCTATCGCCCAGGAATCAGCTCCTAAAAACAGCACCAAAAATTACTGGCTGATGTTCAAATGGTCTGCAGCATTCCTGTTCATCTACGCGCTTACACAAATGAGTACTACTCCGTGGATGTGGATCATGAGCATTGATGCACACTGGTATTCTACAATGTTCAGCTGGTACACTTTCGGTAGTGCGTTCGTTAGCGGTATGTCACTGATCCTGTTATGGGTAGTGTACCTGAAAAACCAGGGCCATATGGAAATAGTGAGCAAAGAGCACGTGCACGATCTTGGTAAATTCATGTTCGCGTTCAGTATCTTCTGGACTTACACATGGTTTGCGCAATACATGCTGATATGGTATAGTAACATACCGGAGGAAACTACATACTTCGTTATCCGCCAGCACGGCCCTTACAGCATGATCTGGTATGCAACATTCATTATCAACTTCTGTATGCCGATATTGATATTGATGTCGCGCCCAAGTAAACGTAATTACTTTACCGTAAGCTTTATGGCAATGACAATTATATTTGGTCACTGGCTTGATTTCTACATCATGACAATGCCTGGTCCGCTGAAAGAACACTGGCACCTGAGCTGGTACGAACTCGGCATCTTTGCAGGCTTTGCAGGTGTAATGATGTTGAGCGTAGCGCGTATGCTTACCAAATCGTCTTTGGTACCGAGCAACCACCCGCTGCTGAAAGAAGCTATATTGCACCAAAGCTAATTGACCATATTCCCTGTAACCTGTTACAGAGCAAACGTAAGAGTAAAAAGTAATAATAGTTAAATACAAGAACACTGACCATGTCGGGATTTTTAACAATAGTATTGATAGGCCTGGTATTTGTTATCATATACCAAATAGCTAAAGCCAGCGAATATTCCACCGTACTGCGTGGCGAGGAAAAAATAAACAGGAGAGTAAACCGCTCGATGGCGCTCTTGTTCCTGCTTTTCTTTGTAGCGGGTATGATAGGCATTGTTGTTTGTCACAATGCGCTTTCAGATAAGATGTTGCCTGTGTCTGCCTCAGATCACGGTGTACGTTACGATTCCATGTTGTTCACCACGCTGGTGGTTACAGGTATCGTATTCGTTATCACGCAAACATTGCTGTTCTGGTTTGCTTTCCGCTATCAGTCTACAGAAAAGCGTACCTCTTTCTTCTTCCCGCACAACAACAAACTGGAATTGGTTTGGACTACCGTACCTGCCATTGCAATGGCTTGCCTCGTGGCTATCGGTCTTCGCAACTGGGTAAGGGAAACATCTGCACCGCCAAAAGATTCTATGGTGGTAGAAGTAGTAGGTAAGCAGTTCAACTGGCTGATCCGCTACCCGGGTAAAGACGGTGTGTTGGGTAAAAGGGACTTCCGCAAAATTGACGACGCAAACAATATTTTAGGTCTTGATTGGAGTGATAAGGATAATATGGATGATGTGATCGCTCAGAATGGTGAATTACACCTGGTAGTGAACAAACCTGTTAGCCTGATCATCGGTTCAAGGGACGTGATACATGACGTTGGTCTGGCTCACTTCCGTATGAAGATGGACGCAGTGCCGGGTATCGTTACCACTATGTGGTTTACACCAACGATCACCAGCGCCAAGATGAAAGAGATCACAGGTAATAAGGATTTCGTTTATGAGATCTCCTGCGATCAGATGTGCGGTAAAGGTCACTACTCTATGAGGGGTACCGTAATCGTAGAAACACAGGAAGAGTATGATGCTTGGATGGCTAAACAACAGAGCTACTATGCGCTGAACAACGCTCCTGCTACACCGGCAGCTCCGGCAGCAGACAGCTCAGCTGCTCCTGTACAGAAAACCGATAGTGCTAAAGTATTAACAATGAAGTAATCGTTCCGGATCAGAGGGAACAACAAAAGTTTAATTAAAATGAGTAACTCAGTAATCATTGAAGGTCCTAATGTAGCTCATGGCATCGATACCGGTGATCATCATCACGGTCACGAGCATCACGAGCAGCACTTTATTACAAAGTACATCTTCAGCCAGGATCACAAAGTTATTGGCAAGCAATTCCTGATCACAGGTATCGTTTGGGCGGTTATTGGTGCCCTGATGTCTGTATTCTTCCGTTTACAGCTAGGTTTCCCCAACGAAACTTTCCCTATCATGGAAAAGTTCCTGGGCGAATGGGCTAAAGGTGGTAAGCTGAGCCCGGAATTTTACTATGCGTTGGTAACCATGCACGGTACTATCCTGGTGTTCTTCGTATTGACTGCCGGATTGAGCGGTACATTTGCTAACCTGCTTATTCCTCTGCAGATCGGTGCACGCGACATGGCGTCTCCGTTCATGAACATGTTGTCTTACTGGTTCTTCTTCCTGTCAAGCGTTATCATGTTCATCTCCCTGTTCGTTCAAACAGGCCCTGCATCCGGTGGGTGGACTACTTATCCTCCTCTGAGTGCATTAAAAGAAGCTTCCCTGGGTTCCGGCGTTGGTATGGACCTCTGGCTCATAAGTATGGCATTGTTCGTGGTTTCTTCGTTGCTGGGTGGTCTTAACTATATCTCTACGATCCTCAACATGCGTACTAAAGGTATGACCATGACACGTATGCCGCTCACAATATGGGCGTTGCTGTTCACAGCCGTTCTGGGTGTACTTTCTTTCCCTGTATTGTTATCAGGTTTCGTACTGCTGATATTCGACCGTAACATGGGTACCAGCTTCTACCTGTCAGAAATATTCATTGGTGGTAAAGCATTGCCGCACGTTGGTGGTTCTCCTATCCTGTACCAGCACTTGTTCTGGTTCCTGGGTCACCCAGAGGTGTATATCATCATGCTGCCTGGTATGGGAATGGCTTCAGAGGTATTATCAAACCACAGTCGCAAGCCTATCTTCGGTTATATGGCGATGATCATCTCCCTGATTGGTATCACTTTGCTGGCATTCCTCGTATGGGCGCACCACATGTTTGTTACCGGTATGAGTCCGTTCCTCGGTTCAGTATTCGTACTGTTAACCCTGCTGATCGCTGTACCTTCTGCGGTAAAAGTATTTAACTGGCTTACAACTATCTGGAGGGGTAATATACGTTTCACAGTGCCTATGATGTTCGCACTTGGTTTCGTATCCCTGTTCATTTCCGGTGGTCTTACAGGTATCTTCCTTGGTAACTCTGCTCTTGATATTCACCTGCACGATACATATTTCGTAATTGCGCACTTCCACATAGTAATGGGTGTGTCGGCGTTCTTCGGTATGTTCGCGGGTATCTATCACTGGTTCCCTAAAATGTTCGGAAGGTTCATGAATAACACATTGGGTTATATCCACTTCTTCCTGACGTTTGCCGGTGCTTACCTGATCTTTTGGCCTATGCACTACGAAGGTATCGCGGGTATGCCACGCCGTTACTACGATTACAGCGCATGGGAATCTTTTAAACATTTCGATAACCTGAATGCTTTCATCAGTATCGCGGCTATCATGGTGTTCTTCGCGCAGCTGATCTTTGTGGTTAACTTCTTCGCAAGCATCTTCCGCGGCCGTAAGGTTACTGTTAAGAATCCTTGGGGTTCTCCAACACTGGAATGGACTACAGAGATCAATCCTGGTCACGGTAACTGGGAAGGCGATATTCCTGAAGTACATCGCTGGCCTTACGATTACAAAGATGATGGTAATGGTAACGACTTCATACCGCAAACGGTACCTTTAAGGCCGGGCGAAGAAGCGCACTAAAAATTATCTCTTGATTATAATATTGATAAGCTCCGGAAACGGAGCTTATTTTTTTGTTGGATGTAACGGGCAGTTCGTCCGATGAACTGTACCATTCGTCAAATGGTTGATTTACAAGTGCTTCAACCGTATACTTTTGTATCACAAACCCATCCCAATACTCTTAACCCCCAGGGCAGTCGAAAACTGACCAGCCCCTGTAAACACTGTAGGGTAGCTATTCAGTTTTCCTTTAGGCACTTAAGGTAACTGTATAGTTACCTTTTTTGTTTTTGTACCTTTCCTGTTATGAAGAAGATATTACTGCTATTGCTGCTTATTGGTTCCATACACATCGCTTATGCACAGGCAGATGAGCAGGCTATAAGGAGTGTTCTGGCTGCACAGGCTGCCGCCTGGAATAATGGCAGCATCGACGAGTATATGCATGGCTACTGGAACAATGATAGCCTTGTATTTGTGGGGAAGAACGGGCCAACATATGGCTATCAACAAACCCTGGAACGATATAAGAAATCTTACAGCGACGCCGCAAAAATGGGTAAGCTCTATTTTGATCTGTTGCAGATACGCAAGCTCAGTACTGAATATTACTTTGTTCTTGGCAAATGGGCATTGAAACGTAGCGTTGGCGATGTAGGAGGTAGTTTTACGCTGTTATTTCGCCGTATAAAGGGTAAGTGGAAGATTGTAGCTGATCACAGCTCTTAGGCTGTTTCCTGCGGTTTTAAATGCCTTGTAAACATTTCTTTCAGCAATGCATATAATTCCGGGTGATGCTCTTGCAATTGATGAGGGCGTTCAAAGAAATACTCAGATACTACCGCAAAGAATTCTGCTTCGTTCGTCGCACCATATGGATTGATATCATTACCCCAGTCGCGCATGTATTTGATCTCGTTATGCATTTGTTTTACCCAGGGTATAATGTATTGTTTCGATAGCAGGTATTCAGGCACACCATCTACACTGCCATCTGCCTTATCCAGCAAATGAGTGAATTCATGTATCACGGTATTACGGCCATCATCCGGCTGCATAAACCCCTGCCGCACTGCCTGCTGCGATAGCAGCATAGTTCTGTTCAGCGCGCCATCGCCCACCATACCTAGTATATTCCGTCCTTCGCCAATGGTTTTGTATTTGTCAGAGAAGCTGGTTTTATAAAGTAATACTTCGTCAATATTATTATACTTCCAGTCTGGGAAGGCAAAGATGGGTATGATAGCGCCGGCTGCAATAAACACTCTATCCATATCTTCTACCACCGTATCGCCTACAGGATTGATCGCCGTCGTAGCCAGGAAATCATGAATACGATGAAGGAACACTTTTCTATTGGCCTCATCCAGCTCTTTATAAAAAGGCACATATTCCTGCAACAGGCTTTCTGCATTTGCCGGCAGTTTATAATCTGCTACCAGCTTCTTTTGTTTTTGATTATAACGGTAATACATACCCGCGGCAATAATTGCCAATATCAAGATCATCATTCCGCCTGCCATGGGTTAAATATACTAAGCATTGAGCGAAGCAAACAAAAAAGCCACTCTTCGCAGAGTGGCTTAGATATAGTGCTGTCAATTCTTATTAATGATGATGGTGGTGTGCAGCGTGTGCATCAGGTAGTTTGAAGAATTCTTCTTCCGTTACTTCCTGTTCTGTCACATCAAACTGTGTACGTAGCCATGCAAATAATTTTTCGAACAACAGGCGGCGATAAGTTTCGTCCATGGTCTTGTTGTCTTTCAGCATTTTTTGCAGGTAGCTGTCCATCCATGGCGCATCGTCATCAGATGTCATACCGAAGTAGCCCATTACTTGTGCTTTGATATGCTCTTTCACTTCTTCCAGGCTTACGTTGATGTCGTTGTCCTGTATCAGTTTATCAGATATCAAAGTCCAGCGCAGTTGGTGGTCAAAACCCGGGAATTCCTGTTCAACTTCTGCCTGTGTCTTTGGCTTTTCGCCGCCGTCTTTCATCCAGCGTTTCAGGAAGTCTACCGGTAGTTGGAAATGTGTATTGTGAACCAGCAGTTCAAATATTTCATTATCCAGCCTTTCGTTAGCTATGCGTGTATATTCCTTTTCTACTTCTGCGCGTATCAGCTCTTTAAATTCAGCTTCGTCCTTTACTTCCCTGTTCTGGAATACCTGTGCATACAGTTCCTGGTCCAGCTCGCGTGGTATCAGTTTAGCAACACGTGTCAGGGTGAATTTGTAGTAGTTATTTGCTGCCTCTACACCTTGTTTCAGCGGATCTTTCATGAAAGACGCCAGCTCTTCTTCTGTGCAGATGTCTGCAGGGCGGATAACGAAAGATTCTTCGTTCTTTTTGCCCATCAGCATTTCCTGTAGTTTAGCAGGCAGTTTTTCCAGCAGTACGGTATCTTCTACCATTTGAGATTCAGGCAATACATTACCTTCTGCATCGCATTGCTCGTATTTGCTGTAGATGATATCTTCTTTGCTGGCAACAGCTTCCTGTGTTTCTGCTTTACCAAAGCGGCGTTGTATGCGGTCTATCTCGTCGTTAACCAGTTTATCGCTTACGTTTACTTTGTATTTGGTAAGTGCTGTTTTGTTTTTCAGCGGGGTGATCTCGAAATCAGGTTTCAGGCCTATTTCAAAGTCAAAGTCCACTTCTGCCGGGTTGTTCATATCCAGGCTCAGCGGGCTTTCTTTTTGCATCACCATCGGCTGTGCAAATATTGCTACCGATTCGTTTTTCAGGTACTCTTCCAGCTTCGTACCTGCACTGCGCAGTACTTCGTCGCTGAAGATGTTCTGGCCAAACATTTTGCGAACCATTCCTGACGGTACATTACCCTTACGGAAACCCGGAACGTTCACAGTTTTGGCATATTGTTTCAATGATTTTTCAAAAGAAGGCAAATAGTCTTCTTTTGTCAGTTTTACGGTGATCTTTTCATGCAGCGTACCTATATTTTCGCGCGTTACCGTAGCCATTGTTTATGATTTTAGTATGTTTAAAAAAAGCCGATAACATGTATCGGCTGTAAGCGTTTGTGCGGGTGGAGGGACTCGAACCCCCAAGCCTCGCGGCACTAGATCCTAAGTCTAGCGTGTCTGCCAATTTCACCACACCCGCGTTAAAGGACGGCAAAGGTATGTTTTTTTTCAATTGAACGAACCTAATCTTATGGGAATTATTCTATTGTCATGACAATACCATATCTATGCACGGCCATTGTCATGAGCACTAATTGTCATTATTTTTATATCACCAAACCGACGATGTTATGACCACAAAAGAAACAAAAGCCTCTCTGCTGGTAGTAGAGGACGAAGAAAGCCTCCGGGAAGCACTGAAGCTGAACCTGGAACTGGAAGGATATGAAGTAACTACTGCCGATAACGGCCCCTCTGTTATCAAAATGGTGAAAAACGAACATTTTGATCTGATCGTGCTCGACATTATGTTGCCCGATATGGATGGCATCACCGTATGCGAAACCATCAGGATGCAGCACAACGATGTACCCATTTTATTCCTTTCTGCCCGCAATACCGGTGCAGACAGGGTAGAGGGACTTAAAAAAGGTGGCGACGATTATATGACCAAGCCTTTCAACCTCGAAGAATTGCTCCTCCGCATCAATAAGCTGCTGGTAAAAGATAAAAAGATACGCGAACCGCAAACCGTGCAGGATACTTATGAGTTTGATGGCTGCCGGGTAGATTTTGCCGCCCACGAATGCCGCGATATACATGGGCAGATGCAGGAACTGAGCAAAAAAGAAGCCGCTTTGTTGAAATTGCTGATAGAGCACGAAGGGCAGGTAGTATCACGCGAGCATATCCTGCAGGTAGTATGGGGCTATAATGTGTACCCTACTACCCGTACTATAGATAACTTCATCCTCAACTTCCGCAAATATTTTGAGACCGACAGCCGCAATCCTAAACATTTTCATTCCGTTCGTGGTATTGGATATAAGTTTACTGCATGATTGCACCTTTAAAAGTTTTTAGTATTTTCATAGCCAAATTTGTACTAAAGACTGTATATCATGCGTAAATATGTATTGGGCACTTTCCTGGCTCTGTCTGTTTTAACTGTTGCTTGTAAGAAAAACAAGGACATGATAAACGCTACTGTGGTAGACTCGGGGGATATTGCTAATAACGGCTGTGGCTATCTTTTGAAGCTTGATGATGATGGTACATTGCTACGGCCGCGTTATATGCCCAGCGCATACCAGCATGATGGCATGAGAGTAAAGGTGAAGCTGAACCGCGATGGAGAAGGGGAGATTTGTAATACATATCCCACTAAGAAATTCCTTGAGGTGGCAGACCTTACAGATATTATAAAAAACCAGGATTAACATCCTGGTTTTTTTATTTCACTTCAGCATATATACTGTTCTTTACAAAGCTTTCATCATTCAGCGTATTCAGGAATGCCAGCAGATCTGCACGTTGCTGGCTGCTAAGCTGTATCCCATTCACCAGGCTGCTATCCAGCGTGGGGCTTTTGTGTATCCCTTTTGCATAGTGATCGAGTACTTCATCCAGCGCCTGGAACCTGCCATCGTGCATATAGGGCGCCGTATAGCCCAGGTTGCGCAGCGATGGTGTTTTGAATTGATACATATCCTGCATCGCCCGCGTTATATGTGCCCTGCCACTATCATTGATATATGTATCAGGAGCTAACCCATTATTCCTGAAATTATAGTCGGTAAACAATGGTTCTGTATGGCACCTGCTGCAATTGGCCTTGTATACTTCGTAACCATTGAGCTCCTGGGCTGTAAGGGTAGCGCCGGTTTCATTTCTTTTGTACTTATCAAAACGCGAATCTGCAGATACCATCACACCCATGAACTGCGCCAGTGCTTTAAAGATGCGCTGCGAATTGATAGTGCCATCGCCAAATGCTGCTTTGAACATACTGATATATGTATCATCTCCCTGTAGTTCGGCTACCACTTCACCAATACTTTCATCCATCTCTATCGGGTTCTGTATCGGGTTGATGGGCTGGCTCTCCAGGTTGTTCACCCCGCCATCCCAGAAGAAGCTGGTGCTCCATGCCAGGTTAAATAACGGTGGAGAATTGCGTGTACCGTTAATGTCGCCAACACCGTGGCTAAACTGGTGCCCTATTTGTATAAACGCCCCCGCCTGCTGGTGGCAGCTGCCACAGGATATAGTATTGTCTTTAGAGAGGCGAGGATCGTAAAATAGTTTCCGTCCTAATGCAAAGCCTTCATTCGTAAGTTTATTATTGGCAAAACTATAATAAGGTGCCGGCCAGCCTTGTGGCATATTAAAGCTGATGTCAGCTGCGGTGTTCTTAGCAGGCTTAGCTTCAAAATCGGGATCTGGCTTGCAGGAAGAAAATAATGTTAGGGCAATGAAACAGAGAGCTGCCAACCTTGTAGGTATAGGGATATTGCTGTTATGACTCGTTCTGCTCATCCGTACTTTATTAAGCCCCGCGAAATTAATTATTTTACCATCCCAGTTCTTCATCGTCCTTAGGTTTATTCCTTTTATAAAACTCCCTGCTGCGCGCTTTCTGCAGCTGCCGGTTATATACCAGTTCAGCTATCTCATGTATCGCATCTTTGTCATACATGGCCTGGTTTAGTTTCCTCTCCGGTATATCCAGCCGGTACATTAGCTGAAAGAATGTTTCCGCTCCTTTCTCGGCTACGCCTGCCAGTTTTAGCGCCAGCTTGTCAATGATCTCTTCTTTAGAAAATACATCTCCCAGCTGTATGCCCAGTTCGCTGCTAATGGCTGCAGCTATTTCTTTTTCTTCGTTAGCCATATAAGAAAAACGTCCTGCACAGTGGCAGGACGTGTATTGTTTAATATACTTGTATTGTTTTCATCACCATATCCTTTACAGCGCTTAGCGGGATGCGTTCCTGTGTCATGCTATCCCTGTATCGTATGGTTACAGTTTGGTCTTCTTTGGTCTGATGGTCTATCGTTACACAGAACGGGGTACCTATAGCATCCTGCCTGCGGTAGCGCTTACCAATGGTATCCTTTTCTTCATAGAAGCATTTGAAATATGGCCTGCATTCATTCATCAGTTCACGCGCAATCTCAGGCAAGCCATCTTTTTTTAGCAATGGCAATACAGCCAGCTTTATTGGCGCAAGCAATGGCGGGAATTTCAATACCACCCTGCTATCCTGCTTTTCTGCAGTGCTCAGGTCTTCTTCTTTATATGCTTCGCTCAATACAAGCATCACCGCGCGGTCCAGCCCTATCGATGTTTCTATAACATAAGGGATGTAGTGCTGGTTGATCTCGGTATCGAAATAAGTGAGCTTCTTGCCGCTGTATTGCTGATGGCTTTTCAGGTCAAAATCGGTGCGGCTATGGATGCCCTCTACCTCCTTAAAACCCATTGGGAAATCGTATTCAATATCACAGGCAGCATCAGCATAGTGTGCCAGCTTTACATGGTCATGAAAGCGGTAATGATCCGGAGAAATACCCAGGTCCAGGTGCCATTTCATGCGCGCCTCTTTCCAGTACTCATACCATTCCTTCTGTGTGCCGGGGCGTACAAAGAATTGCATTTCCATCTGCTCAAACTCGCGCATACGGAAGATAAAACCACGTGCTACGATCTCGTTACGGAATGCCTTGCCCGTTTGCGCAATACCAAAAGGTATCTTCATACGGCCTGTCTTCTGCACATTCAGAAAGTTCACGAAAATACCCTGTGCTGTTTCCGGGCGCAGATATACTTTATCTGCATCGTCGGCCACGGAACCCATCTCGGTAGAGAACATGAGGTTGAACTGGCGTACATCCGTCCAGTTAGCAGTGCCGCTAACGCTGCATTTTATCTTATTATCTTCTATCAGTTTTTTAAGTCCTGCAAAGTCTTCAGATGCCAGTAATGCATCCATATTTTGCAGCAAAGCATCTGCTTCTTCTTTGCCCAGTGTTTCTGCATGCGCCTCTATCAGGTGATCTACACGGTAGCGTTTTTTGCTATCCTTGTTATCGATCATAGGGTCGCTGAAGTTGTCTACGTGCCCGCTTGCCTTCCATACCGTAGGATGCATAAAGATGGCTGCGTCAATACCCACAATGTTATCATGCATCTGGGTCATACTTTTCCACCAGTGGTCGCGTATATTCTTCTTCAGTTCTGCGCCATATTGGCCGTAATCATATACAGCCGAGAGGCCATCATATATTTCACTGCTTTGAAATATGAAACCATATTCTTTACAATGCGCTATAATATTTTGCAGCGTAGTATCATTTGCCATAACGGGCGTAAAAATAGTATATAAAAACAAAAGCCACCGGTATTAGCGGTGGCTTTGTAAAACAGAAGCTTATTTATTTAGTAATTACTAATTTTTGTACCGCGCTGCCGTAATTTGTACTCATGTTAACCATATACATTCCTGAAGTCAGGTTTTCTGTAGAAATGGTTTGAGTAAAATTGGTCGACTGACCAGGATAGGTATTAGAACTCACCACTTGTCCCAGGCTGTTTACAATAACAACTTTAACATCTGTTTGCTGTGCAAGGCTGGCTTCAATACGTACATCTCCTGCAGCAGGGTTAGGAGCTATAGACATATTTACTGCAGTTGTTACACTTGGTACATCTACAGTTACGCTAAACTTAGCTTCCACAGCGTTTGCAACAGTTCTGGCTGTGTAGCTAGTCGCACTGTATTTCGATGCGAAGGCTACAATACGCATATGTTTCATATTCATACTAGCTGGCACCGTAAAGGTGTAGCTTTTAGTGTATGTTTTACCCGCTGGTGCATTGTCAGGTATTACTCCCAACGAACCGGTAAAGTTGCCAAGCATAGCCCTAACAACGTTCATATGATAGTAGTGATCGGTAGATGAACTCAAACCATATACACTTCCTGAAATCACCTTGCCTTTATGATACCATGGGCTGTTGTTATCAGTATAATAATAGCTTTTCTGATAATAGCCGGTGTTGGACGATTCACTTGTTAAGCTATCTTCCACGATATAGGCATTGATTGCATAAGATCCGCTAAGAGCAGTTTTTGTAGTTACGCCAACATTGATTGTAACTGTATTGGTCTTTGAATCAAAGAAATGGGATAATGCAACATCCACAGGTGCCGCATTGCCCAGTTGAGAATTTACGTCAGATGTCCAATAATTGCGATCGCGGGCGAGTAGGACTCTATCGATACAGGCATTTGGATAACCCTGGCAAAAAACAGGCGTAGAATCAGCATGTGAGTAATGTCCGCTTCCGGGTATTGGTTTTAGCCACATTGGTGCTGCATTGTTGAATGAATCGCCGGGCACTATAATCATAGCGTCACCAGTACCACTATAGCCATGGTACGATACACACACAGCATTAGGTATATTTTTTCTGATGTCTTCGACAATACTCGCACCGTCGGGACAATAACCGCACCAATTTCCTGTTGATTCTTCTACCAATACATGTTTAGTCCCATTTGTGCTCACGAAGGATTGTGCCTTAACGCCCACGGAACATGTTAGAGATGCTAAAATTAAAATAGACTTCAATTTCATTTCAAATAGTTTAAAAAGTTAATTAGTAGGTGTTACCAAATATAAAAATTTAATATCCTAATGTCAAGTATATTTTAACTTTTTTTTAAAAAATCATCCTGATATAAAAACCAGCCATAAAAGCGACTTTTCCTAATTCATTTTCTGATAATTTGTTTTGAAAATTGATAATCCGATACTGGCGTAACATCAATATCGCAAAAAAAATCCCGCTGTTAAGCGGGATTTCAAATTCTATTTCTAAACTATTTATTGCTTGGTAAACTTACGAGTTGCCAGCACATGGCCCTGCTCATCATTCAAACGCAGGAAGTAGATGCCGGATGGTACTGCGGACAGATCCAGTTTAGCGCTATTGCCACTTGTTCTGTAATAGCTGACAGCTTTACCTATCAGGTTGTAAACACCTATTGTCTTCACATCCATATTGCCGTAAACAACATTCAGATCATTAGCAGCAGGGTTAGGGTACACCATCAGCTCGCTGGTTTTACTAAAGTTATTTACACTGGTAGGATATTTATACATAACAAAAGTTGCCTGGTGTGTTTCCACGCCATCTGTCGCTTCAATGGTTACATAGTAAGGTCCATAAGTGGTAACATTACCCAGTTCGCTATAGATAATGTGAAAATTACCCTTCGAGCTTGCCGGGCCGGGAAAAATGGTATCTGTAGTTTGTGTACGTGTGCCATCCAAAATATTATTGGCATAGCAATTTTTATTATCGCACAAACCAAAAGAAGAGTTCCATTGGCTTGGTGCTGCAGGTAGGTTAGTGTACACTACCTTCCAGCTAATGAAGCTGTATGTAGAACTGTTATTAACAAAGAAATTGTCCAGTTCAAAATTATAATCGCTGGCATATCCTGCAACAGTATCCTTTTGTATGCTAAATTGAGCCGATGCTTTTTGGCTAACGCCAACGCTCAATAAACTAACTAATCCGAGTAATAGTTTTTTCATCTTCTAAAAATTTCGATAGCAAATTAATGATTATGCTTATTACAACCAATTTTAAAATGTTAAGGTTGGTCCTTTCTCTGTCATTTTTTTGTCGATTGTTTGCCAATAGGCAATCTTAAATCTTAACTTATTGATACTGTTATTATTGCACTATTGATTCTTTTCATGGTTTCTTCCTTGCCTATCATCGCGGCTATGTCAAACACCCCCGGGCCAAACTTCCCCCCTACCAACATAATGCGTAGCGGCAGCAATACATCTCCCTTTTTCAACCCATGTGCCTGCATCTGCTCATTAAAGCTGGCTTCCAGCGCCTCATGGCTCCAGTTAATGCTATCAAAGCTATTCATCCAGCCTTCAAAGAAGGCTTTCTTGGTATCGTTCCATTTATCTTTAATGGCAGCGCTGTCAATACTTTCCGGAGTTTTAAAGAAGAAATGCCCTTGTTCCCAAAAGTCAGGCAGCAATGTGCAGCGTTCTTTTATCAATGCCACTATCTTTTGCAGGTAGTTATCATCAGCGTTAATACCCTGTGCTGCTATATATGGCCTGGCAAGTGCTGCCAGTTCTTCATCGGTTTTGCGTTGCAGGTATTGGTGGTTATACCATTTGGCCTTTTCAAAGTCAAACTTGGCACCGCCTTTATGTACCCGTTCCATAGAGAATTTCTCTATCAGCTCGTCCATAGAGAATATCTCTTGTTCCGTACCATCATTCCAGCCCAGCACCGCCAGTATATTCAGGAACGCATCCGGCAAAAAGCCCCTTTCGCGGAAACCATGCGTTTCATCACCGGTACGCGGGTCTTTCCAGTTCATAGCAAATACCGGGAAGCCCAGGCGTTCACCATCGCGTTTGCTCAGCTTGCCATGCCCGTCTGGCTTCAATATCAGCGGCAGGTGCGCCCACTGCGGCATATGCTTGCCCCAGCCAAGATAATCCCACAATAATATATGCACGGGTGCGCTTGGCAGCCATTCCTCCCCGCGGAAGGCATGGGTAATTTTCATCAGGTAATCGTCCACTACCACCGCCAGGTGATAGGTAGGCATACCATCTGCTTTCAACAATACTTTATCATCTACCAGGTTGGTATCAAAACTTACCTCGCCCCGTATCATATCGGTAAAGGTAACGGTCTCCCCTTCTGGCATTTTGATGCGTATTACATAAGGCGTACCGGCTTCTATCAGGGCTTTTGTCTCATCCGGCGGCAGGTTCAGCGAATTGCGCATTTTGGTGCGTATGGTACGGTCGTACTGCGGCGTAGGGTTGCTTTCCGTTTTGTGACGGCTACGCATAGCTTCCAGTTCTTCCGGCGTATCAAATGCATAATAAGCATGGCCGCTATCTACCAATTGTTTCGCATAATCGTGGTAGAGGTACTTGCGTTCGCTCTGGCGGTATGGCCCATACGCGCCGGGGTTCAGCGGACTTTCATCGGGTGTCAGTCCACACCATTCCAGGCAGTCATAAATATATTGTTCCGCGCCTTCCACATAGCGGTTTTGGTCTGTATCTTCTATACGAAGCACAAATGTGCCGCCATGTTTGCGGGCAAAAAGATAGTTATATAAAACAGTGCGAACCCCGCCCAGGTGCAGTCCTCCGGTTGGGCTGGGGGCAAAACGTACACGTACATTGCTCATAGACAGCAAAGGTAATAAACCCGCGATTTATGTTCGGGTTAATAAACCGTGCAGGTATTAGGGGAAAATATCTCTATATAACTGCTGCACGGCTTGTGGGCTATATTCCTTATCACCTATCATACGTACCCATTTGATACGGCGTATAGCATTGCTGAGAAATACCGCATCAGCATCTTCAAGCATGGCTTGTGTCAGTGGTATTTCTGTCACCTTTATTGTGCTCATAATATAGCTCCGCATCACACCAGCAACGCATCCTTCGTTTAATGGGGGTGTAGATACCTGTCCATCCTTTACCCGGAAAATATTAGCGATCGTGCTTTCAATAATGTTGCCTGCGGTATTGCATACTAGCGCATCATTCCACTTATTTTCTTTTGCCTGCCTTGCAGCAATGGCATATATCAGCGCATTAGATGTTTTGTGATTAGCAAGCAGGTCGTTGGCTTTTCGCACGCCTTCTGCAAGTCCTACTACCAATCCTGCTTCATTCAACTGTAATATTTGTTCATCCAGCGGAAAACACTCTATCAAGTACCCTGCATGGCTGTCGCCTTCTTCCAGCAGGCCACCTGTACCTGCATATAGCTGCAGACGCACCCTGCAAAGCGGTTCCAGCCCGTTTTTACGTACGGTTTTCAACACTTCTTCTTCCAGGACAGCTTGTGTCAGCAATTTCGGCAGTTTAAAATACAGAGCATTGGCACTGCCCATTAGCCTCTCCCAATGGTAATTGGGTAGTTGTATAGCGCCATTCTGCACCAGCATGGTTTCAAACAGGCCATGCCCGTAGCGGAAGGCGCGATTATCTACAGGTAGTCCCGCTGCGCCCGCTTCTATGATCTTTCCGTTTAGGTTGATGTAGCTCAATGTTGAATATTACCGGTTAAAGTTCAAAAAAAGAAGGTAGAATTGAAATAGCAATAACCCATATCGTACTTTTGCGAAAATTTTCTTCAAGTATGAAGTTCGAACAAGGGGTGCCGGTACAATGGCTGGCAGAATTTACCGGCGCAACATTAAAAGGCGATAAAGAGCAGATAGCAACCGGTATCAACGAGATACACAAGGTTACTAAAGGCGATATCTCTTTTGTCGACTTCGAGAAATATTATAATGCATGCCTCCACTCAGCCGCTACCGTCATCATCATCAATAAGGACGTAGATTGTCCCGAGGGTAAAACGCTGTTGATACACAACGATCCTTTCAGCGCTTATGTAAAGATCGTGAAGCATTTCCGCCCGTTCGAACCATTAAATAAAAATATCAGCGATTCAGCCGAAATAGGAGAGGGTAGTATTATACAACCAGGTGCCGTTGTAGGTAACCATGTTAAGATCGGCAAGAACTGCCTGATACATCCTAATGTGGTGATCTACGATCATAGTATCATCGGCGATAATGTGATCATACACGCCGGTACCATCATCGGTGCGGATGCATTTTACTTCAAACGCCGCAAAGAACGTGCTGCCCAGTACGATAAACTGGAAAGCTGCGGCCGTGTGATCATTGAGGATAATGTAGAGATAGGTGCCTGCTGCACTATTGATAAAGGCGTAAGCGGTGATACCATCATAGGTACGGGCACCAAGTTCGATAACCATATCCATATAGGCCACGGTGCGGTAATTGGCAAGAATTGCCTGTTTGCAGCACAGGTGGGTGTAGGCGGTAAGGCCATCATCGAAGATGAGGTGATCCTCTGGGGCCAGGTGGGTGTAAGCAAAGACCTGCGCATTGGTAAAGGCGCCATTGTATACGCGCAAAGCGGTGTTGCAAGCAGTATTGAGGGTGGCAAGGTTTACTTCGGCAGCCCGGTAGAAGAGGCCAAAACCAAAATGAAGGAACTCAACTGGGTAAGACGCATACCGGAACTTTGGGAGAAGGTAATGAAATAACCTTTCTGTTACAGGGATATAAAAAGAATGGAAGAGGCTAGGGCTTCTTCCATTCTGCTTTTAAAAGGCCGGTGACTACCAAATCGGTAAATCGCCCGTTTTGTACATAACTATCGCGGATAATGCCTTCTATTTTAAATCCCAGCCGCTCAGCCACAGCTGCGCTGCGTTTATTGGCGGGGATGAAATGAAGTTCTATCTTATTCAGGTTCACCTTATCAAACAGGAAATCTATAAAGCGTAGCATACACCGGTGTATAATGCCCCTGCCTTCAAATTCTTTGCTGATCCAGTAACCTAGCTGAGCTTTTTCCAGCACATGGTCCCAATGGTGCATGCCAATACCGCCGATGATCTTCCGGTTATGAAAAATGCCCAGCGCCAGTGCTTCCTGGTTGTGCTGCTGCACCAGCGACTGCTGAATGAACTGCATGGAATGCTCCTGCTTTTGGGTAGCATCTACCCATACCAGCCATGGCCTCAAATGCGCGCGCGACTCATTTACCGACCTGAAAAGTTCGGCAGCGTCCTCCAGCTGATAAGAACGCAACAGCAGGCTATCGTCTATGAGTATGGATACCACAGACCCCGAATATAATAATTAGTGTTTAAAATGACGTGTTCCGGTCATCACCAGTGCCATTCCATTGTCTTTACAGTATTGTACGGTATCGTTATCACGAACAGATCCGCCCGGCTGTATTAAGGCTGTTATGCCCGCTTCGCGTGCCATTTGTGCACAGTCGTTGAAGGGGAAGAACGCATCCGATGCCAGTACTGCGCCATTCAGGTCGAAGCCGAATTGCTTTGCCTTCTCAACAGCCATACGCAACGCATCTACACGGCTGGTTTGTCCGCAGCCCTTACCTATCAGCTGACGGTCTTTTACCAGTGCAATAGCATTTGATTTCAGGTGCTTGCAAACTATATTGGCAAATTCCAGGTCACGCTTTTCAGCTTCTGTACTATTGCGTGCGCCTGATTCTTCCCATTTGGCATAGCTGCTGGTATCGGCATCCTGCACCAGCACACCATTCAGTACACGTTTGAATTCTTTCTCAGGGTAGAATTTTTCTTTTTGCTGCAACAGTATGCGGTTCTTCTTGCTCTTCAGCAGGGTCAGCGCATCTTCTTCAAATTTCGGAGCGATCAGTATTTCAAAGAACAGCTCATTGATCTTTTGAGCTACCGCTGCATCAATTGTTTGGTTAGTGATCAATACACCACCAAATGCGCTTTCAGGGTCGCCGGCCAGTGCCGCTTCCCATGCGCCTGCCACATCTGCACGTTCCGCAACACCGCACACATTGGTATGCTTGATCACGGCAAATGCAGGGTTGGTAAATTCAGATATGATCTGGCAGGCAGCGTCTACATCCACCAGGTTATTATAAGAAAGTTCTTTACCGTTCAGTTTAGTGAACAGCGCGTCTATATCTCCATAGAAGGCTGCATTCTGGTGCGGGTTCTCGCCATAACGCAGGGGTTGCTTATTGTTTGCTGACAGGTCGAACTGGTCTGATTCTGTATCGCGGTTGAAATAGTTAGAGATAGCTACATCATAATGCGCACATTCAGCGAATGCAGCGGCAGCAAATTTCCTGCGGTCTTCCAGTTCTGTAGCACCGCTCTTATTGTTCAGCAATTCCAGCAGTTGGCCATATTGGTTGCGGGATGCAACGATGCATACGTCTTTATAGTTCTTACCTGCAGCACGTATTAGCGATACTCCGCC
Organism: Bacteroidetes bacterium 43-93; assembly: GCA_001897855.1. Taxonomy (GTDB): domain Bacteria; phylum Bacteroidota; class Bacteroidia; order Chitinophagales; family Chitinophagaceae; genus Polluticoccus. The sequence goes on from MKUO01000007.1 coordinate 122,805, forward strand.
AATGTCTATCTTCTCAATGATTGTTTTTTCATCATCGGTATTGCGCACAGTTTCTTCAAAAGGATACAGATCCACGATCACCAGGTCCAGCATGGGGATCTCGTATTCCTGTACATGTTTTTGATCATCTTCAAAATCGCGACGGGCCAGTATACCACCAAACACCTTGGGGTGCAATGTTTTTACACGGCCACCCAGTATAGACGGATAGCTGGTAACTGCTTCTACTGCTGTGCAGAGTATGCCCAATTGCTCGATAAAGGTTTGGGTACCTCCGGTAGAATAGATGGTTACGCCCAGGTCATTCAGCTTACGAACGATTGGTTCCAGGCCATCTTTATAAAAAACAGATATCAGCGCCGATTTGATGTTGCGATTCATGTAAATAACTTTAAACTGTACGGAAAATTGAGCCGCAAAGATAACTAATAAACGGCTAAGCATTATAATATATACGCCCCATGTATCGAAACCGCGTGCAGGCGCACATTGGCGGCTTTGCAGACAGATATCCAGTAAGGTATATCCTTTCGGGGAATATTACCGGGCAGTATTACTTCCGAAGGTTTAAAAGTGGCGAACAGGTCTTTTAAAATATAGGTATGTGCTGGATAATTAATGATGACCTTATCCACCGGGAACGATGTGGCTGGAATTCGCCCATTGAGTAGCAGCACCGTTTTACCATTCACCAACCATACCTCCTGCGTAGGAATGGTGCCCAAGTGCCATGCATGGTAACCGGTATGTGCAGGGTTGAGTATATATTTTTCTGCATTCGCGTTAAGGCTGTCAACGGTTAAAGGGTGGTATTGCTTGCCCTCAATGATTTCGGTATAGCTGGTTTTGTTGATATTATAAACGATCAGCTTTCTTTGCTGCAGCGAACCGTATTCATCTATACATAGCAGAACCAGGAAAACAGAAATTCCTGAAAGCGAAACAAATAATGCTGATTTTCGCTGCTTCAGGAAGAATATGGCCGCCGCTCCGATCGCTGCGAACAATGTACCTAATTCAGGTAAACTGATCTGTAAATGACGCAGTGCTTCGGGATTGAGTTTCTGCATTACAACCACCATATTATTGAATACCTGTACGATATAAGTAGTCACTATTCCACTGAAGCCCGCGATAGCAGGCAAGGCGCTGAAGGTAATAATAGCCATTCCCGCTATCATGATGATACTCATAAAAGCCACAGCTATTACATTAGCAACGATGAACAATAACGGGAAGATGTGGAAATAATAAACAACCAAAGGCGCCACCAGTATCTCTGCTGCAATACTCGCAGCGATAGCTGCCCAAATGAATTGCAATAGTTTATTCTTTGGATTCACCCATTTGTATATTGGCGTGTAAAACAGTATCAAAGAAAGCACGGCAAGGAATGATAACTGGAAGCCAACAGCAAACAACCACATAGGTTGAGCACATAAGAGTATAAACGCAGTAGCCAGCAAATGGTTCAGGCTGTTGTTGCTCTTTTCTAATGCAAAGCCAATACCCAGTATCGTAAACATAATGGCAGAGCGAACAGCTGATGGTGGCGCGCCTGCCATTACTACATACACCCATATCAACGGAATAGCTACTATGTATTTTATCCAATGGTATTTCCGGTGTTTGATCCACCCTAGCAAAAAACTAATGATCGCAAAGAAGAACAGGATATGCGAGCCCGATATAGCCACAATGTGTATAATGCCGGTTTCTGAATATGCCTGTCGCATAGCACTGTCCATATTTACTTCATCCCCTATCAGCATGGCCTGCATTAACCCTTCTGTTGCTTTATCGGGCAGGTGGTGCTGCAATTGTGCTGTACACCATTCATGCACACAATTGATCCACGACCTGCTTCCTGCCGATGTATTCACCTTTACGATCTTATCTATTGACGCAAATTGCAGGTGGTAAATATTATTCAGCGCGCAGTACCGGTTATAATCGAATTCGTACGGATTACCTGCGTTTTTTATAGGTTGCCATGCAGCAGGAATGATCAATGTATCACCTTCTGCAATGCCTTCAATACGTTCGTCTTTATATACATAAACAAAAGCTTTGCCTGTAGAGGTGCTTACGACACTATCGCGAATATTACCGATCACAGAAACATCCAGCTTCCATGTCTTGTCTTTTTCTGCTGGCGGCTTATTTACTCTTGCTATAAAGGCATCAGGTTCCTGCCTGCCCATCCAATGTTCGTTTTGTTTCACATCGGTATTAAAGCTTAGCAACCATCCTGCAGCAATAAGTGTAGTATTCAGTAAAATGAATTGAAGAATATCAACTGCTGTGCTTCGCTTCTTAAAAAAATGAAACCCTGTAAATAGTACCGAACCGGCTATGAGTATGCTCCATATCCATGATGCGTGAATGCCTGCAACATTTTGATAAACGAGTATCCCTGCTATAAGTGGAAGCAGCAGCCGGAAGAAAGGTGCTCGTTCCCAAAAGTAGGCTTCATGGGTAGGCCAGCGTTTCATGTATTAAGGCATCGGGGTTCCTGCCTGCAGGGCATTTAGTTTATTACGGGCTGTTTGTACATAAGTACTGCCGGGATAATCTATGATCAGTTGTTCATAGTATTTTTTTGCCTCCTCCGGCTTCTTCAGGTATTTCTCATAGATAGTTGCCGTGCGAAATACGGCATCATCACCCAGCACATCCTTGCCATACTTCTCATACACTTCTTTTAGCAGGCCCAAGGCTCTGTCATACTCGCGATGCTTTTGTGCTAAGGTAGCTTTCTGCATCAGTATATCATCTTTCAGCGGATGATCCGGGAAGTTAGTGGCGATGCTGTCTAGCAATGCTTCTGCCTCTTTGTCTTTGTTCTGGAACAGCAGCAGGTCGGCATAAGCATATCGTTGCAGCGGCACCATATTGCTATCCGGCGGAATGTTCTCCGTTATTAATATGGATAAATAGAGTGCATCATTGGCTATTAGCTCAGATGTAGATGCTTTCAGTACGGTAAGCTGTGTCTGCGCCCAGCCAAAATCGTTGCGGTAATACGCCAGTTTCGCATTGCGAAAGCGGGCTTCTTCGCCAAGTATATCTTCACGGAAGGTTTTATCTACCTGGCTATAGAGCAGGGTGGCATCCCATATCTTATCTATAAGCACATAATAATCGCCCAGTTGTAGTTTGGCCTCGCCTATCAGGTTTCTGTTGGCGGCCTGTTCTTTGATCAGTTGCTCCAGTGTGCCTATAGCTTTTGGTACATCATCAATGTATTGCGCCTCCAGCCTTGCATAATCCCGGATGATCTCAGTCGCCTTATATTGCGGTGCTTCTGCAAAAAAGGTTTCGTATTCTTTCGCGAGTTGCTGCGCATCTTCTTTTTTAAACTCGGGGTTATTTTCCAGCGCTTCAAATGCAGTGGATAGTTTCTCCGCTTTAGCCATGATATAGCCCGGCGATGATGCACCCTTATCTATCACCTCATCATAAGCTTTGATCGCTATATCATAATGCCCTGTTTTGGCTGCGAATTGCGCAAAATTCAATATACGGCTGCCTTGTTCTCGGTTACGTTCATCCAGCGCTATTGCCTGTATCAGCGCGCCATCCCAATCGTCTTTTTGAGTGTATAGCCAGGTAAGCAGCTCGCTGTAAAAGCTGTTTTGTGGTTGTTCATTAATGAGTTTAATCAGTGTTTTTTGTGCTGTCTGTAGTTTTTTTGGATCATTACCAATGATGTCGAGCAAACCTGCTTTAGTATCATCCGTATTGTTCAGCATAAAGCCCATAGGCGCCGTGGCCAGCATCACACTGATGGCTTGCTCTATGTTGCCTTGTTCGGCATATAAGTGCGATAATGGGCCCGAATACATGCTCGGTATCTGCAACAGGTGCCTTGTCTGCTCATATGTTTTTATCGCCAGCTCATCTTTATGCATATCCCTGAAGCGCTTTGCCATCAGCTGGGTAAGCATATCGTCCCCATTCAGGTATTTGAATGCTTCATCAAATTCATCATTGGCTTTTTTCTCCTTACCCATCGCCAGGTACACCCTGCCCATATCTATATAGGGTAGCGGATTGCCCGGCATCAGCTTTTTCCGCTCGTCAATGATGCGTTCCGCTTTTTTGTATTCCTTCGCTGTAAGCAATACCTGCAGGTATTCTCCATACACCCCCTCTTCCTGTTTGTTTTGTTCATAGAATGTTTGATACATGTCTATGGCAACATTATAGTTTTGCTGCGCAACAAGATTGCGCGCGGTGGTAAGCGGGTCCTGTGGTTCCGATTGTGCAATAGCTACCCCGCACCACAAAAGCAGTGCAGGAATCATAAGTATATTTCTCAAATTTCTCTTCCGCATGTACGTTACCGGTTACTTCGCATTTTTATCATACACAAATTTGTCGCCATCGTACACATACACCATATAATTGCCGGTAACCTTATCGTTCGCCACTTCGGGTATATATAGTTTCTGCTTGTCCAGGTGCAGGGTATAATCTTCTTTCATCTTTTTAAAATCGTAATTGGCAGAATAGTCATAGCTATATTCCAGCTTGCTCTTTGTTTCATAAGCTCCCTGGAAGATAGGCGCATCTGTCAGCTTATCGCCTTCAATTTTATATGCGTGCACACCTTTCAGCATATTGCCATTAGCTGTTATGCTGTTATACATGGCCAGGTAATAAGTACTTCGCAACCCGCTCATCACTATTATTTCTGTGTAGGTAACGCCGGGGTCTGGCCCGTCGCCGGTGTACTTAGATATATCATTGAATACCTGCGCCCTGCTGCCACCGGCAACTATGTACTGCGCTACTATATCAAAAAAATGGGCACCGGTACCTGTTTGCGTATCCCAGCTATAGAACCTCAGTTTCTTATCTGCAGATGTTACGATCTTCATATCCGTATTTTCCAGCGATGGAAATACCGATGTGCTTAACAGCCCGGGTTGCTTATTACATACATCCGCCAGGTAATCCAGTAGCATCTTGTTGGCGACAGCTACAGAATCATCTGCGTTCACGGCAGTGGCAAACGTGGTATCGTCGGGCGAATAATCAAACCGCCAGTATTGTATATGCTTCAGATGCCAGCCTATACGCTGTTCTACAGCAGATGTGCCGGTTTGAGCCAGCATTGGTTTGCCTGCAGCCATCAGAAATAATAACAATAGTAACGGGATGATATAGCGCATAACGTATAGATTAGTTACGTAACGGTTTTCCTGTTTGCAGTATGCTTTGCAGCCTTTCCAGCGTTTTCTTTTCACCACACAGGCTCAGGAATGCTTCGCGTTCCAGGTCCAGCAGGTATTGCTCACTTACCAGTGTAGCTGCGCTCAGATCGCCGCCACACATGACATGCGCCAGCTTGCCTGCTATCTTCAGATCATAATCGCTGATGTAGTTACCACGCCACATGCCATGTGTACCTGCCAGTATCGGCCCGAGGCCGCCACGTCCCTGCACCTTGATGTCTGTACGCTGTATAGGTTGTGTATAGCCTTGCTCATGCATCATCAGCACTTTGCGTTTTGCATCTGCAATACGCCTGTCGGGGTTGATGGAGATGCCGTCCCTTCCTTTGCGCAGTATAGACATTTCAAATGCCTCTTGTGCCGATGTAGATACTTTCGCCGTACCGATATTGATGAACAGCTGCTGTAAATAGTTCAGTTCGATATCTTCTTTAATGTTCCTGTCGCTGGCATGTACGGTCATCTCCTTGGTGCCGCCACCGCCGGGTATCAGGCCTACACCCAGTTCCACAAGTCCTATATAGCTTTCTGCTGCTGCCTGTACGGCATCCGCGTGCAGGCACATTTCGCAGCCACCGCCTAATGTCAGTCCATGAGGGGCTACTACTACCGGTATACTGCTGTAACGCAGGCGCATGGTGGTGTTCTGGAACTGGCGCACTGCCATATCCAGCTCATCATATTCCTGTTCAGCGGCAAACATAAAGATCAGTCCTACATTAGCACCCGCACTAAAGTTGGCGCCACCATTAGCGATCACTAATCCTTTGTATTGTTCCTCTGCTATAGCAATGGATTTATTCACACCTTCCAGCACTTCACCGCCAATAGTATTCATCTTGGTATTCCAGCGGAGCGCTACCACGCCATCTCCAATGTCATACAGTTTGCAGGCGCTGTTTTTCCATACCACTTTCTCATCCATGTGCTCCAGCAGTATAAAGGTGCCTGATCCCGGTATAGGTTGGTATGTTTGGGTGCGTATATCGTAGTATTTCCTTTGTCCGTTCTCTGTTTTGTAGAAGCTGGTATTGCCTTTTGCCAGCATCTCCCGTACCCAGTCTGCCGCTTTAATGCCCGCGGCATCCATGTGCTCCAGTACTTTTTGTACGCCCAGCACGTCCCAGCTTTCAAATGCACCTATCTCCCAGCCAAAGCCGGCTTTCAATGCATCATCTACTTTGTATAATTCGTCCGCTATCTCCGGAATGCGGTTGCTGGCGTAGGCAAACAGCATATGGTGAAACAGGCGATAGAATTCACCGGCCTTATCCTGTCCGTTGTATAATACTTTCAGGCGTTGTGCCAGGTCGTCTATTGGTTTTGCGGCTTCAATGGTGGCAAATTTGGTTTTCACCTTCGGGCCGTATTCCATGGTTTCCAGGTTCAGCGTCAGTATCTCTGATTTGCCTTTTTCACCCTTCACTTTTTTGTAAAAACCTTGTCCTGTTTTATCTCCCAGCCATTTGTTTTCCACCATTTTATCAAGGAATGGCGGCATCTTGAATATATCTTTTGCTTCATCGTCCGGCACGTTTTGTGGCAATGCCTTGGCCACATGCACCAGCGTATCCAGCCCTACTACATCGCCCGTGCGGAACGTGGCAGACTTAGGGCGGCCCATAATAGTGCCCGTCAGCGAATCTATTTCGTCTACGTTCATCCCTAATTGCTGCATAGCATGGAACACCGCCATAAAGCCAAACACACCTACACGGTTAGCAATAAATGCAGGCGTGTCTTTACACAATACGGTGGTTTTACCCAGGTGCCTGTCGCCATATTCCATCAGGAAGTCGATCACTTCTTTTTTGGTATGTGGCGCCGGTATGATCTCCAGCAGGCGCAGGTAGCGCGGCGGGTTGAAGAAGTGGGTTCCGCAGAAGTTTTGCTGAAAGTCTTCGCTTCTGCCTTCGCTCATCATATGTATCGGTATGCCCGATGTATTGGTAGTAATGAGTGTACCCGGCTTGCGGTATTTTTCTATTTGTTCAAATACTTTTTGCTTAATGTCCAGGCGCTCTACCACGGCTTCCAGCACCCAGTCGCAGTCTGCTATCAGGTGCAGGTCATCATCCAGGTTGCCTATTTTTATATTATTGGCTACTTCTTTGGTATATACCGCGCTTGGTTTCGATTTCAGCGTTGCCTGCAGGGCCTCACTTACAATGCGGTTGCGTACTTGCTTGCTTTCTAATGTTAATCCTTTCGCCTTTTCTGCTTCAGTCAATTCTCTTGGTACAATGTCCAATAACAATGCCTGTACGCCTATACCTGCAAAATGGCAGGCAATACGGCTGCCCATAACCCCGCTACCCACTACCGCCACTTTACGAATAGCCCTGTTCATATATCCTTAATTTTTGGTACCACAATTTAACTAAAAACATGCAGTATGTGCGTGATTATGTTAATCTTAACAGTGCGGTAATCCCCTGTGTGTTATGGCGATTTTCACTATTTGTAGTAGCTGCTGATAGGCCAGAGGGTAAAGTTCTGTTGCAAAAGCTCTTTGGAGGGATGCGCATACACAAAATATCCTGCTATGTGCGCCTGTTCACCCGGCAGATTCAAGGAGCCATCGTACCCGACAATAGCAACAGGCTTGCCTGTGTAAAATGCCTTATCCACCGACTTGTTGTAAACAGGGCACCGGTCGGGTATTTCCTGCTGCCGGGCTATTACCTGCTCATGGCTATAATACATGATCTGCCATTGCAGCATCCAGTCGGGCACATACACATGGTGGATGTTTCCTTCTTCCAGGTAGCTTATTAGTTGTAGCAGTTCTTGTCGTTTTGTTTTGCAGAAGCTATAGTCGTGAAGCGTAAGCAACCCTGTTAACCCCGTAATACATACAACAGCCAGGGATGTTTTGGCAGCTCTCAATCTGGTCAGGTTATTTAAGAATAGTTGCAGGGTAAGCAAGGTGCAGCCTGTAACGGGTAGCATATATCTTGGCTCCATCTTCAGGGAGGGTATCGTTGCCAGCAAGCTCAGCAATATTCCCAATGCTGAAGATACAAACAGGGAATTTCTCTTTTTTAAACTGTAAAAAATAGCGATTAAGATCAGCCCGTAAGCTAATATCGAAAATAGGATGGCAAAGGAAGCATTCACCGCATTAGGCGCAGCTATATAGTCAAAGAAATAATCTCCGTGCAGGTGGGCATATAAATAGGCAGGTATGCGTAATACGTTTTGCAGCAAGTCACCCTGCTCCGCATAAACAACATAGTGACGTACTGTCAATTGCTCTTTATATATGGCGAAAGCGCCAAAGCTGCACAAGGCTGTAATAATAAAGCTCGCGGTGAATCTTCTTTTTTTTTCTTTTACCAGCCGGTAGATGATAATAGGTAATAGCCCCGGTATCCAAAGCGCCTGCGATTCGTAAATGAGAGATATCAGCGCACCTGCCAATACCCAGGTAATAATCCTTCTTGATGCCGCGGGATGCATCACCAGGTATAGCAATATCCACCCAAGTGTAAAGGCTGTAAGGTATCCGCCCCTTGCTTTCATAGACCATACAGCCCATGCCGGAGAGCAGATAAACAGTAGGGTGATGAGTAGTGGTATCACTCTTTCCTTACTTACCAGGTTCAGGGTTTTATAAAAGAATACAATACCTATGATCCACAACACCAGCATGGCTATTTTCACAGATATATCGCTCACACCACCAATGGCATAAATTGCGGTTATAGCTGTTGTCTCCACCAGCGTAAAACCGTATGCCTGCCCCCAAAATATCGGGCTGATCTCCCCTTTATAGTATTGATGATCTGCCATTAATCCCACCGTGCATTCATCAATATCCAGCATACGGTTCGGACTGCACAGCATGGGTAATCTTGTTGCGATACACAGCAACACCAGCAAAGGAATAACGATATAGGAACGGTACTGCTTCATTTATAGGTAAACCCAAAGTTTTTACTTAGTTCAGATTTGGGCATGTTTTCCATCACATAGATATAGTCAAAATAGATCTGCCCATGTACGTTCAGCCCGAAGTAGTCGTCCGATAATCCCACCAATGCGGTTGGTTGGCCACTGTCCAGCGCGGCATCTATTTTCTGATGGTAGGGTAAATACCGCCATCCATAAGGCCGCTCTCTGCATATCACCTGTTCGTTAGCATAAAAATTCAACTGCCACGTTAGGTAAAAATCATTCGAGAAAGTATAATATATATTGTGTTGCCGAAGGTGATGAACAGCTTTCTTAAGTGATTGTGCGGTCACTACTGAGTAGGTAAATTCCTTGAATTGTACCAGGGATATTATTCCTGCTATCATTAAAATTCCTGTTACCCCATAATACACTTTACGTATCTGTATCTTGTTCACCAATAATTGTAAAGTGATCAAAAAATAACCCATCACAGGCAGCAAGTAGCGGTAATGCTTTTCCGGTGGAAGGACAGATACCAGTATTGCCGATAATAACATGATTGCGGTCAGCAACAATAGAGCATTTCTCCTCCCCGCAGTAAAAGACAACACTAAAACGATCAATATCAGTATACAATAGGCATATGCTGTAAAAGACTGTAGAAAGCTTACCTGTTTTATTTCAAAAAAGAAATAATTGCCGTGCAGAGAATGATACAATGCTGTCGGTACACGCAGCAAATGCCCTGCCCAGTCTTTAGGGGCAGAATAAGCTTCCGGTACATGAAAGTTGGGTAGCGTTTGCGTATAAAAATGGAAACCAACCCACACTATAGCAGTAGCTAGAATAAACCCGGTTGCTTGTGTTACGTTCGTTTGACGGATCAGAAAATACAGACAAAACAACAACATCCCGGGGAACCAAAGGATCATGCTCTCATAAATTATGGCCAGTAATACACCATTCAATATCCACCCCCATATAGTGTTTCCTTCTTTATTAAAGAGCCGGTATAGTAATATGGATGACAAGGTAAAAGCCGTCAGGTAGCCGCCCCTCGCCTTCATAGACCATTCTGCCCATGCGGGTACGGTAATAAAGAGCAGTGTTAGTATCAGCGGTACATATTTGTTCGCATGGTTGATGCGGCAGAGTGCTTTATAAAGGTAGATCACCCCAATGATAAATAGTGTAAGCATGGCAGATTTCACTGCAATGGCGGTTACGCCCATCATACTGTAAAAAGGTAGTATAAAAAGCTCTTCTATCAGCGAAAACCCATATTGCTGACCCCAGAAAAAAAGCGGGAACTCTTTGCCCTGCCACATATGCTTGGCCATCAGTGCCACCACGCATTCGTCCGGGTCCAGTAGCATTTTTGGGCTCAGCATCGCCGGCAGGCGTGTTGCTATGCACAAGGCAATAATAAGCAGTATAGAAGCAGCAGGCGTTAACCTTTTCATAAAGCATCGCTAAAATAGCTAATTAATAACGCACCATGCGTGTGGAATTAATACTTTGCACATGGTTGTTATGTCGCGCCTATCTGTCATTATCGGGTCTGTATTCATTTGCCTCGCTGCTATATCCTGCAATCACGGCAGGCCATTACCCGCGTCTGCACACATAGATAGCCTCGTAGTTATAAAGCACGATCGTTTGCTTTGTGCTTATGAAAAGGGCAGGTTGCTAAAACAGTACAAAATAGCATTAGGCAGGCATCCTGTGGGCGACAAGCATTTTGAGGGAGATATGTGCACACCGGAAGGGTTGTATTTTATAAATGCCAAAAACGCGCAAAGCGCGTATCATAAAAACCTGGGCATCTCTTACCCCGATAGAAATGACCTCAATTATGCGCGAAAGGCAGGCAGATCACCCGGCGGCGATATCAAGATTCATGGCTTGCGGAACGATCAGTCATACCTGGGCAGATTTCACACAGTTACCGACTGGACACATGGTTGTATCGCCGTCTCCAACCATGAAATAGATGAGCTTTTTGCACATATCAATACAGGTACACCTGTCAACATTTTACCCTAAGGACTTAAAATTGAATAAATCCTAAATAAATTACCTTTGTGTTTATGCAATCCTTGAAGGAACAATTACAAGCTTACGAGCAGGATATCAATGCATTCAGTCCTGCTGACGCTGCCGAACTCGAAAATTACCGCATCAAATACCTGGGCACTAAAGGCCTGGTAAAGCAGGTATTCGGTGAAATGAAAAATGTACCTGCCGACCAGAAGAAAGAGGCCGGCCAGTTACTCAATACATTCAAGCAGCTTGCAGAAGCTAAATACGAAGCATTCAAACACTTGCAGGAGCAATCCGGCAAGAAAAGTAATGATATAGATATTACCCTTCCCGGTACGGCTTTACCGTCTGGTACACGCCATCCGTTGAGAGTGGTAGAAAACGAGATCGTTTCCATATTCGAGAAGATAGGCTTTAGCGTAGCTACAGGCCCTGAAATAGAGGACGACTGGCATAACTTTACCTCGCTGAACATGCCCGAGCATCACCCTGCCCGCGACATGCAGGATACTTTCTATGTATCTCAAAATCCTGATTGGGTGCTGCGCACGCATACTTCATCGGTGCAGGCGCGCATTATGGAGCAGGGTAATCTGCCAGTACGTGTTATATGCCCGGGTCGGGTGTATCGTAACGAAACCATTTCTGCCCGTGCGCATTGTTTCTTCCATCAGTGCGAGGGTTTATATATAGATAAGAATGTTTCTTTTGCCGATCTGAAACAAACGCTCTATTATTTTGTTACAGAGATGTTTGGCGCAGATACAAAGCTCAGGTTCCGCCCTTCCTACTTCCCGTTTACAGAGCCAAGTGCGGAGATGGATATCTCCTGTACGGTGTGCGGTGGCAGTGGTTGCAGCCTGTGCAAGCATACCGGCTGGGTAGAGATACTGGGTTGCGGTATGGTGCATCCTAATATGCTGCGCAATTTTGATATTGATCCCGAGGTGTACACAGGGTTTGCATTTGGTATGGGGGTAGAGCGTATCACGCAGATCAAGTACCAGGTAAACGATCTGCGCCTGTATTCTCAGAACGATATCAGGTTCCTGAAGCAGTTCCAGTCTGCCTGACGCATATTTTAGACTAATCCTTTAGATATTGACGCCACCTCCTCATACGGTTTTGGTAACGGGTGCCAGCGGTTTTGTTGGTACGCACCTGGTTCGCTTCCTTTCGCAAAAGGGGCACACCGTGCGTGCTTTATATAATAGCCGTCCCCCCGCTGCAGATATGCAAAGCCTGCCCGGTGTTACCTGGCAGCAATGCGATCTGCTGGATGTTTTTGCTGTGGAAGAGGTAATGCAGGGTGTAGGCGATGTATATCATTGTGCGGCCATCGTTTCCTTCAGGCCGGCGGATAAAGAAAGGCTGCTGCACTTCAATGTAGAATCAACGGCCAATGTGGCCAATGCCGCATTAGATCACAATGTGCGCAAGCTTGTGTATATCAGTTCTATAGCCTCCCTTGGCCGCAAAACCAATGGCAGGGAAATAACCGAAGAAGAGCAGTGGGAAGAAAGTGGCAACAATTCTGTTTACGCCCGCAGTAAATACATGGCCGAGCTGGAAGTGTGGCGCGCTATGGGTGAGGGCCTGGATGCGGTGATCGTTAACCCCGGTATCATTTTAGGCGAGGGCGATTGGTCAGACGGGTCTGCGAGGTTGATGAAGATCGCCTATAACGAGTTCCCTTTCTATACATCAGGTATCAATGGCTGGGTAGATGTGGCCGATGTGGTGCGCGCTATGTATGAGCTGATGCAAAGCGATGTTGTGGATGAACGTTTTATCATCACCGAAGGCAATCATGCCTATAAGGATATCTTTACCATGATGGCCAATGCGCTGGGCCGTAAGCCGCCACATATACATGCCAACAGGTGGATGACCAACCTTGTCTGGCGGTGGAATATGTTGAAACACAGGCTCACAGGTGGCGAATTAACCATCACTAAAGAAACCGCCAACACTTCGCAGAATAAGAACCTGTACAGCAACCGCAAACTGCTGCAGTTTTTGCCCGGTTTCCGGTACACGCCTATGCAGCAAACCATCCAAAGAATGGCACAGGCCTACCTGCAACAGCAATTGCTAAAAAAATAATGTTTTATTGGTTTTTCAGAAAAACATTAGTAATCTTGCATTAACAACATCGTTATGTTGTTCAAATCTTTTATTCAGTAACCTGAATTTTTCCCATTCCTTTAATTTATAAGTGTCCGGTTTTTTCCGGTTTTGTAATCAAAGGAGGATTATAAGGATTTCGATAGAAAATTTTAGAGATCAGATATTGAAACTGAGGAATTTTTAACATGCCTTACGATATTTCCCAACTCAATGATATGCTCCTGCCCGAGCTGGTTGACCTGGCACAGGCTATGCACATATCCAACACGCGTTCCCTCGATAAACAAACATTAATTTACAAGATTTTGGATCAACAAGCATTAAACCAATCTGCTGATGCCACGGAAGACGATAACAAAAAACGCCGTGGACGTAAACCCAAAGCAGAAGCCGCTGAAACCCCTGCTCCTGCCGCGCCGGTAAAGGCCGCAGAACCTGCAGAACATGGCGCCGACGAAGACGGTAAAAAACGCCGGGTACGCAAACCTAAGACAGAAAATACGGCACCGGCTGCACGTCAGTTGGAATGGCAGGCAGAAGAAAAACCAGGCGAAGTAAAAGCAGAATCCACACAGGAAGAAGCTTCAGATATAGTAATGCCAAATAATGAGGAGTCAGAAATTCAGCAGCCGCAGGAAACACTTCCTGTTGCGCATGAAAAGCCTGCTCATATGCCCGCTAACCAGGGCCAGCATCAAAACCGTCCCCAGCACAGGCGCGAACAACAGCAACAGCAGAACAATGCATTCAATGTAGAGTTTGATGGTGTGGTGTTCAGCGAAGGTGTACTGGAAATGATGCCTGATGGTTATGGTTTCCTGCGCAGCAGCGACTATAACTATCTAAGCTCTCCGGATGATGTATACGTTTCTCCATCGCAGATAAAACTCTTCGGCCTTAAAACAGGTGATACCGTACGCGGTACAGTGCGCCCGCCGAAGGAAGGTGAAAAATACTTTGCCCTGCTGAAGGTAGAAACCATCAATGGTAAACTACCGGATGAGATACGCGACCGCGTTCCGTTCGATTATCTTACTCCGCTGTTCCCTTACGAAAAACTAAATCTTTCTTCTCCAGGCAATAACTACAGCACGCGTATCATGGACCTGTTCACACCTATTGGTAAAGGACAGCGTGGCCTGATCGTGGCGCAGCCAAAGACTGGTAAAACCATGTTGCTGAAGGAAGTGGCGAACGCTATTGCAGCGAACCACCCCGAATGTTACCTGATGATCGTACTGGTGGATGAGCGTCCGGAAGAGGTAACAGATATGCAGCGCAGCGTTCGCGCAGAGGTGATCGCATCAACATTCGATGAGCCTGCTGATAAGCACGTAAAAGTATCTACCATCGCACTGCAAAAGGCAAAACGCCTGGTAGAGGTAGGTCACGATGTGGTGATCCTGCTTGACTCTATTACACGTCTTGCCCGTGCGCACAATACGGTAGCGCCTGCAAGTGGTAAGGTGTTGAGTGGTGGTGTGGAAGCCAATGCGATGCAGAAGCCGAAACAATTCTTTGGTGCTGCCCGTAAAATAGAAAATGGTGGTTCATTGACCATCCTCGCTACTGCCCTGATAGATACAGGTTCTAAGATGGATGAGGTGATCTTTGAAGAATTCAAGGGTACCGGTAACATGGAATTGCAACTGGATCGTAAACTGGCGAACAAGCGCGTATTCCCTGCTATTGATATCACTTCATCATCTACCCGCCGCGATGATCTGTTGCTGGGTAAAGAAGTGCTTAACAAAATGTGGATCCTGCGCAATCACATAGCAGATATGCACACAGACGAAGCGATGAACTTCCTGCTGCAGCAAATGAAGGGTACAAAATCAAACGAAGAATTCCTTGCCGTAATGGGTAAGTAAGTCTAACGATAATATAGTAAAAAGGAAGGCAGCCAACTGGCTGCCTTTTTTGTTTTGAAAAGCCTGTAGCGGCCTTGTCTGTTTTAGTATTTGCCTCTTGTTTAGTAACTTTGTATCAAGGCTATAAGCTCTATGAGAACATCGATTCAAATCCCTCACGCTAACAAATTTTTCTATTAGCATTGTTAGCAAATGATAACAACATATTGCACTTGCGTTAATGTGAGTGCGCATGCCGCAACTGTTTCAGCAACATTTTATGGGCTTTGTCTGCACTGCCAATCTTTAGCAGCTTGAATTTTTTGCCGCGTATCCTGTTGTAATTGATGAAAAATTGCTCCAGTTCATCCAGCTTATCCTCCGGAAGTTCTTTGACAGATTTGAAATCCCTGAACATTGTTGACAGGGATGGTACGGCTACATACCGGTCGTTACGGATGGTCTTCCCGTCTTCGCCTTGTTCGCATATCAGTACGCCTATGATCCGGCAATCCATATAGCAACCCGGGAAGCTCTTAAATTCTGAAAGCAGCACTACATCCAGCGGGTCACCATCTTCTCCTTTGGTGTCAGGTATAAATCCGAAATCGTAAGGGAAGCTCATCCCCGTAGGCAATATCTTTTTTAGTTTGAACACTTTACGCTCCTGGTCAAAACTGTATTTCTCTACGCTGCCCCTTGGTGTTTCTATCACTATTTCTATCGTATCCATGACTAACTGCCGATAAAAATCATACCGTTAAAACCTGCTACCGTAGCGAATAAAAAGCTGTAAAGCAGCACCCTATTGTTTAATTTTGTACCTTGAACACTATAGTAGAACAGCCTGCCCGCATTACCATTAATCATCCTGTTAAGGATCAGGCAGCCCAAATTTTTTTGATCGATTATGTTATCTAAGTTATTCGGATTCAGGAAGAAAGAGAGCAGTATATTGGACTATGCACCTGAAAACCCTGCCGGTTATGGCGATTGGTCTTTCATTGGCACTGACATGCACTCTCACCTGGTGCCGGGTATAGACGATGGCGCTCAAACAGTGGAGGATAGTATCACACTCATCCGCAATCTGATGGCAATGGGTTATAGGCAGATCATTACTACCCCCCATATCAAGTTCGATCATTATCCCAATAACCGCACTACTATCACAGGTGGTTTGCACATTCTCCAAAATGCGTTAAAGGAAGCTGGCATTCATATACCAATACGAGCCGCGGCTGAATATTATATCGACGATCATTTCATCCAGGAACTGGAAGAGGTAGAACTGCTAACCGTAATGGATAACCAGTTATTGGTAGAGATATCCTTTATGTTCGAGCCCGTTCGCTTTTCAGAGATCCTATTTCGCATACAGACCAAAGGCTATAAGCCCATCCTGGCACACCCCGAGCGATACATGTTCTACCATGGCAATATGGATGCTTACCGGGCTATCAAAGACAAGGGCTGTTACTTACAGTTAAACCTGTTGTCTCTTACCGGGTACTATGGCAAAGGCGTGAAGATAGCTGCGGAGCAACTACTGGCAGAAGGTTTATACGACTACTGCGGTACCGATATGCACCACATCAGGCATGCAGAAGGTATGCAAAAGATGCTGCAGTCGGGCGTTATGCCTTTACTACAACGTTATCCGTTCCTCAACAACAAGTTAACGGTGTTGTAAATAATTTGTTTTCGAGATGTTTTTAAATCGTTAACAGCTGCCATTCATTTAGCTACGCTGAACATGTTAACTATATTTGTTGTCTAAGTTGTATGCAGATAACTGCATACCAAACCTAAACATACATCATACATGTCAAAGAAAGTCCTCGTTACCGGTGGCGCCGGTTACATCGGTTCAGTTTTAACAAGGCAATTGCTGGATAAGGGTTTTAAAGTGCGGGTATTGGATAGCCTTATGTACGGCGGTGAGCCTATCATCGATTTGCTGAATGATCCCGATTTTGAATTCGTAAAAGGCGATGTACGCAATGAGGCGGATGTCAGAAAAGCTATGGAAGGGATTGATTGTGTAGCGCACCTTGCAGCCATTGTAGGTGATCCCGCCTGCGCGCAACAGCCGGAACTGGCTAAAAGCACTAACCTGGAAGGGAGCAAACTGCTGTATAAGATTGCTAACGAAATGGGTGTAGAGAAATTTGTATTCGCCTCTACCTGCAGCAACTATGGTAAGATGGAAGATCCGAACTCTTTCGTTACCGAAGAGTCTGCACTTGCCCCGGTATCGCTGTATGCAGAAACAAAAGTAGGTGTAGAGCAGTTCTTGTTGGGACAGCCAAAGAGTAATAATACGAAACCTACCTGCCTGCGCTTCTCTACGGTATATGGCCTTTCGCTTCGCCCCCGCTTCGATCTTACGGTGAATGAGTTCGCTAAGGAACTGGCTCTGGGCAGGGAACTGGTGATATTCGGAGAACAGTTCTGGCGTCCTTACTGCCATGTGTACGACCTGGCTCGTTCTGTAGTAAAGGTTATAGAGGCTCCTGAAGAAGTGGTGGCTTTTGAAGTGTTCAACGTAGGTGATACTACAGAGAACTACCAGAAGAAAATGATCGTGGAGGAGGTGCAGAAACTGATCCCCGATGCAAAGATCAAGTACGTATCTAAAAATGAAGACCCGCGCGACTATCGCGTTGCATTCGATAAAATAAAGAACAAGCTGGGTTTTGAAGTGATGTTCAAAGTACCGGACGGCATCGCGCAGATCAAGAAAGTGCTGGATGATGGCTTTATTGTAAACCCTGACGATAACAAGTATAAGAATGTATAACGAAGTAATCAGCTTTATACGCAACACCTTTAATACACCTGAAGAGTTCATCCCGTTGCACGCACCATATTTTGGTGGCAATGAGAAGAAATATCTTGCTGATACTATAGATTCCACGTTTGTATCTTCTGTAGGCGCTTATGTGAACCGCTTTGAAGATATGATGGCCGAGATAACCGGCGCTAAGTATGCAATAGCTACTACTAATGGTACAACAGCATTGCACCTTGCCCTGATCGTTGCAGGAGTGAAAAGAGATGAAGAAGTGATCACGCAGCCGCTTACGTTCGTAGCAACGGCCAATGCCATTAGCCATGCAGGCGGTATCCCGGTATTTGTAGATGTAGACCTCGATACGATGGGACTGTCTCCGGAGGCCCTGAAAGCTTTCCTGGCTGAAAATGCAGAAGTAAGAGATGGTGCAGCATATAATAAACAAACAGGTCGCCGTATATCGGCTTGCGTGCCTATGCATACGTTTGGTTTTCCCGCACGTATAGATGAGCTGACGGCGGTCTGCGCGCAATATCATATAGCTTTAGTAGAAGATGCCGCAGAATCACTGGGCAGTTATTACAAAGGAAAACATACAGGTACTTTTGGGCTATTAGGCACATTCAGCTTCAATGGTAATAAGACAGTTACCTGTGGTGGTGGTGGTGCTATAGTTACCAATGATGAAAAGCTGGCTTCGCTCGCCAAGCATTTATCAACAACAGCGAAGATCCCGCACCCTTACGAATTTGTGCATGATGCTGTAGGATATAACTACCGCATGCCTAACCTGAATGCAGCACTTGCATGCGCACAGTTGGAACAATTACCTGCAATACTTGCCAACAAGAAAGAGCTGGCAGATGTATACAGTAGCTATTTCAACAATACGGCAATAAAGCTGGTGAAACCGATAGAGAATGGCATTGCCAACAACTGGCTGCATACCATTGTATTGGAGAACCAGGAAAAACGGGATGCATTCCTGGAGCAGACTAACGGAAGTAAGGTAATGACGCGCCCTATATGGAGGTTGATGAACAAGTTGCCGATGTACGAACAGTGCATGACCGGCGACCTGAAGAATGCGAAATGGCTGGAGGAGAGAGTGGTAAACCTGCCGAGCAGTTTCAGGCCATAAAGGCATGATCCGATCGGGAAAACTATAATCTTACACAACGAAGCAGTAACTTACTGCTATTCGTGCCAAGCAAAGAATAATGACACAGAACATTCAAAGACACGTTATCTATAATACCCAGTCAGTTCGTGATGCGCTGATAAAGCTGAATGACCTGAAAGTGGACCCTATTCTTATAGTCGCAGATGAAGAGCTGCGTTTGCTGGGTTCCCTCACCGATGGTGACCTTCGCCGTGGCTTCATCAAAGGGCTCGACTTCAACAACCCCATCATTGACTACATCCAGCCTGATCCGCTCTATATATACAACGACGAACTGCACCTCACTGATATCAACGATCTGCGTAAGCGCAACTTCCTGGTAATACCTATTGTTGACAGGGAACATAAGATCACCGATATCCTTAATCTGACGCGCCTGCAGTCGGTAGTGCCTGTTGATGTGGTGATTATGGCAGGTGGCAAAGGTCAGCGCCTGATGCCGTTGACCAAGGACACGCCAAAGCCTATGCTGCTGGTAGGCGATAAGCCAATATTGGAGCATAATATCGACCGCCTCATAAAATACGGTGTCAAGAATATCTGCATCAGCGTTAACTACCTGGCGCAGAATATTATGGACTATTTTAAAGATGGCTCCTCAAAGGGTATATCTATTGAGTATGTACATGAAGACAAGCCATTGGGTACCCTGGGCTCTGTAAAGCTCTGCAACCAAAATGCCCATGATTACATAATGGTCATGAACTCAGATCTGCTTACTAATATAGATTATGAAGGTTTTTTCCAGGCCTTTATACGCTCCGGTGCAGATATGGCAGTAGCAACTACCAGCTACCAAGTAGAAGTGCCTTATGGGGTTTTAGAAGTGGACACAGGCAACTTTGTGAATTCTTTGAAAGAAAAGCCCCGTTATACATATTATTCCAATGCCGGTATTTATATAGTTAAGCGGGAACTAATGGGCCTTGTACCGGATAAAGAATTTTACAACGTCACCGACCTGATGGACATGCTTATTAAGAATGGCAAAAAGCTGGTTTCCTTTCCTATTCTCGGCTACTGGCTGGATATAGGAAAGCATGAAGACTTCAAAAAAGCACAGGAAGACATTAAATATATTTCCTTTTAATTTATTGTAGTTTACCCTTAACGGTATTGCATAATTTGCCAGAATGAGTAATTTTATTACTCATTCTTTGTCATTTTATGTAACTGACAGAGGCGAAGCCATGCCCATGAATATAAAAGTAAAGAGATGCTGGAGACATTGATTTCATCGAGAACAAGGATAAAGCTGTTACTCAGGTTTTTCTTAAATCCCGGTACTACCGCCTATTTGCGCGGATTGGCAGATGAATTTGAAGAGAGCACCAATTCGATAAGAGTAGAGCTGAATAGGTTTGAGGACGCTGGGATGCTGGTATCTGAGAACAAGGGAAACAAGAAGCTGTTTAAAGCGAACGATAAGCACCCCCTATTCGGCGACCTCAGAAGCATTATGATGAAGTATGTGGGAATAGACCGCATTATAGAAGTTATCATAGACCGGATGGGGCGTGTAGAGAAGATGTATCTGACGGGTGACTATGCAAGAGGCCGCGATACCGGTATTATAGACCTTGTATTCGTGGGTGATATTGATAAGGAATACCTGGTAAAGATGGTATCTAAAGCTGAAAAACTAATAGACAGGAAAGTGCGTTTTGTTACCTACGATTCACCGGAATGGGTAGCGCTGGAACATAAAAACGGAACAGAAGCTGAGAAGTATTTGTTGTTGTGGGAAAATAAATAATAAGCATGCCCTGGTACGTATTACATACAAAACCCCGAAACGAAAAGAAGCTGACCTCATTATTAGAGGCTAAGGGCATTCGGGTATATTGTCCGCTAAAAGAGGAGATCAGGCAATGGAGCGACCGAAAGAAGAAGGTGGCGGAGCCTGTATTTAAGTCATACATCTTTGTATATCTCGACGATTACAAAGAAGAAAATGTGAAAGTACTGATGACAAACGGCGCAGTACGATTTCTCTGGTGGGTAGGCAAGCCGGGTGTTGTAAGGGAAGAGGAGATACAGGCTATAAAAGACTTCCTGGAGAATTACAAGAATGCGGAAATAACAGTTGATTTTAGGCCCGGTGAATTTGTGGAGGTGATGGAAGGGCCACTCAAAGAGAATAAAGGGGAATTGATACAAGTGAAAGGGAACATTGCCACTATTCATATAAAGACGCTTGGTTTTAGTATGAAGGCAATGATACCTGTACAATCCATTTCTAAATCTGATTGATAGCAGGTGTGTGGCATAGCCGGTATATATAATCTGAACAGAAAGCCTGTAAGCAAAGACTTGCTGCAAAGCATGGCTGATGTGATGGCACATCGTGGCCCCGATGGTGAAGGCTTTTTTACAGATGGCGCTTTGGGCCTGGCACACAGGCGGCTGGCTATTTTAGATACATCGTCCTTAGGGGCGCAACCAATGACATCGGCAGATGGAAACTGGGTGATCGTATTCAATGGTTGCATCTATAATTTCAGAGAGCTCAGAGATGAGTTGCGTGCAGGTGGCAAAAGCTTTGTATCTAATTCTGATACAGAGGTAATTGCAGAAGGTTTATCAGCACACGGTGCAGATTATTTCCAGCGTCTTAACGGCATGTTTGCCATTGCAGCATGGAATAAGCAGGAACACGTATTATACCTCAGCAGGGATAGGTTTGGCATCAAGCCTTTATATTATTGGTTCAACGGTAGCACGCTGGTTTTTGCATCAGAGATAAAAGCTATCATCCGCCATCCTGAATATAAGATGGGAGTTGATCATAGTGCTTTGAATCAGTACTTTTCTTTTCAGAACGTATTCACATATAACACGCTGTTTCAAGGTGTATCGATGTTGCCGCCTGCGAATACTATTGCTATAAATGCGAATACAAAAACGATAGAGCACAATCCATGGTGGGACTATGATTTTACGAAGGCAGATAATACGTTGAGCCTGGAAGATTCCGTACAACTGACGAGAGAAGCTTTTGAAAAAGCCGTTGAAAGACAAATGGTGGCCGATGTGCCCGTAGGTAGTTATCTATCCGGCGGTGTAGACTCCGGTTCTATTACGGCTGTTGCATCGAAACACCTAAATAGAATAACCACATTCACGGCAGGATTTGATATGTCATCAGTTACCGGTGTGGAGGCAAACTATGATGAGCGGAGAGATGCCGAGATGATGGCCAACTATTTCAAGACCGAGCACTATGAACAGGTGATCAATGCCGGGGACTTAAGTTGGTCTATGCCGCGCCTGGTTTGGCACCTGGAAGATCTGCGGGTGGGTATGAGTTATCCTAACTATTATATCAGCAGACTAGCATCGCGCTTTGTAAAAGTGTGCCTACAGGGTGTAGGTGGGGATGAGTTGTTTGGTGGCTATCCTTGGCGATACTATAGGGTGTATAAATCATTAGATCAAAAGACATTCTTTGATAATTATTATGGCTTTTGGCAACGTTTGGTGGCTGATGATAGCAAACACGACCTGTTTCGGCCAAATGTCTATAAGCAAATGGATATCGCGGAGCCACGCAGGGTTTTCGAGCGTGTATTCACATTCAACGAGCAACTGCGATATGATACGCCGGAGCATCATATAGAGAATAGCCTGTACTTCGAGATCAAGACATTTTTGCCGGGATTGCTATTAGTAGGTGATAAGCTATCTATGGCAAACGGATTGGAAGAGCGCTTCCCTTTCCTTGATAATGATCTTGTGGATGTGGCAATGAAGATACCGGTAAGACATAAACTTGGCAACCTGGAGCTGATGAAGAAAGTGGATGAGAATGAATTATCGCTCAAGCAAAAAGTATACAGGGATTACGACGATGGTAAGAACGTGTTGCGCAGGTCTATGAAAAGCTTTTTACCGGAGGATATCATCAACAGGAAGAAGCAGGGTTTTTCTGCCCCGGATGAGAGCTGGTATCGCGGCGAGAATGCTGATTATATCAGGCAACTGCTGTTAAGCAATAAAACGGTATCATCTGAGTTCATCAACCCGGATTATATCGCCCATATATTTAAAGAACATACAGAAAAGCGCATTAATCATAGACTCTTGCTCTGGTCGTTCATTAGCTTTGAATGGTGGTGCCGCATTTTCCTGGATAACGAAAAGGTATATTAAGAGAATGAGTAAACAGATATGCAGCAGGTGCATCAATGACAATACCGTACCAAACATCGTATTTGACGAAAACGGTGTTTGTAACTATTGTAAGATGATGGACCAGCTGCAGGAGGAATATAAGACGGGAACGGAAGAGGGAAAGCAGATGTTCCTTCAGATAGTAGAGGAAATAAAAAGGGCCGGGAAAGGCAAACAATATGATTGTGTAATTGGGGTAAGTGGCGGTACAGACTCCTCGTACATGGTACACATGGCTGTGAAAGAATGGGGCTTACGTCCATTAGCTGTGCATTATGATAATACGTGGAATACCGGCATTGCTACAGAAAACATCCGGAAGATACTAGGCGCACTGAAGGTAGACCTGTATACGCATGTTGTGGATAATAAAGAGTCGGACGATGTATTCAAGTCATTTCTGAAAGCAGGTGTGCCTGAACTCGACAGCCCAACAGATTTAGCGCTTACGGAAGTATTATATGAAGCTGCCAATAAGTATGGGGTTAAATATATACTGGAAGGACACTCTTATAAAACGGAAGGTATATCTCCCTTAGGCATTATGTACATGGATGGTAAATACATATCTGATGTGCATAAACGTTTCGGTAGCGTAAAAATGAAAACATTCCCTAACATGCCCCTCGGTGCCTTTCTTAAATGGACTATCCTGAAAAAAATAAAGAAAATAAGGCCATTGTGGTATGTAGGCTATTCAAAAGAGCAGGCAAGACAGTTGCTGGAACAGGAATATGGCTGGAAGTATTATGGTGGCCATCACCTGGAAAACAGGATGTCGGCCTTTCATCATAGTGTATACCATCCGCAACGTTTTAAGATAGATCAGCGCTACAATGCGCTTTCTGCGGCAGTGCGTTCCGGCTTTATGGATAGGGAAGAAGCATTGAAGATATATGCCGAGCCGCCGTATGTGGAACCAGAACTGGTATCTTATTTTAAAAAGAGAATGGCATTGACGGACGCAGAATACGAAGCATACCTGCACGCCCCGAAAAAATTCTTCTGGGACTATAAAACATATAAAAGGACTTTTGAGCGGATGCGTCCTTTGTTCTATTTGTTATACAAGTCACATTTGGTTCCTAAGAGCTTCTACATGAAATTTTGTTTTCCGCTGGATATTGAAAAAATGAAAAAGCAACAAGCTTTATGATAACGATCGTTGATTATGGAATGGGGAACCTTGCATCGGTGCAAAACATGTTCAAGCGTATTGGCGCGGCCTGCGAGATTACCGGTGAACTGGATAAGATAAGTAAAGCACAAAAAATATTGCTGCCCGGCGTCGGTGCTTTTGATGCGGCTATATCGCGTATAGATAGCATTGGCCTGCGTAGTTTGTTATCCCAAAAAGCACTGCAAGAGAAAGTACCTGTATTAGGTATATGCCTGGGCCTGCAACTGCTAACATATTCCAGCGAAGAAGGGCAATTGCCCGGCCTTGGCTGGATACCTGCAAAAGTGCTGAAGTTTAGATTTGAAACGGGCAGTAAACTGAAGGTACCGCACATGGGCTGGAACGAGATACACATCGTGCATCCCAATAAACTGGTAGAAAACCTCCCCGAGGAACCACGTTTTTATTTTGTGCACTCTTACTATGCAAAAGCTGAGGATGATAAATACGTAATAGCGCGTACTAATTACGGACATGATTTTGATTCCATCATCACCAATGGTGATAATATATTCGGGGCACAATTTCACCCAGAGAAGAGCCATAAGTTTGGAATGAAGATATTGGAAAACTTCGCTTCGCTGTGATGATACCTGCCCGTGTCATACCCTGTTTATCATTAGTAGGCGATAGTCTTGTAAAGACAGTTAAGTTTGATAATTATTCGTACATCGGTGACCCGATCAATACGGTAAGAATATTCAACGAGCTGGAAGTAGATGAACTTTGTTTTCTCGATATCAGGGCTAGTGTTAATAATACTCCTCCGAATCTTGATCTTTTAAAGCAGATAGCAGATGAATGTTTCATGCCATTGTCTTATGGTGGTGGTATCAAAGATTTTGAAACAGCGCAGGCTATCTTTTCTGCAGGTTTTGAGAAAGTTGTGATCAATACTGCGGCATATCGCAATCCGAGATTGATACCTCAGCTTGCGGCAACCTTTGGTTCGCAAGCGATAATAGGATCAATTGATGTGAAGAAGAACATCTGGGGGAAATACGTTGTGTATATCAATGATGGTACGGAGAAAATAGCCAAAGATGCAGTGGAATGGGCAAAGGAAATGCAGTTGATGGGCGCGGGAGAGTTGATGATAACATCTATAGATAAAGACGGTACCTGGACGGGATATGACCTGGATATAACATCAAAACTGGCAAATGCGTTGGATATACCGGTTATAGCAAATGGCGGAGCAGGTAATGTGGCGCATATCGGGGAAGCTGTAAATAAAGGACAGGCATCTGCCGTATCAGTGGGCAGTATGGTGGTTTACCAAAAAAAAGGCATGGGTGTATTGGTTAATTTCCCTGACCGTAAAACGCTGGAAAGGGAACTGGCACGCAAATAAGATAGTTGTGAAGCAAAAAACTTACATTTCATTAGCTAAAAAATAACAAGCAGGAAGCCCTGTAAATGCAGTATTTCTGCGGGGGTAGTACTATATTTAAGACCTGAAACGGGAACATATAAGACCGGATGAAAGATAACATGGAACCGATGTTTGCCGATACGGTAAGACAAAGGGATAATACAATAGATATAAGAGGCATATTCCTGCGGATCAGGGAATATTGGCTTTTCATTCTTGTATGCCTCGTTCTATCTATGTTGTGTGGTTACTTTTATCTGCGATACAGCACTCCCAAATATATTGCCGATGCTAAGGTGCTGATAAAAACCGGGCAGAAGGATGCGGCAAACGGTGCTTTATTAGAAGAGTTGGGTGTACATGGCAGCAATACCAATGCACAAAATGAAGTAGAGATTTTCAAGAGCAGGATACTGATGAGGCGGGTAGTGGATGGCATGCACCTGAACATTGCGTATTATGTGCCTGGCAAAATACAAACTACGTCTCTGTACGATGATGCACCTTTTAGGTTAATGCCATTGTTTAATGACAGTAGTATCAAGTCGTCACATATTTACAAGATTCACAGACAAGGAACCAACTACACTATTACGGAAGGATCAAAGCATTGGAACATAAGTTTGGGAGACAGTGCAACAATAAGTGTAGGGCCAGTACTCTTAGAGAGCAATCCATTTGCCGGACACTTGTATGATAATACGAATGACTTCAAAGTAATTGTATTTCCTCCGGAAGATATTGTAGATGCCTACCTCGGCAGTTTAATAGTAGACCTTATCAATAAACAAGGTAATATCATCACGCTTTCCTTAAAAGATGCGATACCACGCCGTGCAGAAGATGTGCTGAACCGCCTGATAGAAGAATACCAAAGATCGAACATTGAGGATAAGAACCAGGTAGCAGATGGTACCATAGACTTCATTAATCAGCGATTGAGTGGCATTGGTACCGAGCTTACAGGTGTGGAGAAGACCATTGAGAACTTTAAGAGTTCCAATAATCTTACCGATGTAGAAGCACAGTCGAAACTATTGCTGGATAATACCAGCGATAACACAAAAGAGCTGATGCAGAAGGAAGTGCAATTACGAGTGCTGGAATCGCTGGAACGGTATGTGCAGGATGGCAACAACATGCGCCGCGTGATGCCTGCAACGCTGATAGCCCAGGATCCGACCCTGATAAAGATAATCGAAGACTATAACAACCTGCAGAACGAGAGGCAGCGGTTGCTGATGTCTTATACGGAAGCAAGTGCTTATGTAAAAAATGTAGACCAGCAACTGGAAGAGCTGCGTAGCGGTATGAAGAGTTATATATCTTCCCTCCGCAGGAGCTACCAGGTTACGGTGGATGAGCTGAAATCAAAAAGTAGTTCTATCGCATCCGGAATAAAACAAGTACCCGAAAAACAAAGAATATTGCTCGACTACACCCGTCAGCAGCAAATAAAGCAGGAACTATATGTATTTCTTTTAAAGAAGAAGGAGGAGATGTCTATATCCCGGTCGGCAACTGTATCCAGCCTTAAGATCATAGACCCTGCTAAAAAAGAACCCGGCCCAATCAGTCCCAGGCGTTCCAGGGTATACCTGATGGCCTTTGTTATAGGATTGATTGTACCGGGAATAAGAATAGGTGCAAAAGAACTGTTCAATACAAGGATAGCAGGCAAACGCGATATAGACAGGCTCACTAACATGCCCATACTTGCTGAGATAGGGCACAGTAAACACGATGAAGCCGTAATTGTAAAGAATGATAGCCGAACTGTTATCGCGGAGCAATTCCGTGCATTGAGGACAAACCTGCAATTCCTGATGGCAGGTGATGATAGGAAAGTGATCATGGTTACATCAAGTATGAGTGGTGAGGGTAAATCCTTCATTTCTATAAACCTGGCTGCAACCATAGCTTTAGCTGGTAAGAAGGTGGTATTGATGGAACTGGATCTTAGGAAGCCACAGATATCTCAACACCTGAATATTAAGCAGGCACAAGGGTTCTCTAATTATGTGATCGGGCAATCAACCCTGGATGATATTATAACGCCAACCGGGGTGACGGATAACTTCTTTGTCATTAGTGCAGGGCCAATACCACCTAACCCGTCAGAGATCATATTGATGCCTAAGGTAGCGCAACTGTTTAACGCGCTGAAAGAACAGTTTGACTATATAGTAATAGACACGCCGCCGGTAGGACTGGTAACGGATGCACAGCTATTAAGTAATTATGCGGATGTAGTAGCTTACGTCATCAGGCAGGAATATACTTTTAAAGAGCAACTGAAAAATGCAGACAGCCTGTATCAACGTGGCAGGTTGAAGAATATAGGATTGATCGTAAATGATGTGAAGGCGGAAAAAGGCGGAAATTATGGTTACGGTTATGGCTCAGGATATTTTGAAGAAGATAAAAGATCAGCCATCAAAAAAGTATTTAAACGCAAATAAATAATATCAAAATAAACATGTCACAATCACAACACCGCATCGCAGTAATAGGTTTAGGCTATGTAGGTTTGCCATTGGCAGTAGAATTTGCAAGAAAGTATCCTGTAATAGGTTTTGATATCAATGCAGGACGCATTGCAGAACTGCAGCAGCACAACGATAATACACTGGAGGTGACCTCTGATGCATTAAAAGAAGTGATTGTTAGCGGCGCACCGGATGGGAAAGGATTGCTATGCTCTAATAAGCTGGAGGATATGGCATCCTGTAACATATACATAGTAACCGTACCTACCCCGGTAGATAAACATAACCGCCCCGACCTGACGCCGCTGTATAAGGCAAGCGAAACAGTAGGCAAAGTATTGTCTAAAGGTGATATTGTAGTGTATGAATCAACCGTATATCCCGGTGTGACGGAAGATGAGTGTGTACCTGTACTGGAAAAGGTATCCGGGCTGAAATATAATGTAGACTTTTTTGGAGGCTATTCTCCCGAGCGTATTAACCCGGGAGATAAGCAGCATACCGTAACCAAGATCAAAAAAGTTACCTCAGGTTCTAACGATGAGATAGCCGAAGTTGTTGATAAACTGTATAGCAGTATTATTGTTGCAGGTACACACAAAGCCAGCAGTATAAAAGTGGCAGAGGCTGCTAAAGTAATAGAGAATGCACAACGCGATATCAATATTGCATTCGTGAACGAGCTGGCTAAAATATTCAACCGCATGAATATTGATACTCATGATGTACTGGAAGCGGCAGGTACCAAATGGAACTTCCTGAAGTTTAAGCCCGGGTTGGTAGGTGGCCACTGCATAGGTGTAGATCCTTATTACCTGGCACAGAAAGCGCAGGAAGTAGGGTATAACCCCGAGATCATATTGGCAGGCCGCAGGATGAATGATGGCATGGGCGGATATATTGCCAACGAGATCGTGAAACTGATGATCAAGCGCGACATCACCGTGAAGAATGCAAAAGTGCTAATGTTGGGCATCACATTCAAAGAGAATTGCCCGGATGTCCGCAATACCAAAGTAGTAGATATTTATAAAGAGCTTCTGTCTTACGACATAAATGTTACTGTATATGATCCATGGGCGAACCCCGAAGAAGTGAAGCACGAATATCATATCAATACAACGAGCACACTGCCTGAAGGCGAGAAATATGACGCTGTGGTTTTAGCGGTAGCACACGATGAATTCATCAGCCAGGATTGGAAGCAACATTTAAAACCCGGTGGACTGATCTACGACGTTAAAGGATGCCTGGAGAAATCTTTGGTGGATCAAAGATTATAATAGCGATGAATTATACAGCACACCCTACAGCCGTAATAGACGAAGGCTGCGAGATTGGAGAAGGCACCAAAATATGGCACTTCAGCCATATTATGCCCAACTGCAAAATAGGCAAGGCGTGTAATATTGGGCAGAATGTGGTTGTTTCTCCTGGTGTAGTGTTAGGCAATAATGTCAAGGTGCAGAATAATGTATCGATATACACAGGTGTTACTTGCGACGACGATGTATTCCTGGGGCCGTCGTGCGTATTTACCAATGTAGTTAATCCGCGTAGCGCTATAGTAAGGAAAAGTCAATATGCGGCAACTCACGTGGGCAAAGGTGCTACTATAGGTGCTAATGCCACCATAGTTTGCGGACATAATATTGGTGCCTACGCATTTATAGGCGCCGGTGCGGTTGTTACCAAAGATGTGCCCGCTTATGCATTGCTCGTCGGTAATCCTGCCAGGCAGACGGGCTGGATGAGTGAGTACGGACATAAGCTAAAGTTTGATTCTAACGGTCGCGCTGTATGCCCTGAAAGCAACGAAGTGTACTTATTGAAAGAGGGGAAAGTTGCCAGGGCGTAAATTCCATACAATTTAATGAGTGTAGGCAAGCAGGCCGGTAAAGGATTTATTAGTTTTTTACTTCGCGGGTTGCTGGAGAAGTTCATGGGCCTGATAGCCATGATCTTTTTAGCACGCCGGTTAGGGCCTTACGATTTTGGACTTGTTAGTATCACAGAGGTGTTGCTGACACTGATATCTGTTTTGGGTACAACAGGCCTTGCGGAGTTCTTGCTCGCTTATCGTAAAGATGATGTGGATGAAATATTCAAAGCTGCGTTTTGGTTCAATGTGGTGATCACGTTGATCATATTCTTATTGTTCCTGTCCCTTGTTCCCGTTTGGGCGCATTACCAGCACGACCCGAGGATATTGAGGATAGGGTGGATAGTAGGCGGCATTTTTATATTCTCGCAGTTGCAGATCATCCCGAAAACATGGCTGAGTAAAAACCTGATGTTTGATAAGCAGGTGAAACTGCAGGCTCCGTTTATCATCCTGGTTCCTATTGCGAAGATCATAGCAGTGTTTGCAGGATTAGGCGTATACAGTCTTATTATACCCACGCTGCTGATACATCCTATACTTACACTGGTATTATATATCAATACCGGGATCAGGCCAACACTAAGATTGTATACAGAGAGATGGAAAGAGATATATCATTTTACAAAGCACCTGATAGGCGCAACGATATTCAGCCGCATTACCGACCAGGGTGATAAGTTTATTCTTGCGAAGTTTTTAGGACTTGATAAATTGGGTATCTATAATCTTGCCTTTCAGCTTGCAGAACTGTTTACTTCGCAGATAGTGCAGGTGGCCAATAACGTGCTGTCATCAGTATTGCCTAAATATGTGGATGACAAAGAGAAATTCTATAATTACTATATCTCTTTCCTGAAGACATTTTCCTTTATCACTTTCCCTATGCTGGCGATGATGTTTATAGCTGCCAAGCCTATTATATTGTTATTATACGGTCCTAAATGGATAGAAGCTGTATTGCCATTGAAGATACTGGTGGTGGTAGCGGCATTTAAAGCTGTTACCAGTTCATACGGCAGTGTGATGAACACCTTCCATCTGAACAAAAAGAGTTTTATAGTTACAGCGGTATATGGTCCATTTCATATTGCCGCTTCTATTATCGGTTCTTTCTTCGGTGTGGCGGGGATAGCAAGTGCGGTAGGCCTGGTAAAGATAATATTCATGAACTGGAATATCTGGCAGATCATGGATGCAATGTCGCAGAAGTTCAGGAAATGGTACGCGGCACTTACACCTTACTTTTTTGTAAACACGATGATGGTTGTATTATTCAGTTTAGCACTAAGTATGTTGCAACTGCCTTATAAACCAATAGTGTTGATAATACTGACGGGTATTGTGTTTGTGCTATGTTACATTGCCATATTCAAGACCATTTTAAAGAAGGAGCTTAATAATATCTCCTTTATGGTAGGTGCGATGCTACCCAGGGCATCGAGGTATTTTAATCTTGTATTCGGATTATGAGCAAAAGGATTGCCCTTGTGGGCAATATGAACAATAATTTTTACGCGCTGACGCGTTACCTAAGAGAAGCGGGTTATGATGCACATTTGTTCTTCAGGCTCGCCATGGATCATTTTCAACCTAAGGCAGATACGTTTGGAGAAGAATATAAAGAATACTGCCACCAGGTAAATTGGCTGGATAAAGGCTTTCACAACGCGGACAAGAAAAAGATAAAAGAGGAGTTAAGTGGCTTTGATTTTTTTATAGGGCAGGGTGAGGAAGCTGCACTCGCATACGCTTGCGGATATAATATTGATGTGTATTATCCTTATGGATCGGATGTGTACAAATATTCGCACCTGCCACAGGAATATACATGGAAGGCAAAGCTGAAATCGTTAGTGGTAAATGATGCCACACGGCCAACATACGCGCAGATGAAAGAAGGCACCATGGCCAAATATTTGCGTGGCGCTATTGTGAATGCAAGGTATATACTGGCAGAGTCTACTAACGATGAATTTGAAGCGAAGCTAAAAGAGCTTGCCTATAAAGGTGCGTATGAAAAAGTAGCCATGCCCTTTGTGTATACGGGAGAGTTTGCATTGCTCGAAAATGGGTTCATTCCGCCGAATCCTGTATTGCAACCAATGCAAAAAATAAGAGAGGAGCATGATTTTATATTGATGTATCATGGCAGGCAAGAATGGAAGACCTTTCATAATCCCTTTACTATAAAGAATACACACCACCTGTTTATTGCCTTTGCAAATTACCTTAAGAAAAATCACGCATCTAAGAGCTGCCTGGTGATGCTGGAATACGGATCGGATGTAGATCATTCGAAAGCATTGATAAATGAATTAGGTATAGCAGATAAAGTGTTCTGGTTTCCTAAAATGTATCGAAAGGAACTGATGTATATTGTAAAGAATGCGGATGTGTGTTGTGGTGAATTCAATTATAGCTACCTCACATTTGGGACTGTAGTAGAGGCCATGTTCATGAAAAAGCCCGTGATCACCTACAGGCAGGATTCATTGTACACAGATGTGTATCCAAAACTATATCCCTGCTTCAATGCAAGAGAACCCGAAGAAATAGAAGAAGCTATTGCTACCGCGATTGCTAATCCACAATTGGTTAAGCAAATGGGCGAAGAAGCATGTGCATGGGTGACGGAGAATTTTATACAAAAGCCATTACAAAGGCTTATACAAATCATCGAAACCGGTAAGTAGTGAAGAAAATAAAAATACTCTTTACCATTCCCAATTTTACAACTGCTGGCAGCGGCCGGGAAATGGTGAATATTATAGACCGGCTGGACAGGAGCATTTTTGAACCTTATGTATGTGTGCTGCAGGAAGGCGGTGCGATATTTACCGAGCTTCAGGATAAGGGTATACCTGTTATAGTAAAACCATTCATGGTGAACGATAAAACCGGGATGCTTGCCATAACCACAGAAGCTAAAAGGTTAGCTACTGATTTTAAAAGATATCATTTCGATATATGGCAGTCGTTTAACTGGTCGTCTGATTTTTCTGAAGCATTGATAGCAAGGTTTGCAGGTGCGAAGTATGTGTATGTGAAGAAGAATATGAACTGGAATCGCAATGCCTGGAAGGTAAAAAGCTTCCTGTCGAAACAGATAGTAGCGCGCAATGCCAGTATGCTGTTCCATTATTTTTCCGCGCCTTACCTGAGGCGTAAGACAAAACTAATATATGGCGGAGTAGATATTAACCGGAATGGTAGTGCCGACGGAATACGTGAGCAATATTATATACCGCAAGACGCCTACCTGGTAACTTGCGTGGCTCAGCTGGTACGCGTTAAGGACCAATTGACATTGGTAAAAGCAGTTGCCGACCTGGAAGATGTATATGTGATACTGGCAGGTGATGCAAGGGATGATGAATATGTCGCCGAATTATATAGCCTGATACAGGAAACTGGGCTGGCAGAAAGGGTTTTACTCGCCGGACAGATATCTGATGTCCGCAGCTTGCTAAAAGCGAGTGATGTGTTTGTACTGCCAACTACCAACATTGGTGGCCATGAAGAAGGCTGCCCGGTGGCATT
This sequence comes from Bacteroidetes bacterium 43-93, assembly GCA_001897855.1. GTDB lineage: Bacteria > Bacteroidota > Bacteroidia > Chitinophagales > Chitinophagaceae > Polluticoccus. Next base: position 156,596 of record MKUO01000007.1, read on the forward strand.
GATGGAAGCTATGGCAATGCGTATGCCTTGTATTGCCAGCAATGTTGCAGGCAATACAGATCTGCTGACGACGAACAAAACGGGGCTGTTGTTTAAAGCAGGTTATGTAGAGGAATTACGCGCGTGTATTTTGAAGTATAAGAATGACAAAGAGTTTTCGAGACAGATGGCAGAGAACGCAAGAAAGCTTATAGAAGAGGAATTTACACTGGAACGCGAAGCTGCGGATTTCAATGCCTTGTATAAAAAAATGATGAGGATCAGGTGAGTGCTTTTTGCGATATATGGTTGAGTAATAGGCAAGGCGACCAGCCGCTCTATACGCGCTTCAGCGATATGGAGTGGAAAATGGGTTCTTTAAGCTCCGGTAGCTGGATGTCATATTCAGCAACATCAAAGCATTTTTTGCAAGATACTACCGAAGGCGCTTATAGCCTGGTACTAATAGGACAGTTATATGAGTCCGTTAGTCTGCCCAACATGCTGAAACAATGCATTGAGTATATAGAGAAGGGCAAGCCATACAAAGATGCAGCAGGACACTATCTGTTGTTTGTAAGCAATAGGCTATCGAATAAAACCTATGTGTTTACAAACCGGCTTGGTACCTGGCATGTGTATCATTATTCATCCGGCGGTACACACCGCATTAGCACTTATTACTTAGGATTAGCTAAACAAGCTGAAAATAAGGAATTGGATTGGCCCGGTATCAATAGCTTTATGCAAATGGGTTTCTTTGCGGGGGATGCCACCTATCTGGAACATATAAAGATACTGCCGCCTGCAACTTGTTCTGTGTTTGACGAACAACTGCAATTGGTGGAACAGAAGCGATACTGGAACTGGAGTTTTGAACCTGTTACAAGGACGGTAGAAGATATTGAAGAAGAGTTGCACAGCATCTTGCATGCTTCTTTAAATACAGCACTAAACAATAAGCGGGTCAGCCTGCCTATATCAGGAGGACTGGATTCGAGAATGCTGACCGGGATCGTTACAGAAGGTAATCAAAGGTACGGGTCGCTTTGGTCCTATTCTTATGGATTGACGGATGATTCTGTTGAAACAAAGATCGCGGCACAAATAGCAGAAACTGCTTCTATTCCTTTTTCGTCCTATACTGTCCCAAATTACCTGTTTGATAAGACCGGCGCCATTGCCGCGTCTGTCGAATTATTTCAATACCTGCCCGGTACCAGGCAGGCCTGCATGACAGAAATATTGAGCAGAGATGCAGATGTGGTTATAGGTGGGCATTGGGGTGATGTATGGATGGATGATATGGGAACTGCAGGGACGGATCTGAATAGCTGGTTTCAAAAGAAGATTGTTAAGAAAGGAAGTGAATGGCTGGTAAAAGAAATATGTGAGCCCTATTTTCCCAAGGCAAAAGAAGTACTGCAGGCATATTTCAACGAATGGAATAAACGTTATGCTTATGTGCAGGATGCCGACTTTAGAATGAAGATATTCAAGACAGATCAATGGTCGTTTAGATGGACGGTACCTAGCCTGAGAATGTACCAGGCTGCCGTATTGCCTATACTGCCTTTTTATGATAACCGTGTGCTAGACTTATTTGCTACTGTACCCACAGATGTGATCAAAGGCAGGGAATTTGAAGTTTCATTTATCAAACGCTATTACCCTGAACTGGCGAAAATACGTTGGCAGGAATATGACAGCAATCTCTACAATTATAAAAAGTTCAATAACAGGCATTTTATTTATAGAGCCGTAAGCAAGGGCAAAAGGATGTTGTCAGGAGAGAAACCGGTGATGCGTAACTGGGAATTATTTTACTTAAACGATACAGGTAAAAAGAACCTGGAAAATATATTGATAGATAATCCTGCATTGTGTGAAATTGTACCCGTTGCAAAATCAAAAGCTTTGCTGGATATGTTTTATAAAGAGCCATCCGCTGGCAATGGTTATGCTGTATCGATGATGCATACACTGGCCCAATTCATGAAGACTGTATTCTGATGCAAAAAAAGCCGAAGATATTATTAGTGATGCATAACATCCCGTTGGATTCGGGTTTCCTGGCTGTGAAGTTCATTCGGCTTGCCGATGAAATGGATGTGCATTTGCTTGCCTGGGATACAAGAGAAAAAATAGACAGGTTCATTGAGCAATATAAATTGCCAGCCGATTATAGGAAGCGAATACACTTAGGGGCGAATTCTGGAAAGTCGGCTTTTCTATTGATACTCACCTTTGTGCGTGCCTTTTTTACTAATAAGAAATTCAGAAAATTCCTTGTCAGCGATGGAGGCAGTTTTGTGCAGCGATTAAAGTACTCCTTTACTTATCTCCCTGCTATTTGCCTGCAGCCCGATGTAGTACATTATGAATTTGGTACGCTCGCAAGGCAAGCTGAATTGCTGAAACATGCAACAGGTGCTAAGATGAGTGTAAGTTTCAGAGGATATGATCTGAATTATGCAGGCCTGCACGATCATGAATATTATGAATCGGTATGGGAACATATGGATGGTATTCATTTCCTGGGTAACGATCTGAAGCAGCGTGCTATTAAGAGAGGATATAAACAAGACAAGATAGAGGCTATCATAGCACCAGCCATCGACACTGATTTCTTTAAGCCTTCCGGTAATCCGAAAGATAATGGTAAACTGGTAATTGTAAGCGTTGGCAGACTAGTGTGGAAAAAGGGATTGGAGTATGGTATACGTGCAATGAAATTGTTGCAGGAACGAAACATAGCTTTTGAATACAGGATTATTGGAGAGGGTGAATACAGGCAGGCATTAGAATTTGTCATTGCTGAACTTGGCTTGCAGGACCAGGTAGTACTTGCGGGAAATAAAGATGCCGTTGCTATTAAATCAGAATTAGATAAGGCAGATATATTTTTGCACCCATCGATATCAGAAGGGTTTTCTAATGCGGTACTGGAAGCACAGTCAATGGGATTGCCCATTGTTTGCAGTGATGCGGATGGATTGCCAGAGAATGTAGAGGATGGAGTTACAGGGTTGGTTACTCCCAAATGGGATGTAGAAGCAATAGCTGATAAGATAGCATGGCTATGGCAGCATAACGACGTGAGGAAGCAAATGGGCGAAGAGGGAATTAAGCGTGTAAATACTTACTTCCGGCAGGATGAGCAGATACGGGCATTCGTTCAGTTTTATAATAAGCTATTGGCAAAGTGAAGGTAGATCTGGTATATCTTTCTAAACACAAACCATCATTTCAGTGGCCTTTGGGTGATGTATACATTGTGCCGATGTACACGGATGTGGTAGTAAGTAATACAAAGGATATTCTTGCAAAAATCAGTGCTGATTGGTTATTGTTTTGGGATGCAAATATTGGAATACCTTCCATTGAACTCATTCGTGAATTAGCTGAAAAAAATGTAGATGTATATCATGCCGGACTAAAACTGGGATTGCAGGGATTGCCACATACACTTGATTATATAAACCCGGCATGGCTTTACAATAAGGATGCGGCTGATGATATTGAAAACTCATCTTTCCGTCTGAGCCTGAGAGCTTGTTTGGTCAGAAAGAGTGTGCTGGAATCGATTGGTGGAATCCCGAAAGGATATTGGTCGCTGGATACAGCTAGCCTTGCACTGGGATACAAGATCATTAAGATGGGCGGCATGCTGCGTTATCATCCGGGTTTAGTACAGCATACAGAAGAGGGACATAGTTTACCACTTAGAGATGAATGGGCTTTTGCGCGCCAGTTTTTCCCAAAGAAATGGCAGGTATGGTTGTTACTGAATCAAAAAGGGTTCAGGCGTAATTACAAATACTGGAAAGCAACCAAAGAGATAAAGTATAGCAGTCTAAAGCCAACACTGCATAGCTCGCAGGTAGAAGTGGATAACGTTTACGGAGACAAAGTTTCTGTATTGGCGCCTACATTAGACAGATATCCTTATCTGCAGGCAGAACTGGATCAACTATCTGCGCAGAAAGTATCACCTCATGAAGTGCTGGTAACAGATCAGACAGACGTAGCGCACAGGCAAACGATAAATGCTGCTGCCTACCCCACACTTGCTATTAAATATTATCCACAGAATGAAAAAGGCCAATGCACGGCATGGAATAAACTGATAGAAGAAGCGACCGGCGATTACTTATTGTTTCTCGGTGATGACGCGGATAATATACAGCCGTGGTTTATGCAAAAGCTGCTGTATACGGCGCATTATTATGATGCTGATATGGTAGCATCTAATGTGATAGAGCTGAAACAACCTAAGCGTACGATCAATCACTATTATTACATGTCTGACACGTTCCCCATAACACTGATACGTACTGCATTAGTGAAGGAAGCGGGGAATATGGATATGTTCTTCAATAAAAACATCCGGGCAGATTATGACCTGGCATTACGCTGCCATGAGCATGGTGCATTCATGATATTTGATTCATCTGCTACCATAGATCATCACCGTGCGCCATCTGGTGGATTAAGGGCGCACAAAGCAAGGGTAATAACAAATAGCATATCCAAGAATTCGATTACGAAATTTGCGGAGCCGACATCTTCGGAAATATTCCTGGTAAAGAAACATTTTAACGCATTACAGTACCAAATGTTTGTCAGGATCAAGTTCTTTGATCAACTGATGGTGAAGGGAAATCTACTGCGGAAACTTGCGCGGGCTATCGTATTCCTATATAAATGGCCTTCGATAAAAAGAAGGTATAAACAAAATCTTGCCATTGCCGATGCGGAATTGAAGGCGCGCGGCATTTATAGATATTGATGTACTACCTGATCATTTCATCTGAATTTCCGCCGGGGCCGGGAGGCATTGGGAAACATGCCTGGAGCATGGCCAAGGCTTTGATACATAACGGAGTGCAGGTAGATGTGATTACGAATATGGATCACGCGGATGAAACGACCATTGCATCCTTCTTAAACAGCCTGCCACGAGGCATGAGCGTATACCGGGTAACGAGGCAAGGTGTACAAACCTATATCAACAGGCTGCAAACAATTAAAAGGCTTTGCCGCGATAATAAGTACGATAAGATCATAGTTACCGGGCAATTTTCACTTTGGATAGGCGGATGGCTGAAACGATCCGGTAAACAAGTAACGGGCTTTGTTCACGGGACAGAACTATACATTGGTGGAGCCATCAAAAGAATGCTGACCAGGAATGCCTTGAAGTCGCTGGATGAAGTGTATGCAGTATCTAATTATACAGCCGGTTTAACTGAGCAGACCATTCAGAAACCTGTTAAAATATTACCTAACGGATTGGACCTAGCGGAATGGAGAAAGCAAGGTATTGAAAAGTTGAACTGGGATGGCGACCCGGTTTTGTTGACCGTGGGCAGCATTACAAAGCGCAAAGGGCAGCATAATGTGGTACGTGCTTTGCCTGCTTTAATACAAGAATTTCCCCGACTGCACTATCATATGATTGGTTTGCCCAAAGAAGCAGATGCTATTCGTGAACTTGCGAAAGAACTGAGGATAGAAAGATATATTTCGATACATGGCAAAGCAGATGAACAGACGGTAAAGGCAGCTTATAAAACTGCAGATGTATTGATGATGCTCAGTGAGCGAGCTGAAAATGGAGATATAGAAGGATTTGGTATCGCGGTATTGGAAGCAAGTATTAATGGCAAACCGGCGATCGGTAGCAGGGGTACAGGTATCGAAGACGCTATAAAAGATGGCTATAACGGTAAGCTCGTAGAGGCTAAGGATGTGACAGCAATTGTTAAGGCTTTGAAAGAACTGCTTTCTGCTGACAAAGAATCGCTCGCGGAGAATTGTGTCAACTGGGCAAAACAGCATGATTGGGATCAGCTGACAAAGCAATTAGTTTGAGGTTATTGATCATTTCACATACAGATCATTATAAGGATGCCGAGGGTAATATCTATGGATGGGGGCCTACCGTTCGGGAAATAGATGCATTAACTGCGTTGTTTGATGAGATTGTGCACATTGCCTGTTTATACGATCAATCTCCGCCTCCATCTGCGGTAAAATATAATAGCGGTAAAGTGCGTTTTGTGGGGATAGAACCTTTTGGCGGAAAAGGGTTGAAGAATAAATTAAAGATCATCACTACAGCGCTGCACAATTTAGGTTTGATCAAAAGGGAATTGCGTGATGCAGATGTATTCCAATTCAGAGCGCCTACATCAATAGGGTTATACATTATTCCATACCTCACATGGGGTAGTAAGAAGAAGGGCTGGTATAAATATGCAGGTAACTGGATGGCTGAATGTCCCGCACTATCGTACCGATTGCAACGCTGGATGCTGCTGAACCTGCAGAGACGGAAAATAACAATTAATGGCAGATGGGAAAACCAACCTGCTAAATGCCTGAGTTTCGAAAACCCTTGTTTGTACGGAAAAGACAGAATGATTGGTATAGACTCTGTGGAAAATAAAAGCTTCGATCAACCATTGAATCTATGTTTTGCAGGCAGGCTGGATAAAGAGAAGGGTATCTATGATATACTGACTGCTTTAAAAAATTACCCGCATAAGGAAAGAATTGGGCGATTGGATATTGTAGGTGATGGGCCGGAAATGCAGCATCTCAAAAATGCAGTGCAGGATATTGGTATAAATGTCCATCTACATGGTGCATTGTCAAGAGGGGAATTATTTACCATTTACAAGAACTCGCATCTGCTGCTGTTGCCGAGTGAATCTGAAGGTTTTCCTAAGGTAGTGGCGGAAGCGGCTAATTTCGGTTGCATTCCTGTTGTCACGAATGTTTCATCGATCGGGCAGTATGTGAATGAAACTAACGGGTTTCTGTGGGAAAGGGATGAAATATCATTTGCGGATTATTTGGCACAGCTGAATCTATCCAACCCGTCACAGCTCAAAGAAATGGCAGTCAATGCGCATGAAATGGCTGCGACATTTACATACGATCATTATATAACACGAATAAAAGAACTTATCCTCCAATAATTGGATCTGCTTAAGGGCACATATCGTTCTATTTCGTTGTGGCAATTGCTTGGTATTATCTTGCTTGGTGTAGTATGTACTTATGCTACTCCGCTTATTAGTCTCAGTTGGTTGGTTGTTGTATGCGTAAGTGTATATGCTGTAATAAGGGATGATATCCAATGGCTATGGTATGGAATTGCCGCTTCTCCTTCGTTGGAAGTATGGGCACGTATGTCGCGCTCGCCGCTAATACCTTACGAGATTGGTAAGTATTATCTAGTTGCAGCGATCGTTCTGTTGTTGATACACTATAGTCAACGGAATATTGATAAACCTGTATATAAAACGGGCATCTATTTATTACTGATACTGCTGCCAAGTGTAATTGTAGGTATAGGGGATTTTGATTTTGAGAGCTGGGTAATGAATTTGCTGGGTATAGTGGAGTTGGCAGTTCTGTTGATATTTATGGCTTATGAGCGGTGGACGGTGGACGCGTTCTGTAAAGTGCTGCAGGCGGCGTTGCTGCCAGTGCTGGGGATACTGATATACCTGACATTGAAAACGCCGGATTTCGACGACATAAGATTTTCTTTAAGCTCTAACTTCAAGACATCCGGGGATTTTGGCAGCAACCAGGTCTCTACCATCATAGGTTTAGGAATGGTGCTGCTGATATTATTAATGATACTTAGGCGGCCATTTCTGAAAGTAAAGTGGTTGAACTATATTCTGCTGGCTGTACTACTATTTCGTGGGTTTCTTACTTTTTCTAGAGGTGGTATGCTTACTGCACTGTTATCTATATTCATTGCATTATTGCCTGCCATGTTAGCCAGTGCACGCACCTTTGTAAGGTATGCATTGCTTATAGTTTTGCTTGGTGGACTAAGCCTGGTGATATTTAATAAAGTAAATGATCTTACAGGAAACCAACTCCTGTTGCGATATAAAGGTGAAACTGCAGGAACGCTAGCGGGCACCAAAGAACGAAATCTGAATACACTTACATCATACAGGTTTGAGATCGTGATGACAGACCTGCGCATGTTTAAACAGAACCTTTTGTTTGGGGTAGGGCCGGGAGTTTCAAAAGATCTAAGGCCTCAATACGGCTTTGAAGCGATAGCATCGCATACCGAATACACAAGGCTATTGGCGGAACACGGCATTGGTGGTTTAATTGCGATTGTTATACTTACGTTGTTCCCTGTTTGGTGGGTGCGCAAACAGAAACTTGCAACCTGGAAAGCTGTATCGGCTGCTTTGTTTGTTTATGCTATTGTCACCTCTACCCATTCGGCGATGCGTACAAATACGACCGTAGTATGCTATGCGCTTGCAGCCGTGCCGGTTTACTTTTATCTTGGTAAGGGAATTAGAAAGGAGGCAAATGTCTCGTAAAAAGATCATTATTGTAGGTCTGTTTCCTGATGTGCAGCAAGCGCCAATAACGCAGGCATCAGAACTGGCAGATCTTTTGCGTGCGCATGGTTATGATGTGCTCACTGTATCACGGCATCGTGATAAATGGCAGCGGCTGACCGATATTATAACGACATTATTTCGCCGCAGCAGTCAATATCACGTTGCCATTGTTCAATTCTATTCAGGCAATAGTTTTATATGGCAGTTCATTGCAGCACATATTGTGAAGCTGCTGGGTAAAAAATTAATACTGACAATACATGGCGGTGGGGTTCCTGCAGCTATAGCGAAATATAGAAAGCGTTACCTGTCAGTATTGAACAAAGCAGATGTGATAACAGTACCTTCCGGCTTTATTGCCGATCGCCTTGGTGCATACAGTTTGCAGACGCAAATTGTTGAGAATACCATTCCGCTGCGGGAATATCCTTCTTATGATAAAGAAGACATACGGCCTAATATATTGTGGATGCGTTCTTTTGGCAGCATCTATAACCCATTAATGGCTATACGGGTTATTGATGTATTGAAAAGTTATTACCCCAATGTAAAAATGTACATGGGCGGTATCGATATGGGCTTATTAGAAGAGACCCGACAATTGATACATGAGCTGGGGCTGCAGCATAATATTGAGATAGCGGGCTTTATGGATGCCGAAAAGAAAAAGTATTATGCGGAGGTATGCGACGTCTATATGTCCACAAACAGGATAGATAACGCACCTGTTACTTTTTTAGAGATGTGGGCAATGGGCTTACCGATCGTAAGTACCAATGTCGGCGGAGTATCGCACCTGGTGACAGATAATGAAGATGGGTTGCTGGTAGCAGATGATGATCATATGGCTATGGCGGAGAAAATAAGACTTATCATCGAGTACAAAACAATTTCCTCGGGATTGATAGAAGCGGGTAAGAAGAAGGTTGCAGCTTACGACGAAGAAGTGGTGTATCATAAATGGGATAATATTCTTTCTGCATTATAATGTCTCTTTCAGAAAAGATATATAATCATTCACCGGTGTTGCTACAAAATGCGATGGTAAGCATTTATGGCTGGCGTTGGAACAGGCGTAGGTTTGGCGGTATATTTGAAAAAGAATTGCAAGGGTATAAACAGCGCGAAAAATTTACCGCTGCTCAATGGCAGGAATATACATCGCTGCAGCTATCTTCAATCCTGAAACATGCATTGGTCACAGTTCCATACTATAGGGAAAAATGGATGCAGTATGGGTTGACGACGGAACAAATCAATGGTATTACTCCCGAGACTATCAACAGGCTTCCATTGCTAAGCAAGGAAGATCTCCGCAAGTATGGTAAATCAACCTTACTTTCAAACCAGATACAAAAAGGGGGTAGTTTTTTTTCATCCAGCGGAACGACCGGTACTCCTACAAGTATTCTTTTTTCAGAGAACATGCATCAGAGATGGAGCGCAGCATATGAAGCACGTGTGCGCAACTGGGCCGGGGTGGATAGGTTTATGCGCCGGGGCATGATCGGGGGTAGAAGAGTGGTGCCCGATGCAAATGCAAAACGACCGTTTTACAGATACAATGCAACAGAACACCAGGTTTATTTTTCGGCCTATCATATAAGTAAGCAAAATGCAGCCAATTATCTGGATGCCATAAAAAGGTACAAGCTTGATTATATGGTCGGCTATGCTATGAGCAACTATTTCCTGGCGAGGTTTATAGACGAACAGGGTTTGAAAGCTCCGCAGTTGCGTGCAGTAATCACATCCAGCGAAAAGTTGACACATGAAATGCGGGAAGTGTTTCAGAAAGTGTACGGTTGTAAAACATACGATGGCTGGAGCGGAGTAGAAGCTTGCGGATTGGTAAGCGAATGTGAGCATGGAGGTTTGCATATCAGTCCGGACGTAGGATTGATAGAACTGTTGGATAAAGAAGGAAATGCCGTGTCGCCCGGTGAACAGGGAGAAGTAGTATGTACGGGCTTTCTCAATTATGATCAACCGTTGATAAGATATCGCATTGGTGATTACATGACGTTATCGACAAGGTCATGTACCTGCGGCAGGATTATGCCCTTAATAGAAGAGATTACAGGGCGTATAGAAGATGTGGTCATAGGCAAGGATGGCAGGGAGATGGTGCGCTTCCATAGCTTGTTTACGGGGATGCCCAATATTATTAAAGGACAAGTAGTACAAGAGGACATTAATAACATCCGGTTAAACATTGTGAGTGAGCAGCCTCTAAGTGATGGAGAAAAAGATATATTAAAGAAAAAAGTGTACAGTCAACTTGGTGAAGTAAATGTTCAGATTTTTGAACAGAAAGAGATATTTTGTGGGATTAACGGAAAATTCAGGGCCGTTATATCAAACGTAAAAAGAGGATCCGATCGATGACCAAAGTACTGACCGTTATTGGTACACGGCCACAGTTTATTAAGGCGGCTGCTGTAGCAAGAGCTATCAAGCAGCATGGTGGCATACAGGAAGTGTTACTGCATACAGGGCAGCATTATGATGATGCTATGTCGGATATCTTCTTCAGGGAGATGGATCTGCCCAAACCTGATTATCATTTTAGCATCAATACCAGTACGCACGCAACCATGACAGCACAAATGCTGGAAGGCATAGAACAGGCTATCATCAAAGAAAAGCCCGATACCGTTTTGGTGTATGGTGATACCAATTCAACATTAGCAGGTGCGCTTGCGGCATCCAAACTGCATGTACCCGTGGCACACGTAGAAGCAGGGCTCCGCAGTTTTTATATGGATATGCCGGAGGAGGTGAACAGGATATTGACGGACAGGTTAAGTACCCAATTATTTTGCCCTACCGAAGTGGCGATGCAGAACCTGAAGAATGAAGGCCTCACAGAACCAGACAGGTTGGTGGTAAATACCGGAGATGTGATGTATGATGCCGCTTTGTATTATGCTAAACAGTCAGCAAAGAAGTCTGATATCGTTCATAAGCTTGGCCTGAAAAAGGATGGCTATTTGCTGGCAACTTTTCACCGGGCGGAGAACACAGATAATAAAGAAAGGCTCGAGGCGATCGTAAAAGCAATCAATACGCTTGCAAAAGAACATACAATAGTCCTGCCATTGCACCCGCGTACGCGTAAGATGATGGAACAATTCCACCTGAAACTCAATTGCATGGTAATAGAGCCGGTAGGATATTTCGATATGCTGTCCTTGTTGCAAAACAGCCATCTTGTATTGACAGATAGTGGCGGACTGCAAAAAGAAGCTTACTTCTTCCACAAATATTGCATCATATTGCGCGACCAGACAGAATGGGTAGAACTGACCCAGGCCGGCTGCAGCGTATTGGCCGGCGCAGTAAAAGAACAGATTTTGCACGGTGTTGCCAACATGTACAATAAGCAGTTTATTAACGGCAATATATTTTATGGTAATGGTAAGGCATCAGCCCTTATCTGCCAGCATTTGGTTAAGTAGTGCCCAGCATTTTAATCCTCACACAATACTACCCTCCCGAAACAGGAGCTCCGCAGAACAGGCTCAGCAGTCTTGCGCGTCATCTAAAACAATCGGGTGCTGAGGTAGAGGTGTTGACAGCCATGCCTAACTATCCTGCTATGCAGGTACATGGAGCTTATCGTGGCAAGTGGTTTTGCAAAGAAGAGCTGGATGGCATACCTGTATATCGCAGCTGGATATATGCGCGTAAGGCGAAAGGAATTGCAGTACGCTTACTCAATTATTTTTCCTTCGTTTTCAGTTCAGCAATTACCGGCCTGTTTCGCATGAAGCGGTACGATATCATCATCTGTGAATCGCCTCCCTTATTCTTAGGTATGTCGGCGTTGATGATCAAGTTGTTCCGGCGAACTAAGCTGGTATTTAATGTATCTGACCTGTGGCCGGAAAGTGCGGAGAAGCTGAATATTGTGAACAACAAGATCTTCCTGAAAGCGGCGTATGGTTTGGAAGCCTGGTTATATCGACGATCAGCATTGGTAAGCGGACAAACACAGGGTATAGTTAAAAGTATTCAAACCCGCTTTCCTAAGACCAGGACATTTTGGCTGCCTAATGGTATAGATGCAGAGAAATACAATATTGAAAAAGTAGATAAAACATGGAGACAGGTAAATGGTTTTAAGGAGAATGATTTCATTATACTGTATGCCGGCATATTAGGCCATGCGCAGGCACTGGAAGTGATACTGAATGCTGCCAACAGGCTTCGTGAGTCAGACAATATAAAGTTTGTGATAGTGGGTGATGGGCCGCAAAAAGATTTCTTACATAGCTTGAAAGCGGAGTTAAAACTGGAACATGTTTTTTTCTTCCCGAATCAACCCGCTGCAAATATGCCGGCCATCATTTACGCCAGCAATGCAGCCATCATCCCGTTAAAAAATATACCGCTTTTCATGGGTGCCATACCATCCAAGATATTTGAGAACCTTGCTTTTGCAAGACCGATATTATTAGGTGTAGATGGAGAAGCAAAAGAATTATTTATTGAGCAGGGTAAATGCGGATTATTCTTTACTCCAGATGACGATGCCGCATTGGCGTATGGTACGTTGCAACTCAGTAATGATCCACAGTTATGCGCGACGCTTGGAGCTAACGGTAAAGCATACGTTTACCAACATTTCAATCGCGCAAATATCGCAGCAGCATTTTACGAAGAATTAAAAGCTATATCCTGATTTGCAGGCTTCGTTAAAGGATATTATTGAATGGGATGTGCTCAACTGGGCCGAGGCGCTCAGAATATGGCAACCCATTATTGATTCGCTACCGCGTGACAGCAATATACTGGCAATAGGCGAACGCAACGGTGGTTTAAGCTTATGGCTGGCATTACAAGGTTTCCGGGTAATATGTACGGACCGGATCGGACCTACCGAAGAAGCTATAAAAATGCATCAGAAGTACGGTGTACAAGAACTGATCGAGTATCGCTCTTTTGATATTTTTAACCCTGACATTCCGGAAAATACCATTGACCTGGTGATCATGAAGTCTGTTTTAGGGGGATTGAAGTCGAACTACCAGGATAAATCCAGCCGCAACGATGACGCTCGCAAATCAGCTATCGATAACATATACGGCCTGCTAAAAACGGATGGCTATCTTTTAACTGCTGACAATATGCAAGGCAGCGTACCTATACAATGGCTGCGTAACAGGCATAACAAGCAGGCAGGCTGGCACTATTTCTCTTTCTCGGAAATGGACACCTTAATGACCTTGTTTACCTCTTCTTCTACACGTGCGTTTGGCGTTTTGCCTACATCGTTTTCCAATCAACCATTGAACGCACTTTCCCATTTCACAAATAAACATCTTTTACAATGGCTTCCGGCTTCTGATAAGTATATCGGAATTACGATAGCCCGTAAGTGATTTTAGTTGGCATAAGTAAAATAATTTGCTGATATTGGCAGTTGCTAATATGGATAAAGTAAGATTTGTTGTTATGGGTTATGGGCATATCGGAAAGCGACATGCAGCCATGATACAACAAAACGAAGAGTGCGAATTATCTGCAGTGATAGACATCAACGACGATGCATTGAAAAGTGTGCCTGCCGGTGTGGTAGCTTTTTCGTCGTTCTTGGGTTTTTTGCAGGCAGGTATTGATGCAGATGTAGTTACTGTTGCTACGCCTAACGGACTACACGCTAGCCAGGCATCTGCTGCAATAGAAGCAGGATATCATGTAGTGGTAGAGAAACCATTTGGGCTGCATCAGCAGGAATGTACCTGTGTAATAGAGGCTGCAGAAAGAAATTCGAAGGAAGTTTTTTGTGTAATGCAGAACAGGTATTCGCCACCATCGCAATGGCTGAAGCAGATCGTTTCCAAGGGCACACTCGGGAAGATCTATATGGTGCAGGTGAATTGCTTCTGGAATCGGGATGAACGATACTATAAGGGCGGCACCTGGCATGGAACGAAGGAATTGGATGGAGGCACGTTATTTACGCAATTCAGTCATTTTATTGATCTGCTGTACTGGGTGTTTGGGGATATTGATCATATTAAAGCTCATTTTTCCAGCTTCAACCATCAGCATCTTACAGAGTTTGAAGATAGTGGTGTAGTTAATTTTAACTTTACGAACGGTGGGATGGGCAGCATTAATTTCTCGACTTCTGTATGGGATAAGAACCTGGAAAGCGGTATGACAGTGATTGGTGAAAAAGGAACAGTGAAAGTGGGTGGCCAATACATGGATAAAGTAGAGTATTGTCACATTCAGGATTATACAATGCCGGAGTTGCCAATGACCAATCCGCCGAATGATTATGGTAGTTATAAAGGCAGCGCTGCCAACCACCATTACGTGATACAAAATGTGGTAGATGTACTGAAGGGTAGGGCGACTGTTACTACCAGTGCGCAGGAAGGTCTTAAGGTAGTGGATATCATTGAAAGAATATACGCGAGTAAAACAAACAATTAAGTGAAAATACCGTTTTCGCCCCCGCATATAGACCAGGATGTAATTAACGAGGTAATGGATACCCTGCAATCGGGCTGGATAACCACCGGGCCAAAGGTGCGTTTACTCGAGCAAATGTCTGCGGAAATGACAGGTGTGCAACACGCATTATGTGTGAATTCCTGGACGTCGGGAGCGCTGTTAACTTATAAATGGCTGGGTGTTGGTCCGGGTGATGAGGTAATCATGCCGGCATATACCTATGCTGCTACGGCACTGTCAGTAATGCATGCAGGCGCCAGGCCTGTAATGGTAGATGTACTGGATGACTTTACGGTAGATCCGCAAAAGATAAAGCAAGCAATAACAGAGCGTACCAAAGCTATACTTGTGGTAGATATTGGCGGCTGGCCCTGCGATTATGAAGCAATACGGAATGTGGCAGAAGGTGAGGAAGCAAGGAAGCTATTCTCTCCTGCTAATGATATACAAAAACAATTCGGAAGGCCGATAGTTATAGCAGATGCAGCGCACTCGTTAGGCGCTACCTATAATGGAAAGCCTGCCGCATTAGGTGCAGATATTACCATTGTCTCGCTGCATGCGGTGAAGAACATTACAACTGCAGAGGGTGGTGTTATATGCCTGAATTTGCCTGTTCCCTTTGATAATGAGACGGTGTACAAATGGATGAAGCTAAATTCCCTGAACGGGCAAACGGCAGATGCCCTCACCAAATCGCAAAGCGGAAAGTGGCGCTATGATATCGTTAGCCTGGGAATGAAAATAAACATGCCCGATGTTTGTGCCGCAATAGGTGTAGCGCAGATGCGGAAATATAAATCTGAATTGCTGCCTGAACGCAAACGCATATTTGAGCATTATAAACAGTTCTTCCAAAACAAAGAATGGGCTATTATGCCGGCCTATCAGGATGAGAACAGGCAATCATCTTACCATTTGTTTTTGCTGCGTATAAAAGGTATTACAGAAGCACAACGAGATAAGATGATACAAATAATATCTGAAACGGGCGCATCTGTAAATGTGCATTTTGTGCCTATGCCTATGCTTACTCTTTTCAAAGAAAATGGCTACGATATAAAAGATTACCCGGTAGCATACCGTAATTATGCAGCAGAAATATCCCTGCCTGTATATACCCAGCTTACGGATGAACAATGTAGTTTTATAGAAGAACAAGTGGCGCTAGCCTATAATGCCGTTGTGTAATGACCCGTATTGCAGACCTTATTTTTTCCTTACTGTTTATCCTGTTGTTCAGCCCCTTCTTTATATTGCTGGCGTTATGGATAAGGCTGGATTCCAAAGGTCCTGTGATCTATAAACAAAAGCGGGTAGGACGGTATGGCAGAGACTTCATGTTGTACAAGTTTCGATCTATGCGGGTAGGCGCTGATAAAGACAGCCTGCTGACGCTGAGTGAAACGGATAGCCGCATTACCCGGCCCGGCG
Organism: Bacteroidetes bacterium 43-93; assembly: GCA_001897855.1. Taxonomy (GTDB): domain Bacteria; phylum Bacteroidota; class Bacteroidia; order Chitinophagales; family Chitinophagaceae; genus Polluticoccus. The sequence goes on from MKUO01000007.1 coordinate 172,879, forward strand.
CCTTTATACGCAGGTATAAACTCGATGAATTACCACAACTCATCAATGTATTGAAAGGTGATATGAGCCTTGTAGGTCCGCGCCCCGAGGTAAGAAAATATGTAGACCTCTATACGGAGCAACAGAAGGCTGTTTTGAACATCCGCCCCGGTATTACAGATATAGCTTCTGTTATCTATTCTAACGAGAGCAGTATCCTGGAAGCCCAGAAAGAGCCCGAACAATACTATATTGAACAGATCATGCCAGATAAGATCAGGTTGAATATGGTGTACATATCTGATCCTTCCTTTGGCAATTATTGCCGCATATTATGGAAAACGGTAAAAGTGTTGTTGAGGTAACAAAGCAGCAACGTTATTCCCAATCAGGGTAGCTATCCTTCCATCCCGTTTTTTCTCCCAGCTTACCAATACCAAACAGTTTATTCAACTGCATGTTAATGCCTATTTCGTTATAAGCACCGGCTAAGGAATAATAAGAACGTGCATAATGTACCTGGAATTTATTCAGGTAAATGCCCAGTCCGAATGAGAAACCTGCTAACGCAGGCTTATCTGTAAGCATCATTTCTGAGCGGCGGAGATGGTTATACGCTACCGTTGCGGTAAGACGTTTTGCAATGCTGATCTCCGCCCCGAAGATAAAATGACGGAAGAATTTGTCGCCAAAATGTCCCTTGGTATCAGCAGTGGTATCAGTAGAGCCAAAGACCGTATTTGTTTGCGCATCCGTAGGGTTATCGTAGCGGATATCCCATGTATAGATATGGTGTACTGTTGCCAATAGCTTTAATGGCAGATGCTTAAAGCGTTTTGATATGCCCAGTTGCACGTCTAAAGGCAGAGGCTCTGCGGGGTTGGTATTGCTGTACTTATCTACCATGAAGCCTACATTCTTAGCAACAATGCCCAGATCCCAAAGGCTGGCAGTATCAAAATAGTTCACGCCGATGTCGGCCAGTACAGCAGATGCAGTTTTATCGTACAGGCGGGAATGCGCCCATTTGATATTGGTGCCATAGCGCCAGTTCTTACCATATTGACGCGAAGCACCCAGATTGATGGAATAATCAGCCGCGTGAAAAGTACCATATTCGTTGCCAATATTATCTGTTTCGGTAAAGTTGCCGTAGTTGAGATACTGCACCCCTAAGACAAAGGAAGTGTTGATCTCCTTCAGGTGATATCCGTAGATAAGATTGGCTATGCTGATACCTGAATAGTAGGCATTGTAATTGAGCCCTAACTGATTGTGCAGCCCCGGGCGCATTAGCGCAGGGTTCTGTCCTGCAAACGATATATCACCGTCTGTATTGGCTACATTCATGCCGCCAAGTGCAGATATATGTGGTGCGTTAGCAAGGCGCAGGTATTCCATGGCATACTGGCCACCTACTACCTGCGCCTGGGAAGTATATAAACTAAGACTTAACAGCAGTATGCCGCAAACCCGGGTTAATTGCATAAACTTAAAACGATCCACGGTGTGATTTATTGCCGTTAAGACTATTGATTCTTATCCATTAATACCTTCTGTTGCAATAGCAGCTTTCTGCATTTCTTCCACTATCAGCTGGCTAACACCAGTATTAGAGAAGCCACCATCGTGGAAGAGGTTCTGCATAGTGATCATCTTGGTATAGTCGCTGAACATAGCAAGGCAAAAATCAGCACACTGTTCGCCGGTAGCATTACCTAAAGGAGACATCTTATCTGCATAGGTATAAAATGCATCAAAGCCGGATACACCTGAACCGGCGGTAGTGATGGTTGGCGACTGAGAAATGGTATTGACACGAACTTTTTTAGAGAAACCATAATGGTAACCGAAGCTGCGTGCAATGCTTTCCAATAGGGCTTTGGCCTCCGCCATATCATTATAGCCGGGGAAGGTGCGTTGTGCGGCGATATAGCTAAGCGCTACTACTGATGCCCATTCGTTCAGCGCGTCCATTTTCATACAGGTTTGTAATACCTTATGCAGCGATAGCGCGGAAATATCTAAAGTTTTCAGGAAATTATCGTAGTTGGTTTCTGTATAAGGGATGGCCTTACGAACGTTGGGAGACATGCCTATGGAGTGCAATACGAAATCGAGTTTGCCACCCAAATGTTCCATGCTTTTTTGTACCAGGTTTTCGATGTCTGCGGTAGAAGTAGCATCTGCGGCAATTACCGGTGCGTTACATGCTTGTGCCAGTTCGTTGATCTTACCCATGCGCATAGCGATAGGCGCATTTGTGAGCACTATTTCAGCACCTTCCTCCACAGTCCTTAAAGCTGTTTTCCAAGCAATGGAACGCTCATCTAAAGCACCGAAAATAATACCCTTTTTACCCTTGAGAATTTGGTGAGACATGTGAAAATCTATTGTTTATGGGGTAAAAGTAGAAAAAAACTGCCAAGCTAGAGCAGAATGCAGCCATGCAGTTATATATAATGTATAAGATACTTATCGCCTTATAATAACCTCTACACGCCTATTACGATTACGATCATCCTCGTTATCATTAGGCGCCACGGGATTAGCCTCGCCCCAGCCTTTTGCGGTAATATTGAGCGGGTCGATACCCATTGCGGCTACCTCGTTGCTGATAAGATTTGCCCTGAGATAAGATATTTCTTCATTGAGCATTGGGTTGCCGGAATTATCTGTATAGCTATTAATATATATGACTATATCTTTTTCTTCCAGCCAGGGAGCCATTGCTTCCTGTACCTGCCTGCGGGCAGAATCTGACAGTGTTTTGCAATTGATAGGGAATTGTATGCAGGCGATAAGGCTATCGTGAATGGGTTTTTGATAGCCTTGCGGCAGTAAAGCAAGGTCCATATTGGTTTGCGTGACGCCTTCTTTATTGGCAGTGAGGTCTATTTCACCCGTCATATCCATATACCCTATACGATCTACATCGTAGGTGTATTTATACCCGCTTGGCAATACCAGCATATAACTACCGTCTCCACGATTAGAAACATAGTGGTAGGCAGGTTGCCCGGTTTTAGGATCGTTGATGTAAATGCTGGAATAGTTCAGTTTTCCCCGGTTAAGGCTATCAACAGTAAATCCTTTTATGAGCGTAACGGCTACCGGTTGTTGTGCCCTGGATAGCCCTACCTGGTAGATGTCGAAATTGCCTGCTGCACTATCGCGGTCTGATGAGAAGTATGCACGGGAGCCATCTATTGTTACGCAGATGCTATTCTCATCGTTTGAAGTATTAATGGGATAACCCATATTCTGAGGCTTGCCCCATATACTATCGTTCATGCGCCTTGTATAGAACAGGTCGCTGCCCCCCAAACCCGGAAGGCCGGTACTGGAGAAGTACAGCGTATTATTATCGGCATGGATAAAAGGCGCTGTTTCATCGCCGGCGGTATTAACGAGTGGGCCGAGATTGCGTGGCATCTGCCAAAGTCCGTTCTCGAAGCGTGATACCCAAATATCATAGCCTCCGTAACCACCTTCGCGATTGCTTACAAAATACAATTCCCTATTGTCCGGCGATAGAGAAGGCATGCCTTCGTAAGCCGGTGTATTGATAGTTCCTCCAAAACTTTCTGGGGTGCTCCACACGCTATCGGCGGTATAAGCCATTACCAGGTCGTTGCCGCCCTGGTCCCAGCCGGTTTCGCTATGGATATCGCTTTTGGTAAAGAAGAGGTAATGCCCATCGGCAGAAATACTTTGGGCAGTCTCATTGTTGGGTGAGTTAGGCGGCACACCCATATTGCGCGCGGTGAACCAGCCTCCGCAGCTATCTACATGAGAACGATAAAAATCGTCATTGATATTGTGTACGCTACGTGTAAAGAACAAGTTCATAGTATCTGCCGTGATGCAAGGGTGCGTTTCGGGATCAGGGCTATTGATACGGATGCCCAGGTTCATGGGGGTATCTGCATATGGCGTATTCAGCGCCTGTTTCATTACATAGGCGCTTTCACGCAATAGTACCCACTCGCTGCGGTCTTTGGCAGTGCCGTAAGTTCCTATTACCAGTAAAGCTCTATCGGGCTGATAACTATAGAGGAGGCTGCGGGCCAATGGTAAGGCAAAAGCTTTGTTGCCATTGGGGCAACTGGCAGAAGCACGGGTGAATACATCTGCCGCTTCGCTAAATTTGTGCGCTTTAAAATACCACTGCCCTAAATTGCTGTATGCATCTGTGAAGGCCGGGTATTGCTTAATAGCGTCGAGCATAGCTGCATAGGCGTGTTCATAGTCTTTTGCGGCATAATACGAAAGCGCTTTATCATATTTTTTCTGTGCAGCTGGAGACTGTCCCCATGTAGGGATGCTCCATAGGGCAACACAAAAAAATATGATACGTTTGAGGCACATGCGCGTGAAAAGTACACAAAAATAATGAGCGCTCCGATAGATGCATAAACCCGAACTTTGTAATTTCAGAGAGAATAGAAATATATGTCGACAAGTATAAAATGTCCTAATTGCCAGACTGAGTTTGAACCCACGGAAGCCTTCCGGGTGGAAATGGAGAAAGAACTGAACTCTAAAGTTGCAGACTGGAAGCGCGAAAAGGAAGCAGAATTCAGAAGAAAGGAAGCGGAAATAGCCGCAACTGTGAAACAGCAGCTAAGCAAGGAGCTATCCTATGACTATGAAGTACAAATGAAAGCCCTGCAGCAGGCAAACCTGGAAAAAGAAGAAAAACTGAAAGAAGCCCGCCTGAAGGAACTGGACTTCCTGAAGCAACAGCAGGCATTGCTGGCGCGGGAACAAGAGATAGAACTGGAAGTACAGCAAAAACTACTGAAGGAAAGGAACCAGCTTAGCGAGGTAATACGTAGGGAAGAGGAAGAACGTACTAAACTGAAAGAACAGGAGTATGGCCTGAAACTGCGGGAACTGGAGAAGCAACTGGATGATCAGAAGAAGCTGGCAGATGAAATGAGGCGGAAGGCAGAGCAAGGCTCTATGCAATTGCAGGGAGAAGTGCAGGAACTGGCACTGGAAGAATTGCTGCGAAATACCTTTCCGTTTGACATGGTGAATGAAGTGGGCAAGGGTGTGCGTGGTGCAGATTGCATACTAACGATACGCAACAACTTCGGGCAGGAATGTGGCCGCATCATTTTTGAAAGTAAGCGAACAAAGGACTTCAGCAACGACTGGGTGGAAAAACTAAAGGCAGATATGCGCAGCCAGGGCGCCGATGTGGCGGTGATAGTAACACAGGCTATGCCAAAAGATATGGAAATGTTTGGCGAAAAAGATGGCGTGTGGATATGCTCCTTTAGCGAGGTAAAAGCCTTGGTGTGCGTGCTGCGCGACCTGATCATCAGGGTATATAATGCATCGAAGAGCCAGGAAAACAAAGGCGATAAAATGACCTTGCTATATAATTACCTGACCAGCGGTGAGTTTTCTGAACAATGGAAAGCGATCAGGGAAGGTTTTATGGCTATGAAGCTATCTATACAGCGGGAGCGTGACCAGATGGAAAAGCTATGGAAAGCCAGGGAAAAGCAGCTTGAGAAAGTATTGCTGAATGCGGCACATATTAAAGGATCGATAGAAGGGATATCGGGGATGGATAATGTAGACCTGAACCTGATATCGGACGGAGACAGTTACCTGCTTGATTGAATAAAAAAACCTCAGTTTATACTGAGGTTTTTTTATTTAAGTATGTTTCTGTTATTGAAGAACTACTTGTTTGATGTAGTTGCCATCTTCTGTTTGCAGCTTTAACTGATAAACGCCTTTTGGCAAGCCTGCCAGGTCGATGCTGGTATTTAAGTTGCCGTTTGGTGCATTAGCAACAAGGGATTTAACCAATGAGCCTACCATATTATAGCAACTGATAGTTACATTTTCTTTTGACAAACGTGTAGCGTTGATATTAAATATACCTGTTGACGGATTTGGATATACGGCGATAGAAGCATCGGAATAAACAGAGCCGATACCTGTAGGTGCGAAATATTGCACTGTTGAGAAGGTGCTGCAACCGGCTTTATAGCCTATTACCGTGTATATCGCACTATCTTCCAGCCCTGTCAGCGTATCTGTAACAGCGCCAGGTATTACCACACCGTTTTTCTGCCAAACATACACATCACATTTAGTACCGTTAGCTACAAAAATTGTATCGTACTGGCGGATATTGATCCTGATAGTACTTAAGGAGTATACATCTTTGCAATAAGTTTGCGGGCCACAAGCTTTTGCCTGATCTACATACAACGTAGTAGTGAATAAGCCGCCGGAATTAAAAGAAGCTGAATAGCCGGAATTGTTATTGTCTACGGAAGAATTAACCGGGATAGAATAGACATTGCTGAGCACGCCCAAAGTAGAATCTACACAGGTAGCCATGATGCATAATTTCTTATCGAACCAGAACGGTGTAACAAAGGCAACCGAATCGTATAAGAAGCTACCAAGGCTATTGTAAGTAGGACTGCCTGAAGGATCCAGGCCACCAAAATCTACCTGAGAAACATCACCCTTGCCGGTTGTAACAAGCGTATAAAACTGATCGCAATCCCTTACCATAGTAACACTGCGAACATTGCGCAGGCCGTTTATGTTGGTTTGGCCGAGATTGCTTGCATTTGAAGGACTGTTATTAGCGAGGTTAGTACCTAATTCAAATCGTGAAAGCGTGCTTCTATTGCTGGCACTAGGCCCGAAACCATTCCAGCGATTTGCAACGATCATTGTCCATGCGCCGAGGTCGTTTTTAAAGAGAGAAAACGAAGCAGGAGCATTAAGGCCGCCCTGGGACTGGTTAAAACTACCAAAATAGGCGGTAGTTGGAGTAGAAGTAATAGTTGCAAAGTCGAAACGCGTTATAAAACCAGCCTGATTTGCAGTAAAGCCTCTCCAAATGCCATTATCATTTACCATGGTTAATTGCTGGGCATTACTTATTAAGAAGCTCTTGTTAAGAGCAACATAGGCACTGGGGTTGTTGGTTATAGCATTGCCAAATTCAACGCGGATAAGGCTTTTGCCGCTGATGATGAAACCATACCAATTTCCGCCGTCCTTAACTATATCTATACCTGTAGTGCTATCGCCAAGCCGGCCTCCGAGATTGCCGTAATTAACAATTGCAGAACTTGACGGCGGTGTTGTAGGATCTGAGCCGAAAGGTATTTTAAGCAAGCCACCTTTATAAAGAGTAACGAATGCATAATAATCGCCATTTACATCCTGTTGCATATTAATGCCCATAGGCTTACCAAATGCGCGAAGATCGAGGCCGGGAATTCCGGTCATAGAAGTAGGCGATATATCTACATTGCCGGGAGCCCAGGCATAGGTATTGCCCGAGGCCGTCGTTGAATAATTGACAGTTGAGCCTATACAAGCCGTATCGGGAGCGGTTATCTGGGCTTGGGCAAATGAAACAAATAACCCCAAAATAAGAGTTAAGTAAAATTTATGCATATCACAATATTTTCCGGATTTGAAAATAAATTTTAATCCGTATATAAAAAAGCATTTTGCCCGTTATTTCTTGATAACGGGCAAAAAAAAATTCAATTACAAATATTAATATCGAAACGGTGATTCTGCAGTTACTATAAACTCATCCCAAAGCTCTTTAACTACGTCACTTGCTGGTAATATGCTATTGATAAGGCTGCTGACCTGCCCAATCTCGAGCTCACCCTCTTCTAAATCCCCCTCAAACATCCCTTTTTTGGCGCGTCCGCGGCCAAGCAGTTGTTCCAGTTCTTCTTTAGAAGCACATGCATCTTCTGCCTGCTGTACTTTTTTATAGAATTCGTTTTTGATAAGCCTTACCGGCGTCAACTCTTTAAGAGTAAGCACTGTATCGCCTTCGTTGGCCGCTAAAATGGTATTTTTAAATTCTTCGTGACTCGATGCTTCCGGAGTGCAAACAAAACGGCTGCCTACCTGTACACCCTCTGCCCCCAGTGCCATCATACTATACATAGCCCTGCCGGTAGCAATGCCACCTGCGGCAATAAGAGGAATGGAAATAGCTTTTCTAACCGAAGGGATCAGGCAAAGTGTAGTAGTTTCTTCGCGGCCATTGTGTCCGCCGGCTTCAAAGCCCTCGGCAACTACTGCATCTACACCAGCCTCCTCGCATTTGCGGGCAAACTTGCTGCTGGAAACCACATGCACCACTTTTATGCCATGCTCTTTAAGAGTGGGAGTCCAGGTTTTGGGATTACCTGCTGATGTAAAAACAATACGAACCTTCTCCTCTATTATAATAGCAATATGCTTATCAATATCGGGATACAGCAGTGGCAGGTTTACTCCGAAAGGCTCGTGCGTAGCGGCTTTGCATTTGCGGATATGCTCGCGTAATGTTTCAGGGTACATGCTTCCCGCACCAATAAGACCCAGCCCGCCGGCATTACTGACAGCCGAGGCCAGCCGCCATCCCGAAGCCCAGATCATACCGGCTTGTATGATGGGGTATTGAATGCCAAAAAGCTGCGTTATCCTGTTATCAAAAGCGTCTTTACCTTCGGTAAACTTTCCCTGGAAGAGCATTATCCGTTCTTTGATTTCTTTTTGTAAAATAAAGTGTTGCTGTTTTCGGCCCTGAATATATCGCGGGCAACCTGCAGCAAAGATTCTTTGGTAACGGCGTTATACTTATCCCATTCCCGGTTTATGAGACTAGCATCGCCGAGTAGCTCATAAAAAGCAAGGTTATTGGCACGGGATAAAAGGCTCATATCTTCGAAGGTGATCATCGATTCGATCTTATTCTTGGCCTTTTGTAATTCCTCATCCGTAACGCCCTCCGTCATTAACAGATTGAGCTCGGCTTCTACGGCTGCATTGGCTTCTTCCAATGTTTTTCCTTCTACCAATTTTCCTTCAACTACCACTAACCCCGGATCGGTACTGCCTGTATGGTAGCAATTGATGCTGCTGAAGAATTGCCTGTCTTTTACCAGGCGCTGATATAACCTGGAAGCGAAGCCACTGCCCATTATCTCTGTAATAAGATCTGTAGCGTAGTAAGAAGGCGATAAACGGCCTTCCATATGCCATGCTTTGTACAGGGCGTCCAACGGCACCTCGCTTTCTACTAATTCAAAGCGCGCTTCAGTTTGCCGGGGTTCTGCAGGCAGATGCCGCTGATATCTTTCACCCGCAGGTATACTGCCGAACCATTTATCTGCAAGTGCCCTTACCTGCTCTGTCTGCACATTACCTGCCACACATAACACAGCATTAACCGGCCTGTAATGTTTATAGAAGAAGGCTTTCACATCATCCAACTGCGCATCTTCGATATGTTTCAGTTCTTTACCAATGGTCATCCACTGATAGGGGTGTTTTTTATATGCGAGCTGCCTCAGGTGCTTCCAGGTATCGCCGTAGGGCTTGTTGATATAATGTTCTTTGAATTCTTCGCTTACTACTTTCCTTTGCACGTCCAGGCTTTTGGGGCTGAATGCCAGCGCATTCATGCGGTCGCTTTCCAGCCAGAATGCCGTTTCCATATTCTGCAAAGGCAACTGAATGTAATAGTTGGTAATATCGTTGGTAGTATAGGCATTGTTTTCGCCGCCTGCCATTTGCAGCGGTTCGTCGTATTCAGGAATGTTTTCTGAGCCGCCAAACATCAGGTGCTCAAACAAATGCGCGAAGCCTGTACGTTCGGGGTCTTCATCGCGGGCGCCTACATCATATAGAACATTTACTGCCACCATTGGGGTGGTAGTGTCTTTGTGTACGAGCACCCGAAGGCCATTATCTAAAGTGAATTTTTCAAATTGTAGCATAACATGTTTTTTGTGAGCACACCGTTACTCCATCTTTTCTGATGTGCTGTTCTCTTTTTCTTTTTCAATACGTCCGCGCCTCATAGGATTTGCGGTATTCGCAGCATATTCGGCACGTTGCCTCACCAGGTCTATAGCCTGGAACACTGCTTCTCGGAATGAGGAAGGATCTGCCAGGTCTTTGCCGGCGATATCGAAAGCGGTACCATGATCGGGAGACGTGCGGACTACCGGAAGGCCGGCTGTGTAATTTACCCCTTCGCCATGCGCTAAGGTTTTAAAAGGTATCAGGCCCTGATCGTGATACATAGCAAGTACGGCATCGAAAGCGGTATAGCTTGCACGTGCAAAGAAGGCATCTGCACTGTAGGGGCCATATACTAATTGTCCCTGTTGCTGTAAAGCTTCTATTGTGGGCTTAATAATATTCTGATCTTCGTTGCCTATCTGGCCACCATCTCCGGCATGAGGGTTAAGGCCCAGTACGGCAATCTTTGGTTTATCAATACCAAAGTCCTTTACCAGGCTATCTTTCAGGATAGCCAGTTTAGATGTTATAAGCTCTTTGGTGATGGCCTGAGCCACCTGGGCTACTGGTATATGCTCGGTAACCAGCGCTACTTTCAATGCATTGTTATACAGTAACATTACCACATCTTTTGCACCGAACTTTTCCTTTAGAAAAGGAGTATGGCCCGTGTATGGGAAGTCTGCCGATTGAGTATTTGCTTTATGAATTGGCGCAGTAACGATCGCATCCAGTTGTCCATCTTTTAGGCATTGTGTTGCTACCATCAGTGAACGAACAGCGTATTTACCTCCATGCTCTGTAAGGTTGCCCGGCTGTATGGGTACTTCCTCGTCCCAGCAGGTAAAAACATTCACCTGTTTTGGATGCAGGTTAGACAGGTCTTTTGTACTGCTGAAATTGAACGGTGCGTCTGCTACCAGCTTCCTGTAAAAGTTGAGTACCTTATTAGAAGCAAAGATCACCGGGATACAGAGGTCCATGATCCTGTTGTCGGAAAACGTTTTGATAATAAGCTCAGGCCCGATGCCGTTGAGATCGCCCGTAGTAATACCAATAACCGGTTTGTCTTTATGTATATACATTGTAAAGTTCTTTAAGATTAAGCTTTGCCGTAATGAGCCAGGAAATCGAGCAGCATACGCAGCCCGTAACCGGTGCCGCCAACTGTGTTATAACCACGTTTAGCAGTGGCAAAAGATACACCTGCAATATCAAAGTGCATCCACGGATAATCTGTGAAATGCTCGAGGAATTTGCCTGCAGTGATAGCCCCGCCGATAGGGCCGCCGATGTTTTTAAGATCAGCTATATCTGTTTTCAGAAGGTCGCCATACTCATCCCACAAAGGAAACTCTGCCAGGCGCTCGTATTGCCTGTTGCCACTATCGCGGAACTGCTGCTTAGCAGCATCCTCGGCAGTACCCATGCACACAATGCCGTATTCGCCAATGGCGGCTGCGGCAGCCCCTGTAAGGGTAGCAAAGTCTACCACCAGTTCCGGCTTGTACCGTTTTGCCCAATGGAGTGCATCGGCTAATACCAGCCTGCCTTCCGCGTCGGTATTCAATACCTCTACCGTAGTGCCGCTGTACATAGTAATTACATCGCCCGGTGTGTATGCATTTTCGCCGGGGCGGTTTTCTGTAGCAGGCACCAGGGCTATTACATGCAAAGGCAACTGCATTTTAGCGATAGCATACATAGCGCTGCTTACCAAGGCAGCACCGCTCATATCGCTTTTCATGCGGTCCATAGATGCAGGTGTTGGTTTCAGGCTAAGGCCACCCGTATCGTACACGATACCCTTGCCCACCAGCACTATGGGTTTCTTATTAATTATTTTTTTGGGCTTGTATTCCATCACGGTAAACGTTGGAGGTAAAATACTACCCCTGTTTACGGCGAGGATGCCGCCCATTTTCTCTTTTTCTATCTGCGCTTTGTTCAGCACGGTTACTTTGAAGCCGGCTGCCTTACCCAGGTTAGTGATCTCTTTAGCTAACTGCGTGGCAGTAAGATAATTCAACGGTTCATTTACCAGTGTACGAGCGTGGTAGATAGCTTCGGCAGTTATAGAAAGCTGGTTGAGTTCTTTAAGCGTGATAGCTTGTTTTTCGAAAGCGATGCTTTTGAGGCTATTAGTGATCTTGCGGGCATCACTTCTATATTTCAGGAACTGGTAATTTGCCAGCGCCATCCCTTCTGCAATGGTGTAGGCAGCAGCGTGCAGCGCTGAAAGATTGTGGATTACGATGTCCTGTAATTTTTGCTTATTGCATACAGCAGCCCAGTCTGCGCCTGCTTTGCGGCAAGTTTCTAAAGTCTGGTATTCTGTTTTTTTATTTTTTACAAGCTGCAGGAAAATAAGTTTTCCATACTGGTTGATGGTGATCTGTGTTTGCTCTGCCGCAATGGCTGTTGCAGCGTATTTTTTTTCTTCAGCACTCAGGGCCGGTATCTGGGTCAATGCCTTTTCATTGTCAATAATATACAAGTGGTTGTTGCCGGCCGGTTTCTGAAGTATTTTAAATTCCATGTAGTACTATTAAAGATTTTAAAACGCAAAGTTATACTTATGCATGATAGTTTGGGTAGATTGCTGCTAACTTTGGGGCCGAAATAACAGTATAGAGATTGTCGCAGCCATACACACTTAAGAAAAGCCTCGGGCAACATTTTCTGCATGACGAGAATATGTGCCGTAAGATCGTAGCAAGCCTTACCATACACAAGGATATGCAACTGGTGGAAATAGGCCCCGGTGGCGGTGCCATCACCAAATACCTGCTGGAGCTTGAAGACGTTCAATACAAAGCCATTGAGATAGATGATGAAAAAGTGGTGTATTTAAAAAATACCTATCCCGTATTAATAAATAAGATCATACATAAAGATATATTGCAGGCAGATGTACCTTTTGAAGGGCATTTTTCGGTAATAGGTAACTTTCCCTACAATATATCATCCCCTATTTTATTTAAAGTACTGGACTGGGAGCCGCAGGTAGATGAAGTGATAGGTATGTTTCAGAAAGAGGTAGCACAGCGCGTGGCCTGTAAGGAAGGATCCAAGACCTATGGTATATTGAGTGTACTGATGCAGGCGTTTTTTGACGTAAGCTACCTGTTTGATGTACATGAGAACTGCTTTACCCCACCACCTAAGGTAAAAAGCGGCGTTCTAAGATTGACCAATACCCATAATAAATGGGAGATAACAGATAAAAAGAGCTTTATTCGGCTCGTAAAAGCGGCCTTCAACCAGCGCAGGAAAACATTAAGAAATGCGCTAAAAGGTACACTAAGTCCCGAGGCGCTTACTGCGGCAATATTTGAAAAGCGCGCTGAACAGTTATCTGTGGCTGATTTTGTAGCTATATATAAGCAATATATGCCATGAACGAGGTAAAAGAGAAAGTATTAATAGCGGCCCCGGTACATCGTATACTAACAGACTGGCTGGATGCAAACGGATTTGAATGCCTGGTGCGTGAGAAGATCACACAGGCCGAAGCCATGGTACTTGTGAAGGATTGCATCGGCATCGTTACCTCTACAAGGCTGCAGATAGACAAAAATTTGATAGACGCCACGCCAAAACTGCGGTGGGTAGGGCGCATGGGCTCTGGTATGGAGGTGATAGATGTACGCTATGCCGAAGCAAAGGGAATACAATGTTATAGCAGTCCGGAGGGCAATAGTAATGCCGTTGCAGAACACGCCCTGGGAATGCTGCTGGCACTGACCAAAAAGATCGTCATAAGCAATAACGAGGTAAAACAAGGATTGTGGATAAGGGATGCCAACAGAGGTATAGAACTGGAAGGCAAAACGATAGCCATAATAGGCTTTGGTAATACCGGTAGAGCTTTTGCAAGGAAATTATCGGTATTTGGCATGACCATACTTATATATGATAAATATAACTGTGAGCAGATACCGCCTTATGTAGAAAGTTGCAATGATTTTGAACGCATATATAAAGAAGCGGATATATTGAGCTTTCATGTACCCTTGCAGGAAGATACCATTCATTATTATAATAATGTATTTGCAGGCAGGATGGAGAAGCCCTATATACTCATCAATACATCGCGCGGGGCGGTGGTAGATACGGACACACTGCTGAACGAATTAAGAAACGGCCGCATAAGTGGCGCCTGCCTTGATGTTTGGGAGCAGGAGCCTATAGAAAAGATGGATAATATTTTTAAAGAGAAGCTATTGGATATAGCTCAGTTGCCGCAAGTTATCATCACACCCCACATTGCCGGATACAGCCATGAGGCTGTATATAAGATGAGCAAGGTGTTATTAGATAAAATTGTCATGAACAGGTAAGTTGTATATGGTTTAGCGATAATATACGAAAAACAAACAGTTACCTGACAAAAAATACCTTTTGCCGTTCTACTTTTAACAGAAGTTTTTATCTTTACCGTTCATTTGGTTAATAATTTATTAAAGCAGGATATGACACGTACATTACGTTATTTATTCTTATTGGTTTTTACAGGCATTTCTACTGCGGTATTTGCACAATCCGGTGCGATTTCGGGTACTGTAGTTGATGAGCACAAGGAACCAATGATTGGTGCTGTTGTTCAGGTGGCTCTCGGTGGTATCGCAAAGGGGGGAGGAATTACAGACGAAGATGGTAATTATTTAGTGAAACCATTGGAACCCGGCAGGTATGATGTAACGATTAAATACTCCTCTTATAAGACCAAACTTATTACAGGTGTAATCGTTTCTCCGGATAAAACAGCCAAGGTAAATGTGGCTATGGAGCTGGATACCAAGCAATTGAACGAGGTAGCGGTTGTTGCCTATAAAGTGCCTTTGATTGGTGAAGATGAGCGTAAAGTGATACAGTCTGAGGACATAGAAAAGATGGCAACGCGTAACACCAATACCATTGCCGCTACATCTGCAGGTGTTTATCAGGCAAAGGACGGTGGTGCATTGAATCTGGGTGGTGCGCGCTCTGAAGGTACCCTTTATATCATTGATGGTGTGCGGGTATACGGTAGCCAGGGCATCAACCTTGCTCAAAACTCTATTGACCAGATAGAAGTAATACAATCCGGCTTGTCTGCAAAATATGGTGATGCCCTTGGTGGTGTGGTAAACGTGACTACGAAAGGTGTTGCTAAAAAAGTGACGGGTGGATTCCTTTTAGAAAAATCTGTTGACGGTTATGGCCACAACCTGGTGAACTTTAACTTATCAGGCCCGCTGGTGAAGAAGAAAATTGACAGTGTAAATAAAAAGCCGATCATCGGTTTCAGGTTAGATGGTGACTTCCTGTATGACAAAGACAATAACCCGTCTTACTACGGTAACTATAAATTAAGTGATGCTAAGCTGCAGGAACTGGAACAACATCCATTAGTAGCGGTGCCAAACCAAAGTGGTGTACCTGTATTTAAATATGCATCTGAATATGTGCATACCAGTGATTTTGAAAAAGTGAAAGCCCGCCAAAATGCAACAACTATAACGGGCAGGCTTAACGCTAAGGTGGATTACGATGTTACCGAAAACCTGAGTGTTACAGCAGGTGGTAACTTCACGTATCAAAATAACCCCGTATATAATCGATTGTGGTCGCTGTTTTCACCCAATAACGAACCCATACAAACAAACTATACAGGAAGGGGTTATTTGAGAATCAGTCAAAGGTTCCCAACAAAAGTTGCTGAAGGGGAAAAGAAACCGGCAATATCAAACGCGTATTATACAGTGCAGGCCGACTATCAGACCACACGCATAGACGTGAAAAACCCGAACCTGAGCAATAATATATTTAATTATGGATATGTTGGGAAATTCTACACAAACTATACGCAGCAATATGCACCGGGATTAGATGACACCAGCGGTAAGATAGGTATCAAACTGATACAGGATCATATACCAGATGGTGTAAGTTTTGAAAGGTCTGATATGAACCCGGTGTTGGCGAATTACACAAGTCAGTATTTTAACTTAATTGGTAATGCTCCTGTGAGCCTCAACCAGATATTTGCTCAGAATAGTATCATCAATGGTACTTTACCAAATACTACTTACGGTTTATTTACCAACGTAGGCTACCCCGCTTCTTACTACCAGTCTTCGAGCACTAATCAATATGCAATAGACGTAAATGCTTCATTTGACCTGCAAACAGGTAAAACAAGGCACGCGATAGAATTTGGCCTTTATTATCAGCAACAGGTATTTCGTGGATACGCTGCGAACGCATATGGTGGCAATACCAGTATCTGGCAATATGCCCGCCAGCTTACCAATAAGCATATCACACTCGATTATGCAAACCCTGTATTTATCGTAAACGGCCAAAAGTACACTTTGGCGCAGGTGAAGAGTGGTGTGATATCCCCTTCACCTAACGATACAATATTTTATAACCGAATTGACTCAGGATCTCAATCTACTTTTGACAGGAACCTGAGAAATAAACTTGGTGTTGGCGCTACTGATTATATAGATGTAGATAACTATGATCCTTCTATGTTCTCAATGAATATGTTCTCTGCTGATGAATTGCTGAACAACGGTAACTCATTTGTGAGCTATTATGGATATGACTACCTGGGCCAAAAGCAAAAAGGCCAGGTAAACTTTAATGACTTCTTTACTAAGAAAGACGCTAACGGTAACTATACACGTGATATTGGTGCTTACAGACCAAGCTACATAGCAGGTTACCTGCTGGACAGGTTCCAGTTTAAGGACATCAACTTCAACGTGGGTGTGCGTGTAGACCGATTTGACGCCAATACTAAAGTGCTGAAGGATCCATACTCTCTTTATGAAGTGCTGGACGCATCTAACGTAGGTACTACCTTAAAAGATAACAGGACTGTTACCAATACACTTAACAATGGTGTAAGGCCATCGAATATCAAAGATAGCTATGTGCCATATGTAAACAGTAACCAATCAAGCGCGCCGAATATTATTGGTTATCGCGATGGCGACAACTGGTATGACTATTCCGGTAAACTTATTGAAGACCCTTCTGTATTGAAGAACTACAGCGGTGGCGGCGACCCTCAGCCATTACTGTCACAACCAAAACAAAAGATCAGCGATCCTGATTTTGATCCTAACAGCACATTTACAGACTACAAACCACAGGTAAATGTGATGCCGAGGTTGTCGTTCTCATTCCCTGTAACAGACCAGGCATTGTTCTTCGCGCACTACGATGTGATCGTACAAAGGCCTTCATTATTAGGTATCTCTACACCTGATCAGTATTATTTCTTTACATCTAATACACAAAATATATTATACAATCCTGATCTGAAGCCTCAAAAATTATTTGACTATGAAGTAGGTTTCAAACAGGCGCTTACTAAACAAAGTGCGATCACGATCACCGGTTTCTATAAAGAACGTAAGGATATGATCCAGGTGCGTCCATACCTGTTTGCATGGCCATCTACATACTATACTTATGGCAACAGGGACTTTTCTACTACGAAAGGTTTGACATTGAACTATGATCTGAGACGTGTAGGTAACCTGCGTATGACTGTAGCCTATACCCTGCAATTTGCAGAAGGTACCGGTTCTAACGCTACATCTACAGCACGTAGCGGCTTATCAGGCAATGGTATCGTTCAGCAGTTTGTATCTGCCGGTCTACCTAACTTAAGGTATTCTACAGTGCTGGACTATGACTCACGCCATAACATCTCTGCTACTATAGACTACCGTTATGAAGATAACGATGGTCCTGTGATTGGCGGTAAGCACATTCTTGAAAATGCAGGTGTTAACTTCATAGCCCGTGCACGTAGCGGTGAGCCTTATACTAAATACGCACAGCCAATACCTACCGGTAATATTATTGAAGGTGGTGTGAACGGTGCACGCCTGCCATGGCACTATGGCCTGGATATGAAACTGGATAAGAATTTCAAACTTGGATTCCTGACGCGCAAGCCTAAAGCAGGAGAAGCTGCACGCGCGCCAAAAGTGCTGAATGCATATGTAATGATCCAGAACCTGCTGAACATCAGGGATAGGCTGAGTGTGGATGGGTATACAGGAAGACCTGATGATGACGGTTACCTGAGGTCGCCACAAGGTATATTGAATACCCAGCTGCAAACTAACCCTACTTCTTACCAGGACATATACACCCTGTGGTTGCAAAATCCTGACAGGATAAACCTGCCAAGAAGGATCAACCTGGGTATACAATTGAATTTCTAAAACAGCATTAGTAAAAATATAACTTAGAAAAGTTATGCTATATAAGAATAAAAATCTGGTTTTTGCACTATCAACAGCCGCAGTTATGGCGTTGGCAACCCAGGCAGATGCGCGCCCTAATATCGTTGAAGGACAGTTGAAGACTACAGGTGGGCAGTTGAAAACGACCGCATCTTCTTGCCGGGAGGCGACGGCTAAAATAGATCTTGATATCAATAACGTGCGTGCACGATTGATGACAGGTGGTGATATGTGGTGGGATATAGGCCTTGCAGAAGCACGATACGAAGTGCCAAAGAACAGTAAGAAGAATTCAT
Organism: Bacteroidetes bacterium 43-93; assembly: GCA_001897855.1. Taxonomy (GTDB): domain Bacteria; phylum Bacteroidota; class Bacteroidia; order Chitinophagales; family Chitinophagaceae; genus Polluticoccus. The sequence continues at coordinate 191,225 of MKUO01000007.1, forward strand.
TATTTGCCGGTTCTGTATGGATAGGTGGATTTGATAATAAAGGACAGTTGAAAGTTGCCGCACAGACATATCGTCAAAACGGTAATGACTACTGGCCCGGCCCACTGGATGCAACTGCCAGCATTACCGCAGCGGATTGCTCTGAATGGGACCGTTTCTGGAAAATTGACCGCGAAACAATCAACCAGTTTCGTGAGCTTGGAGACAAGGGTACCGCACTTAGTGATGCAACCTATGCGGTGATTAACGAATGGCCCGCTAAAGGTAATGCTAACGCTAAAGGCGCAAATTCTAACCCACTGGGTCTGGAAAGTGCAACTAATGACTATGCACCTTTCATTGATGTTAATACGAACGGTGTTTATGATCCCCAAAATGGTGATTATCCTAATATTACCGGCGATCAGTTTGTTTGGTGGGTGTTTAATGATAAGGGTAATACGAAAGGTGAGTCTCAAACAGATGGTATTGGTATAGAAGTGCAGGCCAGTGCTTTTGCATATTCTACCAAAGACTTTTTGAATGATGCAACCTTCTACAATTACCGTTTGATAAACAGGAGTAACCAGGGACTGGACAGTACCTATATAGCTACATGGACAGATGCTGACCTTGGATACTACCAGGATGACTATATCGGTTGTGATACTACACGCGGCCTTGGTATATTATATAATGGTAAGAGTGTGGATGGTGCGGGCCAGGTGAACAGCTATGGCAGCAGGATACCAATGGTAGGTATAGATTTCTTTAAAGGCCCGAAAAAGCCTATTAGAACATCTTCAGGTAAAGATACATTTGAAGTATTGGGAATGGAGTCATTCACTTATTATAATAATGACTTCTCCATTATCGGGAACCCAACCAACGGTGCCCAGATATATTACTATATGACTGGCTCTATCCGTAATGGTGAGCGTTTCTCTAACGACTTTGTGGGGCCAAATATTAACTCTAAAGGATATGGTGCCGGTTTCCCTACATCACGGTTTGTATTTACGGGTGACCCGGGTGTAAAAACAGAATGGTCTGAATGTACATGTAACAACCCGGTAGGTGATCGCCGTTTTGTGCACTCTGCAGGTCCTTTCACGTTAGCGCCGGGTGTTACCAATGACATTACAATAGGTGCTGTATGGGTATCTGACGTAGGCGGTTGCCCTACTACCAGCTTTAAAAAGATACGTGTGGCTGATGACCAGGCACAGGAATTATTTGATAATGGCTTTAAAACTATTGAAGGGCCTGAAGCACCTCGCCTGGTGGTGCGTGAACTGGACAGGAAGTTGGTATTTTACCTGCTGAACGACCCATCTAGCAATAACTATAAAGAGCTTTATGGCACAGGTACAGATCCTAAGTATCGTGTAGCATCTGTTAAGGCTAAGAGATTAGCGAAAACTGCTGATTCTTTATATAAGTTTGAAGGCTATCGTGTGTTCCAGCTGAAAAATGCTTTAGTGCAGCCGGCACAGATATTTAATAGTGACGGTACTTTAAATACAGATCTTGCAATTGAAGTAATGCAATGTGACGTTAAGAACGGAGTTACCCGCTTAATCAATTGGAGTAAAGATGCTGATATCAACGACAGTACTTATATACCTGTTGTAAAAGTAACCGGTGTAGATAGTGGTATTAAACACAGTTTTGTAGCTACTGTTGACCAGTTTGCTACAGGAAGCGATAAACGTTTTGTAAACTATCGTAACTATTATTTTGTTGCCATTGCGTATGCATACAACAATTTTGCAGACTTTTCAATAAGAGCAGCAGACTCTACACAAGATGTAGTGTACCTGGAAAGTGCTCACGGAGCAGGTGGTTCACCAATCCAAGTGGTTAATGCTATGCCTAACCCGGCGGCCGGGGATATGGGTACTGTACTTAACGCTGACTACGGTTCAGGTGTAATGATAACAAGAATTGAAGGTACAGGTAACGGACACAATGAGCTGCAAATGACAGACTCATCAGAAAATGAGGCGTTGTATGGTGTGGATGTTACGGATCCTTCTGGTAACTCAATACATGCATACCAATCGGTACATCCGAAATATCAGTTAGCCCATGGTCCTGTTAACGTTAATATAGTTGACCCAGTGAAAGTGGTGCCAGCTAGTTGGGAACTATATATCTTGGGCAAGCCACAAGCGGATCCTGCCAATGGCATCGAGCCGTATAGCGCGGCCTGGATGCTTGTGAACACAACAGGCGTAAATGGCCAGCCTGATACTATTTATAACGAGTCTATGTATGGTCTGGCGCGTTCTGATGAGCAGATCATCTCTAAATATGGCCTATCGGTAAACATTACCCAGGTGACAAGACCGGGTGTAGACCAGGCGAATGGAAATGGTTACATCAGTTCTTCGATCTTATTTGAAGACCCAGCAAAACCATGGCTGGCGGGTGTGAATGATGGTGAAAACCGCGATTTCCGGAACTGGATCAGGAGTGGTAACCAAAAAGATACTTTCAAGGCCTGTGATTATAACGATAAAGCGGGTAATGGTTTTGACACTGTATTACAGGTTTATGAGAAGCTGTTGTCCCAATACACTACTACAATAGGCACATGGGCTCCTTATCAGCTGGCTTCTGATGAAGATAGGGCCAGGTGTGGTTTCGGTGTAGCAAGAAAGAATACAGCTAACGTTGGTATTTACAACATCCCGAGCGTGGATATCGTGTTTACCGCAGATAAATCTAAATGGACACGATGCGTAGTATTTGAAGAAAATGATACTAAGATCGGTAGTCAGGGATTGTCTGAAGGGGGTGCCTATAAAATGGACTTGCGTAAGCATAATAGCTGGAATCTTGATATTGATGCAGATGGTCGCCCAATATACAGCCAGGATGAAAATGACTACGGTATGTCATGGTTCCCGGGTTATGCTATTAACCAGGAGACTGGAGAACGGTTGAATATTGCCTTTGGTGAGGACTCTTGGTTGCGGAACTACGGCGGCAATGATATGATTTGGAACCCAACTTCCGACCTGTTCTCTTCTGTTAGTACCTTGTTCGGAGGTAAACATTATGTTTACGTGTTTAATACTGCATATGATTCCTGCCGTTCATTTTTAAATGCCTACAAATCGGTTTCTCCGCAGCTGAAACAAGCTGCTTATCAAGACATTGCATGGGTAGGTGCCACTATGCTGAACACAGGATATCATCTGACATCTTTAAAAGACGGATTGATACCAACAACCGTACGTATTAAGTTCAGGGTTGACAGGCCTTACGCCCAATATACTCCAAACTTTGTGCCTGCAAGCAGCCTACGTAATGGTGGTAACCCGTTGTATTCTTTCAGTACTGTAGATCTTGCGCCTACGCCATTGTCTGATAATCCGAATGCTGATAAGAATGCGCTGTTAGACAGGATACACGTTGTTCCTAACCCGTACTATGCGTATGCCGGATATGAATTGAACAGGTTAGATTCCCGCGTGCGCATCAATAATCTGCCCACCAATGCTACCATTAGCATATACTCACTCGACGGAGCACTGATCCGCAGGTTGACGAAAGATAACCCGAATGTATCTTATCTGGATTGGGATATACGTAATGAAAAGGGCTTGCCGATAGCTAGTGGTATGTATCTGATACATATAGATGCGAAAGGCATTGGTGAGACAGTTATTAAATGGTTTGGTGCTATGCGCCCACTGGATTTGACAACTTATTAATAAAAGCAAGGTTCGCGTAACAACGGACGATTATATAAAATTTCGATTTAAGTATTATGAAAAAATTATCTGTTAAAGCCGCTTTAGTCTGTGCATTAGGCCTTTCAGTTAATGCATATGCAGGTAATAAGGACCGTACCGGGCAGGCGGGTGCAACCGAGCTTTCTATTAATCCGTGGGGGCAGAGCACCGGTGTTTTTGGTATGAATACAGCCAATGTAAGAGGGCTGGATGCCATGAAGACCAATATCGCAGGCCTTTCTTTCGTAGAAAAGACTGAGATCGGTGCTTCTTATACCATGATGCTAAGGAATGGTACGGTAGGTGTCAATAACCTGGGTTTTGCACAGAAACTGGGTAACAATGGCGGTGTAGTAGGTGTTAACGTTATGGCGATGAGCTTCGGAGATATTCCAATCACGGATTATGACAATCCTGAAGGCGGAATAGGTACTTACACGCCTCAGTTCTTCAACCTTAGCCTGGGTTATGCTAAAGCATTCTCTCACAGTATATACGCCGGTGTTGCAGCAACGTTTGTATCTGAGCAGATCACCAACGTAAAAGCCAGCGGTGCAGCATTTGAAGCGGGCATTCAATATGTTACCGGTAAGAGGGATAACTTCCACTTCGGCATCACTTTGCGTAACATAGGTACTAATATGGATTTCACCGGAAATGGTTTTACGGTGAATGTGCAGGCTCCGGAAAACGAAGCTTATACCATGAATATGCACGTACCTACTGAGAAGTTTGAAATGCCGACTTACCTGAACTTCGGCCTTGCCTACGACTTCTACCTGGATGAGAAGAAAACTGCAAGTGCTGATGAGCAAAAAGCTGAGCCTACTAAGCCTAAACACAGGCTGACCGTAATGGGTAGCTTTACGTCGAATTCATTCAATAACGACTTTTTGGGTGCCGGTGTTGAATATGGCTTCCATGAACTATTTATGCTGCGTGCCGCTTACCGGTATGAAAAGAATATTGGCAGCTATGATGGCCGCACTACCATGTATAACGGCCTTGCAGCGGGCGCTACGATACAGCATCGCATAGGTGAAAAAGGACCTATGCTGGCGATAGACTATTCTTACAGGCCTACAGCACGTCCTGCGAATGGAGTGCACGTTTTTTCGCTACGTTTCATGCGTTAATATAAATTCCTTATTTTTGTTTGATGCAACGCTTCTGTAACAACAGGAGCGTTGTATTTTTTTCTGTTTTAAACGTATTATAAGCTATGTCAGAAGTTAATTACGTAACAAAGGAGACGTTGGAAAGTATGAAAGAAGAGCTCACAAAACTGAAAACTGTGGGCCGCGCGGAAATTGCACGTGCGATAGCGGATGCGCGCGAAAAAGGTGATTTGAAAGAAAATGCAGAGTATGACGCAGCTAAAGAAGCACAAGGATACCATGAGGCTAAGATCGCTCAACTGGAATCGGCAGTGGCAACGGCACGTATTATAGATGCCAAAGACCTGGATCTGAGTAAAGTGTCTATTTTGAGTGTTGTAAAGCTGACCAATATGGGAACGAAAAAGGTAGTAGAGTACAAACTGGTATCTGAGCAGGAAGCCGATCTGAAGGCCGGCAAAATATCTATAACATCGCCTATTGGCAAAGGTTTATTGGGTAAAAAAGTAGGTGAGGTGGCTGAGATAACTGTGCCAAGTGGTGTGTTGAAATTCAAGATCGAAAATATATCTTTATAGTTGTGGCTACCATTTTTAGTAAGATCATAGCTGGTGAGATACCATCATACAAGATAGCAGAGGATGATATGTTCTATGCTTTCCTGGATATATTCCCCCTGGTAAAAGGGCATGTATTGGTAGTGCCAAAGACAGAGGTGGATAATTTCTTTGATGTGCCGGATGATTATATGCAAAAATGGCTGCTATTCGCAAAGCCTATTGCCAAGGCGATAGAAAGATCCTTTGATTGTAACAGGTGTGGTATGAGTGTAGTAGGGTTGGAAGTGCCCCATGCGCATATGCACCTGTTACCCATCAACTCTGCCGACGACCTTAATTTTACGCGTCCTAAACTAAAACTAAGTGAGGCAGAATTTAACGAGATCAGGCAACGGATCGTAGATAATCTATGATATTTATATCACGTCCATTAGCTGAGACACGCTCCATGCCTGTGGCTTATCTATGAATAAAGCCTTGGTCTTTGCCCAGGTATCCTTAAATAGCTCGGAGAACCTATAATGGTCGAGGTGTTGCTCGCTTTGCCATTTGCTGTATGTAAAGAAGATGTTTGGCTTTTTTGTATCCTGCCATAGCTCCAGGTGTTCGCAACCATTAAAGTGACGTATCAACTGCTTACGATCTTCAAACAGGGTTTTAAACTCCTCCACTTTTGCAGGATCAAATGTCATTTGCACAATCCGTACTATCATTCGAAAATTATTTTAATAGCCTTGTAAACCAGGTTTTGCTCCCTGTTGAGCTTCAGACCCAATAAGCTGGCAGCTTTGCCGCGATTAATAGCTATTTCCAGGTATCCGCTGCTGTTGAACCTCCCTAATATCTCACCCTGCTTTACGCTGCTGTAATGCTCATTAATTTCTGTGACAGCATCCATAAAGAATTCGATCCTGAAATTGCGATTTTGCCGGGCAGCATCAAACTGATCTTTCGTAATATTGAGGATCACATTTTCAAACCTGTCGATATGCATAATATGGCATTCCAGCGAATTACCAATTTGCTTGGGCTCCCAATTGACAAGAGGATTGGCGATACTGCAAGCTCCCATTTTGCCGAAAATATCCTCACCCGATAATATTTTAGTACCCAGGGCGGCAATATCATGAGCGACTTCTGTAAGATGTATAGCTCTTTTTTCTGTAGGCATGATCCATGCTTCATAATCATCGTTTCTAAGAGCCATAGATAATATACCATTATCCGGCGCTATAAAATACTGTTGGTTACAGCGGCAAACTATAATACGGCTATCCTGTGCATAAAACAGATCGACCAATACAATGTGCAAAGTGCCCGGCGCAAAAGTAGGAAGCGAAGAATGAAGAAGATATGCGGCTTGCTGCAGATGATAGGGAGATACATCGTGAGATATATCAATGACAGCAACGCCAGCAAGCCTTTGTGCCAGAATACCTTTGACACGGCCTACAGAGGCATCCTGCAACCCAAGATCTGAAAGCAAAGTGATACAAGCCATACGGTAGGCAAAAGTAAACAGCTGTGCGTGCAATGCAAAACATAGATGGCAAATAGGATTAAGAAATAAATAAATGATATTTGCGTTATAATGACTGTGACAAGTACACCTGTAACGTATATTAAGAGATTGCTGTTGCCTATTGTGTTGCTGGCCAGCTTTGCAGTTGGGAGCGTATCCTGTAAGAAAGATAAGCTATTAACGAGCGGTGGTTCGCTTACCTATTCGCTGGATACCCTAAGTTTTGATACTGTATTTACCGCATCGGGCAGTTTTACCACACAGGTGAAATTGTACAATCCACAGAATCAGAAAGTAAATATCAGCAGCATCAGGCTGGAAGGGCCTAACGCATCCTTCTTCCATATTAATGTGAATGGCATATCGGGTAATGCCACAAATATAGAATTGGCGGCAAAGGACAGCATGTACATTTTTGCTACTGTAAACATAGATCCCAATAACCTGAGCAATCCGTTTGTAGTGAACGCAAGCGTAGTAGCTACGCTAAACGGTAAAGATTATACACTACCATTGATGGCGTACGGATTGAATGCTTATTATATAGTTGACAGCGTGCTACAAACCCAGACATGGAAAACAGATAAGCCCTATGTAGTAATACACAGCGCAGAAGTAGATACAGCGCAAACGCTGACCATACCGGCAGGTTGTCGTATTTATATGAATGCAGATTCACGGTTGTATGTAGCGGGAACATTAAAGATAAATGGCACGAAAAAGGACAGCGTTATCTTCCAGGGAGATAGGCTGGACCGCAACTATTTTGGTAATGTGGGATACCCCGGTGAATGGGGTGGTATATTGTTTTTGCAAACCAGCACTAATAACAGTATAGATTATGCAGTGATAAAAAACTGTGGCTCGAGTACTGGATTTGGGTACCCCGCTGCCATCTATATGCAGCCGGATACTATCAATGATAATCTGCCACAACTGGTTATGACAAATACTATTGTGGAAAATTCAATTGGCTTTGGAATACTGGGTATAGCCAGTACCATAGTTGCCCAAAACTGCCTGATAAATGCATGTGGTGCAGGATCATTAGCTACGTACCAGGGAGGTACTTACCTGTTTGATAATTGTGATTTTATAACCTATGGCAGCAATAAGATCAGCCATATAGATAACCCAACGGTACAGCTGATAGATTTTCTGCAGGTAGATGATGTTCATTATATCACAAGCCCTTTGAAAGCGGTGCTGACGAATTGCGTAATATGGGGCTCGCTGGATAACGAGTGTGGTGTGCAGAAGAGAGGCGATAATTTTGATGTGACACTTTTGAATTGCGCTATCAAACAAAAAGATGCTATTAATGATGCAGTAGTAAAAAACAGGGTAAACACGGACAACCCCCGGTTTGTGGATGATGTGAACTGGAACTTCAGGCTACAGGAAGGCTCGCCATTAATAGATGCAGGCACCACAGATACCTTTACACCTGTGAGTACTGACCTTGACGGCAAGCTACGTACCGGGAATCCGGATATAGGCTGTTATGAACGCTAAGCAGCAATATTCTGCTGTTGCAGATAAGTAATGAACTTTGGCAGCGCCAGGTGGAACCAAGCTGTAAATTGATCGGGTTGTTCCTGCATCCACTTTACAATATCTGTCACCTGCATAAATTTATGGTCGCTCACTTCTTCTTCGTTCGTGAGCATATCGCTATTGTAATAGCCAAGATAGATATGGTCGTATTCATTTTCTACAAGATCGTTACCTACATTGGCTTTATACCTGAGATTAAAAATGGGTTCGAGGTCGCAGTCAAATCCCATTTCTTCCTGTAGCCGCCTGTGTGCCCCTGCCAGCGTGCTTTCGCCAGGGTAAGGGTGTGAGCAACAGGCATTGCTCCATAGCCCTGCTGAATGATACTTGGACAAAGCGCGCCGCTGCAGCAGCATCTCATTCTTATCATTGAGTATGAAAACCGAGAATGCTCTATGCAATACGCCCTGATGATGCGCCTGCATCTTGTCCATAGTGCCCAGCCACTCATCTTTTTCGTTTACTACTATTAACTGACCCTTGAGTTGTTTCATAATTGATGTTTTTAGATAAGGTTGAAACGATTGCTAAGTCCCGCGCTGAATACGATGAACGCTTTTTGATAATCCGGTACACGAACACGTTGCTCCAATACACGTTTAGGCTTCATGTGCCTTATTTTATTGAATAATGCATAATAGTATCTATATGCAGTATAAACGCCGAACCTGGCCTTCCATGGAAGACTCCTGATACCTGCCAGTGATGATCTGAAATCGGCTTCTATATCCTGTTCAATATCCCGTTTGGCCTTATCATCAAACTTATAATAGTCAAAGTTCGGGAAATAGGATCTGTTGAGGCCATTAAAATCTGCCTGTATATCTCTGAGGAAGTTGATCTTCTGAAAAGCGGCACCAAGTTTTTGTGCGGATTCTTTTAATTTATCGAACCTTTTGAGGTCGCCTTCGCAAAATACGCACAGGCACATCAGGCCAACTACTTCTGCAGAGCCGTAAACATATTCATCCATTTCCTTTACGGTATGATACTGCGCCTTGTATAAGTCCATGCGCATGCTATGCAGGAAAGACCTGATGAGATCATGCGGTATATTGTATTGCCATACCGTTTGCTGAAAACTATGCAAAATTGGGTTCAGGCTGATCTTTGCATGAATCGCTTTCCATGTTTCCTCTTCGAAACTATGCAGCAGGTTTTCTTTATCGTAATCGTGGAAGGTATCTACAATCTCGTCGGCAAAGCGGACAAAGCCATATATATTGTAGATAGGAGCGCGTAGATCTTTATGCAGCAACTTAATAGCGCTGGCGAAAGATGTACTATAACGCCTGGTAACAGCACGGCTGCATTCTTCGCTCACATTATGGAATAACGACATCATAGTATTACGTAGTTTCAAGTCTAAGTTTTTTTAACGCTTGTTTGGCCACTATTTCTCCCGAGATAAGCGAAGGAGGCACGCCAGGGCCCGGTACTGTCAACTGCCCGGTATAATAAAGATTTTGCAGCTTCTTATTCTTAATAGATGGCTTCATGATAGCCGTTTGGCGCAAGGTGTTTGCTAAACCATAGGCATTACCTTTAAATGCATTATAGTCGGCAATGAAATCGCTGTGGGCATAGCTGCGTTTGTAAATAATATGGGCTGCGATATTTGTACCCAGTCTCTTCTCGAGGCGCTGTATTGCGATGTTGTAATAGCGCTCTTTTATGTCTTCGCTATCCTGTAAGCCGGGAGCTGTAGGAATAAGGATGAATAAATTTTCACAACCGTCCGGGGCTACGTTGTTATCTGTTTTAGAAGGGCAGCATACATACATCAAAGGATCTGTAGGCCATTGCGGTGCAGTATATAGCTCGCCTGCGTGCTGCTCAAAAGACGCATCGAAGAACAGGTTGTGATGATCCAGGCCTTCTATCTTTTTATCAATACCCAGGTAGAAGAGCAGGGATGATGGTGCCATATCCTTTTTATCCCAATAATGCTCCGGGTAGTTTCGTTTATCGTCATCCAGGAGGCCTTCTGCATGATGATAATCACAGGCGGCGATAACAAGATCGGCATCATAAGTCCGTTGCTCTGTAATCACCTGTTTTGCCTCGTTGCCTACGGTAGTAATACTTGTTGCAGCTTCATTAAACTGAAACCGTACGCCTAGTTTTGTAGCCAGGCGATGCATAGCCTTAACAATCTGATACATGCCGCCCAGAGGATACCATGTGCCCAATTTCATATCGGCATAGTTCATCAGGCTATAAAGCGCAGGCGTGTTCTTAGGCAAGGCACCGAGGAATAGAATGGGGAACTCTGTCAATTGCAAGAGCTTAGGATCGTGGAAATACTTACGAACATGATCGTGTATCGACGTGAACATATCGATCTTAAAAACAGAACTGATCACATCCCAAGTTGCAAATTCTGTTAATGACAGCGATGGCTTATATACCAGCTTTTCCATGCTGGTTTTGTATTTGTAGGCTGCTTCTTCCAGGAATTTATCCAGCCTGGCTGCCGCGCCGGTCTCTTTCGATTCAAAGAGCGCACGTAAAGCAGCATATTCTGCCGGTATATCTATAGATTCATCCTGCCAAAATACCTTGTAAGACGGATCAAGACGGAGTAGATGGTATTGATCCTGCACTTGCATGCCAAACTGCCCGAAGAAACGCTCGAAGACATCCGGCATCCAATACCAGCTCGGGCCCATGTCGAAAACAAACCCATTGGTTTCGAACTGCCTGGCCCTGCCACCGGGCTGATCGTGTTTTTCGATAACAGTTACCTCCATGCCTTCTTTTGCAAGAAAACATGCGGCAGACAAACCTGCGAAGCCACTACCTATGATAACTGCTTTTTCCAAGTGAAGATTTTTTATCGTTCCAGTTGTGATGTTAGCATTTTCCGGGCAAAATGTATCCTGCTTTTTACGGTGCCCAACGGTTCGTGTAAGAGGTCAGCTATTTCCTGGTATTTATAACCAGTGTAATGCAGCTCAAACGAAAGGCGAAAGACTGCAGGTAATTCATCGATGGCTTTCTTTACCTCTGCCATTCTTACATTGTTCCAGCCCTCGTTATAGGAAACCTGCTGGCGCTCGTACATGGCAATATCCTGCGGAATTTCGCCGTTAAGTTTGGCAAATTTTTTATTGCGCCAATAATTATTGATAAAGATGTTCCGCATGATGGTATATAACCATGCCTTGAGGTTAGTGCCAAACTGGTATTTGTCTTTATTAAGCAATGCACGCATCATGGTTTCCTGATATAAGTCCTTCGCATCCTCCTGATCGCGCGTAAGCGATATAGCATACGGCCTTAGTATATCTCCATGTCCTACTACCAAAGAATTGAAATCTGCGGCTGTCATTGTTTAATGTTTTGTTAGGCAAACATAAACAAAAATGCTTACCCTAATTATAGATTTTGTTTATTATATGGATGGTTATCTTTAAACAAAATTATGCCAATGGAAGATCAGGACATAGTAAGTGCTATGCCCATACATGTGGTACATACGAACTGGAAACTATAAAAGATTTAGCTAAGTGCCACTAATGTATCTCTAACCTCTTTGAGCGAATGCAGGTATTTGAGGGTAGGAAATGTTTTTAACTTCAGATTTTGCAGCATACTGCCTGAGACGAAGATCTTTGAATCTGTTACGGCTGTAGTAAGGCGGGTGAGGTATTGATTGCAATCAAACGAAGAGGCGACAGAAGTAAGATGTACAAAAAGATATTCGGGCTTTTTAATCTCTGCTACCATTTGCACCTCCTTTAAGGGAGAGTTGGGGCCGAGATATATGGAATTTTTACCATACTTCAGTGCCAGGTAGTGAACATAGAGAAGGCCAATATCATGTATTTCCCCTTCGGGCAAAAAGAGTAATACAGTAGGGCCGTCTGTTTTTTGTTGCGGCACCAGGTTTTCTATTGCGATGGCTATCTTACGATATATGACATTGCTCACCAGGTGCTCCTGTGCCGGGAGAATACGGTCTGTCATCCACATAATGCCGATCTTCTCTAAAAAATTAAAGAACAGCTGCTCTACAGTGTCTTCAATTCCATAGCGCTTGATAAAGGTATTTACCAGCTTTTCGAATTGCTGCATATCCATTGCCAGCGTAGCTTCCAACAGATCATTAACCAGCAACTGCAGCCTGAAATCCTTATCATTTATCTTCTGAATGAGCGAGTTCATGTCTTGCTCACTCATCTCGTGTATGTGAGAGATCTTATATCCGTAATTGTTGAGCAGTGCAATGCGCAGGGCCATTTTCAGGTCCAAAGCATCGTAGTATCGTATATTGGTAGGCGTGCGTTTTGGCGTAAAGATATTATACCGTTGCTCCCATATACGTATAGTATGGGCCTTGATACCTGTCAGGTTTTCAATATCCTTGATACTAAACCGATTCATTTCTTCTGAGACGCTCAAAATACCAATTTTAACACCTATAACAAACCATGCCGTTAAAAGTTTAACGCACTTTATTAAACATATTTTCAATTGCTTTATACCTGAAGTCGAAGATGCCGTTTAGCTGCCTTTTGATAAAGAGCGCGTGCGCCAGGGTGCCTATAGCGCCGAATGGTAGCTCATAAGTGACATCATCCATCATAAGAACGCCATCTGCCTGCTGCACAAAAGAGTGTTTATGCCGCCACAGTTCGTATGGGCCTTTTTTCTGCTCATCTGTAAAGGAGCGCAAATGATCTACCTGCGTTATTTCTGTCATCCAAAACAAGGGGATGCCGAGAATAGGAGATACCTTGTAAGTGATGATCTGCCCCTCGCGCAGGCCACCATTGTGCGGGGCGGATGTAATGCGAAAGTTCATGTACGCCGGAGTAATTGCCGCCAGGTTTTTTGGGTCGCAGAAGAAGTCCCATATCTCTTCGGCCTCCTGTTTTATGAATTGCTCTCTGTGCAGTGAAAATGTAGGCATAGATGAGAAACAAGCTATTAGTAAAATAGTTTAAAAGAACAAGTGGCAATAAGAGCATTGATAAATGTAATAGCACAGAAGCGATGCAAAGGGTGTAACTTCGGGAAGAGGTTATTATGAAAGGGATCATATTCACGAAGTATAAGGAAGAAAGTGGTAAATCGCCATTTGAGAAGCTGCTGGACCTTTTTATGGAATTGCTGCAATATACCAGCGGCGATGCGACGGAAGCGCTTGACTGGCTTACCCAGCTTGACAGGCAGTATAAATTTACCAGCGACGATTATAGCATAGGCGATTTTATTGAAGACCTGAAAGAGCATGGGTATCTAAAAGAGAATGAACAAACAGGTGCTTTCCAGATCACATCCAAATCAGAACAATCAATCAGGAAACGCTCGCTCGACGAGATATTTGGTAAGCTGAAAAAAAGTAAGCAAGGTAACCACCATACATTCAGAAGCGGGCAGGGAGATGAATTGAATCCTGAAACGAGGCCCTATGAATTTGGGGATGCACTGGAAGCAATAGATTATACAGGCAGTCTTAAAAATTCCTTTATCAATCATGGGATTGACAGGCTAACCATGGGACAGGATGATCTGGAGATCCACGAGATGGATTTTAAAACCCAGACCTCTACCGTGCTGATGATAGACATTTCTCACTCCATGATCTTATATGGTGAAGACCGCATTACCCCGGCCAAGAGAGTGGCGATGGCATTGAGTGAGTTAATTACAACGCGCTATCCTAAAGACACGCTGGATATCGTAGTATTTGGCAACGATGCCTGGCAGATAGAGATGAAAGACCTACCTTATCTTCAAGTAGGGCCATACCATACCAATACAGTGGCAGGGCTGGAACTTGCCATGGATATTTTAAGGCGTAGGAAGAACCCCAATAAGCAGATCTTTATGATAACGGATGGTAAGCCTACCTGCCTGAAGATTGGTAACAAATACTATAAGAATAGCTTTGGCATAGACAGCAAGATATTGAACCGTACGCTAAACCTTGCGGGGCAACTCAGGAGGCTGAAAATACCGGTAATCACATTCATGATTGCCAATGATCCTTACCTGCAATCCTTTGTTCGCGAATTTACAGAAGTAAATAACGGCAAAGCATTCTACTCATCCCTTGACGGTCTGGGGCAGTTTATCTTTGAAGATTACGAGAGAAATAAGCGTAAGCGGGTACGCTGATTAGTGGTTGCTTACAAGCGTACCTACTGCCTTACCCGATATCACATTCAGCAGGTTGCCGGTAGTGTTCATATCAAACACAATGATCGGCAGGTTGTTTTCCTGGCAGAGTGTGAAGGCGGTCATATCCATCACCTTCAGGCCTTTGCTGATGACTTCAGTGAATGAAAGCTTATCGAAACGGGTAGCTGTGAGGTCTTTTTCAGGATCCGCTGTATAGATACCGTCTACACGGGTACCTTTCAGGATCACATCTGCATTAATCTCTATTGCACGCAGGGAACCTGCAGTATCTGTAGTAAAGTATGGGTTGCCGGTACCGGCGCCGAAGATAACAACGCGGCCTTTTTCCAGGTGGCGCATTGCACGGCGGCGTATGTATGGTTCTGCCACCTGCTCCATTTTAATGGCGCTTTGGAGGCGGGTTTTTACCCCGATTTTTTCTAACGAAGCTTGCAGGGCCATACCGTTGATAACGGTCGCCAACATGCCCATATAATCTCCCTGTGCACGTTCTATGCCGGTTTCCATCTCGTTCATACCACGATAGATATTACCGCCACCGATCACTACAGCTACTTGTACACCCAGATCATTTATTGCCTTAATATCGTACGCATATTGTTCGAGCATCTTTGGATCGATACCGTAATTACGGTCACCCATTAAAGATTCTCCTGATAACTTAAGCAGTACGCGATTGTATTTAGGCAGCATTGTATTTATTTGCTGCAAAGAAATAAAACTTTGACGGATTTTACGAATAAATGAGGCTTCAACAGGCTTAACACTTCATCAAAACCTTTTATTTTTTTGTTCGAATTATTTACCATGATAGCTACCAACGGCAAGTATTACTTTTCGTTAAATGTAGAAACGCTTACATTATCCATAAGCATGTCCCAGTTACTTCCCGCACTCCAGAAATATACTTTTACACTGTCGAAAGGCGCTTTAGGTATTTTCACATCAATGAATTCGTTTTTGGTTTCGTTTTCGTTTATGAACTTACCGGGGCGGATATTATTTCGTTTGATGCTCTTCCCTTTGCTCATAAATTCTACCACAAACTGTGGCATCTTCCATACTTCCCATTGCTTATGAGCAAACCTGAAGTCGGCAGTAACACGTAGCCAACGGGGCGAATGATCGGGCAGGGCAAATACCATATTAGAACTGTATTCCCTATCGGCGCTAACATAATCAGAAACATTGCCCCGTATAGGCTGTTCGGGAGCATGGATGGACGTATCTGATTCAAAATCATTACTGTACACCTCTTTCATATCTGTTGGGGTGCCTTCAAACAATTCATCGGTGTCTTTTAGTTTATCCAGTTGCTCCAGGTTGCCGGGATGCCAACGGCCTATTACACGCATGTAGTAAGCTTTGGTCATGTTATCAACATCGAGCAAGCCGGTGCCTCTGTGGGCTTGTATTATCATCCATATATTGATGTAGGAAAACAGAATAACTACCGGTATCATGATCCATTGCAGCCACCTGCGTTGGAACATTGTTTGCACCAGCGCCCCCATTGGAAAGAACCACGCCACATAGCTTTGTATCATGGCACGGCCGCCATACCACCATATATCCCATGCGCTCACTACATACAGGTTTAGCAGCAGGAATGCCATAATTGCTACTTTGTTCTTTCCGTTTTTAAGGAAAGGTATAATGCCGATGAGTGCCAGGAGCATTAAAGGTGTGTATCGTATCCAGCCACTGCGATAGCTAAACATATATACATCTGTATGCGGAGGCAGCCATGTAAATCCTTTGTCATCGCCACCATAGCTAAATACCAGCCAATGCCCGGAAACATACTTCCAGTAAAACATTTGTATGCTGCCTACGAGTATGACACATATTACCGCTACCAGGAGCTTAGATAAATGCTGCTTGAAGAACAGAAGCTTTTCCCTGATGGCTTGCATGGAAATAGTTTCCATACCCCATAGTATAGGTATCAGTACACCAACCATTTCAGAAGGGCGGATAAGGATCATCAGTCCATTCAGTAAGCCTATCCTGATGGCATATTTCATTGCAGGAGAGCGATAGAAGTAGTAAGTATTGAGGAACAGGAAGGTGTAAAGCGTGAACAGCCAGGAATGGGTCATAGGCCCATCTATGGACGCATAGTTGAGGTAGTTGGTACCTATTACCAATAGTAAGAGCAGTATCGCTACTATCTTATCCTCGAAAAAGAACCGCAGCAGCTTTCTGAAATACCATAGCCCGAATAGCGCAAAGAGCATACTCCCCACCTGTAATGCAAACTGGTATGGCGGCGAAAAGCCATCGGGCGGATACCCTAGCGGTTTGGCAAGAATGTGAGCTACCGTAAAGAGCGGCAGATACATAAACGCCATGCCTGAAGAATAAGTCAGCACGCAACTGCTATCGGGGTATCTGGAAAACTGCTGTATCTCGGGTGTGGGTTGGTATTTCTGTAATACGGTATCCGCAAACCGCTGGTATTTAAGGTCTTTATAAATGACTACAGACGGGATGTACCAATAGTACCCGCTCACATCCCAGCCGATCGCGGCTTCCCCTCTCGGTGCATTCCATTTCGGGTAGAAAAAGAAGCAGCCACAGATCATGACGATTGCGCAAAAGATATAGGACAGCCGTGATAGCATAAGGATAACTTAGGGCTGTAAGATAAAAAAAGCCATTCATAAAGAATGGCTTAACTATTATTCGAAAGGTATTTTGACCACTTTTGCTCTTAGTGCTTTATCCCGCACCATCACCATTACTTCTGTGCCTTCGGCAGCATTTTCTTTGGTAACGTAGCACATACCTATTGCTTTACCCAGGCTTGGCGACTGTGTGCCGGAAGTAACATAGCCTATTTCTTTACCGGAAGCATCCTGTACTTTGTAATGATGGCGAGGTATGCCTTTGTCTATCATTTCGATACCTACCAGTTTGTTTTTCAGGCCCTCTGCTTTTTGCTTTTCCAGTATCGGGCGGGCTGTAAAGTCTTTTGTGAACTTAGTGATCCAGCCTAAGCCTGCTTCCAATGGAGAGGTAGTGTCATCGATATCGTTGCCATACAGTGCAAAGCCCATTTCCAGGCGCAGTGTATCGCGTGCAGCCAATCCTATTGGTTTCAGTCCGTTAGGAGTGCCTACCTCAAATATCTTGTTCCAGATGGTTTCAGCGTTATTGTCTTTATCTTCAAAGTATATCTCCACACCGCCTGCGCCTGTGTAACCTGTTGCACTTACTATCACATTATCGATACCCGCGAATTTACCTTTTACAAAAGTGTAATATTTCAGGTTGGTGATGTCCATATCAGTAAGCTGCTGCATGTATTGCACGGCTTTTGGGCCTTGTACAGCCAGCAAACCTGTCTTGTCAGATATATTGTGCATTTCTACACCTTCTGTATTGTGTTTGCTGATCCAGTTCCAGTCTTTCTCAATGTTGGAAGCATTTACCACTAGCATATAAGTTTTATTGGTCTCGATGCAGTACACTAACAGGTCATCAACAATGCCACCGTTATCATTGGGCAGGCAAGAATATTGCGCTTTGCCATCAGTCAGTTTGCTTGCATCATTGCTGGTAACTCGTTGTATCAGGTCCAGCGCTTTATCACCTTTCAGGATGAATTCACCCATATGGCTTACATCAAATACACCGGCATTCTTTCGTACTGTGTTATGCTCTTCGTTGATGCCTGTGTAAGAAATAGGCATATTATAGCCTGCGAACTCAGCCATTTTAGCACCCAGTTCAATGTGCTTTTGTGTGAATGGAGTATTCTTCATCTGAAAATAGTGGTTTTAATTGCGGGGCAAAGATAATATGAAATCTGCTCTTTTTCAGGCTAATCCTTTTATAGGCGACAGTCGTCGTATTGGGTTTAGGTGTTATGTGTTGTTTGCATTGGTGCGTCAATAGTTATTTAGGGAACCGAAAATGCGGTGATATTTTGTTTGAAAATCCAATAGTTTTATAGGTATGAAACAGCGTATGCTATCTCCATACCATGAAGTCCTTTCAAAGGACAAAAAACTCCACCCTTTACTGGAACTATATCCGGACCTGAAACTGAAAAAACATAAGAATATCTGCCTGCATCTTTGTGCATCCATTATGAGCCAGCAGTTATCTACCAAGGTAGCACAGGTTATCTATAAGCGCTTTTTGGAATTGTATGGCGGAGAAGAACCAACACCACAGCAAATAGTTGATACGCCGTTTGACAAGTTACGCGGCATCGGGCTTTCTAATGCCAAAGTAAGATATGTGCAGAATGTGGCCGCTTACGCTATTGAGCATGGTATGGAGGATAAAAAGCTGTATAAAATGACTAATGAAGAAGTGATGGATTTTCTGCTGCCGATAAAAGGAGTAGGGCGCTGGACGGTGGAAATGCAGTTGATGTTTGCGTTGGGTAGGGAAGATGTCTTTGCTGTGGACGATTTGGGCATACAACAGGCCATGGCCGGCATATACAAGTTAGATGTAACAGATAAGAAGGCATTAAGGGAAAGGATGTTAAAGATATCGGCAAAGTGGAGCCCCTACCGTACTTACGCATGTATGATGCTTTGGCGATACAAAGACGGAAAATAAATTATCTTTCGCTTCAAAATCCGGCATTTGTACAAGAGCATTTACAAAGGTGGCTTTTTTGCTTACCTGGCATTGATAATACTGGCGATCTTTTTTTATAAAGAGCGGATCATTTATGCCGATTCTGCCTTCCATCTTTTTTTTCTAATAAAGAATGGCACCTTTGAAATACAGGCTGCTCGCTTTGGTACAATCCTTACCCAACTATTGCCCCTGATATTTGTGAAAATAGGTGCGCCGCTAAAGATAGTGGTAATGTCCTATTCCCTCAATTACATACTCAACAATTTTATCTGCTACGTTTTATGCGGCAGTGTTTTTAAGAATTACCGGTATGCATTGATATTATTGTTGTTTAATACTATGATCCTCTCTGATACATTTTACAACATACAGTCAGAGATTATACAAGGTATGCCAATGGCGATAGCCTTATTGGCATATATGTCGGCAAAGAAGACTGTAGATATGAAGTGGTACTCCTATCCATTGTTATTTGCAGGATTGGCAACGGTGGCTTTTATACACCCGCTTGCTTTCTTTATAGTGCTATTTGCGGTGATGTACCATTTAGCAGATAAAAGCAGTGTTGCGGACACGAAACTGTTCTTTATATCATTTGGTGTTTTTGTGTTGCTGGTAGCGATTAAGCATTTTTTCTTTAGCAATGGTTATGATGATCAGGCAGAAGGAAGTATCAATAATTTCGCAACGCTGTTCCCTCATTATTTCAATAATGGTGCTACAGACAAGTTTATAAAGTATTGCATCGACAAGTTTTACTGGATGCCGATCCTGGCTGCGATGAACGTTATTGCATATGTAGTAACAAGAAAATGGGCGAAGCTCATACTATTTGTACTATTAACATTTGCGTATTTGATGCTTGTCATAGTTACCCACTCTGATGGTAATATGACCGATGCGTATGCTGAGACTATGTATATGCCCCTTGTTTTTATGGTAGCCTTACCATTTACATATGATGTGCTCCCATTAATGAACAGGTATTATTTGGCATATGTTGTGGTAGCAGCAATAATATTATTAGGGTTGTTACGTATTTATAATACCCATGTTTCATACACCAACAGGCTCAATTGTGAGCGAGCGCTGCTTGATAAATACCCACATCAGAAAGTGTTGTTTGCAGAAGGCAGGGTGCGGATGGATGACCTGGTGTTTTCCTGGTCTACCTCATTTGAGATTTGGATGCTTGCTGTGATAGAGTATCATTACAGCGCTAGCATCCTGGTATCGGGCAAAGCAGATCAATTAGCAGCCGAAGCACAGTCTGGCACACGATTATTTATGACAGAGTGGGGAGCAATAAACTATGCAGACTTGCCTAAGCAGTACTTTAATTTTAAAGACACTGCTACGATGTATAGTATATTAAAGTAAACTTATTTTTTAAGCAGCCTAATTGCAATTGAATTGTTTTTGTCCTGGCAAAGAAGGATATAAATACCACTTGGAAAGGACGACATATCAATTTGCGCTGGAGAAGTGCTGACATTGTAATGAGACATCAGCACACCCACAGTATTGTAGATAGATATCATGGCCCCGCTGGTTAAGCCTGTGATAGAAAGTGTATTTATTACAGGGTTGGGATAGGCCTGTATCTTATTTGTTGTAACAGTGCTTATTTGTGTAGGCCAGGCGGATATAAATGATTGACCGGCAGACCAGTTGGAGAATGCACTGGAACATTTAGTGCGCACAAAAGCATAATAAGTTTTGCCCTGCAGTAAACCTGTAACCGTTACTGAATTGGTGTTTACAGATGTGCCTGCGCCTGCAGGCGATGTTGCAACTGTATCTATTACATATTCATACTGCGCTGTAGGGCTTACAGATGTCCAGTTAACAGTGGCAGCATCTGCATGTACATTGGATATATTAATAGTACCCGGAGTACCGCAAGTAGTAGAAAAACTGAGAGAAGCCCATGGGGTATAAACGCCGCCGCCGCAATCAGACCTCAGCCAAGCGTTGTAAGCAGTGCCGATGCTAAGGCCGCCGATTTTTATGGTAGCACCACTACTCTCTGGTGTGCCTGATGCTGGGGCAGAAGCGGTAGCAGGAAGAACGGCATATTCAAAACCTGAAACACCGGATACTGTTGGCCAGGATATGGTAGCACTATCTCCGGTAATGTTATACACCGATAATGTAGAGGTCGGGCATTGAGCAGACAGCAAATTCGGTAATGTTAAATATATTGTAGCGATTAGTAGAGTTGTAAATTTCAGGCTCATCCCTTGACAGTTTGAAAATTAAATGTAACAATAAATTTTCTAGATATAGTTGTTTAAAGTACTCTATATCCAAGTGCCACGGCACTAGTAGAAATGTGAAATTGATTTGTTACAGTAATGATTTTTATTGTATCCTCTGAAAGAACGACACATGTGTTATTCGCGGGACTTTCAAAATAGGAGTAATAGCCTGCGTAGCTGGGGTAGTAATCGTTGTATTTGAAATCAGCTTTATCTACCAATATATCTTTAGCGGTAGAATCCATTACTACATCAACAACACGATTCAGAGGTGTGATAATTGTAGTATCCTTTGTATACGGCGACAAGGCAGCGAAATAATGATAAGTGCTATCAAACAAACGATACTTGCCGGTGAATTTTCTGCTTGTACTGTCGATGCCTGTTGTAGTATTATTGCCAGTGCTGGGATTATTGCCAGTTGGAGTCGGTGTCGTATGATTCTTATTGCATGCAATGGTTAGCAGGCTAAAGGTTACAACCAGGTAAAAAAGTTTCATAGAGTTAAAAGTTAGCTTTAAAGTTAAGCTATGAAGTATTAAGAAGGTAGAAGTTGCAATTACTGAATAATATAGCCATGTGTGATCTCATTTGTACCATCATGGCTGGCACCGGTCCTTGAAATATTTATCACCATGGTGTCTTTAGTAAGGGTAATCTTATTGTTTTCAACTGGCGATCGGAAGAAGGAATAATAACCACTATAGGAAGGATAGATTTCATTGTACCTGAATGTATCATTATCACAAGCAATATACCCTGCGGCCGTATCCATAAATACACTCACTATGCGGTTAAGAGAGTAGTGTATAGTTGTGTCTTTAAATTGGGTAGCATTATCCCACCAATAGTGTGTGCTGTCGTATAAATGGTATTTGGCTTCAAAATAGTGAGTTGATGCCGGTACAACCTTCACAGGTTGTGGCCCCTGCTTGTTGCACGAGATAGAAAGGGTAATAAGCAAAGAGAGGGCTAAACGGTGGTATGATCTCATAATATGGAGTGTTGGCTGATTGTGTAAAACAAAAACCCTGCCAACTGGCAGGGTTTTATCATGGATATGTCATTTTAATATTAAGCGTTCTGCATTACTACAGGAGCAGCAGACAAGATCTCGTCATTGGCTTGTGAAGCATATTTATCGAAATTCTTAACGAACAGCTGAGCCAGTTCGTTCGCTTTTTTATCGTAAGCTTCTTTGTCAGTCCATGTATCACGTGGATTCAGGATATCTGAAGGTACATTAGGTACAGATTGAGGAACCAATACGCCAAACGTAGGATGCGCGTTGTATTCTACATTGTTCAGTTCGCCATTCATTGCTGAAGTGATCATAGAACGTGTATAGCTCAGTTTCATACGGCTACCTGTACCGTAAGCACCACCGCTCCAGCCGGTATTCACCAGCCATACATTTACGTCTTTGTGCTCTTCCAGTTTTTTACCTAACAGTTCAGCATATTTTGTTGGGTGCAGCGGCAGGAACACGCGGCCAAAACATGCAGAGAATGTAGTTTGTGGTTCTGTAACACCAACTTCTGTACCGGCAACCTTAGCAGTATAACCGCTGATGAAGTGATACATAGCCTGTGCCTTTGTCAGCTTGCTGATAGGAGGCAGGATACCGAACGCATCACAAGTAAGGAAGAATATATTTTTAGGATCGCCACCATAAGATGGTTCCTTAGCATTGTCTATATGGAATATAGGATAAGCAGCGCGTGTATTTTCTGTAACGCTGCCATCTTTATAATCTACAGTTTTAGTGCCCGGGAAGAACTTAATATTCTCGAGGATGGTGTTTGGCTTAATTGCGTTGAATATCTGAGGTTCTTTTTCAGCACTCAGATCTATACATTTTGCATAGCAGCCACCTTCGAAGTTGAATACAGAACCATCAGCCCATCCGTGTTCATCGTCACCGATCAAGGCACGATGTGGGTCAGCAGACAAAGTAGTTTTACCGGTACCGCTCAAACCGAAGAACAGGGCAACATCACCATTTTCGCCTTCGTTGGCAGAGCAGTGCATGCTCAATACCTTATGATCGTGTGGCAATACAAAGTTCAGTACACCGAAGATACCTTTCTTCATTTCGCCGGTATAAGCAGAACCGCCGATCAGAACTATTTTACGTGTAAAGTTTACGATCGTGAAGTTTGCCTGGCGGGTACCATCCACAGCAGGATCGGCATGGAAGCTAGGAGCTTGCAGAATCAGCCAGTCCGGATTTTGTTTTTCTGTTTCTTCAGCAGTCGGGCGCAGGAACAGATCATAGCAAAACAGGTTTGCCCATGGAGTTTCATTCACTACACGAATGTTCAGGCGGTATTTAGGATCAGCGCATGCGTATGCATCACGTACCCATACTTCTTTACCACCCAGGTAAGCGGCCACTTTATCGTAAAGCTTGTCAAAAGCCTCAGGAGAGAAAGGAATATTTACATCACCCCAGTCAACGCTGTGCTCGGTGATAGCATCCTTTACCGTGAATTTGTCTTTTGGAGAACGGCCGGTGAATTTGCCCGTGCTTACACATAAAGCGCCTGTATCGTTCAGTTCGCCTTGTCCCAGTTCAATTGTCTTTTTAGTTAACTCTTCAGGAGTCAGGTTCCAGTGAGCAACGGCAACATTCAACCCTATGTCAGCAAGATTAGCTGAAGGGTTTTTCTTACCAAATTCTTGCATAGAATGATCTTTTGTTAGAGAAAATTTAGAGGGCAAAAATACTACCAAAAACGTTTAGTCACTATTAATTTTCAGGAATTCATTACAAAATTTCAGGTATTTAACAATCGGCTTACAGTACAATTAATAAAGAGATAATGTGATTGCATATTAAAATCAAATTAAATAAATGATGCATATGGAGATTTCGAGGTATAAAAACTCATTTTTAGGTAATTATAAATGCAATCATACAAACGTAATTTTTTCATCATCCTTTTTTTTGAATTTTAAACCCGTATCTTTGCGCAAATTTTCAGAGCTATATAATGGGTTCCAGACGGTTACTTTCCTTACTAGTATTGGTTTTTGTGCTTGCAGTAGCGCCTCTTTGTTCCTTTGCTCAACAAGAGGAAAATCATGAAAATGTCCCCAATAGCGAGGCTGTAGAGGGCAATGGTGAAAAAAAGAAACTGGATGTTTCCAGTGAAGTATTCAGCCACGTTGGCGATGCTCACAGCTGGCACATCTTTTCTATGGGTGAAAAGCACGTTACTGTGCCTCTGCCTGTAATATTATATAGCCCCGAAAAAGGCCTTTCTGTATTTAGTTCTGCTAATTTCGGCCATTTTGAGGAAGAGAAGAGAGATGGTAAGACTTATGGCATTACAGAAAGTTATAATGGTTATCATATCGAGCGCGGCATCAAAGAAAAAGTGATTGCAGACGACGGATCTAAAGTTTACGATTTTTCTATAACTAAGAACGTACTGTGCATGCTGCTGGCGGTAGTTATATTATTATTATTAATGACCAGTGTAGGCAGCAAGTATAAGAAAAATGCTGTTATGACTGCGCCAAGTGGTTTCCAAAATGCATTGGAACCTGTTATCACATTCATCCGTGATGAAGTGGCTAAACCAAACCTGGGCAACCGCTATATGCGTTATATGCCTATGTTACTTACCGTTTTCTTCTTTATATGGATCAATAACCTGCTGGGCTTGTTGCCATTCGGTTTCAACTTCACCGGTAACATTGCAGTTACCCTTTGCCTCTCTATCGTTTCTTTTATAGTAATGGTAGTAAGTGCCAACAAACATTTCTGGGGTCACCTGTTTAATCCTCCGGGTGTTCCATTTGGTATCAAGCTGCTGCTGGTTCCTATCGAGATCATTTCTCTGTTCATCAAGCCCGTAGCGCTTACCATACGTCTTTTCGCCAACATGCTGGCAGGCCACATCGTTATCCTGAGTGTGATCTTCATGATCTTCATCTTCGGTAACATGAGCCCGGTAGCAGGCTGGGGTTTTTCCATCGTCTCTGTAGCTTTCGCGATATTCATGTTCCTGCTTGAGTTGCTGGTAGCAGCAATCCAGGCATTCATCTTCGCTAACCTTACCGCTGTATTCATCGGCCAGGCTATCGAAGAGCCGCATCATGACCACGATCACCATCATCATGGTGAAGCCGTGAATGATACTACCGGCCAGGGATATCATGTATCAGCAAACGAGATCATAGCTTAGTTTTTTTAATCAAAAATCCATAAACAATGTTGTTAAACACAATTCTGTTAGCAGCTGAGAGTGCAGGTTTAGGCGCAATAGGCGCTGGTATCGCTGCATTGGGTGCAGGTGTTGGTATCGGTCAGATCGGTAAAGGTGCGGTAGAATCTATCGCTCGTCAACCGGAAGCCGCTGGTGACATCCGTGCAAACATGATCCTGACTGCTGCCTTCGTAGAGGGTGTTGCGCTGTTCGGCGTTATCGCCGGCGTACTTGCCATCTTCGCTTAAGGAAAAGAGCATAATTGCATCCAACGCACAGGGCAGAGGATGCAATTATCTTATTGATTAGAAAAGAATAGAAATAACTGAAACACAAATACTAAATCATAAATAAAAATGGATTTACTTACTCCGGATCTTGGGTTGTTCGTTTGGACGTCGATAGCATTTCTTTTGGTGTTCTTCATCCTGCGCGCATTTGCATGGAAGCCAATCCTGAAATCGTTGACAGAACGCGAAACAGGTATCGCTGATGCTATTGCTTCTGCAGACCGCCTGAAGAAAGAAATGAGCCAGATGCAGGCAGAAAATGAGAAGATCATGGCAGAAGCCCGTGCAGAACGTGCTGCTATGCTGAAGGAAGCTAAAGAAACCAGGGATAGCATCATAAACAAGGCTAAGGAAGAAACAAAAGTTGTTGCTGATAAAATGATTGCTGAAGCACAGCAGCAAATACAGCAGCAAAAAATGGCTGCCCTTACCGAAGTGAAGAACGAAATGGGCCAGCTGGCAGTTGCCGTAGCAGAAAAAGTGCTGCGTCAGCAACTTGCAACAGCAGAAAGCCAAAACAGCTACGCAAAGCTGCTGGCTGAAGAAATTAAAATGAACTAAACATTGTTTATAAAGTTGATAGCTCTTTTGGCTTTTAACTTTTGACTTTTGAAATAATTATATGCCAAATCCACGTCTCGCTTCAAGGTATGCTAAATCGCTCCTGGATATTGCTGTAGAGCAAAATGCAGTAGATGTAGCATTGCAGGATATAAAAATGATGAACGAGGTTTGCAATAGCAGCCGTGAGTTCACCAACCTGCTGCGCAGCCCGGTAATAAAATCAGATAAGAAGCAGAGCATTATTGATGCTATTTTTGGTGACAAACTGCATCCTCTGGTGCAGGCTTTTGTGAAGTTGCTGGTAAATAAAGGCCGCGAAGAGAACCTGCCTGAGATCGCTGAAGCTTTCATGTCTCAATATAAAGAGATGAAAAACATCAAAACCGTTACGCTTACTACCGCTACAGCGGTATCTGCAGAGGTAAAGGATGCGATCATCAAAAAGATAACAGGTTCGCTGAACGCTTCCTCTATTGAAGTTGTAGAACGTGTGGATGCTGATATCATCGGTGGTTTCATTCTGCAAATGGATGATAAGTTGATAGATGCCAGCGTACGCAGGGACCTGAACGATATTAAAGCTCAGTTCCAGCAAAATATTTATGTAAGCCCTATCTTTAACTAAGACAGGCATAATAGAAACAAAACAGTTTTTGAAATTATAAAATAAACAGATCATGGTTGATATTAAACCGGATGAAATATCGGCGATACTTCGCCAGCAGCTAACAAACTTCAACGCTTCTGCAAACCTGGACGAAGTAGGTACTGTGTTGCAGGTGGGTGACGGTATCGCCCGCGTTTACGGCCTTAACGGTGTGCGCCAGGGTGAACTTGTTGAGTTTGAAAACGGGGTTAGGGCTATAGCGCTGAACCTTGAAGAAGACAACGTAGGTGTGGTATTGATGGGTGACGGCGGCGATATCAAAGAAGGTGCGCAAGTACGCCGTACCGGCCGTATCGCCTCTATCAAAGTTGGTGAAGGCATGGTAGGCCGCGTGGTAAACACACTGGGTGAACCTATCGATGGTAAAGGCCCGATCACCGGTGAACTGTATGAAATGCCTATCGAGCGTAAAGCGCCGGGTGTTATCTTCCGTGAGCCGGTAAAAGAACCACTGCAAACAGGTATCAAATCGATAGATGCGATGATCCCTATTGGCCGTGGACAGCGTGAGCTGGTTATCGGTGACCGCCAGACTGGTAAAACAGCTATCTGTCTTGATACCATCATCAACCAAAAAGAATTTTACGAAGCAGGCAAACCTGTTTACTGTATATATGTAGCGATTGGTCAGAAAGCATCTACTATCGCCGGTGTAATGAAAACACTGGAAGAAAACGGTGCTATGGCGTATACTACGATCGTTGCCGCACCGGCTGCTGACCCTGCACCACTGCAGTTCTACGCTCCGTTTGCAGGTGCTGCGATCGGTGAGTTCTTCCGTGATACCGGACGTCCTGCACTGGTTGTTTATGATGACCTGTCAAAACAAGCGGTAGCTTACCGCGAGGTATCTCTGCTGTTGCGTCGTCCGCCGGGCCGCGAAGCTTATCCTGGTGACGTATTCTACCTGCACAGCCGCTTGCTGGAACGTGCTGCGAAAGTGATCAACAACGATGAGATCGCTAAAACAATGAACGACCTGCCGGAAAGCATCAAACACCTGGTAAAAGGTGGTGGATCGCTGACAGCGTTACCGATCATCGAAACACAAGCGGGTGACGTATCTGCATACATCCCGACGAACGTGATCTCTATCACCGACGGCCAGATATTCCTGGAATCGAACCTGTTCCTTTCAGGTATCCGTCCTGCCATCAACGTAGGTATCTCTGTAAGCCGTGTGGGTGGTAGTGCGCAGATCAAATCCATGAAAAAAGTAGCAGGTACCCTGAAACTTGACCAGGCGCTGTATCGTGAGATGGAAGCGTTCTCTAAATTTGGTGGTGACCTGGATGCTGCTACAAAAGTAGTACTGGATAAAGGTAGCCGTAACGTGGAGATCCTGAAACAAGCTCAATACTCTCCGTACACTGTAGAAAAGCAAGTTGCTATCATCTATCTGGGTACTAATAACCTGATCCGCGAAGTGCCTGTTAAGAATGTTCGTGCATTCGAAGAAGCATTCCTGCGTGAAATGGATCTGAAAATGCCTGAGCTGTTAGCTGAGTTCAAGAAAGGTAATTTACCTGAAGATGGACTGGCTAAGATGGTGAAAATGGCACAAGACATGATCCCTCAGTTCAAAAATTAAGATTTAGTTACTTTTTATAAGATAGCCCCTGCATTTGCAGGGGCTATTATCGTTTTATGTCATAGTAAAGCAACCGGAGCGTCATTTTAATGCAATAAGAACTGGGTTTTATTTATATCTGGAATGCATTGATATAATTTAAAGGTTATAAAACTTAAACTCATGAAAAACCTGTTTACTTGCTCACTTCTAACTGTATTATTTCTTGTTGTGTATAACAATGGTATGGCACAAATTCCTATAATACAATCTTCAAAAACGTATGGCGGTACCAATGATGACGGTATGAATCTTTTTACGCATACCCCTGATGGTGGTTATATTGTTTCGGGATATACTTATTCTTCTGATGGTGATGTAACATCTAACCATGGTGATGTTGATTTTTGGTTGTTGAAATTAAATGTTTCAGGTACTATAGAATGGCAAAAAACGTATGGCGGTTCAGGACGCGATTACCCGATATCCGTAACACCAGGTAAGGATGGAGGATATGTTATAGCCGGTGAGACAGGATCATCTGACGGGGACCTGGTGACTGCCCACCCTGCGGGCGACGCGTGGATTTTGAAGGTGAATGATACGGGTAAGATAGAATGGAGCACTACAGTTGGAGGTTCCGGCTGGGACTTTGTAAACGGTATAGATACGACCTCCGATACATGCTACGTAGTAACAGGCGGTACTTTTTCTAATAATGGAGACTTTAGCCTGACGCAAGGCTATTCCGACACGTGGGTTGCCAAAATTGGAGCAGCAGGAGGGGTGATATGGATGAAAGAATATGGAGGAACAGGAGGTGAATATGCATTTAACATACACCAGACTACAGATCATGGTTATATTGTTGCAGGCTATACAACAGAGTCTCCGGCACATGCACAGATAATCAAACTGGACGATACCGGTAAAGTAGTATGGAGTAAGAGATATGGTGGTTCAGGTAATGATGTTGCAACAGATGCCATCCCCCTACGGGGAGGTGGGTATATGATGTGCGGAACGACTAATTCCAAGGATGGCGACGTGGCATCGAATCATGGATTAGATGATTATTGGCTTGTAAGACTGGATGATACCGGTCGTATTCAATGGGAAAAGACCTACGGGGGCAGTAAATTCGATTTTGCAGGAGGGATATGTGAGACAATTAATAATGATGGATATGTAGTAGCTGGATATAGTGGTTCTTCAAATGGAGATGTATCTACTAATCAAGGGTTAGGGGATGGATGGTTAATTGGCGTTGATACAGTAGGTAAGTTATTATGGCAAAAAACATTCGGGGGCAGTAAAGGGGATTCATCATGGGGTATAGTTGCAAATGCCGATGGTAGTTACACTGTAGGTTGTGTTACTACTTCGACCAATGGAGACGTTATCGGTAATCATGGCGGAGAAGATATGTGGATGGTAAAAATATTCCCATACCAGGTGGGTATTAAAAACCAAGAGATAAATAATGTAAAGGTTTATCCGACGCTTACTTCAGGCCTGGTTCAGATAGATATGCCTGATGGGTTCAATAATGCATCTGTTAGGTTATTTGACATTCAAGGCAGGCAAGTTAGCGCATTTACAATCAGCGGGCGGCATACAACCATTAATATAGAAAACCTACCCCAAGGTGCATACAATTTATATATATCATCTAAAGGGTTAGATGCTAATTATAAGATAATAAAAGTAGACTAGAGTCTCAGCCATTTTTTAGAGATAGCCCCTGCATTTGCAGGGGTTTTTTTGCGTAACTTTTGTTCATGATAACCATACGCAATGCTCGCCAATCAGATATCGGCTTTATCTACGATAGCATTTGCATCCTCGAA
The DNA here is from genome assembly GCA_001897855.1 of Bacteroidetes bacterium 43-93. Lineage (GTDB taxonomy): Bacteria > Bacteroidota > Bacteroidia > Chitinophagales > Chitinophagaceae > Polluticoccus. The sequence continues at coordinate 221,884 of MKUO01000007.1, forward strand.
GAAAAACAGCTGGATAAAGTGCGGTTCGAGCAGATATTGGAATTCAACCTTAGCAACCCGGTGTACATATATCTTGTTGCAGAGGATGATAGAAAGCCTGCAGGACTGCTTACATGCCATGCACAGCAATTACTACATCATAGTAACTGGGTATACGAGATACAGGAAATGTTTGTATTACCGGAATATAGAAGTAAAGGGGTAGGAGCTATGCTGGTAAAGGAACTAGAAAGTAGATTAGCTGATAAAGACTTTGACGTGCTGGAAGTGGCCTCTAACGTAATGAGAACGCAGGCCCATGCTTTTTATGAGCGCCACGGGTTTATACATACATCAAAGAAACTGGTGAAAAAGAAATAGCATTACTGCAAGGTATATGCCTTCACGTACTTCATCATCATCTGGCCGCGCTGGCCGTCAATAGCATAGTATTCGTGGAATGCGGTATCGTTATCAAAATGAAAACCAACGATAAATGAATAAGGTTCTTTGCCTCTGCGTAGTATAGGTTCAAAATGTTCTCCACCTATGGGCATCCTGATGGTATTTACCGCCATATTGAAACCCCAATGAGCCTCAATGTCATAAGTACCATTAATACTGCTGTCTGTAGCTATGACGGTCACCGCAAAGTATTGATGATTAAGCTTATCTTCTTCAATCAGTACGCTGTCTGCTGCAACTGTGGTGCCTGACTTAGGTGGGGTAAAATCGCTTTTCGTAGTATTACCAGGTTCGTTTTTGCAGGCAGCAAATAATGCCAGCGTAGCAAACAGTAGTTTTTTCATGCGCGGCAAAAATAGATTATTTCGGTATTCGTTTCAGGAAATGCCGCGGATGCCCTACTTTTAAATCTATAATCCATAACAGACCGTATGAAAAAATGGAATCTACCGGTTGCTGCACTGGCAATGGCACAACTGTTTGTCGTTGCATGTAACAATACCAATCAACAAAAAACAAGTATGCAATCAAAGACTGATACAGCAGCGGTAGCGCCTGCTGCGTACGACTCTACTTTTAAGGTAGAAGCGGAAGAGTTTGCCGACCTGCAGTTACTACGCTACCAGGTACCGGGATGGGAACAGCTATCGCTGCAGCAGAAGCAACTTTCTTATTACCTGTATGAAGCTGCACTTTGCGGAAGAGATATCATTTATGACCAGAGGAGCAAGTATGGTATACTGCTGCGCAAAACGCTGGAAGATGTGTATGCAACTTACAAGGGTGATAAAACTACCGATGACTGGAAAAAGTTTGAAGTGTATTGCGGCCGTTTCTGGTTTAGCAATGGTAACCACCACCATTATGGCAATGAGAAATTTATACCCGAATGTAGCTACGACTACTTTGCTACATTGGTAAAGAATAGTGATGAAGCAGGCTTGCCAAAAAATCCGGGTGAAACGCTAGAAGATTTCCTCGCGCGAATCAAACCATTGATCTATGACTTGAAAGTAGAACCTAAAGTGGTAGATCTGCGCCCGAATATCGATAACGTAGTAAACTCTTCCAATAACTTCTACGAAGGTGTTACGCAGAAAGAGGTAGAAGATTACTATGCCAAGTTTGACACAAAAGGTAATGCACCATCCTGGGGCCTGAACAGCAAGCTGATGAAAGAGAATGGCCAGATAGTAGAGAAGGTATGGCGTGTAGGTGGCATGTATTCACCGGCTATTGAAAAAATAGTAGGCTGGCTGGAGAAAGCAGCGAACGTAGCTGAGAACGATCAACAGAAAAAAGCATTGCAGCTTTTGGTGCAGTTCTATCGTACCGGTGATCTGAAAACATTTGATGATTACAGCATTGCATGGGTAAACGATAATAACTCAAGGATAGATGCCGTAAATGGCTTTATTGAAGTGTACCTGGATGCTATAGGCAAGAAGGGGAGCTTTGAAAGCACCGTATCTATGAAGGATATGGAAGCAACCAAACGCATTAAGGCTATTGCAGATAATGCGCAGTGGTTTGAAGATAACTCTCCGCTGATGCCGGAACACAAAAAGAAAACAGTAAAAGGCATTACTGCAAAAGCCATTACCGTAATAGTAGAAAGCGGTGACGCTGCACCTAGCACACCAATAGGCATTAACCTGCCTAATGCCGACTGGATACGCAAAGAGTACGGTTCTAAATCTGTGTCCCTGAGCAACATCATACACTCATATAATGTAGCCGGTGAAAAGAGTGGTATGCTGGAAGAGTTTGCAGTAAATGATACTGTATTGCAGCGCGCGCATAAATACGGCAATCTTGCAGCCGACCTGCATACAGATATGCACGAATGTATCGGCCACGCATCGGGTCAGATAAACCCTGGTGTGGAAACAACGGATAAAACATTAAAGAACTACGCATCCTGCCTGGAAGAAGCACGTGCCGACCTGGTGGGCTTGTATTATGTTACGGATCCTAAGCTGCAGGAAATTGGTGTATCGCCAAGCAAAGAAGTAGGCTATGCGGAATATGATAACTATATGATGAATGGCCTGATGACGCAGCTTACCCGCATTAAGCTAGGCGACCAGATAGAAGAGGCGCACATGCGTAACAGAGCCCTGGTAGCTTATTGGGCATATGAAAAAGGTAAGAAGGATAATGTGGTAGCTTTTGTGAAGAAGAACGGCAAGACTTATGTACAGGTAAACGATTATGAAAAACTACGCCAGTTGTTTGGCCAGTTGCTGCGCGAGATACAACGCATCAAATCTGAAGGTGATTATAAAGCCGGTAAGAACCTGGTAGAAAATTATGGTGTGAAGATAAACAGGGCATTGCATAAGGAAGTGCTGGATCGTTATGCAAAACTGAATATCAAACCGTATCGTGGTTTTATACAACCTAAACTGATACCGGTAATGGATGGAGACAAGATCACCGATGTGAAGATCGAGTATCCTACCAGCTTCTATCAGCAGATGCTGGAATATGGCAAGAATTACGGTTACCTGCCGGTGAAGAATTAATTGTTATGAGTCTGATAAAAAAACGGGTGTCGAAAGCACCCGTTTTTTATTAGAAATGTGCTCACTTATCTAATCGCGGTTATTGTACCTTTTTTGATGGTGAACAGCTTCCATGTATATTCATCCATAATATAAGGAACATGTTTTTTATCCGCCGCCGCAGGCTCATATATAGGCGAGTTGTTCAGCGCCTTTTCCAGAGTTTTAATGAATCTGGCCTGTTGATCTGGTGATATGATATTATGATTATAGCTAGCAGTAAGCACGCCATCGCAATTGTAATATGCGATCTTCCCATTTTTGTCGAGTATAATAGGGGAAATTCTTAGATAGTAATCGCCATCTTTAAGACGATGCAATTCCGGTTTAAGATTATCTAACAAATACATATTGAGCTCATCGATTTGTAAATGAGGCTTATAAGTATAGTGCTTTCCTTCCTGGGCGATCTTTTCAATATCGCGGGAATTATAGATTTTATCTCCATTCAGCTTAATAGGTATTAACCCGGGCTCAACTTCAGTAATCCTTATTGATTCCTCTCCGGTTTCAGGGTCTACTACTATTGTCGTATCGGGTGGAATAGAGTCAGACATTTTGAACTCAACCGTATAACCCCTAAAATAGACAAGGTCGCCTTTTTGGGTTTTTTTATCTAAAGCCAGGCCATCTTTAGAGAAACAAAGAAAGCAGATAGCCAAAAGGGGCAACATTGTCAGTGCTTTTAACATAGAAATAGACGATTTTGGTTTTGTGAGCATCATGATTCGTTTTTTTATGGGTGAGCGATTGAATGAGTGAGCTACTGTAGGGGCAGATTGAAGTATGGCCTGTTCTATCAGAAATTGGCCATATTCATTTGGCGAATTATCTACTGCAGCATCGGCCTGGTATTCATGTACGATACTTAGCCTTTCCGCATACATATATACCAGAGGATGAAACCAGAATGTGATCTTAGCAAGCTGCATGAGGAGCAGATCAAAGAAATGCAATAAATGGCCATGCTGCTCTTCATGTGTTAATATCATCCGCAATTGTTCATTGGTATAGTCTGTTCTATTGCTGATAAAAACATAACGAATGGCAGAATAGGGGCTATGCTGTTTGCCGGTTTCTACTATGGTCCATACGCCATCTTTAAACCTAGTCGCTTTTCTATAACAATTTACGACAATGATGACCTCGCGGAGTACAAGCAAAAAGGTAACTAACAACCCCAGGAAGTAGATGGATAGTAATATGGTTTGCATATCAACAATTTGCCTGGTAATGGTATTGGTAGCAATGGTTTCTTTTAGCTCCGATGCCCGCTGCGTAACTGGCATAATAAAAGCCGTAGGGTAAGTGGTCGCATTTTCCTGCCAGGACCATAGCGGCAACAGTAGGCCAAGGATAAAAGTAGATAGCAGGTAAAACCTGTTGAACACATGACTACGCTCTTTTGCAAGTATTAGATCAAAAACAAGCAGGCTAAGAAGCCAGATACAACTTAGATTTAACAGGTATTGGATCATAGTGCTAAATTGATGGATTACAATGCGGTGAGCTTACCATTCTTAACAGTAAATGGATTATAGAAATCCGTGTTGCCTACCAACATAGGTACATATTCGCCTTTTACAGTGGCAGCTATATGTGTAGGAGCATCGTGCAATAGTTCTGTTAGCTTACGTGCAATGGCGTCCTGTATCTTTTTATCTATCGTATCCTTGATGCTGATATGCATGCCTCCGCCGTTCATTTCCGCAGCCATAGTAAGCCCGGCATATTCAAAGTATGCAATAGCTCCATTCTTATCAACTACTACATTGTCAAGATGCAGATAGTAGCTGCCATCTTTTAATGCTTTCAGTTCTTCCTTCATATTTGTAAGCAAATACTCTTTAATACCCTTATCCGTAAACCCGGCGGTAGAGTTTGCAGCAGCACTCATCCTGTTGCCCATTTCTTGTATCTCATAACTAGTGTATATTTTCTGATCGTTAAGCATACCCGGACGAGGGTCGCGCTGTGTAATTCTAATTACCTCTTTCCCGGTTGAGGGATCTATCATAGTAATAGTATCAGGCACAGCTACATCTAATTTTATCGTATTTCCCCAAAAGGTAATTGTATTGCCGTTACGTACTCTTTTATCATCAGAAAAAGCATTTTTGGTAAAGCAGAGTATGCATACCAATACTAATGGCAGGGTAATTAGTATTTTACCTTTGGATAGCGACGATGAATTTCTTGTTAGCATCATGATCCTCTTTTTTATAGGTGAACGGTTGAATGAATGCGAAAGGGCAGGGGCTGACTGTAAGATGGCTTGCTCTATCAGGAATTGTCCGTATTCTTTCGGGGCTTTATCAACGGCAGCATCGGCCTGGTATTCATGCACGATGCTCAAGCGTTCCGCATACATATAGACTAATGGATGGAACCAGCAAACGATCTTAGCGACTTGCATAAACAGGAGATCAAAGAAATGGAGCAGATGGCCATGTTGCTCTTCATGCGTCAGTATAATCCGCAATTCATCATCCGAATAGTCTTTTTTGCTACTGATGAATACATACCGGAATGCGGAATAAGGGCTGTGCTGCTTTCCTGTTTCCACAATGGTCCATACACCGTCTTTGAATTTATCGCCACGCTTGTAACTGTTAATGATCGTGAATGTTTCCTTTATCGTTAATACAAGCGATACCAGCACCCCTGACAGGTAAATGAAGAGTAGTATTAGCTCTTTCCCCGATGCTACATTTGCTGCTTTGCTATTGGTGATAGAATCTTTAATAGCCGCGGATCTTTCTGTTACAGGTTGTGCCAGGTTGCCTGCATACTCAAAACCGATGCCATGCCACGACCATAGGGGTAAAAGTAAGCCCAGTATAAAAGTCAGCAAGAGGTAAGCCCTGTTGAACCCATGATAGGCTTCTTTGCTAAAGAACAGATCAAAGACCAGCAGGCTAAGCAGCCATATTGCGCTTGTGTTAAGGATGTATTGGAGCATATTAGTCATAGCTTTTTGTTTATGAATATTATAAGCTCGTTATTTTCCCACCTTTTACAGTGAAGGTGTTTTCGATATTTATGTATACCTGTACTGGGACATTCCGGCCTTTGATGCTTGCGGGCTTGTGTTTAGGCGCATTCATGATAAGTTCGTCTATTTTTTTGGCAAAAGCATCCTGTACGTTTTTGGCACCCTCAGATTCAACACTTGCTACATCATTAAAGCTGGTGCTAATGCCACCATAATTGTAATACACGATCTTGCCATTCTCATCTACTGTCAAACAGTCCATTAGCAGGTAGTAATCTCCATCTTTTAATTGTTTTATCTCTTCTTTTAAATTGCTTAGTAAATACTCTTTCAGTGCCTCACCTTTAAGGCTGGTATTATCATACACATCTGCTCCCTGGAAGTCTCGTTCTCCATACACTTTTTTGCCGTTCATAGATTCTACGAATAGGCCATCCATAACTTTAAGGAGCGTCGTTTCTTCGCCCGTTACCGGGTCAACTACGATTGTGGTGTCAGCGGTATGCTTGTGTACTACAAATGTGTTGCCATGAAAGGTAACTTTATTGCCATTGGTAATACGCGTATTATCAGACAGTGCATTTTTAGAGAAGCAGAGCGCAGATGCCAATAATAATGGTAGTGTTAATAACAGTTTGCTTTTTGATAAAGCAGAAGAATGACGTGTTAGCATAATTATACGTTTTTTTATAGGTGAGCGATTAAATGAATGAGAAAGGGCAGGGGCTGACTGTAAGATGGCTTGTTCTATCAAAAATTGTCCGTACTCTTTAGGGGTTTTGTCTACCGCAGCATCTGCCTGGAATTCGTGTACCGTTGCCAATCTTTCTGTATAGATGTATACCAGTGGGTGAAACCAGAATATGATCTTTGCCAGCTGCATAAATAGAAGGTCGAAGAAGTGCAGCAAATGCCCGTGCTGCTCCTCGTGTGTAAGAATGATGCGTAACTGCTCTTCTGTATAATCTTTTCTGCTGCTTATAAATACAAAACGAAATGCTGAATAAGGGCTTTGTTGCCTATTAGTTTCAATAACTGTCCATACACCATCTTTAAATTTATTACCCTTTTTATAGGCCAACGATAATGTGAGCACATCCTTTAGCAATAGTATAGATGCTATTGCTAAGCCTGCAAAGTAAATACTCCATAATACAGTTGATAGACTAAGTGCCGCGGCAGCAGGCTGGCTGTTAGAAATAGTTTCTTTTAACAACGCAGCATTCTGTGCAATGTGCCTGCTTCCCAATGTTGCGGTGAATTGAACAGTTGCCTCCTGCAATTGCCACAAGGGTAGTAACAAGCCAATAGTAAACGTACCAAGCAGGTAAAATCTATTATAGCTATGATATGTTTCCCTGCGAAGAAACAAATCAAAGACTAGCAGGCTTAGCAGCCATATGGCACTTGTGTTAAAGATGTATTGGAGCATGGTTTATGTCTTCGTTTACTTCAATTGGATTTTTTGATTATGCTCCAATTCCGAGAGCATCTTTTTGTGTTCTTCTACATCCCATTTTATCTTCCAATGAGATATATAGGACGACATTGATTCAAGGCCAACTTCTGCCCGTCGTTTATCTACATTGTCCGGGTCTTCTAATAGGTCTACGTAATATTTACCATCTCGGGATATCGCTATTTGGCTGCCATATATTTGCTTTCCTCCTGTACGGATTGCTACCCTGTCTTCCAGCATCGCCAACGAACTCGGTTGCGCTCTTTTAGTTTTTACCGCTTCACGCATCATAGGCAAGTATTTTTGCTGTGTTTCAATATCTGCATGTTGTATGACGAGGAATAGCGTATTATTACCTTCAACCCCAATGGTTTCGGCTCCGAGCCAGCCATATTTGTCAAGTATTACAGTTACTTTAAGAAGATTGGCTGAATCATTTTCTTTTATTTTCTGCCAAAGAGTTGTTATCTCTTTTGATTGACGGCCGTATTTTTTCTCAATGCTTTCTATCTGCATCCGATATTTTTGATCTTCTATCTTAACGGTATCCAGAATGGCAACGAGAGACTTATTTAGTCCTGCTTCATTTTTCTCTTTGTTGGCTTTTACAAGATTATACAATGACTGCCAGCGATTATCTTTTCTTAATGGTTCCAGGTCGGGATCAACAGCAAGATGGTTAAGATCACTATAGTTTGTTTTTTCAGCTATCCTAAATAGCTGGAAAAATGCAGAATCAGTATTGCCAGCCAAAGACCAGGAACAAGCAGCATTGTATCGGTCATCAACGTATCCCTTGCCTCCAAAAGAAGCAAAAGCGTTGGTAAACGCGTTAGCCGATTTCTGATATTCTTTATTGTCGTAGTATTTGTTTGCTTCCTTTATATACTCACTATATAATTCAGGCGGAGCCTGCGCATAACCATGTGCGGAAGCAACCAGGCATGATAAGTATAGAAAGCGTTTAAGGTTCATTGAAGTTTTTTTTAAATCAGAGGGTCATTTTTTCTTTGAATTATTATCCAGCTTTTTCATCAGGTCGTTAAGCTCTTTCAGATCCATGTCCTCGTTCTTCACCAGGAAGCTTACCAGCTTTTTAGGTGAGCCTCCGAAGTATTTCTCTACCAGGCTTTTTACACCCTGGTTAGCATATTCTTCTTTGGTAACAATAGGAAAGTATTCGTAAGTCTTTCCGTAAGCTTTATGGTCTACAAACCCCTTACGTTCCAGTATCCGTACTACGGAAGATATGGTGCTGTGCGGCATATCCGGATCGCCCAGCTTTTCTATTACATCGCGTACCAGGCAGCGTTCCAGTTCCCATATTATTTGCATTACTTCTTCTTCGGCCTTCGTAAGTGTTGGTAATGATTTTTTCTGTGCCATTGATCTGTTATTAGTATGTATTGTACTTTTTTGAATTTCTATATAACGTAAATATACGTTATAGAACGTATTTGCCAAATTAATTTTCAGGAAAACAAAAAAGGTTGCCCATTGGGCAACCTTTTTTACATATAGTCAGTCCGTTATTTTTTCATCAAAGCAAAATCCACTACTTCTTTCATTTCATTTACATAGTGGAAATGCATCCCTTTGATATACGCAGGATTTATCTCTTCTACATCTTTCTCGTTCTGTACACATAGTATCACATCTTTGATGCCCGCGCGTTTTGCAGCCAGTATCTTTTCCTTGATGCCACCAACAGGCAATACCTGTCCACGCAGTGTTATCTCTCCCGTCATTGCCAGGTGTGGTTTTACCCTGCGGCCTGTGAATGCAGATGTAAGAGCAGTGAGCATGGTAACGCCGGCGCTGGGGCCATCCTTAGGCACTGCACCTTCGGGCACGTGTATATGGATATTATACTCGTCGAAACGCTCATAAGGAATGCCGAATTCTGCCGCATGCGCCTTGAGGAACGATAAGGCTGTAGAAGCGCTTTCTTTCATTACCGTGCCCAGATTACCTGTTAACGAAAAGCCGCCCTTGCCTTTTGCCAGGCTGGCTTCGATGAATAGAATATCGCCTCCAACATAAGTCCACGCGAGGCCTACAGCTACACCGGCCGGATGGCCCTTGGTATAGATCTCATTCGTGAATTTTGGTTTACCCAACACTTTTTCCACCTGCTCTGCAGTTACCTGTGGAGCTACCTTTTCGCCCATAGCCACCTGCCGTGCTATAGAGCGCATCATACTGGCAATAAGCCTGTCCAGCTCTCGTACCCCGGATTCGCGGGTGTATTCCTGCACAATCTTGTTTAAAACCTTGTCGTTAAATTTGATGGCGACCTTATCCAACCCATGCAGTTCTTTCTGCTTAGGTATCAGGTGGCGTTTGGCAATCTCTGTTTTTTCCTCCATGGAGTAGCCTGTCAGTTGTATGATCTCCATACGGTCGCGCAGGGCGGGCTGTATATCTCCCAGGCTATTAGCTGTAGCTACGAACAACACCTTAGATAGGTCAAATTCCAGTTCTAGGTAGTTGTCGTAGAAAGAATTGTTTTGTTCCGGATCCAGTATTTCCAGCAAGGCCGAGCTTGGATCGCCGCGGAAGTCTTTACCTATTTTATCGATCTCATCAAGGATAAATACAGGGTTGGCTGATTTTACCTTACGGAGCGATTGTATGATACGGCCCGGCATAGCGCCAATGTAAGTTTTACGATGGCCGCGAAGCTCGCTCTCATCGTGCAGGCCGCCGAGGCTCAGGCGTACATATTTACGGTTGATGGCGTTGGCGATACTGCGGCCAAGGGATGTTTTACCAATACCCGGAGGCCCTACGAAACAAAGAATGGGTGATTTCATATCCCCTTTCAGTTTCAAAACAGCCAGGTACTCCAGTATACGATCCTTGATCTTATGCATACCGTAGTGGTCATCATCCAATATCTTTTGGGCCTTTTTCAGATCATAACTATCCTCGGTATAAACGCCCCAGGGTAGGTCCAGCATCAGGTCGCAGTGATTGTAGATCACCGAATAATCGGGAGTACTTGGGTGCATACGTTGCAGCTTTTCAATATCTTTTTTGAAAAGCTCCTGTGCAGCCTCCGGCCAGTTGATGCCTTCTGCCCGCTTTTGCAGGTCGTTTATTTCCCTTTCATTAGGGTCGCCACCAAGCTCTTCACGAATCGACTTCATCTGCTGTTGCAGGAAGTATTCGCGTTGCTGTTTGTCAATATCCGCACGTGTCTTATTGGTGATCTCGTTCTTTAACTCTACCAGTTGCAGCTCAGAATGCAGCAGTTGCAACAATTTTTCTGCCCGCTTTTTCACATCATCTTCTTCGAGCAGGGCTTGCTTTTCAGTAAGTTTTACACTGAGGTTAGATGCTACGAAGTGTACCAGGAAAGACTGGTGCTCAATATTGCGCAGAACGATGCTGGTTTCGTTAGGCATATTGGGCGATTGCTGCGCTATCAGCTCTGATTGCTCTTTGATAGATGCCACCAGCGCCTCGAATTCAGCATCCTCTTTCGGAAAATTATCTTCCAGGTATCTGATCTTAGCCGTATAGTAAGGTTCAACCTGTGTGTAAGCTTCTATGCGGAAACGCATGCGGCCCATAATGAATATGGTAGTATTGCCGTCGGGCATTTTTATCTGCTTAACGATCTTGGCAAGGGTACCTACCTGGTATATATCTTCGGGGTTGGGGTCTTCTTCGTTACCATTCTTTTGTGCAACAACGGCTATCCATTTGCCATTTTTCTGTGCTTCATTTATTGCCTTAACAGATTTTTCGCGGGCTACAGTTATGGGCAATACAACGTTGGGGAATAATACAGTGTTCCTAAGTACTATTACCGGTACTTCCTCGGGCAGGTTGCCTTTTTCCTGGTCGTCCAGCTCATCCTCGCCTAATGGCACAATGGGCATAAACTCCACTTCCTGTTCGGGTTGTGCCAAAAGCATTTCAATCATTGATTTGGTATCGTTCATCTATGTATCGTATGACAATATTTCTTTTAAAGAAAGAAAAGTAATTGATAAAGATACGTGTCAACTCCTATGCCAACCTAATAAACCTGTAATTTTTACAGGAGCCTAACTTGCCTATCTTTGCCAAAAATTGCACGATGAGACTACGTATTACACTTTGTTTAGTTTTGTTTTTAAACCTGTTGTCTGAAGCCGGCTATGCCCAGGCCGATTCCCTGGATATTGACCGTATTGAGGAAAAATTCGAGCCAAAACCACATAAATTTTATTGGAGCAATGCGCTGGATGCCGCAATTTTTTCTACCTCCACATACTCTTATCCAGGAAAATCAAGCCAGCTAAGTACGCTCAGGTTTAGTTATTTCTTCAATTTTGGCTTTAATTTCAATTACGATTTCAGCAATCATGTAGGGCTATACACCGGGGTAGGTATTAAAAATATCGGGTATATTGAACAAATAAAGGCGGTAGACAGCACTATTAAGAGAAGGGTTTATACCATAGGCGTACCATTAGGCATCAAAATAGGTAATATTAAGCGCCGCAATTACATAATGCTGGGTGGTGGCCTTGATGTTCCGTTTAATTACAAGGAGAAAGGCTTTATTAAGAGAGGCAATAAGGAAAAGTTTAATGAATGGTTTAGCGACCGTACCCCTTTGCTGATGCCCTATGTGTTTGTGGGTGGATCTTTCGCGCCGGGTATCAGCTTAAAACTGCAATATTATCCCGGCAATTTTATGAATACAGACTACCAGGAGAATATGGTAGTAGGCGGTGTACCGACAATGGTAAAGCCTTATGCAGGGTATAATGTAAACCTGGTATTATTGAGCCTGGGTATGGATATACATTACAAAGGCAAATCGAAAATGAAACATCTTTTCAATAAATAAGCCAAGAGATACATAAAACGAAAGAGCGCCCCATCGGGCGCTCTTTCTATATTAGAATCATTTACTATTTCAACACGTCAGCCAAAGCTTTTTCAAGATCTTCCCCGCGCAGATCACGGCCTATTATCTTACCCTGCGGGTCTACCAGGAAGTTAGAAGGGATCGCCTCTACGCCATAATCACGAGCTGCAACAGACTCCCAGCCTTTGAGGTCACTTACCTGTGTCCATGCAAGGCCATCTTTAGCGATGGCTTCTGTCCATTTATCTTTATCGTTATCCAGGGATACACCTAATATGGTAAAGTTTTTATCCTTGAATTTATTGTAGGCTGCTACCACATTAGGGTTTTCTCTACGGCAGGGGCCACACCATGAAGCCCAGAAATCAACCAGCACATATTTACCTTTTAAAGAAGAAAGTGTTACCTGCCGCCCATCAGTGGTATTAAGGCTCAGCTCGGGAGCAGCTGAACCTATAGCCGGACCTGCTGCGCCCGGCTGTTGCTGACCGGCTGCCATATAGGCATTAAATTTGGCAATAAAATCTTTCGCCAGTTTTGCATTGGCATATTTGGCGCTCAGATTTTGTATAAATACTTTGTAATAATCCTTTTCTACTTCCGGATTGAGTATTTGCACAGCAAAAATTGCATTCGGAAGGTATTTAGTAGTATCGGCATACTGCTCAATAAAGCGCGTAAGCTGAAATTTCATATCCTTCACATCTGCTTCCGCAATGGCCAGCATGCTGTCATTACCCTTAGCCTTCAGGCTGTCCATCACAATGCCCATAGTATTAAAATCGTGCATCTGGCCTCTTACTACCGCCATAAAACCGGCCAGGCTCTCAGATGCTGCAGAACCGGAGAATGTACTTTGTTCCGGAGCACTCCAGTCGCCCTTAATTGTTACATCTTCCTTGTCGAACGAAAAAAGCAATTTGCGGTCGTTTCCTGAGAAGCTGAGCCTGTATATACCCGGCTCAGGTACATTTGCAGAAAGCGTGAAATGTCCTGATTTATCTGATTTTACAGAATCTACGACAACAGTCTTATCAATGCCCAGTTCAGAGAGATAAACGGTCTGTTCCGGCATATTTTCAAGGGTACCATATACATGGTATTTTTTGCCCCCGCCACCACAGGCTGAAAGCCCGGCAATAATAACTGATAAAATTAAAAGGTGTTTTACCCGCATTTGTGTTATTTTTCAATTGCAAACCTAATTAATTATTTGCGTTCCCTCTTGATTTGGGGCTAAATAGGGGGATATTACAGGGGAAACGTATAGGAAAATAGGTTAATGACAAAAGGCTGACATAAGCTGTGGAAAACTGAAAGATATTTGCATAGTAATGAGGAGATTACTACTTATTTGCCCAATCCTGGTTTGTTTATCCATGTTTTTCGTTTCCTGTGAAAAGCAAGACCAGCCCATTGTCCTTCCTCCGCCAAGTGGCGCTCAGCATGCTTCTGTAGATATGGGAGAAGACTATACCGACCAGGTATTTTATAACCTGGCTAGCGGAAAGATCGTTTATACCAGCAAAGTAAGCAGCTGGCACTTAGCTTTTGAATCTACACCTCTCGGTTATCATATTTACATTAACGGTGAGCGTGATTTTTCTGTATTTAACACACATCGTACGGAAATGCAGGATGTGTATGATACCTCTATGGTTAATGGCAAGCCCTGGCAGATAGATGACTATAACGGAACTTCAAACGCCACCGCTATTGGTGAATGGCTGAATGGTGCCGGCAGTTCTAAAAGAGAAGTGTTTATACTAAAATGCAACCCCGGTGACATAGCGGATACATTCCTGAAGATACAATTGGGTTATACGAGCGAAGGGTATATTTTGACCTATGGTAAGTTGCGGGATAATGCTCCTAAAACAGTAGTAATACCTAAAGATCATAATTACAATTTTGTGTTCTTTTCTTTAAAGGACGAAAGGATTACTACACCCGAACCACCAAAGAATACCTGGGATATCGTATTTACGCATTATCGCAGCACGCAGCTCATTTATAACAATGCAGTATTCCCGTACCAGGTAAGCGGTGTGCTGCTGAACGCCAGTAATACCACCGCAGCCGTAGATTCTGTTACGCCCTACCAAAATATGAATGCCGACAAGATAAGCGGTATGCATTTTTCAGATGCAAGGGATATCATAGGCTTTAACTGGAAAGATTATGACAGAGTGGTGGGGCATTATACCGTAAAGCAGAATAAAGTCTATGTAATAAAAACGCAGGATAATAAGTACTTTAAAATGCACTTTCTAGACTTCTATAATGCGCAGGGTATAAAAGGTAATCCTAGTTTTGAATACGAGCAGATGCAGTAGCCCAATACCTGCTAAAGCATAATAATGTCTTCGGGAAGCCAGTAATCGCGTGCTGTTTCAATTAAATAAGCTTCCTGTTCTCTTAAATTATATTGTTTAGAGCCCTTGGGCCAAAGCCTTTGCATGCTTTTTATCTGCTTTGCAATACCTGTGTAGTCTTTTTCTGCAATGACCCTAACCAGTTCTTTCATTTCTTTTCGCCTGTCTGTATCATTGATCAGCGGCCCCCTGTTGTACACTAATGATAATAGCGCAGCCTGGCAATCTGGCAAAAGTGTATTGATGCCGGGGAATATATTTTTCACATCGGCAGCGCAATCTGGCAAAGTGTGCGTATAAAAGACGTGCAATGCCGTATGATAAAGGATCTTTATCCCTATAACCGCAGGCAACAGCTTTTTTGCATCATCGCCTGTTTTGCCATGTGTTTTGATAAGTGCTGATAGCTCCGCTGATGACAAATAAGGTTCCCAGGTATCATTTATGTCTTTCCAGGATGCATAGCCACAATCGTAACCTATACCAATGATGATACCGCTATCTGCACCGGATAGATATGGGCTTTGAAATTTATGTTCATATTGTTCTTTTTGAGGCACTGCCGCATCCAGGAGTATGCCCATTTTATCCCGTGGAATAGCTAAGGAAGCATTTTTGGGGATCCTTAGTGCCTGCGCCGCAAGTAATCTTTCTAATGTAGTGATCGTTTGTGGCCCTGCTATGCCGTCCGACTCGATGTGTAACGCCTTTTGTAAATGGGCGATATCAATTATCGCTCCGTGCGCATCCGGGGGCAAGCCGAGGTGCTTAGCTAAATGGCTGCAGGTGGCTGCATCGACTATGCCGCTGGGCAGAATCCCAAGTTGCTTCTGGATATTTGCAATCCGTTTTGACAGTCTGTTAGCCATGTACCGTATTAAATCCTCCGAAAGATATATGAAAATAGGATGATAAATATTATTTTCAAGCCTCTTAGTTAAACAACTTTTACAATGAAAAGAACAGGCTTATTCCTCTGTACCTTCCTATTGGGCCATACTTTGTTTGCACAGGAAGCCGCAAGCAATAATAAGATGATCATGAATTATAATGGCCACTGGTATGTACCGGGGGATAATTCATTGGATAAAGAAGCCTTGCACTACCAGCAGCTTATCAAAGAAAAATCAGCATTCGATACGCTTGCCCGCGGATTGGATAAATATCTTGGCAGAGACCAATATAACGAAGTGTCTAATAACCTGGATAAACTGCTGAAGAGCGAAAGTATGATGCCGGGAAACACTGCGCTCATTGCATTATTGCAGCAGTATGTAGATATGACCAAAGCGCTCCGCAACAATATAGTAGGCAAGGACGATTACCGCAGGCAAATGGGCCTGGCATCAGCGAGGATATTGAAAGCAAGGAGTGGAGGCTGGAGCGATGATCTTTATGCCTACATCATTAATGAGTCGATAGCGAACAGCCTGGCTTACCTCAAAGAGCAGGCAAGGCTTGATAACAGCCTGATGATGGCTTTATTGCAGTTGAAAAAAGACGAGCGCTATCAGAATTGTGACTATAACATTATCGTTGATAACCGTATGCTGGATGACCCGGATATGGAAATGTTTATCTGCGACAGGATGGAGTATATTCTTGGGGCCGACATTTATCGGTATAGGGAAAGCACGCCCGGCATCATCAAAAATTACAACAAACGCAAAAAAGAGAGCGCGGATATGATGGGGTGGTTGCTGCAACGCGCTACACAGGATAAGGCTCCTTTTGTGATGCCCATCAGCTTTAGCCATAATACCGGCGATAAACTGAATGAAGAAAACCTCAGCCTTTCAAAAAACCAGGAATGGTATGTTTTCCTGTTTTACAAAGGATTCCTCTATTATTCCGATGCTTTACCCAAATGCGGTGATAAAGCAACTGTGACAATATTATACAAGCCTTAACCTGAATGATGAGATACCTACTACTACCACTGATGCTGCTCGCATTCAGCAAATCCTCCTTTGCCCAAACCGATACGCTGGAATATTTTATAACCCACGCAAATAAAAAATGTGACCCCCAATGGGGATTTTACTACAGGCGTGTTTTTAAAGATATGAATTGGTGGCACGTAATGGATTATTATGTTGCTACTTCTACCCTGGCATCTAATTCGTTTTATAAGGAACGAGGTATAGATACATTTACCGTCCTGGAAGGCAGGCATAGTACTTATTATCAGAATGGGCAGTTGCAGGAAACATGCCAGTACTTAGACGATAAAATAGTAGGCATCGCGAAAAAATATAGTGAAAATGGTAAATTGATAGACTCCGCATATTATCGCAAAGGCATCCCTGCCAAAACCAGGTATAAATGGAGCGATAGCGGGCAGGTGGTTTTCAAAGGCGTTTATGATGAGGGTGGTTCCGGAGTGGGTGAAGAATGGGAATATTTTGGAGATGGTAAACTGATGGGGTATGGCAAAACCAGCACAGGATACTTAAAAGATAGTACCTGGACCTGGTTTTATGAAAGCGGTAAACCCAGCAGCATCGAGCAATATAGATCGGATTCGCTGGTTAGTGCACAGTGTTTTGAACCTGATGGTAAACCATCATCCGGCCCGTGTGTACCTGAAAAAATGCCGGAACCGGGATATAACGTCCTGCAATTTCTTGGGCAGAATATGCATTATCCATCAGAAGCTATACAATCCAATATCGAGGGTGCAGTTACTGTACAGTTTATTGTTAATACAGACGGTCGAATATCAGATATTAAGTCGATCGGTCGTCATTTGGGCGGCGGCTGCGATGAAGAAGCTATCAGAGTTGTATCTTCGATGCCTAAATGGGTAGCCGGCAGATACCATAACCGCAAGGTTGTCGTTTATTATACACAGCCGGTATCATTTAAGTTAGAATAAAGCCATAAAAACACATAGAATGAAACACGCGTACGCTATCCTGGCAATGTTGTTCTCGCTATCCTGCACAACTGCTCACGCGCAGGGCGATACCACCATTACTTTTTATGACTATTGGTGGAAAAAATGTGATAAAGATGTAAGCCATTACTATCGTATCAAATATAAAGATGGTAACTGGTGGCACACCCGCGACTATTACATACAACAGAATATATTGCAAAAAGAGGTAACCTACTCTGATGACAGCCTGCAGGTGAAACAAGGTATGACCTACTATTTCCATCCGAATGGCCAACTTCAAAAGAAAGTACGCTTCCTGGATGATAAAATTGAAGGGATGGTAAAGGAGTATAATGCTGATGGCAGATTAATAGATTCGGGATTATACAAGCACGGCATACCGTATAAAACCCGCATCAAGTGGGATGATAATGGAAATGTAGTCTTTAAAGGCGTATATGATGAAGCCGGTTACGGGGTAGGAGATGAAACCGAGTATTTTGATGATGGAAAGCTCAGTAGTCACGGCATTACCAGGGAAGGTTTTAAAAGAGATAGCATTTGGACATTTTATACTCATGAAGGTGTGGTAAGCTGCCAGGATCTCTATGATAATGGCAGCAGGGTAGGTCGCATGTGCTATGACAAGAATGGCACACTCTATACAGGTACCTGCGAGGACCAGCCTGCGCAACCTGTTGAAAAAAGCGAAACAATCAACAATAGATTTGTGCAGAGATATTCAGACATTAAGGAATCCAATTATAAAATTGATCAAAATACGGGTGGAATAGGTGCAGGGACGGTAGACGCCAATTTCAAATTCAAGAAGGGCACGTATATAGTACTAAAAGTATATGTGGATGAAAAAGGCAAAATGACAAATATAGAAGTTGTTCATAAGGTTTATCCGCAGGTGGATAGAATGGTAGCAGATATATTTAGCAATATCAGCAAATTTAAACCCGCTACTAACGGCAATCGTCCTGTGAAGGCCAGCTTTGAGTGGCCTATACCTCTCGATCAGTTATAATATTTTACCATATAAACATTTTTTTAAAACAAACGCTTCTATTATAATCTTTCCTTTTGCTTTTTGGTCAGGGAACCTTACCTTTGCGCAAAATTTGGGAGGGTATGTGCTTTCCCGATAATATAACATTAGGAACTTATTCTTTTTATATAATTGAATTTTATGCCAAACGTTGGTAAAATAAAACAAATCATCGGCCCTGTAGTGGACGTTTATTTCTCAGCTGATAACAAATTGCCTGAAATTTATAACGCCCTGGAACTGGTAAGGCCTACAGGTGAGAAACTTGTATTGGAAGTGCAGCAGCACCTGGGTGAGGATAGCGTACGTTGCGTAGCGATGGATGCTACTGAAGGCCTGGTGCGTGGTATGGAAGTTACTGATACCGGTAAGGCTATTGCAATGCCTACCGGCGAGCAGATACATGGCCGCCTGTTTAACGTTACAGGTGACGCGATCGATGGTTTGCCTCAGCCGGATAAAACCAACGGCCGCCCTATCCACGCGAAGCCTCCTAAATTCGAAAACCTGAGCACGGCATCTGAGATACTTTTTACCGGTATTAAAGTTATCGATCTGATTGAACCATATGCAAAAGGTGGTAAGATCGGTTTGTTTGGTGGTGCGGGTGTAGGTAAAACCGTACTGATCCAGGAGCTGATCAACAACATCGCGAAAGCATATGCTGGTTTGTCTGTATTTGCAGGTGTGGGCGAGCGTACACGTGAGGGTAATGACCTGATGCGTGAAATGATCGAAGCCGGCATTGTTAAATACGGTGAAAAATTCAAACACAGCATGGAATCAGGTGGCTGGGACCTTGCTTCTGTAGATAAAGAAGAACTGAAAGATTCTAAGGCAACCTTCGTATTCGGACAGATGAACGAACCACCGGGCGCACGTGCACGTGTGGCCCTGTCTGGCCTTACTATCGCTGAATACTTCCGTGATGGGGATGGTACAGGTAAAGGTAAAGACATCCTGTTCTTCGTAGATAATATCTTCCGTTTCACACAGGCAGGTTCTGAGGTATCAGCCCTGCTGGGCCGTATGCCATCTGCTGTGGGTTACCAACCTACGCTGGCTACAGAAATGGGTCTGATGCAAGAGCGTATCACTTCTACCAAAAACGGTTCAATTACTTCCGTACAGGCTGTTTACGTACCTGCGGATGACTTGACAGATCCGGCGCCGGCAACAACTTTTGCCCACCTGGATGCCACTACGGTATTAAGTCGTAAGATTGCTGACTTAGGTATCTATCCTGCGGTAGATCCGCTGGATTCTACTTCACGTATCCTTACTCCGCAGATCGTAGGCGATGCACACTACAACTGTGCTAACCGCGTAAAAGGTATCTTACAGCGTTATAAAGAATTACAAGATATCATCGCCATCCTTGGTATGGATGAACTGAGTGAAGAAGATAAAATGACTGTACAGCGTGCGCGTAAAGTACAACGCTTCCTGTCGCAGCCATTCCACGTGGCAGAGCAGTTCACCGGTCTGAAAGGTGTACTCGTTCCAATCGAGGAAACTATCCGTGGTTTCAACATGATCATGGACGGTGAAGTGGATGAATATCCTGAAGCAGCGTTCAACCTGGTAGGTAACATCGAAGAAGCTATCGCTAAGGGTAAGAAACTGATGGAACAAGCAAAAAACTAAGTCGATCTCTTGACTGGTTTTGAATTTTGACTTTTGAATTTGCAATATGCAATTAGATATATTAACACCGGAGCATAAGGTTTATAATGGCAATGTTTACGGCATTCAGTTGCCGGGCATCGAAGGTTCTTTCGAGATACTGGAGAACCACGCCCCAATGATCGCTACTCTTGGTAAGGGTAAAATGAAGATCATTAAAGACAAAAACACTGCCGAAATGTATGAGATATCCGGCGGCTTCGTAGAGGTGCTGGATAACAAAGCAAGTGTGCTAATAGAAAGCGCAGTAGCACTGGATTAGTAGTTTTTAGTTTGTTTGATATTTTAAGGGCTGTCTTAGACGGCCCTTAATTATTTATGAAAGTCTTCAACCGCTTTTTACTATTTCCTTTTTACATTTGATGCATCTTGAACCTCCCATTTTTTATAGCACGCAGATATTTGCTCCGACAAAAAGGGGCGTTCTCTTCGTTTATTATACGGCTGGCAATAGCATCTACTGCTATTAGTGTCATGACAATGATAATGGCAGTAGCTTTTGTAACCGGTTTTAAATACGAGGTAAGGGAGAAGCTGTTTAGTTTTTGGGGACATATTCATATTGAGCCCCGCACTATGAACAATAACAGTATCATTACCTCAGACCCCACCAATCGCGACCCGGCGATGGAGCAAAAAATACTGCATACACCGCATGTGGTATCGCTCACGCCGTTTGCGGTAAAGCCGGCTATCATTAATTCCAGGCAGGCAATTGAAGGAATAGCGTTGAAAGGTGTGACCAAAGACTATCACCTGCCTGCGGGGGTTGATTTTACCGGGCGACAGATCAATTTTGATGATTCTGATTACGCTAAAGAGATAATACTGTCGGAAGTGACAGCTCAAAGGCTGGAGGTAAAACCTGGTGATGATCTGAAAATTTATTTTGTAGAGTCAAGCAGTACATTGCCACGCATCAGGAAAGTAAAAGTAGCAGGTATTTACCATACCGGCATGGAAGAAGTAGATAAAGCCTATGCTTTGTGCGACCTCCGCCTGCTGCAGCGTATCAACAATTGGCAGCCAAATCAAATAAACGGTTACCAGATAAGCATTGACAACGAAAAACTTGCTGACACTCTTTCCTGGCAGATATTTGATAACTACCTGCAGCCGCCACTCACTACCTATACTATGATGGACATATTCCCCAACCTGTTTGACTGGCTGAACCTGCAGGATGTTACGACTAATGTGTTCATTAGCATCATGGCTATAGTAGCTATCATTAACCTGGCTGTAGTATTGCTGATATTGATCGTAGAACAGGTACGTATGGTAGGTATATTAAAGGCGCAGGGAATGACCATGCGCAGTATGCAGAAGATATTCCTGTATCATGCCGGCCTTATAGCCATAGCAGGGGTTGTGATCGGCGACCTGCTGGCGTTTGGCCTTTGCTGGTTACAAAAAACTACAGGGTTTATGAAGCTGTCTGAAGCGTCTTACTCATTAAAATATGTGCCAATAAAGCTTCACTGGTGGCAGCCGCTGATAGTAAACCTGGCTACCATTGTATTGTGCATACTTTGCATGTGGCTGCCATCGTTGTATATTCGTCGTATACAGCCTGCAAGAGTGCTGCAATTCAAATAGCTTGAGCAATAAAGGTCCATACCGTAATATTTGTCGCGATAGAAGTGATGTACCACTGTTTTTGCAGGATTGGTGGCTGGATGCCGTTTGCGAGAACTGGGATATAGCTATTGCCCAAAATGGAGATATAGTATCGGGTATATGGCCTTATGATCTGCAGCAGCGCATAGGTGTGAAACTGTTGCGTACACCGAAATTGACACCTTACGCGGGTCCTCACGTGTTCTTCCCTGCAGACCTGAAACCGGTAAACAGAGATGGTTTTGAATATGAATCGATAGTTGCAATGATGAAGCAACTGCCGGAAGCAAAAGTCTGGCATTTATCGATGCAGCCCGGTTTGAAACAGGCGGGACTATTTAAGAATGCCGGACTGGGAGTAACTGTTCAGCAAACTTTTTTGATAGACCTGCAACAAACGGAAGAGCAACTTTTTTCTAACCTTAAAGAAAGTCTGCGCAGGAACATTAAAGCCGCTCAAAAAGAATTTACGATAGCAAATGACCCTGCCGCTATCCAAACACTTTTTAAGTATCAGCAGCAAACGCTGGAGCGTAAAGATGTATTACAAGCATATTCGCTAACTGATATGGAGCGATTGCACCGGGAATGCAATGTCCATAACTGCAGCGCCTTGTGGGTGGCGAGGAAGGAAGATGATATAGCTGCCATTGTGTGGAATGTATGGGATGCCGGGCGCAGCTATTACTTTATGGGAGCGCAAAAGCCCAATGGGGATACTTATCGTGCAATGCCTGCTCTTTTATGGCATTCGATTATAGAGGCGAAGAAACGGGGCAACCAATACTTTGATATGGAAGGCAGTATGGATGCGGGCGTAGAAAAATTTTTCCGCAATTTTGGTGGTACCCGGGAGCTGTACCTGGTGCTGAAAAAGAACAAGTCGCTGGTATGGAAGCTCAAAGAACTGATAAGGTAAAACCCTTCTTTTTTTACGCAAGAGATGGCAGAAATATTTGCATTCGCGAAGCTAGAGTAGCAGATGCCGAACAGATACTCGATTTTGCGAGAATGATATTTGCTACCACAGATTCTATATTGACAACACCGGGTGAGTTCAGCATGACGCCCAATGCCGAAAGGCAATTTATTACCACACATAGACAACAAGCTACTTCCCTGCTTTTAATTGCGGAACACAATAATCAAATCATCGGATTTCTGAATTTCAGCTGCTACCCTAAAGTTAAAATGAGCCACACGGGGGAATTGGGCATCAGTATTCATCCAAGCTATCGGCGCAAAGGAATAGGACGCGCTATGGTGGATGCGCTGATAACATGGGCTACAGATGTTGCGCAAATCGAAAAATTACTATTGAAGGTTTTCAGTACCAATGCAAATGCAATCACGCTGTACGAAGACCTGGGATTTGTAACGGAAGGTAGAGAAATACAAGCTATAAAGCAGCCTGACGGCAGCTATGCCGATCTGCTGACCATGGGATTGTTCTTGTCGCGATAGTTACTCGAGTTCATATTCCAATCTTACAGTGATCCTGGCGGTTTTGTTTTTGTCAGAAATATTCAATGTGCCGCCGTACGTATAATTCTCATCGCTGTATTGTCCGGTGATCTGGAATACTCCCATTGATGCTTTTCTTAACCTGCCCAATTTGCTGTGTGCGTTAGCGGCTATTGTACTGGCGCGGTTATAAGCATCTGAAGATGCTTTTGCTAAAAGGTTCACCTTCAGGCTGGATAGCTTAGTATAATAATATTGAGGCTCCTGAGAGCTAAGTTCTACACCCGATTGCAATAGCTCGGTTATTTCCCTTGAAACCTTTTCTACTTTCCCGATATTCTTAGATTCCACCTTTACAGTTTGCAGCAATTGATAGCCTGTAAAAGTCCGGCCTATCTGCCTGCCATTCTGATCATATTTTTCGGTGTATTGCTTATCTATCGATACAGAAGAAAATATTATTTCATTTGCTGCAATACCTTGCTTGCCCAGGTAATCACGCACTGCCTGTTCATCATTTTTCAGGCTGGCATATGCATCTTTAATTTCCATAGAGGTCCGGGTATAATTTGCTGACCATACCACGAGGTCTGAAGTGAAATTATATTCGGAGCTGCCAAGCACGCTCACTGTATTTTTAGTGCGAAACTTATAGATATAAGCTTTGTTAATAAGTACTGCACCAGTAATAACGGCAATAGATATAAAAAGCGCAGAAAGATAATTTTTCATGTTTGAAGTGGCTTTATGTGAAGATAGCGAATTGGGCAACCGGCAAACGATAATAAATTGTCAATATTTTCCGGCAAATAGGACATTTTGTCCCATATTTAACTGTGGCAAAATTATTGACCTTATTTTTGCGCAATGTTTTTTAAAAAAAAGAAGCCAATGACAGACCAAGCCTTTGAAAAAGAGAATGATATGAATGAAAATACAGACAACCTGTCGCATGATGCAGATAATGAAGAATTGCTGGCAGCAAGCCTGAACGTAGATGATAGCGTGAGTGGCATGCAGCATCTGGATGATGAGATAGGTGAAGATTCTGAATTGGATAAATTATCAACAGAACTCGCAGAGGCCAAAGATAAGTACCTCCGTCTTGTAGCTGAGTTCGAAAACTTTAGAAGAAGGAATGCCAAAGAAAGCCTGGAATTGAAGCAAACGGCATCAAAAGATGTAATAAAATCGTTGCTGGAAGTACTGGATGATAGTGACCGGGCAATGAAGCAATTGGAAACCACTGATGATGTTAAGATCATCAAAGAAGGTATTTCCCTGGTTTTCAATAAGCTGCATCATGTGCTGCAAAGTAAGGGCCTGAAGAAAATGGAAAGTATCAACCACGATTTTGATGCTGACCTGCATGAAGCCATCACTGAGATACCTGCGCCTAACGAAGCAATGGCAGGCAAGGTGATAGATGAGATAGAGCCGGGTTATTACCTGAATGATAAACTGATTCGCCACGCAAAGGTAGTGGTGGGAAAATAAGAAAAGGATTGATGGCAGAGCTATATCGCTGGGCCATAAAAGATTTTTAAAGCATTATGTCTAAAAGAGATTATTACGAGGTCTTAGGAGTATCCCGGAGTTCCAGTGCAGATGAGATCAAGAAGGCTTATCGTAAAATAGCCATGCAATACCACCCGGACAGAAATCCCGGCGATAAGGCTGCAGAAGAAAAATTTAAAGAAGCGGCAGAGGCATACGATGTACTGAGCACACCGGATAAGAAAGCACAATACGATCGTTTTGGCCATGCAGGTATGGGTGGCGCAGCCAGCGGCGGCTTTGGCGGCGGCATGAGGATGGAAGATATCTTCCAGAACTTTGGCGATGTTTTTGGCGATGACATGTTTGGCAGCTTCTTTGGCGGCGGTGGCCGTAGTGGAGGCCGCCGGCAGGGTGCACGTGGCGCCAACCTGCGCGTGAAGCTAAAAATGTCCTTTGCAGATATTGCCAATGGTGCCAATAAAAAGATCAAGGTAAAGAAATACGTATCCTGCAATACATGCCATGGCAGTGGTGCCAAGGATTCAAAATCTGTGCAGACTTGTAGCACCTGCGGTGGTAGCGGCCAGGTACGCAAGGTGACCAACACCTTCCTTGGGCAGATGCAAACGGTTACTACCTGCCCGCATTGTAATGGTGAGGGAACCCAGATAACGGCTAAATGTGGTACCTGTAAAGGAGAAGGCCGTGTGTATGACGAGGATACCATTTCGATAGATATACCTGCAGGTGTGCAGGATGGTATGCAGCTAAGCATGGGCGGTGCCGGTAATGCAGGTGAGCGCGGCGGCCCTCCAGGGGACCTGTTGATACTGATAGAAGAAGAGAAACACCCGCATCTGAGGCGTAACGACCTGGATGTGATATATAACCTGAACCTGTCTTTCCCCGACCTGGTATTGGGTACGCATGCAGAAGTACCTACTATTGATGGTAAGGCCAAAATAAAGATACCCGCAGGCACACAGAGCGGCAAGATATTTAAGCTGAAGGGTAAGGGATTCCCTGCATTTCAGAGCTATGAAAAAGGCGATCAGTTGGTGCAGGTAAATGCCTGGTCTCCGCAGCACCTTTCAGACGATGAAAAGAATATGCTGGAAAAGATGAGAGATTCGCAAAATTTTGCCCCGGGCCCTGAATCTAAGGATGTAAAAGAAGACCGGAGTTTTTTCGATAAAATAAAAGATGCATTCAGTTAAGATAAACGCCTCGCAAAGCGAGGCGTTTATCTTTTTGTAAGAAGCCAATTGCTAACGGATCAACGTTACATCGCCTTTAAGCACCACCGTATGCTCGCCGCTATTGCCGCAAATAGCTTTTAAATAGTAGAAGTAGGTGCCAAGATCTTGCGGGCTACCATTGAAGTTACCATCCCAGCCCTTGCCAAATTCGTTGGTGGTAAAAACACACTGCCCGAACCTGTTGTATACTATAAACGTAATCAGCTTCATATCTCCCTTGGCGAGTACTCTAAAATCATCATTTTTTCCATCTCCGTTTGGTGTAAATGCGTTAGGAATATAAGGAAGGCAACAATCGTTGTAAGTCACTTCCGATACCAATGAGTCTTTGCAGGAATGTGCGTCAGTTACCCATACTTTGTAAACACCATTCGCAAGGCCGGCAATAATATTATTATGCGCCAGCGTGTCATTACTCCATGTGTAAGAGTAGGGTGGCGTACCCCCTGCTACATTCATTTTTACTTTACCAACGGTATCCAGGCCATAACAATTATTATAACTGATCTCAGGTGTTAGAGAAAGTTTGTCTGGTTGTTCCACTCTAATGGTAGTATCGCCAATACAGCCAATAGAATCCTTGATATGAATAGGGTAATTGCCTGCGGAATAACCTTTATACCGAATGGAATCGCGATAACTGCCATTACCTATCGCTATTTTGTAAGGGCTGACACCACCCGCCGGTTCTACGGTAAATGACCCATCTGCAAGCCCGAAACAGCTCGTGTTATTGATAGTAAAATCAGCTCTTATGGTCAGAGAATCTTTCAGACTAACAGAGGCATCGACTGTGCATCCTTTACTGTCCTGTATACTTAATGTATGAATACCGGCTGCAAGTGGTTTGAACAAGCTTATGCTATCATACTTGCCACCATCAAAACTAAACTTGTATGGGCTTGTGCCACCACTGCCTGATGCGCTTATACTACCGTTCGATAAGGTTTGGCAGATAGGATTAACAGCTGTGTATCGAAGAATAACTTTTGAAGGCTGCGACAAATATATTGTTGTGTCTTTTGTGCAGCCGTTAAGATCGATGACGCGTACGGCGTAGGTGCCGGAGCCAAGGCCGCTAATATTGCTAACGTTGTAGGAAACGTTATTTAGAGAATAGGAATAGGGCATTACGCCGCCGGATGCATTGACAGTAATTGACCCGTCAGCAGAGCCATAACAAGAGGGTAAGACGATTGGCAAGGAAGTTATTTTTATAGCCGCTGGTTCTGATATTGTTAACGATTCCGTTTTAGTGCAACCATTCTGATCTTTGATGACCATGGTATATGTACCCGCTTTTAAAGCACTAAAGATGCCGGAAGGTGTAAACGCTCCCCCGTTGATATTATATGTATATGGCGACGTTCCACCGGATGCTATTTCAATAATACTGCCGGTAGATGAGCCGTTGCATGTTGCATCTGTAATGGTATGTGATACAGAAATAGGTATAGGTTGCGTTATTGATACCAGGGAATCTTTATAACAGCCCAGTTTGTCTTCTATATGTATCAGGTAGGTATTGGCCGCCAGGTTGGTAAAACTGTTAGTGGAACCTAGTGATCCGCTATTGATAGCGTAAGAAAAAGGTGAGCCCGCGCCTCCGGAGCCTGTCACAGTGATAGTGCCTGTGTTACCGCCGTTGCATAAAACATTGGTTATTGTAAATGCTGATGATACTTTTAGAGAATCTGTAAGTGTTACCGTTGTGTCTTTAACGCAGCCTGTGCCATCTTTTACGTGAATGGTATAACCTCCTGCCGGAAGGTTTAAGAAGTTGGCAGTTGAGGAATAGCTACCGGTTCCCAGTGCATAGGTATAGGGCGTAACACTGTTGGACGCTGACACGGAAATGGAGCCATTACTAAACTTATTGCATGTAGGATTTTGCTTTTGCAATGAAATGACGGTGGGTGCAGGACTGGCAAGCGTTACGGCAGTGTCCTTAAAACAACCATTACTATTGTAGGTGCGCATGGTGTACGAGCCGGGCGCAAGGCTGTCTGTAACACTGGTAGCGCTTGTGTTGACACTATCAATGATACTGGCGCCTTGCAGGAATTTGATACGCCAAGGACCCGCAACTGAAGAAGTTACAGTGAACACGGCCTTTTTAGTACAAGTGGCTGCTGATACGAGGTTGAACTGAATGGTAGGATTAGGCAACACATTGATAGTATAAGCCCTTGTTTGTTTGCTGGATAATGGACATCCATTATCTGTATAAGTGATGAAGAATGTATAAGCCCCGGGTGTTATGGTATATACAAACTTCTTTACTCCCGGTATGGTGCCAGTAGAGCTTACACAATTGGTATTAGATAACTGTGAGGGGCAAACGGGCGTTACCTCCACTCCTGACGTTGGTGCCTGGATGCTCAAATTTACAGTTTGGGTTAGGGATGTACTGTCATATATTTCGACCTGTGGCGAAGAAGACGACAGGCTGGGAAATGATGACCCGCTGCAATCGCCATATACAACTAACGTTACATTATAAGTAGTGCCGCTGACATAGGTATAAAAGAAGTCGGCCCCATACAAATGGGTCGCGTTTACTTTTAGTGAAAAGCATAAAAGAACTGTGATGAGCAGCAATGTATTCCTAAGCCACGTACGCATAAACCCGAAAAGGAATCTTATGTATAAAATTACCTACAAGTTTAGATTTTCCGTAATTCATAAAAAAATCATTGTTACGGAACTATAGTAAAACGTGGCGAAATATATTTATATGACCATACGATGACAGGGGATTGCCGCTGCTATCAATGCGTTGCAGGCAAAGATTTCTTTATTTTTTTGTCGAGTTTTTTCACCCTGTTTCGTGCTTTCTGTTTGGCCTGCAGCAATGTGTTTTCCAATAGCAGTCCGCTGATAATGCCGGCTACGCCATAAGCCATTAAACGAGATATTTTCATAATACTGGTATTTTATTTTTATAAGTTGTAAAAATCCTGCCAATAGAAAATCGGTACTATTGGTAACTGATACCGGTGATTTCCCATTTAAAATAATTAAAATCACCTCCGGATAATTTCCAAATCACATCTCCTCTTACAGGAATGCGTACTCCCGATATTGTTTTCCATTCTTTTATTGGTATATACCATTTTTGAAGGCTTATACTTCCATCCTGCTGCATATACCTGTTTGCCTCAAAAGATATAATGTCACCATCCCGGTTGAACCGGAAAATACCACTGCATTGTGTACCGTTTTGCCTTATTGTTGCTTCAGCACTGTTTTCATCTATTTCCTTCCACGATATATAAGGCCTGATGGCAGCGGCAGGAAACCAGCACATTTCGCCCAGGTATCTTAATAATGATCCCTGGTCTGTTGCGGGCCCCGAAGCATTGACAACCGGTATTGCAGCAAATAGCTTTATAAGCATGTTGCCATGTCCGTCCTCCAGCTTATCGCGCCCTGCGAAACCCACAAAAAAATTCATTCTTGCGTGCACCTTCCAGATGAAAGAAGGAATTGCTGTATTGAAGTATTGTTCCGCCTCGGCAGGCATCCACTTGCTTTTCGGGCCTGTTCGTAACGATCCTTTTTGCGTTAAATAAACAATGGTGGGTACCTTTTTGCCAATAACACCGCTGCGGTGCATCCATTTTTGTACAGGATAAGGCAATCGTTGAATGGCCGATTCGGTTATAAACAAGCTGTCACCAGCCCCGGCAGAAGACGTGAGCACATGGATCTCGTCATCAACCATAGAATTAAAACTATAAGAGGCAAGCCATGCCAGCATCAGCATTAAAGCTATAACTGCTGCCAATATCCGTAATGTTTTGCCCATATCTTTCTATTTAATCATTTATGGCAGGCAAATTTTCCAGGAATTCTTCTAAATGCTCTACCTCTACATGGTCCATAATCACTATTTTATACCATAGGGTTTTGCCATCGTGGGTGTCGGGCACCAAACCATAGCGTTCTGCTATATCTGCCGGTACATGTTTTGCCCTGATGGTTACTATATTCATCTTAGGATATCTGTAATAAGCAATCTGCATTTTATCCAGCTGGTTGCAAAGCCAATCTGTTCTGTATAAGAGTTTATTGATCTTTTCGAACCATCCATGCGGGCCATATGTCATTAATATCATCCAGATGGCTACCGCGTTAGTGCCCGACCGGCTGCCACTCAATGTAATATCCATACCGTGTACATACTGCGCCTCTTTGGTATAGGCATATTCCATCAAACCCTTTCTTGCAATAAAGATGCCCGTGCCATAAGGTGCCTGCAGCATTTTGTGCGCATCTAATGTGATAGAAGAGACATGCTCATCTGCAAAGTTGATATGGGAATCGGGATGGCTGATGGGAAAGATAAATCCGCCAAATGCGCCATCAAGATGCAGTTTGTAATGAAGGCCATGTTGCTTTAATGCGTGCACATAGACAGATGGATCATCTACACTGCCAAACATCGTGGTAGCCATATTGGCTATAACGATAAAATATTTGACGCCGTCGGCTTTTGCTCTTGCAAGTGTTGCATCAAGCGCTTCCTGCACAATCATACGGGTATCATCATATACAGGCACACTATACCAGGTAAGGTGCAGCAGGTTAGCAGCTTTAGCAATAGAGTAGTGTGTATCAGCAGACCCCAGCAAAGCTATTTCATCATAGCGTGCATTGTACTCGCGGGCAAAATAGTTTCTGTATATCCAGGCGGCCTGTATATTAGCTTCCGTTCCGCCGGAGGCTACATATCCATCGCAACTTTCTGGTGCAGCTTTCAATAAATCAACACTCAGCAATTCTATCACTTCTCTTTCTATATCCTGCGTGCCTTTGAAGAACATTTCAGATTCTCCCAGCGTGTGGCAGCCAATGTGGTTTGGGTTTTGAATATAGGTTCTGAGTAACGGAGCATCCTTCAAAAAAGATGCACGATCATAAAATACATGCGGATCAAGGCTGGATGCCGGTATACCTAGTGTTATTTTGTTTTTGTAGTCTATATTAATTTCCAGCGCTGCATCTATACGTTCTGCCTGTTCTGTGTGCGATATCTTTTTCCAATACTTCATTTATGCCGATTATGCTGCAAATATCGAATAATGCTATGTGTTTCAGCAGACTACAATCAGCGTGAAAATTGACCATCGTCATCTTTTGAGTAGTGCGCTGTATCTAAGTTTGGATGTTCAAAAAAATGTTATGAAAATCGAACAGATATATACAGGATGCCTGGCACAAGGCGCTTACTATATAGAGTCCGGCGGAGAAGTGGCTATAATTGATCCGTTGCGCGATGTGCAAACCTATATTCAGAAAGCAGCGTCTTCCGGCGCGCGCATCAAGTATGTTCTGGAAACGCATTTTCATGCAGATTTTGTTTCGGGTCATATAGATATTGCAAAAGAGACTGGCGCTACTATAGTATATGGCCCCACTGCGCAGCCTTCTTTTGATGCCCTGATAGCTGCGGACGGACAGGAACTGCAGCTGGGAGATGTTAAGATAAAAGTATTGCATACCCCCGGTCATACAATGGAAAGTGCCTGCTACCTGTTAATAGATGAAAATGGTAAAGAAGTGGCCCTGTTCTCCGGAGATACACTTTTCCTGGGTGATGTAGGCAGGCCCGACCTCGCGCAGAAAGCAGCACAGATGACCACGGAACAGTTAGCCGGTTTATTATATGATTCACTGCGCAATAAAATAATGCCGCTTAACGATGATATCATAGTATATCCGGCACACGGTGCTGGTAGCGCTTGTGGCAAAAATATGAGCAGCGATACCCAGGACACACTGGGCCATCAAAAGCAAACCAACTATGCCTTACGGGCTGATATGACCCGGGACGAATTTATAAAAGAGGTAACTACAGGCCTGGTTAGGCCACCGCAATACTTTCCTTTTAATGTAATGCTGAATAAAACAGGTTATGAGAACATCAGCGAGGTGATCAAAAAAGGATTACAACCATTGTCTGCCGGCGCGTTTGAAGCCGCTGCGGAAGAAACCGGTGCATTGATATTAGATACGAGAGATGCGGCTGAATTTGTAAAAGCTTTTATACCCGGTGCTATCAATATAGGGCTGGACGGGAACTTTGCACCGTGGGCCGGAGCACTTATCCCGGATATAAAACAACCTATACTGATCATCTCTAAAGCCGGCAGAGAACAAGAAGTGGTGACCCGGCTATCCCGTGTGGGCTATGACAACTGTATTGGTTACCTGGACGGAGGCATGGAAGATTGGGAGATGTCCGGTCGCCCGATTCAGCAAATGCGCTCTATCACAGCCGATGAACTTGCTGATACATTAGAGGCGCATCCAAATATCTTTTTATTGGATGTAAGGAAAAAGAGTGAATATGATTCAGAGCATATCATCGGAGCATCGAATATGCCGCTCGATGATATCAATATAGAAATGCAGAAGCTGGATAAAGATGCCACTTACTATGTGCATTGCGCGGGTGGATACCGGTCGGTAATTTTTATATCCATACTGATGGCGCGTGGATTCAGGCATTTGGTGAATGTAAAAGATGGATTTAAAGCTTTGAAAGATTGCGGAAGATTTAGCATCACGGAATATGTAAGGCCTATTACGGCACTTTAAAGGTTAACGATAAACAGTGTAATTCTTGACAGATAAAAGTAAATCGGGGTTTACAGCCAATTGTGAAACATGTACGGTAAAGGATAAATCCATCTTTTGCCATTTGCAGATGGATGAACTGATCACCATTGATGAGCATAAATCATGTATACCGTATAAAAAAGGACAGATCATTTTCAATGAGGGCAACTATCCTTTGGGGGTGTACTGCATAAATAAAGGCAAGGTGAAACTGGCTCATGCGGGCCAGGATGGGAAAGAGCAGATAGTAAAACTGGCGAAGGAAGGCGATGTGCTGGGTTACAGATCTATGCTTAGCTCTGAGCGCTATAATGCATCGGCAATAGCCCTGGAGGATACCCAGATATGCTTTATCTCTAAAGAGGTTTTCTTCAGCTTGCTGCGAAAGAACCCAACCCTATCACTGGAGATCATCAGGATGCTGGCCTTAGAATTAAGGCTAACAGAAAACAGGCTGACAGATATTGCCCAGAAACCTGTGCGCGAACGTATGGCAGAGGCTTTATTATTTCTGAAAGAAACTTATGGTTTTGAAAAGGATAACGCTACCATCAGCGTGGTGCTATCGCGCGAGGATATTGCCAACCTCGTGGGTACGGCAACTGAAACAGCGATTCGCCTGCTTTCAGAATTTAAGCATGATAAGATAGTTGTATTTGTAGGGAAGAAGATAAAAATACTGGATATGGATAAACTGGTGAAGACAGCTAATATTTATAACTAATCCTGATCTAAAAAAACTGATAAAAATCATGTTTGCACCTTCCCGCAATCATGTTTTAACCTTGGCAGCGGGTATAAATTCGTCCAAAGGAGTTGTATGAGTAAAATATTTTTTCCACGATATCAATTTAGTGGCTTATTAGAGCTGGCAGAAAGGCTGAATGAAGACTATTATACATCGGTAGACAACCTATGCCGGAATGCTTATAATATCCTGAGCAGGCTGGAACAAAAAGAAGAACACACTTCTACGATCCTGTATATAAGCATGTCAAAAAAATTCCTGGAGCAGCTCCGGGAGTTTACAATACTAAGAAAAGAAATAATGGTTCCTTATATAGGTGAGCTTAACAAAAAAGCATTAGAAAAACATGACTGCAATACTTGTAGCGGCAAATGTACTATGCAGCACACCACACAAGTAGCCAGCCTCAAGGAATCACATCAAAAGATAAAAGAGATATTGTATCGCCTGCAGATGGTAGCATTGCCATTGTACTCAGACATACAATATCCTGCGGAATATAAAAAGCTGCGGAACGAGATCATGATCATAGATACGTCTCTTACAGAACTGTTTTACCTGGAAGAGGCTTGCCTGATACCAAAGATGATAGAAGCACAAAGGAGTATTCATGCCTACAGTTAAAGAGCCACCCGTCAAAGAAGATGGATTAACTAAAGAAAAAGTTAAGAGTGAAGTAGCCTGTTATCATTGCGGTGCACCATGCATTACCAATAACTATGCGGTAGGCGATAAGGTTTTTTGTTGCGATGGTTGCAAACTGGTTTATGAAATCCTTGATGAGAATGGGCTTTGCAATTATTATAAGATCCAGAACCACCCGGGGCTGACGCAGGTAAAAGCAAGGCGCAGCGATAAATATGCCTACCTGGATAATGCGGACATTTCACAAAAGCTGCTTACTTTCTCTGACGGAAAACATGCTGTTGTTACCTTATACATACCGGGCATACATTGCAGTTCCTGCATGTGGCTGCTGGAACATTTACCTAAGATAAGACCTGCGATTACCGACAGCAGGCTCAACTTTACTAATAAAGAGGTAACCATTCATTACCTGCAGCAGGAGATCACATTACGTGAAATTGTAGACCTGCTGACAACCATTGGTTACGAACCATATATAAGCCTAGAAGATGGTAGCGCAAAAAAAGCAAAAGCATCAAACAAAAAGAAGGTATATAAGCTTGGTGTTGCCGGGTTTTGCTTCGGTAACATTATGATGCTCAGCTTCCCGGAATATCTATCGGGCAACCTGGGCATAGAACATCAGTACGTACAACTCTTCCGCTATCTGAACCTGGTATTGGCATTGCCGGTATTCTTTTTCAGTGCTTCTGAATTTTTTACATCTGCATGGGCCGGGTTGAAGCAAAAAATGCTGAATATTGATGCGCCTATTGTTTTGGCTTTGATCATTACATTCGGCCGAAGTCTCTATGAGATATTTACCAATACAGGCAGTGGCTATCTCGATAGTATGTCGGGCATTGTATTCTTTATGCTGGTAGGCCGGCTGGTGCAGGATCAGGCCTATAAATCTATTTCCTTCAATCGCGATTATAAGTCCTATTTCCCCATAGCGGTGAATGTAGTTACTGATAGCGGCACGGAAGCAAGGCCATTGCAGGATCTGAAAGAGAAAGATGTTGTAGAACTGCATAACGATGAGATCATACCTGCCGATGGCGTAGTGCTGAAGGGTAATGCCAACATCGATTACGGATTTGTAACAGGTGAAAGCGAGCCTGTAAAAATTGAAAAAGGTAATATCGTTTATGCCGGTGGTAAACAGAAAGGCGATAACCTGACAATACAATTGATAAAGCCTGTTGCCGGCAGCTACCTTACGTCATTATGGAACCATTATAGTTTTTCAAAAAACAAGCAGGAAGAGAATAATAGCAAGAGCATCATACATGTACTGAGCAAATATTTTACGATCATTCTTTTTGTACTTGCTGGCATTACGGCGGCATTCTGGGCTTTGAATGATCCTGCTAAACTTTTGCCAAGTGTATCCGCGATGCTGATAGTCGCTTGTCCTTGCGCACTACTGCTATCTGCAAATTATACCAATGGTAACTTGTTGCGTTTGCTGAGTAATAATGGTCTCTTTCTGAGAGATTCCACTGTCATAGAGCAATTAGGTAAAGTAGATCATATCATTTTCGATAAAACAGGTACGCTTACCCAAGGTAGTTCGCATTTTAGTACATCTGGGCATGAGCTTACAGATTATGAGCGCAGGCTTGTGTATAGCGTGATACAGCCGAGTTCGCACCCCTATAGTAAGGCTTTATCCGCCTTTCTGGGAAGTTATTCGCCGGTACCATCAGATGACTGGAAGGAATTTACCGGTAAAGGTATCAGCGCTTACATTGATGGCAATCTTGTAAAAGTAGGTTCCGCGATATTCGTAGGCGTTGATATGCAGCCCAAAGATGTGAAGCCATCACTTTACATCAGGATCAACGATGATGTCACTGCATTTTATATCAATCCTGTTTTGCGTGATGCTGTACCACAATTGATACCACAACTGGCATCGGTTTATGATCTGTCAATGCTTTCAGGCGACAACGATGCGCAAAGATCGATATTGAAAGGCCTGTTTGGTAATAAAGGAACATTACTTTTTGAACAGAAACCGCACGACAAACTCAGGTATATAGAAAAATTACAACAGGGTCGTCATCAAACACTCATGATAGGAGATGGGTTGAATGACGCGGGGGCTTTACAACAAAGTAATGTAGGTATTACGCTCGCCGATGATATTAACAATTTCTCACCCTCCTGCGATGCTATATTGGATGCCTCTAAAATGGGAAAACTTCCTTCTTTACTCAGGCTCTCCCGATGGGGTAAGTATATTATCGGTTTTTCATTCCTGGTATCCATAGTGTATAATATCATTGGGCTGGCCATATCTATGCAGGGCAATATGAGCCCGATGAAGGCAGCTATATTAATGCCGGTCAGCACTTTGAGCATCGTACTTATCTCTACCGGTGTCAGCAGTATAGTAGCTGCCGGGATGAAACTTTCTTTAAAAAGTCAATAGAATTTTAAGAATCTGATAACAATCATGTTTTCGCATGAGTGTGGTCATGGAGCGGGGGATAAGTGCGTAATAGTTTTGAGGCATAATTAAAACCAATAGATGAGCGCGCTTTATATCCTGATTTTCGCAAGTATCATAGTAGCCGCCTTTTTCCTTTTTGCATTTGTATGGAGCGTAAAAAGTGACCAGTTCGAAGATAAGAGCGGGGCAGCCATGAGAATACTCTATGATGACGAAGTAAATCAAAACCTAAACTGATAATCTTAAAGACAGAATAAATGACCAACAGTTCGCAATTAGAAAAATTCTATTACGACAACAAGATCGTAAAATGGTTTGCATACGCAACCATATTCTGGGGTCTTGTTGGTATGCTTGCCGGCCTTCTAGCCGCATTTCAGCTGGTGTTCCCCGTACTGAACATGAATACCGCAGCCACTACATTTGGCCGTGTACGCCCCGTGCATACCAATGCAGTGATCTTTGCCTTTGTAGGTAACGGTATTTTTATGGGCGTTTATTATTCTCTGCAGCGCCTTTGTAAAGCCAGGATGTTTAACGATTTTCTGAGCAAATTGCATTTTTGGGGCTGGCAGCTGATCATTGTTCTTGCTGCTATAACCTTACTTGCCGGTTATACAACAGGCAAGGAATATGCCGAGCTGGAATGGCCGATAGATATACTGATCACATTAGTATGGGTGGTATTTGGTATCAATATGTTTGGTACCATTATCAAACGTCGCGAGCGTCACTTGTATGTTGCCATCTGGTTCTATATAGCCACATTCGTTACGGTGGCTATGTTGCATATCGTTAACTCCTGGGAGATCCCTTTCAGCCCGCTTAAATCTTATTCATGGTACGCTGGCGTGCAGGATGCATTGGTACAATGGTGGTATGGACACAATGCCGTGGCATTCTTCCTTACTACGCCTTACCTGGGCATTATGTACTACTTCCTGCCTAAGATCGCAAACAGGCCGGTATATTCTTACAGGCTTTCCATTATACACTTCTGGGCGCTGATATTTATTTATATCTGGGCCGGGCCACACCACTTACTATACACTGCCTTGCCCGACTGGGCACAGTCGCTCGGTACTGTGTTTTCTGTAATGTTGATAGCGCCATCATGGGGTGGTATGCTGAATGGATTGCTAACACTACGCGGTGCATGGGATAAAGTGCGTGAAGATGTTACGCTGAAATTCCTGGTAGTAGCTGTTACAGCATACGGTATGGCAACTTTCGAAGGCCCGATGCTGAGCTTAAAGAGCGTTAATGCTATCAGCCACTTTACAGACTGGACCATTGCCCACGTACACGTAGGCGCCCTCGGCTGGAATGGCTTCCTCACCTTTGGTGTGCTGTACTGGCTGATACCGCGGATATTCAGAACTAATCTTTACTCAACCAAGCTGGCTAACTGGCACTTCTGGATCGGTACGCTGGGTATAGTATTCTACGTAGTTCCAATGTACTGGGCTGGCTTTATGCAAAGCCTGGCATGGAAAGAATTTACCCCTGAAGGCCAATTGAAATATCAATTCCTGGAAACCGTTACACAAATGAGGCCTTTCTATGCTATGCGTGGTATAGGTGGAACGTTATTCCTCATTGGTGCCGTAATGATGACCTATAACCTGATACGTACTGCACGTGCCGGTAAAGCATTGAATGATGAGCCTGCAGAAGCAGCACCATTAAGTAAAGTATTTGTGGAAGAGCATGGCAGCTACCACTGGCACCGCTGGATTGAACGTCGCCCTGTGCAGATGCTTGTATTTAGCTTGATTGTAGTGGCTATAGGTGGTATGATCGAGATCATCCCAACTTTCCTGATAAAATCTAATATTCCAACTATCAGCAGTGTGAAACCATACACACCACTTGAATTGCAGGGCCGCGATATCTATGTGCGCGAAGGATGTTATACTTGTCATAGCCAGATGGTGCGTCCATTCCGCAGTGAAGTGGCCCGTTATGGCGAATACTCAAAAGCCGGTGAATTTGTGTACGATCACCCATTCCAATGGGGTAGCAAGCGTACCGGTCCCGACCTGGCGCGTATTGGTGGCAAATATCCGGACAGCTGGCACTTCAATCATATGTATGAGCCAAGTAGTATGTCTCCGGGTTCTGTAATGCCTTCCTATTCATGGCTGTTCGAAAATGAGATAGATACAGGTATCACGGGTGCCAAGATCAGGGCTATGCAAACCCTTGGTGTTCCTTACCCTGAGGGCTACGATAAAACAGCTAATGCCGACCTGATGAAACAGGCTGAGGGCATCAAAGAAAGCCTGGCAAAAGATAAAATACAGATCAAGAGCGACAGGGAGATCGTAGCATTGATCGCATATCTGCAGCGCGTAGGTAAAGACATCAAACTGCAGCAAAAAACAGTTGCCAGTAACTAACCATTAAATACCAGTTAAGATGAAATTCAAATATTATTTAGAGCATATAACCGGGGTAAGCATTTATCCTATGGTATCATTACTCATATTCATTGTGTTTTTTACGGCGTTGACTATATGGGCTTTAAAAGCGAAAAAGTCATACATAACGGAGGTGAAGAACATACCCCTTGGAAATAATAATGATAACAATTAATAAACCGCAACATATGCGTATCCATAAAAAAATAGCATCTTTTTTAACCTTAATAATAATGTCTCCTTTAGTGGTGAATGCAGCCGATGCCGCAGCCGCTACGGCAGACAAGCCTGAAGCAAGCAGTTTTAACGCTATGCTGATAGTATTGGTTAGCCTTTCATTGATACTGCTGCTGGCAATTTTTATTCTCGGTAATACTTTGTTGCAACTGTCTCTTGCCTATAGGGACAAGTTGCGCGAAAAAAGGAGCGGCGTTACTTCAAAAGTAATGTTGCTGTTGCTCGGTGCAACGCTTGCAAGCCATAGGGTAATGGCAGAGGACGCAGCGCCTGCACCCGTTCAAAAATTCATCAGCGGCATGCCTTCTGATAAGTTTTACGCGCTGATAGGCATAGTGGGTTTAGAGCTGCTGGTGATCATTGCCCTTGTATTGGTTATCAGAACGATGGTAAGAATAATGAGCGGCAAGGTTGAAGTGGAAGCGGTACGTGCGCTGGCACCTAAAGTTTCTTTCTGGGACCGTTTCAACAAAGTGGTGCCTATAGAGAAGGAAAAGGATATTATGCTGGACCACGACTATGATGGTATCCGTGAACTGGATAATAGCCTCCCTCCCTGGTGGAAGTATGGCTTTTACCTCACAATTGTTGTCGCTGTAGTGTATCTCTGGTATTACCACGGTGGTGGTAATGGCCCAAGCTCTTATGATGAATATGTTGCTGAAGTGCAGAAAGGAGAAGAGGTGAAAGCAGCCTACCTGGCAAAAACAGCAAATAATGTAGATGAGAATACGGTACAAATGGCTGATGCAGCCGGTATTGCAGCCGGGCAGACTATCTTTCAGAGCACCTGTTCTCCATGCCATGCAAAAGACGGCGGTGGCGGTGTAGGCCCTAACCTTACAGATGAGTACTGGCTGCACGGTGGCGGGCTAAAAGATGTATTCAAATCCATTAAGTATGGTTGGGCAGATAAAGGCATGAAAAGCTGGAAGGATGATTTTTCTCCTAACCAGATCGCCCAGCTCGCCAGTTATGTAAAATCATTAAAAGGTACGCATCCTGCCGCACCAAAAGACAAACAGGGTGAATTGTATATAGAAGGTGGTGCAGCTAAAGACAGCACAAAGGTTGTAGCATCTAAATAGAAATAATCAACACAAAGATGAGTACGGTAGAAGGATCGTTTAGGGATAAGGTAGCAACGGTAGATAAGTCGGGCAAGCGGATATGGATGTTTCCTCAGAAGCCTGAAGGTAAATTATACAATGCCCGTACATGGGTGAGCATAGCGTACCTGGTGATATTTTTTGTTTTGCCTTTTATAAAAATAAAGGGACACCCTTTATTCCTGATAAACATCCTGGAACGTAAGTTTATATTATTCGGACAGATATTCTGGCCACAGGACTTTTTCATCTTTGGCCTCGGCATGGTGGTGTTCATTGTATTTATTGCCTTGTTCACCGTTGTCTTCGGGCGTATATTTTGCGGGTGGATATGCCCACAAACCATTTTCATGGAAATGATATTTCGTAAGCTGGAATATTGGATTGAAGGCAGCGCCGCAGAACAAAAAATTCTTAAAAGCCAGCCCTGGAATACCGATAAAGTATTTAAGAAAGGATTAAAATGGTTTGTATTCTGGGTAGTGAGTTTCCTCATTGCTAATACTTTTCTCGCTTACGTGATAGGAATTGATGAACTCAGAGAAATTGTATCAGAACCTATAAGTCACCATGTAGGTGGTTTTATAGCCCTGGTAGTATTCACCACTGTATTCTTCTTTATTTACTCATCCATGCGCGAGCAGGTTTGTACTGTTGTATGTCCTTATGGCCGTATGCAGGGGGTATTGCTTGATAAAGATTCTATCGTGGTGAGCTATGATTATGTACGCGGTGAGCCAAGAGGTAAATTTAAAAAGAACGAAGAACGTAGCAATGGCGACTGCATAGATTGTATGCAATGTGTAAAGGTTTGTCCTACAGGTATAGACATTCGCAATGGTACACAACTGGAATGTGTTAACTGTACGGCTTGTATTGATGCCTGCAATAAAATGATGGCAGCCGTAAATCTGCCGCAGGGATTGATCCGTTATGCTTCCGAAAACAATATCAGCAAAAAGCAACCCTTACGCTTCACCGGCCGCATGAAGGCATATACTGCAGTAATGATCGTTATGCTGAGTGTGGAAGTATTCCTGCTGGCAAGCCGTACAGATGTTGGTATATCTATCTTACGTACTCCGGGCCAGCTGTACCAGGAGCAGCCTGGCCAGCAATTGAGTAACCTGTATAATTATAAATTCCTGAATAAAACTTACGATGATAAGCAGCTGGAACTAAAACCGGAAAATTTTAAAGGCACTATTAAACTGGTAGGTGAAGAAAAGCTGAAAGTGCCTAAAGAAAAGTATGCTTCCGGTTCTATGTTTATCTATATGGATAAATCAGCAGTAAAACACAGAAAGACACCGTTACAGATAGGTGTGTATGAAAACGGTAAAAAGATACAGGTGATTAATACTTCTTTCCTTGGCCCATTTAGCGACAATTAAAATTATAGATTATGAGTATCATGAAAATGAATTGGGGAGCAAGAATAGCTATTTTATACGGCGGTTTTGTAGCCATTATTGTGACACTGGTAGTAGGCAGTATGCATCAGAGTTTTGACCTGGTGAGCCCCGACTACTATTCGCAGGAAATAAAATATCAGCAAGTGATAGATGCCGGTAAAAACCAGGCTGCGCTATCATCTCCTGTATCGGTGCATGCAGATCAGAAGAATGTAGTGATCCAATTCCCTGCTGAGTTCCTTGGAAAAGAAGTAACCGGCGATATAGATTTCTATTCACCCGTTAGTACATCTATGGATAGACATGTGCCTATACAGGTAAGTAATAATGCTATGGTTATTGCGAGAAATACCCTGCACACTACATCATACAATGTAAAAATATCCTGGAGGGCAGATGGAAAGGCCTACTACCAGCAAACAGACTTAACCTTACGTTGATATGAATAGCTTTACATTATCAATGGCTT
Organism: Bacteroidetes bacterium 43-93; assembly: GCA_001897855.1. Lineage (GTDB taxonomy): Bacteria > Bacteroidota > Bacteroidia > Chitinophagales > Chitinophagaceae > Polluticoccus. The sequence goes on from MKUO01000007.1 coordinate 264,174, forward strand.
TCCTGATGGGGCTTACCGGCAGCTTACATTGTGCTGGAATGTGTGGCCCTATTATTTGGATCATGCCGTTCAACAACATGGTGGGATTACGCAAATGGGTGAGCGTGTTTTTATATCATTTTGGCCGTGTTACAGTATATGCACTGATGGCGTTGGTATTACATTCTTTTAAAAGCCTCTTTCATCCGCAATGGCAGCAGACAATATCTATAGTACTCGGTAGCGTGTTTCTACTGGCCGGTATTGTATCATTTATCCCCGGCAGTAAGTTAAAGATAGCATTGCCCTGGATGGAAGCAGTGAAGAGGCAACTAGGGAAATATATTGGTAACCCTGCAATGTCGGCCATCTTCACGAGCGGTATCCTCAATGGGCTGCTCCCCTGTGGTATGGTGTATATGGCATTGTCGGCTACCGTAAGTGCGGGAAATGCGATAAGCGCGATGGGATTGATGTATGCATTTGGTTTCGGAACCATGCCCATGTTGATATCCATCACCATATTAAAAAGAAGATTTTCTGTGCTAAACATACATTTTGCAAAACTGGTACCTGTAACCTTATTTGTCTTTGGTTCTTTATTTGTAATGCGTGGTATGAACCTGGGTATACCTTATCTGAGCCCAAAAGTTGTGGTGGAGCATAACCAGGTAAAAGCATCCTGCTGCCATAAAGCCAACTGATGCTCAAAATCCTCTGAAAGGATGTTGAAAAGTCATTGCTGCAATCACCCGGTAGTTTCTATATTGCATCTATATTGACCGATTATGGAAAATTTCAAGGCAGCTTCCGAAGACCTGGAGACGATACTTACAACAGAGAGTGAGCATTTACAGAAGCTGAATGATATTGTACTGGAAGCAATTGAAGAAGAAAAGCTTTTATCGCAGAAGTTATATGAATTCGAAAACGCTAAGTTATCACTCAGCGATAAGGTAGCCGATAAAGTTGCCTTTTTCGGCGGAAGCTGGGCATTCATCATTTCGTTCATAGTTTTTATGTTAATATGGATTGGTGTAAACGTGTTTTTGTTAAGCAGGCCTTTTGATCCCTATCCGTTTATACTGCTTAACCTGTTGCTGTCTACTATTGCGGCTTTGCAGGCTCCTATTATCATTATGAGTCAGAACCGCAAGGAAGAAAAGGACAGGCAGCGCGCCATTAATGATTATATGATCAATCTGAAAGCCGAGATAGAAATAAGGAATATGCACCAGAAAATAGATCTGCTGATTTCCCGGCAAATGAAAACTATGTTCGAACTGCAGAATGTCCAGGTGAATATGATGAAGGAGATTAAAGAAGTAGTGGACCGCTTAAATGATAACAAGAACCTCACTGATAAGTAGTTACCGGCGATAGTCGGTTTTTTTATGCCTGACGGCAATCATTTGAATCGATGATGGCACTCATAGTGTTGACCTGATTAATGCAGCAACTTTATGAAGCATAAAAAGAACATCATGTCGCAGTATGTAAAATCCTTTTCAGAAATATCTATTAATGATGTGCCTATTGTAGGAGGCAAAAATGCATCCCTCGGAGAGATGTACACCCGCCTTACACCCCATGGTATAAATGTTCCCGACGGATTTGCAACTACTGCAGAGGCGTTTTGGCATTTTATAGAACAAAACCGCCTTGGGAAAAAGCTGGATGAATTATTTCAGCAACTGGACAACATAAATTTTAGTAATCTCCGTGTTGTGGGCGCAGAAGCCCGGAAGCTGATGTGCGAAGCGGATATGCCCAAAGCATTGGCTGTAGAAATTTTGTCGCAATATGATGCGCTTACAAATGGTCGCGAAATATCAGTGGCCGTTAGGAGCAGCGCTACTGCGGAAGACCTGCCCGGTGCCAGCTTTGCCGGACAGCACGAATCCTACCTCAATGTTTCAGGCCGGGGCAACGTACTGCAGGCTGTGCAAAAATGCTTCGCCTCCCTTTTTACAGACCGGGCGATCAAGTATCGTGCGGATAACGGTTTTTCACAAGACAAGATAGCACTATCTGTGGGTGTGCAGTTAATGGTACGCGCTGATATGGCATGCTCCGGTATATGCTTTACGCTGGAGCCTGAATCCGGGTTCAGAGATGTGGTACATATAGCCGGTGTATGGGGCCTTGGAGAAAATATCGTTCAGGGAACAGTAATACCGGATGAGTTCCTGTTATTTAAGCCTTCGCTGCGATCAGGTAAAAAGGCTATCATTCAAAAAAGAAAAGGTGAGAAAAAGCTGATGATGGTGTATGGTGACGATGAGGATGGCAATACCATCAATTTGAATACACCACCGGCAATGCAGGCCAGGTATGTGCTATCAGATCAGGAGATTACGCAGCTAGGTAACTGGGCTTTGATCATTGAAGAACACTACGGCAAGCCTATGGATATTGAATGGGCGAAAGACGGCGAAACAAACACGCTCTATATTATACAGGCGCGGCCCGAAACGGTACACGCAAATAAAAAGGGTACAGAAATTGAAGAGTATAAACTGTTGGAGAAAGGAACAGTAATAACGAGCGGCGAGGCTATTGGAAGTAAAATTATAAGTGGTACTGCAAGGTTGTTGAGATCTTCAAAATATGCAGACAAAGTGCAGCCGGGCGATATTGTGGTTACCGAGCTTACAAGTCCCGACTGGGATCCTATATTGAAAAAGGCTGCCGCTATAATAACGGATAAAGGTGGCAGAACCAGCCATGCCGCAATTGTTGCCCGCGAAATTGGTATACCTGCAATTGTTGCTACTAACAATGCCACACAAAAGATAAAAGATGGCGATGTGGTTACCGTAAGCTGTGCAGAAGGTAAGACAGGTAATGTGTACCAGGGTGCACTTAAATGGGATAAAACTAATATTGATACGCATAATGTAACACTGCCAGAGAAAACGGCAGCTATGCTCATTGTGGCCGATCCGGGAAAAGCTTTTAAGTTCGCCGTATATCCAAATAGTGGTGTGGGCCTGCTTCGTATGGAGTTTATTATTAATCACGCCGTAGCAGTGCACCCCATGGCATTGGTGAAGTTTGATGAGATGAAAGACCAGGCTGCGCAGCAACAAATTTCCATGCTTACAGCAGGTTATGATGATAAGAAAGAGTATTTCATAGATAAATTATCGCAAGGGGTAGCTACCATAGCCGCGGCCTTTTACCCCAAGGATGTGATTGTAAGAATGAGTGATTTTAAAACAAATGAATATGCCAATTTATTGGGAGGGAAAGAGTTTGAACCTGTTGAAGAAAATCCTATGATCGGTTTCAGGGGTGCCTCCCGCTATTATAATCCACTGTATAAAGATGGCTTTAAGCTGGAATGTGAAGCTATGAAAGTAGTGCGTAATGAAATGGGGCTAACTAATGTAAAGTTGATGATACCATTTTGCAGAACAGTAGAAGAAGGCAAAAAGGTAATAGAGGTGATGAAGGAAAATGGATTGCAACGCGGACAAAATGGACTAGAGATCTATGTTATGGCAGAAATCCCCAGCAATGTATTACTGGCTGAAGAGTTTGCAGAAGTGTTTGATGGCTTTTCAATAGGGTCTAATGATCTTACCCAACTTACATTGGGTATTGACCGCGATTCTGCACTTGTTGCCGATCTCTTCAGTGAGCAAAATGAAGCGGCGAAACTGATGATCGCAACCGTGATAGAAAAAGCGAAAAAAGTAAGTGCGAAGATTGGCTTATGCGGGCAGGCACCCAGTGATTTCCCTGAATTTGCAGGCTTCCTGGTAGAGAAAGGCATTGATAGTATTTCATTTAATCCGGACGCACTGTTCAAGGGTATCGATAATATCAAAAAAGCGGAAGCTAAAATCTTAGTTCATCATTAAAATAATAGAATGGGCAGGCTTGATAATAAAGTAGCTATCATCACAGGTGCCGCAGGCGGGATGGGAGCGACCGAGGCAAGACTATTTGCACAGGAAGGCGCAAGGGTAATGGCCACTGATATGCAGGAGCATAAACTGAAAGAATGGGTGGATGTTGCAGCAAAGGAAGGTTTGCAGATAATATATGCAGTACATAATGTAGCATCGCGGGATGACTGGCAACGGGTAATTGACGAAACTGTAAAGCACTACGGTGGTATTGATATACTTGTAAACAATGCAGGTATCTATCCGGCCGGTGGTACCATGGAGAACACCAACCAGGAGGCATGGGATAAAGTGCTGGCCGTAAACCTTACCGGTCCTTTTATGGGTACACAGCTTTGCCTGCCTTATTTGAAGAGGTCAGGGAAAGGATCGGTTGTGAATATTGATTCTATAGCAGGCAATGTAGGTGGCAATGGCCCTGCTTATACGGCATCAAAAGGTGGCTTGAGAATGCTTACGAAAGATAATGCTGTAGAATTTGCAAAATTTAATGTTCGTGTAAATTCCATTCATCCAGGCGGTGTGCTTACGCCTATGACGGAAGCACTGATGCAGACAGAGGCAGCTAAGAAAGCTATGGAAACAATGTGCCCTATGGGGCGCATTGGGCAATCTATTGAGATAGCTTACGGGGCGTTGTATCTCGCCTCAGACGAAGCGTCTTATGTTACAGGTGCAGAACTGGTAATTGATGGTGGTTTAATAGCACGGTAGTCAGATGTTGATTGGAATCATTTTATTGATTGTTTGCCATCATAGAAACTGGCAGGCTTTGAGGATAGATTTGAATTCTAAATCGAGCTTATGAAAAAGATCATCACGATATTCGACGGGAGAAATTTTTCCGAAGGAGTATTTGAATTTATCAAGTGGCAAAATGCTACTAGCCCTGTATTGCTAACCGGTGTTTTTCTCAATGCAATTGACTATGCTACCGCATGGAACTATCCTATGTTCCTCAGCGGCTATCTCAATACTGTTGTAGAAGATTTTGATACCATAGCGAGCAATGTGCAAAAATTTAAAAATTTATGCGAGCGAAACGGCATCGAATACAGGGTTCATGAAGATATTGGCACAGGAGTGATGGAATTGATAAGAAAAGAAACACGTTTCTCTGACTTATTAGTGATGTCCGGCGATTTCTTTTATAACGATACGTTTTACATCGACCCGGATTCTTACCTGAAAGATACTTTGCACGAATCAGAATGCCCCGTGCTATTGCTCCCCGATAATTTTAAAGCACCGGTAAATAATATCCTCGCGTATGACGGCAGTGCGTCTTCAGTATATGCAATCAAGCAATTCTCTACGCTTTTTCCTGCATGGCGAGGTAACAAAACCCATATAGTGTATGCGAGTGTCAAGGGTAAGGAAATTCCGGATAGAATATATATTGAAGAATTGGCGGTGAGGCATTTTCCTAATCTTATTATTGATGCACTCCAAATGGATGCCCGGAAGTATTTCAATACCTGGCTGACGGATCAGCCGAGGTCTATATTAGTTACAGGTGCCTATGGGAGATCTTCTTTGTCTGAATCTTTGAAAAATAGTTTCGTTGCAGAGATCGTTATGGAGCACAAAATACCAGTATTTGTAGCGCACAGCCATTAGTTGCCGAGCTGATGGTAGATATCTCTGTAATAGCTGACAGCATTGGTATCATTTACGGCTGCTGTCTGATAAATAACAAAAACCGGCACTGGTGTTGCAATAGAATGTATCACCGGTTGCTGGTTTTTTATACATGCTTTTAAAAAAGCGCTATCCACCCTGTTAGGAAGGAGGAAGCTGGCCAGTTCAATAGGTTTTTCTATTCTGATACATCCGTGACTAAAATAACGTTCTGCAGATTTGAATGCCGATTTCAGGTTGGTGTCATGCATATATACACTGAAAGGGGAAGTGAGGTTAAATTTCACGACGCCCAGCGCGTTGTCACAGCCCGTAGATTGCCTTAGCGTGTAGGGGAAATTATTCTTACTTAGTTGAGACCATTTAATGCTATAAGGGCTTACAACCTGCCCGCGTGCATTTAGTACCTGGATATTCATATAGTTAAGTACGCCGGGGTTTCTGCGGCATGCAGGCAGTAGTTCTTTGGTGATAATGCTTTTAGGGACATGCCAATAGGGATAGAAGATAACCTCGTTACAATATGCTGCAAAGCGTGGCGTTGGCGTTGCCGGCTTACCTGCAACTATCTTCATACGCAGCCAAAGGCTATCGGCCACATAGTAGTTGAGGTGTATAGATGCAACGTTTACAACTATATATTTTGGGAATCCAAAGTGCGTTAGCCAGCGTTCTGCATTGATCGCCTTTCGCAATTGTTTGATCTTTCTGCTATCGCCTTTTCTCAACTGTTGACGCAGTTCATTTACGAGTACTGTGTAAGCAAGGGTTTTAGGTTGCCATTTTTGCAATATGGCAACAAGATCGTTTGCTGAAGTGATTGTATAGATGTCTTTTGACAAAAGGCTGTCAGCATTTGAAGAACCCTGTATTCCGTTATAGCTTACTTCAGCAGATATGCCATGCCCCTGGTGCACATCTTTAATATATTTAAACATTGCGTCGGTGAAGGTTGTCTTCCAGGTTTCCGCTGGTGCTGCAGATATTTCGCCACTGAATAGCTGGTAGTAGCGATAGTCATTTTTATCCAATCCTATATAAGCACAGCTATCTAAAAGCTGCTTAAATGTATAGTAGGCCGAAGGGTCAACCGGCCTCTGCTGCCCAAAAACGTGTAAGGAAAGAAGCAGGACGGTAATTGTTTGTATAAAACGCGCACGCATTAAGCAAAAATCTTATCATAAACCGGAATTGGAGATGATGACACTCATGTATTGATATGACAGCAGTCATAAACTGCCAAACGACCGGCGTATAGTTTTACGTCACATTGAAATAGCAAAATCGTTAAACATGAAAAAAATAAGTATTACGCACGTAAACAACGCACATAATGACTGGATAAGAGCATTGGACTTTTATAAGCAGGAGTTGAATATTTTGAAAAGCAGGCTATCTGAGATTGGGGGAAAGAACTCCGCTGCCGATGTTTTAAAACAAGTAGAACATTTTGAGAACGCATTTAAAGTGCAGCGCGATAACATGGATCGTCTGAACCATGATGTTCACCTGAATGTAGTAAGCATTGGTAATCAGTTGCAGGAGTCTAAAGCGGGGTATATTGATGCAGCTTTACTGGCGCAGCATAATACCCTTCATGAACGATTTACGGCTGAAGAAAAGGCGATCAATGAATTAAGGCATCAGTTTACCCAATTTTCGGCAGACTGGATGTAATTAATTGCCGTAGCTGGTAACATCCTTTGCGGGCCCCCGGATTTCATGTTCGGCATGAGATCCCGGGGCCTGATTATTTGTAGGTTAAGTATTTTGCTTTAAATCAATTGAAGTATTAATTTAGTAGTACAAATTACCATGTGGACCGGAGATATTTTGAATTTGCCCTCTTTAACAACGCCGCTATTGGCATCATTGCAGTTGATGCCAGTGGCCAGATGGTTTATGTAAATGAGTATGCGCTCAATCAGTTTGGATACGAGAAAGACGAGATTTATGGGAAAAAGATCGAAACCCTGATTCCCCAGCGTTATAAAAACCGCCACGAGCAACATCGCGACCATTTTCACAATCATAATCCGCACAACAGGCCCATGGGTATCGGGCTCGATCTGCACGGAAGCCGTAAAGATGGTTCTGAATTTCCGGTAGAAGTGAGCCTGAGTACTTATGAAACCTCAGAAGGGAGGTTTAGTGTGGCCTTTATTATTGATATTACCTCTCGTAAAGAATCAGAAAAGGCGTTGCTAAAACTGAACGAAGAATTAGAGCAAAAAGTAAAAGAACGTACTCATTCCCTTGAGGAAGCGCTGGCAAAAGAGAAAGATCTGAATGAATTAAAATCAAGGTTCGTGTCTATGGCTTCTCACGAGTTCAGGACACCATTAAGTACTATCTGGTCCTCAGCATATCTTGTTTCTCAATATACACAAGCAGAAGACCAGCCCAAACGGGAAAGACATATACAGCGTATTGTATCTTCCGTAAATCTGCTTACTGATATTCTCGATGATTTCTTATCGGTTGGTAAGATAGAGGAAGGCAAGATACAAGTGAAAGTATCGGAGCTCAATTTGAAGGAGCTTACGGAAGATTTCCTGTCAGAATTAACTACCATTCTTAAAAAAGGCCAGTCCATCGATTATCAGCACACAGGTGAGGAATTGATCATGCAGGACCCGGCATTGTTGAAACATATCCTCATGAACCTGGTATCCAATGCCATGAAGTTCTCTGATGAGGATACCACAATTACTGTTCGCACATCTCTTATAAACGGAGTATTGACATTATCTGTTAAAGATCAGGGGGTTGGTATTTCTGAGGAAGACCAGGAGCACTTATTTGAGCGTTTCTTCCGCGGTTCGAATGTGATAAATATTGAAGGAACGGGTCTTGGCCTGCACATTGTAGCCAAATATGCCGAGCTGCTCAACGGGACTATAAAATGCAATAGCACTCTTGGAGAAGGAACAGAATTTATTGTGGAATTCCAACCAAATCGTCAATAGTATGAAGAATATTTTATTAATAGAAGACAATATAAACATCAGGGAAAACCTGGCCGAAATACTGGAGCTGTCTGGTTATAAGGTAATGAAAGCCGAAGGAGGCAAACAGGGTGTTGCTTTCGCTTTCGAATCCACACCGGATATCATCCTTTGCGATATCATGATGCCCGACCTGGATGGCTATGGTGTGATCCATATGATACAAAACAATCCTGCCACTCAAAATGTGCCTTTCATTTTTCTTACCGCAAAGACTGAAAGGGCTGATGTGCGAAGAGGGATGGAATTAGGTGCGGATGATTATATCACGAAGCCATTCAATAGCACCGAAGTGCTAAAGGCTATTGAAAGCCGGCTAAAGAAAAGTGACTTGCTGAGAAAAGATGTAGGGCATGGTATTGAAGGGTTAAGTGCCATCATCAGCTATTCCGGCGGTAAAAACATATTAGATACGTTTGCCGAAGAAGGACATATTAACAAGTTTAAAAAGAAACAGGTTATTTATAGCGAAGGCAACCATGCTGTAAGGCTGTTTTATATAGATAAGGGCAAAGTGAAAACTTACCGTACCAATGATGACGGTAAAGAGCTGGTAACAGCTATATACCACGAGGGCGATTTCTTCGGTTATGTTCCTATTTTAGAGCATACGCCCTATAAGGATACCGCTGAAACGATGGAAGATTGCGAGATAGCTGTAATACCTCGGGATACGTTTGAAGATCTGCTGAGTAAGAACCCCGATGCGATGAAGAAGATAGTAGAGCTGCTTGCAAAAAATGTTTCGGAGAAAGAACAGCAACTATTAGGGCTGGCGTATAATTCCCTCAGGAAAAAGGTTGCCAATGCAATTATAACAGTGTCAGAGAAATATTCTAATGGTAGCAAAGAGCCTTTTTATATAGATATCAGCCGCGATAACCTTGCCACAATAGCCGGCACGGCCAAGGAATCCCTGATACGTACGCTCAGCGATTTTAAAGAGGAGAAATTAATTGATATCGTAAAGGGCGACATAGTGGTGCTGGATGAAAAGAAACTGCGCAATTTGGTAAACTAAAGCACCTCGTGAATATAATTGGTGAAATTATATTTCAGGTTACCGAATTCCTTTTCCATCTTTTCCATATCGTACCTTAAGGTGATACGTTTTTTGTGAAATTCTTCAGGAGATAAATTATTTTCCTGGAGTTTTTTTATGTCTCTGCGTAAAAAAGCTATAACAGTATCCTTATTCAGGAACAGGTTGTTGTACTGTTCTATTTTGTCTAGAACATTGGGTGCAGCATTAAGCGAAAGTATATCCGATATCTGGTTTTTCATATGGATATTCTCTTGTTGCAGATAGTCCAGTGTTCGTATCCACCCTTTTATCTCATAGCTATATTTCTCGCTATTGTCAATCATGTGCTATTTGCTAAATCAATTAATGAGTTTGTTGGATATTAAGAAGCCTTTTTTCAAAAATGATGAGCTCCCTCAGTAATGCGTCCGTCAGTGCGATCACCCTTTGCAAAGAGGAACACAGAGGATGGAATGCAAGATTGCAGTATAGGTGTGTCGTAATAGCTTTAACTTCATGTTCCAGGTTCTTTAATTCCTTTAGTGCTTGTTTTAAGCCTGCCAGGTAAGAATTGTGTACTTCCACTTTCTTATCTCCGCACAACAACTCCTGCCTGTTTATTATATAATAGTTCACTCCCTTCAGCAACTCTTCACATTTTTCAGAGTAGGGTTCAACAGCCTGCCCTATATCGATGCGTTTCAATTCAGCAAGTCCGTTTTGCGCTTCGCGATACATGGCAGATATGATATAGTAATAATTTAAATGGAATTGATGAGACAATTCCGATATGGTTATTTTATCATATTTATGGCCGGTAATGGACTTTTTCATACTGCGCAAAAACCAAAATTATTTCTGCACACATACAACTAATATGACCATTGTATTCTCAAATAATGATTGTGGTCAGTTTCTCAGGGCCGGGTGTATATAATTTTGCTTTTATGAATTTTAACTACACTACTGCCGAAGAGGCAGTGCAGCATATACCGGATAATAGCAGGGTATTTGTACATGGCAGCGCGGCAACACCTTTAAAATTATTAAATGCGTTATTGGCTCGTGCCGGCAAGGTAAAGGGGGTTGAATTAATATCTATAAGCCTGCAGGGAGAGATCAATTGGAATACTCCTGAAATAAAAAACAGTTTTAGGCTCAACTCACTTTTTGTATCGGCCAATGTGCGCGAATGGGTCAATTCCGGAGCGGGAGATTATGTGCCTGTATTCCTTAGCGAGATACCACAAATGTTTAAAAAAGGTTTTCTGCCGCTTGATGTTGCATTGATCCATGTATCACCACCCGATAAACATGGGTATTGTACATTGGGCACATCTATAGATGCCGCTCTCAGTGCTGTCAGGACGGCCAAAAAGATCATTGCCCAGGTAAATCCTAAAATGCCACGCACGCACGGAGACGGGCAGGTACATGTTTCTAAGCTGGATGCTATGGTGTGGGAAGAAGTAGCGTTGCCGGAAGTAGATTATGGTTCTAAAAAGGATGAACGAACTACTTTAATCGGTAAGCATGTAGCATCTCTTATAGAAGACAGGTCTACATTGCAAATGGGTATCGGCAGCATACCTGACGCCGTACTTAGCTGGCTTGATTGCCACAAAGGGCTGGGCATCCATACAGAAATGTTCTCTGATGGCATTATCCCTTTGGTAGAGAAAGGAGTGATCACCAATGAATACAAAACGATAAGGCCCGGCAAAATAGTTACCACTTTTACGCTGGGCACAAAAAAAGTATACGATTTTGTAGATGATAACCCTTCTGTTTCTTTTATGGATGTTGCTTATGTGAATGATAGCGACATCATACGTACTAATCCTAAAGCAGTGGCAATTAACAGTGCAATAGAAATAGATCTTACAGGACAGATATGTGCCGACTCTATAGGTACTTATCAGTTCTCCGGCATTGGAGGGCAGATGGATTTTATGCGCGGGGCTTCACTTTCAGAGGGTGGCAAACCTATTATCGCTATTCCATCGGTTACCAATTCAGGAATATCGCGTATCGTTCCTTTTTTAAAGAATGGCGCAGGTGTAGTAACAACAAGGGGGCATGTTCATTATGTGGTTACAGAGTATGGTGTGGTAAATCTTTATGGGAAAAATATGGAACAAAGAGCTAAATTACTGATCAGTATTGCCCACCCCGATCATAGGGAAGCATTAGAAAGGGCGTGCTATGAGCGATTTAAGCAATAGAAACTATGCCGGCAAATCCATTCCCTTTTAAAGGCTTATCAGCGGGTGAAGTAGACCGCGCGAAGGAAGAGTTTGGCGTTAATAGGATAGAGGATAAGAGCAATGCAGCCTTTTGGCAAACGCTGAAAGATGCGGTTACAGAGCCAATGTTTTTGCTATTGCTGGCGTGCGCTGCTATCTATTTTATTCTTGGAGAGTTATCAGAGGCCTGGTTCATGCTTGGTGCCATTTTTGTAGTGTCCGCCATCTCTTTTTACCAGGATAGGCGTAGCCGTAAAGCATTGGATGCATTGCAGAAGTATAGCCAGCCAAGCGTTACCTTAATACGTGACGGACAAGTGGTAAAATTGCCATCTGAAGATATAGTAGTGGGCGATTATGTAGTAGCATCGGAGGGCGAATTGATACCTGCAGATGGTGTGGTAAAACAATGCAATGATTTTGTAGTCAACGAGTCCATACTTACAGGGGAGGCATTTGGTGTAGTAAAGGATATAGGCAATGGTGATAGTAAAGTATACAGCGGTACCCTGGTAGAGAGCGGGCAATGTGTTTTTGAAGTTACGCAGGTTGGCATCCATACCCGGCTGGGCCAGATTGGCTTGTCTATAAAAGATGTGGCAAAGCCTAAAACGCCACTGCAACTACAGATCAGTTCTTTTGTGCGAAAAATGGCCGCCGTTGGTGTCGTCATATTCCTGCTGATATGGGGCATTAATTATTTACGCGATGGTAACTTACTGCAAAGCCTGCTCAAAGGGCTTACTATAGCCATGTCTGTATTGCCCGAAGAGGTACCGGTAGCATTTACCGTGTTTATGGCAATAGGTGCCATGCGGTTGATGAAGCATGGAATAATAGTGAAGGAAACAGGCACGGTGGAATCTCTTGGCGCGGCTACGGTTTTATGTGCCGATAAAACCGGTACCATCACAGAGAACAGGATGGAGCTGCACAGCATCTTTGATGCTGAATCCGGTACGGTTAAAACAAACACCGGCTGGAATAATCCCTCATCTCTGGAAGTGATCAATATAGCCATGTGGGCCAGCGAAACAGTACCATTCGACCCAATGGAAAAAGCATTACATGAAGCTTATATAAAATGGTTGCCCGACGAGCGCTTGCTCTATCAGAAAATACATGAGTACCCGTTAGAGGGTAAGCCTCCCATGATGACGCATGTCTTTGAAAACAAAGATGGCAAGCGCATTATTGCCGCAAAAGGTGCTCCGGAGGCCATCGTAAAATATGCTGCCCTAACGCCCGCTGAAAGAGAGAAAATACTGGCAGTAAATAACGACATGGCTAAATCCGGCTTGCGGGTATTGGGTGTTGCAGTAGCCGAGCATTCAGGAAACAATTTCCCGGAAACCCAGCAGGAATTTAATTTCAGGTTCCTGGGGCTGGTTGGCTTTTATGATCCTCCAAGAAAAAATATGGAGGCAGTGTTAACACAACTATATGCTGCGGGCATAAAAGTGAAGATCATTACAGGTGACAATCCTGTTACTACAACAGCTATAGCACAACAGCTTCATTTCGAAGGTAGTGATAAAGTGGTAACGGGTGGTGAACTGGTGAATGTGGAAGAGGAGGCCTTTGGTGCATTGGTGAAGAGTAACAACATTTTTGCGCGCATGTTCCCCGAGATGAAGCTGAAGGTGGTGAATAGCCTGAAGGAGCAAGGAGAGATCGTGGGGATGACGGGCGATGGCGTAAACGATGGGCCTGCTCTGAAGGCTGCACACATCGGCATTGCGATGGGTGGGCGTGGATCTGAGATAGCCCGGCAGGCATCATCGCTTATTATTACTGATGATGATTTTGGAAAGATGGTAATTGCCGTAGCTATGGGCAGGCGTATTTATACCAACCTGAAAAAAGCTATCCAATACATCATATCCATCCATATTCCCATTATACTCACCGTGGCTATACCATCCATATTAGGGTGGCGTTATCCATCTGTTTTTACACCGGTACATGTCATCTTTCTTGAACTGATCATGGGACCCACCTGTTCTATCATTTATGAGAACGAACCTATTGAAAAGAATGCAATGTTGCGTCCGCCCCGCACAATGACGGATACGTTTTTCAATTTCAGGGAACTTACACTCAGTATATTTCAGGGCTTTGGTATCACTGTGGCTACGATTGGGATTTATCTGTATAGCCTGCGCAGCGGCTATGATGAAACGGTTACACGTACTATGGTATTTGCCACGCTGATATTTGCCAATATATTCCTTACGGTAGTCAATCGTTCTTTTTATTACTCGGTTTTTGAAATGTTCCGTTACCGGAACAATCTGCTGACCGGTATGCTTATGATAACCCTTGCTCTTAGCGCGTGTATTTTTTATACGCCGGTATTGGCAAGTTTTTTCAAGCTTTCAGCGCCAGGCATTAGCCAATTGATAGTTTGCCTGGCAGCCGCGTTTATTTCCATTATATGGTTCGAGGTATATAAAATCTCCAGGCGCCGCTGATCAGTTAATTACTGTCATTAAGATACCTGATGCTTATCATTTTAATGGTATATGTAAGGCTATACCTTGCTACAAACTTTGGTATATGTCTGCTTTACGCAAAATGCTCAGTTATATTATAGTCGCCGTTTTGATTTCAGGCTGTAACCCGGCACGTAATACTGTATATGCACAGGAACCGCCTGCCTCTGTATCCATGCAGGTATTTTATGATGAGCTTAGCCCCTACGGGCAATGGATAGAAGACCCGGAGTATGGGTACGTGTGGATGCCACAGGTAGATGTAGACTTCAGGCCGTATTATACAAATGGCTATTGGGTGATGACAGACTATGGTAACACCTGGGTATCATCTTATGCATGGGGATGGGCGCCATTCCATTATGGCAGATGGGTATATAGCAATAGATATGGCTGGCTATGGATCCCCGGATATGAATGGGGCCCTGCATGGGTTTGCTGGCGGTTTGGCGGAGGCTATTATGGATGGGCACCCCTAGGTCCGTGGTTCTCTGTTACCATTGCCTTTGGCGATTATTACTGCCCCGTTAACTGGTGGATATTTATACCACAACACCATTTATATCGTCATCGTTATGTTTATAGCCCAAGGCAGTCTGAATTTATTGGCAGAACAAATATCATTCGTAATACGCGCAACAGGCAGGGAGATCGGACTGTATATGTAACAGGGCCATCAATAGAAGAAGCAAGAGCGAGTGTTAGAGAGAATGTGCCTGTATACAATGTAGCGCCAGCAGCAAGGCCGGCGGAGTCCGGCATAGAACGAAATCAGCTAAAACTATTCAGGCCGGGTGTCAGCTATGTGGAACAGGAAAGGTTAAAACCTGCTCCGGCAAAAATTATGAGGAGCATGGACCCTATCGATAGAGATCATCCAATACCGGCAGATGAGCATCGCAACCCTTCACAAAATATTCCCAGCGCAAATGAACCGGTAAGGGAAAATGACCGCCAGAACCCTGTCAATCCCAATAGAGATATTAACCCCGAACCACGACAACAGCCTGTGCAAAGGCCGCAAATGCCAGCACCGGAAAGGCCAAAGGAAAGGAATATCAGCCCCGAACCCCGCCAGCAGCAACCTGCTCCGCGCCCGCAAGTACAACCCTATCAGGCCCCTCGTCAACAAGCTGCGCCGCGGCCACAGGTACAACCGTCCCCGGCACCCCGCCCGCAAATGCAGCCCCCAGCCCGTCCCCAGGTTCAACCACGGCCACAACCTCAGCCAGCCCCGCAACGTCCTACACAGCAAGCACCATCCCAAACCCCTGTAAGAAGATAGATTATAAAGAACACGAAAAAGGGAATAGCCGGCTGGTTATTCCCTTTGTTTTTTTGTTGATGATAGTTCAGGACTCTTCTTCGAATATCCTGATGTTCCTTTGTTTAATGATCTCCATAAGCCTGGCAGGTATCTTCCGGCACCCGCAGTGGCGCGCATGCAATACATGCCAGGTAATCAGCTGTTCCAGTGTTGGTTCTTCCGGCATGGGGTTTCTCTCATGCCATTCTTTGTTGATTTTATTGGCAGCCATGATACATTATTTATGGGCAATGAATAATGGTGATTGTACAGATCTTATCAGGTTATCGCTATGACTTTGGCGCAGTAGCGTAGAAAGTAAATTTCGGCCGTAGGCACCCATTACAATCAATCCCTTCTCCTCTTCCAGCGTTCCCTCCAACAAGCTAATATAGCTATCGCCCGACTTGGTTTTGAACGTAACATTCGTGTAATGATCCTGCAGCCATTCGTGTATGCTATGCTTTTGGGTATTATTGTTACCCATATTGTTTCCTTCCAGTATGGTAACATTTGAGTGGGCAAACTGCGGGAAGAGATAAGTAAACTGCTTGATCGCGAACATCGATGATTCTTCACCATCATAGGTAAATACCAGGTCTGTTATCTCATTGAATTGTTCCGGTGCTATCATCACCGGGCATTCAGCATACTTCAATACTTTTTTTACAAAGCCGCTGGGATTTTCCAGGTTGTATTTAGAGAACGATAGCAAAGGGTCTATTACCAGTACATCTGCAAACCTGCTTTCTATTAGTAGTTCTTCCAGCGGCACTCCTTTATCTCTATGGATATTATGTTTTGTTTCTCGCGCAATGCACGCTTCCTTAAACCGCGATATACAATGATCGCAGTTATTCTGTCCACTTTTAACAGTCAGTATTTCCGGTATCAGGTATCCGTCTTCTTCTTCCAGAAATACACCTGTAAGTGTAGATCGGGTCAGGTTGGCAAGATAACATGCCAGGTCTGTAGAAGCGGCGTTGATGCCATTGCTATTTGTAGCCAGTAAGATTTTCATGACTGTACTGATTTGAATTGGGAAAGATGCTTATAGCAAAGCAAACTTAGGATAGACAATGGCAAAACAGGCTGATACCTGTCAGACGTAAAAATGATGTATATCAGAAAAAAAAGCAAAGGCGGAGAGTACTTTGCAGGAAAGAATATGCCATGAACGTAGCAGTAGTACTTGCAAAGGAGCCACATCCTGAAGAATTGCCAAAACCGGAAAAGAAACCCGAATTGCCAGGCAAAGATGTACCTGACGCCCCGGCTGAACCAAGGCAACCGGAGATCCACCCTGAAGAAAAACCATACATGCCCGGCAAGCCGCAGGAAGTACCAGCACCCCAAAAACAAAATCTCTAAAAATATACAGTTATGAATGCACAAATCCTTGTTGATAAGCAGAAGATATACGAACTGGCAGAATGGTTCGTAACTGCCATGACATTGCTGCTGGGTTACAGATACCTAAAACAGATCGTCGCTTATGTGCTTATGCAATTGTACCGCATATTCATTCAAAGAGGCATGATTGCTGTCTGAAAAAGTTGTTCATCATTTAAATTGAAATACTCATGAAATTTTCTGCCGAAGAACTGCAGGTGATCAATGCAGTGAAGTACTTTCCAATGGTATCCGTCATTGTATCAATAAAACCGGAAATCGGGCTGAAAGCCGAATTAGCGCACAAGCTAAAAATTGCCGTCGACAAGATAAAAAGAGAGCTTCAGAATAAATATCCTGAAGCCCAATGGATGCCTGTGTTTAATAAACTGGCGAATATTGTAGATGACTTCAATTATGAAACAGCTACTGTCACAACAGCCATATTTGTTTCTCCGCTGTTATCCAAGGTCTTTCATTTACAGGTGCCTGTGGAAGATAAAATAGTCATCAATGAATCTTTTGAGGTACGCGACCTGGTTTATGCTAATACCAACTCCATAAAATACCTGGTATTATTACTTACCGGTAAGATAGTGAAAGCATACGAAGGAAGGCCGGGTTATTTACAGCCTATAAAGTTGGATATGGCGGAAAGAATAGAAGCGTACGACTTGGATATGCCCGGCGAAGTGGCCAATTTTTCAGATCCCGATAAGCATAAAGAAATACTACAGGATAAGTTTTTGAAAGAAGCAGATAAAGCGGTATCGAAATTGTTAAAAACCCGGAACGAACCGCTGGTATTGATCGGTGTAGACCGGTTAATAGGTCACTTCAAAAGTGTTAGTCAAAATACAGCGTCCATAGCCGGCATTATACACGGCAACTATGACAATACTACCATTGCTGAAATGCAGCAAATACTAAAGCCGTATGAAGATGAACTTAAGATGCAATACACCAACAAATGGCTGAGAGAAATTGAAAAAGCCCTGAACGCGAATAAGCTGGATTTTGGCATTGAGCAAGTATGGAAATCTGCAAGCGAAAATCAGGGCAGGGTATTGATCGTTGAACGCAATTTTATGTATCCTGCATATTACGAAAGCAAAGAGAAGATCATTCATGCTGATGATACGACAAAGGCAGCAGCTCAACATATCTCAGATGCGGTAGACGATGTTATTGTTACCGTGCTGCAAAATGGTGGTGAGGTAGTATTTGTAGATGAAGGCACGCTGAATGATTATCAGCACATTGCCCTTCTCAAATATTATTGATGGCAACAGGTATTGGGCACACGCTTAATACCTGTTTATTATTGTAACCTTCCATAAATAAAATAGCGCTCCTGGAAACCAGGAGCGCTATTTTATAAATAACCAAGGAATCATTTTACATTGATCGTCTTTTTCTTGTTGTTTGTAGCCTTTTCATTTTTTGGCAACACAAGGTTTAGGACACCATCCTGGTAGCTGGCGTCTATCTTTTCTTTGCTCACTTCTTCAGGCAGGGTAAAGCAACGTGAAAAAGAAGAATAGTTATACTCTTTACGGGTATAATTCTTGTCTTTTTCTTCTGCGCTTTTTTCCTTCTCTGCACTGATGGTCAGAAGGTTGCCATCCACATCTACATTAAAGTCCTTTTTGTCGAGTCCGGGCGCAGCCAAAGAGAGTTTATACTCCTTGTCTGTTTCTGTAATGTTTACAGCAGGTAATGTCAATGATTTGTCTGCGAATCCGTTCTGGAACCATTCACCCCATGGTTCAAGGAAATCGCTTAATACGGAGGATAGTCCGTTTGTTCTTGCCAAAGATTTTACTGACATGGTAATAAATTTTTTGATTGTTGAATAATGTTGGTCAAAAGTAGCTCCGCTATTAAACGACATCAATGACAGCTGTCAATACATAATCTGATGTTTATCAGCAGGTGCATTTTGTCTTAATGATAGTTTTGATAAAGTTTAAGAAACCGCTTTGCCAAACATGAACGATGCAAAAAAGGATAATAGAAAAGCCGGGCGTTCCCGGGTAACACGCTGGGTGATCTGGATAGTAGCTTTATTGCTTATCAATATCGTATTCACCTACTTCCTGGCAAGGAATGAAGGTGGCTACAGGGAAATAAGTTGGCAGCGATTCAAAGATAATATGCTGCGGCCCCGCGATGTAGACAGGATAGAGGTACTGAATAAAGAAAAAGTACTGGTGTACATAAAGTTCGACAGCCTGAAAAAGAAGGAATACAGCGACCTCGGTTCTCTGACTAAGAAAGCAACCGGAGAACCGCAATACTATTTCACTATTGGCTCTGTAGATGCATTTGAAAAAAACATGGCAGATGTTTTTACCGGTGATAATGAGAAGTACGAGCCACCAATTACTTACATCAGCAAAAGCAATTCATGGCAGACGGTATCATCATGGTTACTGCCGCTTGGATTGTTATTGCTGTTTTGGTTTTGGGTGTCCGGAAGGGGGAGCACTTTAGGCGGTGGTGCTGCCGCAATTGATTTCAGTAAATCGCGTGCTGAGGAGTATGGAGAGCATAAAACCAGTCCATTCACCTTTAAAGATGTTG
This sequence comes from Bacteroidetes bacterium 43-93, assembly GCA_001897855.1. Lineage (GTDB taxonomy): Bacteria > Bacteroidota > Bacteroidia > Chitinophagales > Chitinophagaceae > Polluticoccus. The sequence continues at coordinate 283,768 of MKUO01000007.1, forward strand.
CCGGCTATGAAGAGGCCAAAACAGAAGTGATGGAAATCGTTTCCTTTTTAAAGCAACCGGGCAACTTCACAAAGCTGGGCGCCAAGATACCTAAAGGTGTATTGCTGGTAGGCCCTCCCGGTACGGGTAAGACTCTGCTTGCTAAGGCTGTAGCAGGAGAAGCCGCAGTGCCGTTCTTCTCTTTATCGGGTTCTGAGTTTATTGAATTGTTCGTTGGTGTAGGTGCATCACGTGTTCGCGATCTTTTTGACCGTGCCAAGGCAAAAGCGCCCAGCATCATATTCATAGACGAAATTGATACAATAGGCAGGGTTAGGGGTAAGGCTGTTTCTATACAGGTAAATGATGAAAGGGAAAGTACCCTAAATCAGTTGCTTGCAGAAATGGATGGATTTGACCCTAACACAGGCGTCATCGTAATGGCGGCGACTAACCGTGCAGATATCCTGGATGCTGCCCTGCTAAGGGCCGGCAGATTCGACAGGCATATTTATTTGGAACTACCCAATAAAGAAGAGCGCAATGCCATTTTTAAAGTGCACCTGAAACCTTTGGTATTGGCAAAGGATGTGGATAGCATGTTCCTCGCAGCACAAACGCCGGGTTTCTCCGGAGCAGATATTGCCAATGTTTGCAATGAAGCAGCCTTAATGGCCGCAAGACAAAAGAAAGAGGCCGTTGAGAAAAAAGATTTCTTTGATGCTATAGACAGGGTGGTGGCAGGACTGGAGAAAAAGACCAAGATCATTACACCTGCCGAAAAGAAGAGAATAGCTTTTCATGAAGGTGGTCATGCAGTAGTTAGCTGGAAACTGAAACATGTGGACCCATTGGTAAAAGTATCAATCATACCACGTGGTAAATCTCTTGGTGGTGCATGGTACCTGCCAGAAGAAAGGCAGATCATTACTCGCGATCAGTTCCTGGATCAACTCTGCGCCGCCCTCGCCGGCAGGGCAGGAGAGGAAGTAGTATTCAACGAAATATCTTCGGGCGCATTAGACGACCTGGAGAAAGCCACCAAACAGGCTTATAGCATGGTAATGAAACTGGGGTTGAGCGATAAGCTGGGCAATATCAGTTATTATGATTCTACCGGCACCTATGAAAGCTCTTTTCAAAAACCTTACAGCGAAGCTACAGCGCAATTGATAGATGCAGAGGCACAGAAACTGCTACAGGATGCCTACACCCGGGCAAAAGCTATATTGATAGAGAACAGGGACCAGCTGAATGCTATTGCTGATAAGCTTTTAAGCAAAGAGATCATTTACAAAGAAGACCTGGAACAGATATTGGGCATACGGGAAGGCACAGAACAACCTCAGCAAGTTGCAGGTAAAACAGAGGCCTGACGATTTTCAGGAGTCTTTAAAATGAATATTCAATTGCGAAAGGATATCGAAGAAGTCGATGTCCTTTTTTGTTTTCCGGTATTCATACAAAAGAAAGTCAAGGCCATTCCATATCAAAAACCATCCTGCGGGCTCCATGATAATGCGAAGGACGGTCATCAGGTAACTGCTGTAGCCCTTGTAGGCGATCAGCGAATCGATAGCCATAACAAGCATACCCAGGGCAACTAATAGCATTCCCCTGTTATATATATTCCTTGCAGATTGTTTTAGTATATCCAGTCTTTTATTGAATTGCTCTTTGATGCTGAAAGCTATCTCTTTTTCAATATCAATCTTACGCTGGTTGTGAGGTAGTAAAAGCAGCAGGTTTTCCGTGCGCCCCGGAATATATTTAAGAGACGATTGCAGTTCGTCTACAAGATCCTCAGATATTCGTCTTTTCAGATAATGTCGGGAATCAAAATCAGAATAAATATCGTCGTAAGAATCGAGCCAAAGACTTATTTCGGACATAGATACTAAAGTAGCATACATAAAACTCCGAATTGCTGATAGCCGTCACTGTATAACTGACATCCATCAGATTATCGGCAACAATAATGGCATAGAATTGTTATAGTTATATAAAACCGTTTACATGAAACAGGGAAAAATTATATTATCATTGGCAGCACTGGGTGGATTGATGTTGGTTGCGCGTAGCATGAATGGCAAATCCATACCCGATGGATTAACCGCTGTAAAACCATTTGATCAAAACAAATATTTGGGAACGTGGTACGAGATCGCCCGTTTCGATTATCGCTATGAACGAAATCTTGATAACGTAAGTGCAACTTATTCCTTGAAAGATAATGGTACCATCAGGGTAGATAATAAAGGCTACAATTACAAAAGCCAGAAATGGGAAGAAAGCATTGGTAAAGCAAAGCCATCGGGAGACCCGAAGGAGGCTCGGTTAAAAGTTTCATTTTTTGGCCCTTTTTATGCCGCTTATAATGTTGTAGCCCTCGACAAAGATTATAAATATGCATTGGTAGCCGGTAAGAATACCGATTACCTATGGCTATTATCCAGGGAGAAAACAATGCCCGAAGATGTAAAGAAGAAATACCTGGACATTGCGCGAAAGGCCGGTTATAAAGTAGATGAGCTGATTTGGGTGAAGCACGATAAATAAGAAGTTCACTAAGGAGTGTAAATATAAAAGGGTTACAAATAAGTAATCCTTTTTCTTTGTGGTCCCACTGGGACTTGAACCTAGGCCCCCCCTGATTGTGAGTCAGATGCTCTAACCACCGAGCTATAGGATCAGCTTGTTCCTTCATTTTATGCTTGCTTATAAGTGCAAGTGATTCAACCGATACCATATTTAGTTAAATTTATTTACTAATGTGCGATAGACGATGAATATTGCCGAATTTAATAGAAAAACTATACCTGATTTGCAGGCAATGGGCTTCGAGTTCCATGACTTTACCAAACCAGTATATAAGTATACCAGTATAGAGTCAGCAAAAAAAATATTTACCAATAAATCCGTTTTATTTAGAACTCCTAACAGCTTCAACGATCCATTTGAATTCCATTCAGCATTTGTAGATTTCAATGCATCACTTTTTCAATACCGTCAGTTTGCGTTAAAAATTCTTGTTAATAACCCCAAGTATAAGGATAATCCATCCTTGCTGATGAAGGATATGGCGAATTATAGTAGAAAAGATTTTATTGAAGGTTTTAAGAAGGCTGATGAGCTGGAAAGGAATAGTGCACTTCTTTTTTGTACCTCACTGTCATTCATGAAGGTATTGATGTGGTCTCATTATGCTGAAAAACATACAGGTGTCTGTATAGGATTAAAGATTCTACCGGTTGACAACAACTTAATGACTTTGAAAGTTAAATATTCAGACAAAATTGAGCCTCAAAAATATTTCTCTGTAGATAATAAATCCTTTAGTGCTCTTATACCTAAGATGTTTACTAAGGCAAAAGAATGGGAATATGAAGAGGAAGTAAGGACATTGATTGCAACAAATGAACATATACCCAATGACGGAGCTCTTGAAGTTGGTTTACGGGACATACAAATTTGTGAATTGTACTATGGTATTAAAACTCCTGAAGAGCAAATTCAGGAGATAGAAAGTATTCTAAAAGAAAGAAAATATCCTATAGGCAAAAAAGGCAGAATGAAGATGAGGCAGGATGCTTTTGCTATTTACGTTGATCCAATGTAAGTTGTTAACCTTTTTACTGTTGAAACATTTTTAATAATTTCTATAAATTTATTTGGACTATCGTCAGGTAGATTTTTCCCTGCATTTATCTGGGGTAATTTTGTAATGTATACTCATGCTTTTGATTTAGCATGGCATCTGTTGAACATTTATGTACAAATAACGTACAAGTAAGGCAAATGTAGGAATACTATTACGCTGTTGGAGTTCCATGCAAAGGGTAAAATAAAAAGCCTTTAAAACGCTTTACAATAGCAGTTTTGAAGGCTTTTTTCTGTGGTCCCACTAGGACTTGAACCTAGGACCCCCTGATTATGAGTCAGGTGCTCTAACCAACTGAGCTATAGGACCGGGCTAAATAGCCAAAAATGGATTGCAAATGTAATAGACTTTCTGAAAAATTGAAAATCTTATTTACAACTTTATTTTTGCCACATGATCACAGGCATCAGGCACATCATCTTCGATCTCGGAGGTGTTTTACTCAATATCGACTACAATCTTACCGAACAGGCTTTTATACAGGTAGGTATTCATAATTTTCCTCAATTGTACTCGCAGTTGGCGCAAACCCCTGTCTTTGATGATTTTGAAACCGGGCGTATCAGCACTTCAGAGTTTATTGCAGCATTGCAAAATGCATCTTCCATACCTCTCAGCGAGCAACAAATCACCGATGCCTGGAACGCTATGCTAATGGACTTCCCTATCCGCCGCCTGCAGATATTACAGCAACTGCGTATCCATCACGACCTCGTATTGCTGAGCAATACCAACGAGATACACGAAGCGGCTTTTAATAAAATATTGATGGACAGCTTTACCATCCCCAACATCGGTGTGTTTTTCGATAAGGTCTATTTGTCGCATAGGGTAGGTATGAGAAAACCAAACCGCGAGATATTTCAGCAGATACTAGATGATACAGGCTTCGATCCTGCAAAGACTTTGTTTATAGACGATAGTCCGCAGCACATAGAAGGGGCAAAAGCATTAGGCATACAAACCATTTACCTGGAAAAAGGCATGACCATCGAAAAAGATATTTTCCTGTCAAAATAAAAAGAGGCGGTAGAGACCGCCTCGTGAATGGTATCAGGGGGATAAAAATCCTTTTTACTTTTTGTCTGATGATGATGATAGTTGTTGCAGCTTATCAAAATCTATCCCCTTGCTTGCCGGTTGCCCGTATTCTACAGGGTGCAGGTATTTACCTTTATTAGGAGCTTCTTTTTCTACCTCTTCTACTACGCGGTGAGCGTTAGCATAGGGGTCTTTACGGATGCCTGTTACCTGCCAGCTTACTTTTACATTGGGTTTATCTGTTTTTATGGAGAATTGATTGTTGGATATTTCTCCATTGATGATTGCCTGCGCAAATACACCTATTACAGTCAGTTGATAACGGAAATCTTTATTGAGTGCTCCAAAATAGGCCGGTAAAGAAACAGTTGCGTTACCGGATGCATCTGTGGTTATGTTGCCATTATATACGTTCATCATATCCGGGCTTTCCACAAAAGAATGATAGAGATATTTGTTTTCGGGATCAATGGGGTCATCTATTTTAAATGTACCACTGCCTTTAGATATAGACCCGGTGATAGTTACGTTGCCCTGGAAATATCCCGCCGTTCCGCTTGCGGAGTTAACAGCCCATACACCATAGCCGCCGGATGCTGTTGATACCGCCGCCACCCCCGCAGCCGAACCTACACTGGATAAACCATACATACCGTTATGCGAGGAGCTTACTCCTATTACACCAATGCCGGCATTGGATTCACCATAAATAGCACCACCTGTAGTCACTGTAGTTGATGCGTTGCCATTCAATGTAGCTTTAATAACATTACCGCTCACTGCTGTTGCAGATATAGCCTTGCCTGTGCCTGTTGTCGATACTACCAGGGCGTTGGCCGAAGATGCGGTGTTGGAGATGATGATATTAGCGGCATTACCTGTGTTGCTTATAGCATACAAACCTGTTCCTGTAGAACTGTTACCGTACAGTCCGAAGCCTGAAGTGCTGGCGTTGCCATATACACCTATACCAGACGGAGTAGTGCCATATACACCCCATCCACTACCTGCCTGCGATCCGTATACGCCAATACCTAGCCCGCCGGTACCATTATTGATACCCCTCACAGCGCTCGAAAAGCCACCGGGGCTGGTGCTGTTGATAACACCCTTTATTGCAATTGCATTTGCAGTAGTTGCATTATTAATGCCTTCTACACCTGCGCCGTCGCCATTGTTTTGCAATTTCAAAAGTGATGCAGTATTGGTGGTACTGTCAAAATACGGAATGCTGAATTTGCTGGTGCTCAATGAATAGGGCACACTCAATAATTGGCTGGTACCTGCATCTGTATAGCTGGTGCCACCTGCAGGGTCTATTTCTACCTGCAGGTATTTGTCACCCATACCCCAGTTGATTCCGGATATACTTCCGCTCACTACGGTACCGCTTCCTATAGCAGTTGAGTAAAGGCCGTATGCATTCGTGGTTACGTTTTGTGTTTCCTGGTACAGGGTAGCACCGCTTGCCGATGCATCATGTATGGTAAGGCGCAGACCCAGCGCCTGGTTCACCACGGGGCTGCCCGATGCGGTGCGTGCTATACCCTGGTAGTTAAATTTATTGGGTGCCTGGGCGATAGCCAGGTTGGCTATCGTTACCAGCGCTAATGTTGCTATAATGTTTTTCATAAAAGTTCTTTTTTAGAATGTTTAATTATTTCTGCAATGCATTCAATTTGTCCTGCAATTCTTTTACAGTTGCCTGCAATTCTTTTATCTCCTCTTGTTGTTCTTGTATGGCTTTTACCAGGATTGGGGTAAATTCTGCATACTTCACGCCGTAAGAATCAGAGTACTCAGAGGTAGACTTGTTGGTTTCTTTGTCAACCGGCGTAGCAGAGTGTATCACAAGGTCTGGTACTGTTTTTGAAAGTTCCTGAGCAGAGAATCCGTAGTTAACACCGGTACCCAGTCTCAGGTTTTCATTCTTCCAGTTGTAGGAAATAGGGTGTAATGCCATTACGGTATTCAGCCCGCTTGCAAGAGGTTGAATGTTTGTTTTAAAACGTTCGTCTGATGTTTGTATAGTACCATTTGCAGCCCATACAGCGGTCCACCTGCTGCCGTTAGCGCCAAGCGACATTACATTGTCATTCGTTGGCCTGAAGGTATTGGTACTGCCATCCATCAGCATTTTAGAATTAGTAGCGCTTATAGAGGTTGTTGGGGTAGAGTTGTAGAGAAAGCTCATGTAAGTACCGCCATTGGCTATTACGTTGTATGGTCCGCTGGATGAGTTGGCCAGTCCTATACCTGTCCATCCGTTTTGGTTACCTATATTGATGATGTCCGCTGAGGAAGAGGTAATCTGCAGGTTCGTTTGAGGATATTTAGTGCCGATACCTACACGGCCTATGGAGTCTATGGTTACTTTAGGTACTGCCTGTATGGTAAGATGAACGGAACCTAAGGTGTTGCTTGCGCCGGTACCAAAATCTACGTCTTCATTCTTACCTGAGTAGCTACCAAGGTAACCTCTGTATGCGCCACCTTCATAAAACCCCCACCAAAGAGAAGATGTGCCATTACCTACCAGGCCGGCGCCACCGCCACTGGTTGCTTGTACCGAGTTAGCTCCCATGGCATACGGTACGGTAACCATTTTGGTTGGTGTGCCTACGGCTGCATAGCTGGTGCCACCTGCAGGATCCATTTCTACTAACAGGTAGCGGTCGCCGCTTAGCCAGTTTACAGAACTCATGGCGCCTGAAACCACCGTTCCGGTACCTATCGTGGTGCTAAATAAGCCAAATGCATTGGTAGTAACTGATTGCGTTTCCTTATATAGTGCTGTAGCACTGCCATCCTGTATAGTAAACTGTAGTCCTATAGCCTGGTTGGCAATAGGTGCTCCTGTAGAATTGCGCGCTATACCCTGGTAATTGAGTGCAGCGGGTGTTTGCGCATGAGCGCTATATATCGTAGCAGTAATAATGCTGATTGCTAAAAAGAAGAACTTTTTCATGATTGTTGTTTTAAATGTTTATTGATGTTGGATTAGTAAAGTTTTTGAACCTTAAAGGAAGCCTGGTAGGATTCATTATTCCCCTTAAACAAGACGTTAAGTATGTAGTTACCGGCATTTAATGCAGCTACATTAAGCTCCTGTTTTTCATTGCCTGTAGCCAGGTGTATTGTTTGATGCAATACCATTCTGCCGGTAGCATCAGATAATGCCAGGTTCATGTCCCCTCTTTGGTTTAGCTGTGGCATCACATAAAGAATATCCCTGGTTGGTACCGGGTACACTTTTAGTTCGTCAGCACTAAGAAGCCTGATGTCTTTTACAGATGTGGTAGGTGTTGTTGGCTGCAACACACCCTGCGTTACTATCAGGTTAGTGCCGGTACCGGTGCTTACCATGGTCATTTCAGCTGCAGACCATTCGTAGGTATTACCTCCAATAGTTGCGCTGCCCCCTGCGGCATTTAGTGTGGATGGCCCTATGCTTTGTGCAAAAGCACCGCCAGCGCTCAGGATCCAGAATGCCGATAATAATTTTTTCATACAGCAAAGTTTTTAAGATGATGAATTGGTGATGCTGTAAAACTACCACGGCCTATTGCCGGGCCTGAATAAGAATATCCCGGTTTTTGGGTGGATGAGCTTATGAGAAAAAAACGGGCTTGGCACTTAATCTATTGACAATCAATGATCTTTCATTTTATATCTCCAAAAATCTTGGGTACATTCTGGTTTCAACGGCACAAAAAAAGCACGCAGGTATCTGCGTGCTTTAACAAGGTTTATTCCTGAAAGTGTTATTTCACCTCCTCAAAATCAATATAGTCACCATCAATTTTATTCGTACGTTGTTGGCTGGCCGGCTGCGGTGTGTGTTGCGCCCTTTGCATATCTTCTATTTGCTTTTGCATCTGTGCCATTTTACTCTGCGCTGCGCGGGTTATTGTCACTACTGGTAGCAGGAATCTGAAAATGAACCGGAACAACAAGGTCAAAATAATAGACCAGAAAATTATTCTGAATAACATGGGTCAAAGGTACTAAAACACCCATTGACATTAGTTAATGGAAATATAATTATCAATTATGTAGTCTTTTTGGCTGTATATATAAAAGTTTGTACTTTTGCAACGGAGTTAAATCAGTAGAAGGGGACATAATAGTCCCCTTGTTTTTTACCCATGAGCGACATATTAGAAAAAATAAAGGAGCTTACCGAGCCACTGTTGGAGGGTACAGATATGTTTATTGTGCATTTAAAAATGAAGCCTGTAAACAATATCAAGCTATATATAGATGCAGATGAGGGTATGTCTATTAGCAAGAGTGCTTCTCTTAACCGGAAGCTTTACAAGCTGATAGAAGAAGCTCAAATGTTTCAGGATGGCGATTTCTCATTAGAGGTTTCCAGTCCCGGCGTAGATGAGCCGCTGGTATCTCAGCGCCAGTATAAAAAGAATATAGGCCGCACAGTGCTTATATCTCTACCCGAAGATAAGGAAGTGCTTGGCGTGCTGAAGGAAGTAAAAGAAGATGCGTTGTTGCTGGAGACAAAACAAGGCAAAAAGAAAGAAATTGTGATGGTAGAAGTGCCATTTAGTGATATAAAAAAAATAGTAGTACAAATTATATTTTAAAAAAATGCCCTGCAAGGGGCCAAAAGTATAAGTATGGCAAGTATCAATCTTATCGATTCGTTTCAGGAGTTTAAGGATGCAGAAAATATTGACCGTCCTACCCTGATGAAGGTTATTGAAGATGTGTTCAAAACCTTGCTCCGTAAAAAATACGGTACGGATGAGAACTTTGACGTGATCGTGAACGACCAGACAGGTGACCTGGAAATTTTTCGCCGCCGCGAGATCGTAGAAGATGGTATGTCTGAAGACGATAACCTGCAGATAGAATATTCTGAAGCGATCAAAATCGAGCCTGATTACAGCGTAGGTGAAGAGGTGTATGAAGAAATGGATGTACGCGATTTCGGACGTCGTGCTATCCTTGCTGCTAAACAAACGCTGGCGGCGCGTATTGGCGATCTTAAAAAGAACAACCTGTTGAAAAAATACGCCGATAGGGTTGGTGAGATCACCAGTGGCGAAGTGTACCAGATATGGAAAAAAGAGATATTGCTGCTGGATGATGAGGGTAATGAAGTGATCCTGCCTAAGTCAGAGCAGATACCTACGGATTTCTTTAAGAAAGGTGAGGCTGTACGTGCGGTGGTAAAGAAAGTAGAAATGCGTAACAATACCCCTGTGATCATCCTCAGCCGTACACACCCTTCATTCCTGGAAAAACTCCTGGAAATAGAGGTGCCGGAAATTATGGATGGGCTTATCGTTATCAAAAAGATCGTTCGCGAGCCGGGTGAGCGTGCTAAAGTGGCGGTAGAAAGCTATGACGATCGTATCGATCCGGTAGGCGCGTGTGTGGGTATGAAGGGTAGCCGTATACACGGTATCGTTCGCGAGCTGCGCAATGAAAATATAGATATTATCAACTATACGGCAAATGTGCAGTTGCTGATACAGCGTTCGCTGACTCCGGCACGTATCAATCGTATGGAAATAGATAATGAAGGCCATCATGCCGATGTGTACCTCGAGTCAGACCAGGTATCGCTTGCTATCGGTAAAAAAGGTGTCAACATTAAGCTGGCACAAGAGTTAACCGGGTATAGCATTGACGTGTATCGCGATGCGCAGGATGAAAATATTGGTTATGATATCGACCTTGACGAATTCTCAGATGAGATAGAAGGCTGGATCATCGATGAATTCAAGAAAATCGGATGTGATACTGCGTTGAGCGTGTTGGATCTTTCTGTTGAGGAATTGGTACGCCGTACTGATCTGGAAGAAGAAACCATCAGGGATGTGCAGAAGGTATTGCAATCAGAGTTTCAGGATGGACAATAAGAAACTTGCAGTTTCGCGTGGAGACAGGCGCGGAACTGCAATTAAATAAGACATTTCGGCAAAAATGGCTTAGGTTTGTAGACTGGTTAAGACTGGAATAACAGGCCGGAAAGAACTGAGAATACTTTATTTGAGTAAATATTTGAATGGCAACAGTAACAAAAACACCAAGGTTATTGGCAGCAGCCAAAGAGTTTAATATCGGGAAGGAAACCCTCGTAGAGTTTCTTACCGGTAAAGGCTTTGACATTAATGCCAGTAATCCTAACACCAAATTGACAGAGCAGATGTATGATGCGCTGCAGGCTGAGTTCGCACAGGACAGGGCCGCGAAGCGCAAAAGTGATGAAATAGCTTTGCCAAAAGGTTCCCTGCTTGAAGGTATCAAGAAGACCAGGGAAGACCTCGAATTGCCCGGTAAAAAGGCAGAAGTACAGGAAACACCGGCTCCGGCGCCACCACCACCGCCAACTCCTCCTGTGGAAGAAGTGAAGGTAGTTAAGGTGGAGGAACCTACTCCGGAACCTGTGGTACAGGCACCTGTACCTGAAGAAAAGATAGAACCGAAACCGGCCCCGGTTGTGGAAGAGAAGAAGGAGGAAGTCAAGGCCCCGGTTGCTGAAAAAGAAGTACCGGCAGCACCTGCGGCTGAACCTATTGCAGAGGATACCGGTGAAAAAGAACATATCGAAGTAAAGGCACCTAAATTGGGTGGCCCTAATATCCTGGGTAAGATCAATCTTGACGAGATCAACCAGTCGTCGAGGCCTAAAAAAGGTGCGGCGAAAAAGCCTGCTGCCAAAGCTGAAGAGCCCAAAGAAGAAGTGATAGAAGAAAAGCCGGTAGCAGAACCAGTAGCGGAGAAACCGGTACAGGAAGAAATCCCTGCACCAGCTCCACCACCGCCGGCTCCGGTTTCAGAGCAGCCTAAACCTGTAGTAGAAGAGGCAGACGACAAGCCGGAGCATATAGAAATGAAAGCTCCGAGGCTGGAAGGGCCGAAGATCATCGGTAAAATACAATTGCCGGTTGCTAACGATAACAACAGGCAGGATAGCAAAGAAAAACGTAACCGTAAACGCATCCCGGTTCAGAAAAAGCCGGAAACGTTTAATCCTAATCAGCAACAGCAACAAGGCCAGCAAGGTGGTGGCGGAGATCGCAGACAAGGCGGTTTCAACCAAAACCAGGGCGATCGTCGCAACCAGCAAGGCAGCCAGGGTAGGCCGGGCGGGCCAGGCGGAGACCGCAGGCAAGGTGGCCAGTTTGGCCAGGGACGTCCCGGTGGCCATGGCGGACAAGGTGGCGGAGATCGCAGGCCAAGGCACGGACAAGACAGAAATGCACCGGTATCTGCACAACAGCAGGAGATCGATGCTAAAGCAATACAGGAAAAAATACGCCAGACGCAGGCAAAACTTGCTGGCGGTACACGTAATAAAAACCTGAAAGCCAAATACCGCCGTAACAAGCGCGAGGAAATGGCGGAAAAACGCGCAGCAGCAGAGCAATCTGAACAAGGCAACGTGTTGCAGGTTACCGAATTTATCTCTGTAAGCGAACTGGCGAACCTGCTGGATGTAAGCTTTGCGGAAGTGATCGGTAAATGTATGAGCCTGGGTATCATGGTTTCTATCAACCAGCGATTGGATGCAGAGGTGATAGAACTGGTAGCCAGCGAATTTGGCTATGATGTAGAATTTATCAACCTGGAGCAGGAAGCGGATATTGAAGAAGAAGAGGTGGACGATCCGGAAGATATGTTGCCTCGTGCACCTATCGTTACCATCATGGGTCACGTAGATCACGGTAAAACATCATTGCTCGACTATATACGTGAAGCAAACGTTGTAGCAGGCGAGGCAGGTGGTATCACCCAGCACATAGGTGCCTACCAGGTAACTACAGAGGGTGGTAAAAAGATCACCTTCCTGGATACTCCGGGTCACGAAGCGTTTACAGCCATGCGTGCCCGTGGTGCCAAGGTTGCAGACGTTGCAGTTATTGTGATCGCTGCGGATGATGCGATCATGCCTCAGACCAAAGAAGCGATATCGCACGCACAGGCAGCTAACCTGCCGATGATCTTTGCCATCAACAAGATGGATAAAGAAGGTGCAAACCCTGAAAAGATCAAAGAACAATTGGCTCAGTTAAACATCCTTGTCGAAGATTGGGGTGGTAAATTCCAAAGCCAGGAAATATCAGCCAAGAAGGGTACAAACATTGACCTCTTGCTGGAAAAAATATTGCTGGAAGCAGAATTGCTCGAGCTAAAAGCTAATCCGGAAAAATATGCTTCAGGTAGTGTTATCGAAGCTTCGCTGGATAAAGGCCGTGGTTACCAGGCAACCATCCTGGTACAGAATGGTACGCTGGAACAAGGTGATATGATCGTTTGCGGTCAGCACTTTGGTAAGATCAAAGCCATGTTCAACGAACGTGGTCAGCGTGTAAACACAGCAGGCCCTTCAGCTCCGGTACAGGTATTGGGCTTGAATGGTGCACCACAAGCCGGTGAGAAGTTCAAGGTGTATGAAGATGAGAATGAAGCTAAAGATATAGCTACACACCGTGCACAGATCATGCGCGAGCAGGGTATACGTGCCCGCAAGCACATTACACTTGATGAGATCGGCCGCCGTCTTGCTTTAGGTAACTTTAAAGAGCTGGCGTTGATCATCAAGGGCGACTTTGACGGTTCTGTAGAAGCGTTGAGCGACTCGTTACAGAAATTGTCTACTGACGAGGTAGCGGTGAATATCGTACACAAAGGCGTGGGTCAGATCACGGAAAGCGATGTGTTGCTGGCAACTGCATCAGATGCCATCATCCTTGGCTTCCAGGTACGACCTTCTATACAGACATCCAAACTGGCAGAACGCGAGAATATCGAGATACGTTACTATTCCATCATCTACGATGCTATCGATGAGATCAAGAGCGCCATGGAAGGCCTTCTTGAACCGAAGATCGAGAAGAAAACGGTATGTAATATCGAAGTTCGTGAAGTGTTCAAGATCAGTAACGTGGGTACCATTGCAGGTTGCTATGTGTTAGACGGTAAGATGACAAGGAATACCAAGCTGAATGTAGTGCGTGATGGTATAGTGGTATATACCGGCGAACTTTCTTCTCTGAAACGCTTTAAAGATGACGTGAAAGAAGTAAATGCAGGTTACGAATGTGGTTTGATGATCAAGAATTACAACGATATACGTGTCGGAGACATCATCGAAGGTTTCGACGAAGTGGAAGTAAAACGTACTTTGTAAAAAATTGATTGATATAAGTTAGGAGCCATCCCTCGGGATGGCTCTTTTTTTAATAGGTTGGTTTCGGACTCACCTTATAGCGCATCAATTCTGCAAGTATGGCTATGGATACAAAATTACCTACGGTCATCAGGTACACATAAGGTATCTGTATAAAAGCTAAGAAAAAAGTCAGGTATATTTTAAAGGAAGCTATCAGGAATATCCTGAGGTCTATTTTTTTACGGTTATACCAGTACCATACCCCCATCAGCATACTCACACCCAGCGAAACGATAAAATGAACCTTTTTTACAAGTGCTATTTGTGCCGGAACATCGCCCTGGTGAAAATGATGATAGAATATATGGGCAAAGCCGGTGCCTGCATATAATTGATTTGGTTCACCCATTGGGTTTAGGTTTTGCCATTCACCAATGGTAGCGCGGTTATAATGTTCATATCCTGCCCTAAACGAATGCCAGTCTTTACTTAAAAATGGAATAACGTAAACTAGCATCGTCAGCACAAAGACCAATCCTATGGATTTATACAGATCTTTCCTGTTGCCGGAGATAAATATGGCAAAAGCCCACAACGGCAGCCATAGCAGCAGGCTGAAACGCGATAACAGGCATGCAGCAATGATGGTGCCCCACAAAAGCCAGCTGGTCTCATTGAGGCTAATGATAAGGAGTATATAATATCCTATTACCATGCTTTCTACCGTACAGCGGATAAAGTTGTTCTCCTGCACATTGATATAATGATAGGTCAGGTAAAAGAATATTGGTACAAGTAGCTTTAGCAATAAGTTGTCTGACCGGAAAGTACGGAACACAACAATAAAATAAGTTATAGCCCAGGTAGCAAATGGTATCCAGCGATAGTCGACATGCAGCACTTCGGCAATAGTAAATGGTAGCCATTGCATTGGCAGGTAAGTTGGAGAGAACAGGTAGCCAAAATCATATATTGGTGCATACACAGGTTCATTACCATGAAGCAATCGCTGTACCATTACCTGTATGCTTGGTATGATGTCAGAATAATGCGCATCAATGGGATATTGGTTTATTACTTTCCAGGCCTCAGTGCCGGCAAGTATTATCCCGGTAACAGTAAGTAGTATAACCAGGATATTCCACTTTTTGTTTGCAGTTGTAGCCGAGGCAGAAACAATATCTTTTTTATAATATCTCGCAAATATCAAGACACCAATAGACAGCGATACCAGGAAGTACAGAACAGAGTTTTCAGTTTGACCCATCCCCTCTTTATGGCTGAACAATAGGAAATAGTTTTCCAGCAGGATGAAGAGGATAAACAGAAGGTAATAACTACGGAGTATTAATTTCATTTTTTCCGGGTTTCTGTTGGTTGTTATTCATTAGGATTTTGCCTGTTAGTACTGCCGACATGCAGAGAAGTACTATATAGTAGTATTTATACAACAAAGGCGAAAACATATAGAAAAATAAAACAGTAAGGTACAAGCCGGCAAGGCTCATATCATAAAAATTAAAGCGTTTCTTGTTTTTTCGGTAATACCATAAGCCCCATGCAACTACCCCAATCATTAGTACAGCTTGTATGCTTCTTGATACAAAAACTTTGTGTTCCGCATCTCCGGGTATCAGTTTCCATTCATACGGAGCAAAATAGATACCCCCGGCGAAAGTGCCGAAATTGCCTGCCTTTTTATCAAAAAGATCCCATTCTGCTATAGCACAATGATTATGATAAGCAATTCCTTTTGTGAGTGTCTGCGGATCTTTTGCTAAAAAAGGAACAACGTATAAAAGAATCACTGCTATAGCAGTACTTGCCCATACAGCTACAGATACTTTCGGGGGTTTATTCATCCATAATAGTATCGCAAACAGAGGTAACCAGAATATCATGGTGTACCTCGAAAGCAGGCAGAGAATAATCCGCCCCCACAGGCCGCTGGCAAGTGCAAGTAATAGTATTCTCACCCAACGAATGTCTATATGTAGGGCATATCCAATGCCCAAAGGTAGCCAGTGCATAGTCATATACACAGGGTAGGGATGCCAGCCAAGCTGAGGTAGTGCCTCATACGGTTGTAGCCCCTGCTGAAAGCGAGTAAACATAAAATCCAGCTGAGGTATTACATCCGAATAAGAGCCGGGATCAGGAAATTCGGAGAACATTTTACTTAATGAAGGCACTAAAATGCCAATACCAGCTACGCCGGCAATAAATCCCCAGGTCTTATTGATGGCACTCTTTGGCTCCTTCCCCGGGCTTTTACAGCTTTTCAGGAACCATATCGGGAAGCAAAGGGATAGGAAAAACAATACGAAAGGAGTTCCGTCCCGGCCGAACAATGTTTTGCCATCTGCTACAGTATAACATTGCAAAATATGCAATATAATAACTATATATATGGCCCGTTTTTTCATTCGCTATAAAGATAAGGGTATAATATTGGCGGAGAAGCCAGATTATTAATACTAATCCTGCGATTATAGTTAACTTCGCACACTCATAATTTTGAGGCTAATAATACGTTATAAATGAGTTCGGTTCTCGAAAAGCTGGAAGTGATAAAGGCAAGGTTTGACGACCTGGGTGTAGCACTTACCAACCCTGAAATAGTAAACGACAACAAAAAATTCTCTCAGTTAAGCCGCGAATACCGCAAACTGGAGAAAATAGTGGATGCTTATAAGCGTTATAAATCAACGCTGGAAGGTATTGAGTTTGCTCGCGAAGTGTTGGAAACAGAAAGCGACCAGGATCTGAGGGATCTGGCAAAAGAGGATCTGGATAAAATGGAGCAGGATCTGGAAGTTGTAGAGGCCGAGGTGAAACAATTACTGATACCAAAGGATCCGCAGGACGAGAAGAACGCAATATTGGAAATCCGTGCAGGTACGGGTGGTGATGAAGCCAGCCTTTTTGCGGGAGACTTATACCGTATGTATCTCCGTTATTGCGAAAGGAAAGGCTGGAAAGTGTCTGTATTGTCTGAAACAGAAGGCACAGTAGGTGGTTATAAAGAAGTGCAGCTGGAAGTAGAAGGCGAGGATGTATATGGAACTTTGAAATTTGAAAGCGGTGTGCATCGCGTGCAGCGTGTGCCTTCTACCGAGGCCAGCGGGCGGGTACATACATCTGCGGCAACGGTGGCCGTAATGCCGGAGGCAGAGGAGATAGACTTTGAGCTGAAGGAAAGCGACCTGAAGATGGAAACGGCCCGAAGTGGTGGTGCCGGCGGACAGAACGTAAACAAGGTAGAGACTAAAGTTATCCTTACCCACGTTCCAACAGGTACGGTTATCACTTGCCAAACGGAACGTACCCAGCTAGGCAACCGCGAAAAAGCTACGCAGATGATGCGTACCAAGCTATATGAAGAACAGGTACGTAAGCAGGAGGAAGAAATATCAAGAAGAAGGAAGAGCCTGGTGAGTTCGGGAGACCGTTCAGCAAAGATCCGTACTTACAATTTTCCGCAGGGGCGTATTACAGATCACCGTATCAATATGACCATCTACAACCTGGATGACTTTATGAACGGTAATATCGGTGAAATGATAGACGCGCTGCAGTTTGCAGAAAATGCAGAGAAGATGCAGGCCGGGGAAACGGTAATATAATACGACGGAACCGCTATTATTAAATAATAATAACTAAGTTTAAAAAATTTTCAAAATACCGAGATGAGTACACCTCGCTTTGATCTTGTAGATGTAGTACATACCATTAGGAACAACAGACGTACTATTATTATCATTTCTATTGTTGCGGCCATTTTAGGCGGGGTAGTATACCTCGTCAGTAAAAGGGAATATAAGGCTGAAGGCAGCTTTATTATGAGTAATCCTTTGTACACAGATCGTAACAACCTGTTTCAGGCTACAGGCATTCAGTTCGTAGACTATTTTGCGGGTGATGATGACGTGGACAGGCTCATGAACGTCGTTGAGTCTGACACGGTAAAATGGGATGTAGCACAAAAGCTGCATATGGCAGAATACTACAAGCTGGATATGAATGACCCGAAAAAGGTGAAAAAACTGCTGGAGACTTTCAAAGGCAATTTCAATGCTAACCGTACGGAGTATAATAGTATAGAGCTTTCATACACAGATCCGGATCCGAAGCTGGCAGCAGATGTAGTGAATGAAACCATGACCAAAATAGAGCAGATATTCCGCGATTATTATGTTGGTCAGCGCAATAAAATGGCCCAGTCGCTGAAGATCAAAATAGCGGAAATGGATACTACCATCAACCTGCTTACCGATTCTCTTGGCAGGCTCAGGGATCAATACAAGATATACGACCTGATAAACCCTGCAAGGCAAAATATCGTAAACAGCACGGTAAAAGGCAGCGGCGCCAACCTGGGCTGGGCGATGGAGCAGGTGCAAAACCTGGAATCTTTAAAAGACCAGGCGGTATCAGATAGGGCTCGTTATACTTCGCGTTACGAAGAGTATAGCACCACAGGCAATGCAGCAAACATTCCGCTGATACATGTTTTGAATGCCGCAAGGGTTCCCGTAAAATCAAAACCTCCGGGCCTGATCCTTACTATTTTATCATGTGCTATCATAGGCTTGTTCTTTAGCACCATTTATATTCTTATCAGGAATTACTACAGGTTATTAATTGCGGTAGAGCGTTAATGCAGCAGCAGGCAGGCATATATAATAACAAGTTAGGGCAGATAGGCGTTTGGGCGGTATTATTCTTGTCCATTATAGCGTATGCCTTTACAGGTAAATGGTTGCTGGCGGTGGTTCCGTTTGCTTTCCTGTTTGTATTGTTGATGGGCATAAACTGGAAGATAGCCTATTGGGTATTCCTGTTTACAATACCTGTTTCTGTTTTTGTAAGTTTTGCCAATGATACACTATCCACTACAGTACCCGATGAGCCCATCATGTGGCTATTCCTGCTACTTACCGGCATACTAATAGCCCGCAGGCCCGATGTACTGGAAAAATCCTGGCTATCCAATCCTATTGTACTATTAATTGTATTGCAATACGTCTGGCTATTCATCCCGGTATTGTATTCTCATAAACCATTGCTCTCGCTGAAATTCCTGGCTGCCAAAACCTGGTTCCTGGCATCTTTCTTTTTGTTGCCAATGTTCATCTTTAAAGAGAAAAAAGATTTCAGGACTGCGTTCCTGGTAATGCTCGTTCCTTTTTTGGCAACGGTAGTAATTATTATGGCACGCCATGCAGCCATAGGCTTCAACTTCCGCAGGATACAGGTTGCTATTGGTACCATATATGTTAATCACGTAGACTACTCTACAGTGATGTCTATGTTCTTCCCTTTACTTTGTATAGCATTGCCGCTCACAAAGGGTAAAAGCCTGGTACTTCGGGGTATTATTCTCCTCATCATATTATTCCTGCTTCCTGCTATCTACCTTACTTATGCGAGGGCTGCTATATTGGCTATCGTATTTGCTGCTGTGGTTGGTATTGCTATCCGCTACAAGCTGGCAAATTATATCATGCCTGCATTTTACGGTGTGCTTGCACTGCTTATGGTGTACATGGTGCATAACAATAAGTTCATGGATTTCCGTCCGGACTATGAGCATACGTTCATGCGCAAAAAATTTACAGACCACCTTATAGCTACTTTCAAGGGTCAGGATATGTCATCCATGGAGCGTCTTTACCGCTGGATAGCCGCTGTGCGTATGAGTAAAGATGAGCCAATAACAGGCTACGGCCCCAATACATTTATATACTACTACAAGCCTTATGCGGTTCAGTCGTTCAAAACTTATGTAAGCCGCAACCTCGAACATTCTACTACGCACAATTACTACCTGTATATGCTGGTAGAGCAGGGCTGGCCGGCAATGATATTGTACGCGATTCTCGTAATGGTAGTGATCGCTGAGGGCCAGCGAACCTATCACCGTTTCAAAGACCGGTTTTATAAATACTGTACGCTCGGGGTAGTTATGATGTTTTGCGCAGGCTTCATCAATAACTTCTTTTCAGAACTACTGGAAAACCACAAAGTGGGCGGCATGTTCTATATAGGGCTGGCTGCATTGGTAATGCTCAGCACCAAAAGTAAGCAGTTAGAAAAAGAAGAATCACTATTGCCGGCTTAGGCGTTGGCCGGCTCTATCCAGGCTTCATTTTCTTTCAGCAATTCTATCAGTTCATTTACTGCTATTTCGCTCGGTACATTTCGTTTCACTACTTCTTTTCCTTTGTACAAAGTGATCTTGCCGGGTCCGCTGCCTACATAACCAAAGTCTGCATCTGCCATTTCCCCGGGGCCGTTTACAATGCATCCCATAATGGCAATCTTCACACCTTTAAGATGGTTAGTTGCATTCCTGATCTTCGCAGTTGTTTCCTGAAGGTCAAAGAGTGTACGGCCGCAGCTTGGGCAGCTGATGTATTCCGTCTTACTAATGCGCGTACGTGATGCTTGTAGTATGGAAAATGCTGTATTATTCAGGAATTGTTGATTGTCTTTTACGTCAAGATAAGTACGCCCTGTTATTTTTAAATTATCGGTTGTATTTGCATGGTTCCATAACCATATACCATCGCCGAATCCATCCAGTAATAGTCCACCGGTATTAGTTGCCAGGTCTATCAGTTGTTCATCTATGGTTTTGCATGGGGTATCTGTTGCAACTATTACCGGGCATGCGATCTGCCTGTTTTGTAATTCTATCAGCAGCCTGCGTATAGATGCCATACGGTGGGTATTGCTGCTATCTATGCATAACACAGCGCCAGCATGTTGTTGTATTTTGTCCAGAAGGGTGCCGAGAAATTTCCAGTCAGAATTGGCATCGGCGAATACGAAATGAACGGCGGGGATATCTGTAACATTTACATATTCTGTAGCTTCCAGCAAAGGATGATATTTCCCTTTATCAGCCGCTTCCAGCCAGATATTATAATCACAGATCACCTGCAAAGTGCCCGGCAAGGCAAAATTCAATATCTTATCTGCTGTATAGATATAATCAGCAGCGCCGTCGCTGATGTTCCATTTGTCTGTCGCTTCATCGTACCGGTATCCGATAGATTGCAGGTCCTGGTGCTGTATAGTTTGTGCACTGCGGAAATCGGCCACTACTACCGGTACATGATGCGCGCCAATATTCGTTACCGTTGTTGTGTTTCTGCGGTTATAAGTAAATGGATCATATAGCAAGGTTATCTTGGCACCATCGCCAATAGGTTGTATGGCGGCATGATTCGTGCGGTTTGTATATCTGTTCACAATATCCTTACAAACCGGTATCTCAAATTCAGGATCTTCTGTCAATGATACCCTTATTGTATCTCCAATGCCATCTTCCAGCAAAGTACCTATGCCTATAGCGCTTTTGATGCGCCCGTCTTCTCCATCACCGGCTTCGGTAACGCCCAGGTGCAGCGGGTAGCATTCACCAAACTCTTCTTCCATTTGTTTTACCAGCAGGCGGTAGGCTTGTACCATTACCTGCGGGTTGCTCGATTTCATGCTGAGTATGATCTGGTGGTAACTCTCTGCGCGGGCGATTCGTAAAAATTCCATGGCACTCTCTACCATGCCTATAGGAGTATCTCCATATCGGCTCATAATGCGGTCGCTGAGTGACCCGTGGTTGGTGCCAATGCGCATCGCGGTACCGTATTCCTTACAGATCTTCACTAGTGGTGTAAATCGCTCCCTGATGCGGTCTATCTCCGCTGCATATGCTGCATCGCTGTATTCTATAAAGTCAAATTTCTTCTTGTCAATATAGTTGCCCGGGTTCACGCGTACCTTTTCTACTATACGGGCGGCTATTTCTGCTGCATTAGGGGTGAAATGTATATCGGCAACTAATGGCGTAGTATATCCTGCTGCCCTTACTTTTTCTTTAATAATAGCCAGGTTTTCTGCTTCTTTTTTGCTCGGGGCTGTTATACGTACCAGTTCTGCGCCTGCCTGTATACAACGGATGGTTTGTGCTACTGTGGCATCCGTATCCATAGTGTCGGTAGTGGTCATTGTTTGGATGCGGATAGGATGGCCATTGCCCAGCAAAAGGTCTCCGACCTTCACTTCGCGTGTTTGCAATCTTTTGTAGCTGGTTAAAGACGGACTATAATATTGCAGCATATTTACATCAGAAATTGGTGCAAAGTTAGTTTAATGAACGATGCGGATTTGTGAAATTATAGTAGCGAAAGTCTCTATTTATAAATATTTATGTTATAATCAACAGAAGAACAAATTGTTATCACAAATGGCCAGATATATGTTTTTAATGGAAACAGTAGTATTTTAGCAAAACGATTAACCACACATGCAATACGAGATCAAACAGTTCGGCAAGTTTAAATATGTAGAAGAAGGTCAGGGTGAGCCATTGGTTTTGCTGCATGGCCTTTTTGGTGCGTTGAGCAATTTTAAAGATCTTATCGACCATTTTAAAACCACGCACAGGGTATTCATCCCTATGCTGCCTTTATTTGACCTTACCATACTGGATACTACTGTATCAGGACTAGCCAAATACGTGCAAAAATTTATTGAAGCCAAAGAGCTTCGCGACATGCACCTGCTCGGCAACTCTCTGGGCGGCCACGTAGGGCTGGTATATACTCTTAAACACCAGGAACTGGTAAAGACGCTTACACTTACAGGTAGCTCCGGTTTGTTTGAAAACGGTATGGGTGAAACCTATCCCAAACGCGGAGATTATGATTATATCAAAAAGAAAACGGAGCTTACCTTTTACGATCCGGCTATAGCTACCAAAGAGCTGGTAGATGAGGTATACTCTATCACCAACAACAGGTTGAAGGTGCTTAAGATTATCGCCCTGGCAAAATCGGCTATCAGGCACAACCTGGGAGACGAATTGCAGGAGATAAAAGTGCCAACTTGCCTGATATGGGGCAAGAACGATACTATTACACCACCAATGGTGGCAGAGGAATTTCATAAATTGTTGCCTAATTCCGAATTGCACTGGATTGATAAGTGCGGCCATGCACCGATGATGGAAGTGCCTTCGGAGTTCAACATAGTGTTGGATAAATTCCTCGCAAAGCATAAGTCACAATAAAATCTTAAAATTGATAACCCTATACACTAACTCTATGTTTCGGCCTAAAACTGGAGCAGCATTTGTATTGTTATAGTTACGGCATCAAACTAAACAAAAATGATCGAGCAATTAATATCACCTACAGTCCCTCAGCTCTTACCTACTGATACCGGCGAAAAAGCTATTGATGTAATGGAAGAGAGTAACATGGAGCAATTGCCTCTTGTAGAGGATGAAAAATACATAGCATTGGTAAGGGAGAGCGACCTGATGGATTGGGAAGCCCCGGGAAATGAACTGAAGACTTCTGATTTTCTTTCCTACCGGCCTGCTGTGCTTGCTGCCAGCCATCCGTATGAGGCCATGCGTCTTGCACACCAGCAAAACCTGGATGTGATTCCCGTAGTGGACAATGAAGGCAACTACCTGGGCGCAATTACACGTAATGAACTGCTGAACTATATTACCGAAAGAAGCGGTATAGACAACCCCGGCGGCATTATAGTGCTGGAAATAGAACCACGTAATTATAGCCTGTATGAGATAGCCCGCGTTTGCGAAAGCGAGGAAGTACTGCTTATCAGCACCCAGTTATATAGCAACAAGGTTACAGGTATGCTCGAGGTTACGCTCAAGACAAACCGCACTAATCTTGGGGGGATTGTATCATCCCTGGAGCGATACAACTTCAAAGTAAAAGAGGTGTACGGCGATAATGGGCAGGATGAGGGTATGATCGATCGGTTCAACCTGCTGATGAATTACCTCAATATGTAATCGTATCTTTGCGGCTTCAATAATTTTTTTTCATGATTGCTATAGATAATGTGCTTTTAAGTGACTCGGTGGTAGAAGAGCAATTCGTGTGCGACCTTTCTGCATGTAAGGGTGGCTGCTGTGTAGATGGTGATTGTGGCGCGCCGCTTACAGAAGAAGAAACGAAGATCATCGCAAAAACTTATCCTAAGATCAAATCTTACTTGCTGCCTGAATATATTGCGGAGGTAGAAAAGCAGGGTACGCATGTTATAGATGACGAGTACGGTTTTGTAACACCTACCATCAACGGCGGTATTTGTGTCTATGCTTATACAGACGAGGCCGGCATTGTAAAATGCACATTTGAAAAAGCCTGGAAAGAAGGCAAAATAAAATTTCAGAAACCTATTTCCTGCCATTTATATCCTATTCGCATCAAAGAAATGGATGGGTATGACGCCGTAAACTATGAGCCCAGGAAAAAGCTTTGCAAGCCTGCGTGCAAGCTGGGCAGGCAGCTAAAGATCCCAGTTTATAAATTCCTGAAAGATTCCATTACCCGCAAATACGGGCAAGAGTTTTATGATACGCTGGATGCCGTAGCCAGGAAAATGAATGCAGATAAGCAAGCTTAGTTCTTGCTCGCCTTCACTATATTTTTCATTACCTGTTTCAGTTCTGCTTCCAGTTCAGGGCTAATGCTTGTAAGTTTTATATGCTTGGCATGGTTACCCTCGCCGCCTTCTATCTTTAGTGACATAGTATCTGCCACATCTGTATAGTGCAGGTATAGCACGCAATACTTTTCCGTTACTTGTATGCCAAAAAGTACGTTATTAAGGGTGCCGATGCTATATAAGGCTACCGGGTGTTTTGCGCCCAGGTACACATGCTCCTGCATATGCTTATCGGCCTTTAATGCCAGCCCTTTTAGCTGCATCGCTACTTGTTGTAATGTTTGAGGCTTGCCTTCAATAATAGAGCTGAAAGACATAGGATTGGTTTTTTAAAGTTCCTTGCGCAGGCGGGCAACAGGTATATTTAGCTGCTCACGGTATTTTGCTACCGTACGCCGTGCAATGTTATAGCCTTTCTCCTGGAGCATCTCGGTAAGTTTTTCATCAGAGTATGGCTTCCTTTTGTTTTCTCCGCTGATGATGCCGTTGAGGATATTCTTTACTTCACGTGTCGATACCTCTTCGCCGCTTTCCGTTTGTAATGCTTCCGAGAAGAAATATTTCAATTTATAAGTTCCGAATTCTGTTTGTACAAATTTGCTGTTGGCCACCCTCGATACTGTGGATACATCCAATCCTGTTATCTGCGCGATATCTTTAAGTATCATCGGTTTCAGAGAGGTTTCATCACCTGTCAGGAAAAACTCTGTCTGAAAATCAATAATGGCCTGCATAGATTGCAGCAAAGTGTGCTGCCGTTGCTTAATGGCATCGATAAACCACTTTGCAGAGTCGAGTTTTTGTTTGATGAACAGCAATGCCTCTTTCTGCCTTTTGTCTTTCTTATCGCTGCGGTCGTAGGCGCGCATCATTTCCTTATACCCGTCAGATATACGCAGTTCGGGTGCATTCTTCGAGTTCAGCGATAGCTCCAGTTTCCCGTTATTGTTAAAAACAAAGAAATCGGGTATGATATAGCTTTCTGCCTTGTTAACAATAGCAAAAGCTGATCCCGGTTTAGGATTCAGCTTGATGATAATATTGATAACCTCTTTGAAATCTTCGTTGTTCAGTCCCAATTGCCTCTGGATCTTGTCATAGTGCTTCTTGATAAACTCGTTGAAATGGTTATCTATCACATCTATGGCATCCTTTACCGGCTTGGTTTGGGGGTTGATCCGTTTTAACTGCAGCAGCAGGCATTCCTGCAGCGTCCATGCACATACACCCGGCGGGTCAAACTGCTGTATCTGCTGGATGATGGCGTTCACCTCTTCATTATTGGTATAGATGTTCCTGCCAAAAGCAAGATCATCTACGAGGGCGGTCACTTCCCTGCGCAAATATCCGTCTTCGTCCAGGCTGCCTATGATCTGCTCTGCAATGGTATGCAGGCGCTCGTCCAGCTCCAGCATGCCCAGCTGGTCCAGCAACACTTCGTGAAAACTGGTTTCTACACGTACCGGCGCAGAAACGTGTTCCGTATCATTATCTCCGTAATATCCGTCGTTATAGTCGCCGCCATTATCGTCGTCCTCACGCCGCAGAAAATCATCCAGGTCCACTTTTTCAGCAGTATCGTTACTCAGCTCTACGTCCATGTCATCTACATCGCTATCAAAATCGCTATCTGTATCACCGTCAATATCACTGTATTCGTCTGTCGGCCCGTCTTCTCCACCCACTTCCAGGGCGGGATTTTCCTCCAGTTCCTCCTTAATGCGCTCTTCCAGGTTGGCAGTAGGTATCTGCAGCAGTTTCATCAGTTGAATCTGCTGTGGCGATAGCTTCTGTAATAAGCGTTGTTGTTGCGATTGTCTAAGCATGGTCACAGTTCCCTCCTACAAAAATAAAATTTAAGCCGACAAAACCATGTTTAACCGTGTTATTTAGCTAAGTATGACATTTTTGTTAACAATCATTTACATGTTAACAGGCTTCTTTTATCGGCAGGAGAGTTGTACTTTTCTTGTCCAAATGATTTGAGGACGTGCAGATTAAAAAACCATATATATCACCTTCGTTTTCTTACGTGCCGTTGGAAGAAACGCTGGAGATACTTCCTAAAAAGCAGGACCTGTTCATAGGTATCCCAAAGGAAACATCTTTCCAGGAAAGCAGGGTTGCGCTCACCCCCGAGGCTGTTTCGGTATTAGTAAATAACGGCCATGACGTAGCAGTAGAGCACAATGCGGGAGAAGGATCTTTTTATTTTGACAGTGACTACAGTGAAGCCGGTGCGCGTATTGTATATGAAAAGGCCGAGGTGTACAAGGCTACAACGATCATAAAGTCGGCACCTATATCTGAAGAAGAGGTGGCGTTGTTACAACCCAATCAGGTGATCATATCGCCAATACATCTTCCCTTCCTGAAGAAGGATATGCTGGAGCAACTCCTGCATAAAAAGATTATTGCAATAGCATTTGATTCTATCAAGGATGATTCAGGTACATACCCTATCGTTCGGTCCATGAGCGAGATAGCCGGTAGCTCTGCTATTCTTACAGCAGCTAAATATCTGAACACCGGCCATAACGGCAAGGGCATTTTGCTGGGGGGTATCTCCGGTGTGCCGCCTGCTCGTGTGTTGATATTGGGCGCAGGTGTTGTGGGTGAGTTTGCTGCGCGTACAGCTTTAGGTTTGGGCGCAATGGTGATGATATTCGACAACTCCATCTACCGCCTGATGCGTCTTCAAAACAATATCGGTAAAAGGTGTTTTACTTCTGTACTGGATCCTGTGACGCTGGCAGAAGAATTAGCAAATGCAGATGTGGCAGTAGGCGCATTGAAGCCTGTGAATGGCATCACACCTGTAGTGGTTACAGAAGAGATGGTTAGCAATATGAAAGCCGGCTCTGTGATCATTGATGTAAGCATAGACCGCGGCGGTTGCTTCGAAACCTCCAAAGTTACTTCGCACGAAAACCCGGTGTATCGTAAGTACGATGTGATACATTATTGCGTGCCCAATATAGCATCGGGCGTATCCCGTACCGCATCACGCGCCATCAGCAATGTATTGATGCCCATCATACAGCAGTGTGCCGACAGGGGCGGTTTTGAAGGCCTGATACAGGCTAAAGCAGGTATTCGTAATGGTGTGTACCTGTACAAAGGTTGCGTTACCAATGCGCCGATAGCGAAGAGATTCAATTTTAAATATACAGACCTCGACTTATTGCTGGCTATGCCAAGCTAAACCTGTAATTACAGTATATGCCTAACCATAGAATGAACAAAACCATCGCCGGCTACCATATCCTGATGATATTATCAGCAGTGGATTTCCGCGTGAATGAAAAAGAGGACATGGTAATACGTGAGTACATTGTAGAGGAGTTTCCTTTTCGGGTTAACCTCGACAGGGAGATGGCTGTTATTAGCAATCTTCGCCCCGATGAATGGGAATCTCATTTCCTGAAGGCTATGGACGACTTCTATGATGACGCTACAGAAGCAGAACGTACCAACCTGCTCGACTTTGCCATACAACTCACAACTGCTGACGATGTAGTGACCAAAGAAGAAAACCATTTCCTGAACTTGCTGTTCGAGAACTGGAAGCCGGAAGAGGCTTAGCTCACCGTAATAGCACCCATCAACCCCAGCGCCAGTATTATGATGCCGGCTATTACACGATAGATACCAAACGCTTTAAAGCCATGCTTGTTCAGGTAGTTGATAAAGAAACGTATCGATATCACTGATATTACAAATGCGATCAGGCAACCAACTAATAACATGGATGTGTTTCCCGAGTGGAATGCTTCCGGTGTTTCTTTATAAGTATCATATATCTCCTTAGCGGTAGCTGCTGCCATAGTGGGCACAGCCAGGAAGAATGAAAACTCGGCAGCTAGGCTCCTGGTGAGCTTAGAAGACATGCCACCGATGATAGTAGCAGCGCTGCGGCTCAGCCCGGGGAAAATGATAGACAATATCTGGTACGTACCTATTTTTATCGCGTTGCCATAAGTGATGTTTTCCTCTTTGTCAATGGTGGGCCTGGTAAACCATTTGTCAATAAATATGAGTACAATACCTCCCAGTAGGGTAACAGAAGCGATAACGGTAATATTGCCCAATACCGCTTCAATGTGTTTCTTTAGCAGAGCGCCAAATATCAGAGATGGTATTACCGCAACGATCAGCTTTTTATAGAAATCAAGGCTTTTAAAGTTCATGAACTTTTTCCAGTATAGCACCAATACGGCAAGGATAGCGGCAAATTGTATCACTATGTCAAACATGTTTACGAACGCATCCTTGGGGTCAACGCCCATAAATGCCTGTGCAAACTTCATGTGCGCGGTAGATGATATAGGTATAAACTCCGTTAATCCTTCAACGATAGCGGTAATAATTGCCTGGAACCAAGTCATGCTTATGGAATATTGATGTATTTATGAGTTTGCAAAGATAATTGCCACTGCGGATTATTCTTGATATAGTCTATTATCAATGGTGTCACCTGGTCTTTTCTGCTCCATTCGGGCTGCAGGTATAGTTTGCATTGCGGTCCCACCTTTGCCGCATGTTCTTCCGCCCAGTGAAAATCTGATTTATTGTACACGATGATCTTCAGTTCATCGGCCTTTTCCATATTATCTTCCAGCGGTGCCTTAAATTTTTTGGGAGATAATGTAACCCAGTCCAGTTTGCCACTGAGTGGATGCGCACCGGAGGTTTCTATATGAACTTTAAAATTACCGGCATGTAATGCATCACATATCGCATTAAGATCGTGCATGGCAGGTTCGCCGCCTGTTATTACAGCTATTCGTCCCGGGTGTGACGATGCGAATGAAGTGATAGTATCAAGAGATAATACAGGGTGCTTGCTCGCATCCCAGCTATCTTTTACATCGCACCATACGCAGCCTACATCGCAGCCACCAAGGCGTATAAAATAAGCTGCTTTACCCGTATGGAAGCCTTCGCCCTGCAGGGTATAAAAATGTTCCATTACAGGATAGCCTGTAATTTTTTGTTCCGTAACCATACTCACTATTCCTCCTTCTGTATGATGATTATATATGTTGTTTTGCTGCTTCCAGTGTATTCTTCATCAGGCCGCCAATAGTCATTAAGCCTACACCACCCGGTACCGGTGTTATATAGCTGGCCTTCGGTGCTACATTTTCAAAATCCACATCACCTACCAGGCGCGACCCGCTTTTCTTTGTAGCATCAGGTATACGGTTGATACCTACGTCTATGATAATAGCGCCTTCCTTCACCATATCAGCAGTTACATATTTGGGACGGCCAATGGCTGCAATGATAATATCTGCGGTTTGCGTGATCTCTTTCAGGTTTTTGGTTTTGCTATGGCACATAGTTACGGTAGCATTGCCTGGCTTGGCATTGCGGCTCATCAATATGGTCATAGGGGTACCTACTATATTGCTGCGGCCAATGATCACACAATGCATACCGGTAACATCAATATTATAATGCTCCAGCATCAGCATAATGCCATAAGGCGTCGCCGGCAAAAAGGTCTTATGTCCCAGTAACATTTTGCCCAGCGATATTGGATGGAATCCATCCACATCTTTGGTAGGATCTATTTTATTGATCACTTTATCGTCAGAGATATGTTCCGGCAGTGGTAGTTGTACCAGGATGCCATCAATTTTATCGTCCGCGTTCAGGTTGTCTATTTCATCCAGCAATTGCTGCTCGGTAATGCTGGTATCAAAACGCAGCAGGGTAGATCCGAATCCCAGTTCTTCGCAGGTACGAACCTTAGATGCTACATACGCCTCGCTGGCTGGGTTATTACCCACCAGTATGGCGGCAAGATGTGGTACTTTACCTGTTTTTGCCTTTAATTCTTCGGTTTCTTTCTTTATCTGGGATTTTAGTTGTGCGGATACCGCAGCGCCGTCGAGTAATTGCATACGCAAATATATGTTCTATTTAAAATAAAAGGCGGCTTTTTAAGCCGCCTTTGGTTAACTAACTGCCCCCAGTTTCTTCAATAAATTCCTGTTCTTTCTTTTATGTATCAGGTTATATACAATAGAATAGATAACCGGTAATATAAGTAATGTAAGCAGGGTAGAAGTGATCAACCCTCCGATCACCACAATCGCCAGTGGCTTTTGAGTTTCAGAACCTATACCGGTACTTATAGCTGCGGGCAGCAATCCTATTGCAGCCATTAATGCGGTCATTACTACCGGCCGGATGCGTGATATCACTCCTTCTTCAATGGCCTTATCAATAGGCATTTTCGCCTCCAGGTTTTTGCGGAATACACTTATCAGGATCACACCGTTTTGTATACACACCCCAAACAATGCAATGAAACCAATACCGGCACTGATGCTGAAGTTCATTCCTGTAATATGCAATGCCAGTATGCCACCTATAAGTGCAAATGGCACATTCATAATGGTAAGTGTAGCGTCTTTTACATTGCCAAATGTGATGAACAATATCAGGAATATGCCCAGCAAGCAAAGTGGTACCACGCGTGCAAGTGTTCCGGTGGCTCTCTGCTGGTTCTCAAACTCACCATTCCAGGTCATCTTATAGCCTTTAGGCATTTGCAATACTTTATTCACTTTTTGTTGCGCTTCGGCGATGGTACTGCCAAGGTCGCGTTCGCGTATCGAGAATTTTACGGCTATATATCTAAGGTTATTATCCCGGAATATAAATGCCGGCCCGGTAAGCGTTCTTATCGTAGCTATCTCGCTGATAGGTATTTTACTGCCGTCTTGTGTAGGCACCCGCAGTTGTTCTATTTTATTCTGCGTATTGCGGAACTCTTTATCATACCTGATCCGGATGTCAAATTTGCGTTCTCCTTCGTATAATTGTGTTGCGGCCTTGCCTCCTAACGCCATCTCTATCACTGCATTGGCGTCTGCTATGTTTACACCGTACATCGCCATTTTTTGCTGATCCAGTTCTATATGAAATTCAGGCTGGCCCAGGTTGCGCAGGATGCCGAGGTCTTCTATGCCGCGCACATCTTTCAACACTCCTTTTACTACCCTTGCCATAGAGTCCAGTTGCTGAAAGTTTGGACCGAATATTTTTACCGCGAGCGCAGCATTTACTCCCGCTACAGCTTCTTCTACGTTATCGCGTATCGGCTGCGAGTAGTTGAGCACAATGCCTGGTATCTTACGTAGTTGTGCATCCATTTGGTCTATCAGCTGATCTTCTGTAATATGCCGTTTCCACTCTTCTTTTGGTTTCAAATCCACTTGTATCTGCACGTTGAAGAAGCCTTTAGGGTCGGTACCATCATTGGTGCGCCCTATCTGCGATAGTGTTTGCTTCACTTCGGGGAACTGCCTGATGATGGCGATCATTTTATCGCTTACCTGCTTGGCCTGTGGCAGGCTCACGCTCATAGGCAATTCGCTTTCTACCCATAACGCGCCTTCATCCAGTTGCGGCAGAAATTCCGTACCCAGGAATTTGGCAGAGAAGAAAGTAATTATCATAATGGCTACAGCAGATAGAATGCTCAGTTTCTGATGCCTGTACACCCAGCGAAATGCCCGACCTATATATTTTTCAAAAAACAGAACTACTACATTATGCTTTTCACGCACGTTTTTCTTCAGCAGTACGCTCGATAAAGCCGGTACAAATGTGAGTGTATATAACAGTGCTCCCAGCAGTGCAAAGCCTAATGTGTAGGCCAATGGTGAGAACATCTTACCTTCCACTTTCTGAAAGGCGAAAATGGGTATCAGGCAGGTAAGGATGATCAGCTTGGAGAAGAATATGGCTTTACCCATCTCTGTACCAACATTCTTGAACAAGCTCATTTTCGATAGCTTGTTGAATTTCTCCATGCCCACTTCCTTCGCCCGGTGGTCCAGGGCTACAAATATACCCTCCACCATCACCACAGCGCCATCTATGATGATACCAAAATCCACCGCACCCATCGATAGCAGGTTGGCAGACATGCCTTTGATGCGCATGAGCATAAAGGCAAATAACAGCGCCAGCGGTACGATAAGGCCCACCGTTAATGTAGTGCGCCAGTCGGCCATGAATATAAGTACGATCACCGTTACCAGTATAATGCCTTCTATCAGGTTGTGTATTACCGTATGCGTCGCATAGGTCATTAGCACCGTACGATCATAGAAGGTATCTATCCGCACTCCCTTCGGCAACACGTTTTCGTTCAGGTCCTGTACTTTTTCATTGATGCGTTTCAGCACTTCGGCAGGGTTCTCTCCTTTGCGCATCACCACTATACCTTCTATTACATCATTCTCATCGTCTCGCGATACCCAGCCCAGCCTGGGTTTACCGGCTTCCCGTACTTTACCCACCTGTCGCACTAGTATCGGCAGGTTGTTTATTTTGGTAATGATGATATTCTCTATCTCCGATATATTGTTTAGGATACCAATACCACGCACTACATAAGCCTGGCCGTTTCTTTCCAATACATCTCCGCCTACGTTGATATTGCTTTTTGTTACGGCATTGTACACATCCAGCGATGTAAGCCCGTATTTATTGAGTTGGCTGGGGTCAATGCTTATTTCATATATCTTTTCTTCACCGCCAAAGCTGTTAACATCCGCTACGCCGGGTATAGATTTGAACTGCCTGTCCAATACCCAGTTTTGTATCGTGGTCAGTTCACGGATGTCTTTGATATTGCTATGTAGTGTATAGCGGAATATCTCACCGGTAGGCCCGTAAGGTGGCTGCACATCGGGTTTCACACCTTCTGGCAGGTCTGCATTGCCTAGCCGGCTCAATACTTGCTGGCGTGCAAAGGCGTCATCTATATTGTCGTCAAAGATGATGCGTATATAGCTAAGGCCAAAAGAGGATGTGGACCTTAGCGAGGTCTTCGATTGAACAGAGTTAAGGGCAGTCTCTAGCGGTATAGACACAAACTTCTCAACCTCTTCTGCACTTCGTCCCGGCCATTGTGCAATGATGATGATCTGCGTATTTGTTACGTCAGGAAAGGTTTCGATGGGCGTGTTTTTATAGCTTACGAAACCTATAACGGCAAGCACTGCTGTAAGGAAGAATACGAGATACCTGTGGCGAAGCGAAAAATAGATGATCTGCTTAATGAACTTGTTCATGAAAGTGGTTGGCGGTGAGGAAAGAGATTATTCGTTCAGCAACTGGTTAAATATCAATAACTGGTTTTGGGTGATCATTTTCTGACCCGGATTAAGTCCGTTAGAAATGAATGTTTTATCACCAACTGTTTTTAAAATCGTTATTTCCTGTATACGCAGATCACTGTTGCTGTTGTATAGAACTATGTAATTTTTTTCGTCCTGCGATATCACGGCAGCAGTAGGTATACAAGTAGCTTTCGTGCCTTCATCGTTTGTTACTATTACTTTGGCAAACATATCCGGCTTCAGCAGCATATCCTTGTTATCAAGCACTACCCTTACCTGCATCGCCTTACTCGTAGGGTCCAGTACCTGGCTTACTTTTTCGATCTTGCCGGATAGTCTTTTGTCGGGATAGGCAAGTGGTACTACAGTTACATTATATCCTTCTTTAACCTTTGGGATATCGGCTTCATACACATTCGCGCTAACCCAAACGTTTTTCAGGTCAGATATAGTGAAAAGGTTATCGCCTGCATCAGAGCGGATAAAAGATCCTGTGCTGATCTTCTTTTCTACCACATACCCATTGATAGGGCTGCGCAGGATATATTGCCCGTCTTTGCTGGCAGATCCGCCACCGTTTATGTTGATCACAGACTGTACTTTGTGTTTAACGGCGAGGGCTTTCTCATAATTCTGTTTAGCCTCTGTGTACTCACGTTCA
Organism: Bacteroidetes bacterium 43-93; assembly: GCA_001897855.1. GTDB lineage: Bacteria > Bacteroidota > Bacteroidia > Chitinophagales > Chitinophagaceae > Polluticoccus. The sequence continues at coordinate 317,901 of MKUO01000007.1, forward strand.
CTGCTAATGCCGTTTTTGTAAAGTGATGCGGCATTGTCCATCTGGCGCTTGGCTATTGCAAGGTCTGCTTCGGCACTATTCAGGTCGCTATAGTCGCCTGCAATGTCCGAGCTTCTGATAACAGCTAATACCTGCCCTTCGCTTACTTTATCACCCAGCGATACTTTGGTGTCTATCACCACGCCGCTGCTCCGCGGAAAAACCTTTACCAGGTTATTTTCGTTATAGCCTATTTCACCGCTCAATGATAATTCATTGTCAACATCACAATTGCTGGCAGTGTCTATTTTTATCATGTGCTGCATAGAATCGCTCAGCACAAATTTTGTATCTTCTGTCTTTTGCTCCTGTTTGTGACTGCAGGCGCTAAGGGCCGATAGCGCCACAAATGACAGTATGATGGTCTTTTTCATTATCGTTATTCTTTCGAAGTGTTTTTAATACGGTTACTGTACGATGTCTGTTCCTATTTGTGTATTCAATTCGTCCTTGGCAAGCTGTACGTTCAACAACTGTTGGGTTTGCTTTTGCATCGCATCCTTATAGGTATCGAAGTAGTCTATAAACTCTACCATACTTATTTGACGGTCGCGATAGCTCTGCACTACTTTATTGAATAAGGTGCCATAGTCTTCATAAAAGCCCGATGGGATATTGGCGTTCAGCTGCAAAGTATTTTTCAGCTTGTTGTAAGCGCTGACTACATTATTGCTCAACTCCACATCTGCCAGCTGCATATTGGCTTCTTCAGCTTTTAGCTGCCAGCGTGCGGCTTTGATATTACCCTGGTTTCTGTCAAATACAGGCAATGGTAAAGAAATGCCCAGTCCCACGTAGTTGGGGGTATAGTTACTATTCTTGTCAAAGTTCGGACCAAGGGTCACATCAGGTACGGCAAGGGCTTTTTGATAAGCAAGGCTTTGCTGTTTATACTTCACCTGCAATTGCTCCAGGTGATAGGTACTGTTATTTGCCTTTGCCATATCCATCATATCGCTGATGCTCATTCCCGGCAGTTGTGGCAGCGTTAGGTTGCCAAGCAGCGGTTTTATTACCACATTTCCGCTCAGTTGCAGCATCGATTTCAGTTCTGCCTGTGTGTCATCCAGTTTTTTGCCATTTTCAGTGGCATCCTGTTGCAAGCCTATTTGCAACGCTTGCACACGCAGCAGGTCTTTTTTAGAAATGTTGCCCAGGTTATACTCAGCAGTCATCCCCGCCATCAGTTTATTGATCTGTTCCAGCTCTTTATTATAAAGATCCTGCGCGGCAATGGTCTGCGCCAGGGTATAAAAATCGATATGCAATTCATAACGCAGGTTGCGCATCAGGTCTTTAAATTCCCATTCGCTTATTTCGGCGTTGGTACGGGCTAGCTTTATTTGTTTACCGCGTTTGCCTGCTGTTTGTATCAACTGCTGCAGCTGCACATAATATTGCCCATACGGACTATTGGTTGCTGGATTGGTACCATGCTCAAACCATTTGTTATTACTGTATACATTCTGGTCTGTGTTCAGTATGGGGTTGTTCCAGAGCTTGGCCTGCTGTATCAGTGCTTTATCGGCTTCAATGCCGTATTGCCTGGCTACCAGCTCCAGGTTTTTGTCCATAAATAGCTTCTCTACCTGCTGTATATCAAGGGCTAGCGTATCTGTTTGTTCTGTCTGAGCTCGTGATATTGCCGGTTGCAGGATGCATATACAGTAGCATAGATATATGCCACGTGTAAGCATTTTTTTTAACATGCTTCAATTGTTTAATGTGTACTAAGTTAATTCTAAAGAGAACATTTACCGTCGTAAATCGGCGGTATTATTGCATTAAGCAAAAAACTGTTTGGGAGGGGGTGGGTTTATTTCCCGGCAGAAGAGAAATTCGTAATTCTTAGGTATTACGGGTTTGCGCACTGCCAGGTCCGGCACAACGGGATGTTGTAGTTTCAGCGCAACCGGTACTACTACTTTAAAGGATATATGTTTTACGGACTGGTACTTTTTCGGATGCTTATGGTCTTGCGATACGTGCGTTTGCGTGGGGGCATGTTCCAGCGTCTTTATATCTTTCTGATGAACATGGATAACGGTCTGGGTCAAGGAAATATCAAAATCTAAATCACAGTCATCCATATCATCTGCATGTACAGTCAGCACAAAGACATTGAGGGTGAGAAATAACCCAAGAAGACGTGATATGTATTTAATATAACGGGGCATTTTATGCGTCGCCCGCAAAGTTATACGAGTTTAGTGGAAGGAACTGTTAAATGTTCTCATAATATATGGCCGCGTGGCACAAATTTCTCGCCTATACAATGCTATTTTTGTAAACAAACATACCTATGTCTGCTATACTGGTAAAAGATATTATAGAAACAATAGAGTCATTCGCCCCGGCTGGTCTGCAGGAAAGCTACGATAATAGCGGCCTCCAGGTCGGCAACCTTTCCGCAGTAGTTACAAAGGCATTGTTAACCTTGGATGTGACAGAAGCAGTGGTAGAAGAAGCTATTGCTGTTGGGGCAAATATGATCATTGCCCATCATCCCCTCCTGTTTTCAGGGCTGAAGCGTATATCCGGCCGCAATTATGTAGAGCGGATCGTGCAAAGGGCTATCAAAAATGATATTAATATCTATGCGGCACATACCAACCTGGATAATATATATAACGGCGTAAATGCCAAAATCGCCGAAAAGCTGGGCCTACAGCAAACCAGGATTTTGGCTCCTGTTACAGGAAACCTGTTCAAATTATACACTACAGTGCCGCACGACGCGGCCTCAAAAGTTAGGGATGCCTTGTTCGCAGCAGGGGCAGGCTCACTGGGCAATTATACAGAATGTAGCTTCAACCTGTCTGGCACAGGCACCTACAGGCCCAATGAAGACGCCGATCCTGCTATTGGCAAACCAGGGGGCTCCCGCGAATCGGTAGAGGAGGTGAGACTAGAGGTTTTGATTGAAAAACACCAGGAAAGAAAAGTGTTGAGCGCGCTTTTTGAGCATCACCCTTACGAGGAAATAGCATACGAGGTAGTTGCGCTCCAAAACCCCAACCAGGAAACAGGTGCCGGGATGGTAGGTTTGCTCCCTGAGCCTATGGAGGCTGGCAGGTTTTTAGGATATGTTAAGGAAAAAATGAATGTATCATGTATCCGGCATACAGAATTAGTGAAAAACACCATATCTAAGGTGGCTATTTGCGGCGGGTCGGGTAGTTTCCTGCTAAAAAATGCCATTAGCGCCGCGGCAGATGTGTTCATTACCGGCGATTTCAAATACCACCAGTTCTTCGATGCCGAAGGGAAGATCATTATTGCCGATATTGGCCATTTTGAAAGCGAACAGTTTACCGTAGAAATATTCAGGGACTTACTTAACAAAAAATTTCCTAATTTTGCCGTCCTTGTATCAAATATTAATACCAATCCTGTAAAATATTTTTACTGATGGCTACTGTAAAAGACTTTTCAATAGAAGAAAAATTGACCGCTGTCCTGACGCTGCAAAAAATTGACTCTAAAATAGATGAGATCAAGACGCTGAAGGGCGAGCTGCCAATGGAAGTGAAAGACCTGGAAGATGAGATCGAAGGTCTGCAGACGCGTATCCAGAACATTGACGCGGAAGTAGCCAGCATCAACGGTTTCATCGATCAAAAAACTGAGGCTAAAAAAGAAGCCCAGGCACTGATCAAGAAATACGAAAAACAAGCGGATAACGTAAAGAACAACCGCGAGTTTGAAGCGATCAACAAAGAAACTGAACTGCAGGAACTGGAAGTAAAGCTGAATGATAAACACATCAAGGATGCTAACTTCGAACTGAAAGAACGTGCCAACCAGCGCCTGAGGACTGAAGACAAGATCAAAGACCTGGAAGACGTGCTGAAAGGCAAGAGAAAAGAACTGGAGAAGATCATCGGTGAAACTGAAAAAGAAGAACAAGCTTTAGCAGAAAAATCTGATGAAGCTAAAACAAAGGTAGATCCACGCTTGCTTTCTGCATACGAGCGCATTCGTAACAGTTATAGCAACGGGTTGGCAGTAGTGCCTATCCTGCGCGACTCTTGCGGTGGTTGCTTCAACGTGATCCCTCCACAGCGCCAGTCAGAGATCCGCCAGCATAAGAAGATCATCGTTTGCGAACACTGCGGGCGTATCCTGGTTGATACTGATCTGAATGAAAAAGTAGGATTGAAATAATCTAATTTTAGAATATATAAAAGGAGCCATATGGCTCCTTTTCTTTTTTTACCAATTATATAAACAGGCACCATTGGCAGCACACCGTTTTTGGCTTACTTTTGCCATCCGGTTTGGCTGCAAGTAGCCCGACTTAAAATCAAATCTTGTTCTAATGAAGATATTAGTTTGTATCAGCCAGGTGCCTGACACTACTACCAAGATCGCATTCAGCGACAACAATACCAATTTCAATACACAAGGCGTTACATTCATCATCAATCCATACGATGAATGGTATGCTTTGGTTCGTGCTTTGGAACTGAAGGAAGCCGGCGTTGCAAGCGCTGTGAACCTGGTAACGGTAGGTAAGGCAGATGCGGAACCAGTTATCCGTAAAGCATTGGCCCTTGGTGGCGATGAGGCTATCCGCATTGATACCGATAGCAATGATCCTTATGTTGTAGCTGCGCAGATAGCGGAATATGCAAAAAGCGAAAACTACGACCTGGTACTTTGCGGTAAAGAATCTATCGACTATAACAACGGCGTAATGGGTGCTATGCTGGCAGAGCTGCTGGACATGAACTATATAGGCTTTGCAACATCAATAGACGTTGCCGGCAGCGTTGCTACCGTTAAGCGCGAAATCGAAGGTGGCGAAGAAACAGATACAAGTTCTTTCCCGCTGGTTATCTCTTGCCAAAAAGGTGTTGCGGAAGCACGCATCCCTAATATGCGTGGTATCATGGCTGCACGTACCAAGCCGTTAAAAGTAGTTGCCCCCGCTGCTATCAGTCCGCTGAGCACGATCGCATCTTACGAAATGCCACCGGCAAAATCAGGCGTTAAAATGATCAGCCCTGATAATATGGATGAACTGGTACACTTGCTGCATACAGAAGCTAAAGTGATCTAAGTATCTATAAGTCGTGAGTCATGAGTAATAAGTCATGAGTCGCAACAATTTTAATTTTTGAATTTTGACTTTTGAATTATAAAATATGTCAATAATAGTTTTAGCAGAAAACGCACAAGGTTCTTTTAAAAAGAAGACGTTTGAAGCAGTACAATATGCAGCAGGTATCGCGCAGAGCATGGGCACTACGGTTACAGCCGTGGCCCTGGGTAATATCACAGATGCAGCGCTGGCCGAATTAGGTCAATATGGTGCCAATAAAGTATTACATGTTGCCGATGCACGTCTTGATGATCTGAATGCACGCGCTTATACCAAAGCATTGGTAACAGCAGCCGAAAAAGAAGACGCTAAAGTAATAGTAGCACTGCACGATGTTACCGGTAAAGCTGTTGCCCCACGCGTAGCTGCAAGGCTCAAAGCCGGCATGGTAGCAGGTGCGGTAGCACAGCCCGATATGTCTAACGGTTTTATCGTTAAGAAAAACGTATTCTCAGGTAAGGCATTCGCTTTTGTGAACATTACAAGCGATGTAAAGGTGATCACCCTGATGCCAAACACATTCGCAGTAAAAAAAGGAGATGGTAGCGCAACTGTAGAAGCGTTGAGTGTTGCTTTCGATGATAAAGATTTTGGTGTTGCGGTAAAAGAAGTAAATAAAGTTACCGGTGCTGTACCGCTGAGCGAAGCAGAACTGGTAGTATCAGGTGGCCGTGGTATGAAGGGCCCTGAAAACTGGCATTACCTCGAAGATCTGGCCAACGCATTGGGTGCTGCATTAGCATGTAGCCGCCCTGTTGCAGATGCACACTGGCGTCCTCACCATGAGCACGTGGGCCAGACAGGCGGCACTATCCGTCCAAACCTGTATATAGCAGTTGGTATCAGTGGGGCTATACAGCACCTGGCGGGTGTGAATGGTTCAAAGACCATTGTAGTAATAAACAAAGATCCGGAAGCTCCGTTCTTTAAGGCAGCAGATTACGGTGTACTTGGCGATGCCCTGGAAATACTGCCTAAGCTCACGGAAGCAGTTAAAAAGTTTAAAGAAACACAACACTAATATTCGCTTGGTGAGTGAAAAGGGGTAGCATCAGCTACCCCTTTTTTATTGCGCATCGCCAACGCTATTTTACAAATGGCTGTTCTGTCATGAACCCACGCTACCCCGATCGTTTTATCTCGATGTATTCGAATTAATATATTAGTTGCTGCTTACCAGTTATTTAACTTTCAATTAAAAACGCTACAGGTAAGGCTTTTTATTCATTAAAATAGCCTAAAAATGCCCCAACTTTTTGCCATTTTAATCTTTCTTCTTTTAAGTATTATTTAACTTTAGTTACATAATAAAATCCCATAATGCCACCGATTCGCCCCAGGTTACTCCCGATAGTGTTCACCTTTTTGTCCCTGTTGTTTTTACCGGGATATTTGAGTGCACAACAAACGCTTACCGCCGATTTCACTTCCAGCTCTTTGAGTACCTGCGGTAACGAGGTTATTTATTTCACAGACGCTTCAACCGGCAGCCCTACTTCCTGGGAATGGGATTTTGGCGATGGCAGCGGTAAAGCGTATAATCAAAACCCCAGCCATAGCTATGCATCAAGTACCACGTCTCATACTTATACAGTTAAGCTCACAGCAAAAAGGGGCAGCCTTAGCAGCACCAAAACCATAAGCATCGTTGTACACGAAACGCCCTCGGTAGATTTTTCTGCGACCCCCACTACGGGATGCGCACCACTCAATGTCACGTTTACAGATAAATCAACTGCCGGAGGTAATGGTACCAATACATACAACTGGTATTACGGGGCAGTAGGTACAGGCACAGGTGCGTCACCAACCTATTCTTTTACCGCGTCAGGGTCCTACAATATTACACTCACGGTCATTAATAGTTGGGGTTGCCGCGCCAGCGCAACAAAAAACAGCTATATCAATGTGGTAGCAAAGCCAACGGCAAGTTTTTCGATTAGTCCGGGTAACGGTTGCAGTTCACCTGCAACTACGATATTAACCTCAACATCTACCAGCACCGCTAATATCACCTCTTATACCTGGAATTTTGGCGATGCCAGCGGTACAGCTACAGGTTCTTCCGTATCGCACACTTATACAGGTATTCCGCAATGCTGGTCTCCCAAGTTAGTTATAAAAGATGCAAACGGATGTAGTGATTCTGTAACCCAAAACAATGGCTTTTGTACTTATGACCCGAAGGTTACCAGTACCGTAGCATCTTCAGTATGCATTTACACACAAACTTCGGTATCTGCTGCGGGTACTCCATCAGGAGGCAGCTATAGCTGGGACTGGGGCGATGGTAGTCCTAACACTTCGGGAGCGACAGCTAATCATATTTATGCTTCTTCAGGTACCAAAGCTGTTGTTGTCACGTATATCTATCGCGGTTGTTCTGTCACAGCTACCAAGTATATTACTGTAAATCCTCAGCCCGTAGGCGACTTCACTACTTCGCCCAACCCTCCATGCGAAGCGCCGGCAACTATTACTTTCACCCCTACCGGCAATGCTACGTCCTACATTTGGAAGTTTGGAGATAATTCTCCCGCCAGCACGCAAACCAGTCCTTCTCACACCTATACAAGAAATGGCTTCTATACAGATACAATGATCATCCAGAGCTCTGCAGGATGTATCGACACTATCATTAAAATTGATTCTATCAGGTTATACGATATGAAGCTCGATGCCTATGCAAAAGATACATTTGGCTGCAAACCATTGACTGTTTACTTCAAGGATAGTGTTTACACCACCATTCCCAATGGCAATGCTCCATATCCTTACGCTATAGTATCATATCAGTGGGATTTTGGCGACGGGTCGCCCCAGGTAAATCAACAATTCCCTACTCATACCTATACCGACACAGGTATTTTCAGGGCTTGGTTAAAGATCACCTCTGTCAATGGATGTACTACCACTGATTCTATTCGTATAACGGTAGGACAACCACCCAATACCGACTTTATAGGCACCCCACAGCATATTTGTAACAATAATTTTGTTTACTTCCAGGATCAGACTACCGGGCCGGTAGAAGAGTGGTCGTGGGATTTTGGCGATGGACATAAAAGCCAGTCACCGTCTCCGGCTTATAAATATACAAGCCCCGGTGTGTACACGGTAAAGCTCATCTCCTATTTCCATAAATGCCCGGATACGATGATAAAGAATCAATATATAACTGTTGATTCTCCGGGCTCGGCTTTTAGAGTTATTTATAGCTGCGATACTGTTAAAAAAGTAAACATTATCAACGAAACAGTTGGGGCAACTTCCCGGTATTGGGATTTTGGCGATGGATATACCGATACTTCAAAAGCTCCATCGCATGAGTATTCCAGTTTCGGTAACTATACAATAATGCTCATTTCATTTAACAGCCGTAGTGGCTGTCGGGATACATTTAAAGTCCCCATACGCCTTGCTCCGGTAACTGTTACACTAACTGCTGTTGATACAGCTATTTGCCAGCATACAAAAACGCGGTTTACATCCACAATTACAGGGCTGCAGGCTTTTGGCTATAGTTGGTATATCGATGGTAGTTTTGTAAATGATAGCGCTGTTAATTATACCTATCAATTCAATTATACCGGATATCACACCGTAAAAGTCAGGGTCTTTGATGAGCATGGTTGCTGGAACACGCTGGAAAAAACTAATTGGATATTTGTTTCCCACCCTACATTAGCTGACACTGCGATACCGCTTAGTGGATGCGTGCCTTTGACGGTCAACTTTACTGATAACAGTACGGTGCCCAACGGTGCAACAATAGCTTCGCGGAAATGGGATTTTGGTAATGGCAGTGCTACGACCACATCGGCCACTATTTCCAATATATATAATGCTGCAGGTAACTATACCATCAAGCTTTATGTAACGGATAACCTCGGTTGTAACGATTCCCTGATTAAACCTGTCTATGTAAATGCGTATAAACCCGATGCGTTCTTTTCTGTTCCGGATACCGTTTGTTTGCATGGGGATGTCAATTTCAGCAATGGTACTAATGGCGATGCGCCGCTGACATATACATGGGATTTTGGTGATAAAAAGCCCTTAGATAATACTAAAAATCCCGTCCATGTTTACGATTCATTGGGCACCTTCGATGTCACACTGTATGTAACGGATGGGCACGGCTGTAAAGATACGATTGCAAAAAAAGCAACCATTACCACGGTCAACCCTACTGTAGCTTTTGATTTTCTTACTGATTCCGTTGCGGTTTGCGCACCTTTATTTGTAAAGATGCAAAACACTTCGGTTAATACTGTATCACCTTATACCTGGGATTATGGCGATGGTAACCAATCAACACTTACCAACGGTAAAAACTTATATACTGCCCCTGGCTATTACAGGGTCGTTCTTACAGCGCAGGACAGGCACGGATGTATAGATTCAGCTGTGCATCATGTTAATATATTGGGCTATTCCGGGGCTTTCACATATACACCGTTGCAGGGATGTAAGCCACTGACAGTGACCTTTACCTCATCCACGACAAATGTTGCTTCCATGACCTGGGATTTCAGCGATGGCTATACTGCTACGCAGGCCGGTGGAACAATAACCCATACTTATGATCACGCCGGTTCTTATAAGCCAAAGGTGTTGTTCAAAGATGCTAACGGATGTAAGGCCTTAAGCGAAGGATTGGATGAGATCAAGGTGGATGCAGTAGAGCCAGATTTCTATGCCGATGCGCCTTGCCAATTTAATACCGTAACACTCAGAGATACTACACATACTTATTTCTCGCCGGTTGTTATATGGCATTGGACATTTGACGACGGCACTACCAGCGATAAGCAATATCCTAAGCATTTGTATGGCCCTCCGGGCAGTTACCCCGTTACGTTGTATGCCGAAAATCAGTGGGGCTGTAAAGACAGTATCACTAAGGATATCATCATACATGGTTTACCGGAAATAAGCGCCGGAGGAGACACAATTGTATGTTTGTCAGACTCAGCACATCTGCAGGCCTCTGGCGGCGTTTCCTATCACTGGACTTATTCGCCTTACCTGTCTTGCCTGGATTGTCCGGATCCTTATGCCAATCCACCAAAGAATGGGTTCTTCATAGTTACAGGTACCGATCAGTACAACTGTAAGAATACGGATACGGTTAATGTAACGCTTAAGTATAAGGTGACCGCTACAGCAAGCGGCGACCAGGAAATATGCCTGAAAGAGCATGTGATACTGGATGCAAGAGGTGGTAAAACATATCTATGGTTGCCGCCCGATGGCCTCGATAACAATCAGTCGTCATCGCCTACCGCCAGCCCGCAGGGAACAACAAAGTACACCGTTATCTCTTACGAGGGAAGGTGTATACCTGATACAGACCAGGTAAGGGTACAGGTAGATCCGTTGCCTACAGTAAAAGCTACCGGCGGAACTACCATCGTAGCGGGCAACTCCACTACATTGCTCGCCACGGGCAACCTGATCGAAAGGTTTAAGTGGAAGCCTTCAGAAAGTCTTAATCATGATGACATACCTGACCCGATCGCCAGCCCGTTAAAAACAACGGAATATACCATCGTGGTGTACACAGATCATAATTGCCAGGATAGTGATAAGGTAACCGTTAAGGTATTATGCGATAAGAGCCAGTTGTACATACCTAATACCTTTACCCCTAACGGAGATGGACAAAACGACATCTTCTATCCGCGGGGAACAGGTTTAGATAAGATCAAAACCTTCCGTATATATAGCCGTTGGGGCGAGCTGGTGTATGAAAAAACTTCCATCACTATCAATGATAAGGCGGAAGGATGGGATGGTACCTATAATGGAAATGTATTGCCGCCTGACGTGTTTGTTTATATGATAGAGGCGCAGTGCGAAGATGGCCAAACAATATTGTTCAAAGGTGATATAACCCTGGTAAGATAAATGTGGATGATTATGAAAAACAGACGGTTCAAATATACTTTAGCTTTAGGGTTGCTGATGGCAGGTACCTCTCTTTATGCCCAGGATGTACACTTCTCGCAGTTTTATGAAACTTCAATTCTGCGCAATCCCGCCCTTACGGGATTGATAAATACTGATTATAAGATATGCGCAATATACCGCAGCCAGTGGAGCAGTATCAGTAAGCCTTTTCAGACAGGACTGGTAAATGTGGAAGCGAGAATACCGGTAAATGAAGTGAACGATTTTGTAAGCATAGGCTTATTAGGATACTACGACAGGGCAGGCAGCGTTAGCCTGCAAACCTTATCACTCTATCCTGCTATCAACTATAACAAATCCCTGGAAGATGGACATAACTCTTACTTGTCAGTAGGGTTTACCGGTGGTTATATTCAGCGTAGCTACGACCCTACGCGTGCTACCTACGATAATCAGTTCGAAAACGGCCACTATGCGCCACAGGTATCCAGCGGAGAGACAAATCTGAATAACAAGTATAGCTACTTCGATCTGGGCGCAGGTATTAGTTTTAGCAGCACCACGGGCGGTGGCGAGGATGATCATAAGCTAAACTATATTGTAGGTCTGTCCGGCTACCACCTTACCCAGCCGAGCAATTCTTTTTTTGATCAGAATAGTGTGAAGCTGGATATGAAATGGAATGCCAGCGTATCTGTGATACAGCAGGTAAACGAGACTATTAGTTACCAGGTACATGTCAACTACATCAGGCAAGGAACCTATAACGAAACTATACTTGGAGGGTTGATCGGGTACAATAAAAAAGACGCGAATGGTAGTTTGCAGTTTGTAATATCAGGAGGAGCTTTCTATCGTTTTGCTGATGCTATCATACCAACGGTTCGTTTAAGATACAAAGACTACGGTTTTACTTTTAGCTACGATTGCAACGTGTCGTCACTAAAAGCGGCTACCAATCTTCGTGGAGGCTATGAATTGAGCCTCGTTAAAACAGGATTCTGGAAAGGTCCCGAACACGATCATGCCCGCACCATCTGCCCCGTATTCTTTCAGTAATGTGTGTTATAATTTATTTGAGAGAGCCTGCCATAGCGCAGGCTTTTTTATAAAGAAAAGGAGCGTTCGATAACGCTCCACATTCACTTGGTGTGACTTATTTGCCTCTACATTTTTCACCTAAAATGTTGTACCAATACCACAATAAGTTGAGGAAATGTTAAACAGGATCTTTAGCGGTGCGATAATAACGAATTGATACACAGTGCCTGTCTATGGTAACATTTTGTAAATAACGGATGGCACAGTTTTTCCGACATATTACATGCTATAATAAGAGGGGCATCATTATGAGAGTTACACCAGAAGACGTTTTAACGAAAATCTATCAATTACAAAGTATCCAGGATAAAGCCGGTAATCACAATCATATGTTTGGAGTAGACACATTATCTATGCTGTTTGATACACCATTCGATTATATGATGAACATTTTGGAGATTTTAAAAGAGAAAGGCCAGGTTGCTATGACAGAATTAAAAACTAAGCGCACCGGTAAAAACAACGTTGCTTATGTTTCTCTGAAATAATAGAATAGAAATCTATTCTTATTTAACACTGCGGAGATGTTCAAGAGCATCTCAGTTTGTGGTACAATATTTTATTTCTTTTATGGGGATGTTAAGGAAAGAAGAGTAGGGACGCCAGTATGGCGTCCCTTATTTTTTCACAAAGTTGAAAGTGTTGGTTTGCCTGGCATGGATTTGTTAAACAATTGGTCAATAGTATGGTTAATAGGAATAATAGAGGGATGTTTTTAAACATCCCTGTTTTTTTAGGTAATGGCACAGGATTTTTATTGAAATAATATCATTAATCGAATCAGTAGTTGTGGGGTGTTTTCAAACATCCCTTTTTTTATGCTGTAGTGCTATCGGCTCAGTAATGAAAAGAAACTGTTAGTTTCCTTTTATGCGTTTATAGCTAAACAAAACATCAGCGACATCAAATACCCATTAACTTTGCATCCGTTATGGCATATAAATCACTCGAAGCGTTTATAGAAGCATTAGATAAGGCTGGCGAACTGGTAAGGATTCAAACATTTGTAGATCCTGTTTTAGAGATAGCAGAAATAGCAGATCGTGTTTCAAAAACACCTGATAGAAATAAAGCGCTGTTGTTCGAAAATACCGGTACCGAATTCCCCCTGCTCATCAACGGTATGGGCAGCGACAGGCGGATGTGCATGGCGCTGGGCGTGAACGACCTCGACGATGTAGCGCGCGATATCGAGAACCTGTTAAAAACCATGTCGGCGCCAAAGAATGGCCTTTTAGAGAAATTAGCCATGTTGCCGCAGTTGAGCAAATTTGCTTCGTGGATGCCGAAGGTGGTAAGTGGCCATGGCGCCTGCCAGGAGGTAGTGATGCAAACCCCCGACCTTTCGAAGCTGCCGATCCTGAAATGCTGGCCAAAAGACGGTGGCCGCTTCATAACGCTGCCCGCCATACATACAAAAGATCCGTTGAATGGTACACGCAATATTGGTATGTACCGTATGCAGGTGTTCACAGATACTATGACGGCCATGCATTGGCACAAACACAAAGTATCTGCGCGCCATTACAATGAATATAAAAAGCTGAATAAAAGAATGCCTGTTGCCGTGGCCTTAGGTGGCGACCCGGTATATACCTATGCAGCAACGGCGCCATTGCCCGAGAATGTGGATGAATACATGCTGGCTGGCTTTCTGCGCAAAAAGCGTGTAGAGTTGGTGAAATGTATCACGCAGCCCGAGATCGAAGTGCCGGCAGATGCGGATATCATCATCGAGGGCTATGTAGATCCTAACGAGGAACTGATATGGGAAGGTCCGTTTGGAGACCATACCGGTTATTATTCATTGCCCGATTGGTACCCACGCTTTCATGTTACCGCCATCACTCACAAAAAGAAGGCAGTGTACCCGGCAACCATAGTAGGTATTCCACCACAGGAGGATGCATGGATCGGCAAGGCTACGGAACGGATATTCCTCACTCCTATGAAGATGACCATGGTGCCCGAGATAAAGGATATGAATATGCCTGTAGAAGGGGTATTTCACAACCTGGTGATCGCATCTATCAATAAGGAGTATGCAGGCCAGGGACAGAAGGTAATGAATGCAATGTGGGGCGCCGGGCAGATGATGTTCAATAAGATACTGGTACTGACAGATGGCAATAAAGATCTGAATGATTACAAATCGCTGGCGCAGTATGTGTTTAGCAATCTCGATCCCGCTACAGATGTATACTTCAGCCAGGGGCCGATGGATGTATTAGATCACAGCTGCAGCAAGCTAGGCTTTGGCGGCAAGATGTGCATCGATGGCACTAAGAAATGGGAAGAAGAGATCGTTCATCCGCATACACCTTTCTCGTTAGCGCCTGCTTTCGACAAAGCAAATATCATGCAGCAATACCCTGAGATAAGGGGCATTAATGATAAGCTTGCCCGCGATTGGCAGATACCTGTATTGTTTGTCGCGGTGGAGAAAAACCGCCCGGGGCATGTATTAGAACTGCATCGCCGGTTGTGTGAAGATGCCACTGTTCAAAACATAAAGATGATACTTTATGTAGAGCATACCGTTCATGCAGATGATATTGCTGATGTGCTCTGGCGTTTTTGTAATAACATGGATCCCCGCCGCGATCATTTTTTTGCCGGCATCAATAATCAGGTGCTGGGATTAGATGGCACGCGTAAGACTAAAAAATTCGATAATTTCGATCGGCCCTGGCCAAATATTATTGCTGCAGATGAAGCAACCATCAAAGCGGTGGATGCTAAATGGCAGGAACTTAACCTGGGCTCGTTAATAACATCTCCATCCATGCGTTACAAGCACCAGATGTATGGCGAAGAAGCAGAGGTGGAAGATTAAAAACTATTTCTATGAGCGATAAAAAAAGAGTTACAGGTATCGGTGGCATTTTCTTCAAAAGCAACGATCCCGATTATATGCGCACCTGGTATCAAAAGCACCTGGGCCTTGACAACAGCCCTTATGGCAGTGTGTTCGAATGGCGGGATGTAAACAATCCCGATAAAAAAGGTTCTACCATCTGGAGTGCTTTCCGCAACAGCACAGATTATTTTCAGCCCTCAGAAAGAGAATTCATGATCAATTTCAGGGTAGAAGATCTGGAATGGCTGCTGGCTGAACTAAAGAAAGAAGGCATAGAACAGGTAGGCGAGATGCAGGTACACGATTATGGTAAGTTTGCTCATATCATAGATCCCGAAGGCATAAAGATCGAGCTATGGGAGGCAACAGATGACTAATACAAATACACCATCTAAAGAATAGGCAGTATCATCTCATACTGGCTACCACATTTGGGTATCCCATTTGCTTCAAGAAAGCTGGTGATCGCATTATCGGTTTCTTCTGTATTGATGACTTTTATTTTACCGCTTCTATTGCTTTGTAAAATGCTATGCAATATTGCCGATCCAATTCCCTGCCTGCGATGATCTTTATGGACTGCTAGCTGTGTAATATCACCTGTTGCAGGTGCAAGGATGCCATAGCCTATCAATTTGTCGGCGTTATAGGCACCTGCTATTACAAAGTCATACGGCGCACGTTCTATAGATTCAAAACTGTTCTGCCAGGAGGGCTCATGGTCGCCAAGTGCTGTCATATCAGTTTTAAGCGCTATTGTGATCGGTTGAATCGCTTCATGTTGTAGCAGGGCTGTGTGTTTCATTTGTACTTTGTCAGCTTCCTGTCGGAAATAATTGAATCCGCGGGTTATTGTAAACCCAAGCTTCTTGTATACAGATATTGCACTAGTGTTATCCTGCAGCACTTCCAGTAGATATTGTTTACAACCTGCATCTTTCAGATAAGGAACTGCCGCTTCAAATATCTTGGTAGCCAGCCCCTTGCCTCTATAGTCTGTAACAGTAGCAGTACCGGTATCATAGGCTGTTTTGATACCGTTAAATGTACCAATGCCGTTCAGCGTAAAGCTCACCAGCTTTTCATTATCAAATGTTCCGAAGGAAAGTTCGGGCGTGTAGCCACGCCTTCTCAGGTCTTTTTGTAATTCCTCACGACTCCATGAAGCAGCATACCCTTTAAATGCTTCGTCCCATGCGGTATACAGGGCATCAAAACTAATGTCCTTAAGTGATCTTATTTCCATTTCAGCAAAGCTAAATCCGCCTAAGTTCCTAGCCATCACCCTATCAGCGTGGTTTACCAGGGTACTATTACCTTGTAGTCATACGGGGCATACCTGCTGTCGTAATTAACCTTATCTGTGTTTTTCAGATTCGTGTATTCCGCCGCTTTAGATGGGTCTTTCTCATTTCTGCTAAGCGCGTCATACACATCTGCACGCACGCGCAGCCAACGTGCATCGCGTATAATAATTGACTCCAGCGAATCCATTAATGGTTTCCTGTCTATTGCTGCATTACTGCCTAGCGCCCTCGTCCCCGCTACCAGGAACATCCTGGTGGTAAGGTCGTCTGCTTTCGCGCCGGGCATTTGTATATACTTAAGGTAAGTGTTATAAGCGTCTTCGTTTTTATGCTGGTGATAAAGGGATTGTACCTTGCTTGCATACCATGATGCACTGTCTGTTTGGGCATGGATTCTTAAGCATAAGGTCAATGCAAATAATAGAAGAAATAAGCTTTTGGTCATAGTGATACTAAGATAGCTCATTCGTGCAAAAATTATGGGCTACAGGCTTTATCTTGAATAATCCTATCTGATCTTACTGGTATCAATAGCGCTTCTTTGCGGGCCTTCATTCATTACTCTCGTGGCGTTTTGCACAGGCGTGTTGTTACCATTCGCGTTCATCCTGTTCACTCTGGGATTAATAGGCTCTGTGTATCGGGTACGATCTGCTTTTTGTGTTGGATTAGTCAACGTTGCTTTATCGGTTGTATTGCCTTTGTCTTTTTCTCCTTTGCTGTTAATATGCATATGGCTGCCTGTTTCAGACTTGGTTGCCTTTTTTGTTGATTGCGGAACACTTTGTGCATAGGCAGTTGCAGTAAACAATGCCAGCGACAAAGCTAAAAGAGTGATCTTCATAACATAAGTTTTTGCTTACCTAAGCAGTAGCTAAACTTATGCCATCCGTCTATGCGGATATGTTAAGTTAATTAAGGGCGGCTACGGGTTTATTTCCCATTACCGAAAAGTAGAAGGTTGTGCCCTGGCCTTTTTCACTTTTCAACCATATATCACCACCGTTCTGTTTAATGAATTCACGGCAAAGCATCAGGCCAATGCTATTGCCCACTTCATCAGATGTGCCGACGGTACTAAAATTATACGGCTCAAATATATGTTTCTGCCTTTCAGGATCTATCCCTATTCCATTATCCTTTACGGAGAATATGATACGCCCGTCATTTTGCTCTGCACCTATTTCTATATTGCCGCCGGTGCGGGTATATTTTATGGCATTAGAGAGCAGGTTGCGTACCACGAATTTAAAGTGGTTCTCGTCTGTATATATCTGTGTTTGTACCGGTACTCTGTTTTGAATCGTGATGTTTTTATTATCTGCCGTTACCTTCAGCAGTTTCAGGTTATTGTTGAGTACATCCGTCACGTTAAATACTGATTGCTGCAATGTCACCCCTTTGATTTGTAGTTTGCCCCAGTTCAGCAGTTTGTCCAGTGTTTCAATAGAAGCCTGAGAATTCTCATCCAGTGAATCAAGTATAAATTCCTTTTCGCTTTCCGGTGTTGCCGGGTTGCGGTATATATCCAGCAGTACGGGTATATTACCTATCGGTCCGCGCAAGTCGTGGCCCACAATAGAAAACAAGCGGTCTTTTAGATCGTTCAGTCTTTTAAGTTCCTGTTCGCGCCCGACAAGTTCTTTATTCAGCTTGCGGCTTTTAGCAAAGAAAAATAATAAGGTTATCAGCGTTATAGCCAACACCAATGCTATAACAATAATGTAGTTTTTCTTTTGCAGGTTGCGCTGTTCCGATTTGCGCAGCGCATCAAGCTGTGTGTTCGATTTATTCAGTTCGTATTGTGCCTGCAGGTTCGCTATTTCCTTCATCTTATCCATCGTAAAGATGCTGTCATGTAGCTCACGCGCTTTCCTCAGGTAGGCAACTTCGTCTTTATAATCTCCGTTAGTATCTGCAAGGTGCGCCAGGGAGTTTAATACTTCTGAGCGTAGCAGTTTATTGTCTATGCTTTTTGCTAGTACATATGCCTGCGCCAATGCATCCGTTGCCTTATCAACATCACTGCCAAAATAAGACTGGGCCACATATTGGAGTACCCGGGCCTGCTCTTCTTTTAAATTTTTCTCTTTAGCAATAGCAAGCGACTTGTTATAGTATTCAAGGGCTTTCTTGTGATTATTTTGTTCAGCATAGATCCGGCCTATGTTCATTAATGGCTGTAGGCGTATCTCTTCCAATTCCGGGCTTTTAGCCAGGTCCAGCGATTTTTGAAAATAATATAATGCGGAATCATAATTATTTTCCTTCGCAAACTGTACGCCCATGTTATTATACAAGTAAGCAGTATTCCCTGTTTTTTTTGTGTGTACTGCAAGGTCAAGGGCTTTGTGCAAATAGGCTTTCGCCTGGTTATTATTACCGCTGAAATCGTTGGCGGTGCCAAGCTTAATATAAGTAGAGATAAGGTTAGGCGTATCATTTACTCTTTCGAAGTATTGCAGTGCTTTGAGAAAGTGGCCTACCGCGGGTTGAAACTGGCCTCTGCGTCCTTCCACCACGCCCAATGCATTATGGGCTTTTGCAATTCCCGGTTCATTGTGCATGGAAGTATATATGGCTAAGGCTTGTTCTCCTGCTTCCTGTGCCCGCACTGCAAACCCTATTTGATCGTATACGCCGCAAAGCATACCAAGCATGGATGCTTTTCCGGGTAAATAGTTGCGGTCAGTAAATCGTTTAAGCCCCTGCTCCAGGTATACTTTAGCGGAATCCTCGTTGGAATTTTTGAAATAATCGAATATCTGCCGGTAAACAATTAGTTTTTGTGTATCTGTTGCCGCATTATTTATTAATGCCTGGAAGTTAGGATGATCTGTCTGGGCAGTAGAAATTACAGATGTCAATATAAGTATCAGTCCGGTCAGTACGCGCCTCATCTAATAATATGCTTGGGTTCTTGAATGCTGTAATCAACCCCAAAGTAGTGCTGAAATATTAAAAAATCAAATGCAGGTATTTTTACGGCTATTTATACTTGTTTTTGTATAATAATATTTAAATGCCGGATAGCTCGAGCACTAAAGCAACTGTAACGGTAATCATGATCGACCAAAACAGTGGGCCTGTTTTGAGGAAACGGTTCTTTTTTACATGTGGTTCAAAAGGGATCACCTTCCTCGCCTTCCTGATGTGTGGCTGGTCATTATTTTCAATAGACCTGAGAGCGATCTGCATAACATAGTGTTTAAATATAAAAATCGTACCTGGTTTGTTATCAATAGGTGAGGCATCTCACCGCCTATGGTGATATATATCACCTGTTATTTTTTACACTTATAATAACTGACTGATAAGATACAATTCCGTTGCTTGTTAGATGCGAAAATATTATAATCAGGAGTTAAAAATACATGGTCGGAATAAAAATTGCATTAAATTTTATTTAAAATATAAGTCCGTTGAATACAAGTCAGTTAGGTTTTAATTATATCTGTTCCTGACGTAACAAAAAAAAATGGCACGGTAATTACCGTGCCATTTACTTTTGAAAGGTTTCCTGCCCCCTAATATTTCGCTTTATAATCGTTTATAGCCTTCTCCACTATTTGCATGGCTACTTCTTTATTTTGGAAGTCTTCTACCAGCACTGTTTTATTTTCCAGCGTCTTATACTCTTCAAAGAAGTGTTTCAGTTCACTGTGAAAATAGGATGGCAGTTGCTCTATATCGTCAATATGGTTTACACTAACATCGTCAGCAGCTACAGCTATGATCTTGTCATCGCCTTCGTTATTGTCTATCATACGCATTACGCCTATTATTTTGGCGCGCACGATGCATAATGGTTGTATCTCAATTTGTGACAGCACCAATATATCCAGCGGGTCATTATCCTCGCCCAGTGTTTGCGGGATAAAACCATAGTTTGCGGGGTAAAATACGGATGAGTAAAGCACGCGGTCCAGCATCAGCATCCCTGTTTCTTTGTCCAGTTCATATTTTGCCCTGCTGTTTTTGGGTATTTCAATAATAGAATTCAGCACCGCCGGTTTTTCTTGTCCAATTGCCACCTGGTGCCATGGATTAAAATTCATAAACTCAATAGTTTTTTTACGGCCGCAAAGCTACTGATATTAGCACGGACGGTAAAAATATCATCGGGATTATCTTATATCATCTTTTTTATAATCCTGCAGTTTTTCTAATGTCTGCTCTCGGTAGCGCAGGGTGCCTTTTTTGGTAACTGCTATCCGTTGTGCCTTGTATATACCCGAATGCCCGCTGAAATAATAGGCGGTAAAACATGCAATGGCATAAAACAGTACATGTTCTCCGCCAAATAGTTCTATACCCATCAAGGTGCAGGCTATAGGTGTATTGGTGGCGCCGGCAAATACGGCTATAAAACCAAGTCCTGCAAAAAGGTCTGCCGGGGCGCCTGTGTAAGCGGCTATAGTATTACCCAGGGTAGCTCCAATGAAAAATAACGGGGTTACTTCTCCCCCTTTAAAGCCCGTACCAAGTGTAACCGCTGTAAAGATGATCTTCCAGAGCCAGCTAAGGTCTGTTACTCCACCTGCATGAAATGCGTTTACAATGGATATGCCATTGGGATATTTAGAGCTTACACCAAGTCCAAGATAATCTTCTGTGCCCAGTGCATAAGTCAAACCTATTATTGCCAGGCCCCCCAGTGCGGGTATCAGCCACTGATGTTTGGGGATATACGCCTTGCTCGTCTTGCTGATGCCATGAGATAGCCAGGCAAACAGATAGCTTGCCAGCCCGAATGCGGCCCCGGCAAGTACCGCCTTTGCCAAAAGCAAAAGGTAGCTGCCGGGCGATGCTGCCTGCAAATGAATTGCGGAAAGGCTGATCTGGTAATGCGTATGGTGAATACCCCATGCCGTGCACACGATATCTGCAAATACGGATGCGATAAACGACGGTATCAGCGCATTGTACTGGATCCTGCCGATGGCCAGTACTTCCAGGGCAAATATGGCACCTGTTAGCGGTGTACCAAACACTGCTCCGAAACCTGCTGCAATACCGGTGATCAGTAGGATGCGAATGTCTTGCTTATCCAGCCGGAACCATTTACCCAGCAATTGCGCCATACTACCGCCTATCTGTACCGCGGTACCTTCCCTTCCGGCAGATCCGCCAAACAAATGGGTGATGATCGTGGTGACTAATACCAGCGGTGCCATGCGTGCTGGTACACCACCGCCGGGCTCGTGTATCTCATCCATGATCAGGTTATTCCCGGCTTCAGCATTCTTACCCCATAGTTTGTATAGAAAATGTATAACTACACCGGCAATTGGTAGCAGGAATAACAGCCAGGAATGTTGCCAGCGAAATTGTGTGGATGCATCAAGAAGGTATAGAAACAGCGCAACCAGTGACCCGACAATAAACGAGACCGGGATCGCAATTAAGGTCCATTTTACTAAATGACGAATGATATAGCTGAATTCAGAAGCGTATATTTTTTTCATACCTGCATATAAAGATTGGCAACATATAGTTGCGGTCTGCAGGCGCCATCAGCTTCTTTAAAGCGGTTTATTACAGGAAGACACCATTTCCTTTTGCGTAGCAAATATAATTAGAAATCAAATAAGTTGGTTACTGTAACCGCTTAATGGTTCAGTTATAAATTTTTACCGCCTTCTCAAAAATCATTAATTTTGCCTGAGTTCTTTGACATATAAACCCTAAACAATTTCACATCCGCACACAAGAAAACCCAAAGCCTTAAAAGACTAGCAAAAACTAACATTTTCTAACAAATATGACATTGCGTCATATCTAATTATTTGATTATTAATAATAATATTGCTTGTTTAGCGAGCCTGAAGTTTACCTATCTTTAAGTAAGAATGTTATACGCTATTGTAGATATTGAGACCACGGGAAGTTTTGCCTCCAGCAACGGCATTACCGAGATAGCAATAGCGATACATGATGGTAAGCAAGTGATCCATTTTTATGAGACGCTTGTCAACCCTCAAAATCCCATCCCATTCTTCATCCAGAAGCTTACAGGTATTACCAATGAAATGGTAGCGCACGCACCGTCATTTGCTGAGGTAGCCGGGCAGGTTCATGAATTGTTGCAGGACAAGGTATTTGTTGCACATAATGTCAATTTCGACTATTCTTTTCTCAAATACCAGATGGAGTCTGCAGGTTATGAGCTTACTACGCGCAAGCTATGTACCATACGCCTGGCACGTAAGATCATACCGGGTTATCGTAGTTATGGCCTGGGCAAGCTTTGTCACCAATTAGGTATCAATCTTACTAACCATCACCGCGCCGGCGGGGATGCACTGGCTACTGCAGAATTGTTCAGTATGCTGTTAGAAAAAGATGGGGAAGGTGTAATAGCCGCGATGCTGAAAGGACGTAACAGCGAGCAATACCTGCCGCCACATGTTCCTGTTGAAGAGGTAGAACGCTTACCTAAACAGCCTGGCGTGTATTACTTCTATAACAATACCGGTAAAGTAGTGTATGTGGGTAAGGCCAAGAATTTGTCGCGCAGGGTACGCAGCCACTTCAGCAATAACAAGGCCGGTAAGCAAAAGCAGGACTTCCTGAGAGATATTCATCGCATCAGCTATAAGGAATGTGCTACTGACCTGATGGCACACATACTGGAAAGTACGGAGATACGTCGTCTGTGGCCCATATACAATCGCTGCCAGCGGGGATACCTGCCTAAGTTCGGGCTGTTTGTGTATGAAGACAGGCAGGGATATAAGCGTTTTGCTATAGAGAAGAACAAACACTACTTCAAGCCTATCCATACTTTCAATACGTTGATAGAAGGCCACAATCGCCTGCGGGAAATGATCGGTGAATTTGGATTGTGCGCTCGTTTATGCAACCTGGCTAAGAGTGCTGACTGCAGCAAAGGTGTATTTGCAGATAGCTGCACCGGCGAATGCAGCGCGTTGCTTCACATGGATGAATATAACAACAGAGTGGATAAAGCAGTTAATTGGCTGCAAATGCAGTTACCAACGTTTGCGTTTATAGACAAGGGTATTGCAGAGGATGAGCAGAGTTGCATCCTGGTAAGAAAAGGCAACTTCTATGGTATGGGCTATTTGAAGGACGGAGTATTGCCGGACGATCTCGATCAATTGCAGGAGCAATTAGAGCCCATGCCTGACAACGACTTCATACGCAACCTGGTGTACAAGCATGCAGTTAACTATCCTGAAAAGTGCGTGAATTTCTAAGCGGCTTATTGCGCCAGCCAGTATTTTCTCAGTAGCCATTCAGCAACGGCTATTATCAATATCACAAGGAAATACCACCTCCAGTCTACAAGCGATACTGTTATCGTGTTCGATTGTATCACCGGTTTGATCTTATCGTTCTTTGTAATGCTGTCGTAGAGCGAAGTGATTTGCTGGGCAGGCACAAAAGCTCCGTTGTATTTCTTTGCAATACCGTATAGCAGTTTATAATCGGCGCCACCTTCCATTTGTTCCGGTGAGCTATGCGTTACCGTAAAGCTGCCTGATGCGGAGTATGCAGTGCCATTGTAGCGTGTTTGTGCAGTATAGGTGTAGTTGCCCTCAGGCCATATTCCGGTATTCAGCCTGTAAGATGTGCCATTGCGTTCAAAGCTGAAATTCTGCTTTTTGCCTGTACTATCGGTAATGGTTAGTTGCACATCAGGTGTGTTTACCTGTTGGTTACTGGCATTCAGCACGTATGCATTGATATATACTGCTTCCTGGTCATTCCATACATACTTCGATACCGATGTATAAAAGGGCTTCTCCGTACTGTTAGCGGCCAGGAAACTCACCGTCTGCCGGATGCATTCATCAATGGTATTGTGCGTATTGAAGTTCTTATATTCATACAGCCTCCATCTCCACATACCGGTGCCGGTTGTGAGCGCCATTGGTGTAGTACCTTGCTGCAGCATCCATAAAGGTTGGCCATTGTCTTTCTGTTTGAAGAGGATATCAGTATTGCCATTAGGTTGTATACTACCCATAGGCACACTCAGCGGTGGCATTTTGTCTAATATGGCCTGCAGGTTTTGCGGTGTGGTAAAGATGCTGAATGACGGGTTGAGAGCGGGGTAGGCATCATGCATGGCGGCTACATTCACGTTAAGTGTTGCTGGTGTTGCATTGTATAGTGCCGCAGTGTTTGTTTGATTACCCAGTATATACCATATAGGTTTATGCGATGCTGCAAACTGCGATTGATAGTTATAGATACCGGAAGGCAGGTCGTGCGCGATGATCACACGGTAACTGCTAAGAGGTGGCAAGTTGCCGCCAGTATGTACTGTTACCTTGTAGGTTTCCACATCGCTCAATGCTTCTTTAATGGCATTGATATCGGGGTGGGGTGCACTGCCAACTATTAAGATGTTCTTCTTTTCATCTACAACCTCTATGAAGATGTCCTTGCGGTTGTTAGTTGTATTGGTTTCGCCATCAGCGGCGGGTGCATCAATGATATAATGATGTAATCCCGGCTTATCTGCTTTTACAGCAAAAGATACAGATCGATCGTAGTGCGCATTGCTGATGCTTAACGGAACAGTGCCAATGCTTTGCCCGTTTTCTGATAAGCGCACGGTGTTATTATATCCGTTTAGTAAGGTTGCTACAATATCTGCCCTTATCTCGAACTGGCTGTTTAAAGAAGCCGTCTTATTATAGTACGTCTGCGTAATGCGTAAGTCCTTTTGTTCACTGCTATCGCCAATGCCTATGCTGTAAACAGGCGACTGTATTGATAGTTGTTGATAAAGGGGATTGCTGCCCTGGTTATACTTACCATCGGATGCAAGGATAACTGCCCCCAGGTTTTGCGTACCATAGTACTCCTGTACCCTGTTGAGCGCGGCTGCAATATCAGTACCCGGCCTGGCAAAGTGATAGGGACTGTCGGCGGACACATTGTCCCCAAATCCCCAGGTAACCACTTTGTATTTGCCGGCCAGCCTTTCTGTTAACTGTTGTGCCGCCTGGGTATAGCTGGTGGTGTCTTTACCAAGGGCGGTGGCAATAGACGCAGAATTATCCTGCAGAAAAACGATGACCGGCTTCTCTGTTTCATTTTTAGTAATGGTGATAGGCGGGGCCAATAAAAGCAGCAGGGTAAGCAGTACAACTATACCGCGTAATACTGCTGTAAGCCAGGGCATTGGAGTGCCTCTTTTTTTATCGGTACGGTACACCCAGTAGCCGGCAGCTACCGCCAATATGATGGATATGGCCCATGAGATGAATTGCATCAGTATTGCAATCTATGAAAAAACAGCTACTGAAATTGCTAAGATTATCTAACAATTGGAAATTGCAATTTCGCATGGCAGGATTTTTTCATTTGTTGGTTTATGCCTGAATTAATGGAATCCATAACTGCCCCAAAGCCTCATTTGGTACGTTTGGTTAATTTTGCGCCCATGCAAATGCATGAAGTAAAGACAGCAGAGGATATTAAGCTGTTTTTGGAATTTCCGGTAAGCATCAATAAAGGCAACCCAAACTGGATACGCCCGCTGGATAAAGATATAGAAGAGGTATTTGACCCAACCAGGAACAAGTTTTTCAAAAAAGGGGAATGTACGCGTTGGTTATTAAAGGATAATAACGGTAAAGTAATTGGTAAGATCGCGGCATTCGTAAACAGGCAATATAAGAACGAACAGCCAACGGGAGGCATAGGTTTTTTTGACTGTATCAATGATCAGCAGGCTGCTAATTATATGTTCGATCATTGTAAGCAATGGCTACGCGAACGCGGCATGGAAGCAATGGATGGCCCTATCAACTTTGGTGAGCGGGAACGTTGGTGGGGATTGTTGGTAGAAGGCTACCAGGAGCCATTGTACTGTATGAACTACAACCCGGAATATTATAAAGACCTGTTTTATAACTATGGCTTCCAGGTATACTATGAGCAGTTATGTTTTGCCTTAAGAGTAAAAGATCGCCTGCAGGAAAAGTTCTATAGTGCATACGAGAAGTACTCCCAAATGCCTGAGTATAGTGCCAGGCGCATCAGGAAAAATGATATAGAGAAATACGCTAAGGACTTCGCTTATATATATAATAAGGCATGGGCAAAACATGGTGGTGGTAAAGAAATTGAAGAACGTACGGTGGTAAGGATGTTCCAAACCATGAAGCCTGCGATAGACGAGGATCTTATGTGGTTCATTTATCATAACGAGCAGCCAATCGGGTTCTGGATCAACCTGCCTGATCTTAACCAGTATTTTAAGCACATGAATGGCAGGTTTGGATTTTGGGAAAAGCTGAAGTTCCTTTGGTTGAAACGCTTTGGTAAATGTTCGCGATTTGTAGGCTTGGTATTCGGTATCATACCTGAATACCAGGGTACAGGTGTAGATGGTTTTCTGATTATGTCCGGTGCAAACGTGATACAGCCGGCAAACAAATACCAGGACTATGAAATGCAATGGATCGGTGATTTCAATCCTAAGATGGTGAATATTGCGGAACACTTAGGTACCTACCATAGCCGCAAACTGCAAACCTTACGTTACCTGTTTGACAGAACTAAGGAATTCAAACGCCATCCGATTATTAGCTGATTTAGGTATATTTATATTATGCTAAAGCATTACCTTCTTGCTATTTTTGTATTGCTTATTGCTTTGTGCAAGGCAGACGCGCAGATCATTAAGGCAAATGTCCTTCATCCGGTATTCGCGGGAGGCGCATCAATTGCCTACGAATTTAAATCAGATGGAAGCTCAACAACTAACATCTATTTGTCCGGCGGTAAAAAGAAGGATTTTATAGGGATATACGATGCGTACAAATTCTATAACCTGACCGTAGAACAACGTTTCTATACTACCCATAAAAAGGCAAGGTCAGAAGGGTTCTTCATAGCACCTTATGCTAAGTTTATGTATCGTAATTACTTCAGAAAAGGAGTGGATGCAGGTATTTTGTTCTCAAGGCCTGATGTTGAATTGAGCGGTTATTCAATTGGATTAGGATGTGCCGCCGGCGGTCAATTCGCATTTACCAGGCATTGGCTTATAGATTGTTTTGCAGGTTTAGGTATGTCATATTATACGCAGAAGGAAATATCGTACGACAATGGATCATCCGGTTACCCGGATGTGAGATTGGGTGTTTCATTGGGTTATAGAGTCAACTGAATTATTAGTGGTTATAAAGTATATGATATAGCCTTATCACCTCCATCGCTTCTTTTACATCATGTACCCGTAATATGTTAGCGCCCTGCTGCAAAGCTACCATGTGCAGCGCTGTAGTGCCGTTCAATGCTTCATCAGGGCTGGTGCCAAGGGTGCGCCATATCATGCCTTTGCGGGAGAGTCCAGCCAATATCGGTTTCCCAATGATCCTGAGCGCATGCATATTGCGTAGTAGTTCATAGTTATGCGGCTGGGTTTTACCAAATCCAAATCCCGGGTCAACGATAATATCTGCAATACCGGCATTCCTGCATTCGTCAGCTTTGTCACGCAGATAGTCGACTACTTCTTTGGTAACATCGTTGTACTGAGGGCTATTTTGCATGGTTTCAGGTAATCCTTGCATGTGCATGGCTATATACGGCACTTTTAACGATGCTACGGTTTCTATCATAGTGTTGTCTATGCCGCCGCTGCTAATGTCGTTGATGATATGGGCACCGGCAGCTATTGCTTCGCGGGCTACAACGGCATTGTAGGTATCTACAGAAAGCCAGGTATCGGGGAATTGCTTACTGATAGCGGAGATCGCAGGAATTACCCGTCCCAGTTCTTCATCCGGAGGTATGAGTTTTGCTCCGGGTTTTGTACTGGCCCCGCCTATGTCCAGGATAGACGCGCCTTCGCTGATCATTTTTTCAGCATTGCGCAAGAGGCTATCCATATCGCTATCCCGCCCCTTGTTATAAAAGCTGTCGGGCGTTGCGTTCAAAATGCCCATTATAATGGGTTTGGACAGATCCAGCAGTAGGCCCCTGCTTTGCAGCGTAGTTTGTACCGGCAAAACCGTATTTTTGAAACTCATACAGTACAAAGAAAATGCAGGATAGCGTAAGCACCAACACAACCACTAATACTTTAGCACAATACAGGGATATAGTTAACCGCTGCAAAGACCTGTATGTAAAAAAAGCCGCCGATTATGGAACCTCGTGGAGGGTCTTGAGGGCAATTTCAATAGTAGATCAGATATATATCAAAGCATGGCGCATCCGCCAGATACAAGAGACCGGTACCCAAAAGATAGGAGATACCATTGAGAGTGAGTTTGTGGGTATAGTTAACTACGGCATCATTGCATTGATACAGGAAGCTTTACCTGCCGATGCCGGTATAGACCTCTCTGCGGAAGAGGCGAGGAAATGGTATGAAGAAAAGGCGCAGGAGATAGAAGATCTCATGCAGCAAAAAAACCATGATTATGGCGAAGCGTGGCGGGAACTATCTCAACAATCTTTTGTTGATCTGATATTAGTAAAATTGTTACGTATCAAACAAATCATAGCAAACGAAGGGCAAACAACCGTATCTGAAGGCGCGGATGCCAACTTTTGCGATATAGTGAACTATGCCATATTTGCGCTTATAAAAATGCAGGAAGCGAAATAGGCTTTAACAGTTTTTTTCAAACGGTTATTTAACTTTAGAAGTCATATAACAGTTACAACCAAAACAGGAATTACTTTATGAAATATGTAATCTGGCTGATTCGGATAGTAGTAGGTGTGTTGTTTATTTTTTCAGGAGTTGTAAAGGCTAACGACCCGCTGGGCCTTAGCTATAAGATGAATGAATTTTTTGAAGTATGGCACATGTTCTGGATGCAGCCATTTTCATTAACGCTTTCTATCCTGATGATCGCTTTTGAGATCATTGCCGGGGTTGCAGTTTTGCTGGGGTATGCGCAAAGGGTATTTTCCATACTGTTATTATTACTGATCACTTTTTTCACTTTCCTTACAGCCTATGTATTGTTTAGTGGTAAAATAAAAGAGTGTGGCTGTTTTGGAGATTGTATTAAGATCACTAATGAGGAGACCTTTGCTAAGGATGTGGCCCTGTTAATATTGGGTATGATCCTGTTCCTGTACCGTAAACGCATACATCCTTTATTGAGCAATAAAATAGGTACACCACTGATGATACTGACAGCAATATTCGCGTTTGGTATGCAATGGTATGCCTTAAGGCACTTGCCATTTCATGATTGCCTTCCATATAAAGTGGGCACCAACATGATTGATGGACGTAAAATACCACCAGGCGCTACACCTGATGTATATGAAACGATCATGATCTATGAAAAGAATGGAGAGCGTAAAGAGTTTACGATGCAAAATTATCCATGGCAGGATACTACATGGGTTTTCGTAGACCGTAAGGATAAACTGATAAAAAAGGGCAATGCGGAGCCTAAACTCAAGGACTTTGTAATTACCGACTTTGATGGTAATGATGTAACGGACCAGGTGTTGAACCAGCCCGGCAATACCTTGTTGCTATATGTCAGCGATGTATCCAAAGCACGCACCGATCATATGGATAAGCTACGTGCTTTGATAGAGGATGCAGATAAGCAAAATGCACCTACTTACATATTGTGCTCTGCAACCAAAGAAGAAGGAGAGGCTTTCCGTAAACAAAACGGACTGGATAAGGCTGTTGTTTATTTGTTCGACCAGACTGTAAGTAAAACAGCGCTTCGCTCCAACCCGGGATTAATGCTGCTGGATAACGGCATTATAAAAGGGAAATGGAGCCCGAGCGATTATCCTGTAACGCTGGCGGAAGCAAAAAGCGGTAAATAGTGCTGCGTTTTGTGGCACGGCGCATCCGGTACAGCCTGTTTGTTTTATTAGGTGTAGTAACACTTGTGTTCTTCCTGTTCAATGTGCTGTCTGACGATCCTGCGCGTTTGGTCATGGGGCAGCGCGGAGATCTTGCATCGCTGGAAAATGTGCGTAAGGACCTGAACCTGGACAAGCCTGTGTTTACCCGTTACCTGCTTTATCTCAATGATATATCACCGCTCAGCATCTACCGGAATAATGCCGAAGCAAAAGCGAGATATCATTATCATATTATACTGCCATTAGGGAAAAATGCCCTTGTGCTGAAAAATCCCTACCTGGGCCGCTCTTATCGTACACGGCGAGAAGTGAATGTGGTACTCACAGAGGCCTTACCAGGTACTATTATACTGGCATTGGCAGCTATTACATTTGCTACTTTGATAGGCATACTTTTGGGTGTATTAGCTGCGTTGAGAAAAGATACCTGGTTAGATGCGTCTGCCATTGCCGCCAGTGTCGCGGGGGTGTCTATGCCATCTTTCTTTGCGGCATTACTGATCGCCTATTTCTTCGGTTATCTATTGCATGATTACACGGGCCTTGATATGACCGGCAGTTTATGGGAATATGATGCGCTAACGGGAAGGCACATAGTGTGGCGCAATCTTATACTGCCTGCCCTGGCGCTGGGCATCAGGCCGCTGGCTATTATTACGCAGCTTACGCGCAGCGCGTTACTGGATGTATTGTCGCTTGACTATATACGTACCGCGTATGCCAAGGGGTTGTCTACTACCAAAGTTATCTTCAGGCACGCATTACCTAATGCATTGAATCCCGTTATAACAGCGGTTTCCGGATGGATGGCTGAATTGCTTGCAGGGTCATTCTTTGTAGAATACATCTTTGGCTGGAAGGGTGTGGGAAAGCTTACGGTGGATGCCCTGGATAAATTTGATTTTCCTATCGTGATGGGATCAGTGCTACTTACAGCGGCAATTTTTATTGTGGTAAACCTGCTCACTGATATGGTATATGGCATCATGGACCCGAGGGTAAGGTTGCAGTGATATTAGTTTTTGAAGTGTCGCATGCTAAAAAATGGTTTACAAAACAACTTTAACTTCAATGTTACCAAATCATTAATTCTATATTATTTCTTTTTTACACGAATTAGCGAAAATACTTTTGCACTCAAATGATACTGATGCAGAAGAAATTTTACATTATCGTTTTTTTGATTGTGATGTCCGGTGTTGCGAATGCGCAGTCGTACTATATGCAAATGATTGATACGACGACAGATATGGGCAGGAAGCTGGTAGGGATCTGTCAGAATTTTGGCCCTCTCAGGTTTACCGGGTATGTGCAGCCGCAATTCCAATGGGCTGAAAGTAAAGGGGCAAAAACCTTTGAAGGAATAGATTTCGCGCCGAATTCTAACAACAGGTTTATGATGCGCGAAAACAGGTTGAAAGCAGAATATTATTACACCAATAAAGCAAATCAGCTTGTTTCTTACATGGGTTTTCAGCTGGAAGCTACAGAAAGAGGTGTTGCGATACGTGATATGCACCTGCGATTGTTCGAAAACAAATGGAGGATGTTTTCTATCAATGCCGGAATGTTTAACAGGCCATTCAGCTATGAGCTGAACCTGTCTTCAGCTGATCGCGAATCTCCGGACAGGGCCCGTATGTCGCAAACGTTAATGCGCACAGAACGCGATATTGGTGCATCCATTACTTTTGAGCCCAGGGGCTATAAAACATGGTTTATGAACCATATCAAGGCCGATGTAGGTGTGTTTAACGGAGAAGGGCTGACGGCGACAACAGATTTCGATAGCTATAAAGATATAATAGGCAGGGTAGCAATAAAACCATCGAGGATAGAGCCTTTGCACATGGAAATTGCCGCAGGCACATCTGTACTTTATGGCGCATTAGGCAGCCAATCTCCGTGGGTATATAGTACTACTGCTGATGTGGTACATGGGTATGCAATAAAAGGTGATTCAACGCCTAACCACGTAAATGAAGCTAGGCCACGCCACTATTATGGTGCGGATGTACAAATAAGGTTCCCATCAAAGAAATGGGCTACAGAGATAAGAGGAGAGTGCATTATCGGTACGCAAACGGCTGTGGCAACATCTTCAGAAACTCCGGGAACATACCCTATTAATGCAACAGGGATTTACCAGCCATTATATACGCGCCCGTTTAATGGAGCATACTTCTATTTTCTGCAAAATATAGCGAGCAGTAAGCATCAACTGGTTGTAAAATATGATTGGTTTGACCCGAATAGCAGGGTAGCCGGTATGCAGGTATCATCTGCGGCAGGATTCAGCGCTGCTGATGTTCGTTTCCAGACATTAGGAATCGGCTATGTATATTACGCTAACCCGCATGTGAAGTATATGGTATATTATGATATAGTGAAGAACGAATCGACTAACGTTACCGGCTACACCGGTGATCTTAAAGACAATATACTTACCTGTCGTATACAATACCGATTTTAATTAAACTTGAATTAAATTAAATATAACTGAGGGTTAAGTAATCATTAAGTTTTTGTTACGGCTTTTTTGCCCTGTTAAACACGAATACATTTGCGCTCAAATCCACTATTAAATAAATAAATATGGCTTTTGGATCTTTTATGAAAATATTCCTGCCTAAAGACAGGGTATTCTATGGATTGTTTGAAGAGGTAAGTTCTAACCTGACTCATATGACGGATCTGTTTTCGTCTGCGGTGAAAGAACAGGATATAACCAAGAGGAATACTTTGCTGAGAGGCCTGGAAGAGTGGGAACATAAAAATGACGAAGTAACACATAAGATATTCATAGAACTCGGCCGAAACTTCATCACACCGTTCGACAGGGAAGATATTCACTACCTCGCTACTTCTCTTGATGATGTAGCAGACTTTATCTGGGGAGCGGGTAAAAGGATGATGAACTACTATATTGATGATATAGATGAAACTACACATGAATTTGCGTCGATCATCAACCGATCTATAAAAGCACTAAACAAAGCTGTTTACGGATTGCGCGACATGAAAGACCTGCGTTCGCTGACAGAAGCCTGCGTGCTGATAAACAGCCTGGAGAATGAAGGTGATGATGCGCTGGATAAAGGTATGATGCAATTATTCACCTCCAATACCAACGCGGTGGAGATCATTAAGAAAAAAGACCTCTATCAGATGCTGGAAATTGTTACCGATAAATGTGAAGATGCAGCAAATGTGATAGAATCTATTATCATTAAATACGTTTAATAACGTCGGCACCATTTTATGTTTACATTTCTTATAGTAATTATAGCGTTAGCACTGATATTTGACTATATCAATGGTTTTCATGATGCGGCAAACTCTATAGCAACTGTTGTATCCACAAAAGTACTTACGCCATTCCAGGCGGTCATGTGGGCGGCATTCTTCAACTTCCTGGCGTATTTTATTTTCCAGGATCATGCGGTAGCAAATACTATTGGTAAAACGGTGTTCCCTGAATTTATTACCCTGCCGGTGATATTTGCGGGGTTAATTGCATCAATTGCATGGAACCTGCTCACCTGGTGGTATGGGATCCCGTCCTCTTCTTCGCACACGCTCATAGGTGGTTTTGCGGGCGCTGCTGTGGCGCATGCTTATATGACCAAAGGTTTCATAGCCTTTAGTTCTATCGTAGAGCTGGAAAAGATCACCAAAACCGTACTTTTTATATTCCTGGCACCATTGGTAGGTATGGTCATATCTATCTTCATTACGCTTGTTACCATTATGCGTAATGTTTGGTTGCGGATACTGATCATCATCGTTGCCAATGCATTAACATGGATGTTGTTTCTGAATTTTCAAACAGGCAAAATCCATGAAAACTTTTCCAAACTTTATCAAATAGATAAGTATAAGAAAGAAGTAAGCAAAGATCCCGGTGAAGAAAATAAAGCGAAACTTGAAAAAGCGGAAGCTCAATACAAAATGGCTGTAGGCTTTGCAAGCAGTTATGAGTCTGAAGGCGCGGAAAAAGTAGCAGATGAGATAAGTGCGTCAGGAGCCTTTAAACCACTGGAGGCAAATAAAGTAAAACAAGCGATCAATAATACCTATAATATTGACAGCCTGAAAAGGATCGCCTTAGATGATGCTGCATTGAAACCCTACATAGAGCAGCTAACAGCAACGGTAAATAAAACCAAGCCATACCAAAATATGTATGGCACAGTACCCAATGCCGCGCTTGCTGATTCTTTAAGTGCCATGCTGGCGCTGACACCGGGGCAGAGAGAGCGTTTGTATAATGAAATAGCCAAGATAGATGTGCGCAAGGATGTGATCAAAGAATTGAAGAAATCTGATAATTCATTGATCCGTTATTCTATTGCGGGAGGATCCCTGATTTTTATATTATGCTACATATATGTAGATGTGCTCCGCGAACCAAGTGCATCGCGCAAGGCCAATATGTTTAAAAGATTACAGTTGCTTTCATCAGCTGCATTGAGTCTTGGACATGGAGGTAGTGATGCCCAAAAGGTAATGGGTATCATTGCAGCAGCATTCGTTGCGTATAATGGACATAAATATCCTGACACCAGTGTGGCGCTGCGGGAACTGGGCTGGGTGCCTCTTATATGCTACACCGCGATAGCCGCAGGTACCCTTAGCGGTGGCTGGAAGATCGTAAAAACAATGGGGTCGCGCATTACCAAAGTAACCCCACTGGAAGGTGTAACGGCAGAAACAGCAGGCGCCATGACCTTGTTTGTAACTGAACAAATGGGCATACCTGTATCTACAACTCACACCATCACCGGTGCTATCATAGGCGTAGGCGCTACTAAACGCCTGTCGGCTGTAAGGTGGGGGGTAACCATCAACCTGCTATGGGCATGGATACTAACCATACCGGTAAGTGCGCTGTTGGCAGGTATCTTTTATGTGATCACATCGTGGTTCGTATAACGGCAAATAGCCATCTTAACAGGAAATTAATTGAAAAAGGTGCTTAGAAAGCACCTTTTTCGTTACTTTTGGAGATTGCCTTTTTTAGACTGGAGATTCAGAGATGTCCTTACCGCCTGTACTTAAACACGTATACAACCATGGCACAGAAGAAGTAATACGCCGGGGAAAGAAAATTTTCTACACCGGGGGCGTACAAATGCTTGATGTGGATCACCTGCTGGAACAAGTACGTTTCAGGGTCAGGAACGATGTGTATCAGAACTACTACACAGTAACCGTTAATAAATTCCTGGATACCAGGAACTTATCTGTTCGCTGCCAGTGCCCGTATAACATGGGCGATATATGCAGGCATGAGGTAGCCGCATTATTTCAGCTAAACGATATACTGCAAAGCGGCTTTTTTGAGAATGCAAATATTACCTATGATCAGAAGCACTCTGTAGTGAGAATGCGCCAGGTAACTATGCAGATGCTGAGAGTATTTGCATCGTCTGATATTATTGATAAAGCCACTATGTGGGCGGCATCTAAAAAAGCCATCATAGTAAAAGGAAAGAACGACCGTATAGAAGCCGAAGTGCCCGATGGCGAACAAACCTATAAAGTAGTACTGAAACAAAACGAAGACAGGTATTTTGACACATCCTGCGGTTGCGATGAAAAGGAATTTCCGCTGTGCATACACAAGGCTACTTTATTTATTCAAATATTGAATGCGCATGGTCCGCAGTACTTTCAGACGGTGCGCGACTGGGATGAGCAAAAGAACAAGCTTCTTGCATTATATGGATATAGCCTGAACGATGACCTTACCAATAAATTTGAATTTACCTACAAAGATGGTAAGCCATTTTTGCGCGTATTAGACCCTACTATACAGAAGGTGCAACGGCCATTAGATGTTGCCACGCCGGTGAAACAACAGGCAGCGCAGGTCGTTAATACAATCACTAAAGAACCTGCACCTAAAGAAGAAGATATAAAGCGTTTGGGAATAGTACTGGACCCATACGGCAACCTGTATCCCAATGTAAACGTAATGCTGGTAGCAGGACAAACAGATGAAGATGGTACTAAATTCATTAATGGAATAGACATACTGGAGCTGGGACAATATGTAAACCCGCTGCAGTTTAAAGATAACGAGCGTGAATTGTTGCCTATCGCCCGCAAGTTCATGCCTGATGAAACGCTTCGGTACTTAAAGAAGAACCTGCCTTTCGGCGATTTCATTGATGATATCGAAGTGATGTTTAAAGAGCATCCTACCGAAGAAGTAACGGAACAGATATGGGAATACTTGTTGCCAAAGTATCAAAAGCTGCTGGAACGTTATAAGGATCACGGCCTCTGCTTTATAAAGGGGCAAGGAAAAAGGCTCAGTTCGAAAGATATTGAACCTGTTGCCTTCTCTACAACTAAAGTTGCCCCGCAATTAAGCGTTACAAAAAGAGAAGGAAGCTATCATATAGAGCTATCATGGATAGTGAATGAAAAATATGTACCGTTTAAGAACGTGCTGCAACTGAATGCCGGGTTGCTGATGCATGATTATACGGTATATGCCCTGGCCAATGTAGCACAGGTGAAGATAGCAGAACGCCTGCTGCCGGATGGTGAGTTGGAAATTTCAGCAGAAGAATGGCCTGCCTTCCTTAACGATACCGTGATGCAGTGGAGCCAGCTGATGCATATAAACTTTGGCGACGAAATTGTAGAACACATAGAAAAGACAGCACCGGTGAACCGCCTGTATTTGCAGGAAAAGGAACAGGTGCTGGTATTACAGCCCGCTTTTTCTTATGGCGGAATAGAGATAAAGTGGGGATTTTTTGGTGACGTTATAGAACCCAAAGACGGCATCATAAAGGTGATAAGAAGGGATGAGGTAGCTGAGCAGGCCTATATACAAATGCTCCGCACCCTGCATAGCGATATACAGCAGAACGGAAGAGAACACTTTTTTTACATGCCGGCTACGGCGGTGCTTGCCAATAATTGGTTCTTCCGGTTTGCAGAGGTAATGAAGGAATGGAATGTGGAGCTTTTTGGATATGATGAGCTGAAAACATTGAGGGTAAGCACCTACAAGCCGGATACCCGGATATCTGTAAGCAGCGGTATAGATTGGTTTGATGCAACGGTGGAGATAGTTTTCGGTGATCAGAAAGTATCGCTGATAGATGTGAAAAAGGCGCTATCGCAAAAGCAGAATTTTGTAAAGCTGGGAGATGGCTCGGTAGGGCTATTGCCTGAAGACTGGATTAAGAAATATGCCCTGCTGATAAAGATGGGCGAAAACAAAGGCGGCAGCATCAGGTTGAAGAAATATCACTTCAGCGTATTGGATGAGTTGTTGGCCGAAGTAGATGAAGAGGAACTGCAGAAAGAACTGGAAGAGAAAAAAGAACGCCTGGTAGATATCATAGAGAACGACTACAGTAATATAAAACCACCTGCACAGTTGCAGGCTACATTAAGGCCTTACCAGCAGGCAGGTTTTCAATGGCTGCTATTCCTTAAAGAAGCAGGCTGGGGTGGTATCCTTGCAGATGATATGGGTCTTGGTAAAACGGTGCAGGCACTTACTTTGTTCCAGCACTACAAAAACGAGCACCCCGATGCAAAGTTTCTTGTGATATGCCCAACAACACTGATGTATAACTGGGAGAATGAGATCAAAAAGTTTACACCTGAGCTTACCCATTTTATTCATCACGGGCCTAAGCGTATGGCCTCATTACGGTCATTTGAACCATTTGATGTGATCATCACTACATATGGTACTATGCGTAGTGATATTAAAGTATTCAAAGAAATTTCTTTTGACTACGTAGTACTGGATGAATCCCAATCTATAAAAAACCCTCAGTCGCAGGTGGCTAAGGCGTCGTTATTACTTAATAGCAAGCACAGGCTTGCATTAAGCGGTACCCCTGTGCAGAATAATACATTTGACCTGTTTGCGCAGATGAACTTCCTGAATCCGGGTATACTGGGCAGCAGGGAGTTTTTTATGAATGAATTTGCGACTCCGATAGATAAGTTCCAGGAAGATGAGGTGAAGCAGCAATTGCGGAAAATCACTTACCCGTTTTTGCTGAGGCGTACCAAAGAACAAGTTGCTAAAGACCTGCCTGAAAAAACAGAGATGATCCTGTATTGCGAAATGGGTGATGAGCAGCGTAAGATATACGACGCGTATCGCAATGTGTACAGGGAGCAGATAATGGGCATGATCGAGGAGCGAGGTGTGGAGCGATCTACCATGCATATATTGCAAGGGCTTACCAGGCTGCGCCAGATATGCGACTCACCTGCTATCTTAAATGAAGCAGAACGTTTTCATAACTACTCCATTAAGCTGGATGAGCTGACGCGTGAGATAACTGAAAATGTAGGCAATCATAAGGCACTAATATTTTCGCAGTTCCTGGGGATGCTGGACCTTATAAGAAAGGAACTGGAAGCCAGGGGCATACCGTATGTATATTTTGATGGCAGCACGTCTGCAACCGATAGGGAGAAAGCCATTAAAGAATTCCAGGGGAACGAAAGCTGCAGGGTATTCCTGATATCACTGAAGGCAGGTGGTATAGGTTTGAACCTGACTGCTGCTGATTATGTATATATTGTGGATCCGTGGTGGAACCCAGCGGTGGAGCAGCAAGCTATAGACCGTACGCATCGTATAGGACAAACGAAAAACATCTTTGCATACAGGCTGATATGTAAGGATACGATCGAAGAAAAAATGCTGACCTTACAGGAGCGAAAACGCGCCCTTGCCAATGAATTGGTTTCTGACGACAACGCATTCCTTAAGAGATTGACCAAAGAAGATATAGCTTACCTGCTGAGCTAGCAGAAATTAGTAAGTACAAAAATGAACAGCCTCCCACCATGGGAGGCTGTTTTATAAGATGCTGATATAACTATTTGCTTATTGTGAACCGCACAGTACTAATACCTTCGCCTGATCTTGCACGTAGTGTGTAGATGCCGGATGGCAGGTTGCTGAGCTGTAAGTTCTCATTTATCTTATTATTCACAGGACTCCAGGTAGTATGATATACAGACTGGCCAATAGTGTTTAACACTTCAATGTCCATTGATTGGTTGCTGCTGGTTTGTCCTGTTATATTGAAGGAACCGCTGTTAGGATTTGGATATACCTTCAGGTTATTATCGTTGATGATGTTTTTAATTCCCACACCAACGCTCATTACAATGTGGTTACTTACGGCAGTATCTTTATACACACAATTGTTATCTGTTACAATCACTTTTGCTGTTATGGTATCTCCATCTTTGAAGTCAACTGCAGATTTTCCTGTATAAGTAGCATTTGTGGCGCCGGCAATTATTGTGCTGTTTCTCATCCAGATGTAATCAGTACTTGTTCCGGCATTATTAGCTGCAGCCGTAAATGTTACAGATACACCATTGGCAACTGTATTGCCCGGGTTTGCGGTAATGGCAGATGTAGTAGTGGCATGGCCCAATACAATGTCTTTACCATTATCAGGGCTTGTATAAAGCGGGCTAGTGCCTGCTAAACGTATGCGGTAATGTCCGCCGAGAGATAAAGTTGCAGGCATAGTGCAGGTAACGGAACCTGACGAAGTAGAAGAAGCAGAGCCAATATTGGTAGGCGTGGAGAAATTACCGGTTGCGTCTGAAAGTTGTACAGTAAAAATATTACCTGCGGTGAAAGCATTTGAATTGAATACTGTATAATCGACTTTGAAAGTAGCACCCGGACAAACGAATGTATCCACGAATGGTTGTTTTATCATGGCACCACCCCACAAGTAATTATAGATCGATTGTACTTCTGCATCTGTAAGGGCTTTATTAAACAACGCAACTTCGTCCATATCTCCGGTAAAAGGATAAAAATAATTAGGTGATGCATTCTGATTTTGTCCAATTCGGATATCGGCGCTGTTAGATCCTAATGCTGTGGATAGAGGGTCCACAGTTGTTGGATTGATATTTGAATTGAATGTTAGAGGATCCATGGAAACTGAGTAACGTTTCATAAAAGCCCCATCATAAGTAGTTACCAGCAAATACCATCCGTTGAGTGAAATTGGGGTTGATGTATATGGGCCGTTCGCTGTTGATTTAATAAAATCAACCTGTTGTGTATTTACGCCGAGGGAGCTGCAATCGTTGTCATTATCAAAAATGCTCATACCATAACAGCCAGGCACGTTGTAATCTGTACCCTTAATCAGGATAGTATTGTATTGGCAGCCGCCTGTATAATAGGCTGTAGGTTTCACAAGGGCAACAATACTAATTGCAGACGGACTAAGCATCGTGTTGTTGGTAACCGCCACGTAGCTTGATGTGCCATTAAAACTACCAGCAGTATTTGCATCGCCCCTGAAACCTGCACTACCGGTAAGATTGTGCGTGGAGCCGGTATTGCTGTTGCCACTGGCATCAGAGAGAGAGGTGAAAGTACCCGTACTGGTGAAATCCCAACGGGCAATACAATCTGTAACGCCGCTTGGATAAGTTGTTTGGGCAAACGATGCGTTGCATAGCAACAGGGCACCGCATAAAAATAGGTAAGGATGTTTCATACAAATGAGTTTTATCAATAAATATAATTAATAATTCGATAACAGTTTAGTAATGAACACGGCGTGTCGAATTAGAAGACGATTAAAAAAGCAGAAGCCAACTAATGAATAGTTGGCTTCTGCTTGTATGTGAATGAGTTAACGAATCGACTGAGGTATCAGAGCGCTATATTCTTATTTGCTATTATTTTTCCACGCCTCAAGTTCTTCACAATTGATATAGGCCGGATCGATCTTTACATAGTATGTTGGAGATTTTTCTGCAACCCAATCCATCATCTTTTTGCTTTTCTTCTGCTGCAATGCTATTTCCTGTATGCGCGCATAGTCGTCTTTAAGATTTGCTTTGTGCGGCTGCGTAATTCCTTTCATATATACAATACGGCATGATTTATTACCACGGGCGTTTGTGAATACCTGTGGGTTAGAAAGGTTACCCACTTTCATCGTATCTATCATCAGTGCAAGAGTTGGGTCCAGCTTGTCAATTTCCATCTGCGAAGAATTGGTCTGCGGATCTACGATCATGCCACCGGTACGGTTGCTCATCTCATCTGTAGAAAATTTGTTTACCGCTTCTTCAAACGTTAGTTTTTTAGTCAATATCAGCGTACGTACGCTATCCAGCTTAATAAATGCAGCTTTGAAATCGGCAGATGTATGTTCGGGTGTTATTAGTATATGCCTCAGATCAGCTTCATCGCCGCGGCGGCGGATCATTTGGATGATGTGGTAACCGAATTGCGTTTTAATCACCGGGGATACTTCTCCGTTTTGCAGTTTGAACGCGGCAGCTACAAACTCAGGAGCCCAGCCGCCACCTTTACGGCTTACACCTTCGTATTTACCACCATTATTACGGCTGCCCGGGTCATCGCTATACAAGCCGGCCATGGTTTCAAAATCTTTATGATCGTTTACGATCTCTTTACGGATGTTTTCAAGATGGTCGTGCGCATACTTGTCTAATTCAGGGCTTGTTGGCGGATCAACCACTACCTGCCCCATTTCTACCGTTGCAGGGAAGAAAGGCAAGCTATCGGTAGGGATGGTCTTAAAGAAGGCCTGTACTTCTGCCGGGGTGATCTTTACATTCTGCATCAGCTGGTTTTGCACTTTTTCAGCCATCATGCTTTCCTTGATCACATCCCTGTTATCTTCCTTCAGCTGGAATACCGTTTTGCCGGCAACTTCTTCCAGCTTCTCTTTAGAGCCAAACTGCGCAATGAAGCTACGTACACGGTTATCGAGTGCCGCTTCTACTTCTTCATCACTCACTAATAAGCTATCGCGTTCTGCCTGTTCTACCAGCATTTTTTGCAAGATCA
The DNA here is from genome assembly GCA_001897855.1 of Bacteroidetes bacterium 43-93. Lineage (GTDB taxonomy): Bacteria > Bacteroidota > Bacteroidia > Chitinophagales > Chitinophagaceae > Polluticoccus. The sequence goes on from MKUO01000007.1 coordinate 359,945, forward strand.
TCTGTTGCAGCAGGTTGCACTTTGCATCCTGGGTTACTTCCATGCCGGGCTGTTTTGTTTGCGCGGCGGCCGTCTCCAACTCAGATTGCAGGATGATGCGGTTCTTGCCAACAACTGCTATTATCTTATCCGCCACCTGCGCATGGGCAGTAGCAGACAGTAGCAACGCGACGATTACGGAACCTGTTTTATATAAACGGCGAAGTTTCATTTCGGAATTGTTATAGCTTGGATGGCAAAAGTAGTAGTTTATTAACTGCCTTGCCTTTAGAAATATGTGTTTTAACAGATTTATAGGTGCGTATGGAGTAAATAGAGATATGATATAGAGTTATTTATCGTCCTTTTTTTCTTTAATGAAAATGTCATCTACCTCTTTATTGTTATAGCAGTCTGAACCAACAGGACGGTAGGGGTGCGTTTTGAGCCAGTTTTCAAGTTTAGGGATAGCTTCCGGATGAAATTTGTTCCATATATCAAACTCTTTGAAATTATCGATCTTGCCGAACACCCATTCATTATAGATATCAAAATATCCGCTCCTGACCATATCGTCAAGACGAGTAAACAGCGAAAACGGGTATTTATTGGCGTAGGTTTTTTTCCATTCCATCAGGAAACGGGTACGCAGCATGGTAAGGTTTTCTGTATTGATACCATCACTTACTACGGGCGATAATTTTAAATAAGTAAGGTTTACTGCTTCCTCAAAATTGTTAGGGGTACCGGCTACTGCTGTTTTTTTGTTCTTGTATTTAGGAACATTCTGTGTGCCCAGTTGGCTAAAGAGGCGCATATAGGCCCCCAGGAGCATATCCCTTGTTTCATCAGCCCGGGGGGTGTGCTGCTCTATATTCAAAAACATCTCTGCATATAAAACGGCCCAAACCGGTTTTTTTGTGCCCATATATGTACGGGCAGCTTCATAATAATTGATATGAAAAGCAGGATCGGCCTCAATGCCATCCAGCCAGCTTTCCAACGCATATACATTGGCGCCATCATCTTCGTACAATTTGCCAAGATCGTGATACAATATGCCGGCATGAGGGTATTTTTTGATAGCCTCCTGCAAAGTAGATTTAGCTTTTTTGAACTCTTTTTTTGCACTAAGCGATGCAGCTTTTACCTGGTAGCTCTGCTCATCGCCATCATTATTTTTCAAGATAGGCTCCAGTATCTCCAGGGCATCGTCGTATGCGCCTGTGAGATAATAGACCTGGGCCAGATCGTTGTACAACACTACTTTGTCCGGTGCAAGAGCTATTGCCTGCTTATAGGTTATGGCAGCCTGCTGAAAATTACCCTGCATCTTGTATTCGCGGGCTTGTTTATACATCTGCTCCACTTCCGGCGACGGCCAATTATTTTGAGCCTGCACCGCAGTAGCCAGAAATATGCTTAATATGAAGAAAACAGCTTTCACTTATATAAAACAAAGCGCAAAAGTATTGGAAAATATCGCTTTGACGATTAAAACCTTTGTGTTTGGTAAAATTGTTATAGTGGATTAACATTTTCTTATTGAAATGAAATGTGGATTGTAAAAATTTTGCTATTACTTTGTGCCTGTGAGACATGTACTTGCAACTATATTCCTAATTGTCTTCAGCTTCCAGGTATTGCCTGTTAAGGAGCTGGGCAAGCTGCTTTTTAAAGGGCAGATGACGGAAGAAGTACATGAATCCAATACCTCTTCAACCGACGATAATGGCTGCATAAAAATGAAATTGGGGTCCGATCCTTTTGGGCTGGCGCCAGATCATCACATGACCTTTTCCGGAGAGTCTTACCTGGATACCAAACTACATACCGCCATGCAGCGGTCGGAGCAGCTCATCGATCCTTTTGTTCCGGATATACCTACACCGCCTCCCAACTGTTAATTAGAGTTTAATGCACCTGTATGCTCATGCTACCTGCATGAGTCATGCCGGCTACCTGCGTTATTTCCGCAGGCAGCACTTTCCGGGTTTTTATTTTAATTTCTAAATAACATGTTCAGGTATATAAAAAACGATTTTATAGCAGGACTAATAGTCTTCCTCATTGCCCTTCCCCTATGCCTGGGTATTGCACTGGCATCAGGGGCACCATTATTCTCCGGTATTGTTGCCGGGATAATCGGTGGAATTGTAATAGGCTCTCTCAGCAGATCGAGCCTTAGTGTAACCGGCCCCGCAGCAGGCCTTACCGCCATAGTATTAGTAGCCATTGGCGATCTTGGCGCATTTGATATCTTCCTTTGTTCGGTAATTGTGGCCGGCGCAGTTCAATTACTCCTTGGATTTCTTAAAGCCGGCAGTATAGCCAATTACTTTCCCGGAAGTGTTATTGAAGGTATGCTTGCCGGTATTGGTATGACCATCATCATCAAACAATTGCCGGATGCAGTAGGCTATACCAAACAAAACCATGACCGCATGGTAGATGCGGATGATGGTTTCAGTATGGGCATTATTGATGATGCTTTAGCTCATATAGAGCCGGGTGCAGCAATCATTGCGCTTATAGGGCTTACCATACTCATCCTTTGGCAAACCAAGGCATTCAGCAAGATCAAAATAGTACCCGCCGGGGTGATTGTTGTATTGTCCGGGGTATTATTGAACTGGATATTCAGTACCGGAAGCCTATATCTTAATAATGCCCACCTGGTGAACCTGCCGGTTGCCGATAGCGTTGCAGGTTTTATCGGCCAGTTTACCTTTCCAGATGTGAAAGGGTTTGCCAACCCAAAAGTATGGCAGACCGGTGTAGTAATAGCTGTAGTGGCATCTATAGAAACACTGCTATGTATAGAAGCTACCGATAAGCTGGACCCGCAAAAACGCTATACGCCAACTAACCACGAGCTAAAGGCACAAGGCATTGGTAATATAATAAGCGGGCTGATAGGAGGATTGCCTGTTACCTCTGTAATAGTGCGGTCATCGGCAAATATCAATGCCGGTGCGAGGACTAAGCTATCGACCATTATACATGGGATATTATTACTGGGTTGTGTGGCAACAATACCTGTGTTGCTGAACCTGATACCAAAGGCATCATTGGCAGCCATCCTTATCTATACCGGGTATCGTTTGTGTAAACCTGCAGTATTTGTACACATGTGGAAGGAAGGCGGCGCTACTCAATTCATCCCGTTTGCTGCTACAGCTATTGCGGTAGTATCACTCGATCTGCTAAAAGGTGTGAGCATAGGGTTGGTGCTGAGTATATTCTTCATCTTACGCCAAAACATGCGTATCCCTTATTACTTCCAGCGCAGCAGCTACAGCAATGGCGAATTGGTAAAGCTGACATTGGCGCAGGAGGTATCATTCCTGAACAAAGCAAGTATTAAAGAAACCCTGGAAAGGCTCCCCGGAAATACAACGGTGATAATCGATGCCAGCCATACGGAGTATATAGACTTTGACGTACTGGACCTGATACGTGATTTTCAAAGCTCGAAAGCGCAGGATAAAAATATTAAACTATCGCTTGTAGGTTTTAAGAATACCTATAAAGTGCCACAGCCCAATAGCTCGTGGAATATAGAATCCGCGCTGGTGAATAATGCCGAGGTTCCTAAAAGAACCGCGGGAGGATACAGAAAACTATTAAAACAACTAACCGGGGCATAACTCCGGACAAAAAAATATTTTAAAATGAAGACTTTAAATAAAGAAGAACGAAAAATGGTAGATCCTTATATGGCATTGCAGCTGCTAAGGAATGGTAATTTCAGGTTTATCAATAATCTGAAGGTGAACAGGGACCTGCTGGAGCAAGTGAATAAAACAAAAGATGACCAGTGGCCATTTGCAACCATATTAAGTTGCATGGATTCACGTACATCGGCAGAACTGGTATTTGACCAGGGCGTGGGTGATATCTTTAGTATCAGGATAGCCGGCAACATTGTATCAGAAGGGATACTGGGCTCGCTGGAATATGCTACCGGGGTAGTAGGATCTTGCCTGGTAGTAGTATTGGGACACACGGGCTGCGGCGCCATTAAAGCTGCCTGCGACCATGTGGAGCTCGGGCATATCACATCTATCATGGATAAGATACAGCCGGCTACATTGCAGGAGCAGACCATCCGGGAAGACCGCACAGGCAAAAACCCTGAATATGTTAATGCCGTAGCTAAATTAAATGTGAACAATTCTGTGAAAGAGATACTGGAACGTAGTAGTATTATAAAAAAACTGGTAGCAGAAGGCAAAGTAGGGATAGTGCCTGCAATGTATGATGTAGCTACCGGCAAAATAACCTTCTATGAAGAAGAAGGCATCATTAATACAGTAACTGCCGATAGTGAAATGGCAGCCTAAGATATAGGGTAAAAATACCTGTTGTAGTAGTCAGGTAGGGTCGTTGTTATCGTGCAACGACCTTTTTTATTTCAGAAAAAGCAACTTTTTAGTAACTTTTGTGAGCGATAGATTTTTATACTTTCATGGCATACTTTGCGGCATGATCATTATAAATACATATAGATATGGGAAATGTTATTAAGAAGATAGGTGTAATGACATCGGGTGGTGATAGCCCGGGGATGAATGCCGCTATCCGTGCGGTTGTGCGTACGGCAAAATATCATGGTATGGAAGTGTTTGGTATACACCGCGGATACCAGGGGATGATAGAAGGGGAGATCAGGGAAATGGAAGCGAAAGACGTTGCGAACATCATACAACGAGGTGGCACTATTCTGAAAACGGCTCGCAGCAAAGCGTTTATGACCACGGAAGGAATGGCGAAGGCATACGACCAACTACAGAAATATGGGATAGAAGGACTGGTGCTGATTGGGGGAGACGGAACATTCAGAGGTGCAGTTGAGTTTTTCAAACAATATACCATACCGGCTGTGGGGTTGCCCGGCACTATAGATAAAGACCTTGCAGGGACAGACTTTACGATAGGATTTGATACTGCCGTAAATACCGCTGTGGAAGCAATTGATAAGATCCGCGATACGGCGGAAGCACATGACCGGCTGTTTATAGTAGAAGTAATGGGACGCGATGCCGGTTATATAGCCTTGCACAGTGGCATTGCCTGCGGCGCAGAAGATATTTTAATACCTGAAACGACGACCAATATTGACGATGTGCTGGAACGTATAGACAATGACGAACGCCGCAAAAAAACGGTGCATATAATTGTAGTGGCAGAAGGGGACGAGTTTGGCGGTGCTAAAGAATTGCATGCCGCTGTCATACAAAGATTTCCGCAACTGGATGTGCGTTCTGCAGTATTGGGGCATATACAAAGAGGCGGCAGCCCCAGCTGTGCAGACAGAATTCTTGCAAGCCGCCTGGGCCATGCCGCAGTATTGGCGTTAAGGGCCGGGCAAACGCAGGTGATGGCCGGCATCATCAATGGTAATATTGTATTCACGCCATTTGAGAATGCGGTAAAAGTAAATAGCTGCATGAGTATAGACATGTTGGATATGATAAGAGTACTGGCCGTTTAATTTGACATTTTAAAGAAGATAAGTGCGCTCATTGATATTATTCCTGTGCCTTAGCTGCATTGTTGCCGGCTGTGATGCACAGCATAAAGAACCACCGCCTGTAAGGCAAAAGGCAGCTTCTGTATACCCGGTAGCTTTTTATAACGTAGAAAACCTGTTTGATACAGAGGATGATCCTGAAACGGATGACGATGAATTTACGCCCAATGGGCCCATGCGGTACACCAACGAAATATACAGGAAGAAGCTGCACAACATAGCAACCGTGTTACAAGTATTGGGTGATAAAAAAAATAAAGAAGGAATTGCCTTGCTTGGAATGGCGGAAGTAGAAAATGACAGAGTATTAAATGATCTGCTCTCTCAGCCCGAAATAAAAGATAGGGGCTATAGGTACGTTTGGTATGATAGTAATGATCCGCGAGGTATCGATGTAGCATTGGTTTACAACCCCGCATATTTTACGGTCATCAGCTCTAAGCCCTTGCATGTGGGGCTGGAGCACATGGGTGGTAAAGAAGGTACGCGAGATGTGCTCTATGTTATAGGCCGCATAGGTAATGATACAGTGCATGTATTTGTAAATCACTGGCCATCGCGCAGGGAAGGCCTGGCCGAGACCATGGAGAAAAGAGCAGTAGCAGCAGAAACGAATCGCCGGCAAATAGACCATATTTTAAGCGTACAACCTAATGCACGGATCATTGTGATGGGCGATATGAATGATAACCCGATGAACGAGAGCATTACACAAGTACTGGGCGCAACAGAAGATAAAAATGGCAAGCTGTACGATCCTTGGGGAGCGTTTCTGAGATCAGGAAAGGGGACAGAGATATTTCAGCATCATTGGAACCTGTTTGACCAGGTAATAGTGTCTGCGGGATTGCTGCACAACGGACTGCACTATGAAGGCGCTGATATCGAAGACCGGGATTTTATGAAGCTGCAATATGGTAAGCTGCAAGGCTACCCTAAACGATCTTTCCGCGGAACATATTGGAGTAATGGTTACAGCGACCACTTCCCGGTGGTGATATACCTGGTTAAATAAGGTATAGCTATAGGACGATAAGCCGCGCTAAGCAGGCGTCCTGTAATTTTGCATCAAACACAAGAAGAATGAAGGTAGATATATGGAGTGATGTGATGTGCCCGTTTTGTTACATCGGCAAAAGGAAATTTGAAGCGGCGTTACAACAATTTCCTGCAAAAGATAAGATTGAAGTGGAATGGCACAGCTTTCAGCTGGATCCTGAAATGAAGGCAATGCCCGGTAAAGATATTTATAGTTACCTGGCAGAAAGAAAAGGGCAAAACCTTGAATGGAGCAAACAAGTGCATCAGCAGGTAACGGCTATGGCTGCTGACGCGGGATTGGAATATAATTTTGATAAAGCAGTGATCAATAATTCTTTTGATGCACACAGGCTGATGCAATTTGCTAAAACGCACGGACTAGGTGATGCGGTGGAGGAAAGCCTTTTCAAAGCATATTTTACAGAAGGTAAAGATATTGGCGATCACCAGGTATTAGTTGATATAGCAGCCTCTATAGGTTTGGATAGGCAGGAAGCAGCGTCGATGCTTGAAAATGGAGGCTATGAAAATGCTGTTGCAGCAGACATAGATACCGCCGCACAAATAGGTATCAACGGTGTTCCGTTTTTTGTACTGGATGATAAATATGCGGTATCTGGTGCGCAGCCATCCGAAACATTTCTAACGGCCCTCAACCGGGCGTGGGATGAGCACAGTAAGACTAAGATACAGTTGCAGGATATGAATGCAGTAGATGGGCCCGTCTGTGGCCCGGATGGGAATTGCTAAATAGATTTTTATAAAAATGAAAAGTGCGCCATGGTCAACAGCGCACTTTTTTATTTAACCAAAACGAGGCATGCCCCGTAAAGATTAACTTCCTTTTTCTACCTGTTACGGCCAGGTGATTGTTGAGATGGTTTACCACTGCGATTTTCGTTTTCGCTACCCAGGTCCATATCTTCATTTAAGTCCTGGTCCAGATCCTGGCTGCGACCTGTTCCTGTGTTAGTGCCGCTACGTTGGTTTTGATCCAGTTCTGTATTCCTGGAACCTGCTTGTTGTGTCCTTTCGTCGTTTTGTGACTGATTTTGTTGATTTTTCATGACTGTTTTTTTGTTCTAGAGGTTAAAAAATATATGCCAGCATGGAGCGGGACAGAGCGCCAAAACACAAAGCGCGAGAAAACAAGCAGTTATGTTTTTCTGGATCTGACGAGTGTTGGGTTTGGGTTGAAACATTTGTAGTGGTAGTTCTACGAAAGAAATCAACAATAGGACAAATCAGGCAACTTAAAGGCTATGCAATATAGATTTTATCACTCGATCATAATTTGCATCAATAACATTGATTATTCATTACATGCCATTATTGTTATGATAGCTATTTGAAGATGAATAAGTTTAGCTGCTATAACGTAACTCAGTGCTATAGCCAGTTAACTTAGCAAAGAAACCCAACATACATGTAACCTTTACGTCGGGCTGATTTTGGCACAACAGTTTACAAGCGAAGAGCGCACGTTTGTTTAAAATTCAAGAGGGCGAGGAGTTAAATTTTTAACTTTTCAGGGGTTTATTAGTACTTTGCGCCCAAAATAACGACCGATAGATGAAACTGTTGGAAAACAAGGTAGCCTTAATCACCGGGGCGAGCCGCGGCATAGGAGAGGCGATTGCCATAAAATTTGCAGAAAATGGGGCAAATGTGGCATTTACTTACTTATCATCAGATGAAAAGGCAAAAGCTTTAGAGGATAAGCTTTCCGCGTTTGGCATTAAAGCAAAAGCGTATAAATGCGACGCCGGGGACTATGCGGCTACAGAACAGCTGGCAAATGATGTAGTGAAGGAGTTTGGAGGAATTGACATTTGCGTAAACAACGCGGGTATATCAAAAGATAACCTGTTGCTGCGCCTGACACCCGATCAATGGGACGATGTAATGCAAGCCAATCTGAAATCTGTATATAATCTTACCCGCCAGGTGATCAGGCCTATGATGAAGGCACGCTCCGGCAGCATCATCAACATGAGTAGTATAGTTGGTGTAGAGGGTAATGGTGGCCAAAGCAGTTATGCAGCTTCTAAAGCAGGCATTATAGGATTCACAAAATCTATAGCACAGGAGATGGGCAGCAGGAATATACGCTGTAATGCGATAGCTCCCGGCTTCATAGAAACCGATATGACCCATTACCTGAAAGACGGTGGTGCGGAAAAATGGTTTGAAAAAATACCATTGGCAAGATTCGGCAAACCGGAAGAAATAGCCGGCGTAGCCCTGTTCCTGGCAAGTGATCTGAGCAGCTATGTGAGCGGCCAGGTGATCAATGCTTGTGGTGGCATGAGCACTTAATAAATGCTGGATAGTAGATTATATATTTAAGTTATATTAATTTTAACAAAATACCCTATACACTATTTATTTCCTAAACATCTAACTTTGCATCCATAAATAAATTTTAATGCAGAAGATACAAGCTGCTATTACAGCAGTAGGAGGGTATGTACCTGACTATATATTGACGAATTCAGAGCTTGAAAAGATCGTAGATACTACAGACGAATGGATCACCACCCGCACCGGTATTAAAGAGCGCAGGATATTGAAGGGCGAAGGTTTGGGGTCTTCTGATATTGCAGTAGAGGCAGTAAAAGAACTGCTGAAAAAACGTAAGATCGGGGCTGAAGAAATAGACCTGCTCATTTGTGCTACAACAACACCAGATCTCCAGTTTCCCGCTACAGCCAATATTATCTCGGATAAAGCAGGATTATCGAATGCTTTTGGTTTTGATATTAATGCCGCATGCAGCGGCTTTTTATTTGCCCTGAATACCGGCGCACAGTTTATTGAAACAGGTAAGTATAAAAAGGTAATAGTAGTGGGTGTAGATAAGATGAGCTCTATACTGAACTATGAAGACCGCGCAACCTGTATCATCTTTGGCGATGGCGGCGGTGCCGTGTTATTAGAACCTAATAACGAAGGATATGGCATTGTAGATAGTGTTTTGAAAAGTGACGGCTCGGGACGTGTACACCTGCACCAGAAGGCAGGTGGTTCCGTAAAGCCGGCTACTGTAGAAACGGTAATGAATAAAGAACATTTTGTGTACCAGGAAGGGCAGACCGTATTCAAATTCGCAGTTAAGAATATGGCTGATGTAGCGGCACAGATCATGGAACGTAACAACCTTACGGCCGAAAGTGTAGCATGGCTGGTGCCGCACCAGGCCAACAAGCGTATTATTGCAGCAACATCAGACAGGATGGGACTGCCGGAAGAAAAAGTAATGCTGAATATTGAGCGCTATGGCAATACTACTAACGGTACTTTACCTTTGTGCCTGTGGGAGTATGAAAAGCAACTGAAGAAAGGGGACAATATAGTATTGGCAGCATTCGGCGGAGGTTTTACATGGGGCGCTACCTATATAAAATGGGCATACGATACCAACTAAGTGTTATTGAAATAATTGGAAGGCCTGCTAACATAGCGGGCCTTTTTTTATTGCGTATCCGGGTCAATTCGGTATTTATCAGCCAGGGTTTTGGGCGCTACTGTGCAATAAGCTACGGTAAGGATGTCTTTAAGCATTTCTTTGCGCACCTTTGGCAGAAACACATGTGTCCACCCATGGCTACCCCATTTATTTGGTACCGGGGCAATAACATCGTTATCGAAACTACAGAACACATTTTGATCGAGTGGTGTTAGCTTTACCGTCATTCGTTTTTCCTGCTCGTTCATGGTAGCAAATACCTTTTTGATTCGAAAAGAAGTAAGATCGAAATGCGGGGCTTCCGTTACACCTTCAAATGATAAAGCAATTTCCCGGGCTGTTTTCGTGGTAACCATAATTAAAGATAGCGATTAAGAAAGTCGCCATTAAACTTTGATAACTTTATCAGGTTAAAATAGGAAAGACAGAAATGAAAATAATGCTACATGTTATTCTTTCAGCGTTGCTATTCTTGTGCATTACAGCACAGGCACAGGTTTCTTATTTCCCGCCCAAATTGGGAACCACGTGGGATACATTAAGCCCGGCCTCGCAGGGATGGTGCCCGGACAGGATAGATTCCTTATACAATTACCTGGATCAAAAAAGTACAGATGCTTTTATAGTATTAATAGACGGCAAAATAGTTTTAGAGAAATACTTCGGTACTTATACCCGTGACTCTGTGCATTACTGGGCATCGGCAGGTAAGAGCCTGACATCTATGATGGTGGGTATAGCGCAGGAAAGAGGCTTGCTGGATATTAATAATCCCGCATCTCAATACCTTGGTACGGGATGGACCAGCGAAACGACTGCTAAAGAAAACCTGGTAACAGTGAGGCATTTGCTTACTATGAATAGTGGGCTGGATGACACACCAACGGGTGGATGTACCAACGAAGATACCACACCCGTTTGCCTGCAGTATAAAGCTGATGCAGGCACCCGATGGGCTTATCATACAGGTGCCTATCGCAAGCTGGAATCAATAGTGAGTGAAGTAAACGGGACTACCTATACATCTGCTACTAATTCGTTTATTGGCAGCCACATTGGTATGGTAGGACTGTGGTATAATGGGGTATATTATAGCAATGCGCGATCGATGGCGCGTTTTGGTTTGCTGATGCTCAATAAAGGCGTTTGGGACAACGATACGGTATTACACGATACCGCCTACTATAACGCGATGATCCATACATCACAGACGTTCAATCTGTCTTACGGTTATTTGTGGTGGCTGAATGGTAAAGCATCGTGCATGTTGCCACAAACACAGCTGGTATTTCCCGGGGCTATTGTACCCAATGCTCCTGCAGATATGTTTTGTGCGCTTGGTAAAAATGATCAGAAGATTTACGTGGTGCCCAGCCGGAAAATGGTGGTAATACGCCAGGGAGAAACATCAGGTACGCCTTTATTAGCGCTTTCCTCCTTTGACAACGAGGTTTGGCGATATATAGATAGCTTGCCTTGTGTTACTACAAATATTGCAGAAGTGAAGCAAGATCATGTGATCAGGGTATTCCCTAATCCTGCAAAAGATGAATTGCATATAGTATCTGACGGCCCCTTAGGCAGCATTGTGGTTTATAATGCAATGGGCAGCAGGGTTATGAAATATGATAGTAATACAGGCACTGCAAGTTCTGTAACCTTGCAGGTACAATATCTGCCGCGAGGTTTATACCTGCTACAATCAGGTAATGGCTTCAGCCATAAATTCTATAAAGAGTAACAGTCTATTGCGATACTTCGTGATCTACATTGGCTAACTGGCCACAAGCAGCATCGATATCTTTACCACGACTGCGACGGAGGCGGGCATTAACACGCTTACTTTCCAGGTAGCGCATAAATGACTCAGTCACGTCATCTTCCGGTTTTGTAAAGTCAGCTTTATCAATAGTATTATACTCGATGATGTTTACAAGATCTACCGGTACGCGCCTGTAAAGCTTCACCAGTTCATCAGCATCCTTTGCGCTATCGTTGAAGTTCTTGAACAGGATGTATTCAAAAGTGATCTCGTTCTTAGTCTTCTGATAAAAATAGTTTAGCGCATCTACCAGTTCATCAAGGTTGCTGGTCTCGTTGATGGGCATGATCTTATCGCGCTTGGTATCATTGGCAGCGTGCAGCGACAATGCCAGTTTGAAACGAACACCATCATCGCCCAGCTGGCGTATCATTTTAGAAATGCCGGCTGTAGAAACGGTAATACGGCGGGGGCTCATACCCAGGCAATCGGGCGATGTGATCTTGTCTATTGCCTTCAGTACATTTTTATAGTTCAGCAAAGGTTCGCCCATACCCATGAACACGATATTAGTGACCGGTTTGCCATAGTGTTGTAATGATTGCTCATTGGCCAGCGTAACCTCATCTACGATCTCGTCAAAATCCATATTGCGCTTGCGCGGTAGAAAACCGGTAGCGCAAAACTTGCAGGCAAGGGAGCAACCTACCTGGCTGGAAACGCATACCGTCATCCTTTTTTCTGTAGGGATCAGTACACTTTCAACAAAATGGCCATCGTGCAGTTGTAGCCTGTTTTTGATGGTGCCATCGCTGCTAAACTGGCTATGATGGACCCTAACCTTAGGAATAGTAAATTGTTCAGACAGCTTATCCCTCAACGCCTTAGACAAATTGGTCATTTGCGAAAAATCCCCAACATGTTTCTGCCAAATCCACTCATACACCTGTTTTGCCCTGAATTTTGACTCACCCCATTCCTTAAACAGGGCTTCCAGGTCTTGCAGGCTGCTGTTCCTGATATTTTTCATCGTGCAAAGGTACGCCCACTATCTCATATAGAATATGGTATTATGAAAAGATTAAACCTATATAGGAATTATACATCTTAAATAAATTTTTATATTTTGGTAAAAATTCGTCATCGTATGAAAGTATTACGTTTTATCATCATCCTGATACTGGTATTGGGATTAGGTTTCCTGGCCTTGTGCCTTTTTGCATCCAAAGAAGTAAGTGTAGAACGAAGCACTACTGTTAATGCGTCGAAATCTGTAGTATTCAACCAGATCGTAAAATTTAATAACTGGAAAAACTGGAATCCATGGCTGGAAATGGACAGCACGGTGAAATGGGATGTAAGAGGCAATGATGGAGAAAAAGGAAGCACATACCATTATATGGGTAACAAAATAGGAGAAGGAACAACTATTAACGATGGTGTAAGCGATGGAGAGATGAAATACCTGATGGATTTTAAAAAGCCGTACCAGTTTAAAGCGGATGGCTATTATAAAGTAGCATCAGAAGGTGGCAAAACCAAAGTGACCTGGTACTACCACCAGGACCTGAAATTTATGGAGCGCGGTTTTATGGCCATTATGGGTGTAGGCAAGATGCTGGGCAAGCAGTTTGATCGCGGCCTGGAACTGCTGAAAACCTACTCTGAGGCGCATGCCGATGATACGGCAGTAGTAGGTGCTATTACGGATATTACCTTCCCTGCACATACCTACGCAGCTATACGTAAAATGGTGAAATGGACAGATATGCACCAGTTCTTTATGGACAGCTATGCATTACTGGGCCAGCAAGTAGGGCCAAGGATCAATGGGCCAGCGAGCGCTTTGTACTATAACTGGGATGAAGCAAATATACAGGCAGACCTTGCGGCATGTTTTCCTGTAAGCAGTAACGCGCCCTTCCAGGGAGGTACCATAGCAGAAGTACCGGAGTCAGCAGGATATAAAATGGTGTACGTAGGGCCCTATACAAAAAATATGGGCGCTGCTCATAGTTCTATGATGCAGCATGTACAGGCAGCAGGCAAAACGGTTAAATTAAGGATAGAAGAATACATTAAGATGCCATCGAACGAAACAGACAGTAACAAATACGAAACAAATATCATCTACCTCGTGAACTAAAACTCGCCGGGATATATGGGCCGCCTGCACAATCTGCGGGCGGCTTTTTCGTTATTAGACCTGCTGCGCTTATATTCGCAATTCCGTAGTACAGATGAGGATATCCGTAATTATTGTCAACTATAATGTAAAGTATTTCCTGGAGGTGTGCCTGCACAGCGTGCTGAGGGCTGCCAGGGGGATAGATGTAGAGGTAATAGTAGTAGACAATAATTCTAAAGACGGGAGCAATGAGATGATCAGGCAGCAGTTTCCGTCTGTAATACTGATAGAAAATAAAGACAACGTTGGTTTCGGAAAAGCCAATAACCAGGGAGTAGCTATTGCAAAGGGCGAGTATATCCTGTTCCTGAACCCGGATACGGTGATGCCCGAAGACTTCTTTACAAAGATGCTCAGTTATATGGATGCTCACCCTGAGGCAGGTAGCATAGGACCGAAATTGCTGGACGGGCGCGGGCAATATGCGCCCGACGGTAAGAAATCTTTTCCATCGCTATCCGTAGCTATTTTTAAAACTACGGGAATCAATAAGATATTCAGCAGATCGCCCTACTTCAATAAATACTATGCGGTGCATATTGGCCCGGATGAGATAGCTCCTGTAGATGTATTGAGCGGGTGCTGCATGATGGTAAGGGCAAGCTTGCTACCCGGTATAGGCGGCGCATTTGACGAGGACTACTTTATGTATTGCGAAGATGTGGACCTGTCGTACCGGATACAGAAAGCAGGTTATCAGAATATCTATTACCCACCCGCAACACTAATACATTATAAGGGAGAAAGCACAAGGAAAGCAACGCTATCGTATGTGCGGATATTCAACGAGGCACTGGTAACCTTTGTGAAGAAGCACTACAGTGCCGGCAATGCAAGGTTGTTTGTCCTGTTCATCAATATAGGTATTGTGCTAAGGGCCATACTGGGCGTTGCCAAGCAGGTGCTAAAAGTGTTGCGCATGCCTTTGTTTGATGGTCTTGTTCTTTTGGCAACACTTTGGTTCATCAAAGAGTTTTGGGTGGTGCATGTAAAGAACATCAGCCCTATACCGCTGAACTCAGTAATTGCCACCTTCCCGGTGTATATAGGGCTTTGGCTGTTTAGCCTGTATATGAACGGCGTGTATGACCAATCGTACAGGGCGCTACGTGTGATACGAGGTATGATCATAGGTACGGTAATAATACTTGCCTACTATGGCTTGCTGCAGCCGGGATTGCGCTATTCCAGGGCCATTATCATATTCAGCGGGTTTACCGGAACAGTGGTATTGCTGGCATTGCATGAGCTATTATATCGACTGGGTATCTTTAAATTCATACCGTACGATAAACTGCCGCGCAAGGCCATTATTGTAGCATCGGAAGACGCCTACACTCAAACTGCGCAAACCCTGCAGCGCGTACACTATGCGCCTGAACTTGCAGGGCGCATCAGCACCGGCGATAATAAAGGAGATGCGCTGGCCACTACTAACGAGATGAGGCAATTGGTATATACAGCCGGCATCAACGAGGTGATATTCTGCGTAAACGGCCTAAGCTATACAGAGATACTGGAGCGTATGCAGGAATGTGGGGGTGACTATGAATATAAGATACACCTGCCCGGCAGCAACAGCTTTGTAGGCAGCAACAGCAGCCATACGGCCGGCGACCTATATACGCTTGACAAACGCTATAACCTGGCCAAATTCTCGCACCAGCGTAATAAGAGGATATTGGATGTAGGGATGAGCCTTATTTTTTTACTGCTATCACCAATAATGATCTTCCTGGTGAGAAAACCGGGCAGTTTTATTACCAATTGTTTCAAGGTACTGTTTGGCGCCCGTACATGGGTCGGCTATAGCAATGATGTAGCGGTAACACACCTGCCGAAGATAAGGAAGGGAGTGCTGCCGCCGTATTATATGATAGAAGGCTACAAGCCGGCTGCAAATGTGCGAATGCAGATGGATAGCGTATACGCGCAGCAATACACCCCGGGGGCAGACATTAACCTGATACTTAAGAATTTAAAATATTTGGGAACAAACTGAAGAAAGATTTTGTAGAAATGAGAAATCGATTATTTTTGCAATCCCAATTGACACTCCTCCTTAGCTCAGTTGGTTAGAGCACCTGACTGTTAATCAGGGGGTCTCAGGTTCAAGTCCTGAAGGGGGAGCACTGATTTACAAGGAGTTGCATTCATTTGCAACTCCTTCTTTATTTTACTCGCACTGAAACCTGCAATAAACCTGTCTTGAAGTTTCGTTAGTCATATGTTTGAGTTCATTTGACCTCAATTTATAAGTCTTTTGTGGCAATTCTGTCACCTTTGTTTTCTTGTCACTATGTTATCATTACAGTAATGATGAAACGCTCCTGGTGGACTTCTGTGAGACGGACATGGTGCTCAAACCAACTGAGCTAAGGAGGAGTGGCTTGCAACTCAAAATCTGGTTCCAGCAACCGAGTGCAGGTTCGATTCGTTTCTGGACGTCCTGAAAAAATGAAGCAGTTATTTATTAAACCACGCAACTGCTTTTCTTTTTGCTGCCACGGTACTACAACATAATGTGCCCTATAGTACACTGTGAATAACTTTTCATATTTGTACGTTATCTTTCCTGAGAGCTATTATCTATAGTAAATGAATTTTATGCAACTGAATAGTCAAGGATTTTCAGCCATCAGAAAATATCTCGAACAAAAGGCTGATGATATAAGAGACCATGAAGGTAGAAATTGGGCAGTCATGGGTGTACCTATTCAAAATTATAGAGAGATAATTATAGGCGATAGGACTTTTTACATCGCAGGCACAAACATATTTTGGGGTATACTTGAAGATGTGCTTCATAAAGCAAACGCAACCTTTCCCTTAAATTTTGGGAGTGGTAATGCGGTTAGTGTACTGCATGCCGTTATTAGGACAAGACCGATTTTTGGCTATACCAAAACGAAGGATTTAATAAGAAGATTATCAAATGAGGTGCATGCCTACGTGGTAGAACTTAAAGATGGTGTTGTAATTGATAAAATACTTAGAATTGATTGGTTTAGAAAACTTGACAAAACTCGCCGGAATGGGAAAAAATATGATTTTACAGGCGGGTTATTTCATCTTCTTAAACATTTCGAAATCGATGGCTATAACTTGTCCACAGGTACAAATGGGGCTAAAGTTCAGAATTTAATGTCAGTTATTCAGTATCTTACTCAAGCATTGTTTATTGAAGACGGGGAGCTTGAAACCGACGCGAAAACTTTGATAAGATATATAAGCGTAGACGATAAAAGGAGGCTAAAATTTGTTTTTTATTTTAATACTACAACATTAATTTACTCTGTAACGACTGTTTTCCGAAGTGATTTCAAGAAAAAAATTTAGATGGATATAAACTACGGGAATAACCAACTTTCTTTTAATTTTACTCGTACTGAAACCTGCAATAAACCTGTTTTGAAGTTTCTATAGTCAAATAATATGAGTCCGTTTGGCCTCATTTGTTAACTGTTATGCAATTCTGTCACTTTTGTTGTCTTGTCAATATTATCATTACAGTATTCAACAAAAATGTCCATCCAAAGTGCCATCGGCTTTTATTGCACTAATATTTGCTACAAACTCATTTCGCTATACATTGAAATTACTTTCCCATCACTTTCTTTTATAGCAGCGACTATTAGTTCCATGATATCCTTCAGAAATTGCTTTGATTGCTGGGTTAATTCATCTTTCGGTATGGGGGCAACCTCATTGTATAGCTTTTTTATTTCTGCTGCTCTCAATTCTGCAGAGCCTTTACCTTTATAATTATATGCATTCTGCCATTCCGCAATCTTATTGAGTTTAATAGCCTTTAGAGCATAGTCAAACATTTTCTTACTGATACTTTGTTTAATATCATTGATACATTTTTGCTTTTCCTCATCAGTCGGATTGGATGGATGCCAGTCTGCTGGTGAAGACAAAAAATTGCTGATTTGGCTATTAAAATAGCTACCAAAGTCTGAGATAGGCATCAATTCTTTGTATTCTGTATCTCCTCTGTATCCAAGCCTCAACGACAAGGCTTTAATCCTCGAGAAATGTTCTTTAGGAATGGCAGGAGAGCCATACAAATAGCCCTTCCAGCGCGTGTCAAAGTCAACTGCAGCTTTTCTGATTTTGAATATCAATGTTGAAATATCATATGTAGGCTGACAAGAACTTTGAACCGGAACAATCGCAAGTTCCAGACTATTAATAAATTTTCTTAGATCGTTTATAGTGGGCTTATATTTCTTATCATCATTTAATTTTTCATCGATGTTCGCTAAGTAATAGGAGCATTTATGGAGCTGATCAATGAAAAATTTATTGACCTCGTAGTCCATTTCCGATTTTAATCTACCTAGCAAATGGTCTACGGATCCAAAAACGTGGTTTATTTTATCGCTGCGCTTCGGCAAGTTATCACCTTTTACAGCATCAAAATGGGTAAAACAGATAAACAGTTTGTCTGAATGTCCAGTTATAGCCACACTTTTGATAACCGCATATGATGTGGCAAGCATTGGATTCTGCGAGTTATCTACAAGCACGATAGCATCTGTTGCCTCAAACTTTTTTATTGTTTTAAAGGGAAGATTAGTGTTTGTATCTGATATATGCCCAAGACCCTCGCCATCAAAAATTACAAGCTTCGGTATATTGTCTAAATAATCAGGCTTGAAGGGCCCTTCAACCCTCATGCCAGAAACTAAAGGAGTTAACAATTTTCCAAATAAAGCGGAGTAATTACTCGAAAAAAAGCGAATTGACTGCAAAAAAACACTCCTATCTGATGTTTCAAGGTGCCAGTGAATCGGCCAACCAAATTTTTCAGTTACTAGCTCAATGGTGTTTAACTGTTTAAAACGTGCCTTAATTTCATCGATGATTTCATCAATCAAATTATACAGATCGTCACCGTCATAGTCTTCAAGATTTGATAAAATTATCTCTTCAAGTATATTTTTCTCATCCTCTGATAGGCTATTGTTTCCGAGATATTCGGTCGTAGTTGCGTGAACGACATCTGCAGTAATTTTTTTTATTTCTTGTAAGAAATCATTAATCTTCGATTCGTAGCCTTTTTGTTCATCCTCTGACACACTTATGTTGTCAACGATAAACGTTTCAATTATAGACTCATTTTCCTCTTCATCAAATTCATAGTCTTCAATAGACCTAATTTGAATTTTCCCAAGAATATAGCCTAATTTGAAGCGCTGGTCTTTATCCTCTAAAAAAACCCTTTGTAAGTGCTGGTCGTCTTTCCGCGAAAAGTACTCGGTCATTGATTTGTGGATTGTATCCTTAATCATTTGCCGCGTTTCATTTTCGGTGAAAAAGCTTACAACACCCTTATAGAGTCCTTCTGAAAGAATAATTTCAGTGTCAAACACCGTCGTTCTAGCGGTTGATGTGGCTGGAAACCTCTCGGTAATTGGGTTTGTTCCCATCAATTGTCTTAATAAGGTTGTCTTGCCAGCACCTGTTGCGCCTAAGAGAAGAACGCTTGAATATCCACTTTCTCTATTTTTTATTGGAAGAATGCCGTTTCTTACTGACTCATAATCCTTTAAAAGGTAATTTACGCCCTCGTAAAAGATGTCAACTATCGAGGCATCAAGCCTTTGCTGGGCTAGCTGCCGAGCTGATGGCTCCCAATATTGCGCGTCTGAGAGCAACGTATTCATTTGCTGGACTAGTTCTTCGGCCTTTACCTCATCTTTGGTTCCAAGTCCCTTCCGTATCTTTTTTCCAGTTTTCCCGGAGGAGTCTTTAATTAAAGGATGTCTAAATTCAAGCACCCAAAAAGCATCTGATTTAGACTTCGGTTGTAGTTTGCGAGCGGTATATTTTTTTACATCCATGTTATTCCTGATTATTCCGCAAATGGACGAAATAATTTTGGAATAACAAGGAATAATTCGAATTTATTTATTTATTATGTTCTTTTGATTGT
This sequence comes from Bacteroidetes bacterium 43-93, assembly GCA_001897855.1. GTDB lineage: Bacteria > Bacteroidota > Bacteroidia > Chitinophagales > Chitinophagaceae > Polluticoccus. The sequence goes on from MKUO01000007.1 coordinate 379,864, forward strand.
TTTTCAATTATTAAGAAATATTTTATAGTTTGTGCATTTAACAAGAAACTAGTACCCAATAGTTGCTTTTCAACTCGTTCTTTATCTTACTTGCGCTGAAACCGCAGTAAACTTTCCTTGAACTTCTTTTTATTCTATGTGTTCAACATATTCTGTGTGTTTAACATTAGTTGCATCTTTGTTTACTTGATTAGATATGTGATTCGTTTAGTCAGCCGGATTTTTTTTAGATCATTTATAAACTATGTATGCGGTTTGAATTTACTTTGTGATATATCGCAATAACTGCTCAGTCCATGATCTATTTAGATAACAATGCGACCACAAGAATTGACCCGAGGGTTTTAGATAAAATGATGCCCTATTTGACGGAGGAGTATGCTAATGCTTCCAGTAATCATGCGTTTGGGCAGACATCTAGTGAAGCCGTAAAGAAAGCTAGGTTGCAGGTAGCAGAATTGATAGGATGTGAATCTAACGAAATTATTTTCACTTCGGGGGCGACGGAGTCGATTAATATCGGTATTAAAGGTTTAATGAAAAGCGAAGCTAATAACGGCAAGCACTTAATTACCGTCGCAACAGAACACCCTGCGGTTTTAGATACCTGTAAACATCTTGAAGCTAAGGGATATGACGTTACCTATTTGCCTGTAAACGAAGACGGACTTATCGAGTTAGATCAATTGAAAAAATCTTTAAGGCCGGATACCGTATTGGTTTGTGTAATGTATGCTAATAATGAAACGGGCGTTATCCAGCCGATTAAAGAAATATCAAAACTAGCGCATGAGAACGGATCGTATTTTATGACAGATGCCACACAGGCTGCCGGGAAAATAGATATTGATGTTAATGCTATAGGTATTGATATATTGGCCTTCTCGGGTCATAAAATATATGGACCAAAGGGTTCTGGTGTATTATATATCAGAAGTAGACAGCCATTTAAAGTAAAACTGGCATCCATACTTCATGGAGGCGGACAGGAAAAGGGTATCCGCAGTGGAACTTTAAATGTTCCTAATATTGTAGGATTAGGCCAAGCAGCCTTTTTAGCAAAGCATGAGATGGCAATAAATGATTATAATGTGAGGTTATTGAGGGACTATTTGCAGGGAGCGTTGTTGAATATTGAACATAGCAGGCTTATTGGGAATGACTTAAGTCGTATGTATAACGTTTGTAGTATATGCTTCAAAGGCGCTGATGCAGATGCGGTAATGATGGGTTTGGAAAACATATCATTATCAAACGGATCCGCATGTTCCTCTACATCAGTAGAGCCATCCCATGTATTGAAGGCTATGGGGCTCAGTGATGAGGACTCGTTTTCGACCATCAGATTCAGCCTAGGTAAATTTAATACAAAAGCAGAAATTGATATTGTCATTAATGCAGTAAGCAGTACCGTGCAAGAACTAAGACTCCTAGCATAAAAATATTGGATGCATATAATCCATTTATATTTAAGCAATGGATTGTAGCTATTAACAAGCAATTCACATAAATCCCGGTAATATCTCCGGCAATGGGAATTGGCATTTACAAAGAGTAATTTTACGTACAAATCATTTTGATGCAGGATCAAATTAAATCTATCATCGCTGAGATTCAAGCTCAATATTTTGAGGATGACAATAATCGACCTTGGATCGTTGGCTTTAGTGGGGGGAAGGATTCAACTATGCTACTTCAATTAGTGTGGTACGCTTTGATCGAGTACCCGGCAGAACTTAGAAAAAGAAAAATATATGTTGTCTGCAATAATACATTGGTAGAAAACCCAAAAATTCTGGCATATACTGAAAAAGTCTTAGATAAGATACAAAAGGCTGCTGTTAAGAAGTCAATGCCCATTACGGTTCATCGCACCACACCGAGATTAGAAGATACTTTTTGGGTTAACCTAATCGGCAAAGGGTATCCGGCTCCTAATAATATTTTCAGGTGGTGTACAGAACGTATGAAAATCAATCCTACGACGAAATTTATTTTGGAAACGATAAGTGAAGAAGGTGAAGTTATTATTCTGCTGGGGACACGAAGCGATGAGAGCAGCAAACGAGCCAGTTCTATAAAAAAATATGGTATAGAAGGTCAAAGACTAAGAAAGCACGTGCTACCAAATGCATTTGTCTTTGCGCCAATCAAAGATGTACTGACTAAAGAAGTTTGGCAATATCTATTGCAAATGCCATCTCCATGGGGTGCATCTAATAGAGAACTTGTCACCTTGTATAATAATGCAAGTGGTGGCGACTGCCCCCTGGTGGTAGACATCACGACACCTTCTTGTGGTAACAGCAGATTCGGATGCTGGGTTTGTACTGTCGTTAATAAAGACAAATCCATGGAAGCACTGATAGATAACGGAGAAGAATGGATGGAGCCCTTATCTATGTTGCGAGATACGTTGGCTATGTCTCGTGATAGCGAAAAATACAGGGAGAGAAGACGTCGTGACGGTACTGAGAAAGAAGGAACGCTGGGGCCGTATAAAGCATTTTTTCGTGCCGAAGTGCTAGAAACACTTCTTAGGGCCCAAAAAGCCATTCAAGACGAGCAGCCGGAAATTTCTCCTTTGATTACTTATCAGGAGTTGGTTGCGATACAGGTGATATGGTACAGGGATAACCTATTTCTAAATAATGTATCTGAAATATACCAGAAGGTATATGGACGAACCATTAATTTGGATTCAGTCAGTGAAGGTATCGCAAGTGAGAAACGGCTTTTGCGGGAGGTCTGTAAAGAAAATCCTGACGATTTCAATGAGATAAATAAACTATTGGAAATACAAAAGACGAAAACAATCCTAATGAATAACAGAGGTTTGCACAATGTTTTGGAAAATCATCTTGAGAACTACATTAAGAATAGTAAATAACAATGTTTATAAGCAATATTACTCTTGAAGATTTTAAAATTTATTATGGTCATCAAAAAGTCGTATTTCCACGTGATCCCCAAAAAAATGTATTTATCATTTCCGGTAATAACGGGTTTGGGAAAACAACATTACTTAATTCGTTAGTTTGGTGCTTGTATGGAAAATTGATGATTGATGTTGATGATAAATACCGTTCGGAAATTTATGATGCAGGCGGGTATAAAAAATTCGCAGCTGGTAATCTAAATAAATATGCTCAGGCTAAAGGGCATTCTTCCTACAGCGTATCTCTGGCCATTACGGATATTTCCATTCCTAGTTTGTCTTGCGATGAACTAATTATTAAGAGGACATTCGATTTGAGGCGACAGGAAGATAAGATAGAGATATTATTAGATGGCAAAGAGAATGAGTTAACTAGAGAAGTTGGCCCTGATATCTTTATTAACGATTTTATTTTACCAAAGGAAATAGCTAAATTTTTCTTCTTCGATGCTGAGAAGATTGTGTCTTTAGCTGAGATGAAATCAATTGATGACAAACGGAAATTGAGTTTGGCTTATTCTGAAGTCCTAGGTATAAAAAAATATGAGGACCTTAAGATCAACCTAGAAGAAATAAGAATACGACTAAGGAAGGATACTGTCTCAGGTGCCGAAGGTAAAAAATACGCTCAATTGCAAAAGGAGCTATTACAATGTCTGACCCTTATTCAGGAGTATGAAGATCAGATCACCGCTTTAAAAGATGAAAAAATTACACTTAAGTCTTCGTCGGAGCAGTATCAGATAAAATTGATACGGGAAGGGAATTCTCTAACAATTGACGAGCTTAAGTTATTAAGAGAAAGAAAGGATAAGCTGGCTAAGGAAGCTGAAAAACTTCGTGAGCAATTAAAAGAGATGATGGAGCTAGCTCCATTTGCGATAAGTGGGAAGCTGTTGGAACGAACCTATCAACAAGTCGCGTCAGAGTATTTGCAGGCTAAGCAATCTGTAGATCCAACTGTACTAAAGGCCAAACTCCAGAAAGTAAAAAAGGACCTTGCTAAAGAATTCCAACACCTGCGTTTAAGCAATACAGCTTTAAAACAGCTATCTCAGTCCTTCTCAGATAGTATTGAGAGACATTTTGCAATTGCACATCAAGCAGACCTTGCCAAAACCGTTCTGGTAAACTTTACAGATAGTGAAAAACATGAGTTTGACGCAATCTACAACAACCTAAAATATTCATTCAGTAGGGCATTTAAAGATCTGACATCTACCTATAAAAACAACCGTGTTGCATTCAACAAGGTGATCCGCCAGTTATCTGATGCAGAGGCGAAAGAAGATGACATACTAATACGAGAAATTCGTCAACAAAAAACTGAGCTAGATGATCGAATCGATCAAATTGACGAGCGGATCAACTACTTGAATTTTGAAATCGGCAGCCTTCAGAAGGAGAATGCAAACAAATCAAAGTTGGTTAGTGAGCTAGAGAAGAAGATTGCGTTGCTTGACATGGACAAAGAAAAAGACGAAGTTGCTGTGAGACTTATTAGTGAATTAAACGCATTTCTCGTTAGTCTGAAGTTGGAAAAGAAAATATCACTCGAAAGTCGTATTCGAAAGGAGTTGAACGTCTTGATGCATAAGCGCGGTTTTATAAACAAGGTTAGTGTTGAAATATCAAACGAGTTGATCGATATACATCTGCTGGATCGAAAAGGTAATGTTATCGCCAAAGAAGCACTTTCAAAAGGGGAACAACAACTTTATGCTACTGCCTTGCTGAAGTCCTTAGTTGATGAATCAAATATCCAATTTCCTGTGTTTATCGATTCCCCTCTTCAAAAGTTTGACAAGACGCATTCCCATAATATCATTAAGGATTTTTACCCCGGCATTTCAGACCAGGTAGTGCTTTTCCCGCTAATCGAAAAGGAAATGACCTATGAAGAATTTGAAATGTTGGTACCAAAAATTAACAAGGCTTACCTCATAAAGCAGGAGGAAGAATACCATTCTGATTTGATCGAGGTACAGCCAACACAGTTGTTCAAACAAGCTAAAGAAATCTATGAGTACGTTCGCTAGTATAAAAACATCCGCTGCCAATAAGGAAGTTGTTACTGACCTGACTCGCAAACTAGGCTTGGGCCCTGAAAATGTAATAGCTAGATTGGCAATGTGTTATTCGTTATCGACTGATACAAAGTTCACAGTAAAGGATGTGCAAGATTCTAAGGGAAAGGAATATAGCCGAAATGTTTTGTTTGGTGTTAACTTTCCTCATTACTTGGCTATGATATGCACACATTACCAAGTATATAAAACAGACAAGGATATACCCAAATATATCAAGATGCACATCGACCATGGTTTGCAGCTTATTGATGAGGAACTTAGACGTAATATTACTTTAACAGGGTTCGACTTTATGGTTCACAAAATTGAAGCGGGGCTGAGTTGTTTTAAATAGTACTTATGAGCAAAGTAGAGAACGTGCGTTTTTCTGTTGATGCCGGGATCATTAACCGCCTTGGCGTTGAATTGGTAAGCAAATCGGAAACAGCAGTTTCTGAGCTTATCAAGAACGCATATGATGCTGATGCAAATCATGTATATGTAACTTTCTATGATGCTAGTAGAAATGAGGGAGGCACCTTAACTATAGATGATGATGGCTCAGGAATGACCAAGCAGCAGCTTATCTCAGGATTTATGAGGCTGGCTACATCCGACAAACTACATCATCCAGTTTCAGAGAAATTCAATAGACCCAGGGCAGGGAAAAAGGGAATTGGCCGGTTTGCTACTCAGCGGCTAGGTGAACGTCTTGTTATCACCACTCAAACCGCGACTGCAAAGACGGCGTACCAGCTAACTATAGACTGGAACAAATATCAAGCTGATATCGAAATTACATCTGTCAACAACGCTTTAAGAGTTGTGCCAAAAACAAAGCCGCATGGCACAACTCTTACTATAGAATTTCTGCGAGACACTTGGAGCGAAGCAGATATCAAGAGAGTATATAGATATGTGTCCGAATTGATACAGCCAAACCTTCTTAAGGTTTCCAATAAATCTATCGTGCAGGAGGATCGATCTGAGGCTTTCGAGGTTACTTTTCGCCAGAACAAAGACAAGGAGCCGATAGCAGATGTTCAGACGATGATATTTGATCGTGCGATTCTGGTCATAAGCGGCTATATTGATAAAAATGGATATGGCTTTTGCAAAGTGGACAGTAAAAAGTTCAAATTGTCAGACACAATCAAAATCAGTAGCGATTCTAAAGGTAATATAGTGCGGCCATTTCAAGCCTTGAAGGGAAGTAGTGTTGTATTTAAAGTTTACTACTTCATTGGCGACAAAGCTGAGTTTTATTACCAGAACGTCTCCAAAATGGAACTAAAAGGTGTCATGGATCATCTGAAAAAGGATGGTGGCGTAAAGATATACCGGAATGGGTTTAAAGTTGCACCGTACGGAGATAAAGGTAACGACTGGTTGGAGATTTCTAAAAAGACACGAATTGGAAGCGGCGTACCTTTTACCAACAATAATCTCATTGGATTTGTACAAATAAATGACAGCGGAAAGATATTTTTTGAAGAGATAGCCGGAAGGGAGGGCATTATTGAAAAGGAAGCCTTCAGGAACTTACAGTCCTTTGTTTCGATCGCTATAGAAGCCGGCTTTCGAAATTTCGTATCTAAGTTCAAAAAATCAACTGCCTACAAGGAAGCCAATAAAAAAAGTGCTGCTCCGGTTACCCAACAGACTGTTCAGGCAACCCTCTCTCAAATACAAAAAGCTTCTGAAACATTATCAGCAGATGATAAGACTGAAGAACAGAAAGCTAAGGCTACAGAGACTATCAATAAGGCGGTTGAATCATTGACCAAACAGACAAATACAGTTGTTGGTGAGCTGGAGATGTTACGGGTTTTAGCCGGTGTTGGGTTAACGATCGGAGAGTTCATACACGAAGTGAAACAATTCACGCCGTCGTTCAGTGGCTATATAACAAATCTAAAAGGCAAAAAATTGGGCCCGGAGGTAACTTCTATCCTCAGCAATATGCAAGATGTCTTTACCTCATTTCAATCCTACACAGCATACTTTGATGCAACTATTTCTCAGAACGTTTTGCGAGAGTTGCACCCTATCGATCTTAGGGATGCTGTAGAAGCTTTCGAGAAGATTGTGAAGTCAGACCTGGTAAGACGTGGTATTGAGCTTAAGACCGAATTCAAAGGGTGGGATCTTCTTACGCAACCAATGCACGTGTCAGAATGGAATACCATTTTGCAAAACCTGTATTCCAACTCCAAAAAGGCAATTCTAAGAACCGGAAGAAAAGGAAAAATACTGATCAAATGCGGCAAGTCTGAAGAAAAACTAGTCCTTTCATTTTGCGATAACGGTGATGGTATAGAAGAACAGTACCATTCTCGAATTTTCGATGCATTTTATACATCATCTACACCAGTTTCATCTGCAACAACCAATGAAGTGACAGGCACTGGTCTAGGTTTACATATTCTTAAGCAAATAATTGTCAATAGACACGGTAAAATTTTTATTGACGAGCCCTTTGGAATTTATAAAACTTGTATTAGTATAGAGTTACCATTGTACGTCGAAAACTAATTACCATGAGTGCTCGCTATATGTATATTGATGACCAGCCAGATAAGGCTGGAGGCATTGAAGCAGGCTTATCTGCCACGGACTACCTTAAGGTCAAACTTTTCCCTGCAGAAACCTGGAGTAAACAAATACAAACCATATTCGAGTCGAGAAAGGATTTTAACGGTTTACTACTAGACCTACAATTAAGAATACCTGAAGGCGAGCTGATGTATGATGCCCCGGCGTTAGCCCAACAGCTACGCAACCTTGCGAAGGAAGGAAAGTTAGAAGATTGGCCAATCATATTGTGCACTACCGATGACCTTTTTCTACAGATGTACGACAAAAGCACGAATGATGATCTATTCGACAGGATTTTCTACAAGGAGAACTGGTCACCTTCGGTATGCAAAAGGGATCTGCTAGAATTTGAATCTCTTGCCATAGGATACGATCGTATCAAAGCTGCTATTCGAGATAATCTTGGTATCGCAGGCCTATTAAATTCAGACAGTAAAGCAATTATCACTCAAGTTGCTGACAAATTGCCAGAGGCAAAAACAGTACATAGCATTGCGGCCTTTCTCCTTAAACAACTGGTCATTAAGCCAGGCCTTTTGATTGATGAAGATATCTTAGCGATAAGACTTGGTGTTGATGCTCAAAAATCTGACTGGGAGGCACTTAAAGCAACCTTTGACAGTTTTCGTTATAAAGGTGTTTTTTCTGATGGCTGGAGCAGGTGGTGGATAGGTGATATTATGAAATGGTGGCGTCAGATATCGGAAGGCGGTTCATTACGCAATTCGAAAGCTGAAGATAAAGTCAAACTCCTTCAGCAGGTTACGAAGATCACCAATATTACGCCCATTGCAATTCCTGACCACCACTCTCAGAGTAGCTTTTGGTATAAGTGTAATATCACTAAAACTCCACTAAATAGCGATGATGGCATTTTAATCAAAGGGCAGGACAAGAACTTTGACTGGCAAGATAAGGAGTATATATCCATGTACCATATCTGGACTGCTGCCAGCAAAAAGAAGGAAGATGAGATATTAAACAAAGTTTCATCGACGGACGCCGATAAAATTAAAGACATTTTTGGCCTGAAAAGGAAGAGCATATGATTGCTGTAAAAGAATTGATGGTCCGGCATCATAAGCTATTGACAGAATTGAATACATCATTCATTCAGGAACATGGATCTCCGCTATTTATTGACTTAGCCAAGCTAGCTGAATGCTGCAATTCCTGCGATGTTGATGATGATACCATCACATATGATGCACCCAAAATAACAGTAAGAAACTACTTTCCACCAGCACATACGATTCCCGCTAGCAATAGCCACGGAATTCAACACATCGACATTGCATTATCGTTAAACAACATTACTATTCGGAAACCGGCAGCCAAAATACAGGACCCTTTAACTCGCCTTGATGGATTCGATATAACGTTACAGACACAACACAACCACCCCAACTATTATTATGCCTCCTGGCATTTAGATAAGAGAATTGTGAGTGAGCGGTACTCATTGATCGAGCCCGAGTATCATTTGACATTCGGTGGCAGAAATATGGAAAAATTGTACGCTCAAAATATGGACTTTGGTTCAGCACTAATTGTGCGGGCACCGAGAATTATGCATCCTCCAATGGATGTAATTTTGGGAATTGATTTTATTTTGAATCAATTTATTGACCGAGAGTACAGTGGCGATATATTGGAAAATGTCAGTTATAGGGATATTGTTTCAACAATGAGAGGATACCTCTGGAAACCGTTTGCAACAGGTCTGGCTAAGAATTTTTACACTTCATGGAACGATAGCCATAATCTATCGTTTGACGATGAATTTTGTAAAAACGTAGTTGGAGACTAAGTAGTTGACTAATAATTCAATTATATGTATTTTGAGTTGCAGACTATCCCTACATGCCAAAGACAACTATAAAAGAGGCGATAATAGCTGTGCTGACGCGAGTCGGTAAGCCACTATCTATTAAAGAAATCTACGCGAAAATTATTGAGTGGGACTACTATAGATTTCGCGCAGAGAGACCGGAGGGAATAGTTGCCGTCGAAATTAGGCGTCATGCCAAAGGTGTCGAATTTCCAACTGCTCATCCTAATAAATATTATCAAATACAACCCGATGGAAGGTTCTGGTTGTTAGACGAATCAATTGAACCAGATGTACCAGTTAATACCAACCCGACTAATGGGATAATACATCCTATTAGCGAAACGATTAAAAGGCAGCATCAGCAATATATTGCGGAGTTTAAATTGCAAATTATTAGCCAGCTAAAGGAGATTGATCCTCAGACGTTTGAAGCTTTTTCAAAAAAACTTTTGGAGGTATATGGATTCAAGGACATGCAAGTCACACAGTATTCTAAAGATGGCGGCATTGACGGATATGGGAAGCTGAAAGTAGGAATAACACATTTGAATGTTGCGTTTCAATCAAAACGGTGGAAGCAAAATACGGTATCGAAAAAAGAGATACAGTCTTTCAGAGGCGATATCCAAGGGAAATTCGAGCAAGGCATTTATTTCACAACATCTATTTTCTCTAAAGACGCGAAGACGGTAAGCATACAAAAAGGTGCAGTTCCAATTATTCTTATAGATGGTGCAACAATCATTGATATAATGGTTGATAAAAAATTTGGTATAGAGGTTGAGAATTTGCCAATTTATGTTAATGCTCTGGACAGAGCTTTAACGGAAGAATTATAATGTCTGCCTATAATCATTCCATAATTTGCTCCACTCATGGTCCATTGGTCGACATACCTAATCAATGTAATAACATTGTCTGATTTTTAGCTTTTTTAGATCCACTGATGATACAATATCGTCATGGTTTAGAATTGCATCAGGTATCCAGTCTGTAGATTATAACAGTATGCTATTTGACGAAAGTACTACATGATGTCGGCCCGCTTACGAATATGAAACGTAAAGTCAGAATTTAACGCTAAGCTATTAAAAGGGCTTACGATATTTTCATTCATATGGGGAGGCCTAGAAGCTCTCATCTCCTCTTTGAAATTACGTCCTTGTCCCTATAGGGGAGGAAAGATCAATTTTGCCCAACAACTATTTCTAAAAATTTTGCAAAATATAAAAAACATTATCTTAAATTAAGGTAAAAACACAATTTCACTATGCGTTTTAGTATCGTGACTACCGAAGAGAAGAAATTTCTAAAAGAAGTTGAGTTATCAAATAATACAGATATTTCATTTTGGAAGGTCAATAATATAATAATCCCAGCTATCACAATATTCCTGACAATCATTGTCTATGCTGCATTCAAACACAGACATGAGCAGCCATGGGAATTTGTGGCATTTGTAAACCTCATATTGAATGGCTCGATACCAATGATAGCCCTTAATAGATTGAGCGGAATAGGTATATATCTTTTTAAGTATGACAAAAGTAAAGAGAAGGAGCTTGGAATAAGTGACACCTATCCCTTAAGGACAAGAATGTTTTTTTGGCTCTTTTTTTTGGTAGTCAGTACAGCAATTCTTTACATGTATCAAGTTATAAATAATCCGTTTACCTCATCTTGGTGGCTGTTGGTAATATTTTTACTCTCGATAACATCCGTTTATACATCTATTACTTTGGCAAAAAATATTTTTTTGCTTCAGGAAAAAATGCTTGAAAATACTTTCTATGACTCTGTCAACGAGGAAGCACAAAAGAGAAAAGACCATCTTGAAAATAAATACGGCAAATAGTTATGCTGCATAATAATGTCATTCAGGCTCAAAAGGTTCAACAGAACAATCAGGAATTTTATGTCGCAGTTTTCGCGATCAATAGGGTTCTGGAATTTACTAAATTTACTGAAAGGCTCATTGTTGGTTTCGATGACAGCAATATACCGATTTACAATCCCGAGATTCAAAGACGAGTTGAAAATACTAGGGTTGAAAAAATTGCAGATTTTTTAATTAATGATCCCGATGCGTTGTTTCCAACTAACATAGTGGTTTCCATTCCAAGTGCGGTAATTGAATCAATAAATAACATCTCTAACACAACAATAGAAATCGGGCTGAGCAGTAAGGTTTTTTCTGAAGTGAAAAGGCATGACGGCGACGTATATTTAACTGTGATTGATGGACAGCATAGAATTCGGGGAATAGAGCGAGCAATATACAGGCTTCAAAGTGACATAGAAAACATCAACAGAATTTTGGCTAACAGCAAGAATGATAAACTCGAAAGAAAACGGTCTGACTCTGCTAGGTTGCTTGCGAATTTGATGAATCTTAATTTAATAGTTACTTTCTTTATTGACCCCACTCTTGAGTTCCAAGCAATGGTTTTTTCTACCATCAATAGAACACAGAAATCGGTACCTCAAAGTCTTGTATATAGTCTGTTTGGGCTTACCGAGAACGATTCACCTCAAAAGACAGCTCTACAAATTGTTCTTGCACTAAATAGTTTTGAGAAATCACCATTCTTTGATCGCGTTAAACTACATGGAGGTAACTATGGTCGAAACCAAAGTCCACCCTTGACCCAGGCAATGATGGTTAAGTCCATAATAGATTTAATATGCACTAACTTGAGAGACGCAGAAAATGATAGATTTCGTCCCCGCACGGAATTATTAAAAAATGCGAGTCCGAACTTACCATTCCGAAAATATTATGCACAGAATAATGATAATTTTATCACTGACATATTATTCTCCTTTTTCACCGCAGTTAAAGATGTATTTAGCTCTGACGGATTTAGCTATTGGGAGTTTACTGAGAATACAAAACCTGCTAATATTCTTCAAACAACAGTTGGATATCAAGCATTATTGGATATACTTGTAGACATTCTAAAAGAGATTCAGGAAAATGAAAAAGATACGGTTGGAATATACAAGTCATATTTGGGAAAAGCAACTAACCTAAATTTTGAGAACGTGAGTCGATATCCTTTTACAAGTAAATCCAGAAAGATTCTGTATTATGATTTGAGTCTGGCAATTTGGCCCGCAGTATCAGACGCAGATGTGAGGATATCAAAGCTCTATTCTGTATTAAACAGGTAGGCTTTGAGAACCTTTTTCTGCTAACGATCAGAATCTGAATATACAAAAATACATGAGACATTCTGTATCTGAAACTTGCCAAAAGTGTGGTGTAATATTAGAGTCTATCATGATCAAAATCTTTTAATCGACCACCTTGTATTGTTATACGATGATGTCGTTTGGGAAATAGTTTGGTGCGAATAATCTTGGTGACACAGGCAATAATTGAAGAAAATGCACTTCCAAAAATCTGGCTCACACTTACTTGAGTTATCTACAAAGAGGAAAAACGTGTTTTTCCAATAGCCTGCTTACCTATACCACCCAGCATAGTGGTCTAATGAATACAATCGAATTCTTCTCGACCATATTGGCATTTGTACATGTATAAACACATGAAGCTTATCAGTAAATAACAAAAAGTTATTTGCCACAGAACTGCGGGTATTTCGCTAAGGACCGAAAATACCGTTCTAAAAACTCTTTTTCTCTGCCCATTACCCATATACTCGCTTTTTAAAAGCAATTTTATGGACAACGCAATTCAAAAATTACTCGACTTTCTAAAGACCAATCCAAAGTCAAACAAAGCAGCAATCACCATTGCAACAGGCTTGGCTGGTCTTCACCTATTTAATGTTTTAAAGAAACTGCAGGCCGATGGACTTGTTGAACAGCACGAAGGTGAGGAAAAAACCTATTCGTTGGTTGAGCAGGAAAACGAAGAATCAACAGAATCCGCAAACGCAACATCTATGACAGATGAGCCAAAGGAAACTGTTGCAGGAATTGATAATGAGCCGCCGTTTCAACAAGACAAAACTGAAGATGCCAACAAGGGAACAGAATCTGTACAAAAGCCAATTGTCAAATCAACTGGGCGAGACAGTTCAAAACTTACTTTCAATGGACAAGAATATGGCAAAGGCCCTTTGGTGCGTGCTGTTGTTGCACAATATGTAGCGGATAATCCTGATACCGATTATAACAAACTCAAAGAGATGTTTCCTGATGACCTGCTGAAGCGCTTTGGCATATTCCAGGATGAAGCAACTGCGGCTGTGATTGCAAAGAAAGGTAACAGATATTTCACCAAACCAGAGCAGGTCATCAAACTCAAGGACAAAACTGTTGTCGTGTGTAATCAGTTCACATTGGCCAATATTCAACCGTTCCTGAAAGTGGCAAAAGAACTTGGATACGAAGTAAAGTGAGGCCAAACGAACCCACTTTTATAAGAAAGCCGACCCAACAACAAGTGGTCGGCTTTTCATTTGCAAAGATGATTAGAGCAGGCCGGTTACTGAATTAACGATCAAGCCTATTATTCCGTTTTTGAACTTGTCCAGTTGAATCTTTGCTATGCCTAATTGTTCTAATGCATGCATTTCCGTTAACTCTTCTCTGCCCTTTAAGAGAAAATCTAAATCTGCGGCTGACAAATCACCGTTCTTAGCATCTTCAGTCCAACTTTTTAAATCACCCTTCAATGTTTTTAGTGCTTTTTGGCCTTCTGCGGTTGCTTGCTCGGCATATTTGCCGACAGTTTCTTTAGCAATTGAAGAAACACCATCCTTTAATGTTTCAAATAGTTCATCGAATTCAAGAGTTGACATGAGA
>MKUO01000008.1 GCA_001897855.1 Bacteroidetes bacterium 43-93
GAGAAATAGTTGAACATCCACTCAATATAATAAGCAGGAGAATTAAAACACTGGAGAAGTGATCTTTCATGGTTCTCATGATACTAAATTACAAATCTTAGTATCAAATAAGAATAGTTTGGCTTACATTACAACCACAACTAAGGCGTGTAAGCTGAAGAGTAAGAGGTTGTCTTTAAGAACAAGCTTAATATTCACTCGGCAACAAAACGACACCCATAACGCACCATACGGTCGATTCCTTCGCTTTGAAGTCCGTGAATGGGATGTCCTGCGTCTTTAGTATTCTGTCGTTTCCATCGGTACAAATGACGACCGCCGAACCATCTTCATTCACACCAAGAGACCATGCCTGGAAATCTTCCTGTTTCAATACAGGTTGATAGGAACATACAATGTCCAGGAACCACCAACATTCAAATCGTTCACACAATGTTTTTACTCCGTCGGTGATCAGCATACCGAACATGTATTGATAGTAGTTCTCCGTCCCTGTAAATTCTTTCAATTGATCATTCGCGTTCATTGTTCTTTTTTTAAACGTGAGTTTAAAAGAGATCAACGAACCGTGGAATAGGTGATACGCTAATGTTTTTGCAAATGCATTGCAGAGGCCAAATGAGCCGACTATTTTCAGTCGATGGCAGAACAAAACAGGCAGAAACTAACAGAGGAATCGATTGATAGGATTCAAAAGTTCGTTGAGGACAATGATCTGAACAGAATGAGCCGCAATCTCCGTAAGATATTTTTCGATTATTTACGCCAGCAACAGGCAGGATTAGACATTGAGTTCAATGAAGTACTTAATGATGTTGAAAATATCATTGACTTGTTGGAATACATACATCTGTCCTGGAGCAGTTTAATCTCATTTTATAGAAAAGAAATCATCTGCTATACTGCATTTGTTATCTATTCAAATATTTAAAAGAATAGTAACGGCGGTGTTGGCTATAACTTGACCGCCTTGGAACAGACAATTCCGTAACAACTCATTGGCTGGCGGTATTGAACGCCAAACTGTCGATAAACCCTAAGATATACCTTGCAATGTCCTTCAACGCCGACAACAAGGTTGGTCACACGCATCACTCTGCGGAGAGTTGTTTACCAGTAAAGGGGATGATATTTCGCGAGGCAGGCGAATATAGAAAAGCCTACCATGCTTAAATTCAGGTTCCGAAGAAATATATCAACTGATATATTTTTGTCCTGTTTTGAAGGGATGCGTATCATTATTCGGCAAGTCAAATCTTGATTCTCTATATAACCATTAGGTTTTAACTAAAGAATAAGGTTTTACTTAAGTATATCATAATACATATACTGCCTGTAAATACTACTTTATTAAAATTCTAAATTTAGGTTATAAATAAGGATGCAAGAATAGGGCGTTGTATGCTTCATGGAGAGGGGGCTTTTAGGAAATATTTAGACAATGAATTATATATCCTACACTTCATTAGAATATATTCGCGTTAAACTTACCCATTATGTCATCAGATATATTAGAATACCATCAACAAGTCTTAGCAAACTGGTTTAAATGGCAGAATAGAATCAATAAAAAAATCACTCTTACAGAACTTCCTTCTATTCAGAAAGTAACGTCTTACCATTACAGTACTATAAATATTACCTCCACGCTACATAAACGAATATTTGCTCCTGGGTTTTCAGCACTCGCAGAAGATATGATAACCCCTTATACGCAAAATTTGCCTGTTCGCCCTAAAGATGTATGGGAATACCAAGTTGAACATTCAATTGATGTAGACAATGAGCATAAACATTTAAGGATCCCAGGTTCCGAAACTTTGGATACATGTACATTATGTAGTGGGCATAAAATGACTGATTGCGACTACTGTCTCGGAAAAGGAAAAATACAATGTGATGACTGTAAGGACGGCAAACACTCCTGTGTTATCTGTTTTGGAAGGGGTGGAACGATCTGCCATACTTGCGGTGACAACCCAGAATGGAAGAAAAGATGCCCGCGATGCAAGGGAACCGGGCGTATTAAATGTTTGCATTGTAAAGATGGAATTGTACAATGTCAGAAATGCTTAGGTAAAGTAATAACGATATGTACTGCATGTGACGGCTTTAAACAGCTTGTTTGCATAGGTTGCAATGGAATTGGTAAAGTAGAACGGTATTTGCAAGTTAAAAGCAAGCAATTGATTGAAACAGATAGTTATGAGGACTGGAGTACAAACACTGATGCAGCTGTTAAAAAGAAATTCAAATATATCACGGGCACTCAGATAAATGTGATTACGGACATAAAGGTTTATGATGCTATTAGCGATATTTTATCTGAACTCGACGAGATTGAAACAAGATTTAAAATTGCAGGTATGGTCACAAGCCATAAACAGAAAATTGAAAGTCAGTTGTCGGATAATGCAAAGCTGACCGGCATCAGGCTTAAAAGAACTGATAAAGTTGAATTGTTGCATTTCTATTATACTTATGGCAATGTTCCTTACGAGGTCATCGTTGTCAAGGATATGTTTAAAGAACATTTTTGCAATACCAATCCTTGGGACGACAATATCCCGCCAAGAAACTTTATACAGAAGCTGCTTGGGATTTGATAAATAATATCCCAAATGCTTTATCTTTTCGGTTCGTTTCTTGCGAAATGACCTTACTTTAAACTTGCGGGGAGCGAAAGTTGTGGTTAAATTGCTGAAGCGGCGCAGACCTTACATTCTAACAACAAAACGTATAGTCTTGAAGACAATAGTAACAAAATACATTGCCCAGATAATGAGAAAGCCCTTATAGATAAGGGGGCTAAATATTGCAAATGTATAATTAGAAAAGCCTTTAGAGCTATTGTCTAAAGGCTTTGTTTATTTATAAAAAAGTTACTTGGCTGATTTTAAAAAATGTGTTTGCATTTTAATGTTGCCATCTTCTACTGCTAATATATAGGTGCCCATATTAAGTTTTGAAATATCAAGTTTCAGCACACTGTTTGTATTGTCTACAACCTGGCTTAATACAATCTTACCTGTCATGTCTGCAATTTTCAGATTGCCGCGTATTAGTGTAACTGGGAGATGAACATCAAGATGATCATAAGCAGGGTTTGGTGAGATGGTCAGTTTATTTTGGTTAGCTATATCCTCTATGTTGGTAGTGCCTTGTTTAAAGTGGCCGCAGGCAAAATTATTGATAAAGGATTGTTCAAAATCAACCGCCCGGTCACGTGTCTCAGTTATTAAGATCGGGCTGTCATTTGCAGGATACATTAAATAATTAAGTGGCCAGGTAGATGGTGCCGGTTTTGTATCACAGCCAAGGCCCCACATGTCTTTACTAACAAACGTTGGTGGATTGGTATAGAAATTGGCATTGCCGGAAAAAGCCGGATAATTATTTACCTGGTCATAAGTTATAGACAAGCCAATACGTGCACTACTGTTGAGATTGGTTTCATAGTTTACTATGTTGCCGGCTGCATTTAGGGAAAGTAAAAAAGATCCTATTGCGCGGTCTTCACCAGTCAGATAAATATCGCCGCCGTGTTTCCTGGTTATACTATAAGGTAGCAGATGTGAGTCGCTGTTTGGATAGGCTGTCATAAAGGAAGATGTGAAGGTCATAGCATCTATCTTTAATACATAAGGGCTCCAGAATGTATTGCCATTATTGCCAAGCGAATTACCTGTAATAACAAGGCTATTGTCATAGGCATCATTGATAGCAGCACCCTCGATATAGGTGCCAAACGGATACGATGTGATTACATTGGTTCCGTTGACGATAGGGCCATTAATATCTGCTATTGTAAGGAGGGCATCACCTTCTGCAAGCCCCGAAACCAGGGATATACTTGACCCTATAAATGCATAGTAATAACCAATGGTGCTACCGGTTTTATAAGTGTATGGCGTTACTTCCGTATAGTGTGTAACAGCTGCCTGGTTTGGATCAGCATATAGTGATGCATTTGTTACCTGAGACCACAGCACATTACCTGTAGCATTTGTGCACATCATAAATGCCTGTGGGCTGAAAGAGAGGAAATCATAAGTTCCTGCTACCAAAAACCTGCCTGAAGAAGGGTCTTCAACCACACTGCTGAATAAGAAATTAGCAGTATATCGCATAAACCAATCAACAGTTCCATCGCTCTTTAGCTTTAAAAGAAAAGGAGTTCTGAAATCAGGAATGGCATTACAGCCACTTGTTTCCATATCCTTCCTTACCTCTCCGCATACAATAAATCCCCCATCATTTGTTTGCTTGGCATCTGCCGGGTAAAAAGCCACACTTAGTGTAGGGCATACATTGTCTATCACAGCGTTAACTTCAGCTTGCGTACAATATGTTTTGCTTAAGACTGGTAAAAGCGTAGATGGCTCAATTAATTTTAGGTCGATGCGCGGTATATTATTACCAGTAGCATTATTGTTATAAGGTCCTACCGTATTAGGATTTCCGCGCCCCAAAACTAAGTATTTACCTTTTTGCGTACCGACAGTAGTGTAATCAATACTTTGGTTTTCAACATTCTGAAATTGATTAACAGGATTCTGAGCGTTCGATTTTAAAGGTGACGATAAAGTAATACAGGTAAATGTAGCAGCAAATAACGACACGTACCGGAACTTAGATAGCATGCCAACTGACGAAAAAAAATGTTGTTTTTCGCTTTTCATGTTAATAAAATTGAACTGTTAATGTATTTCCTACTCTCTTATGCGGCTTTTCGGTGCGGCCGGTAGCATATTGCAATACATGCTACTTGGCAACTTACCACCAATTAAAAAAGGCCGCAATACACATTTAGGCGAACACACTTTTCGTACAACAAAAGGTGATTCTCATGCAGGGAATAGAAATCACTTGGTAATCTTAGTATCATCGGCTTTAACCTGTACAAAAAATTGCACAAACTCGTTACGGGCAGTTTTAGCAACTGGTAATTCTTGATGATTATCCATAATAACGCTTCCGGATGTTTCATAACGTTTTACATGATTCAGGTTGATAATATATGATCTGTGTATCTGGTAAAAGTATTGACCATCGAGTATTTCGCGAAACTTACCTAAGTTGTAAGCACTTGTTATAGTACTGGTTGTTGTAATAACAGACGTATAACTATTGTTAGCTTCAAGGTATATGATGTTGTTTACGTTTATATAATTTATAGATTTATTATCTGGTATACCAATAATGGAAGGGATATTACCGGGCTTGTTCACTTGCTTTTTTTGTTTTATGCGTAATAGGGCCCTGTCTATTGCTGCTGCAAGGTCTACATCATCAATAGGTTTCAGCAAATAACCTGAAACTGGGAATTTAAATGCATTTAATGCATGATCTGAGTATGCTGTAACAAAAATGATCTCACTATTAATCTCTTGGATACCTTTTAACAGGTCCATTCCATTACGTCCTTGTATAGAAATATCCAGGAATACGAGGTCAGGTGCTTGAGATCGTAAAGCTTCAAAAGCTCCTGGCCATGATGTATAGGTGCCTGTTATTTCTATGTTCTTATTCACCATAGTGATAGCGTCACTCAGCAATTCCACAGCCTGTGGTTCGTCATCAACGATAATGCAGCTAAAATGATTTTTCATAAAGTGGTTTTGTGATCTTTACTATTACTGTTGTGCCCTTGTTATTTGCTTTGTCAATATATGTAATATCAATACCTAAGTTGTCCTGTTTATTAAATAAGGTGATTAATTCCCTCAATAATTCATTGCCAAACGATTTTTTATTTCCTGGCTCATAACCTGCTTTTTCCCTGCCTACGCCATTATCGTCTATAGTGCATTTGATGGTATACGGTTCTTGTTTTTCAAAATTTATATAAAGATGTCCACCCGGCTCGTCAAGTGGCAATAATCCATGAATAATAGCATTTTCAACTATTGGCTGCAATAGCAAAGATGGTATATAAATACCGGAAAGCCCGTCAATATGATCACTATGTATAGAATAGGTAAAGACATTCCCAAATCGTGTTTGCTGCAGTTCTATGTAGTTTTTCAGATTAGTGATTTCGTCAGCTATCGTAATAAACCTGTTTCTTGAAGATTCAAGATATGCTCTTAAAAGACGCGAGAATTTAGAAACATGAGCAACCGCTTCTTCTCTCCTGTTCTTTTTTATAAAGTGCAATGCTGAATTAAGTGTATTGAATATGAAATGAGGATTAAGTTGAGAATATACTGCTCTGAGTTCCAACGCTATAATTGCGCGTTTCTTTTCATCTGCCCGCATGGCAGATTTATGTGTTAACCAAATTACCCATGATAAAATATCAATCACTATCACAAAAGCAATAATTGAGATGATGAGTAGCCCCTTATTAGTTTGCCACCAATGAGGCATAATGATTATGGATATCTGTATTGTGTTGCTTCGCCAAACATCATCACCTGCAATAATGGAAATGGTATATACGTGCCCAACTTTAAGCCTGGGCAGATATATGATGTCATTATCTAGTTTTGTCCATGCCGTATCAGTTTCATTGATCCTGTATTGATAATGAAGCTTTCCTGATCCATTCGGGTTAATAATGTCAAACTGTATTTTGTTGTCATCCTGGTTTATCAGTAGTATTTTATGTAAAGGGATCGAATAAATTTCATTGCGATAATTTAATAGAACCTTATATGCAGGTACATTTTTTTGAGACTTTAAAAAAAGCGTATCAGCTGGTATTTTAGTAGAATATACCCCATTGTCTGTTTTTATAAGTACGGTTTTGCCCGCAATAGCTACTTCTTCAACAGCATGATATAAGTTGTCTCTTGTATTGGAATATACAATAGGGTCTGAGACACTTCCGTCCGGACGTATTTGACTAAATAATAATCCGAACTGTCCAATCAGGATTAATTTGCCGTTTTTAATAAAAACAACTGCATTTTTAAGATTGTAATTGCGGAAAAGTGATGTTATTGTCCTTTTGCTGGTATTAAACATCCAAAGATGTTTATAATCCTTTATGTAGATATTTCCGCTGTTATCATCTATCAATATTTTTTCAACAACCTTAATGCCGTATTGTTTTAGTACATCGCTTTTTAGTATTATGTCTTTATATGCGGTATGTAAGAGCACTTGGGTAAGACTATAAAACCATACGATGTTTTTTGTAACATCATAGGTGAGGTATTTATACCAATATTCGTTTATAGTAGTTGTCTGTACAGAATCCGGAAAGAATTTAAATAGCCTGGGACCAATCGCGCTGCCCGTTATATAAACACTTCTGTCATTACTTACAATTATACTGTAGGGACGAAGATTCAAGAGGTTATTATCCTTTTTGTTAATGGCTTTCAATTTAGCGGTCTTATAATAATATCTATATAGCTGTTTCCTGGTTAGCAATAGCGCCTCTCCCTCTCTGTAAGGAGTTACAATGGTTGCAGTTGAGAATTCAGGCGTCTTTATTACAGATATATTACCAGATGCACCAAATGTTAGATATTGCTGTTGGCGGTCATTTTTCCAAAGTGTTAAAGTGTCATTGATATTTCCAAGTAATGAAAAAGCAGAAAGGTTAAATTCTATTTTTTTTAAATGCTCGCCTCCACTATTGTCAAAATATATCCCACCTGTCGTTGTGATGCACTTATTCCAAAAATTATCTGTATAGAAACCTGTAATTTGTAGTTGTGATAAGGAGGGGTTATTTGCAAAATCTTTTATAGGATATACACCTGTTAGACTAATTGTAGTATCAAACTCAAAAATGTTACGGTCACATATTGCAAACAACTTATTGCCATTATTATATATAAGGTGAATGTTATCCGCTAAATTATTGCTATCTCTTACAACTAATTTCTTCACTGCGCAATCGGACATATTTAACGCTATTATTTCACTGGTACCTGTTATGTATTGAATATAATGCTTAAAAAAAGGAAGTTTCCGCGCCTTAGGGTTCAGGTCAGAATATAATGAAAAGTCATGCAGACAAGTACATTCAGCTTTTAGAGGTTGCCCGTCTCTATAAGAGAAGAGTGATATAGCAGTGTTATTTATGTTCGATGTTATTAAACCGCCTTCGTTTGTAACTTCTGCGATGGGAAAATGCGTGTCAAACATTTTAATGGTATCATTTTTTTCTATTCCCAGCAAAATAGATGATTGGTTTTTAACTGAAAATAAAACTCCGCTATCATAGTCAACAATATGTTTGGGGTATAAAATATTCTTATTATAAAGAATGGGTACATCATGATATACATCGTTATAGATGTATCCCAGTTTGTCGGATATGCAACGCAGCCATATCCTGTTTTTCCGGTCTAAATAAAGCCCGAAAACATCATTACGAGCTAAGCCGTCTGAGAAATTGAAAACCTTACAGTCATAACCATTGTATTTGACTACACCATCTGTAGTACAAAACCATAAGTAACCGTAATTATCTTTAATCGCACTATAAACATGATTAGATGGCAGACCATTATATACATTGATATTATTATCCTTGTTTTGAGCTTTAGCAAAGGGAATGCAAAATAGCATATACGTAATGCAGGCTACTCTGAAAATTCTCAATGGCTTTATGGAATTTAAATTAGCTGAAAAATAATTGAAGAAAATATACAGCTTTTACAGGAATAATGATTTTTTTCAATTTACAAGTACAGAATAAAAGTTCTCTGGTAAACGGATAGCTTTTAATAATACACAACAGGTATAGTTAATGTTGAAGTAGCTAAGACACTAACAATGATGTAATTAAAAAAAGGGACGCTCAATGTATAAAATAGAAGGATATACGTGTTATACATTGATTGTCCCTTTTTCTATAATATCTTTCTGTCCTGAGTTAACTTCGCAGTTTAAACTTAAAATCTGCTCTGCAATATCAACAGGAGTTAAGTGAGCGTTTCTTGAAACAGTCTTGAGTGAAAGCCCGGCTTCATTTGCTATGTTTACTCTGTTCAGTTTCTTACCTTTTCTTTTCAATTCTATCTTCGCCTCGTCAATTTGTTTTACTGAAGCATATCTTCTAATAAGCCCATTAACGATATTAGCAAGTCTTTTTCGTTCATAACCACTTAATCCTGAATTTGCATTGAGATGAAATGTCTTATGGTTTATAGGTACATTAATATCGTCGGTTTCAATGATGTATCTATAGGTAACTTCAACAGTTCGCAGCATTCTTCCTTCCAAATTCAAGTTTGACAGCGAACTACACCCTTTTTACACCAGTATATGAAATCACTCCATATGCTATCAATGCGCTTAAAGGATATTTTGAAATACCAAACGTCATAAACTTAACTGTGCAGACTTCATCACCTAACTACTCTCTTAAATATAAACTTGATGTTAGGGGGGGATCAAAACCAAATTTTGGGATGGAACCGAGAATAATTATAGTTTGGCAGGAAATATTTTATCAAAAATTCTATTAGAAGGTAATTGGAGCAATAAGTCTATACAAATTGGAGATGTACTATCGGATGGAAGCCATGTATTCTATGTAGATGGAACAGGGCAACATGGCTTATCATGTAACCCATATGTAGTTAATCCGGGGGGAGGTTTTAATGTTATTTGGGGCTGTTCAACAAATACAACAGGTGCGAATGCGGACGGCGTCGGAATGGGATTAAATAACATGAATATTGTTAGAGGGCTTTGTGGAACTGGAACATTTCAGCAATATGCTTTCAACATAAGCGCATCTGCAATTTCTGATGGCTATTATCTTCCAAGTAAAACTGAGCTCTCACTTCTTGTTTCAAACTTAATCGTGCCTAAGATTTATAATCCAGCAAATTATGTATCAACTTTTAGCTCGACTTTTTGGAGTTCTACCGAGGTAGATGGTCCGAATGCTTGGGCAGTTGATACATTAGGGAACGTCGCAAAGATGCCGAAAACCACGGGGTTTGCAATAGTAATTGTAAAAAAATTCTAATTCAGATTGTTCATCTCTCAAAAATGACACTTGATGTAATCGCACTAAAACTCGCAATAAACTTCATCAAAACTGCTTTCTAAGACAATCTTACGTTTTCTTGCCTTAAATACAGTTTTTGAGGTCAAATGGACTTCTTTTAAAGTCTGGCTTGAAATGTAGGCTTCAAAAACTATCAATATTGACACTTAAAAGATAGCTCGCCGACCCACTGTTAATCAGGGGGCTCAGGTTCAAGTCCTGAAGGGGGAGCACTGATTTACAAAGCGTTGCACACAATTGCAACGCTTTTTTATTTTAAGCCGCAGTGAAACTCGCAGTAAATCTCTTTTGAACTTTCATTTAATTCCGATTAGTGTACTTTTAATCTCTTAGTGTAAGCTATATGATTAGAACACTGCTTTTTTCTTTGTCTATCCTCTTTTCTATTAATTTATATAGCCAAACGTCATGGAACGGTTTAAAAAAATACGTCGGTACATACTCTAAAGAAACTGACTTCTTCAAGAATGAGATTGTTCAGAAAGAATTGAAGCGAATACTTGGTAAAGATTATAAATCGTATCGTGAGTTTGTTTCCTATGCGGGATGTGGTGAAATAGAATACCAATATGGTTTAATATATGGAGATGTTTCTCAATTACATCTTGGAGGTTATAATTCTATTTTCTTTATAAATATTCATGAAAAGAAAATGTACTTGTTCTGGTTAACAGGGAGTATAATTGAATGGCAATATACGGCAATAGACCTATACCTGTAAATGTTCTTAATATTATTTCGGAGAACATGAATACAGGTTGGGGGCATGTAGCGAGTTTTCGAGTAGATAAAGACAGTATTTTTATGGATAAAAATTAAGTCCAT
The DNA here is from genome assembly GCA_001897855.1 of Bacteroidetes bacterium 43-93. Lineage (GTDB taxonomy): Bacteria > Bacteroidota > Bacteroidia > Chitinophagales > Chitinophagaceae > Polluticoccus. The sequence continues at coordinate 10,811 of MKUO01000008.1, forward strand.
CTGGCCTTATTCTGACTGACGTGGCAAAGTTGCCACTTGTTATCTTGTCAATAAGTTGTAACAATATGAAACGCTCCTGGTAGACTTCTGTGAGACAAACATGGTGCTCTAACCAACTGAGCTAAATAATAATTACTTAACGCAATTAAGCGTTTAATCGAAAAGCAGGATTGGCAGATCCTTACCCTGCAGTCTTAACGTCTTGAATTAAGACTTATAAATCCCGTTAAAATCACATTTTTTTAATTCAGTAAAATCATAACTTGGCTGCTCACACATTCTATCCTTTACTACAAAGAAGGGGGAAATCGATTTGAATTTCTCGGACAACAGTAGTTACAACCTAAACTTAGCCGGGGCTTTTTAGTATATAAGAAAACCGGATGCTAATATTTAACATCCGGAAGAGGCAGTGCCGAAAAAACTCACATTTTGGCTTATCAGGCATCACAATAACTATGCTACAATTTAATACGTAAAAAGAAGATTTGTAAGGCCGAATCCATTGTAATTGAAAGTTGCATATACAGTTTTACCATTGCAATCACATAATGCTACTTTCCACTGTGTAGGTCCTAAAGGTCCGCTACAATGATAATAACCTACTTTCACAGGATTTTTTCCTCCACTTCCGCAACCCACCCAGGCATATGCCCATTGTCAATCGGGACATGCAGGCGCTCCGGGAGGAGTCATCCAGGGATAAGTCCCGTAAATATAGTTTAATGAAGGACCACCAGTCCCAAGTAAGTTATTCACCCCCGTAAAAGCAGAGGAAATACATCCCCTGCTCTGCGTAGTGATCTTATTTAGTACCGTTCTATTGTATCACCAGTTTACCGGTAGTTATCTGCACACCGTCCTGTAGCTTCAGTTCATATGCGCCTTTAGGCAGGTGAGCTAGATTAAGCGATGCAGTTGATGCACGCACTGTTTGCTGATGCAGTTTTTTACCCGTTACATCATAAACACTTAGCTCTGCCCTATCCACGTTTTTGCCTATGATGCTTATGTTGCATATACCGTTATTAGGATTTGGATATACATCTAAACTTACCGTATTGTTTACAACGCCAACACGGGTATTTGGTGGTGTGGTAGTATCTTTCACCTTCCACAGTTCAAGCCCGTTGGCATTATAATTAGCCAGGAAGAACAGAGAAGAATCGAACAGTGCAAAGTTTGTTCCATTCACAGGGCTAATGTTAGGTGCTATTGCAGGCGCTATAATGTGCGTACCCGCGCTGGTGCCATCGGTAACAAACAATTGCCTGTCGCCCAATGTTTGCTGCGCGGAAAAAACCATAACGTCTTTATAGGTGATAAAATTCAATGGATAACCACTACCGCTACCAGGTAGTATGTCTTTAAACAACTGTGTGCCCGCACCGGTACCATTGGTTACCCATACCTCAGTTCCTTCGCCGGCCGTTGTGGCAACGATGTACAGCTTACCGTTGTATACCTGTATAGGCACCGGGTTTGCACTACCGGCACCGGCATTAATATCTTTCAGCATCATGGTGCCGGCAGTAGTACCATCAGTTACCCATAGCTCCCCCCCGTGGGTGCCATCTTCGGCGGTAAAATACATTTTGCCATTATAGAATTTGGTTCCCAAAGTAAAAAAACTATTAGGCGCGCCGGGGTATATATCTTTCACCAATACTGTTCCGGCGGCAGAGCCGTCTGATGTATATTGCTCATACCCCGTGCTTCCATCTGTGGCTACCAACATCAGTTTGCCATTCAAAATACCTTGTATCCATCTAGGGCCGGAGCCGGAACCCGGGTTAATATCCTTCACCATTTGCGTGCCCGGGCCTGTACCATCCGTTACCCATAGTTCCATACCATGGGCAGAATCAGTAGCTAAAAAATACAACATACCATTCATAACAGTAAAAGCAGATGGGTTAGACCCTGATGCCCCCGTATAGATATCGCTAACCATCATGGTGCCTGGTAATGTGCCGTCGGTAACCCATAGCTCAATGCCTTCTGCTGTAGTTTCGGCTATAAAATACAGTTTGCCTTTATACTCTGTAAAGAGGCTCGGATTGGAATGGATGGTAGCCCCTGTGTTAATATTCTTAAGCAACCGGGTGCCTGCTGTAGTGCCATCGCTTACCCACAACTCCCGTCCGTTAGTGGCATCGATTGCGCTAAAGTAAACATTGCCATTGTAAACGGTGTACTCAAATGGGCTGGAACTTGCAGCGCCGGGATTAATGTCCTTCAGCATCATAGTGCCTGCTATTGTACCGTCACTTATCCATAGCTCGGTACCTGCGGCAGCCGTAGCAGCGCTAAAGAGCATTTTGTTGCCGAATACAGTAAACCCGCTTGGGAAGGAACCTGCAGGTCCCGGGTTAAGATCGAAGCCCGTAAATTCATATGGCGCCTGTGCCTGTGCTGATAAACCAAACAGTAAAAAACTGAGAAAGATAAAATAACGCATAGTGTATGGTTTAGTTCATATTAAAAGTACAACTATTTAGAGATTAGTCAAATATCGACATACGGATTAGTGTTCTCGTATAGTTGTCGAAAAGAAAAAAGCAGTTATATGATAAATCATTGTATTAATTGGGATGACCTTAACAACTAAGACGTTTTAGTGAAATGCTTACTCTTGTGAGTGGCCTTTAAGTTAAAATAGACTTCTTTCTATCGCTGGCTTGAAATGAAGCCTCCCAAAACTATAAAATGATACTCATAGCGTTGGCCCACTGTTAATCAGGGGGTCTCAGGTTCAAGTCCTGAAGGGGGAGCAACACAGTAAAGGGTTTCAGACAGAACAGTTTGAAACCCTTTTTTAATTTGCACACCATTTGCACACAACATTCTTGTTTTAGTATATTAAAGCGTATATCTAAATTTGATATTGTGCCCCTTAATTTAGTTCCACATCGCGATTATTATTATCAAACTGAAGCCGCAATATTTCAGAAAATACGTGCGGGCATTCCTCTGACACCCTTAGAGCAATATACACATTGTAATTGCTTCCCAGATATTGCTTTATTAACTCATAACTGTTTTGATGAGCTATATACCAGACTATATTGGCAAGCCAGACCCCAATTTCGTGAGGAAATGATCAGAATAAAAGGTAAGGGAGAAAGTAGGTTACATTTTGAGGCGATGGTTTATGAAGAACTTATAAAAGATTGGGAGAAAGAGATCATCAAAAGCAATGCAACTGACCCACTTTTAAAAAAATCACATGAGGAAACCAATAATGAATTAAAGCAACTTGCCCATGAAGCTATCGTAAAAACGTTGCCACAGCATGAGGTAGATTATAGACGATATGAAATTATTTCTTGGTCAAAATATCGATATATATCTGCTAAAATGATAGCGGATATTTTATTTACTAATAATGAATATGAAACCACTTTTGATAATGGCAAAGTAGTTTTAGATGTTGATGGCCTTATGCACATTGTAAGTGGTCATTTTGCCGCCCGAGCAAAATTATATACAAATTCAAAATCCCATTTTAGCCAAGACTTTTATCATGAAGATATGCCGATGCAATTGCAAGCTATATTTACTCGTATTGATGCATCAGCATTGTATAAAGGAAATCTTACTGGCAGAAACACAAAATTAGTGTTTGAGTTTAGAGGTATAATCTATGAGATATTCTTTAGACGTATCGGTGGTAATAATCGATACAGAATAAAAACATTTTACCCGGCTGATGATGAGAAAACGGTCTCAATAGTAGGAAGCCACCACAGACATGATCTCGGAAATGGATTGGCTCTTTTTATGCCATTTTAAAAAAATCATCTACAGTCGTATCTAGCGCTTCAAGAATGCGCTTTAGACTAGAGTATTTGAAATCGCTTTGTCCTTCTTCGAGCCGCCACACGCTTTTAGGCTCAATCTCAAAGGTATCAGCAAAGTGGCGATAGCTGGTATAGCCCTTTGACACGCGTAGCTCTTTTACGCGCTTGCCAATATTAGTCAGGTCTTTTTCCAACTTTGTTACCATGCGTACGCAAGTACGTAAATGGGATTTTTCCATCATGCATCATTTGCGACGCACGGTATTAAAAAATATTCATTTTGGCTGTTTAATTACATTTAGTGTTGGAGGTTGCTATAAGAAACAAAAGACTTAATTCCTGATCGCAAAAGTCAGCAACTGCTGGCTCTGTGCCGTATTTGCATCACCCCCAAACCCCATTAACCAACAAAGTCGTAAATTTGCCTGTGTTTCGTCGGATAGGGTTTATTGTATTCATAGCCATTTCGCTGGTGGTGGCTTCTGTTTATTCAGGAGGCCAAACCCCTGTCGGCCTAACTAAGACGGAATTACAAGGGCAGAATTCTATATCGGGCAATACCCGCAGGCACCTGAATAAGGATATAGAATCTACTATTCTCGTTAAGCATGTTAGCCAACTTTCGCAGGAGCATAGCTATCCAACTAAGAAAAAGGATATCCTTTCTTCTTATCGAGTATGTATATATGCAGTCGTACTCAGCGGAAAAATAAAACTGCGCGGGGAGCGGATTTCTCCTTTTCTAACACAACTTCGTGCATTGCTTTATCCCAAACATTGGTTTGGGTAAGGACGCGTATCATTCCTTTTGATTTATTCTTTTAGTATCCGGCTCACTGGGTTGGATGCCTACTTATTTATTTACATCAAAACAAGATATGTATGTCCGAGACATTAATAATAACCGTTATCATGCTTGCTTGTATAGCATTGATAATCGCGCTCATGATCAATTCAGTAAAAAAACAGGCTCGCGGAAAGATGCGAAAGCTGGAAGGTAAGCTGGCGGAGCTAACAGGCCAGAGAAAATTAAACATCAGCAGAAAAGAAAAATTGCGCAACCGCCTTGTTGCCGCTGATGCCAAACAGCAGGCATTGATATACCTGTGGCTGGAGCGCGACGAGGCAGCCTATGAGCTGATACATTTTAACAAGGTAAAAAAATGTGAGATCATAAAATTGTCCAACCGTATAACAGAAAAATCTGCGAAAGGTAAGAACCAGGTACATGAGCACATCACCGCCATTCACTTACAATTGGCGACTGATAAAAATATATTTACCATTCCTTTTTACAGTGAGGTAGAGGATGGCGTACTGGAAATGCAGGAATTGACAAAACGTGCCGAAGAATGGCGAACTTACATTGGCAACACCGGCAATAATTAATGACCCATAAAACAACTAAATAATGAACCATCTACCGCAACTCATCCGTGATCTTGGCCTTATACTAATACTCGCAGGTATCATGACGTTGGTTTTTAAACGTCTGAACCAGCCTGTAGTTTTAGGCTATATCCTGGCGGGGTTGCTGGTAGGCCCCTATATACCATTATTCCCTTCTATTACCGATGGTGAAAGCATTCGTATATGGGCGGACATCGGCGTTATTATCCTGCTCTTCGGCCTGGGGCTGGAGTTTAGTTTCAAAAAGCTGATGAAAGTAGGAGGATCTGCATCGGTGACCGCCTTTATCGAAATATCAGCCATGCTGGGTATTGGCTACCTGGTGGGCTATGCTTTAGGCTGGCCGTTGATGGACAGGATATTTCTGGGCGGTATTTTATCAATAGCTTCTACCACTATCATCTTGCGATCCCTTACAGAAATGGGATTGAAAGGGAAGCGTTTTTCTGAATTGGTTTTCGGCATCCTCATCATTGAAGACCTGATAGCGGTAGTATTGCTCGTTTTGCTCTCTACCATTGCCGTCAGCCGGCAGTTTGCAGGTATGGAAATGATCGGCTCTATACTGAAACTAGGTTTCTTCCTGACCTTGTGGTTTGTAGCCGGTATATTCTTTATCCCATCCTTATTAAGCAAAGTTCAGAAATACCTGAATGATGAGACGCTGCTGATAGTATCGCTGGGCCTGTGCCTGGTAATGGTTATGCTATCGTCTTCAGCAGGGTTTTCGCCGGCGCTGGGCGCATTTATCATGGGGTCTATACTTGCAGAAACTACTAAGGCCGAACGTATCGAAAAAGCCATCAAGCCCATCAGTGATCTTTTCGGTGCGATCTTTTTTGTTTCGGTAGGGATGCTGATAAACCCGGCTGTGCTTGTGGAATACTGGAAGCCAATTGTATTGATCACTGCAGTGCTGCTGATCGCTAAAACCTTGCATGTAACGCTGGGCGCTGTTATTGCAGGCAATCCCTTGAAGACCTCGCTATCTGCAGGGATGAGCATGGCGCAGATCGGTGAATTTTCTTTTATTATAGCTACACTCGGGGTATCGTTAAAAGTAACCAGCGATTTTCTTTATCCTGTAGCGGTAGCTGTATCTGCCATCACTACTTTTTCCACACCCTATATGATAAGGCTGGCGGATCCGCTGTACCGGAAAATTGAAGTCATGTTGCCGGCTAAATGGAAAAAGACACTGGACCGTTATAGCGCCGGTGCGCAGACCATTAATGCAGCGAGCGACTGGCAAATTGTGCTACGTTCCTACTTTTTCCACATCATCTTATTTTCAATTATCATTATAGGCATTATACTGGTATTTCTCAATTTTGTATCTCCCTGGGTAAGCATACATATTAAGAACCAAACAGTAGCCATGCTGCTTGCAGGTGGGCTTTGTTTCGTGGCGCTGTCACCTTTTTTGTGGGCTTTGACGCTGCAAAAAATAAAACCGAAAAATACTGCGAATTTATGGGGCGTTAAACGCTACAGGGGGCCGTTAATAGCATTACGGCTCATGCGTGCCGCGATAGGCATTGCATTCGTTTGTTTTTCTTTCCTGCTACTGTTCCCGCTCACCATAGCGCTTATTGGGGTTGCTATCCTGATGATCGCTTCGATTTTTTTATCGAGGAAGATGCAGCAATTTTACATTAAAATTGAAGAACGTTTCTTTAGTAATTTTAATGCCCGAGAAGCGCAAAGTGCCCGTATCAATCGCCATGAGCTGGCGCCATGGGACGCACATATAGTACGGTACGATTTACATGCACTCTCTCCTATTACCGGTAAGACGTTAGAGGAAGTATCTATCCGGGAGCAGTATGGGATCAATATAGCTATGATCAAACGTGGCGACAGCCATACCATTGCAGCGCCGGGGAGGACTGAAAGGCTGTATCCCGGCGATACCTTGTTTATCATAGGCACGGACGAACAAATAGACCAGTTTAGGCGCGATGCAGATGCTAAACCTGCTGATATAAATAACTACATCGGTAAACAGGAAATCTCTTTGGTAAAAGTTGCGATTTCGGAAACATCGGTGCTGGCCGGGAAAACAATACGCGAAAGCGGGGTAAGGGAAAAAACAAACGGGTTGGTTGTGGGCATAGAGCGCAGGGGGAGGCGCATATTAAACCCGGAATCTGATATACAGTTTGCCGTGGGAGATAAAATATGGATTGTTGGAGATGCACGGTTGATAAAAGCATTGTAGTAATAATTCATCGCTGGCACTCAATTACAAACAGATTTGCAATAACTAAAAATTGCATAAGTCATTGTTTTTTAAATTGTAGTAAAGCAATCTTTTTATAATTTTTTATTTTTGCGGCCTCAAAAGATCTAAAATATGGCTGAGCTGGCACCGTGTCCTCAATGTAAGTCTGCTTACACGTACGAGATGGATAATTTACTTGCATGTCCTGAATGCGGGCACGAATGGAACCCCAATGAAAGTATAGAAGCACAGGATTCTTTTGTAGTAAAAGACTGTAATGGCAACATCCTGCAAAACGGCGATACCGTTGTAACCATAAAGAACCTACCCGTAAGAGGCACGCCACAGAGCATAAAAGCGGGAACGAAAGTCAGGAACATCAAACTGGTGGATAGCGATCATAATATTGATTGCAAGATAGATGGCTTCGGTGCGATGGCGCTTAAATCTGAATTTGTTAAAAAGGCCTGATTGCTGACTTGATGAGTCGGTGGTTGAGTTCGCGATGTTATCCCGGTTATGTTAAAGTTGCAGTAAAGTATAACTTTGCATCTTAACACTACCGGCTAATGAAGATTTATATCAAAAATATGGTTTGCGACCGTTGCGTGATGGTAGTCAGATCTGAATTGGAGAAAATGGGCCTGCAACCTGTTTCTGTAGAACTTGGACAAGTAGAGTTGGCAGAGGACATTACAGAAGAAACTAAGGGAAGCCTGGGTGAAGTTTTGGAGCAACTTGGTTTTGAAATAATAGACGATAAAAGAAGCCGGATAATAGAAAAGATAAAGAGCCTTATCATACAATCGGTGCAAAAAGAAGCGCCGGAACGTAAAATAAATCTTTCTGATTACCTGTCTCAGCAATTGCACTACGACTATAATTACCTCAGCACCTTATTTTCTGAAATTGAAGGGGTAACGATCGAGAAATTTCTGATAAAGCAAAAGATCGAAAAGGCGAAAGAACTGCTGGTATATGACGAGCTTTCGTTATCGCAGATAGCAGACTACCTGGGCTATAGCAGCGTAGCGCATTTAAGTAGCCAGTTCAAGCAGGTAACCGGGTTTACACCATCCCATTTTAAAACCATCCGGGAAAAGAGAAAACCAATAGATAAGGTGTAAATGTTGTAACATAATTTGAGAATTGTGTAACAGCAGATCTTAAGGCCTGTCGGAACTTTGTATAGACAAAAGTTACCGATATGGCAAACCATTCTGAAACGATATATATACCACTGGAGGATGTTGACAGCGAACATTGTGCCCTAATTGTTGACAAAGGCCTCAGCAATGTAAAGGATATTACGGCTCACAAGGTAGAATTGAATAACCGCAGGGCTGTAATAGAAACTGCATCTCCCGAAACTGCAATACCGGAAGCGGTGCAGGCAGTTAGAGCATTGGGCTATGAAGTGCCTACCATAAAGAAAACGTATCCAGTCCTTAATATGACTTGCGCTGCCTGTGCGGTAAGTACAGAAAGCATGCTCAAAAACCAGCCGGGCGTAGTGAATGCATCTGTTAACTATGCCAATGCCAGCACCAATGTAGAATTTATACCGTCGCTAACGGATGTGCAGAAATTGAAAGCTGCGTTGCAGTCTATAGGATATGACCTGATGACAGATGAAAGCGAGGACGCTAAAGAAGCGCTGGAAGAGATACATCAAAATAAGTTCAGGAGTTTGCGAAATAAAACCGTTGCAACCATAATTCTTTCTATACCACTGATGGTTATCGGTATGTTCTTTATGGATATTCCGTATGCCAATTACATTATGTGGGCGCTTGCCACGCCTGTTGTAGGGATTACCGGCAGGCACTTTTTCATAAACGCATGGAAACAAGCAAAGCACCGGACCGCCAATATGGATACACTGGTTGCCTTAAGCACAGGTGTTGCCTATCTGTTCAGTGTGTTTAATACTTTAAAACCGCACTATTGGCATAACAGGGGATTGCATGCACATGTGTACTTCGAGGCTTCTGCTGTTGTTATTGCCTTTATATTATTAGGAAAGCTATTAGAAGAAAAGGCCAAAGGCAATACATCTTCTGCTATAAAGAAACTTATAGGCTTACAGCCTAAAACAGTTACTGTGGTGCATCATGGGGGCCACCAGATGGAAATGCCGATCGGTAAAGTACAGGTTGGCGACACCCTCTTAGTGAAACCGGGTGAAAAAATAGCTGTGGATGGTGCTATAGTTTCAGGAAGTTCGTTTGTTGATGAAAGTATGATAAGCGGCGAGCCCGTGCCTGTTTCTAAATCTAAAGGCGACCAGGTATTTGCCGGAACTATTAACCAGAAGGGCAGCTTTCAGTTTCGTGCCGAAAAAGTAGGTGGTGATACCATTCTTGCGCAGATCATAAAACTGGTACAGGAAGCGCAAGGCAGTAAAGCACCGGTGCAGAAACTGGTAGATAAGATTGCCGGTATATTCGTTCCGGTGGTTATTGGTATTGCCTTGCTCACATTTGCTGCATGGATGCTTTTAGGTGGTGATAATGGTTTTACCCAGGGGTTACTGGCAATGGTCACAGTGCTTGTGATTGCTTGTCCTTGTGCCCTGGGCCTTGCAACACCAACAGCAATTATGGTAGGGGTTGGTAAAGGCGCGGATAATGGTATTCTCATTAAAGATGCAGAAAGCCTGGAACTGGCAAAGAAGGTAAACGCTGTAGTTTTGGACAAAACAGGTACCATTACCGAGGGGAAGCCATCTGTAACAGATATACTTTGGAAAAACAAAAATGAGCAGGACGCAATTATACTATCATCTGTAGAGCGCCAGTCGGAGCATCCGCTTGCGGAGGCAGTGGTGAAATACCTGGGGCTTACCAATACAGTACCGGTTGAGCATTTTGAAAGTATTACCGGTCTTGGTGCAAAAGGGATCGTTGCAAATACAACCTACTTTATAGGTTCTGAAAAGTTGATGAGGCAACGCAATATTCTTATTGATGTCAATATAAAAAATGAAGCAGATCGATGGCTAGCGCAGGCGAAGACTGTTATTTACTTCTCTGATGAAAAAAATATCATTGCCATATTAGGCATAGCAGATACGATCAAATCAACTTCAAAGAAAGCAATAGCTGAACTCAAAAAGGCCGGTATAGATGTATATATGCTTACAGGTGATAACAACGCTACAGCGCAGGCAATAGCAGATGAAGTAGGTATATCGCATTTCAAAGCAGAGGTTTTGCCCGCTCATAAAGCAGACTTTATCAAAGAACTGCAGCAGGAAGGTAAGATTGTGGCTATGGTGGGGGATGGCATTAATGACAGCAATGCCCTTGCCCTTGCAGATGTGAGCATTGCTATGGGTAAAGGAAGTGATATTGCTATGGATGTAGCTAAAATGACCATTATCTCTTCAGATCTATCCAAGATATCTGAAGCGATCAATATTTCTAAATACACAGTGAATGCGATCAGGCAAAACCTGTTCTGGGCATTTATATACAACCTGATAGGTATTCCTATTGCAGCGGGTGTTCTCTATCCGGTCAATGGGTTCCTTTTAAATCCTATGATCGCAGGTGCGGCTATGGCACTCAGTTCAGTAAGTGTAGTGTCAAACAGCCTGAGGCTTAAATTGAAAAAGATATAAGTAATGGCAGGCAGTACATGGATCACACAGTCATTTGAACGCGTGGGTAAGGATGCTGTTACTATCAGGTTTATTCCCGATGCACCTTTCGACCATTTACCGGGGCAGTTTATCAATATCCGAATGCAGATAGATGGCGCGACTTTGATTCGTTCTTACTCTCTGTCATCTACGTCAGAGTTGGGCGAGATGCCGGAGATTATGATTAAGCGCATCCCCGATGGTGTCTTTAGCAACTATGTTGTTGATAATATTGAAAGCATTATAGAATGGGAAGTTGATGGTCCATCGGGTAACTTCTGTGTATCAAGGGAGGTCGGAAATAAAGCTCCAATAGTATTAGTAGCCGCCGGATCAGGGATTACACCAATATTGTCTATGCTAAAATATCTTCTGCATTATTCAGATAAAGAGGTGATATTATTCTATGGAACAAGGTCGGCGGATGAAATACTTTATTATGATAAGATCGAATTGTTACGACAGGAGTTTGGATCACGGTTCAGCGTGTTTTACTTTTTATCACAGGAAAAGGATAAGCATATTAAAGATCATTTTATCCAGGGGCGTATCTCAAAGCTAGCTTTCAAAAAGCTTCTTAAGGAAAATCTGGCTGATGGAATAACAAACGCACATTACTATGTCTGCGGCCCCGAGGGCATGATAGAAATGATACAAAATACACTGGAAGGCCTGGCTGTATCTACAGAATTAATACACAGGGAATTTTTTTATAAGAGCCCTGAACAGAAAAATATTGTCCTGCCCGACAAGATGCTGGAAGTGTTGCTTTATCATAATGATCAGGCCAATCTGTTAGAGGTCCTTCCCGGTGAAACCATCCTGGATAGCGCTTTAAGGGACAGGATCCCTGTGCGATATTCCTGTAAAGGCGGTACTTGCGGTGTATGCATAGCAAAGCGTATAGATGGTAAGCTTGTTATGCGTAGTAATTATGCCTTAACAGAAGAGCAGATAGACGGTGGATATGTGTTGCTTTGTCAAAGCCACCCCACAGATAATACCGTAACAATAGAGTCCTTCTCCTGATGAGAATTATATAAACTAAACAAAAGAAGCTGTAACAATAGAAGTTTTAAAACGAACGAATTTTGTAATTAATAAATCAGAGTTTATGAACACTTTAAAATTTAAGACGAACATTAAATGTACAGGTTGTGAAGCAAAAGTAAAACCTTTCCTGGATGAAACAGCCGGCGAGGATAATTGGGAGGTAGACCTGCAGAGCCCGGAAAAGACCTTGTCTGTAATTGCGGATAAGATAACTGTAGCGCAGGTTGTAGATGCAATTAAAAAAGCGGGATATACCGCAGAGCCTGTTAAATAATGTTGAGGCGCATATTACAATGGATACGCAAGGTGTTTAAGAAGAAATGTTGTCAATAGCAGCATTGTAGCCCTACGTATTCATTGTAATCTAAAACAAATGAAATGAGATCAAAGATCATTATAATATTATTGCTCCTATTCGCTCAAGGTACGGCTTTCGGCCAGGCCGATGTTAAAGCTGGTCCACCGCATAAAGTGCGTTATGATCTTTATATAGGAGATAGCCTTGTTAATTATGACGGTGGTAAGAAGATGCGCCGCGCTATAGTAGTGAATGGTATGCTGCCTGCGCCAACCCTTATTTTTAATGAAGGAGATACCGCAGAGATATGGGTGCATAATACTCTGAAGGAAGCGACGATGGTACATTGGCACGGCTTGATATTGCCTAATCAATATGATGGAGTACCGTACCTGACAACCGCACCAATAAAGGCAGGTGAATCACACCTGTTTACATTTCCACTGGTACAAAGCGGTACATACTGGTATCATTCGCACGCCGGTACACAGGAGCAGGATGGATTATACGGAGCCTTCATCATTCATAAAAGAGAAGAGCCTGCATACAAACAACTGCCTGTAGTGCTAAGTGACTGGACCAATATGCGAAGTGGTGAAGTAGACCGCAGCCTGCATATGGCTACAGACTGGTTTGCCATCAAAAAGAACTCGATGCAAAGCTATGCAGAAGCAATAGGCGAGGGTGCATTTAAAACCAAGATAAACAACGAATGGAAACGTATGCTGGCTATGGATGTAAGCGATGTATACTACGATCGCTTCCTTATCAATGGCATGTATGATGCGGAATATCCTGATTTCAAACCCGGGGATAAAGTTCGTTTACGCATCGTGAATGGAAGTTCATCAACCTACTTCTGGCTGACATGGGGTGGGGGTAAAATCACTGTGGTTGCTAATGATGGCGAGGATGTGGAACCCGTTGAAGTGGACAGGCTACTAATAGCAGTTGCCGAAACTTATGACGTGATCGTTACTATACCCGAAGACCACCATAGTTATGAATTCCTGGCTACGCCGGAAGACAGAACGAAGAGTACATCTATGTGGCTGGGCAGTGGCCCGAAGGTCATTGCACCACATTTACCCAGGCTCAAATACTTTGCGGGGATGGAGATGATGAACAATATGATGAAGATGAATGGCAACCTTACCGGTATGGAGGATATGCAGATGACCAACCAGATCATGGATATGAATACAGTTATGTATCCTGAAATAACCGGTGGCAGTGATCTGAAATATGATAACAAGGTCAATACTGCATCTTCTGATAATTCTGATACTACTACGCGGGTAGTAACCAATATGAACGGACAGGTAATAGGTAAGTACATAGGTAACAAATGGGAGGATATGAATAGCGGACCGGACGGAATTAAAACGCTTAACTATGCCATGCTCCGCTCTACAAAAAAGACAACCCTGCCGGATGCGCCTACCCGGACCTTATACTTTGAACTGACCGGCAATATGAACAGGTATGTATGGACGATCAATAACAAAACTGTTTCTGAAGCAGATACTATACAAATAAAGAAGGGAACCAATGTGCGCATCATCCTTTTCAATAACACGATGATGCGTCATCCCATGCACCTTCATGGCCACTTTTTCAGGGTGTTGAACGGACAGGGAGATTATTCACCATTGAAGAATACACTGGACATTATGCCGATGGAAACCGATACATTGGAATTTGCTGCAACTGAAAGCGGCGATTGGTTTTTCCACTGCCATATCTTATACCATATGATGAGCGGTATGGGACGTGTATTCTCTTACGAAGCATCCCCATTAAACCCTGAGATTCCCGATCCCAAATATGCACGCAAGATGCTTTACCGCGAGGACAGGATGTTTCATTTTATGACCAATATAGGCCTGGAAACCAATGGCAGTGATGGCGAAGCGATGGTGGCTAATACACGCTGGAAGCTGGAAACGATGTGGCATTTGGGCACTCATCCGGAACATGGCTATGAAAGTGAGACCATGCTGGGCAGGTATCTTGGCAAAATGCAATGGTGGTATCCCTATATCGGTTTCGATTACCATCATAAGGATATGAAATACGTGATGGACGAAGAGCATGGTAAGAAGAACATCCTCGGCAGTGAAGAGTACAATCTCTTTGGCCAGAAAAGTAATAAGCCTAATCGCCAGACGGTAGTTGCAGGTATCCGGTACACATTGCCGATGCTGGTAGAAGCAGATATGCGCATTGACGGGAATGGCAAGCTCAGGTTTCAGCTAAGCAGGGAAGATATACCGGTTGCTAAAAGGCTTCGGTTTAATTTTATGATCAATACCGATAAAGAATACATGGCCGGTTTTAGATACATTCTTACGAAATATATATCGCTTTCATCCCATTACGATAGTGATATGGGATTGGGCGCGGGTATAACAGTCACTTATTAATACAAATCAAAAATTTAAGTACAATGAAGAAGACAATTTTTGCAGTAAGCCTCTCCTGTTTCATCCTATTGGGGTACCTGAATGCAACTGCACAATCGCAGGCGGACAGCTCAAAGCCAAAGAAAGAACAGAAAGTAAAGCAATACACCTGCCCGATGCATCCGGAAGTTGTTACAGACAAGCCCGGTAAATGCCCTAAGTGCCACATGACGTTGGTT
Organism: Bacteroidetes bacterium 43-93; assembly: GCA_001897855.1. GTDB lineage: Bacteria > Bacteroidota > Bacteroidia > Chitinophagales > Chitinophagaceae > Polluticoccus. The sequence continues at coordinate 25,889 of MKUO01000008.1, forward strand.
GAAAAAAAGAAAAAATAGGATAGCAAGTAAGATGGGGGCCGCAATTTGCGGCTCTTATCTTTTATGCCCGGAGCAATTTGATATGTATCAGCGATAGGGATGACGGAAAACATTGAAGCACTGCGCCTGAATAATTTATTTTGAAGCGCTCTGAATGAAAAACGATGGACGCTAACCTGCTGCACTATATCTACCAGCTTTCTTACTTCGGGGTGTTTCTATGGTTTGCTGTGCTGGAGCAGTTTACACCGATACCTGAAGAAGCATCACTGATGAGCCTGGGCTATATTTCCATGCATGCTGGCTTATCTCCATGGGTGAGTGGGGTTGTAGCACTTGTCGGACTGATCAGTACCGACAATTTTCTGTTCTACGTATCTCTTAACGGTAACAAATTATCGCAGCGGTTGCTGCACAAGGCTAATTCAAAGCTACAGGATAAGATCAGGCATAATCTACAGCTAAACTCTGCCAAGGCGCTTTTTGTAATGGCATTATTACCGAAGGTAAGATTCTTCAGTCCGATAATAGCAGCATCGGCAGGGGTTTCGTGGAAGCAGTATTTTATCGTGAACCTGGCAGCGACTCTATTGTATGTAACGGTCTATATGATCATTGGCATAGCTTTTCATCGTCAGATGCTGGCCATATTTAAAGAGCTGCATTTGCCTCACCATTTCATCTTCATAGCTTTTGTAGTCATCCTGAGCATTGTGTTTTTCCTGCTGTACCGGAAAGAGAATAAAAGCACCGCTTAACTATAATTTGATATATACATTTTCAAATCAAAAACAACAATAACTTATGAAACTTATAATTGTAACCGGGATAGTAGAGTACCGGGATGATATTGCTGCTATGTTCAAAAAGGCACAGGTGCCGGTATTTACCGAATCAGAAACAACGGGGCATAATAACACTATGCCTGTGAATTTGCAGAACAACTGGTTTGGAAAGGATAGAGAAACCTACCAGGCTGTTATGTTTTTCAGCTTTACCGGCGAAGAGCAGGCTACGCAGTTAATGTCTTCAGTGGATGCACATAATAAACAAACGGAACTTAGCTTTCCTATACATGCCTTTATATTGCCGGTAGAAAGCTGCAGCGCATAACAGTTTGCGGTATAAAAGCTAACTTTTGCTAACCTTTGCTAACCTTTGCTAACATGGTGCTAACCGGTTGCTAACTTGTAAATGAAGCGTATTAGCCCGTTTTTGGGCTCTTTTTTGTTAACGATTGCTAACTTTTGCTAACCATTGTTAACCTTTGCTAACCTATTTTTCAATGAAATGCCGGGAGTGATGAGTGATCGTAATTGGGGTTTACAGTATGTCAAAGAACAGAACAATACAAAGGTACGATAAAATGGATTAGCCCCGCCTTTGGCGGGGCAATCCATTTTATGTTTATGCCTTAGTAGTACCGGAAATATACATGATGCCATTTGGGTAGTCGAGGATAACATAACGGAACTGTTTAAAGAATGATAAACCAATAACAGCTTCGGTTTGATTTTTGCTTCCAATTACCCTTACATTAAAGGAATGTCCATTAACTGATACACGTTCGTTAAGCAGGCGGTAAGCTGTTTCGGAAGAAATGCCCGCAGCTGTTTTTTTGGTGCTGGTGCTGACTTCTGCATTGCTAAAGTTGTTCATTTTCTCCATGTCATTGAGCGGTAAAAATATTCCGGCATTTGTTCCAAAGTCAACCGCTACTTTTTCCTTCACACCATCCAGTTGCACTTGGGCAGAAAATATATCGAACACACTGCTTTCTGCAAATTTTATTTTATCAGAAATATCCCGCAATGAATCCATACTGCTTGCAAACGTTAGGGTGTTATTTTCAAAATCTATTTTCCAGATACCCTTTCTTAGAAGACTTAATCCCAGTATACCATCCATATTTGGGTAAACCGTATCTTTTTTATCGCGGTTCTCGTCTATACGTAGTAACGATGCGTTAGTAACCAGGACGTTGCCAATAATAACAGAATCTGCATTATAATACCGGCGATCAATTTTTTCGCCGGAGGTAGTGCTGATTTTTAAATTGCTGGATCCAAGGAATGTAACATGTTTGTTACCAGACAGGCTGCCGGCATTATAAGCGCTTTCCGCGGCGTGGGTATCGAAATGGAAAAAGTAACTGGTGCCTGCACCTATTTTAATAGGTACTGCAATAGCCATATCCTTTAGCATCTGAAAAGGTAATACGGTTTTAAAGTTTTCTACTGCAAGATCGCCCCTGCCTGAATACTTGAATACATTGCAGGCATTGAGTAATAACAGAAGCGAAGCTGATAAAATAATTTTTTTCATACAAAGTAGTTTAGTTAATTGTTGAAGAATATGTGCAAAGGAATTGCAGGCAGGATGGCGTGAAAAGTTTTTTAGATAAGCATTGACCAATGCTCGACAAAGTGAGTCCAGAAGCGGTTGGCAGCCATTTTTTGCGCCTATGCTGTGCTTGTCGGGTAATAGTTTATTTTCGTCTGGCTAAAGACGTAACTTGTCGAAACTTATTGGCAGGTGAGCCGATAAGGGCTTCCTTCGCTAAGAATATCTATAACATACCCATGTGGAAGAAGATCATCAATACTGCGTTTAGCCGCCCAGCCCGTAATATTTATTTCTGGTTGATCATTGTTCTTACAAGGTTCTCTAATTATGAGTTCTCTTATTCGCTGGTGGAAATAAGCTATTTCAGCATACTGTTTATTCTGCTGCTTGGATTGCTGTACCTAAATAATCTTGTTTTTATTCCTCTTTTCTTAGCAAGAAAAAAGTACACCCGGTATTTTGCAAGTATCATCATTACGCTCGCGGCATCTGTTTACGGATCTGTACTGGTTATAGAACAACAGGCGCTATATCACCCGGATATCAATATTTTTAAAACAGCATGGGTACCTGTGCTACAGCGTGCTATAAAGGAACCTCCTGTAGTTGCTTTTGTACATAGCTTTCTGTTTGTTGTGTACCTGCTAATATTTACACTTCTCTGGTATGCCAATGACTACCGAAGAAAACAAAACGAGGTAGCGGTAATAAAGAAGAGACAACTGGAGATTGAGCTCGATTTTTTAAAAAACCAACTGAATCCCCACTTCCTTTTTAATACCCTCAATAATTTGTATGCCCTGGCATTAAAAAAGACCGATACTACACCTAATGCCATTTTGCAGTTGTCCTCTATTCTCCGGTATCTATTGTATGAGAGTAATACCAGCGAAGTTTCATTCAGAAGGGAGAAAGAGATCATGAATGCTTATATAGAGCTTGAGTTGCTTAGATTATCTGATATAGATAATGTAACATTTACCATCAATGCTGATAAGGATTACATGGTACCTCCTCTTCTGTGGTTACCTGTACTTGAAAATATCTTTAAACACGGCAGGAACAATTCTGAAGCAGACATCGAATACAGATGCCTTGTTATCAACAACGAATTGCAGATATATTCAAGAAACGGGTATGACGTTAGTACAGGCAATGCCGCCAGTACAGGTGGGATAGGTATGGAAAACCTGCGTAAACGCCTGCAGTTGTTATACCCCGGGAAATACAGCCTGAATATCGTAACTAATGCCAATGAGTATATTGTGGACCTAAAACTGAGCCTTAAATGAAACCTTTAGATGTGCTGATAATTGATGATGAGCCGCTTGCAAGGGATGTGCTGGAAGGTTACATTAACCAGATACCGGGTTTGCAACTGGCGGGTAAGTGCAAGGATGCATTTGAAGCACAGCAAATGCTTATGAGCAGGCAGGTAGATCTGTTGCTGGTAGATATAAATATGCCCCGTATCAATGGAATCGATTTCTTAAAATCGTTAAGGCAACTGCCCTACATTATTTTTACGACCGCTTATGCAGAATATGCGGTACAGAGCTATGAGCTGAATGCTGTAGATTATCTACTGAAACCGATAGCTTTTGAACGATTTTTTACGGCGATAGGCAAGGTAATGAACCTGGCCCGGAATGCTAAGCAAGCAGACATTTCCGAAAGCCCTGCAGGAAGGAGTGAGGAGAATGTGATGTTTATTAAAGCAAATGGCAAGCTGGTAAAAATAGACCTTAACAAGCTATGGCTTGTAGAAGGATTAAAGGATTACATGAAACTGTATGTGGACAGTGAAAGTTTTGTAGTATATAACACTATGAAGAATATAGAAAGCCAGCTGATGGCCTTGCCGCAATTCATAAGGATAAATAAGTCGAACATTGTCAACCTCAAGTATATATCAGAAATAGAAGGGAATGCAATAAAAATAAAGGATAAGCAATTTGTTATTGGCCCAACTTATAAGGACAAAGTGAGTATGATCCTTGACCGATATAAAATGATGTAAAAAATAAAGGGGAGCATAGCAGTTATGTTCCCCTTTATTTGCCAGGCATACAATTACAGCCTGAACAATATTGCAAAAATGAGTCGATTCTCAGATTGCACCAGGTCGGGTGCCCAGCCAGCCGGAATAGGCGTTGTAGTGTAGCCCGTAGGAGAAGTGACACCCCCGTGGCCGGCAAAATAAGGCACGCTGGCATACCTGTGCACAAACTCTAACCTTACCGTCAGGCTTTGGTTGGGCATCCAGTCGAAATTGGTAGAGCAATCCCAACCACGAAACTGATCGCCGGGATTGGCGCTGAACGGGTGAGTGCCTTCTGTTTTTGTAGGGTCTGTAGCACTTGGCAGCGGGCTGGCATCGCCTGTAGGGTATAGTACCAGGTATCGGCCGGGATTGGTCATTAAACCGCCGCCAATTGTCAATGCAAACTTGTTTTTACAGAACCAGATGCGGTTATAAATCATCCCGCTAAGGAAGTATTGTGCAGGCCCTTTTGCGGTATCTGAATTATAAAAGCCATTAACACCGCCGCCTGTTTCAAATCCCAGATCGCCAGTAAGCGAAAAAGCAGCCTGGCTTATTCCTTTTGCTTCTTTATTGGAATAGTAGCGAACAAGAAAGCTATTATCTGAATGGAAGCGTTTCCTATCCGGTATCATAGCGGCATCTGTACCATAATAGTCATTAGTAAGCAGTTTTACATTTTCATTAGGGCACCAGGTAATATTGGCACCAAAACCGGGCATAGAATTGAACTTGCCATAACTCTGCCATCCATTAATGATCCATGGTTCAATCTTCAGCTTGCTATTAGGGAATATCTGTATGCGCATACCATTAAAAAACCAGGGTGTATTGTCTGATGTAAAGGATGCCTGGTATTCCCAATTCTCAACCTGGTAATAAGAGTTCAGCCCAATGTAAGACATAAATAAGCCCGCATCAACATTAACAGGTACGTTGCCTATTGTAAAATGGTAGCCTGCATACGCTTCGCTCATAAACCGCAGGGCATTGTTTAGCTGGTATTGCCCCCTGTATGGGCTGTAATCGTTTCTTGGAATGATTATGGAGCGATTACCTAATTGCATCATAACGCGGCCACGGGCATTTTTATAATTAAAATCTCCCCCGATACCGAGGAACATTATCTCCATTTCATTATGCCGTGCCATCGCCGTGGAGCCTACCACTGTATTATCGATAGGATTATTGAACGAGTAATTATAATTGCCATCGAACATAAATGAGCCCGTAAAATATTTGGTTTGCAATACAGATTCTGTACGCCTGTCGGACCCATTTTGCCAGGTTTGATCCTGCCCATCAAAAGGGATTACTTCTTTTAGTGTATCGGTTGACTGTGCAAATGAATAATGCAGCAATAAACTAATAGCGGTAGTAAGTACAATTTGTTTTTTCATATTGGCTGATTCCTTGATAATTCAATATTTTGAGTTGGGTTATACACAAGCGGAGTATGCTCTACAATAACGTCGCTTTTATCTAATCCAAATGCTTTTTCATCACTTAGCCCCAATTCCTTGAGAAAGAAATAGGAATTTAGCAGAAGGCCGTCCCGCAGTTTGAATTCATTTTCTACTGACAGGAACTTTTCGATGACCACAAACTTAAAGTCAGGCTCTGTATTATAGCGTGTAGATCCATCGGGACGGATATGCAGGCTTAGTTCTTTATTCGCTACCAGGTCTTTTACTATTTTTTTAAAATGAAGTTCCGTTTTGGGCTGTTCTCTAAAGCCAAGGTTGATATTGACCTTTATCACTTTGTCGTCTGCCAGCTCTGATACATCGTATGTTCTGGTGTAAGGCTCTTCAGTGCGGTGTACATGTACAAACCAATACACATCGGCACGTTTCGGTTTTTTTGCGAAGATCGATTTAATGATCTTCTCTTCTATATGCGCCCTGTTGTTTGCTTTTGTAAGGTAAATGAGATGTGTGGCTGTTTTAGGTATCGCGTCATCTTCGCTCAATTCCTTCAGCAACGGGATGTACTTGCCTATATCTGCAAACTTTACAAAACGGTTATTGATCTTACGGGCATAATACCATACATACATGGTCATGAAGATAAACAGCTCAAAGAACAGGAACATCCAGCGCTCTTTGATCTTAGCGGCATTTGCAATGAAAAATGAAATCTCTATAAATGCGAATACCAGCACCAGCGCAGCTACGAAAAATTTGTTCCATTTTTTCTTGTATAGCAAATAGTAAGTGAGGAGCAGGGTAGTCATCATCATCGCAATGGTGATAGAAAAACCATAGGCAGCCTCCATATGTGATGAATTGCGGAAGTACAGTATCATAAGAATGCATCCTACCCACAAAATAATATTGACGCTGGGAATGTATATCTGACCTTTAATGTCTGTTGGCTGGCGTACCTTAACACGCGGCCAGAAATTGAGGTTCATAGCTTCGCTGATGAGTGTAAAGGAGCCGCTTATCAATGCCTGGGATGCTATAATGGTAGCTGCAGTGGCTATGAATATTGCAGGGAGTAAGAACCAATGAGGTATCATATCGAAGAAAGGATTGATCGTGCCCAACTCAGGTACATTTTGATGCATGATCCACGCGGCCTGGCCCAGGTAGCATGCAACAAGGCTTGTTTTTACAAAGACCCATGTAATACGGATGTTCCTGATTCCACAGTGTCCTAAGTCTGAATATAAAGCCTCTGCGCCTGTGGTGCATAAAAAGACCGATCCTAAAAGCCAAAAACCTTGCGGGTATTGTGTTAACAGCCGGTAGCCATAGTATGGGTTTAATGCTTTAAGAACATCAGGATATTTTATGATGTTCAATAACCCAATAGACAGCAGCATAGCGAACCATAAAGCCATAACAGGACCGAATGTTTTACCAATAAATTGTGTGCCAAACCTTTGGAAGAAGAATAAGGCAGATAATATCAAAATTACAATACTTACGGTAAGAGTGTTGCCGGGTACAATAATGTTTTCCATACCCTTCACACTATTTAGGCCCTCTATGGCAGAGGCCACAGATATAGGAGGTGTAATAATACCATCTGCCAATAGTGTAGTAGCACCCAGAATAGTAGGTATAACCAGGTGCCTGCCATATCTCTTTACCAAAGCATACAAAGAGAAAACACCGCCCTCGCCCTGGTTATCGGCTTGCAGCGTTAACCATATATACTTAATGGTTGTCTGAAACACTAAGGTCCAGAAGATACAGGATACGCCACCGTAAACCAGCGTTTCATCAATATGCCGGTTGCCAACGACAGCGCGCAAGGCATAAAGCGGGCTTGTGCCGATATCGCCGTAAATAATGCCCAGCGCTATTAACAAGGAGGCATAGGTCACCCTGTTCAAATGTGGTTGATTTGATTTCATTTTGCAGATATAATATGTTGTAATCGTTATTCTGAACCGATAAAACGGTACCCGACGCCTGACTCCGTTACCAGGAAGCCAGGGCGATTGGGATCGTCTTCAATTTTCTTTCTTAGTTGAGCAATGAAAACCCTGAGGTATTGGGACTGATTGATAAAACCCGGCCCCCATACTTCGCGCAGCAAATAATGATGTGTCAGTACTTTCCCTTCGTTTCGCGCAAATAACGCAAGCAAAGTGTATTCTGTAGATGTTAGTTTAATAATATCTCCATTCTTCCTGACGGTTCTTAATGACAGGTCTATTTCAAGATTCCCTGCGGTAATTGCCGGAGTTGATTCTTCAGGCATTTTTGTCCTCAGGGCCGAACGTATACGGGCTAATAATTCGCCGGTACGGAAAGGTTTAACCAGGTAATCATTCGCGCCATTGTCCAGCGCATTTACAATATCCTGTTCATCATTCTGAACAGAAAGTATAATGATTGGATTTGTGAACCATTCCCTTAATTGTTTCAATACTTCGTGCCCATTTATATCAGGCAAGCCAAGATCGAGTATGATGAGATCGGGGGGATGGGTAGATGCCGCTACAATGCCATCGCGGGCATTAGCGCAGGAGCTGACTGTATAGTCATTGCTTTGAAGCGTAATTTCCAGCAGCTTTCTTATCTGTGCTTCATCATCTATTATCAATATAGCTGCCTTATTCATTCTTTAGGTTTTTGAGGTAAGACGTTTCTGCCGGGATATCGATGGTGAATCTTGCGCCGCCACTTGCTACATTCCGCAGGCTTACGGAGCCGCCCATAGCTTCTGTAAAGCCCTTCACTATTGATAAACCAAGTCCCGTACCGCCGGTTCTTGTGTTTTTGAGCCTGTAGAATTTATCAAAAACATTTTCCAGCTCGTTCGAAGGGAAGCCAGCGCCATTGTCTTCAATAACAACCTCCAGCACATCTGCATGGTCCTGGGCAATGATACTTATAATGCTTTTGGGAGGTGTGTATAATGTTGCATTGATCAGGATATTATACAGCACCTGCTCGAGCATTCCCTTATCTAATTTAAAAAGAGGGATATCAGGATTAATATTTATCCTTATTGCTTGTGTGATATTATTCTCTTCCAGGCGATTTACCGTTTCGTAAACAATCTCATTAATGTCGCACCAGTCTTTTTTAGGTTGTATGAACCCCGATTCGAGGCGCGACATATTCAAAAGGTTTTCCACCTGCTGATTAAGCCGGAAAGAAGCTTTGGCAATCTCACCTACCAGCTCGTTCTTATTCTGTGCAGTAAGCTTTGATGTTCCAGATTGCAGATTGTCCGTAGCTGCAATAATCGCAGCTATTGGCGTCCGCAGTTCATGCGACAGCGAATTGAGTAAGGTGTTATACAGTTTTACGGTATTTTCTTTTTCTTCCTTTAAAATTGCCGCTTTTTCCATCCTGCGAAGCTTATATGTGAGTGCAGCATTTACCATAGCAATGATAAAGTACATTAATAACAGGATAGAATCTTCGGTAGAGCTGACCTGGAATGTATAATAGGGTGGAATGAAAAAGAAGTCCCAAATCAATGCAGACAAGATAGCCGCGAGCAGAACAGGAAGAATATCAAAGACCATTGCCACAAAGGATACGGAAATGAGCAGGATAAATCCAAGGACTCTATATCCTAGTATAGAGGACATTCCATAACATAATAACGAAACAACGATAATGAAGGCAGTACTAAAAATGTATTGCCTGCTTGTTTTGATGTTATTGAAACTGAATGTCGCCATCTTCAATGTTTACATGACAAAGGTATTTCTGAGAATATAAGTGTTGTATAAAATTGGAAGGGCGAATTATAAAGATTTTATAAAGAGTTGAATGGTAGATTTTTAAACAGCAATTGTCATAATATTCTACTTTTTCACTCATAAGTTAAAATTTAATTTAAAATGATGTATCTTACGGCGGCTATTTTTAAATCATTTTTCCTTTTAATAAGTAGATGAAGAAATTTCTATTAGTAGCGGCGATAGCTACAGGGTGTAATATGGTAACCGCCAAACCGGTGGATGTGCAAACAGCAAAGATGGTGGCCAGCCATTTCCTGCGAGATAAAATAGGTACGGATGCGGTGCAGGACATGCACCTTGTATATACCGCGAAATCTACAGCAGGCGTTGCTAACTATTATATTTTTAATGCCGGTGATAAAGGTTTTGTTACCGTTACCGCGGATGACTGTGTTAAACCGGTAATAGCTTACTCTACCGAGGGCGGCTTTGATCCTAATAATATACCAACCAATGCTACAGGCTTGCTGGATAATTATAAAGAACAGATCAGTTATGCTGTAGAACATAACGTACCTGCTACAGGCATTATTACAGCACAATGGTCGTCTTTGATCAGTGACAAACCGGTTGCACAGCGCACTACCGCTACCATTACCGTTGGCCCACTGATAACAACAACATGGAACCAATTGCCTTATTATAATGCTATGTGCCCGGTTGATGCCGGCACCGGTGAGCAAGCTGTAGCAGGTTGCGTAGCTACGGCAACAGCACAGGTAATGAAGTACTGGAATTATCCGGCTACAGGACAAGGCACGCATAGTTATAGTACTACATACGGGACGCTGAATGCCGATTTTGGCGCTACAACGTATGATTGGGCATCTATGCCTAATGCAGTATCTGCAAATAATAACGCGGTGGCTACCCTTATCTACCAGATAGGTGTGGCAGTTAATATGAATTATAGCGCAGCATCAAGCGGTGCATACGTTACCAAAGCACAAAGCCCGGTAACTAACTGTGCAGAATATGCCTTGACCACTTATTTCAAATATGCATCTACAACACATGGTATAGAAAGATCAAACTTTACTGACCAGCAATGGATCGATGCCCTGAAAAGTGAGCTGGATAATATGAGGCCGATAATATATGCAGGTTTTGGTTCTGCTGGCGGACACTGCTGGGTTGCTGATGGTTATGATGCCAATAATATGTTTCACATTAACTGGGGCTGGGGTGGCGTATCTAACGGCTATTTTGAAGTGGATGCCATGAACCCGTCAGCATTAGGTGCCGGTGGCGGTAGCGGCGGCTTTAATTATAACCAGCATGCAATTATCGGTATTCAACCCGATAATATGCTGACAGCGGACAATTATGAGAATAACAATGTTTATACAGCTGCCTATCAACTGAACAAGGATGTGACTATCGGGAACATGGAAATAAAAACTACCGGTTCTAACCTGAGTGTTTCCAACGATATTGATTACTATAGCATCTACCTGCCTGCAGGTGATAACTATATAGTTAAAGCCCGCCTGCAGGATAAGAACAGCAGCACGGACGGCAATGCATATACCGTGAATGCGCAGCTTGCTACCAGCAGGAACCCGAGAATTGTATGGGGCGCGTATGACGATAGCGTACTTGCAGACCAGACAATAAATGGCGGTGGTATGGTTTACTTCCGCGTAGCACCGGTAGTGCTGGGTGACATGGGTACTTACGTACTGGATATACATGTAGAAAGGCAAACAACCGGTATTAATGAAGTTGGTACCGAAGTAGCTGCTATATCCGTTTATCCTAACCCGGCATCAACTGAGATCAATATAGGCCTGGATAATAAAAAGGCTGATATATCGCTTGTAGATATGCAAGGCCGTACGGTGCAGCACATTACTGCTGAGAATCAATCAACGGCAAAACTGCAGGTAGGGTCGCTTGCTAATGGTTTGTACCTGGTTCATATTACATCGGGCGATGTAACGATCACACGTAAAGTATCTGTTGCCCATTAATATGAAGTTACTTGCTTCTATTGCATTGATACCTACAGTATTGATGTGTTCTGCCAGTAATGCCCAGGAGATACCCCGACCGAAGGTGGTGGTATATAAGACCCGTGGGAATTACAAAAAGCTGGTGCCGGTAACATTATCAGACGACGGATCGCGGATAGTATCCTACCCCGGTATAGAGGACCTTAAAGATGGACAGGAACCGACAAAGCTATGTAAAGGCTATTTGCTGGATAACGGTGGACGGATCAATAAAAACGTGGCCTTTTTGAAGTGGACCTATGAAGAGTATAAAAACCTGAAAGAGATCCCTTCGCTAAAAGAAATGTTTACGATGCTGGAAGATAAGCAGCCGTTGCTGGAACTTTATGACTGTAACGCGAAGACGCCCGAAACGACCATTAAAAAGCTGAAAAAGCTGATACGAAAACACCGGCTAAAAGAAAATTGCAAAGAAATATTATAACGCTGTACTAAGTACAGCGTTTTTTTTGCCTTGTATGGTCAGCGTAGCATTGCAATTTTTATAAAAAAATGTAGCCGCGTAGGGGTGAGCGGCCCGAATTGTGTTTTCCTGTAAAAATTGATAGAAATGAGAAAGATAATTACAGGAACTATTTGCACATTGTTACTGGCGGCAGGCGCAGCAAAAGCCCAAATGCCCTATAAGTTGAGCGTACAGTCGCAAACATATACTCCGCTTACAGGCGGCATACCCGTAAACACCGCTGCATGGACAGACAGCACCAATTTTGTAATACCCATCGGGTTTGATTTTAAAATAGGTGGAAAAACCATCAACAGTATCGCACTTGCAGAAGGCAATAGCATAGCAAGCGACACTACAGGCGTTGTATCCGGAATGTCGTTCCTGGGTACTGCTATGACAGACAGGGGCATTGTTTCGGGCACTTCTAAATCGCCGATCAGGTATATGCTTACCGGCGGTGCGGGAAAGAGAGTTTTCAGGCTGGAAATATTCAATGCCGGCTTTGCCGATGAAAATGATCTGTATGGAACCCTGGATGATTCCGTAAACCTTGAGGTCTGGTTATTTGAAGACAGCAATGCGGTAGAGGTGCATTACGGTCCTTCTAAAATATCTCATATCAACGATTACTTTTTTAACGGTGGCCCGCTGGTAGGATACATGAAAAACATAAACCGCGCGACTGAGGATTATGAAATACTATACCTGCTGAAAGGTAACCCCGCAGCACCAACTATAGACAGCGTAGGGTCGGGCTCTATGACTTTCCCAAGCCTTTCTTCTTACCCGGTGAGTGGAACAACTTATAGGTTTGTGCCTAAAAACAATGCTACAACAGCAATCGAAGCCATACAGGCAAAAGATCAGATCAAAGTGTATCCAACAGTATGTAACGACCGCTTGTATATAGACAATGGTTTGGAAACAGCAAACTACAAGATCATATCAGTTTCCGGCAGCCAATTGCAAAATGGTAAGGTTAGCTATGGCCAAACCCAATTGGATGTAAGCGGGCTTGCTCCCGGTATGTACCTGCTGACCGTTAACGGATTTTCATTTGAAAGCACCTATAAGTTCATGAAGCAATAGTTTTAGTTACCCCTATCGGAAGCGGCGGCGTTTATCGCCGCTGCTATTTTAACCAAATCAAAATTTCATATACCGATTTAATAATCTTTTTATTATGTATATGAACTAGTTTTATTTTCTTTGCGGTATCCGATAGACAGATGCCCGTGGCCGAAAGCGTTTTTAAAGAATTATTCGAAAAAGAATATAATAACCTTTGCAGGTATGCATTGACATACCTACAGGACAGTCAATGGGCGGAGGATGTGGTGCAGGAGACATTTGTGAAATTTTGGGAGCAAAAGAAAGAACTGATCTCGTCGCCCGAAGCTAAATTTTACCTGGTAACGGCCGTAAGAAATAATTCACTGACCGCCATTCGCCGCCAAAAAAGTGCAGGTATTCAGTTTGTAGAAGAAACACCAGAAACAGATCATGAGCCATTTATTACGATGCGCCAGGTAAGAGAAGATGCCAGTGAGCAATCAAAAAAGATAACGGAGGCGCTGAATACCCTGCCCCCTAAATGCAAGGAAGTATTCCTGCTGGTAAAATTGCATGGTATGAGCTATAAGCAGGCAGCAGAAGCATTGGAAATATCTGTAAAGACAGTAGAAAACCAGATGGGCAAAGCCATTAAAACATTAAGAGATTACGCCCGTTCGGTAATGACCGTGTTCCTGATGATGCTGTTAACTAAAAATATCTTCTGGGAATAGGGGTTATGGCTAAACAAACAGTTTTATATAGGTGTAGATAAAGATAAATGAACGAGGAGATTGACATATTAATTGCCAAGAAGCTAACCGGGGAAGCCTCCGGAGAAGAGCTGCGCCTGCTGCAATCGTGGATAGATGCCGAAAAAAAGAATGCAGAAGAATATGAGCGTATCGCAGGGCTTTGGCAAAAGGCGGATGGTTTGTTTGATACCGTAACTTTTGATACGCCTGCTGCCTGGAACAAGGTGGCTGCATTGACCGTGAACAAAGGCAAAACAGCAAGACGCATCGAGCTAAAGGATTGGATGCGGTATGCGGCCGTAGCTGCGGTCTTTATCATAGGGATATTCGTAGTACGGAATTTGTTGAAACCGGGAATGGAAACCGTAGTTGCCGAGAATGGGAATAAAGATGTTGTGCTGCCTGACAAATCGCACGTAACCTTGCGCAAAGGGAGCAAGCTATCTTACCCCGCCACATTTGCTATTAACGAAAGGAATGTGAAACTGGAAGGGGAGGCTTTCTTTGAAGTAACTCATAATGAAGCACAACCTTTTGTGATAGATGCTCAATCTGTATCTGTAAAAGTTCTGGGCACCAGTTTTGACGTAAGATGCAATGAAGAAAGCGCATCTGTGACCGTTGCCAGCGGAAAAGTGCAGGTAAAATCTAAAAACGATACCATGCAGCGCGTTGTGCTGACCAAAGGTGAATTTGGGCAACTGGTTGACAGTAAACTGACGGAAGGTGTAGTTGCTGATGCCAACTACCTTTTTTGGAAAACCGGTTTGCTGCGCTTTGAAAGCCAGCCCTTAAGTAAAATAGCAGAGCGACTGGCATATTATTATCAGCAAAAAATAACGTTTGCAGACAATACTGCACAAGAGGTGAAAGATCAGCTGGTAACTATCAGTTTTAATAATCAACCGCTTGATGGCGTGCTGGATGAGCTTTGCCTGGTAACGCATTGTAAATGGGAACGTAAAGGAGCACAATACATTATATCAGCTAAATAAGCTAATGAGAAGAGGAATTATCATTTACATTCTCATCCTTTTATTTACCTGCTGCTATATGATAGCTTCGGCACAAGAGCTCCATGTGCTAAATACCCGTTACACACCTTCTATTGCTAATGGTACCGTAAAGAAGTATTTGCAGGATATAGAACATGTGACCAAGGTACGTTTGTCTTATAGTGCGTCTTATATAGATCTGAGGAAGAAAGTATCGTTGGATAAAACCGAAACCACACTGCAGGATGCATTGCAAAAAATACTTGATGGGCAACAATTACTTTTAAAAGAAAGTGGAGATAAAATCCTCATAGTTGCCGCAGAAGATAATAAGCCTGCCGCCCCAAGCAAAATAACCATTAACGGATACGTAAAAGAAGCAATCAATAAGGAGGTGTTAATTGGCGCCGTGGTGTATGTACCAGTTCTGGGTATAGGTACTACTACCAATAGCTATGGCTATTACAGCCTGACGATGCCTGCGGGTGCTCATAAAGTATTATGCTCTTATATAGGGTATGTTACAGACAGTTTTTCTTTTGCCGATGATAAAGATGTTCGTAAAGACATCTTATTGACATCGCAGGCAAAACTGGAAGAGGTGAACATTACCGATGATAAAACAAGCACCCCCGATCATCATCACCTGGTGTATGCAGATATAAGAAACAGGCCTGCGATATTGGGAGAAAATGATGTAATGCGTGCATTGCAGTATGTTGCCGGTGTGCAATCAGGTACAGATGGTACCAATGCAGTTATGGTACGTGGCGGTGATCCGGGACAGAACCTGAATTTGCTGGACGGTGTGCCGCTGTATTATATAGACCATTTTTTCGGATTGACTTCTGTATATAATTCGGAAGCAATCAAATCAGTCGACTTTCACAAAGGTGCTTTCCCTGCCCGGTATGGTGGCAGGCTTTCGTCTGTTATAGACGTTAATACCAAAGATGGAGATATGGAACACCTGGGTGGCCAGTTTACAATGGGGTTAGTGAAGGGTAGCCTTAACCTGGAAGGGCCAATAATAAAAGATAAAGCCTCTGTGATGATAAGTGCGCGGCGTACCTGGTTCGACCTGCTATGGAGGCCATTTACCAATGCACTCAAGATCAATTTTTATGATGTAAATGGTAAGGCAAATTATATATTGAACAAAAACAACAGGCTATACTTAAGTATATACAACGGGCGAGATGGAATGGGCGTAGATTTTAGTTCGCAAGGGACTAAAGCTAAATGGGGTAACACAGTAGCCAGTGCAAGATGGAACTCGATCCTGAATCCTAAGCTTTTTCTAAACACTACATTTACTTACAGCAATTTTAAATTTTACCTGTCGGATAAGCAGCAACTTATAGAACAAAACGCGGTATCTAATGCCAACGGCTATGAAGGTAATTCTTCTATAAAAGACCTGGCTTTGCGATCAAAGGTAAACTGGTATTTATCAACCTCGCAAAAGCTGGAACTGGGGATAGGTTATAGCCGCGCCTATTTTACGCCTGTGCAGGTACTTGCAGGCAGTAAGTCTATAACGTCAACAGATAAGTTTCATTCGAACGAGCTGGTGCTATTTGCCGAGGACGAAATAAAGATACTTGATAGATGGACGGTGCGCCCCGGATTGCATGTCGCAAACTGGTTCAGCGACCGGTTTAATTATTCGAGTTTGCAGCCACGATTGTATACAGCATATAAGCTAAGTATGAACCACAGTGTATATGCATCGTACACGCAGATGGGGCAATTTGTACACCTGATAAGTAATAATACCTATGGGCTACCGGCAGATTTCTGGTTGCCCAGCTCATCTAAAATAAGGCCCGAATTGTCGAAACTGGTAACGCTCGGGTATGGAAAAACCGGCAAAGCATTTTCTTACAACATTGAAGGTTATTATAAAGATTTGGAAAACACCGTAGCATACAACATGGGGAAGAATCTTTTTGACAATTCTTTGAATTGGGATGAAAAGATCATACAGGGTAAAGGCTGGAGCTATGGAGGCGAGGTGTCCGGGAAAATCAAGTTCAAACCTTTTGTGTTTTCAGTAGCATACACTTTGTCGTGGACATGGAGACAATTTGCCCAGCTAAACGATGGACAGCCCTTTCCTTACCGGTATGACAGAAGGCATAATCTAAGATCAGTTTTGCTCTATCAGCCATCGCCGAAATTTGATGCAGCGGTCAGCTGGAGTTATATGAGCGGTGAAGCCATTACTATGCCCGACCAGATATACCCTGACTTTGACAATAATCTATTGATATTTCAATCAGCTATGACCAACAGTTCCAACTATACTTATAACTATGTATCGTGGAATAATTATCGTTTGCCGGCCATACACCGGCTTGACTTCGGTGTTAATTTTATCAAGAAACGGAAAGTAACCGAACGAACCTGGTCGTGCGGAATATTTAATGCATACGGAAGGAAGAATGTGGTGTATGTAGAGCTGGTAAATGCTGATGCAAATGGCGGTGCAGGTAATTTTAAATTAAAGGGCGTGAGCATTTTGCAGTTTATACCCTATATCAGTTATAAACTTAGTTTCTGATGATAGCAACAACCCGAATAGGAATGTGGGCGGGCCTGTGCTTTATGATAGTTGTAGCGCTGTCATGCAAAAAAGAATTGCCGTTGCCTGATATCAGCACTCAAAAGAAGATCGTATTGATAGGTGAGTTTATCGCAGGTGATACCTTTAAATTGCGTGCCGGGCAAAGTATTGCTGTGAGTGGTAAAGAACAATTGAGTTTTCAGCTTCTTGAAGGATTAAGCCTGGAGCTAAAAGATATAACAGGGTATAGCTACCAGTTAAGTGCTTACCAGGATTCTTTTATACAGATGTTGTATACCGTTCCATTTGCCGGTAAAGAAATGGTGAAGAGCGGTATGGAATATACGATCAATGCGAACCATGCTTCACTGGGTATCGCAACTGCGCATATAAAAATACCAGGCCCTATTGACGCAGCGGTAACCGATACTGCATTTGCGATGTATTCGAATAATGGTACCCTGCGTATCAGGATAAAGATCAACGACCCCGGCAACGCGGTTAATTATTATGTTATAGAAGCCGTTAGGCAAGGAATGGACATTCAAGGTTATTTCTATTACAACGGTACATGGCATTCTCTGCAAACAGAAAGCAGTTTGTATGATTTTTTAAAATCTTCTGGAAATAACCCTGCAACAAAATTTGATACTGTATTTCAAAATAAGTACGTAAGGCAACCTGTATATACTTCGGACATAAATTCTGATAACGTGACCGATAATGGCGCGAATACGGCTGCAAAGAGGATATTACTCAAAGACCTGAACTTCAACGGCATGGAATACAACACTAACGTGTACGTTGGTGAAGACAATTCGGGCATACCATTGGATAGTACGAAGGGAAGAGTATTTGTTTACATCAAATCCGTTTCGCCAGATTATTTTAAGTTCCTGAAATCATACGAGACCTATGATCCTATGAGTGGCTACACATCATTAGAGCAGCCTGTTAAGATAGAAGGCAATGTAGTCAATGGGCTTGGTATGATAGGCGGCGTATCGCAGGTTACCTATACTTATATATCGGGCCGGAGATAATACTTTTTAAAAAGTTTTTTCTCCATACATAGGGGTATAGCAAAGTTTCTGTGTTCTGATGATGATACAGAACATTATGAAACATCAGAGCACATCCATAATACTAGCTTCTATTTGCCTGCCTTTGCAGTTACTGGCACAAAAGAATAGTTCATCAATACATCATCGCCCGACACCAGGTAATAAACTGGAAGAAGTAACCGTAAGCGTACATTCTGTAAAACGAAAGCTATTTATAGAATCGGCACAGATGGGTAAAACAGACCTGCCGGTAAGCCTGCTGCTGAAAGCCCCGGCAATTGGCGGTGAGCAGGATATTATTAAAGCACTGCAACTGACCCCCGGCGTGAAACAAGGGACAGAAGGCAGTATAGGAATGTATGTGCGTGGTGGTGGAAACGATGAAAATCTCATTACGCTGGATGGGGCGACCATATATAATGCAGGGCACCTGCTGGGATTTTTTTCACTGTTTAACAATACTACATTAAAAGAGGCGCAGCTATATAAATCTTCATTTCCTGCACAGTATGGAGGTAGGATGTCTTCAGTACTGGATGTGCGAACTAAAGATGCCAGCCTGCAGGATTATCATACACAAGTGAATATTGGTACCATAACCTCGTCAGCAAATGTTCAATTGCCTGTTGTAAAAGATAAGATGTCATTGATGCTGGCGGGCAGGCGAACCTATATTGATAAAGTGATGAAAAGCGTACCGTATTATTTCTATGATCTTAACGGTAAACTGGTTTTTAAAGCGGATGAAAGGAACAGGTTTTACCTAAGCAGTTATTATGGAGATGATGTGTTACGATCATCCAATTTGAACTCAAAGAACGAAGACCAGAAACAGATAGCCACCAATATAAAGATGGGCAACAAAGTGTGGTCTGCTAAATGGAACCGGCTTTCCGCGAACAATTTATTTGCCAGTGACCTAAACCTGTCTTATTCGAATTTTAAATACCTGGTAGATGGCCGTGCGGATAATAATATACTAAGCGTACGCTCTGCTATCAGGGATTATAATGGCCGTTATGACATTAGATATTCCGGGATCAACGGGCATAAAATAACATCGGGTATTCATGCAACCTATCATTATTTCAACCCCAATATCGTAAACACCAGCGGGCCACAGATGGCATTGTTTACCAACAGTGCAGGCAAGAAAATATATAATACAGAAGCCGCTGTTTATGTAAATGATGAGATCACCCTAAATGCTAAATGCCTGTTGGCAGCGGGAGTGAGGCTAAGTGGTATGGCGACCGGAGGGAAAAACTATATTAGCCCCGAGCCGAGAATAGGTTTTAAGTATTCCCTGTCTGAAGCGAGTTCCTTAAAACTCTCTTATGCGCGAATGACGCAATACCTTCATTTAGTTTCCAGTTCTTCCCTGGCATTGCCAACGGATCTGTGGTACCCCGTGACCGATAATATAAAACCGGGCATATCTGACCAATTAAGCATAGGGTATTATCATACGATACCGTCCATGGATATATCCATCAGTACGGAACTTTAT
The DNA here is from genome assembly GCA_001897855.1 of Bacteroidetes bacterium 43-93. Classification (GTDB taxonomy): domain Bacteria; phylum Bacteroidota; class Bacteroidia; order Chitinophagales; family Chitinophagaceae; genus Polluticoccus. The sequence goes on from MKUO01000008.1 coordinate 45,906, forward strand.
TATAAGCGAATGCAAAACCTGCTGGAATACAAAGAAGGGGCACTGCTGGTAATGAATAATGATTACGAAAAAGAACTGGTACATGGTTGTGGCGAAGCATACGGAGCGGAGCTATTCGTTAGCAAAACCGCCGGCAGATTTACAGGATGGCTTGGGTATACATTGTCTTTTGCCACCAGGAGATTTGATTCCCTGAATGGCGGTAAGCAATATTATGCACGATATGACAGGCGACACGATCTATCCCTTGTAGCCATGTATGACATTACACCGAAGTGGAGCATCAGCACTACCTGGATATATGCTACAGGCAGTCCTTTTACGGGGCAGGTGAGCCAATATATAGTGCCGTCGCCGGGGCTTACGGGTGTTGAAGCATTGCCGGCTTACACAGGCAGAAACGAACTGCGGTTATCCGCTTCGTTCCGTACAGATATGGACCTGCAGTATAAGTTCAAAGTATCAAAACGTGTGAAAGCGGATGCACATTTAAGTGTGTACAATGTCTTTAACAGAACGCAGCCATATACCGTACAACGCGTACCCGACGAAAAAAATAACGGCTACAAATATCAGCAGAAAGGCCTTTTTGGTACTATCACTGCCGCATCATTGAATATTTCACTTTAAACATACAGTTACATGAAAAACAGGAACGTACAGCTGCTATTGCTGGCTGTTATAACACTTTTTGCCTGCAGGAAACCTAAGCCGCTGGATATCGTAATCCCCGAAAAAAATAATGATGCGGTTGTCACATCGTTTGCAGCTGACAATGTAATCGTTGTTTCTGCCGGCTACTCTGCGCAGGCATTAAAGAAACTGGATGATACTGCAGCCGGTTTCATCCCGAAGGACTTGCTGATGGATTCAGCAGTTGTGACCATAGAGCAGCAAGGGAAGCAGCAGTATAAACTCGCAAAAGCCTCTAATGGATTATATATGAGTGATGAGATGAAGTTGAGTGAAAAAGCAGAATATAAACTTACAATCACAGACCTTAAAACAGGAAAGATAACCAATGCCAGCACTCAGTATTTACCATTTACCAATGAGGCAGAAGTAAAGACGACATTTATTGCCGGTAATGGCGGCGACTCCTTGCTGAACGTATATGTAGCAGTAAGCAATGTTGAGGTTAGCGACAGATATTTTATCAGTTATACAACGCTTGAGCAACTGCGGAAAAATGCAAAGTTACCTGAACTTACTTCCCTGAATAAAGGTATCAAATCAATAGTGTCGTTTGAACCCAAGAAGATACAATTGGCAGACGGGAACAAAGCCACAAACGGAGTGCTGGAACACAACTTTTCGATAAATGCTACCAGGCGTGATACCATGGTGATACAAATTGTCCAGATAGATGACGGGTATTATAATTACCTGGCCGCTTATAAGCGTACCGGGTACCTGATCAACCAGCTTACAGGGGAGCCAATTAATTTGCCATCTAACATAAAACCCGGGTACGGATACTTTGCATTGTATGATACAAAGAGGTTTGTTTTTGACCTTACCAAAAAGTGATCGAAAAATACCATCGGGTATTGTGTTCAACGATTCCCGATGGTATTATAGTACCGTGATGTCGCCTTTCAGGAAGTACTCCTTGTCCTGGCCATTCACTTTATATTTTACCTGCCAGAAGTAAGTGCCTATATCTACTTTTTGGCCTTTATAAGTACCGTCCCAGCCTTTGTCGCCTTGGTGCCCGTTGTAGATGACTTGTCCGAACCGATTGTAGACCGCTAAGGTGATGACGTTAATATTGGGATTGTCAGTTATTACACGGAAATAGTCGTTCAAGCCGTCGCCATTTGGCGAAAAGGCAGTTGGGAACCAGATATCAGACGGGATATCTGTTGTTGTGATATGATAATGTGCTACAGAACTGCATCCTGCATTAGTTAGGATGCAAGTATAAGTTTGGTGCCATAGCCTTGCCTCTACCGTAAGCGTCCTGCAATTTTCGCAGACAAGGGAATCATTAAGCATCCATTTAGACTGTTCCGCTTCGGCACTTGCCGGCAGTACCAGCATAGATTTGTAGGGAACCGTAAAGCCGGTGTCTGTAAAGTTTAATACAGGCTTTGGCAAGACAATAATATTTGTTGCCTTTGTAACCGTTCCACCTGCATTAGAGGCCATAAGGGTAGTTTTGTATATGCCGGGAAGATAATAGCAAGACCTCGAAGTTGAAGAACCTGAATCCGTAGCGGGATTGCCGCCTTCAAAAAGCCATTTATATTTTTGGGGGTAATTGCCGACAGTTGCATGATACTCTATGCAATCGCTTTCACAAATAGTATCTTTTGACAGCGCGATAGTCTGAATGTCAGGTAAACAGAAATGCACATTTGTGGTGTCGTAGACCATGCCACATGGGCTGCTCGCCTGTACCCAGAAAACGCCCGGATAGGTAACATGGAGCGTATGGCTGTGAGCACCAGTATTCCAGGTGATATTATCGAGCAGGGGAGAAAGATTGAAGTTGGCGTAATTGTTCTCGTTGCATATTACTGTGTCGCCAGGCAGATCCGGTAAATAGTTTTCGGGCTTGTAAATGTCTATTGTGTCGCTGAAGCTTCCACATTTATTATTTGCATTCACCCAGTATTTTCCTCCTTTGTTTATGGAGAGATCATTACCGGTTGAGCCATCTGACCATAAAATATTATCGAAACCATCGGGCACATGTAAGACCATGGAAAAGTTTTCCGTATCGCAAATGATCGTATCGCGCCCTAATGATAGTGAAACAGGTAGCAGCATGATTTTAACGATATTGGATGTGCTATCGGGGCAATATGCAGTATGAACTTTTACCAGGTAGCTGCCAGTTGTATCAGCCCAAAAGGTATTTGTTGCAGCGCCTGCTATTTTATTGCCATCTCTATACCATGAATAAGTATAAGACGCATCTGCTATGCTGCTCAATTGCAGGGAATCGCCTGTACAAATAGACTGGTCTGTATCGGGCACCAGATGGACGGAAGGCTTATCATGTACCAGTATCCTGATGGAAGAGGAGTTTGCCACACAACCGCCATTAGAAATGGTAACAAAATAGCTACCAGTAGTATCTACGGAAAGTTGTGCACTATTTGCCTGTGGTATACTGATGCTGTCTTTATGCCATGTATAGGAATATCCCGTACCTGTATTTGCATTCAGCAAAGCGGACTGCCCCCGGCAAATATCAGTTGCGCTGCTTGTAATATTAGCTACCGGAATCGAAACAACACTTACTGCGACGGCAGAAGAGGTGTCTTTATTGCAGGGCCCGGCATCTATGCTTACTTTATAATTACCGGCGCTGCCCGTAACCAGGCTTTTGCCTGTAGCCCCGGGTATCGGCATGCCGTTTTTAAACCATTGATAGGAACCAGCTATTGAGCCCATAGCAACCAGTATCGTAGAATCTCCCGAGCAAACCTGCAAGTGCGGAGAGTAAATATGCGCTGTTACTTTTGCGTTTGGAGGATGCCCAAAGTATATGGAATCAGACGGGGTTTTGCAGCCTGTTGTTGTATCTATGGCCCATGCGGTATAGCCACCGGCCAGGTAAGCATATTTTCCGTAATTAAAATCGGATGGTTCAACGATAGGATAGGTAAAACTGCCAATAAGAATATTTATGTGCCAGTCGTACCGATACGCTGCGGAGCCATTTGTAATATAAAGCGTAGTTGGCGACGGACTACAGCTGACGCTAACAATGGGTTTAACCGGGTTTGGGTTAACGGCTATTGTAATGCTATCTATCAATAACTGTGAGCAGCTCGCTGTGGTTATTGTAACTTTATAAACGCCCGCTGAAGCAGGGGAGATGTCCTTAATTACCGGGTTTCTGATGGCAGAAGTGAATCCATTAGGGCCAGACCAGCTATAAGTTGCCCCCGGCAGATATAGAGCGGTCAATTCCAGGGTATCGTGTTCGCAAGATGCATAGCCGGTACTGGTGAGTAACCTTGTTGACTGCAGGTCTAATATCTTAACCGATTGTACCGCAAACGCCCCGCAGGAGTCGACTATTTTTACATCGTACATATCGTTTGCGTTTCCGCCAAAATTGGTAAATACGCCTGTAGTGTTGTTTGCAATATACGGGCCGGATATGCCATTGCCATGTGCTGCAAGGTAATAAGTATAGTGCGTGCCTCCATTTTTATTGGGCATGCCATCTTTTCCCTGTATGTATATTTTAGCCTGCCCTGTGTTCGCGGCAGTACAAACAAATCCCTGGGTTTGATTCATATCGGCCTGAACCGGCTGTACACTATATGTAAAAGACCAGGTAGCCGTATAGTCATTGGGGTAAGGCAGATCGAGGAAAACTGTATAGATAGCGGCGCTCGGTACAATTGTGTAAACACCCGGATCCGTAAGCAATACCGAACTGCCGGCAGGATATTGCACCCATAATGGTGTTCGTTTTGGGTATGGTTCTCCATCCTTAAGCAGTGAAAACGTAGTAGCAACAGACGTGTTATTTACCATGCCTGTTACTGATGGCCAAACCCTTAGTCCCGCACATGTTCGTTTTTGGCTATCTATGCCTGCCGTAAACCGGTACACATCGGTTTGCGAAACAGTGATGGGCAGATAATAAGTGCCGCAGTTATCTGTTATCTTCCATACATACGTGCCGGGTTTATATTTCAGAGTTCCCGCTCCGGGAGTCTGGTTATCAGAAGTGCCATAAATCGTATTGCTGGTCCATGTTCCAAGAAAGGAATACCCCGGCGGGCCGTTAAAAAGCTCTACGGTTTTAGTGCCAAGGGCAACCGAACTAGTGAAAATAAACCAGTCGATATAACCGTCAAGCCCATCGCCGACAATACCAGCTTGCACGGAGTAAGGATTAGCTGAAATAATAGAAGTGGCAAATGAACTATTCCCGGTATAGCCATCGCCTGTTGTATAGGTAAGTGAGTATGAGCCAATAGGTAAGTTGGGCGTGACTGCAACCGGAGAGGATGTTGAATAAGGCCCATAGGAAATGCCGGTAGCAGTATTGGTAACCGTATAGCTTAGCGGATAACAAATTGCGCCATTGAAGTATAGTGTTGCTGTAAAATCGGTGTTACAATTTTGCGTAACGGATGGTGATACATAGGGATATGGGATAGTATGCGTGCCGGTAATGGCATTGCCACATGGTGGTTGTATAGTATAATAGATCGTTTGGCCGTAGTAGTCCTTTAGAGATTTTCCTGCGGGTATTTTTAAAGCAAATGGCGGACTGTTGAAATAGTCATACGGTGTTGGAGTAGGTAATAAGCCGCCGCCTATCTGGATAGATGCTTTGAAAAGATTATCTGCATCGTAATTAAACCACCCGGCAATATTTGTGTTTATGGCAGGCTTAGGGATGAGTATGGTATCGCAGCCGCTATTCATCGCTTCACTATAGATTAGTGGCACGGAGGCAACCATTATTGAGCTTATAGCGGTAGTAACGATATTGGAGCCGCTGCCACATGCATCAATCAGCTGTACGGTGTAACTGCCCGCAGCAAGATCATTGATGGTATATATCTGTGAAGATGTAGTAAACGAGACAGGACCCGTATAGGAAGTAGGAGCACTTGTTAATTTGATGGTATAGGGAGGTGCTCCCTTTGTTATATAAGCGGTTAGCTTTCCATAATTACCGCAACTGAGGCTAGTACGCGATTGGCTGACAGAAAGTGATGGTGCAGTGTATGCTCCCGGAATGGTAATCGTAGTGTTCTTCCCCGTTGGGTTGCCGTTGCAGTCTGCTATCGCACTGACCGTATATGTACCGGGAGGAATATTAGAAAAGGAGGAAGAGTTATTAGGTGGAACAAAGAAACCAGACGGCGTTGTAGGTATGCTATATTGGACATTAGTAAGATTGGCAGCATCCGGACCGTAGATGGATACAGTGAAACCTGCATTGGCAGCACATGTAGAAGCCGATGTAAGTTGTGCTTTGATTCCCCAGTCAGTGCACTGTGCTTTTGAGCGGGAATAGCCTAAAAGAAGCATTAAAAGACTACAGCTGATGGTGAAGAGTCTTATATCTATCTTCGGGTGCGGTGTATGCAAGGTGTTCATAGAATGGTGAGCGACACCTTTGGCGGGTGCCTCTATACTAAAGTTACTATTGTAAAAAGGCTTTGTAAATAGTTCATGGCTCAGAGAAGCAGATTTGACATTTTCAATACATACGCTGACAGGTGCAACAGTATAGATAAGTAACACTTGAGACGCCTATAGCTTATCATCTTGATAGCTAACTAACTGAGTATCTGCGAATTAAAAATCGGTTAATATCTAATTAAAAAATGATGAAAATAGGGTGTGGAAGAAGTGCAGGGCATATTAACTTTTAAAGATTGGTTATAGATTAGATATAGATTCGAAAAATAGCATTCACTGCAAGAAATAAAGCACAATGCCGTTGGCCTACGTCTAAATTTTGAAGTGTTTGAGATAACGCCAATATGCGAAGGGAGATGTCGATCTCCCTTTATTTGAATACGATAAAACGTATTATTAAATTATAGAACAAAAAATTATATAAACGTATAATTATTGCTAATAACTATGTTAACTATTTTTGTAGTGCCGTTTACTAAATGAATGATAGATGAATTTTACTTATTATGGCCATTCGTGTTTTTTAATAGAGTCAGGAGGTAAGAAGTTTTTATTTGATCCTTTCATCACCGGTAATCCCTTAGCGTTAAGCATTAATGTAGATACGATAGAAGCTGACTATATATTTGTATCTCATGCACACAATAATCATGTTGCCGATCTTGGCCGTATAGCCAAGAGGACGGGCGCAACCGTTATAGCCACCTATGAAGTAATAGCATGGGCGGAAGACTGTACCCGTTTTCATGCGATGAATTATGGTGTATCCTTCTTTGATTTTGGTACCGTACGCATGGTACCCGCAGCCCATAGCAGTACACTGCCCGATGGCAGCAATGGCGGTAGCGCCTGTGGTTTTGTAATTACATTACCAGAAGGAAGCTTTTATTACAGCGGGGACACGGGCTTAAACCTGGACATGCAATTGATACCTAAGTACTATGCCAAATTAGATTTTGCAGTATTACCTATCGGTGGAAATTTCACAATGAATACTGATGGCGCTATCATCGCCAGTGATTTTATTGAGTGTGATAAGATAGTGGGGGTACATTTTGATACGTTTGAATACATCAAAATCGATAAAAAGGAATCTTTGCAAAAGTTTGCCAATGTAAGCAAAGAGTTGATATTGCCTGAGATCGGTAAGACTTTTGCCATTATGTAGTCCTGTATAGCAACGTACTAATCGTCGAGTCGTGAGGTGAGCTTTTGCATTCTATGCTGTAAAGGATATCCCATACTACTATTAGTGGTTTGCCAGATTTTGTTGTAATCTGTTCCAAATTCTTCTATACCGATATTTCTGAACTTCTCTCTTTGTTCGGCATTGAGTCGTTTGCCATTTACGAAGTAACCATTTATAGTAAAGTTCCATGATAAAGAATCATTTTCTGATGCCAGGCCTTCCTTGATTAATTCTTTATAGAACCTTAATTCTCCCTGCGGGTTCAGGTTTAGATAGTATAATTCGCCTTTTATGATGCTTCTGAATTCAGATTTTTCATTTACAACATCGGCCCCCTGGATTCCATTAGAGGCATACAGATGATATGAGGTAGAGGTATCCACCTTTAGATGTAATGATTTGACAAATGATACCCATTTTTCCGCATACTTTTTACTTGCTTCCGCAGGAATAGGTACGTTACCATTCCCGCTTGCATTTTTTGCAGAAATGTAAAGATTGAGCGTATGTCCTTCATCATTTGTGATGTACCTGTCTTTTAATAGATCTACCCATATATACTTAGGGTTACCTTGCTGATACATCTGGTCACTTATTTTTTCCAAAACCTCGTGAGTATAACATACCGGGGTAGGATTGGTTTTGACCGGTTGTCCATAATCTACACTTACCAGGGTGATGCTTTGTGCGAGCGCAATAGAAGGAAGCGCAATCAGGATAAAAAGGATTACTTTTTTCATAGTAGTGATATATTTTATCGTAATATACGTTATTTATATAAAAAGCTCACCTGCTATTCTGTCTGCCCAGAGTTTGCCTTTTAAGGTCAGTAGCAAATGATTGTCTTTAAGTAAAATTTTGTCCTGCTCTATAAACTGCTGCGCATCTTTCATGATCTGCGTTACATAGTCGCTGCCCCATTTGGTAGTAATGTGGCTGAGATCACAACCCCAGGAAGTACGTAAGGAGGTCATGATATATTCATTAAGTTGCTGTTCCTTAGTTAAAATTTCCTCTTCGTAAGAAAGCTTATTTTCCAACAAAAGGCTTTTAATATAGAGCGCATTATTGGCAATGTTCCATCGCCTGGTATTGCCATCGAAGCTATGTGCAGATGGACCGAGGCCGAGATAAGGCTTACCCAGCCAGTAATTGGTATTGTGGATGGCTCGGTGGCCGGGCTTTGCAAGATTAGATATTTCGTATTGCTCATAACCCATCAAATCTGCCTGTTCAGCAAGGATATCAAATTGCATCGCTGACTGTTCGGCATTTACCGGGGCGGTTTTTTTTGTCCGGATGTTATGGTGCAGAGCAGTTCCTTCTTCCACTGTAAGAGCATAGGATGAAAAATGGGGGATATCCAGTTCTTTGATCCTTGCAAGATTGTTTATCCAGTCCTTATTGCTCAATCCGGGTACACCATATATCAGATCGATGGATAGATTTGTAAAGCCGGCATCTTGTGCCGCTTTTATGGCATAATCAGCCTGCTGCGCATTATGGGCACGGTTCATATACCTGAGGTCTTCATCCCTGAACGATTGTACCCCAATGCTAAAACGATTGATATTTGTAGTGCGCAGCTCTTGTAAGTAAGCTTTGGTAAGATCATCGGGGTTTGCCTCAAGGGTAAACTCTTTAAGTGCATCTACCTTAAAGTTCTTTAAGATCGAGTCAAACAGTTTTTGGATATCTGATATGGATAGGAGAGATGGGGTGCCCCCGCCGATGTAAACAGTTTCAATAGTTTCACCACTGAGATAATCTTTTTGTAACTCTATTTCTTTGTGCAGGGCAAGAAGCAAATCGCCCTTTAGCTTCAGAGAAGTAGAAAAGTGAAAATTGCAATAGTTACATGCCTGCCTGCAAAAAGGAATATGAATATAGATACCTGCCATTCTGCAGCAAAGCTAAGACGTGTGCGCCTATCATTTCTTTTTGATTTTTTAATAGATATGAATTCGAAAAATATTGGGTCGCGTATATGATAGTCGGGTTAGCTGTGTTATTTTTAAAATGACTAAACTGAATAGGGAATGTTTCGCCTGATTGTTATTTGTATTCTATGTTTATCGGTCGCAGTAGTAGATGCCCAGGCGTTAAAGCCAACAGCTTATTATATGGGTTTGCCAACGGTTTCGCAGGCCGCTAAGGACTATCATGCAGGGACTGTACCTGCAGGTGATAACGATCGCACCTATTCTATTGCAGATAGCATGAGTACGCTCAATAATGATACAAGGCCTTTCTATATTTTCCTGGTATCTAAAATGCTGCTGACAGCCAACAGGCAGCTATCGATAGGCCTTGGTCGTACCTGCCGCGATTTTTTGCAACGAAATCCTGATGCAGTTGTAGGTTTATTGTTTTCTACCTCTGTAAAACCGGCATATAAATACCAATGGGCCAGGGTTATAGCATTAGATATTATGACTGCCTGCCCGGGCGATAAGATGAAATGTATGAAAACATCTCGCCTGCTGGCGCTGCAACATTGCAGGGAGCAAAATGAAGAAGGGTTGGAAACTATATACAGCGCAGTACGGGCCAGCATCCGCAATGCCGGAAGGTAAAATTGCCGAGTATATGTTGTGAAACATTAAATTTGCCCCATGCCATTATTAGCCAGGATTTTTTGCATTGGATTGATGTGTACGCTGCTTTTGCCCGTATTTGCAGAAGCGAAGGTATTGCCTGCCAAATATGGTATATCTATAGTCGCAGACAGCGCTGCTCAGTACAGGGCAGCTGTTATGATGGCTGATAGTATAGTGGCTGGCAGCCCTATGATGTCTAATAAGCAAATTGTTTACAATATTGAGCGGCCGCATATTATGGTCGATAAAACCCTTGACTTTTACCTGCTTACCTTGCTTATTGTAGTTTTTGGATTATTGAGATATGCAGATCCGCGATATCTTAACAATCTATGGCGGGCATTTATTACGCCGAGCCAGGCAAGGGCAGCAAAGGAGCAGCTGGACCTGGCAGTTGTCCCTAACCTTTTGATGAATATATTTTTTGTGATCGTAGCAGGTTCTTACCTATACTATGTTGTGGGGTACACCACACCTGTTCGTCCAAGGAATATTTCACCCGGTATACTAGTGGTAATGTTGATAGCCGGCATAGGTATCATATACACTGCAAAATACCTTGCTGTAAAATTCAGCGGATGGGCCTTTAAAATAAATGATATAACTGAATATTATATATTTAATATATTTCTGGTTAATAAGATAACGGCGATAGCATTACTGCCATTCGTCTTATTGCTTGCTTTTGGTGCACCTGCGTGGGCAATACCTGCTATGATCGTATCTGCAGCGATTATTGTTTTATCATTCATAAATCGTTACCTGCGCTCCTGGTCTGTTTTCGGGTCGTTTTTCCAACACAGTAAGTTTCATTTTTTTACGTACCTTTGCGCCTCAGAAATACTGCCCCTGGCAGTATTGGTGAAGTTACTGATACGTGGATTTTTATATTAAAAAGATCGACTCGTATCAGACTTGTTGGCTTTATATGTAACCCAAAATATGGCAAAAGCTGTACGCCCTCAGTCTAAAACTACTGATAGCAAAGAGTCCCGCAAGGTTGACTCCATACTAATAACCCAGCCCAGGCCGGAAACGGAGAAGTCTCCATATTTTGACCTGGCTAAGAAGTTTGACGTAAAGCTTGCCTTCCATCCGTTTATCAGGGTAGAGGGGCTTTCCGGTAAAGAGTTTCGCAAGCAAAGGGTTGATATACTGGAGCATACGGCCATTGTATTTACAAGTCGCAATGCTATCGATCATTTCTTCAGGATCTGCGAAGAATTGAAAGTAAAAGTATCGCAGGAGATGAAGTACTTCTGCATTACGGAAGCAGTAGCGTTATACCTTCAGAAGTTTATTCTTTATCGCAAGCGCAAAGTCTTTTTTTCTGCAGACGGCAGCACGGAAGGATTGCTTGAGGTAGTTACAAAGCATAAGGCAAATGAACGCTTCATTCTTCCCATAGCTGATAACGGAAAAAACGATATTGGCCAGTTCATGATCAAGAACAATATTGCTTTTTCGGAAGTAATGCTTTACAGAACCGTATCTAACGACATTACGCCTGTAATGAAAGATAGCTACGATATGATCGTATTCTTCAGCCCTTTTAGCGTACATACCCTGTTTGAGTATGATGCCAATTTTAAGCAAAATGGCACTCTTATTGGTGCATTCGGGCCAACCACATCCAAAGCTATAGAAGACGCCGGCCTGAGGCTTGATATTAAAGCTCCTGCACCCAATGCGCCATCTATGGTTTCGGCCCTGGAACGGTATCTTACAGATGTGAAGAAATAAAAATCAAATTATTACTATAAATGCAGGCTGGACTACGAGTTCAGCCTGTTTTGTTTTATGATTTTTTTAACTATTCCGTACCCAACCTTTCACAATAAACGTCCGGCAATTACGCTAATTTCATAGGGATGCCAAATAAGCTGATTGAAGAATCGAGTCCCTACTTATTACAACATGCGCACAATCCTGTAGATTGGTATGCATGGGGAGATGAGCCCTTTGAACGGGCAAAAACCGAGAATAAGCCTGTGCTGGTGAGCATAGGATATTCTGCCTGCCACTGGTGCCATGTAATGGAGCATGAAAGCTTTGAGAACGAAGAAGTTGCGGCGTATATGAACAAGCATTTCATCAATATTAAAGTAGATAGGGAAGAACATCCGGCTGTAGATCATTTTTACATGGATGCCGTGCAAGCCATAACAGGCAGCGGCGGGTGGCCATTGAATGTATTTGTAACCCCAGAAAGAGTGCCCTTTTACGGAGGCACCTATTTTCCCCCAAAGCCTGTTTATGGACGATCTTCATGGATGCAGGTAATGGAAAGCATCACAACGATATGGGCGGATCGGCAAGATGATGTAGCCATGCAGACAGGACAAATGCTGCAGTATCTGCAAAACGCATCGCGGATAGGTATAGAAGGCAGCGGGAAGCCCATAAATGATGAACTGGCACAGCTAATATGTGATAGCCTGCTAAAGCAGGCAGATACTGAGAAGGGCGGGTTTGGCAAAGCGCCGAAATTCCCCGGCTCTATGGCTATTTCTTACCTTTTGGAATATCATCATTATACCGGCAACAAAGCGGCATTACAGCACGCGCTGAAGAGCCTGGATGCTATGCTCCAGGGAGGCATTTACGACCAGTTAGGAGGTGGCTTTGCAAGGTATGCTACAGACAATAACTGGCTGGTGCCACATTTTGAGAAAATGCTCTATGATAATGCCTTACTGATAGTCTCTTTATGCGACGCATATAGCATTACCAAAGAGGACCGGTATAAGACAGCAATAGAAGAGACAATAGCATTTGCTGAAAGGGAGCTAAAGAGCCCTAAAGGCCTTTATTTTAGCGCATTAGATGCCGATAGTGAAGGGGTAGAAGGTAAGTTTTATACCTGGACATGGCAGGAGTGGAACGAAGTGATCAGCGATGAGCTTGTAACCCGTTTTTTTGGCGTATCTGAGCATGGCAACTGGGAGCATACAAACATCCTGCATACGCCCGTTTCCATAGCAGATTTTGCTGTTCAAAATAGCGTAGACGAAGGGCATGTGCGTACCCTTATCGAAAACGCAAAAAAGACCTTGCTGGATGAACGTAACAAACGAATCAGGCCGGGCACTGATGATAAGAGTTTATTGTCGTGGAATGCACTGATGAACATAGCGCTTTCAAGAGCTGCAATGGCCCTTGGCAATGAGCAATACCGAAAGCTTGCAGAGGACCATATGGCCAGTGTTAACAGGCATTTTACCATAGGGGAAGACTGGATGCACACCTGGAAACAAGGTAAAGCCAAAATACCCGCTAATCTTGATGATATAGCGTATCTGTCCAGGGCCATGATACAACTGGCATCCGCATCCGGAATAAACGAATACCTGCAAAGCGCAGGCGAGCTTTTGATGGGGGGGATCGATCGTTTTTTAAACGAAGAAGGAAGGTTCTTTTACTATTCTTCATCGGCCGCGAAAGATATACCTGTGCGCAAGGTAGAAACCTATGATGGTGCGACCCCATCTGCAAACGCTGTAATGGCAGAGTGTTTACTGCTTGCAGGGATGTTCCTGGAGCGTAATGACTATGCCGACCTTGGGTATAACATGCTTACGGACATGGCATCGGCTGTAAGCCGCTACAGTTACTCTTTTTCTTACTGGGCTATGGTGATGCAACGGTACGCGCACAAGTATAAAACCATTGTGTGCAGTGGAGAGGAAGCCAATAAGACCGCAAATGAGCTGAACAGTTTTTGCATACCGGAGGTGCTAATGCTCACTTCACAAAAAGAAATATCTGAATTGGCGATACTAAAAGGGAAGTTTTCTGATGGTAAAAATGCAGTACATATTTGCACCCAGGAAAGTTGTTTGCCGCCAAAGTCAACATGGACGGAGGTTTTAGAGTATTTAGGTTCTATCAAAAATTAGCGTAAATTCAATTGTTTTTAACTAAAAGGCTTTTTAAAATTCTTAACAAATTTTTTTTCGATGCTTGCATTTTTGGAAAAAACTTTAAATATTGTGCATCGGTTCTGTTGGAAAACTACCGACAGACCAAAAAAATTACTTTATTTGCCTAATCGCAAAAACAATAACAACAGTAGTATGAAACAATTTTCCCTGAAGATCTCGGCTGTAGCATTACTAGCATTGGCTGCCAGCTGCGGACAACCAGGCAACGGAGGACAACTTGTGGGAGAACCTACAATGATGACCTACAGGCCGCCTGTACCGCTTGGCATGGTGTATGTACCGTCTGGAGTTTTAAAAATGGGAGCCAGTGATGAAGATGTTCGCGGGAAGCATGACGCGATGATCCGTACTTCGCAGATAACTGGTTTTTACATGGATGCGACTGAAATTTCTAACCAGGAGTATCGCCAGTTTACGAACTGGGTTCGCGATTCAATAGCTCATGCTACTTTGGGAGACTATGTTGATGATCCTGATGGCGGCCAGCACCTGGACATGAAAAAGAAGATCAACTGGAGAGATCCGGATCTGCAGGATCAGCTTGCGCAGTTCTATACAGAAGCTGGCCAATCCGGTTGGGGCAAGAAAGAGTTTAACAACTCTAAGCTGGTATATCATTATGAAACATATGATTACGCAGCAAACGTTAAGAATCCAAACCAGCCCGGCAGCAGTTTTAAGACTACGCACGATATAGCTGTTTATCCTGATACTACTGTCTGGATGAAGCAATTCACGTATTCTTACAATGAGCCGATAGCAGTGCAGTATAACTGGTTCCCTGCGTTTAACACGTACCCTGTTGTGGGTGTTAACTGGCATCAGGCAATGGCTTTCTGTAACTGGCGTACCCAGTTGTGGAAGGGCGATCGTGAAGCTCACAAAATGTATTTTGAAGGCGAGTTTACCCTGCCTAACGAAATGCAATGGGAATGGGCAGCACGTGGCGGCCGCGTAGAATCTCCATATCCCTGGGGCGGACCATACCTGGTTAACAAAAAAGGTTGTTACCTGGCTAACTTCAAACCACAGCGCGGTAACTATGCAGCAGATGGTGGCCTGTACACTGTTCCTGTAGACCGTTACTGGCCAAACGATTACGGCCTGTATAACATGGCAGGTAACGTAGCAGAATGGACCAGCTCATCTTACTTCGGTACTGCTTATCAGACAGTTGCTGATCTGAATCCAAATATTGATTACAATATGCGCGACAACGATCCTCAGTGGATGAAACGTAAAGTGGTACGTGGTGGTAGCTGGAGGGATGTAGCCTTCTACCTGCAAAATGGCACACGCGATTATGAATATGCAGATACTGCTAAAGCATACATTGGTTTCCGTTGTATCTATCAGCAAATAGCTCCTGCGTTAACCAACAGGCGTCAATAAGTATAAAAAGTGTAGTGAAATAACAATCGAGAGAAACAAAATTTTAAATCCTTAAGAAAAATTAGTATAACATGAATGCAGTAATGCTGTTTTTTGAAACTAAGCAGGGGAAATATGTAAAGAACCTGATTATTGGATTTGGTGCGTCTGTAGTATTGATGGGTGCGCTGTTCAAAATCCAACACTGGCCTGGTGCCGGCCCAATGCTTACCGCGGGTATGATGACTGAGGCGTTTATCTTCGCATTGCTGGGTTTACTCCCACCTCATAAAGATTACTACTGGGAGCGTTTTTATCCAAATATCGACGAGAATCCGCATGTAGAAGCGTACAAAAAAGGTACAAAATTTGATTCTGCAGCCGGTAAAATTTCTCCGGGAGCATCTCTTGACAAGATGATGGAAGATGCACAGATCACTCCGGCTAACATCCGTAAACTTGGTGAAAACTTCCAACGCTTTGGCGTAGTAGTAGAGCAGATCAAAGATATATCTGACGTTACATCTGCTACCAGCGAATACTCTCAGAGTGCACGTGAAGCTGCAAGTGCTTTAGGTGAAATGAAAAATACTTTTATTGGTGCTTCTAATACAATGGCATCATTCAATAATGCTGCTGACGATACGGCAAGGTTCCATGAGCAAGTAGTGGTTCTTTCGAGGAATCTGGGTTCTCTGAACCAGATCTATGAAGTAGAACTGCAGGATGCAAACAACCACCTGAAAGCTATGAACAAGTTCTATAGCAACCTGGTGAGCGCATCAGATGCAATGGCTTCCAGCGCTACAGATGCTGTGGCTGCTAAAGAGCAAATCGCACTACTTTCTAAAAACCTTACCACATTAAACTCTATTTACGGTAATATGCTTGCTGCAATGCAAGGCCGTTAATCGGGACTTTGAAAAGACAGAATCGTTGAAACGATTATTTTATATTTAACATCAGTAAAAGTTAAAGAATGTCTATACCTAAGGAGCCTCGGCAGATAATGATCAACCTGATGTATCTGGTGTTGACTGCGATGCTGGCGCTTAACGTGTCGTCTGAGATCCTGCACGCGTTCGAGACGATCAATCAGAGTATAACGGCGTCCAACAGATCTATCGAGGACAAAAACAATAAATTGTACCAATCCCTGGATGCCCAACAAGCCCAGACTGGTCAGGAGGCCCGTGTAAAGCCTTTTAACGATAAGGCACACCAGGCTAAAGCAGCCTCAGAAGCGGTTATTAAGTTTCTCGATGATTGGAAAAATAAGATTATTGAAGAATCTGGTGGTCGTGAAGAGAATGGTGAAATTAAACGCAAAGACAACATTGATGCAAGTACGCTATTGTTAGTAGAACAAAAACATGGCGATGAGATCAGGCAGAAATTGACAGAATTGCGTGAAATGCTGGTTGGCCTTGTTAATCCTGGTTCAAGAGATCAAATAAGGAAAGATCTGCCTATCAGAGTAGAGAATCCTGAAAAATCAGATAATAACCCACAGGCTGACTGGTCTACAGGTTATTTCCACAACATGCCTACGATGGCCGTGGTTACATTGCTTGCTAAGTTTCAAAATGACGTAAGGAACAGTGAAGCGATCGTTGTGAATCAACTGGTGAAAGAAGCCGGTGATGTTCAGGTTAAGTTTGACGAAATACAGGCAATAGCCGTACCTAAGAATAGTTATGTACTGGCAGGCCAGAAAGTAGAAGCGAGCATCATGCTTGCAGCTTATAACAAGGCTGTTAATCCATCAGTTACATCAAGCTCTGGCCATATTACTAAAGTAGAAAATGGCCTTGCTGAATGGGAAACTTCTGCTGCCGGAGTTGGTATGCAAACTGTAAAAGGTAATGTAACACTGGATATGGGTGGCCGTGTAGAAACCCGTCCTTACGAATTTACCTACATGGTAGGTTCGGAAGGTGCTTCTATGCAGCTGGATAAAATGAACGTGTTCTACATTGGTGTACCGAATCCAATTACAATTTCTGCTGCCGGTTACTCAATTGAAGATGTAAGTGTTGCAATACCAGGTGCAACCATCACACCTAAAGAAAAAGGCCACTATGAAGTAATGGTGAGCAAACCAGGTAATATTATCGCTGAGATTGTTGCTAAGACAAAGGATGCAGGTACAAAAACCGTAGGCAAGCAAGAGATCCGTGTTAAACGTATTCCTGATCCGGTTGCCCGCGTGGGTAGTGTTTCCGGCGGAGGTATATTGAGTAGCATATTTAAAGCTCAGCTGGGTGTATTGGCTGCTTTGGATAATTTCGATTTCGATGCACGTTTCGTAGTTACAAGTTTTGACTTTTCAGTAGTACCAAAACGTGGCGAAATGATCGGGCCATTCCCTGTAAAAGGTGCGAGGTTTGATGGTAGTAAATCAGTTACGGATGCCATAGCAAGGTTGAGACCCGGTGACAAAGTGTATATTGAAGAAATTAAGGCCAGGGGCCCGGATGGTACAACACGTAGCTTGAACACTATAGGTTTGACACTTCGATAAAAAACATTAAATTTACTAATTCAGCAAATCGTACCAGGATTATGAGTATCCTTAAGAAATACAGAATTGCCGCTATATCAGCTTTTGTTCTTGCAAGTAGCGCATCATTTGCCCAAAGCGCATCAGATCCGGCTGTAAGCAACTACAACAGCTACGAAGCAGTTAACGATCTTTGGAAGCCATCTTTAGTAAGGGATGGTGTTTACGACCGCGTTCCGCATGTAAATACCCCGCTTTTACCGCAGGAAGTGCGTGAAGCAGATATCATGTGGAAGAAAAGGGTTTGGCGCGAGATTGATATTCGCGAGAAGCAAAACATGGCTTTCCGTTATCCGGGAGATTCTTACACAGGCGGTGGTTCTTTTATCGAAATCATCGTAGATGCTGTAAAGAAAGGCAAGATCAAAGCGTATTCTAACATGGATGATCGCTTTACTGCTGCGCTCACAAAAGAACAAATCCTTGATTTCCTGATCGGCAAACCAGATACTACTGTGGTTGTTGATCCTGAAACCGGTAAAGAATCGATCCGTATTACTCAAAGGGATTTTGATCCGGATGTAGTAACAAAATATCGTCTGAAAGAAGATTGGTATATTGACAGGAATACCGGCCGTATGCAGCGCCAGATCATTGGTATGGCGCCAATCAAAGACATCTACAACGATGATGGTACTTTCCGTGCATCACAACCTATCTTCTGGTTATATTTTCCTGAGATCACACCGATGTTAGCTCAGTACGAAGTATATAATCCTGATAATGATGTTGCCCGTATGACATGGTATGATTTCTTTGAAGGAAGGTATTTTGCCAGCCGCATCATTAAGGTTAGCAATCCGTTCGACCTGACGTTTAAAGAAAAAGGTATGAGCAACCTGGAAGCTTTGTACGAAGGCCAGAAAATGCAGGATATGCTCTTCAACAGAGAGCACGATATGTGGGTATATTAATAGTACAACATAACATAGTTAAAAAATGCTACCATCAGGTAGCATTTTTTGTTAGGAATGGTTAGGGCTGCATACTATTTATGTACTAATTTGCGCCCGGTTTAATATTTACAATGGAAGCTTTACCTAAACTGGAAGTTTGTTTATCCCCAGCACTATTGCATTTGTATGATACAACAGATGCTGTAGCTGTAATTATAGATGTTTTTCGCGCGACTTCTACCATCGCAGCAGCGCTTCACAATGGAGCTAACTGCGTCATTCCTGTTGCAAGCGTAGCGGAATGTATAGCCCTTGGCAATGATATAGAAGGCAGCATCACGGCGGGTGAAAGAGACGGTAAAATAGCCGAAGGCTTGAAACACGGTAACTCGCCATCTGAGTATCCCGTGGAATTCATTAAAGGGAAAACATTGGTACTGACAACAACAAACGGTACCAGGCTACTGCACATGGTAAAAGATGCATCTGCCATTATTACCGGGTCGTTTGTAAACCTTACAGCCGTTTGCGACTATCTTATCAGTCAAAAGAAAAATGTTTTACTAGGCTGCGCAGCATGGAAGGATAAGTTTAACCTGGAGGATACCTTGTTTGCCGGTGCGGTTGTCAATAGGGTAAAAGATCATTTTGAGATCAACTGCGACAGCGCAAGGGCAGCTAACTATTTATATGAATATTCAGCCAAAGGAGACGCCATATCTTTTTTGAGGGATAGCTCGCACTACAAAAGACTATCTGCTTACGGGTTGCAAAAGGATATGGAATATTGTGCTACAGAAGATGTCCATCCGGTAGTGCCGATACTTAACGGGCGCGACCTTGAAGTTCACAAACCATAATGCCACTAAAATAGAGAAGCAGCCTACGAGGTATTGCCAATGCAAATACTTGTAGACTGCTAATATTTTTGAAGACCTGCTGATATGGCTTACAGATCCTTCTTTTTTACCGGTTTAGAGAAATAGATATCTGTAGTAGCGCGTTCACCATCGCGTTCGTACTGCAGCTTTATTGGTTCATTGCGAGGTACATTACGTACTATAGCCTGCAGATTATCTACGGACTCAATTTTTTCATCGTCCAGTTTCTTAATCACATCGCCTTTTTCCAGGCCTGCTTTTGCGGCTGCGGAGTTTTCCTGCACATCCAATACCCTCACACCATTGCCGTCTGCAAGATCTTCTACCCGAACGCCCATTTTGGGAGATGGTTCCCAGAACCCGTCGCCAATATCCATGTTGAAAGGCTTCATCATCGGATTAGGAAGATCATAGCCATTGCCGCCATAAGGATTGAACCTGAACGAGCGGGCCATAGGCATAGCATTATTTTGAGAAAGCTTAGCATCCGTTTGCTTTTCCTTTCCATCGCGCTGGTAGGTAACAGTTACATTGTCGCCGGGCTGCAGCTTCGCAATGATCTCTGTTAGTTGTTTGCCGTCGCTTACCTTTTTGCCATTGAGGCCGGTAATAACATCTCCGCTTTGTAAACCGGCTTCGTCGGCAGCGGTTCCCGGCATAACGTCTTTAATCTCGGCGCCAGCGATATCGCTGTTGTTTTCTGTATATACCCCGAGCATTGCACGGCGCGGGTTTTCACCCCTGTCAATGAGCGGGAATACCTTATCGAAACCATCAGCTGAGATATCGCCATCTTCGATAATTATTTTCTGATTTGTTTTATTGTCTGCATGGACATCCGCGACCTTTTCGCCATTAACGAAGACCTGGCCATTTTTGATCTCTACGGTAGTTTTGTCGTGCTGACCATCACGCTTTATTACTATTGTTTCTTCAGACCTGGAATTAGAAGTTGTTTTATTCTTCTTTGTGACGCTCTTGTTTTGAGCATCTGCATTATCTATGGAAAGGCAAAGAACTGCCGCAGTTAATGGAATGATAATCGCCTTCATAAAACGAAAATATTTTACGGCGAATTTATAGCTGTAATGAGCTGGCTGTTGCCAAAAAACAGTTAAAAAAAGTTGTAATGCTTGTTAAAAACTAAGGTTGCAGGAAAGGGTTAAACTGTTTTTCTCTGCCAACCGTTGTAGACGGGCCATGGCCGCTGTAAACGAATGTATCATCAGGCAAGGTTAGCAGGTGGGTATTGATGCTGTTGATAAGGACCTCAAAGCTGCCACCAGGCAAATCTGTTCTGCCGATGCTTCCGTTAAAAAGAGCATCTCCGCTCAAAACCCAATTGTCATCAGCAGAATAAAAAGAAATACTGCCGGGAGAATGTCCCGGTGTAAAAAATACCTGCAGTGGCTTGTCATTTAATTTATACCCCTGTTCGGGATCTATATAGAAATCTGCCTTTGGCGCTGTTGAAAGCTGCAACCCGAAAAGCATAGCAGTGCCAACCGCGTTATCTAAGATAGCCTGCTCAGAGATGTGTATGCCAAAGGGGATATTGTACTTCTGTTTTAGTGCGGTTACCCCCAGGATGTGATCAATATGGGTATGGGTATTGATAATTGCTATCGGCTTAAGTCCATTATTTTCAATGTATCCTATTAAATCATCCACTTCCTGTTGCTGATACATGCCCGGATCTACTATCCAGCAATTTTTCTCTTCGTCAATTATCAGATAAGTATTTTCCTGGAATGGATTAAAAGTAAAACATTCAACCTGTAACATCGTCTCCCTATTTTTTCGTTAATTTAGAATGCAAACTAAGAATTAAAGCAGTATATTGTACTGTATATATTAACACGCACAAATACACAATATAATTTATATATGAGTATTCACCTGCCTAGGCGTGCAGCGATGTTGGCTATCGCTGCAACGTTTGTATTAAGTAGTGGTTCACAATCTGCAATGGCACAGTCTAACATTGAGGTGTTTGGCCAAAACCGTCTGCAGCATCGCAAGTTTGACTGGCGTTATTTTGACACCAAACACTTCAGGATTTATCACTACGACGCAGCCGGCAGAACGCTGGCGCGCTATGTTGCAGAGCAGGTTGAAAATGATATTAAAGTAATAGAAAAGAGAATGGGCGGGCAGTTTCCCCGCAAATTCAAGATCATCCTCTATAACAGCTATGACGAATACCGCCAGACTAATATCGGCCGCAGGTTTGAATCTCAACTGCAAGATGTACCAACAGGTACATTAGACCTGGTAGGGGATAAGCTGGTAGTATATTTTACCGGGGAACATGCAGACCTGCACCGGCAAACACGCGAAGGGATGTCTCGTGTGATCATTGAGCGTGCGCTGTTTGGAGATAACATAAGAGAAATAGTGCGTAACTATATAGCACTGAATCTGCCGAACTGGACGTTGAATGGCTTTATATCTTACCTGGTAGATGGATGGGATGCCAAAAGCAACAGTGAGTGGAAGAACCTGCTGGAAGCAAAACCCAAAGCCGGGTTTTTTGAGTTTGGAGAGAAATATCCTGACCTGGCCGGCAAAGCATTCTGGAAATATATAGCAGACAGGTATGGCGATAACCAAATGAAGAGCCTGCTGTACACTATGGAAGTGAAGAGCAATCTGAACGTGGGCATAAAAACCGCGTTGGGCAAAAATGTGAAGAAGGTGTATGACTCGGCCATAGCATACTACAAAGAGATGTATGCGAAGGACGAAATGACGCAGGAACATCCGGATTCGACTAAGGAAATGATCGCTATAAAAGTGCCAACTGATGGTACTACACTTCGCGATATGAAGATAGCCCCCAAGGGTACTGATGTTGCCTACGTAACCTGGAAGAATGGTGAATTTAAAGTATGGCTGCAGAAGACACATGGCGAGCAGGTAGCATCTACCATACTGGATGGTGGTAAGCTGGATTACAATGAACAACCTGATCCGAATTACCCGATCTTAACATGGTCGAACAACGGATATAAGTTAGCAGTACTTTATCGCAAAGGCCGCAATACGATGCTGCGGGTTTTCAACTCATACACTGCAAAAGTGGAGAACTATACAATACCACCTAATCGTTTTGACCGGGTATTGAGCATGACGTATAATACAGATGATGATAAGCTGATATTATCTGCGATTAAAAAGAGCCAGACCGACCTGTTTGAATTTACCTTAAGAGGATCGAGGTTAAAGAACATAACGAATGATCAGTGGGATGATATAGAACCTTGTTTTGTAAGTGGCGGATCGAGGAGAGGTATCCTGTTTCTATCTAACAGAAGCAAAGCAAACATCGATGCACCTGCGGCAGTAAATGAGCTGCCATCGGGCCCGATGAATGTGTTCTTTTATAACACAAGGACCAGGCGTAAAGAACTGCTGCAGATGTCGCACGTAACAACGGGGCACGTAACGCAACCCATACAATACGGTGGCGATAACTATGCTTATTTGTATGATGACAACGGTGTAGTAAACCAATACCTGGTTTTAATAAAACGTAATTCGCGCAACGGCGATACCGCGTATGGAGTACCTATTACCAATTATAACAGTAACGTTATCAACCATCAGTACAATCCTGCCGGCTCTTTGATAACCGAAGTAGTGCAGGATGGTGGCCAATATAAAGTGTACTATAAAACACAACAAATACCGGGCAAAAATCTTGTAGAAAAGCAACCACAGCCAACAGCCCTCTTGCAAACAGAACGCAGGAATGAAGAAGTGAACACAAGACAAGAAGCATCGCGGGAAAATGAATCTTCTTTAAAGTCCGGCAATACCTTTAAAACAGAATTTAAGGACGACGAAAATGCGGTGTTAACGCGCCGCCAGCGGAGAAATGCGGATGCAGCTGCAATGGATGAGGAGATCAATACCAAACAAGCTGCCGATAGCGAATACCTGAAAATGAAAGCGCAACCTTACCGGCTGTTGATGAAACCTGATTTCTTTACCGTTAAGATAGATAATACCGTATTATTTAACCGATACCAACCTGTGGCATTGACAGGTGGCAAGTACATTAACCCACCACTGGGGGGTATGCTTACCGCAAGCCTTAATGACCTGATGGAAGATTACCGCCTGACGGGCGGGGTAAGATTACCGATAGACTTTACAGGATCAACCTATTTTCTGCAATTTGAAAATGCAAAGCACCTGGTAGACTGGGACATCTTGTATCTGCGCAACCAGACGTTAAACACCTACACAGTGAATTACATTGACACCGGGGCGGGTGTTGTATTATCTAATGACCAGTTAGGTAAGAATGTTACCAATATGATCATAGGTTCTGCCAGTTATCCGCTGGATCGTATGCGTAGTATTCGTTTTCATTTAGGTTTCAGAACAGATGCGCTGACCTTTAAAGCACAAGACACCCTAAGCCTTAGCTATGCACCGGATGAAACAAAACAAAGCTATATCATGAGCCGGGCAGAATATGTGTTTGATAACACCATAAAGCCTGCTATCAATATATACAATGGTGCGCGTTATAAAGTGTTTGCAGAATACATGTATAAATTGAACGGGGAAACAACCGGCGGATTCTATAACCTGGGAGCAGATATACGCTATTACAAGAAAATATATAAAAACTTCATCTGGGCAATACGTGCTGCCGGTGCTACCTCTAATGGCAATATGAAAGTGTTGTATCACATGGGTGGTGTTGATAACTGGATCAATCATAAATACGACGACAATACGCCGATGAGGCCGGGTGAAAACTATGCTTTTGAAACATTGGCAACCAGCATGAGAGGTTATAATCAAAATGCGCGCAATGGTAATACTTATGGCTTGATAAGTAACGAATTCAGGCTGCCGATATTGACAACTTTTATAAAACGCCCGATACAATCTTCGATGCTAAAGAACCTGCAGGCTGTAGGGTTTGTGGATGCCGGTTCGGCATGGGAAGGTTTCCTGCCGAGCAAAGAGAAGATAAATAACGATCATTATCTTCCCAATGGGTATGATCCTACCTCTACGCAAGTAACGTTACGTATAGAAGATCAAAGTAAAGGTATATGTGTAGGTTATGGTGGTGGCCTTCGTACCATGCTTTTTGGTTATTTCCTCAGGTTTGATGTTGCATGGAATATTGAAACCACGAAACCGGTCTATTATTTCGCTTTAGGCACGGATTTTTAATATATGAAGTTAGGTAGCCCCCGAAAATGGGGCTAACTGCTTAATAAAAAGTGCATTGTACCTTTTTTGGTACTTTTGCCTTTTAAAACCACAGACCGTACCTGTATGAAGTTTTTCACGAAGGAAGCAAGGATTGGATTATTAGTCGCATCGTCACTGTTGATATTTGTTGCAGGATTCTACTTCCTCAAAGGCTCTAATATATTTTCGGGGGAACATAAGTACAACGCATATTTCAATGATGTGCAGGGGCTGCAGGCCTCCTCTGCTGTGCAGGTAAAGGGTCTTAATATAGGTAAAGTAAGTAAAATATCCCTTGAAAAAGACGGCCGGGTAAAGGTGGTAATATCGGTAAGCAAGAAGATACTGGTGACGCCGGGATCCACTATCAGCCTTGCTTCCGCGGACCTTTTAGGCACGAAAGTATTACAGCTGGCTATTGCGCCGGGCGCTACGCAGCTGGAAGATGGTTCTGTATTGCCCACATCTATAGAAGGAGGTATCCTTGATAACCTGTCCGGAGAGATATCGCCGCTCATTAATGATGTAAGGCATGTAGTAGCTACTCTTGACACCGTATTACTTGGCGTTAACAGTATGCTGAACCAGGATACCCGTCAAAGACTTACCAACAGTGTAGCATCACTGGAAGTGACCATGAATAACTTTTCAAGCATTTCTGCCAAGCTAAACAATGAAAGTGACCACCTGGCCTCTGTAATACGAAATGCAAACAGCATTACAGGCAACCTGGCTGCCAATAATCAACAGATCACCAACATCATTCATAATGCGGAGGGTATCAGCAATCAATTATCTAATGCACCTATACAGGAAACTGTGAAGGAACTGAATGCTACCATTACCCAGCTACAGGGTGTAATGGACAAGATCAACAGTAACCAGGGATCGCTGGGGATGATGGTAAACGACAAGCAGCTGTACAACAACCTAAGCGAGACGCTGAAAACACTGAACTTATTGATCGGGGACATAAATGCCCATCCTTCCCGTTATATCAATGTGACTATCTTTGGCAGGAAAAACAAGGATACACACTAATTGAACGTCCATTGAGCGTGCCCGTATTTAACAGAGCCTGGCAGGGGTTATTCATCTTTATAGTTGCATTTTGCAGCGTGCAGGATGCATTTGCGCAAAAAAAGGCAGCGGATACATCCGGCAGAGTACCGGTAGAATTGTTGCCGGGCATACAAAACCTGTATGTAATTCAAACAGATTCAGGAGATATAGATAAGTTGATAGGCAACGTGGCACTGAAGCAGGGTGAAACCACTATGTATTGCGACAGCGCTTATTTCAACCTGACGAAGAATGTGGTAGAAGCATTTGGCAATGTGCATGTGATACAGCCCGGCAGCGAAGCCCAGAGCGACTATATGCGTTACCTGGGAAATAAAAAGCTGGCGTACATGCGTACCAATGTGATGCTTACAGATGGGAAAAGCCATCTATGGTCGGAAGAAGTAGAATATAATACCCTAACAAAGATTGGTACGTATACGCAAGGTGGCACATTGCAGGATAGCAGTACTACGTTATCCAGTAACTCCGGGGTATATGATATGAGATCAAAGGACTCGAGGTTTACCGGAGAGGTGATCATTACAGACCCGAAGTATAATATTGTATCGGACGACCTGGGATATAATACGGATACCAAGATAGTTACCTTTTATGCACCGTCGGTTGTAACAAGCGATAGTTCGATATTACACACAAGCTGCGGAACCTATAATACCATAGACCAGATCGCTCATTTTCCATGCAGGTCATCAGTTGTTAATGAAGACCAGTATGTGGAAGCTGACTCGCTGGACCATAACCGTAAGACCGGTTTTGGACATGCTACGGGCCATGTTTATGCACTGGATACATCGCACCACACAACACTATACTGCGGCCGTGTTGATTTCAACGAAAAAAAGAAAACTACCGTGGCAACCATTAAACCTGTATTGAAACAGGTGAACGATAAAGACAGCCTATTTATAAGGGCAGATACATTATTTTCTTTCCCCGCACCACATAAAGGGCAGCATGTATCCATACAAGATGCTTTTTATAAACCAATCGCCGCCCCAGTGGTAAAAGCCGGTAAGGGCAAAGTAAAAAAAGCGCTGGCAGTCACGGATTCTGCCGAGGCCGACACAAGTAAGTTTAGAAATTTTATAGGCTATCACCATGTGCTGATATTTTCGGATTCTATGCAGGGCAAATGCGATAGTATCAGCTATACCCAACAGGATTCTACGATCCGGATGATGTATGACCCGATTGTATGGTCGAGAAAGAGCCAGATAACGGGTGACACAATATTGATGTACCTGGATAGCAGCAGTATTAAAAAGATATACGTGCCTAATAATGCCTTTATGGTATCGCAATCGGGGCCGGCTAAAGCCCGGATGTATGACCAGGTGCAGGGGCGTACCCTTACAGGCTATTTTAAGAACGGGAATATCGACTTCCTTATTGTTAAACCAGATGCGCAAACCATTTATTATCCCAAAGATGAGTCCGGCGCCTATATAGGCGTGGAAGAAGCCACCAGCAATATTATGAAGGTTTATTTTAAGGACGAAGACCTGGATCATATATTGCTGGAGCAGGATGTGAAAACCAAGCTGACACCCATGGGTAAAGCAGATATACCCGGTATGAAACTGCCCAGGTTCAAATGGCTTATCAGCAAGCGTCCGCGTAAAAAAGAAGATTTATTTAAATAGCAATTTTGAAGATTTAAAATTTATGTTTTAGTTTTGCGCCCGAAATGATGATAAATAAGCTGCATAAGAAGGTTGCCAAATGCTATACCACTCGGTAGGCCGGGAATATCTTGTGTAGTTACTCAAAACATAATATTCGAAGCTTACCAGGAAACGGTAAGCTTTTTTTGTGTACATAGAAAATTTATAAAAGCAATGAGCCAACTGAGCCAGCTTGCAGAAACATTGATCGGTTCCGAGATCGTCCGCCTGGGTAATGAGATCGCAGTGCGTGTGAACCGTGGTGAGAAAATCTATAATTATACCATTGGCGATTTTGATCCGCAGATATTCCCGATACCGCAAGAGCTGGAAGATGGCATTGTTGATGCATATCGTCATAAATACACCAACTATCCTCCGGGAGATGGCGTATTGGCGCTAAGGCAGGCAGTAAGCGCATTCATAAAAGAAAGAGAAGGTATAGAATATGCCGCAAATGAAGTGTTGATAGCAAGCGGAGGCCGTCCTCTGATCTATTCACTATTCAGGACAATTGTAAACCCGGGAGATAAAGTGATCTACGCAGTGCCATCCTGGAATAATAATCACTACACACATATGAATGGCGGTGAGCATTGCATGATAGAGGCCAAGTTGGAAAATGATTTTATGCCTACTGCTGCAGACATAGCGCCGCATATAAAAGGTGCGTCATTGCTGTGCCTGTGTACCCCTCAGAACCCTACCGGTACTACGCTCAATAAAACCGAACTGGAAAAGATATGTGACCTTGTTTTGGAAGAGAATAAAAGAAGAGGGGAGAATGAGAAAAAGCTTTATGTGATGTTCGACCAGATGTATTTTATTCTTACCTACGGTAATACAAAGCATCATAATCCTGTTTCGCTTCGGCCGGAAATGAAAGAATATACCATTTTTGTTGATGGTATATCCAAGGCATTTGCTGCTACAGGTGTTCGCGTTGGCTGGTCTTTAGGCCCGGCAAAGGTAATAGCTAAGATGAAGGCTTTACTAAGCCACATAGGTGCATGGGCACCCATGGCAGAACAGAAAGCTGTAGCAAAATACATAGTACAGACCGACCTTGTAGATACCTATCTTACCGGGTTTAAAAAGAGGCTGGAAGAGAGATTATGGGCTATCTATAATGGTATCATTGCGCTAAAAGAAAAAGGGTATCCTGTAGATGCCGTTACCCCGCAGGCTGCTATCTACCTTACTATTAAGATAGATCTTAAAGGCCTGCAAAGCGGTGATAATATTCTTGATACACAGTCGGATGTTACAGATTATCTATTAGGGGAAGCCAGGCTGGCAATAGTACCATTCTATGCTTTTGGTGCAGAAAAAACATCTCCCTGGTATAGATTAAGTGTCGGTACATGCAAGATGGAAGAAGTACCTGAAATGCTGGGTGCGCTGGAAGAAGCATTGCAAAAAGTTATGGTATTGAGTTAACGGTTTAAGATACAAATCACATACACACAAATGCAGGTTTACAAATTTGGTGGGGCATCTATAGCCAGCCCCGAACGCATGCAGGCATTAATGCCTATTATTAAAGACGCTACACAACCACTGATATTGGTAGTATCGGCAATTGGTAAAACTACGAATGCGCTGGAAGCAATAGTAGCAAACGCATGTAAGGGTAAGAAGCAGGAAGCGCATGATTTGGTACAAAAGCTGGAAGCAGAGCATACTGCCTATGCTAAAGAGTTGCTGGATGCAAAACATTTTGAGTCTGTTGTAAAAGAACTGAATGTCTTTTATACAGAGCTGCAATGGGCTATAGATGATGCATCTGATACGAAGTATGACTACTCGTATGACCAGATAGTATGTATGGGTGAGTTGCTGTCTACACGGATATTTGCAGCTTATTTACAGCAGCAAGGCTATCATTACCATTGGGTAGATGCACGCGATGTGATACGCACAGATGATACTTATCGTGATGCACGCGTTGACTGGGAATATTCTAAAAATAAAGCACAGGAAATCATAGCTCCGCTGCTTACACCCACAAGCAGCGTAATAACGCAGGGGTTCATAGGCGCTACGCAAGACAATGCTTCTGTCACATTGGGAAGAGAAGGATCGGACTATACGGCGGCTATGCTTGCTGCTATGCTTGGTGCGGAAGGTGTAACGATATGGAAAGACGTGGAAGGCTTGCAGAACGCAGACCCTAAACAGTTTCCTAATACTGTTAAAATAGAAGCTATTACTTACCATGAAGTAATAGAAATGGCTTATTATGGTGCGCAGGTAATACATCCCAAAACCATTAAGCCTTTGCAGAATAACAATATTCCGCTTTATGTAAAATGCTTCCTTGACAAGGAGCAAAAAGGTACTGTTATACAAAACGAGGTAAACAGTATTTTCTACCCGCCTTTGATCGTACTGAAGAAAAACCAGGTCC
Source organism: Bacteroidetes bacterium 43-93 (assembly GCA_001897855.1). Taxonomy (GTDB): domain Bacteria; phylum Bacteroidota; class Bacteroidia; order Chitinophagales; family Chitinophagaceae; genus Polluticoccus. The sequence continues at coordinate 75,865 of MKUO01000008.1, forward strand.
TGTTGCAGGTTACCTCTAAAGACTTCTCGTTCATTACCCAGGATAAGCTTAGCGATCTTTACAGCATCCTCCACGACTTAAACATAAAAGTGAACCTGATACAGAATGCAGCTATCAGTTTTGTAGCCTGTATAGACAATAAAGAAGACAATGTAAAAAAGCTGATCGAGGCATTGAGCAAAGACTATACTGTATTAAGCAACTATGATGTTAGCCTGCTAACAATTCGCCACTATACGCCCGAAATATTATTTGACCTTACCAAGAGCCGGTACGTATTGCTGGAACAGAAAACAAGGCATACGGTACAGGTAATTATGAAATAGTTAGAGAAAGAGCACAGGTCGCAAGAGCAGCTTCCGGCTGCTCTTTGTTTTTCCCGCTTTTTTGACCTTGCATGTAACTTTCACGTTTCTTAAACGATTCAGTAACAAGAATTGAATTATTTTGTATCAAAATTCATCATCAAATCAATGCGTGCCGGTTTAGCAATAGCAGCATCCATAGTGTTATTTGCATCCTGTAATTTAGATAACAGTGATGAGGCCATGCACTTAAGCATGCAAATAGGCGCTGTTAATGACTCGCTTACCTGGTACGGAAAACAATGGAGTGATGAATTGAAAGTAGCCGTAAACAGCAAGGATTTTTCTGAGCTGCCAATGATAAGGGGTAAAATGGAAGCTTTTATTGATAGAAATGTCAATGAAATAAAGCAGATGAAGGATGTGGGTGGCTCTAAAGATCTGAGGGAAGCGGAATTGAATCTACTTTATTTTGACAGGGATTCTGTTTTGCCAAAATTCCGCTCGTTTGAATCGTTTAACAGCAACCCCAATATTAAGAATGCTGCGTATGACGAAGTTTATGAAAATACGCTGACCCAAACTTATACTTCCCTTATTAAGACGTTGCAGGGAGAGGAAGCCAAACTAAAAAGAGTGTACGACCTGCGTGATAAATACGCGGACGATAATGATTTCCCTAAGCCTATAGATAAATAGCTAATATGATCGCTCGCACTCCGGCGCGATTTGTAAAAAATATTAGCGATTAACCTTGGTATAACAAATAGGTTGCATGTATTTCACCTGGATTTAGGCCCCGGTCCTCATATTTCAAAAATTTTATTCCCAGTTTACTCACATTCGCCGGCAAAGTATAAATATACCCTTGCTAAACCTGCGAATTAGTTAAATTTGCTATCCCCTCAAAACTTTAAGCTTTGCGTTTAAAATCGTTGGAAATAAAAGGATTTAAGTCCTTTGCAGATAAGACTCATGTGTTGTTAGACCATCCCATTACAGGTGTTGTGGGGCCTAACGGTTGTGGTAAGTCAAACATAGTGGATGCCATCCGCTGGGTTATCGGTGAGCACAAGATCAAAGCGCTCCGTTCTGATAACCTGGAAGACCTGATCTTTAACGGCTCGCGTACAAGGTCGGGATCCGGTATGGCAGAAGTATCACTTACGTTTGAGAATACCCGTAACCTGTTGCCTACGGAGTTTACTACGGTAACCATTACCCGTAAATTCTACAAGAATGGTGAGAGTGAATACAGGCTGAATGATGTTACCTGCCGTTTGAAAGATATACATAACCTCTTCCTGGATACCGGTGTTAGTAATGATTCCTATGCCATCATAGAACTGGGTATGGTGGATGACATCATTAAGGATAAGGATGGCTCGCGTAGGCGTATGCTGGAGCAGGCTGCCGGCATATCTATCTACAAGACCCGTAAGAAAGAGGCAAAACAAAAGCTGGATGCTACGGAGCAAGACCTTGCACGTATCGAAGACCTGCTTTTTGAAATAGGAAATAACCTTCGTACACTGGAAAGCCAGGCAAAGAAAGCGGAACGTTACTTCCAGATAAAAGGAGAATATAAAACTGTAAGCATAGAGTTGGTGAAGGCTTCGTTAGAGCAATTTAACGATCAGTACAAGACCTTGAACGAGCAACACGATGCAGAAACAGACAGGCGTACGCAACTGGAAGCTATTGTAGCAACAGAAGAAGCGGTTGTAGAACAGGACAAAGTAAAGCTCATAGAAAAAGAACAGGAGCTGAACGGCCTGCAAAAGCAATTCAATGAACTGATAAACCGCGTACGACAGCTGGAAAGTGATAAACGCCTTGCTGCACAAAGGCTGGAGCACCTGAAAGATCGTGAAAAGAACCTGACAGAATTTCTGGCCGGCGCCGGTATGCAATTGCAAAGCCTGGAAGACTCCATCACATTTGCAGAAAAGCAAATAGAGCAGGAGACAGAAGGCATTGAAAAGCTGCGCGATGAGCTGGAAAGCCTGCGTGGTATAGTGGACGAAAAACGCGAAGCCTTCGATAGCAAGAAAAGAATACTGGAGCAACTGCGTGCCGAATACCAGGGCAAACAACGTAGCCAGTTTGATGCCGAGAAGAAAGTGGCCATTGCAGACACCTCTGTAATGAACCTGCAGCGCAGCATACAGCAAATACAAGATGAGAAAGCGCAACGCAGCAGCCAGATAACGCAACTGAGTAATGAAAAGCGCGATGCGGAAGGCGACCTGGAGCAGAAGAACGATGATCTGCAAGCGCTGATAACCAAGCAGGAAGAAGTAAAAACTAAAATATTACAAAGCCAGGAGCAACTGGAATCTTTACGCGCACAATCTGTTGACGAGAACCGTAAACTGGATGCACGCCGTAACGAGCATGACCTGTTGAAGTCTCTGGTGGAAAGCCTGGAAGGTTATCCTGACAGTATCAAGTTCCTGAAGAAGAATAAGGAATGGAATAGCAATGCACCGTTGTTGTCTGATGTATTCGTTGTTCAGAATGAATATCGTACGGCATTAGAGAACTTGCTGGATAACTACCTGAACTATTATATCGTTAATGATATTAACGAAGCTGCGCAGGCGGTACACTTACTGGACACAAATAAAAAAGGTAAGGCAAACTTCTTTATCCTCAACCAGTTTCAGCAATATAAAGCGGATCAGCATAATGTGCCCGAGGGCCTGATACCTGCGCTCAGTGTGATTAATGTAGATGATCAATACATGCCATTGGCAGAGCATTTGCTGGGCCATGTGTACATTGCTACAAGTGAAAATGCAGTTACCGATGCTGCTATGCTGAATGGTAATGTGATAGTAGAGAAGAGTGGCAAGATGGTGCGCGGCAAGTACACTTTAGGCGGTGGTTCCATCGGCCTGTTCGAAGGTAATAAGATAGGGCGTGCTAAAAACCTGGAACGCCTTGCTAAAGAGATCGAAGAACTCACTGCTACGACTGCACAGCTGAAGCAATATATCAGCGACACACAAACGTTGATCACGGGCTTTAACCAGGAGTTGAATGACCGTGCTATTGAGCAAACAAAGCAGGAAATCAACAGGTTGCAAAACCATATAGTAAACCTCGCTAACAGGATCGAGAACTTTGAGCACCTGAACCAAACAGGGGAGCATCGTTTACAAGACCTGCAAGAGCAGTTGGAAGACACACATAGCAACACTGCAGATACTCGCAGCGAACTGGAAGCTATCAATGAACAATTGCAATCTTTGCAGCAAAACATACAGCAAGCTGAAGGTGAATTCCAAAGCGTAGAGCAGGAATTCAATATGGCTACCCAGCAGTATAACAATCATAACATTCAATATACCCGCCAGCAAAGCAAGCTGGAGGGATTGAAGCAGGAGCTGAATTTCCGCAGTAACCAGTTGAACGACCTGAAACGCCAGATAACAAGCAATAGCGAGCAACTGGAACGGATCTCGGGTCAACTGGCAGAGACAGAAACTCAATTGCATGCTGGTGACAATGAATTATATGAATTGCTGTCGCGCAAAGAAGCTGAAGAGAAAACGCTAAATGAAAAAGACAGGCTTTACTATGAAATGCGTAATGCCATATCTGCACAGGAAGGTCAGCTGAACCAAAAGCGTCGCGAGAAAGAACATGCCGAAACATTGCTAAATAGCATTAAGGATCAGCTCAATGATATGAAGTTGAAACTTGCCGGTATGAAAGAGCGCCTGAGCGTAGAATTTAAGGTGAACCTGGATGAAATACTGGACGAAGCACGCACCGGCGAACTTACTGTAGATGAATTAACTGCCGAAGCGGAAAGGATGAAAAAACGCCTGGAGAATATGGGCGAGATCAATCCTACGGCGATCGAAGCGTTCACGGAAATGAAAGCAAGACATGACTTCATCGTAGAGCAAAAGACTGACCTGGTGAATGCGAAAGAATCATTGCTGGCAACAATTGAAGAAGTAGAACTAACTGCCAACACAAAATTCCGCGAAACGTTTGATAAGGTTCGTGAGAACTTTATTGAAGTGTTTAAGGCACTCTTCACCGCAGAAGATAGTTGCGATCTGCGCCTTACAGATCCTGATAATATTGCCGATAGTAATATAGAAATATACGCACAGCCGAAAGGTAAAAAACCAAGTACGCTTACGCAGTTATCGGGTGGTGAAAAGACATTGACATCAACTGCATTCCTGTTTGCAATATACCTGATCAAACCGGCGCCGTTCTGTATCCTTGATGAGGTGGACGCACCGCTGGATGATGCGAACGTAGGTAAGTTTACCCAGATGATCCGTAAGTTCAGCGATAACTCGCAGTTCATTATCGTAACGCACAACAAGCAGACAATGGCTGCTGTGGACGTAATATATGGTGTAACCATGCAGGAGCCGGGAGTAAGTAAACTGGTGCCTGTAGACTTCAGAAGTCTGAGCAATTAATATATTGAGCTAACTATAAAACGAAGCCGGAGCTAATAACTCCGGCTTTTCTTTTAAAAGTTAATATTGTGTAAATCTTATATATGGTTGATGTGTTGCATAACCACAGCATTTATTTTTATTGACGTGATGCAGGATAGTGTAATAGATTAAGCCCCATAAACAACCTTTTATGCAGAGATCCATTTACCTGTTTGTAGCACTATGCTGCTTTTCTTTAATTGCTGAAGCGCAAAAATTTAATGTCTCAGGTGTTGCTAAAGATGATGCCGGTGTGGTTGTGCCAATCGCAGCAATAGCATTACTCCATGCAGCAGATTCTTCCTTTGTACAAGCTGAAACAACAGGCGATGACGGTAAGTTCAATTTTAAGGATGTAGAACAAGGGAAATACATAGTTGCCATTCAGGCTGCAGGTTATGTGAAGACGAAGCAGCAAATAGATGTAAATAGTAACATGTCCGCACTGGTTGTCGCAATTGCAAAAGATAACCGTTTGCAGGAAGTAACTGTAAGTGATAAAAAGCCATATATAGAAACAGGATTAGGAAAGACTACTGTCAATGTTGACCAGGCAGCTACATCAGCGGGGAGTAATGTACTGGAGCTGCTGAGAAAATCTCCGGGAGTTGTTGTAGATGGTAATGGGAACGTATCATTGAAGGGCAATGGCGTCTTGATACTTGTGGATGATAAGCAAACGCATCTGAGCGCGGACCAACTGGCTGATTATCTGAAAAGCCTGCCTGCGGAGCAAGTGGCCCAATTGGAATTAATCTCTCAACCTTCATCTAAATATGATGCTGAGGGTGCCGGTGGTATCATTAACATCAAGCTTAAGAAGATGAAGAAAAGAGGCCTTAATGGTAGTCTTACATCATCGTACGGGCAGGGAAAATATCCCAGTACACATAATAACTTCAATCTAAATTATCGAACAGACAAAGTTAACCTGTATACAGGTTTAGGATACCTGCACGCTACGGGTTTCATGAACCAGGACACAAAGCGTGATTATACAAATCCATCAACAGGAATGTTAACGACGCATTATGACCAGGTGAGTTTTATGAAAGAAACTTTTGAAGATTACAGTATGAAGCTGGGCAGTGATTATACCGTCAATGATAAACTAACTGTGGGTGTTAGCGCTGATGGTGTTTATCATCCTAATCATGAAAATGATGTTACCCGCTCTGTTATCACAGATAAGATAAATAATGTAGTAAGCTATAATAATACAACGAATAAACGTGGGTTTCTACGTAAGAATATTGCTGCTAATGGTTTTGCTAAATACATACCAGCTAAAGATCAGCAGATCGATATTAATGCGGATTATGTAAAGCATACTTCCAACAATTCGCAGGATGTTACTGCTCAGAATTACGATCAGCAGTTTGTCCCTATCCCCGGCGATGTACTATTGCGGAGTGAACAGCCATCGCATATAGAATCTTTTGTAGCAAATGCAGATTACACAGGAACATTAAGTAAGAAAGTACAAATGGAAGCAGGCCTGAAAACCAGCTTCACTACAACCGATGATGATAATCAATTCTATGATCTGCAAACAGGGATACCGGTATTTGACACCGTACACAGCAGCCATTTTGTGTACAAAGAAAATATAAATGCCGCGTATGCTAATCTTAATAAAAAATTCAGTGAGAAAGTGCAGGCACAGGTGGGTTTTAGGGTAGAAAATGCAAATATTAGCGGTCATCAATATGTACAGAATCAGTCCTTCGAAAGAAGTACAACAAATGTGTTTCCGACGGGGTATATAAGTTATAAGGCTGATGATAAAAATGAATTCCAACTCAATTATGGCAGGCGTATTATTCGTCCGTCTTACCGGGAGTTAGATCCGTTTATCACTTTTATATCTCAATACAGTTATTCCGGTGGCAACCCTAACTTGTTGCCTGCTTTTAGAAATTATATCGAATTCAGTCATAACTATAATAACATGCTGTATTCATCAGCGGGCTTCCGGAAGATCAGTAACACGGTGAACCCGGTGAATGTATATAATGCAGTTACTAAAGCAGTATATGGTACGGAGGAGAATTATGCAGACCGCTATGTACTGCAGCTATCTACCAATTTTAACAAACAGCTATTTGCATGGTGGATGATGTCTTCATCGATAGACTTGTACGTAAACCAGTACACTATACATAAAGGCAATGCCAGGCTTGCAAATTCTGTAGGTGCAGATGCAGGAATGCAGAATCAGTTTACATTCAATGGCTGGACAATCGATACTACTGTATATGTTGCTACAGGCGGATTACAGAATCTAACGGAGCGCAACGGTAGCAGCATCTACATTGGTTGTGGTATAGCTAAAAAGATATTGAAGGATTCCGCTACCATTAAGTTATCTGCCGAAGATCCGTTTGACATGTACAGATATACCTTAACTAAAGACTGGCAAGGGATACATAGCCATTCGGTGATGGGATATGCAACACAGAATTTCAGCCTAGGTTTTACTTACAACTTTGGAAAGAAATTTGAAAGCCGCCAGCATGAGCATAATACGGAAGAAGCAGGAAGAATGTAGTATAGCTTATGCGGCACGCATAGCCGGATTGCGATTGATGAAATATTGCTTTTCGCCATCCTGCAGTAAAACGCGTACACTCCTTAAACCGTTATCGTCAAAATCGAGTAATGCCTGAACCGGTTCATTGTCTGATGGTTTGAAGATATATTCCAATCCATCAATCAGCACTGTTTTGCTGGTGATGATAATGCTGCCATTTGTTTCTTCATGGATCATTTGTTCAGAGCCATCTGTAAGAAAAGTGAGCACTTGTGTGCGATTGTAAGAATAGGTCTTACCACCGCGGCTCAGCATCCTGTACAAGGCTATGGACAGCAAACCGGCTATGACCAACAATATATAGCGAAGCAACATATTTTTTAATTAAAACCTAATATATAATCTTAGTGCGATAAATACTAAAATGTTAAACAAAAAAACTACATCGGAGTATAAAAAAGCAGAAACACTTTAAAAACAGAAAGTGCCCGGGAAAAATTATCCTCTAATGTAACTATGAGGTATTATCCTCACTTCGCTCTCAGTTACAAAAGTAAAAACATTAAAAAATACTACAAACAAAAAATTATACAGGTCTTTTAACTAATTGTTCTTTAACGAAATATAAGACTATTCCTGTGGCTATAATACCCAAAGCAAAGCCAATAAACCTCAATTCGCTGCTCAGGAATATAAAAAGCCAGATAATGATGGAGATGATCGCCGGTATAGGAAATAGCGGCATTTTAAAAGGCCTGTCTTCTGCACGCCGACGGATACGCCAGCCAATAACGCCAATTGCCTGGGATATGAATTGTATCAGAATACGCATAACGACGATGGCGGTGATGACATCCTTCATTTTAAATAGAAGGCTGAATACAAATGCGAGCCCGCATAATGCGAGAAGAGACACATGTGGAAAATGATGTTTGGGATGCAACCTGGCAAAGGCGGGGAAAAAATCGCCATTCTTTGCTGCTGAATAGGGCACTCTTGAATAGCCTAATATCACAGAAAATAGTGAGGCTATGGCGATGCACAATACAAGCACAGTAGCTATTTGAGCTACAGTATGATTATAAATATGCTCGAAATAGAGGCTTACAATAAAATCAGACGCTGCTACTTTATCCCATGGCAACACATGCAATACGGTGAACTGCATACCAAGGTATAAGATCGCAATCCCTGTTATGGAAATGAAGATAGCTCGTGGAATATTTTTAGAAGGATTCTTTATCTCCCCGCCCAAATGGCAAACATTATAATAGCCAAGATAAGAATATACAGCCTTTTGCGATGACTGGCCCAATGCTATGAAAAACGGAATGCTTGCCCAGTTGCCTGTTCCACCATCAGGCAGGATAGTAGCAGAGTAGTGCCCAAAACCAGATAGTATGAGCCATAGTATTGTGCCACCTGTTATGATGCCAAAGATAACGGAGAGTTTGCCAATGTTCCTGATGTTGCGATAAAGTAAAACCGTAAGCAGTAATACCAGCGCACCGCTCACCATTTTCTTTTGTACATCAGTAAGCGGAACGAGATAATGCAGGTATTGAGAAAAGCCAATAGCGCCACTGGCAACAACAAGCGGTGCCTGGATGGTAGTTTGCCAAATGAACAGGAAGGCCATTAACCGCCCCAATTTGCCACCAAACAGCTTTTGCAGAAATACATAGCTACCTCCGGCTTCCGGCCATTTAGCGCCCATCTCTGCCCATACAAATCCATCCATATATGCAAGGAGTGCGCCCAATATCCATGCAAGCATACTTAAGGAACCCTGCATGGCAGCAACAATCAGTGGCAGGGTTACAAATGGCCCGATGCCTACCATGTCTATCATATTAATAGCTGTTGCCTGTACTAAAGACAGGCCACGTTCCAGTTCCGGCTTTTCAGTTGTAGCAGATTGCAATTCTTGGATTTGTAGGACAAAAATAACATTGCCTGCCATGTTTCCTATGCTAATCGTTGATATGGCTATGTACGCTTACTATAATAAAAGCGCCCCAAAGGGCGCTTGCAATCGTTTGTCTATGATCATTCCGCAGACCATGAATGTGTATCTACGAAAGAAAAGGCTATTTGGTTCTTAGTTAAATAAATTTGTTATCCTTAGCTGTTTTGATAGCATCGGCCTTGGAATGTACATTCAGTTTGTGGTATATATTCTTGATGTGAGACTTTACGGTTTCTAAATCAATGAATAATTCCTGGGCAATACGTTTGCGGCTTTTGCCGGTAGCTATCTGTTCCAGTATCTCAGTTTCTCTGCGTGTAAGGGGTGAAGCTTCATTGCGTTGAAAGGATGATATGACCATCCGCGCAATGTTGGCGCTCATCGGGCCACCGCCTTCCATCACTTCTTTAATAGCGCTGATAATCTTTTCGGGCGGCGTATTTTTGGTAAGATAGCCGGAAGCACCATTACCCAAAGCTCTGAATATAAGCAGGTCCTGTTCATATACCGTTAAGATCAGTATATAAGATTCAGGTACCAGTTTTTTTATTTTGGGGATGGCGTCGATCCCGGATATGCCGGGTAATTCTACATCCAGCAATATTACATCCGGATCGTCTGCCGCCAGTTTTTTTGCAGCATCCTCAAAAGATGGGTAGCTGCTTACAACATGAAAACCTTCTGTATTATCAATCAGGTAGACGTACCCATCACGAATGGTGGCATCATCTTCAATAATACAAACCCGGATGTCGAGGTTGCGTGTCATAAGTTGGGGCGTTTATATAAAGTTCTAAATATGTAAGCAAATCTGTATCCCCCAATAGAAGTTAATTTGAATTATTAACAATTCTATGGCTTTTATTACTTTCCGGCAGCCTGAAGGTGAGACTGATGTAAGTGCCCTTTCCCGGCATCGGATCTATATATAGCTTACCTGCCAGCCTGCGCGCACGAACATTCATATTATCTATTCCATGCCCTCTTTTTACGGTATCTATATCAAAGCCTTTACCATTGTCTTTTAGTTCCATGTGTAATACATCCAATGGCCGTAGTTCCGCGATCAATTCAACACGGGTAGCGCCTGAATATTTCAGGCAATTATTCAATGCTTCTTTGAAGATCATGATAAGATTACGGCTGATATCCATAGGCAGCCTGTAATTTTTCCATCTTTCATCTGTACCGGTGAATATGAAATCTATTTCTGTATCCTGGAAAAGCTCACCTCCAAAGTCGCGTATCCGGTGCAGTATCTCGTACAGGCTGTCATTCGTTGGCTTTAGCGACCAGAGGATATCTTTGGTACCACTATATAGCTGTCCCGTATTGTCTTGTATCTGGTCAATAATGCGTTTGGCATCAGGCGACATAGGACCGATTTTATTTTTCAGCACATTGGTCAAGACATTGATACGTGTGAGCTTATTGCCAACCTCATCATGAAAATCTTCAGCTGTACGTTCTCTTACCTTGTTTTGTTCTTCGCGGCGTAATCTATCCAGTAGCGCTTGCCTGTTTTGTTTTCGTTTATTTACGATGTATTGTATGGTTACCCCTAATAAAATGCAAGCACCAAGAACCGCAAGGCGGAACCACCCGGTTTTCTGAAAAGGTGTAACTATCTCAAAAGGATATTTCAGTTCTTTAATGCCGGTACTATCACCGCTGGTACACTCTACCAGCAATGTATACTTGCCGGGTGGCAGGGCAGAGTAAGTGACAGTATTTACATTGGACCAATCGGACCATTGGTTTTCCAGTCCATCGATCCTGTAGCGATAGCGGAGCTGCTCCGCCCCCGAAAGGCAAATGCCCTGGAAAGTGAAAGTGAGATTATTTTTCTTATAAGGTAAATGAAGGCGTTCGGGCACCTTATTCCATGCATCTGTGCTATCAAAATAAGTAGTATCAGAGATGTTTTCACCAAATACTTTTACAGACTGCATTACTACACTGATAGGTTCTGCAAATACCATCTGCGATTGCGGATTGTAATGCACCGCGCCATTTGTAGTGCCAAACCAAATGCTGCCATCGGGCATGTTATAAACAGCATTGTGGTTGCTTTCCATGCCTTTGATGCCCTGGCCTCTTCCGTAAAACTGAATAACAGGTTTGCCCCCAACTATAGATATACGATGGATACCATAACCTGTGCCGGCCCATATATGGCCATCCTTGTCTGTGGTAATATTGTAGATAAAGTCGGACTGCAGGCCATTTCCCTTGTTGAGTACAAAGCTTGTTTTGGTGCTTAGATTATAGCAGATCAGGCCATTGTCACTGGTGCCTATCCACAGTTCATCGCCACGTTTTGTAAAGCATTGGGGAGATGCACTATCCGGGGCTGCATTTGTAATAAAAGGTGTTACAGTTCCGTCATTATACATCCTTAGCCCGTTACTCCCCGACATCCCAATCAATACACTATCGCGGCCAATGCTAATGATACATTCTACAGTGGCAGGTGGTACAGAAACCCTATGGAAAGTGTCTCGCTGAAAATAGCCAGCACCGCGCCAGAAGCCTACCCACATTCTCCTTTCCGCATCCGTGTATAAACAACTTACAAGATTTGATGGCATTGCAGGTTCTGCATATTGCCTGAAGCTAGTACCTCTGTAACGCCATAATCCTGCCCCGCGCGTACCTATCCACACATCCCCTCCATTAGTATTGATGGCCGTGATGGCAGGAGAGCCGGGTAAGGGTATTGCCACCTTGCTGACGGTCCCGTTTTCGAAAAGATAAAGGCCCGCATCATAAGTACCTAAAAACAGGCGATTACCTTGCGCGGCAATGCTCATGACCTGCGCACTCGGCAAGCCTGTAGATTCATCCACTACAGAAAATTGTGCACCAGAAAAACGGTAGATGCCAAGCCCGTCCGTTGCCATCCATATATTGCCTTCTGCATCTGTTAGCAATTGATTTATGGCATTATCTGTAAGGCCATTTTTTTTGTTGCAATACGCCAGGGAGCTATCTTTTAGACGAAATGCGCCACTAACAGTACCTAACCAAATATTTTTGTTCTTATCTTCTGCAATAGATAGAATAGGTGGCAGGCCGTATAATGGCATATCCCTCACATGTGCTACGTGTATGCGGTTGCTGTCAATATTATACAATCCACGGCTGGTTGCCAGCCATATCCTTTGCCTGCTATCTCTGAATATTGCAGATATATAAGGTGTGCCTTTTAGCTGAGGTTCATTAAATGTAAGGCTGTCCCATTTCTTGCCGGTGTAATGATAGATAGTACTACGGGTATTGGCTATCCACAAGCCATCTTTTTCGGGCAACAAAGTGGTAACAGAATCAGTGCTGCCCGGTATCTTAAATGCATTGCTTTTACCGTTTGCAATAGTGTAGAGGCGGTTGCCGGCAATGCACCAAATTTTGCCCGCATCACTTTTAATACTGCTTACTGCATTTGCGTTAGGATTCTCAGGGGATTGAAAAACGAAATGCCTGAAGGAGCGGCCGTCATATTGTGTGATGCCTTTGGGGGTTCCTATCCATATGTTTCCATTATCGTCAACCGCAAGCGCATCAACGGTGTTATCTGTCATGCCGTCTCTTACTGTATAATTGACGAAGGTCTTGCCATCATAACGTGAGAGGCCTCCTATTGTGCCGATCCAAAGATGGCCAAACCTGTCCTGCACGATGCTTTTAGCCTGCGATTGTATCAAACCATTCTCTACGTTCAGATTGTAGAAAGGGTAACGTTGCGCATTGCTTGCATGAAAAGTGCAAACAGCTAACAATAATAATAACAGGCGATAGAAACGAAATCCCGACATCAATGTGAAGTTACATTTTTTCAATTCAATGGATCATTATGGGCTGCCTGGCTTGCCGTTAAGAAATAAATCCCCCATTGCGGGTGAGGGGTAAAACACACATTTCCCCCGTTGTGGGGGTAGGTGCATGTTACGGCGGCAAATACATTTGATGTATAAATTCAACCTAATGATCCGCCCCGTATTTTTATCAATGATTTTGCTCTTTGTAGCCTGTGCCCATTTATATGCACGTGATGGTAAAATATCAGGTAAAGTAACGGATGGGCAAAACGAACCATTGACCGGAGTAAACGTACTGATAATTAACGCGGGGGATGATAAGCTCATTAAAGCTGACATCACTAATGATAGCGGCAAGTTTGCGATAGAAGAGTTACCTAATGGAAATTATGTAGTCAAAGTGACCTCAGCGATATATGAAGAGTACAGGTCTGAAGCGATAACCTTAAGTAATAACGAAGTACAAGTAAAGACCATTAGTCTGAAAGATAAATCCAATGCTTTGAAAGAAGTATCGGTAAGAGCGCAGAAGCCACTTATAGAAATTAAAGCCGACAAACTTGTGGTGAATGTGGAGAATAGCATTGTTAATGCCGGGTCATCAGTGATGGATGTGTTGGCACGGTCTCCCGGTGTGCATGTAGATCAAAATGACAATATAAGCCTGAAAGGTAAGCAAGGTGTATTTGTAATGATAGATGGCAAAAAGACTGTTATGCAGGGAACGGATCTTGCCAGCTTGCTAAAAAGTATGTCGTCTTCTTCTGTTGAACAGATAGAGATCATTACCAATCCATCTGCCAAATATGATGCTGCGGGCACGGCTGGCATTATCAATATAAAAACAAAGAAGGATAAGCGTTATGGCTTCAACGGGTCGCTCAATTGTTTTTACACACAAGGCATCTATCCCAAATTTGGTGGTGGAACAAGCATTAATTATCGCAATAAAAAATGGACTGTAAATGGTGGCGTGAACTATGCTGACAGGTATGGATTTAATCACCTTACACTTTACAGGAGCTTTTATAGTGGAGATAAATTGCAAAATGCCTATGACCAGGATAATAATGGTGTGTTTGGATACAACCTCGCTTCCGGAAATGTGAGTGCGGATTATAGTCTGTCATCTAAGACAACTATCGGAATAGCTGCTAATACTGATGTGAATTGGTATAAAGTAGATGGCGATAATTTTTCAAAAGTATTGGGGCCTGACAAAGAGATACAATCTTATTTTACTACGCTAAATAATTCGGATAATCATAGCACCAATTATGGACTAAACCTGAACATGCGCCACAAATTTGATAGCAGTGGTAAAGAATTGTCTGTAGATGTGGACTACGGAGCCTTTAATGCAACGCGCCTGCAGGATTTCACAACCAGGTACCTGGATGTAGCCGGACAGGATTATTTACCACAGTATCTTTTGCATGGAGACTTATCAGGACGAACTACCATACGTTCGTTCAAAGCAGACTACACACATCCACTTAAAAATAGCTTACAGTTGGATGGAGGCGTTAAGCTTAGTTATGTAACGCAGGATAATGATGTGCAGTTCTTTGACCGCAGTATAGGTGGAAATGTATTTGATACTAGTAAGAGTAATCATTTTGTGTACAAGGAGAACATCAATGCCGCTTACCTGAATATGCATAAAGACTGGCCAAAATGGAGTACCCAAATAGGAATTAGAGTGGAGCAAACGATTGCCATGGGGGAACAGAAAATAAATAACCAATCCTTTGATCGCAATTATGCACAATTGTTTCCAAGCTTCGCGGTGCAGCGTCATATCAATGCCAGCAATGACCTGGGCTTAACATTGAGCAGACGCATCAACAGGCCCAATTATGAGCAACTTAATCCATTTAAGTATTATCTCGACCCAAGCACCTATAGAACAGGATATCCGTTCTTGTTACCGGAGTTGATATATAATGTTGAGCTATCGCATACCTATAAGCAACGTTTCGTTACTACGTTTTTATACAGTTATCTTACTGATCCAATAACAGAAGTAATACAGCCCAGTGATGACACGAACCAGAAAAGAGTTACAGTACAAACAGATAAAAATCTTACCAGCCAGGTATTCTTTGATCTGAGTGGAACTTACCAGTTTTCAATTTGTAAATGGTGGACAAACGTTACACAGTTTAACTGCTACTATAGCGAATTTCACGGTGATATTGCTAATACTGTATTGAATGCAGGAACGGTAACTGTTGACGTAAATACCAGTAACAGCCTGGTGCTTGGTAAAGACTGGTCTGCAGAACTTGGATTTAATTATCAGTCGAGGCAGATATATGGTTATATGAACCTGTTACCTACATGGAACTTAAATGCAGGTGTACAAAAGAACCTTTTTGATAAGCGTGCAACTATAAAATTAAATGCAACAGATATTTTCTGGAAGAGCTATCCAAGAGCTACATCTGTATATAACAATTATACAGAGTCTTTTGTGGCGCAAAGAGATACCCGGCAAGTGACTTTATCATTTGCCTATCGTTTCGGCAGCAAAAGTGTTTCACCTGTTCGCAGGCATAGTGGCGGTGCAGAAGATCTTAAAAGAAGGGCATCATCAGGCAATGCGTAGTCCTTTTTCATACGTTTAAGTATAGCTGTTTCTACAGCATATAAGTTGAAGCGAAGCTCCCCGTATCATTATCCTGCAACCAAATGACGGGGAGCTATTTTTTATCTTAAAACTTATCGTACCGCAGGTTCATCCAGTCCATCGCATTCTTGTACAGCAATTGCTCTGTAACGGTTGCAGAAAACTCGTCCATGCTTTCTATCAGTTTTCCGGGATGATGCTCGCCCAGAGGGAAGGGGTAGTCACTGCCCATACATACTTTTGTATCGCCCATTACATCAACGATATATTTCAGCGCCTTCGGGTCGTGCACGAGGGCATCTATCCAGAATTTACCTAAATAATTACGGGGATTGACATTATTATCAACAGCTACAAGGTCTGGACGGACATCGAAGCCATGCTCTATACGGCCTATAGTGAAGGGGAAGCTACCGCCGCCGTGCGCAAAGGATACACGGAGGTTAGGGAAGCGTTCGAACACACCGCCAAATATCATAGAGCTGATGGCGCGTGCTGTTTCTGCAGGCATGCCTACCAGCCATGGCAGCCAGTATTTGGTCATGTCTTTTTCGCCCATCATTTCCCATGGGTGGATGAACAGGCAACAGCCCAATTCTTCAGCAGCTTTCCAGAAAGGATCGAAGTAAGGATCACTCAGGTTTTTGCCATTGATATTGGAGCCTATTTCCAGTCCGGGCATCTTCAGTTCTGTTACACACCTTTCCATTTCGCGGATAGACAGGTAGATATCTTGCATAGGTACTGTACCAAGGCCTATAAAACGATTTGGGTTATCCGCAACGCACTGAGCAATGTGATCGTTGAAGAAACGGGATGTTTCGTATCCATGTTCCGGCTTTGCGAAATAGTTGAATAGAACGGGGATAGTTGATAGCACCTGCACAGACACCTCTGTCATATCCATTTCCTTCATCCTGGCATGAGGATCCCAGCAGTTCTCTTCTATCTCACGAAACACTTTATCGCCCTTGATCATCTTCGCACAGCAAGGCTTATGATGTTCCAGTCGAATAAATTCTCCATACCCAAACTTCTCGAACCAGTTGGGAATGTTCTCCGGCATTATATGCGTGTGTATGTCTATCTTTCTCAAAGTCAAAAGTTAAAAGTCAAAGTTCAAAAACAACTCTTATACCGCTTCATAAATTATAGCAGCTCCTTGTCCTACACCTATACACATAGTAGCAAGGCCATATTTACCACCACGGCGCTTAAGCTCATGCAGCAAGGTAGTAGAAATACGCGCGCCGCTGCAACCCAATGGATGTCCTATAGCGATAGCGCCGCCATTTACGTTTACTTTTTCTTCGTCAAGCCCCAGTTCCTGCATACAGGGGATACTCTGCGCCGCAAAAGCTTCATTCAGCTCCACCAGGTCCAGGTCCTTAGCTTCCAGTCCGGCACGTTTCAATGCTTTCTGTGAGGCAGGTATGGGGCCTATGCCCATCACGGCAGGGTCTACACCTGCAACCGCCATGCTTTTTATCTTAGCTATCGGTTTCAGGTTGTATTTCTTTACGGCATCAGCACTAGCCAGCAGCAAGGCAGCTGCACCATCGTTAATTCCACTAGAATTGCCCGCAGTAACGGTACCGTCTTTTTTGAAGGCCGGCTTTAAAGCAGCCATTTTATCTAAAGAAGTTTCGCGGGGATGTTCGTCAGTATCGAAGATGGTCGTTTTGCCTTTACCGAGATCGATGGTTACCGGTACGATCTCATCATTGAACTTGCCTGCGGCTTGTGCAGCAAAATATTTTTGCTGGCTTTTTAGTCCAAATGCATCCTGGGCTTCGCGGCTTATATTGTAGCGTTCTGCTACATTCTCCGCAGTTTCGCCCATGGTGTATGGGTAATAATTGTCCTTATTGAACTTTTTGTTGATGAAACGCCATCCCATCGTTGTGTCAAACATCTGCACATTGCGTCCATAAGGTGTTTCTGATTTACCTGTAACAAACGGTGCACGCGTCATGCTTTCTACACCACCGGCAATGTACAGATCGCCATCACCACACATAATAGCGCGGGAAGCATCCATAATGGCTTGCAGCCCTGAAGCGCAAAGACGGTTTACAGTATTGCCCGCAACAGTTGCCGGTAGGCCTGCTAACAATGCTGCCATACGGGCAACGTTGCGATTGTCTTCACCTGCCTGGTTTGCAGCACCTGCAATCACGTCTTCTATCTCATTAACGTCGATAGACGGGTTGCGTTCTACGATCGATTTGATGACATGAGCTAACAGATCATCCGGGCGAACTGTAGCCAGCGTACCACCATACTTACCAACAGGAGTACGAACGGCGTCTATTATATATACGGTATTCATTTTTATTTGATGATTTGATGATGTGATAATTTGATAATTATTTTTCTATGTCGTTTTTGAGGTTGAGATAATTTTGCTGAGGACCTTACAAACCAATTGTACCATCATCAAATCATCACATGCTTAGCGCCTGTTCCAGGTCAGCTATAATATCTTCTACATTCTCTATGCCCACACTCATACGTATCAGTCCATCGGTAATACCAAATTCAATACGCTTGTCTCGTGGTACGCCAACGTGTGTAGTAGATGCCGGGTGAGATAACAAGGTATCGCAAGTACCAAGAGATACGGCGTTGATGCAGAGTTTGAGTTTATTCATGAAGGCAACACCCGCTTCAAAGCCTCCTTTCAATTCAAAACTCAGCATAGCACCGGCATGCTTCATTTGCTTTTTGCACATTTCATGGTCAGGGTGGGATGCAAGGCCAAGATAATTGACTGTTTTTATTGCCGGATGTTGTGCGAGGAAATTGGCGACCTTTTCAGCATTGGTGCAATGGCGTTCCATGCGCAGGCTAAAGGTGCGTAAACCATTATTTAAAAGAAATGCTTCGAAGGCATTGCTGTTGCCACCGAGCAATCTGTGTGCTTTGGTAATAGTAGTGTTCATTTTCTCCAGGTCGCGACCTATAACAATCCCACCTACTGCGGTGCCGTGTCCGTTCAGGAACTTGGTGGTAGAGTGCATTACAAAATCAACATCGTATTTAAACGGCTGCTGCAGGTAAGGAGTGGCAAAAGTGTTATCTGCGCATACTATCAGGCCATGTTGTTTGCCCAATGCTGCCAGTTGCTCTATATCCACACATTGCAGCGTAGGGTTTGCAGGTGTTTCTATATACATCATGCGTATAGAAGCATTTGCCTTTATGGTTTCTGCTACGAGGCTGAGATCATGGAAATCAACAATTACAGTTTCAATATCCAGGTTGGGTAATATTTTATCTATCATCTCCTGGGTACCACCATAGAGCGATTTATGTGTGATTATCTTATCTCCTGCTTTCAGATTACCAAGCAGCATTGTTGTAATGGCTGCCATGCCTGATGCGTGCAAGATCGCCTTTAATTGTAGTGGGCTGCCATCCTGATTTTTCAAACCGTAGGCTTCCAGCATTGCTATTTTGTCCTCGACCTCATTTATCGTTGGATTGCCAAAGCGCCCGTAGATATAACCTTTTTCCTCGTTCTTAAAGACTGCAATGCCCTGTTCTGCTGTGTCGAAAGTATAAGTGCTGGTAGCATAAATGGGCGTAAGATGTGCCCTGTTGCTTTCGGCTACATGCCCGCCGTGGATGCAAAGGGTTTCAAATCCCTTTGAATTGTTTGCTTCACTCATTAGAATGATCGTTAATTTAGCTTCGCAAAGTTAAGCTTATAGAATGAAAGAGATATTATTACAATATGCCAGATATAATTTATGGGCCAATAAAAAAATCATAGATCTGACACTGGGAATGGTGACAGAACACCTGGATAGAGAGGTTGTAAGCAGCTTTTCTTCCATCAAAAGGACAGTATATCACTGCCTCGGTGCTGAAAATATCTGGTTACAGCGGCTATCACTCGCCGAAAGCCCCGTTTGGATAGGGGATGACTTGGAAATGCCTTATCCCCATGCCTGCAGGCTGTGGCAGGAATCCGGTGAGGAGCTAGTTAACTTCATTGAGAAACAATTTGATGATAGTGCATTCACGCATATTATGCAGTTTTACGATCGTCAGAAAAGGCCCCATAAACTAGCTGTATGGCAGGTGATACAGCATATGTGCAATCATAATACCTATCATCGCGGGCAATTGATAACGATGCTTCGCCAACTGGGCGAAACAAAGTTGCCTTCCATGGACTTCAGTGCGTATTGCGAAAAATAACCTTGTTTACAAAAAATGTCTATTATTGCATCAGTGAGTCCTCGCACCCAAATACTGTCTAACGTATACTATTACTATTCCAAACGATATTGTTCGGAATAGCAGCTACGTGTATATAACCATATTATAACTGGCCCGGTTCCGAAAAGGAACCGGGCTTTTTTATTTCTCACAAATTCCATTTATGAAAAGGAACAAACCACTGCAACAGGTGTATGAATTATATACACCCGAAGATTTTAAGGTATGGGATACCTTGTTTAACAGGCAAATGCAATATCTGCATCAGTATGGGTCGGGGTTATATCTCGACTCGGTAAAGCGTATAGGATTCAATGCCCTTGAAATACCGGATATTAAAAAGACCTCCGAACGATTGTATTGTGCTACAGGATGGCAAGTGACTGTGGCGCCTGAATTGGTGCCACAAAAATCTTTCTTTACGTTTCTTTCACAAAAGGTATTCCCGGTTACCTGCTGGCTGCGTACAATGGCTGAACTGGATTACCTCGAAGAGCCTGATATGTTTCATGATGTGTTTGGGCACCTTCCATTATTAATGGATGACGCATATGCCGGATTTATGGAAGGTATAGGCAAGCTTGCCATAAAATGGATAGATACGCCTGAGGCCATTAGCCTGCTGGGGCGCATTTATTGGTTTACTATTGAGTTTGGACTTCTTAAAGAAAAAGGGACACCTAAAATATTTGGCGCGGGGATAGTCTCTTCCCTTGGCGAAACCATAAATAGCATCAGCAATTCGATAGCAAAGAACGAATTTGACCTAAATACAATGATCGCTACAGATTACCGTACTGATATCTTGCAGGATAGATATTTTGTTATGGAAAGTACGGAACAGCTTTATAAAAGCTTACCAGCTATAGAAGGCGCATTATATAACGTTATAGAATGGGTAAGTTTATAAAGAAACAGAGGCTTTTAGGGCCTCTGTTTCTTTATGGCGTATTTAATTGCCCTGGTCATTCTTACTCTTAGTATTAGCTTTAATGCCCTGCTTGTTATTGTGATCGTGGTAACCTGATTCTTTCTCTTTGCGGCTGTCCAGGTTATCGCGTATCTCGGGTTTCGGCGTATTTACATGGCCCTGTTTACTTTGCGAATTGTTTTCATTTCTTGACCCTTTCATAACTTATAGTTTTATAGGTAGAAGCTAAAATATTGTACCCCCAATAGATTATCTATAATAATAGTCTTCCTCACCCTTGTATATATTAAATGGTATCTGTATCGTAAACAGAAACTGCAGCAATTTTCCTTGCAGCATGTAATCTTTTGTAGCGGAGCCGCTTTCCACTGTATATTTAAAAGGATCAGGAAATATATTGGTTGGGGTGTATAAGCACCTGAAATTAACCGTAGCGGGAACAATAAGCCGCAGCTTATATTCTACACCTGCGCCGCAAACAACCACCCAATGTTTGGAGTTATAGTCGTTTCGGATGCTGTAAGAGCCGAGGTTGTCTTTTGCTACAAGATCATTAAAATCATAAAATGCCGCCCCAAGCTGAATGAAAGGCATAACATAGTGCTCTTCGTCCAGCGGCAGGTACAACCCGCTACCAAGCGTAAGCATAGACCTTACTTGCTGGTATTGTATTCTGTAGCTGGTATTGGCAGTATGCAGGCCAATTTTGCTCATACCCAGGGATGCATCAGCCATCACGGCAAAGCTGGTGTGTGGCCTGAAGCGTATACCTGCAACGAACTGTGCGCTCGACGATAACAGAGAGGTGGTGATATCTTTTGTTATAGTTCTGTTTCTAATGAAATTATCTGCACCTATGCCTGCACCAATATATCCTGCTAATACCTGGCTATAACTCTTTATGGATATACTGCAAAGTATAATGAATGACAATGCGGCCTTGAATTTCATCTGCTGTTAAACGGATTTTACAGAGATTTATTTTGCCTCAATAAAAAATGGCCAACCCAAAGGTCAGCCATTTTTATTTTGACTAAAGTGTAGTCTTATTTTACTTCTTCATACTCAGCATCAGCTACGTTTCCATCATCACTGCCTGCATTATGATGTTGCTGGCCGCCATCTTGCGGAGCACCACCTTCCTGCTGTGCGTTATAGATGTGCTGGCTTGCAGTTTGCCATGCAGCATTCAGTTCTTCAGCTGCTTTGTCAATACCCGCAAGGTCTTCAGCTTTGTGAGCCTCTTTCAGTTTCGCAACGGCAGCTTCAATAGTTGCCTTTTCGTTTGCTGGTATTTTATCGCCGTAGTCCTTCAGTTGTTTTTCTGAGTTGAACACCAGGCCATCTGCCATATTCAGCTTTTCTACACGTTCACGTACTTGCTTATCGGCTTCTTCATTGGCTTTAGCTTCATTCTTCATTTTTTCGATCTCGTCTTTGCTAAGGCCGCTACCTGCTTCTATGCGGATGTTTTGTTGTTTACCGGTTCCTTTATCCTTTGCAGTTACGTGCAGGATACCGTTGGCATCAATATCGAAGATAACCTCTACCTGGGGAACACCGCGTGGTGCCGGCGGAATGCCATCCAGTATGAAGCGTCCCAGGGATTTATTGTCTTTTGCCATTGGGCGCTCACCTTGCAGTACGTTGATCTCAACGCTAGGCTGGTTATCGCTGGCCGTCGAGAACGTTTCGCTCTTTTTAGTAGGGATAGTTGTATTAGATTCTATAAGCCTTGTCATTACACCACCCATAGTTTCAATACCCAGGGAAAGCGGAGTAACGTCGAGCAACAGTACATCTTTTACATCGCCTGTCAGTACACCACCTTGAATCGCAGCACCTATTGCTACTACTTCATCAGGGTTAACGCTCTTATTTGGTTTTTTGCCAAAGAATTTTTCTACTACTTCCTGTACTTTAGGTATACGAGTACTACCACCTACTAATATCACTTCATCAATATCGCCGGGCTGGCTGCCTGCATCTTTCAATGCTTTGCGGCATGGTTCCAGTGTGCGTTCTATCAGGCTATCTGCCAGTTGTTCGAATTTAGCACGTGTCAGTTTACGTACCAGGTGTTTAGGTACACCATCTACTGCTGTGATATAAGGCAGGTTGATCTCAGTTTCCTGGCTTGAAGACAATTCGATCTTAGCTTTTTCAGCAGATTCTTTCAAACGCTGCCATGCCATCGGATCTTTGTGCAGGTCTATCGCCTCATCTTTCTTGAATTCGTCAGCCAGCCAGTCCATGATCACTTTATCGAAGTCATCACCACCAAGGTGTGTATCACCGTTAGTTGATTTTACTTCAAATACACCGTCACCCAGCTCCAGAACTGATACGTCGAAAGTACCACCACCAAGGTCGAACACAGCGATCTTGCTGTCTTTGTGCTGCTTGTCAAGACCATAAGCAAGGGCAGCAGCAGTAGGTTCGTTAATGATGCGGCGTACATTCAAACCTGCGATCTCGCCGGCTTCTTTAGTAGCCTGGCGTTGCGCATCGTTAAAATACGCGGGTACTGTAATAACAGCTTCGCTTACTTCCTGGCCCAGGAAATCTTCAGCAGTTTTCTTCATTTTCTGAAGGATCATTGCCGATACTTCCTGCGGCGTGTACATGCGGCCATCTATATCTACACGTGGTGTATTGTTATCGCCTTTTACAATTTTGTAAGAGTTATGTGTCATTTCGCCGGTTACCTCGTCATAACGGCGTCCCATATATCTTTTGATAGACATGATGGTATTCATAGGATTGGTAATAGCCTGGCGTTTTGCAGGGTCACCTACTTTGCGCTCTCCGTTCTTTAAAAATGCTACTACCGATGGTGTAGTACGACGGCCTTCGTCATTTGCTATCACCACTGGTTCGTTACCTTCCATAACGGCTACGCAAGAGTTGGTCGTACCTAAGTCAATGCCAATAATTTTTCCCATAGTTATTAATTAATTACGTTGTTAATTCAGTTGTTAAAGAATTATTGGCAATAGATATGCCACGACCAATAAATCGGTAATAATGTCAGAAAGCCTGTCAAACTGAAATAAGAATGCCTTAATGAGCTAACATTAAGGCATAATAAATATATTGTTTATGATAATTTGGCAAGTGACTATCTCGGCTGGAAGCCCATATCTGCCGTAATAGGATTAACCCTCATAGAATCAATGGTTTGGTTATTAACCCAGGCATTTTCATAAATAGCAATAGCGCGAGAACCCACCATACCATATACATTAGGCCCCTTCAGGTTGGTGTATATGGGTTTTATCTGGTCTCCCAGCAGTCCGCCATTCTGGGCTGCGTTCACCTGCTGATAGTTATATAGTTCTGTGCTGCCGCAGTATATCATTACCCTTGCACTATCCATATAGCGCAAAGTGTTTGCCGGTGCTGCACCTAGTTCGTTTTTCAGGAAGGTGTAAAAATTGCTGTTGTAGGTACTAAGGCTGAAAGATTTGAACTGCTCGGTAATCTGTGTGGCGAAATCATAATCTACATATATATCCTTAGTGGTATTGGCAGCTTCATTTTTTTCGATCACATGAAAACGGATAACACCTTCTAACCATTGTCCGTATTTAGGTGTACTGCCAATAATGTTATAGGACTGCTTATACTGTGTTTTTGAAAAATCGATCGTGTAGCCCGCTCTCATAAAATCCGGGACATAGAAATTACCATTGGCAGTATTTTTTTCGGGGTTGGCATTTACCACACCTATAACGTCCGAAGAGTCTTTTTCACCTGTTACCGGGTTATTGATAACAAGGCGATATTGGTATGCTGGATCGAAAGTTTTGCCAACCGGGAACTTGAGTTTATAACCATTGTTAGGCGATGTAAAGAATCCCTGGTTGCCTGCCGGATCTTTCTGAAAGCCCTCCAGGTTCATGTCTACTTTGTTAAGCGGATATGTAGCCCTGATGTTACCTGAATTGTCCAGCTCCTGCATCGTAACGTCGAGTGTAGGATAAAAGCTGGAATCAGGATTTTGTGCCATTGTGATAGCGCTCTTATTCTCATCCAGGAAAGCTTTTTGAATGCGTACATAATGTGCCGTGTCATTCATATTGAATATGGCATACACGAAAGTTATGTTTTTATAGGGAGCGTCAACCTTAAAGTCGTCTTTACAGGATGTTATCGCTATGGCGCTCAGCAGGCCCATAGCAATCAGCATTTTTCTCATAGATATCATTATGGAACTAAGGTGACAAAGATAGGTGTTTACAGATAAGTTTACTTACCAATAGATTTTATGATATATAGTTGACAATCCAGGTACCTGTTTTTATTCGTATTTTGCAGTCAGTATCAAAAAAGACATGGGCAGCTATAGTATAGGAGAAGCTTTAAACCTGTTAATGAAGCAGTCGGGATGGAAATCTAAGGTTACCGAAGTGCGTTTGCGCGATGAATGGGAACAGATTGCCGGGAAAGCCGTATCTAAGTACACTCGTAACCTGATATTGGACGGAGGTACCCTTATTATATATACAGATGTTGCGCCGCTAAAGCAGGAATTACTGCTTGCCAAAGAGCAATTGAAAGCTACTATTAATGAGTATTTCGGCGAACGTATTGTTTCCGATATTCATGTTCGTTGATCAGAAAATCCCGATCAATTCTTTCAGATCTTTGATTTCATAGGTAGGTTTATGAGTATGTATCACGCCACCGGGGTTGTAAAACACCTGGTCCCATCCTGCGTAGAAAGCACCGAGGATATCAATATCCAGAGCGTCGCCTATCATGATACTATCTTCTATTGCAGCACCCGTAGCATTCAATGCAAAGTTGAATATGCCGGACTGCGGCTTCATACTCATACTTTTTTCTGATGTGATCACCTCTTTGAAATATCCTGCAATGCCGGAATAATGCAGTTTCTGCCATTGTGTGGCTTCAAAACCGTTTGTAATTAAGTGCAATTCATACTTGCCCTTGCAGTATTCCAATACATCCTTGGCATTAGGCGTCAAGCGGTTTTGATTGGGTAGTATCTCCAGGTAAGCTTCGCTTAGCTCGTGTGCGAGAGCGGTATCTCCTATTTTAAAATCGAGCAGGGTGAGCCAAAAACGTTTCCAGCGCAGTTCTTCTCTTTTGATATACCCGTTTCTGAAGCGTGACCATAACTTTTCGTTATGCACATTGTAAACTTCTGCGAAATCTGCAAAAGAAGGGATACCAACGGATGGCAGATCATATTCTTCAAACACTTGTTGCAGGGCATAATTAGAGTTAGCTTCAAAATCCCAAAGTGTATGATCCAGGTCAAAGAATAGATGCTTATACGTTTTGCTCATTGCTACTTACTGATTATAAATATAAAAAAGCCGACCCCTTGCAGGAACGGCTTTCTATCTGCTTACGCAGTAAATAATTATTTCTTCCTGTAATAGATCTTATCGTCGAAGAATTCGTTGGCAGCCTGTAATGCAGGGTTAGCCATACGCTCATATATACGGGAGATTTCTATTTGCTCTTTATTTTCGTGGATCTCTTCCAGGGTATCTGCATGGCTGGAGAACTCATCCAGTTTGCGGTGCAGTTCCTCCTTCATAGTAACAGAAATCTGGTTTGCACGCCTGGCCATCACCACGATAGATTCGTACAGATTGCCTGTTTTGTTCTTGATCGCTATTACATCGCGTGTTTCCACAAGCGGGTTCACAGCGGCCATAGCTCTTTTATTTGTGCTCATTTCTCAGTTTTTTAATGTTGTTGTCGGATAAGGTATAATACTTTTCCGCGTCGCGAAGATACTTAGAATTTGGATAACCGTCAACTAGTTCCTGGTAAGCGTTCACCGCATTGGCATAACGCTCCTCCTGTTTGTCCTTAATACTTTCCTCTGCGTACTTATAAAAGGACTTCACGATCATATATTGATAAAAATCAGAATTTGTAGATTCCGGGTAGTTTCGCTGCACCTGTTTGAATGCTACACTGGCGGCTTTATACTGTCCTATATTAAAATACAGCTTAGCTGCATTGGCATCTTTGGTCTCCAGTTTAGCCCTGCATTCATCTATATATTTATTAGCATCCGCAGTTCTTTTAGAATCAGGATGGGTATTAATATAGTTCTGTAGCGCTTCCATGGCCCTTTCGGTATTTGTAGGATCCAGGGATGGTTTGGGAGACAGCTTGTACAGGCAGTAGCAATACAAAAATTCAACTTCATCGGCATCCTTGCTGTTAGGGAAGCTTTCAGCAAAATTTTTAAAGTGGTAAGATGCAGATAGATAATCCTTCATATTATAGAAGGTATAAGCATATCTGTAATACATTGGCTCATAGTTCCGGGTATTTTTCATCACCGGTGCCAGTGTTTCATATAGCGAGTTGGCATGTTGCCACTGTTTCTTTTCGTAAAACTCATTGGCTTTGGCCAGCCTGTAATTTACGTCCTTGCTTTTCATAGCTTTTTCGTAGCCCGAACAGGCACTAAGCAGGGTGAAAGCAATTAATATTATGAATGAATTTCTAAAATTGGCAAGCATAAGGTGCGCAAAAATAGCGAATCTATCAATCTTTCATATCGGGGCAATGTAAAACTCTGTTAAAACCCCTTTTTACAGCTATTTCACAAGATATCCACATAGTTTCACAGGTTTTCAACATGCCTTTTTCAACATCGTGCGGATAACGCGCTGAAACACTTACCTGGTAAGGTTTTCAGGTATATATATATCTGTGGAAAAATATGATCTCTTTAATTCATGGATAATAGTGGTAGAAAGTGTTATTTTGTGGGAGAAAAGGTAAAAATCTCCCGTTTTTTAGAATGCTCAGTTTCATCGGTGAATATGAAGTTGCGATTGATGCCAAAGGCCGCTTTCTGCTGCCTGCGGGTCTCCGCAAGCAATTGCCCGAAGGGATGGCTGACCGTTTTGTAATAAACAGGGGGTTTGAGAACTGCCTGACCATGAATACCGAGGAAAGTTGGAATGAGCTGGCTGAAAAGGTGAATAAGCTCAACGACTTCAATCCAAAGGTGAGGGAATTCAAGAGGCTGTTCATGAATGGCGCTACAAAAGTGGAGTTGGATACTGCGGGTCGCATACTGTTGCCGAAACCCTTGCAGGAATATGCAGGCATTAAAAAAGACATGATACTATCTGCTCAGGGTAACAAAATTGAGTTGTGGGATAAAGATACGTATTACGAGTATATACGCCAGCATGCGGCAGGCTTTAGCGATCTGGCTGCAGAAGTGGCGGGTGGTGGTTTTATTAATCCGTTTGAAAGCCTGTAAGGATGAGCGCAGCGGATTTTTATCATACTACGGTTCTTTTAAAAGAGGCAGTGGATGGGTTGGATGTGAAAGCGGATGGTGTGTATGTGGATGCAACCTTTGGTGGCGGCGGGCATAGCAGGGAGATACTGAGCAGGCTGGGTGCTGATGGCAAGCTGCTTTCGTTTGATCACGATGCAGACGCATGGAGAAATAAACCTGATGATGCCCGTTTGATCCCGGTGCAGGAGAATTTCAGGTACATGCGCCGTTTTTTAAGGTTGCATGGCTATCCGCAGGTAGATGGCATCCTGGCGGATCTAGGTGTAAGTTCTTTTCAGTTTGATACGGCAGAGCGTGGATTTTCTACCCGGTTTGATGGGCCGCTGGATATGAGGATGGATAAGCGCCTGGAGATGACCGCGGCAGATGTATTGATGGACTATTCAGAAGCGCAACTGCACAAGATGTTTGAGCAATATGGCGAAGTGCGAAACTCGAAACAGCTGGCAAAACATATCGCGGCAAACAGGAGTAGGGGTGGGCTGAGTACTATTGATACATTCAAGGCAATGATAGCCCCGGTGATGAAAGGCTTGCCTAATAAATACCTGGCGCAGGTGTTCCAGGCGCTGAGGATAGAGGTGAATGATGAGATGGGTGCTTTGAAGGACTTCCTGGAGCAGGCCGCTCAGAGTCTGAAGCCCGGTGGCAGGTTGAGTGTGATCACCTTCCATTCATTGGAGGACAGGTTGGTGAAGCAGTTTATGAAAAAAGGAACCTGGCAGGAAGATGAGGTGGATGTATTTGGCAGATCGTCAGTGGAAGCGGTAATGAAACCAGTAAGTAACAAACCTGTCGAACCAACAGAAGCAGAAATAAAAAATAACCCCCGTGCACGCAGTGCGCGATTAAGAATAGCAGAGAAGATAGCATGAGCGCAGCAGACACACATATAGTGCAGGAGCAGGATGTAACACCTGCACAGCGCGTAAGGAATGACTGGAGGACCCTGGTGGAGAAGGTGTCTTATAAAGCTATCGTCAACAATATCCCTTTTCTTGCTTTTATAGCAATGCTTTGTGTGTTGTACATAAACAATACCCAGCAATCTGTTGCGATCCAGAGGGAGATCAACAAACAAAATAAGATACTGAAAGAATTACGATGGAAATACATGGATATAAAAAGCCAATTGATGAACGCGAGGATGGAAACGGAAGTGATCAAGCGGTCAATGGTAATTGGTTTAAAGCCTATGTCGTTACCTGCGTATACCATACAAGAAGATAGTATCAGCTCAACCCAAAAATAGTGGCTAAAGTAAAGAAGGACATACGGTTCAGGGTGTATATCGCCTTTACCTGCATATGTATGCTGGGTGCTGCTATATTAATAAAGGCCGCTGTAATACAAGTGAAGGAAGGTCCGGAGCTGCGCCAGATGGCAAAAGAAATGCATACCCGTTCTGTAACCCTGCCGGCAGAGCGTGGCAATATATATACAGAGCAAGGCCAGCTGCTGTGTTCTACTATTCCGCAATTTGATGTGCATATAGATTTTTCCGTGATCAAGCCGGATACATTCAAGAAGTATGTAGACACACTGGCACAGGGTATCAGCGAGATATTGGGTAATGGCACACAGGAAAAATATAAAAAAGAGCTGTTGGCTTGCTACAGGAAGAAGTCGCGCTACTGGTTATTGCAGCGCAATCTACCTTATTATCAATACCAGGCACTACGCAGCCTGCCGGTATTTAATAAAGGAAAGAGGATAGGTGGTTTTATAGAAGATCCTAAGATCAAGCGTATCAACCCTTATGGTATGCTGGCTTATCGTACGATAGGATTGTGGAGAGAAAACAGCCAGACTGTAGGTTTAGAGCATACTTACGATTCTGTACTGGTAGGTACGGAAGGTACCCGTATAGAACAGAAAGAAACAGGTGGTGTTTGGATGCCTATAGATGGCTCTGAGGTAGATCCGCAAAATGGCAGGGATGTAGTAACAACGCTTGATGTAGGTATTCAGGATGTGGCAGAGCACGCGTTGCTAAGTGTGTTGGAGCAATACCAATGCCTGTATGGTACCTGCGTTGTAATGGAAGTGCAAACAGGTAAGATACGTGCGTTGGTAAACCTTGGACGTCAGAAGAATGGTAGTTATTGGGAAGATTTCAATTATGCCCTGCAGCCAACAGAGCCGGGTTCTACTTTCAAGCTGGTGACACTGCTGGCATTGTTGAATGACAAGTATATCAATGTAAACCAGATGGTGAATGCACAGGGTGGTGTAGCCCAGTTCGGCAACCGTACGCTGCACGATTCGCACCTTGGTTTGGGTATGCTTACCATCAGGGATGCATTTGCTCATTCATCAAACGTAGCCATGGCAAAGCTGGGATATCAATATTATAACAGCAATCCGCAGAAGTATGTAGATCACCTGGTGGCGTTGCATTTGAATGAGCGTACGCATATAGATATCGCTGGTGAAGGCCGTCCTGTAGTGAAAAATCCTAAAAGCAAATCATGGAGCGCAACAACACTGCCATGGATGGCTTATGGTTACGAGATACAGATAACTCCCCTGCATACCTGTATGGTGTATAATGCAGTAGCGAATGGTGGCAGGATGATGCGTCCATACCTGGTAAGCGAAATACGTGAGTATGGCAAAACAGTGATAAAACATGAGCCTAAAGCGGTGATTGAGTCAGTTGGTGATTCTTCAACAATAGCCCAGTTGCGCTCTTGCATGGAAGCGGTTGTGAATGTGGGTACTGCAAAGCACATCAAGAGTCCGTTCTACAATATTGCCGGTAAAACCGGTACTGCACAGGTGGCAGATAAAGGAATTAAATATTCCGATGGTGTGTACCAGGGTTCATTTGTTGGATACTTCCCTGCGGAGAAACCTAAATATACCATTGCAGTAGTGGTACGCACGAGTCCGCATTCAAGTGCCTATTATGGTGGTACTATCGCTGCACCTGTGTTCCGGATGATCGCAGATAAAGTATTTGCAGATTCAAAAGGGTGGGATGGCCCGCTGGATAGCGTTGCTAAGGCAAGCGGAAATAACGTTACCGCGCAGGCTGCACCTGTAAGTAGTTATAAAGTGTTGTTCAATGCACTGCAAAAACCATACGCTATCGGTGATGATCTTGACAACAGGATCAAAAAGCTGGTAGCAGATTCTAATCGCCGGGGAGAAGTAAAACCAACACAGGTATATGCAGGTGTGGTACCGGATGTAAGCGGACTGGGTTTGAAAGATGCTGTGTACCTGCTGGAAAAAGGCGGAATGCATGTAACAATTAAAGGAAGGGGAAAAGTGGTATCACAATCGGTGACACCGGGAACTAAAATAGTGAAAGGACAATCTATAATACTGCAACTGAGCTAATGCTGCTGTTAAAAGACATATTGACCGTAATATCACCATTGCAAGTGGTGGGCGATACTTCTGTAGAAATAACAGGACTTTGTATTGACTCCCGTGAAGTGGTGAAAGGGTCTGTATTTATAGCAGTGAAGGGAACTGTAGTAGATGGTCATAACTATATAGAAAAGGCAATTGCAGATGGTGTTGTTGCTATTGTATGCGAGGTGCTACCTGCAAATGAAGAAGCAGGGATAGCTTATGTGCTGGTAAAAGATAGTGCATCAGTTGTTGGCTTGCTGGCAGATGCATTTTATGGTGCACCGTCTTCTTCCATGAAAGTAGTAGGTATCACAGGTACCAATGGTAAGACGACTACTGTAACACTTTTATATAAACTGTTTAAAGAGCTGGGTTATAAAGTTGGGCTGATATCTACTGTGCAGAATTACATCAACGATGCAGTAGAGCCATCTACGCACACTACACCGAATGCTATTGCCGTACAACGTTTGTTGCACAAAATGGCAGAGGCAGATTGTGAATATGTGTTTATGGAAGTAAGTTCTCATGCGGTGCATCAGCATCGTATTGCCGGTATCAGGTTTGCAGGTGCGGCTTTCTCTAACATTACACACGATCATCTCGACTACCACAAAACCTTTGATGAATACATCAGGGTAAAGAAAAAGTTCTTTGACGATTTGCCTGCCGGTGCATTTGCGCTTACTAATATCGACGATAAGCGTGGTATGGTAATGCTGCAAAACACAAAGGCGGAAAAACATACTTATAGCCTGAAAGCTCCTGCTGACTTCAAGGGCAAGGTGCTGGAAAATAACCTGTCGGGACTTGTGATGACTATTGACCATCATGAAGCCCACTTCCGTATGATAGGCACTTTCAATGCATACAACCTGCTGGCTGTGTATGGTATCGCGGTTTTGCTGGGCGAGGACAAACTGAGAGTACTTTCTATACTGAGTGACCTGCAGGGTGCTCCCGGAAGATTCGAAGCTATTGTCTCGCATAACGATAAAGTACTGGGTATAATAGACTATGCACATACACCAGATGCATTGATCAATGTACTGGCAACCATCAACCAGATGCGCGATAAGCAGCAGCAGGTGATCACGGTGATAGGTTGCGGTGGTGACAGGGATAAAGCCAAGAGGCCTATTATGGCAGAAGTAGCGTGCGAACATAGTGACAGGGCCATACTAACAGCAGATAACCCACGCAGCGAAGATCCTGAAGTGATATTGAATGAAATGGAATCTGAACTGTCTGCTACGCAAAAAAGAAAAGTGCTGCGCATCGCAGATCGCAGGGAAGCCATCAAAACAGCCTGTGCACTGGCGCAGCCTGAAGATATAATATTGGTAGCAGGCAAGGGCCATGAAACTTACCAGGAAATAAAAGGCGTGAAATACCCTTTTGACGATAAAGAAATATTGATAGAAGCATTTAAAACATTAAATAAATAAGCTGTAGCACGCATGTTGTACTATTTGTTTACATATCTACGGGAGCATTCCAAACTGTTTGGTGCTGGTGTGTTTTACTACATCACCTTCCGTGCGGCTATGGCTATCATCCTTTCACTGGTCATTACTACTGTAATGGGCAAAGGATTGATAAAATACCTGCAACGTAAGCAGATAGGCGAAACGGTACGCGACCTGGGCCTGCAGGGCGAGAACCTGAAAAGGGGAACACCAACAATGGGTGGTGTTATCATCATCGCTGCGATATTGATACCAACCTTATTGTTTGCACGTATTGAGAATGTATATATCATACTGATGCTGGTATCTACAGTATGGTTGGGTTTGGTTGGCTTTATCGATGACTATATTAAGGTCTTTAAGAAAAATAAAGAAGGGCTTGCCGGCAGGTTCAAGATCATGGGGCAGGTAGGGCTTGGTATTATTGTAGGCCTTACCATGTACTACAATCAACATGTGGTTTTGTCGCGTGAGATATCTGATGCGCAGCATGTAAGCCTGCACCTGGGTGAAAAGCTGGTAGGCGCACCATATATGCGTAAAGACCTGAATGGTATCGAACACATTTATATCAATGTAAAATCTACCACCTCTACCATCCCATTTGTAAAAACGCATGAATTCAGTTTTGCGCATGTGGCTAAGGTGTTTGGTGCCGGGGCAATAGACTGGGCGACACCTTTATTATATATCGCCTTCGTTATTTTCATCATAACGGCAGTATCTAACGGTGCCAACATTACGGATGGTGTGGACGGATTGGCAACCGGTGTGTCAGCTATTATAGGCGTATGCCTTGGTGTGTTTGCGTATGTGTCCGGCAACTATGTATTTGCAGACTATCTTAATATCATGCACATTCCCAATCTTGGGGAGCTATCGATATTCATCGGTGCGTTTGTTGGTGCATGTATTGGTTTCTTGTGGTACAATGCATACCCGGCGCAAGTATTCATGGGCGATACCGGAAGCCTTGCGTTGGGTGGCATTATTGCTTCCCTTGCTATCATCGTTCGTAAAGAACTGCTGATACCTATCATCTGCGGTATCTTCTTCGTAGAGCTATTGTCGGTGATGATACAGGTATCTTACTTCAAGCGTACAAAAAAGAAATATGGTGAAGGCCGCCGCATCTTCCTGATGTCGCCATTGCATCACCATTATCAAAAATTAGGTTATCACGAAAGTAAAATAGTTACCAGGTTCTGGATCATTGGCATCGTACTGGCGGTATTGAGCATTGTAACATTAAAAATGAGATAGGTGAGTAAACAGGAACAAAAACGATTGGTGGTACTGGGCGCCGGCGAAAGCGGCGTAGGTGCCGCTCTGCTGGGCAAACAGCAGGGGTGGGATGTTTTTGTTACCGACGGAGGTACGCTGAAAGATACTTACAAAACCACGCTTACAGAAGCCGGTATTGTGTACGAAGAAGGTGGCCACACTATGGAAAGTATCCTGAATGCAGACTGCGTGGTGAAAAGCCCGGGTATCAGCGAAAAGGTACCGGTGATGAAGAGTATCCGTGGTGCAGGTATAGAAGTGTGCAGCGAAATTGAATTTGGCTACAGGTACAAAGGCGATAGCAAGATCATAGCTATTACCGGCAGCAATGGCAAAAGCACCACCACCAAGCTTACCTATCACCTGCTGAAGGATGCAGGTTATGATGTGGCTATGGTTGGTAATATCGGTTACAGCTTTGCACGCCAGGTGGCAGAGAAACCTTGTGAGTGGTATGTAATGGAGATCAGCAGCTTCCAGCTCGATGATATTCATTACTTCCATCCTGATGTAGCAGTGCTGCTAAATATCACTCCGGATCACCTGGATAGATATGACTATAAGTTTGAAAATTATGTACGTTCTAAATTCCGCATAGTAGAGAACCAAACCCATGCGGACTTCTTTATAACAAATTATGACGACAAGGTCATAATGGATCATCTTACTAACCATTCCATTAATTCACAAACAATTTTTTTCACGATGAGCGATCAACAACAACCAGGAGAAGGCGGATTTGTCAACGACGAAAACATGCACATTCGCGTTGACAACGAAGATCTGAACATGTCGATTCATGATCTTACTATTAAAGGCAGGCACAACCAATACAACAGCATGGCAGCAGGAATTTCAGCTCGTATCGCAGGTATTCGTAAGGAAAAGATCCGCGAAAGTTTCAGCACATTCGAAGGCCTGGAACACAGGTTAGAGTTTGTCGCTACCGTTCGTGGTGTTGACTTTATCAATGACAGCAAGGCTACTAATGTAAACTCTGTATGGTTTGCACTGGAAAGCATGAAGCAGCCAACCATCCTGATACTGGGTGGACAGGATAAAGGCAACGACTATAATGAGATAATGGACCTGGTGAAAGAAAAAGTAAAAGCTATAGTGTGCATGGGTATCGACAACCAACCTATACACGGTGCTTTTGATAGTGTCATAGAAGACCTGATCGATACAGCAAGTGCCAAAGATGCAGTACGTGCAGCCTATGCAATGGCAGAGAAAGGCGATGCAGTATTGCTGTCACCTGCTTGTGCAAGTTTCGATCTGTTTAAAAATTATGAAGATCGCGGCCGTCAATTCAAAGATGCAGTTCACGAATTATAATAAGTAGGAGAAGGATATTCTTATGAAACAATTGCTGACAAAAACCAAGGGCGACCAGGTAATATGGGGGGTAGTACTCGTACTGTCCTTCATCAGCTTACTTGCCGTGTATAGCTCTACGGGTTCGTTGGCATACCGTATGGATAAGAATTCCAGCTACTATCTTATCAAGCAGTTGATGGTACTTGGGCTGGGCCTGGTGATCATCTACCTCGTGCATAGGGTTAATTACACCAAGTTTGCCCGCGTAGCCACACTGCTATACCTTATAAGTTTGCCGTTATTAATATATACCCTGTTCTTCGGTACTACCCTTAATGAAGGTTCGCGCTGGATCAGGCTCCCGGTTATCAATATCACATTCCAGACATCAGATCTTGCCAAGCTGGCATTGTTCATGTTCCTGGCGCGTGTGATGAGTGTAAAGCAATCTGTTATCAAGGATTGGAAAAAAGGTTTCATGCCGGTACTCGTGCCTGTATTAATTACCTGCGCTTTGATCGCCCCGGCTAACCTTTCTACAGCATTGATGCTGGGCTTTACATGTTGTATCCTGTTCTTTATAGGCAGGGTACAGGTGAAGCATATTATGTTGCTGGCTGTTGCAGGTATTATCGGGGTAATAGTATTGTTTACCGTATCTAAGCTCACAGGCTTTGGCCGTGCAGCTACATGGGAGCAGCGTATACAGGATTTTACCGGTAAAGATGGTGAGAATGGTAAAAAGAAAGAAGATGTGTACCAGGTGCAGCAGGCTAAGATAGCTATTGCTAATGGTGGCATTACAGGTCGCGGCCCGGGTAAGAGCCAGCAGAGAAACTTTCTGCCACACCCTTATTCAGATTTTATCTATTCCATCATTATAGAAGAGTATGGATTAGTAGGTGGTGGTGTATTGATAATGCTATACCTGCTATTCCTGTGGCGCAGTATCCTCATATTCAGGCGATGCCCTTATGCTTTCGGTGCATTCCTTGCTGTGGGTTTGAGTATTACGCTGGTATTCCAGGCAATGCTGAACATGGCTGTGAATGTACACCTGGTGCCGGTTACGGGATTGACCCTGCCATTAGTAAGTATGGGTGGTTCCTCAATATGGTTCACCAGTGTAGCGATAGGTGTGATACTGAGTGTGAGCCGTTATGTGGATGAAATGGAAGGAAAGGAAAAAGAAACAAAAGAAGTAAACACAACATCAGAAACTAAAAAGAAACTCGCAGCTACAGCTGCATAGGAATATGGATAACAACATGCGTGTAATAATAGCAGGTGGCGGCACAGGGGGGCATATCTTCCCGGCTGTAGCTATTGCCCATGCTTTGCAACGGTTAAGGCCGGGCACACAATTGTTGTTCGTTGGCGCTACCGGCAGAATGGAGATGGAAAAGGTGCCACAGGAAGGTTTTAAAATAGTAGGCTTAGATATTGCAGGCTTCAACAGGAGCAATATGCTGAAGAATCTAACGCTGCCATTCAAGATATGGAAAGCTAATATGCAGGCCAAAGCCGTGCTGAAGGATTTTAAACCGAATGCAGTAGTTGGGGTTGGCGGTTATGCAAGCTTCCCGGTACTGAATGCTGCACAAAGCGCGGGCATACCAACGCTGATACAGGAACAGAATTCTTATGCAGGTAAGAGCAATAAGATACTGGGCAGAAGGGCTAAGGCTATATGTGTGGCTTATGAGAACATGGATAGATTCTTCCCTAAAGATAAACTGATACTAACCGGTAATCCTGTAAGGGAGAAAATTGCACACTCCACTATCAGTCGTGCAGAGGGCCAGTCATGGTTGGGTATGGAGACTGATAAGAAAACAATATTGGTGGTGGGTGGTAGCCTGGGTGCCAAATCGGTAAATGAGGCTATTGATAAGAACCTGGAAGAGATACTGGCAGAAGGTGTGCAAGTGATCTGGCAAACAGGTAAGCCTTATTACCAAACCGCTGTAGAGCGTGCAAAGGCGTTTGCAGGAAAAGTGAAAGTGTTCGAATTCATTCGCGAAATGGATTATGCCTATGCTGCTGCGGATATGGTGATATCCCGTGCAGGTGCATTGGCCATAGCAGAACTCTGCATCATAGGTAAGCCGGTAATATTTGTACCCTTCCCTTTTGCGGCAGAAGATCATCAAACCAGCAATGCAATGGCTTTGGTAGAGCATAATGCAGCTATGATGGTAAAGGATAGTGATGCTGCCGGAGAACTGGTAAAGAAATTAAAAACATTACTGCATGATACTGCCATGCAGGATATAATGATGGCCAGCCTGAAGAACCTGGCTATTAAAGATGCGGATGAAAGAATAGCAGAAAAAGTAATAGAGATAGCGAACAAATGAATATAAAAGGTCTGACACGGGTTTATTTCGTAGGTATCGGTGGTATCGGTATGAGCGCGCTTGCACGCTTCTTCCGTAGCCAGGGTGTTACCGTTAGCGGTTATGACCGTACCGAAACAGATCTTACCAAACAACTGGTAGCTGAGGGCATCGCTATACATTATACAGATGATGTAGCACTGATAGATAAGGATGCCGAACTGGTAGTATATACACCTGCTATACCTAAAGATCACAAAGAGCTGAACTGGCTGCGCGATAATAGCTATCCTGTGTACAAACGCAGTGATGTGCTGCAATGGATCACAGAAGCCATGTTTGCAGTAACGGTGGCAGGTACCCACGGTAAGACCACGATCTCTACCATGATAGCTTACCTGCTGCGCGAAACAGGTTATGGATGTAACGCATTCCTGGGTGGTATAGCGGTGAATTATAATAATAACTACTGGAGCAGCAGCAACGATACTGCAGTAATAGAAGCAGACGAGTACGACAGGAGCTTTTTGAAACTGTCTCCTGATATAGCGGTACTTACTGCTATGGATGCTGACCACCTGGATATATATGGTACTGCCGAAGAAATGGAGCGTGCATTTATCCAGTACACTGCCAATATTAAAGATGACGGCACACTGATAGCCAAACACGGATTGCACCGTGGTGCAGATCTGAAGGCATCGCATATCATCACGTACAGCCTGCAGAATGATGCTGCTGATGTGTATGGTACCAATATCGTATTACACAACGGCACCTACACTTTTGATATAATAGCCAAAGGCTGGAGCATGACTGGTGTACACTTACCGATTGGTGGTATGCACAATGTAGAGAATGCTATCGTAGCTATTACGGTAACACAGTTATTAAAGATAGATCCTGCGAAAGTAAAAGCTGCCCTGGCTGGTTTTAAAGGTGTAAAGCGTCGTTTTGAATATGTAGTGAAGACAGATAAGATGGTGTATATAGATGACTATGCGCATCACCCTGAAGAACTGGCTGCATTGATAGGTAGTGCTAAAACACTGTTCCCTGGTCGTAAATGTGTGGTAGCGTTTCAGCCGCACCTGTACAGCCGTACACGCGACCTGGCAGATGGCTTTGCGCACAGCCTGGATATGGCAGATGAAGTGATACTGCTGGATATATACCCTGCGCGTGAATTGCCAATGGAAGGTGTTAGTTCGCAGATGATAGCAGACAGGATGGGCAACCCTGCACATACCATCTTATCAAAAGAAGGTTTGCAGGAGTATGTAAAGGCGGCACCGTTAAGCCTGTTCATAACAGCAGGAGCAGGAGATATAGATAAGTTAGTGAACCCTATAAAAGAGATACTGGAAAATAAATAATGGAAGGAAAGCGTAAAATATCAACCCGTAGAATACTGCAGACACTGGTTACACTGCTGGTGACAGGTGCATGTGTTACGGCATTGGTAAGCGCTGCCCGTATGCAGGATGTTAAAAAACTGCGTGGTTACAGTATCGTTATTAAGAATGATAAATACGGATTTGTAGATAAGGAAGAAGTAAAAGAATTATTGGCAGCAAGCAGCAATACATCTGTAGACCAGATAAGTATAGGCAAGCTGAATGCGCATAAGATGGAAGAGGTGGTGAATGCTAACCCATGGGTGGCAGGATCGCAGGTATATGTGGGTAATGACAACGTGGTACATATAAATGTGGTACAGCGTATCCCAATCGCTCGTCTGTTCGATCAGTCAGGTAATAGTTATTACCTCGATGGTACTTTGAAATCATTGCCGCTGTCAGACAAGTACACGCAGTACACTATGGTAGTAACCAATGTGCCTGTTCTGAATGATGATAGCCTGGGCAATTCAATGAAAGCACAGATAGCTGCCGTGGTAAGGAAGATAGAAAGAGATACGTTCTGGGCTGCACAGGTATCGCAGGTAATGGTAACGGATGATCGCACATTTGAGTTGGTGCCTGTGTTGGGTAATCAAAGGATCATTCTTGGTGATACAGCAAACCTCGATGATAAATTCAGCAACCTGTTTGCCTTCTATAAAAAAGTACTGAACCGTATAGGCTGGGATAAATATGATATACTGGATGCACGTTATGCAGGACAGATAGTGGCATCACCCGCTATAGCATGGAAAGTGCCCGTAGATAAAGCAGTGAGCAATATGAACTGGGTGAAAAGCATCATAGGTAATGATCAGCCCGATGTACTGGGAGATATGAACCCAACAACGCCTGTGAAACCTCTGGGAACTCCGGTATCCGTTGCAACAACACCTAAACCTGTAACGCCGGCACCACAACCGGTAGCTATTAAACCGGTTGTGCAAAAACCTGTAGTGGTATCAAAGCCGGCAGTAACCAAACCTGCTATAAAACCCGCAGAGCATAAACAGATGCCTGTAGTAGTAAAAAAGGCAGAGAAACCTGCGGTAAAGCAAGACAAAATAAAACCTGCCGCAAAGCCGATAAAAAAAGAAGCACCAAAGAAGAAAGAAAATATAACAGATAAGAAGAGAACAACAGCAAAGCAAACGAACAAAGAGGAAGAACCTAAACCAAAATATCTATACCAGGGACATTAAAAGAATATAACAATTAAATATACGCAGTATGAGTAAAAAAGAACAACCTATCATTGTCGGACTGGACATAGGTACTACCAAGGTGGTAGCTATAGCCGGGCGCAAAAACGAGTACGGTAAGTTGGAGATACTCGGTTTTGGAAAGGCAGAATCACAAGGTGTGAGCCATGGCGTGGTAATGAACATTGAACAATGTATTCGTTCCATCGAAATGGCGATCGAAAAATGCCTGCAGTCAAACAAAGACCTTGAGATCAAGGAGGTTTACGTAGGTATTGCCGGTCAGCACATCAAGAGCCTGCAGACCCGTGGCGACAGGGTACGTACCCATACAGACGAAGAGATCAGCAAGGAAGATATAGACCTGCTGGTACGCGATCAGTACAGGACGTACATTCCTGCCGGAGACCAGATCATAGACATTGTACCGCAGGAATTTACCGTAGACAGCACACCGAACGTAATAGACCCGGTGGGCATGAGCGGTGTAAAGATCGGTGCCAACTTCCACATCATCACGGGCGACCGTAATGCCATTCGTAACATCAAGCGCTGTGTAGACAGGGCAGAGCTGATGACGCGCGACCTGGTGTTACAGCCACTGGCATCTGCAGCGGCGGTAATGAACGAAGAAGACCTGGAAGCAGGTGTGGCTATTGTAGATATTGGTGGTGGTACTACAGATATGGCTGTGTTCTATGATGGCATACTGAAACATACAGCAGTAATACCTTATGCAGGTGTAAATATTACCAACGATATACGCAACGGACTGGGCGTATTACGTGCACAGGCAGAGCAAATGAAAGTGCAGTTTGGTATGGCGCTGGCCGATGAGGCTAATGCGAATGCCTACATTACTATACCTGGTCTGCGTGGCTTGCCTCCTAAGGAGATATCTGTAAAGAACCTGGCAAACATTATACAGGCACGCACACAGGAGATACTTGACTATGTAGTATATCACCTGAAGCAAATAGATCTTGATAAAAGATTGTATGGTGGCATCATCCTTACAGGTGGTGGTGCGCAACTGAAGCATATTATACAACTGACAGAATATGTTACCGGTTTAGGTGCCCGCATTGGTTATCCTAATGAACACCTGGCGGGTACCAATCATGCAGAGATCATGAAGAACCCGATGTACTCAACCTGTATTGGTTTGATACTACGTGGTTACCACGACTTTGAGAACGGACGCCTGCGTTTTGTAGGTGAAGGCGGAAACGTCATCCACATCTCTAAGAAGGAAATGGAAGACGCAATGGACGAGCAGGAAACAGAAACTAAAGTTATGGCTACGGAATCTA
Source organism: Bacteroidetes bacterium 43-93 (assembly GCA_001897855.1). Taxonomy (GTDB): domain Bacteria; phylum Bacteroidota; class Bacteroidia; order Chitinophagales; family Chitinophagaceae; genus Polluticoccus. The sequence goes on from MKUO01000008.1 coordinate 117,769, forward strand.
CAGAAGAACAACAGGCCATTGCCAACCATAAGACTGCTAAGCGTTCAGAGAATTTTAAAAAGCTTTTCGACGGACTGAAAGGAAAGTTCATGAAATTCTTTGAAGAAGTAGAAGACGAAGAAATATAAAACAACACACAAAACTTACTTACTAACCAATAAATAATAATTGCTAACCCAGAAATATAAATCGTATGATACATTTTGAAATCCCCAAAAATCAATCATCTATCATTAAAGTGATCGGCGTAGGTGGTGGTGGCAGCAATGCTGTTAACTACATGCACAGCCTGGGCATCGAAGGTGTAGACTTTGTTGTTTGCAACACAGATTCGCAAGCGCTTACACTTAGTCCCATTGTAAACAAGATCCAGCTAGGGCCACACCTTACGCAAGGGCTGGGTGCCGGTGCTAACCCAGAGATCGGTAAGCAGGCCAGTGAAGAGAGCTTTGAAGATATCTCTAAAATACTGAAGCTGAATACCCGCATGGCTTTCATCACTGCAGGTATGGGTGGTGGTACCGGTACAGGTGGTGCTCCGGTATTGGCAAAGATTTGCCGCGACCTGGGCATCCTTACAGTAGGTATCGTTACTACACCATTTACCTACGAAGGCCGCAAACGTATGAAGCAGGCGCAGGAAGGTATAGACCGTATGCGCGAATATGTAGATACTATCCTTATTATATCTAACGACAAGCTGCGCCAGCAATTTGGTAACCTGCCATTTACACAGGCATTTGCCAAGGCAGATGATGTATTGGCTACTGCCGCTAAATGTATCACAGATGTGATCACTACAACCGGTCAGATCAACGTTGACTTTGCAGACGTTTGCACCGTAATGAAGAATGGCGGTGTAGCTATACTTGGTAGTGCTGCTATAGCAGGTGAGAACCGTGCTAACCATGCGGTAGAGCAAGCGCTGAACTCTCCGTTGCTGAACGATAGCGATATCCGCGGTGCTAAATGGATACTGCTGAACATTACCTCTGCAGCAGGTGAGTTTGAACATACTATGGACGAAGCAGAAGCGATACAGGCTTATGTACAGGAGCAGGCAGGTGATAACTGCGACGTGATACTCGGTATGGGCCATGACCCTAACCTGGGCGATAAGATAGCTGTTACCATCATTGCTACAGGCTTCAACCACAAAGAACTGAATATAGAAATGCCCGCCAGGAAGAACGAACCTGAAAAAGTATTCGTAACACTTGGAGCTAATAATACTACAGCGTCTGTAGAGAATGCTGCTACAGGAACAACACCTGCTGCTGAGGCAACACCTGCTAAAGAAGAACCAACTGCACAGGCAGATCCTATGTCGCCTACGCTGGTAGAGATGCCGGAGGTAAAAGCAACCATAGGTGGTATAGTGATAGATGCAAAACCATCCTTCCCTGTACAGGAAGAAAAGAAGGAAACCTTTACACTGAACATGTTTCCTGAAACAACAAGCAACGAGGCTTCCGTTACAAATAAAGAGGAACAAAAACCAGCTGCACCGCAGCAACCGGTTGTTGAAGAGAGCAACATCCAGCTGATCATTAAAAATGAAGTGCCTGCACCAACACCGGAAGTATCCAACACGGTGAAGATAGGTGACCGCGTACTCACTGCTATGGAAATAGAAGAGCGCGAACGTTTCGAAGCACAGAAACGCGCATTGGAAGAGCGTGCACAACGCCTGCGCAACATGAGCTTTAACATCAAGGGCAATGAAAGCACGGATGATATGGAGAATGTGCCTGCTTATGTGCGCCGTAACATGAATGTGGATGATAAAGGTGTAGCGTCTGCAGATAACTACTACAGTGGTTATAGTGTAGGCATGAACGATCAGCAACAAAACAAGAACCAGGCGAGCATACAAACGCTCAATACTTTCCTGAACGGAAAGAAGCCTGACTAATTACCGTCTCTTTTGTTATATTTCATATTGCGTAACAGCTCCTGTTTTCTAACGGGAGCTTTTCTTTTTTTAATACAATTCCCTTTGTGTATTCTTTAACACTGCAGGCTTAAACCAATAGCATCACCCACCGTCTATATAGTAACACAAAAACAAAAAAGAGCGTTATGAAAAAGATAGTTTTTATTGCAGCGATGATAGGCGCCTTAACTGTAAGCCAGGTATCACAGGCACAACCACGTATCAATCATCGTCAGTACAACCAGCATCAGCGTATAGCTAATGGCGTACATAACGGTACCGTTACCCGTGGCGAGGCACATCGCCTGGGGATGCAGCAGACCTTTATACGCCGCGATAAAAGGATGGCCTTGGCAGATGGCCACATGAGCCCTCGTGAACGTGCTATCATCAACCGCGAACAAATGCACGCTAACCGTTCTATATATAGAATGAAGCATAATGGAAGAAATCGGTTTTAAGGGGTAATAGTTGGGTTTGGTTTAATATGTATAAGCCGGGAGTTTTTCCCGGCTTTTTCGTGTTGATACCCAATTAATTGCATTTTAATCCCCGAAAAAGTTTTCCCAACCTTTTTTTAAAAGATTCGGTCTATATTTGAACCCCCGGTTATAAAGCGAAGCAACGATCAGGCCACCGGATTATTGTAATTAATATTTGGCTTGATATTTGTTTTAACTTTTTTGCAACATTGCATACTAATAATAAGGGGCAAACGTTAATATATCTTTAAACTTAACAGTCTATAGCAGAAACATCTACCTAAAAATTATTACCGCTTCATGACGTGATCTATACGTTCAACAGGTAGAAGTATATGCAAACAACCCAACTACGTTCTGATTCAGAGCTGATACAAGCCTTTATAAAAGGCGATGAGAAGGCATTGGAAACCATTGTATATCGTTATAAAGATAAGATATACACTTCTATTTATATGCTTGTGAAAGACAAGTATATGGCAGAAGACCTCTTCCAGGATGCCTTCCTGAAGATGATACGCACCATACGCGATGGGCGGTACTCTGAGCAGGGCAAGTTCTTACCCTGGGCTATGCGGGTAGCTCATAACCTATGCATGGATCACTTCCGTAAAATAAGGCAGCAAACACCGGTAACACTACCCGATGGGCAGGATATAGGTGCCTTGCTGGGTATGATGGAGCCTGGGGCATCCCAAAGGATGGAAACCCGCCAGGTGAATGAAAGCGTACGCCAGCTGATAGAAAAGCTGCCGGAAGAGCAGCGCGAAGTGATAGTGATGCGTATGTATGGCGACCTGAGCTTTAAAGAAATATCAGACATTACCTCTGTAAGTATTAATACAGCCCTTGGCCGTATGCGCTACGCCCTCATCAACCTGCGCCGTATGATAGAGGATAAACAATTGGTATTGCGTTAACACCATTTTGGTTATCTTGCTGCATGGCCTCATTACCATTGTTTTTCTATGACGGTCCGCTGCGGCAGGGCAGCGAAGTGCTGCTGGATGAAGCTACCTCTAAACACGTAATACAGGTATTGCGGATGCAACCCGGTGAGGAGCTGGCACTGGCAGATGGCAAAGGCCATCAGGCCATTACACAAATAATAACAGATAACAGGAAGAAATGCAGCGTACAGGTGCGGCATACGGTGTTGCACCCACGCCCTGCTGCGTCCCTGCACCTGGCAGTAGGCTTTACCAAAAATGCAAGCCGCAACGAATGGCTGCTGGAAAAAGCTACCGAACTGGGTGTGAGCTCCATCATACCGCTAAGTACTGCCCGTACCGAGAAAGAAAGGGGCAAGTACGAACGCTGGAATAATATACTGGTATCTGCCATGCTGCAATCGCAGCAGTATTACCTGCCTGTATTGGCACCGGTTACGGGCTTAAAGGAATTGCTGGATGCTCATGCTAATACTCATCAAAAACTTATAGGACACTGCGAAGGCGGCATACCGCGTAAGGCATTGCACCAAGCTATGCAACCCGGTAAGGATACCCTGGTACTGATAGGGCCCGAAGGAGATTTTGCCCCGGAAGAGATAAAACTATGTATGGATAATGGCTGCACAGGGATAGCCATGGCATCACAAAGGCTGCGCACAGAAACTGCTGCGATGAATGTATGTGCGTATTTTAACACGATCAATTATGAAATGGCTTAGATCTGCACTCACTATATTATTGGTAGCCTTTGCTACGCTGGCACAGGCACAGATGAAGCTGGCATTGCTGGTATATGGCGGTGGTGGCGACTGGTATGCCAATCCTACATCGCTGAAGAACCTGGCTATATTCTGTAATCAAAACCTGCACACCAGTTTTGTACCACAGGAGGCACAGGTAGAGGTAGGTAGCCCAGACCTGTTTAACTATCCCTTTGTACACATGACAGGGCACGGACGATGGGCATTGACAGATGCAGAGGCAAAGAACCTGAGGCAATATTTAGAAGCAGGCGGCTTCCTGCATATAGATGATAACTACGGGCTGGATCCCTATGTGCGCCCCGCATTGAAACAGGTGTTCCCCGAGCTGGAATTGGTAGAGCTGCCCTTCTCGCACCCTATATACCACCAGGCATATAACTTCCCTAATGGCTTGCCCAAGATACACGAGCACGATAATAAACCACCCAAAGGCTATGGCCTGATATACAAAGGCCGCTTAGTATGCTTCTATAGCTACGAAACAGATCTTGGAGATGGATGGGAAGACCCTGAAGTGCATAACGATAAGCCCGAGAAACGCCTGCAGGCATTGCAGATGGGTGCCAATATCATCCAGTACGTATTTAACGGTACAGCCAAACTATAGCTTGGTACGCCAGTAGCCGATCATATCTGTGATGGTCTGCTTCAATGGTATCTCCTGCTGCCAGCCGGTAGCCGCTATCAGCTTCTGAGAATTGCCATAGATAATAGGTTCATCCAGCGGGCGCATTAGTACTGCATCTACTTCTGCATTGATGGTAATGCCCGTTACTTCTTCTATAATAGAGATGATATCCTTTACCTGGTAAATGTGTTTACCGCTGATATTATAAGCCTCGCCATATACACCATCTGAAGATAATTTGTAGAGGGCATTGATCAGGTCTCTTACATCGGTGATAGCTCTTTTGGTGCTGAGGTTGCCACAGATAAATTTATCGGTAAGCCCCTTCTCCAGCTGCACGGCACGTTTGGTAAAGTCCGATACCACATCGTTTACCTTTCTTACACCCGTGGTATTGAATATACGTGCGCGGATGCACTTAATGCCGAATGTAGTATGGTATTGATAAGCAAGCAGGTCTTGTGCTACCTTGCTTACACCGTAAGGATGCAGCGGCAGCATTTCTGCTTCTTCGGTAACCGGTTCAGGGTGTTTTATAAGGGTAGATCCATATTGCGCGCTCGAGCAGGCTACGATCACCACAGGGTCATACCCCGGTGCATGTTCCCTTATCTTCTTGATGCTCTCAAACACATTGATGGTGCCATTGGCATTGGTCTCAAATGTTTCTATAGGTATCTCCCACGATAGGGCAGGATAGCTTTGTGCTGCCAGGTGATAGATCACATCGGGCAGGTAATTATGTATCAGCGCATGTACACTATCCCTGTCACGTACATCGCAGGGATGGTATTCGCATTTGTCTGCTACTTCTGTAATATCAATGGTAGGGTTATGAAAAGTAGCTATAGGTTTGATGCCTTTGCTATGATAGAATTCTATCAGGTGAGAGCCTACCATCCCACATCCACCGGTAATTAATACATTGCTCATGATATTACAGCATTTACTTGTTTGATGAAACGTTGCACAATATTAGTCCAATAATAATATTCGTAAAATTCCTTTGTAGTATCTGCGGTCTTTTTTTTGCTCATGGCTATCACTGCCTCGGCAAAAGCAGGCCAGTTGTTGTCTTCCACTACCGCAACCTTATCCTCTACCGTAGCATTCATAAAACCAATAGCCCCGTTTTGGGTAGATACTGCATTGGTGTTGTAAGAGATAGATTCTACCAGGCGGGTTTTAATGCCACCACCGCCTATCATAGGGTTTAGATATACATCGGCACCTTTAAAGTATAGAGTAATATCATCTACAAAGCCGCAGAAAATAATGTTCTGGTCTCTATATGCCTCCAGCCTGTTATAGCTATCGGGCAGGCCATTGCCGCATACCAGTATTTTGTATTTAAAGCGCTGCTGCTGCAGGTATGGGTTGATGTATTGCAGGATGGCATCCAGTGCCTCTATATTAGGTTTGTAATCCAGTGCACCATTATATATCAGTATCGTGGTGTCATCGCTCAGGCCATAGGTTTTGCGCAGGGTATCTTTGCAGGCAGCTTTATCATCGGGCAGCGCGCTGATGAGCATTCCCGTAGGCATCACGTAGCTATGTTTCATGCTGCAATGGGCTTCTGCATATCGTTTATCATCTTCTGTGATGAAGAACACCGCATCAGCCTTGCTATAGATATACAATTCGTACTTCTTTAGCAGTGGCCACCACCTTTTATTAAAACTCCTGAAACGTTCGTACTCTATATTATGCGAGCGTATACCCCATTTTACATTTACCAGCAGAGGCAATAACAGGCCCAGCCATCCCATATAGGGATGCTCTATTAATACAAAATCTGCCCCGGACTGTTTTACCAGCTTCCTGAGCCTGAAGAGGATGAGGATATTGATATATCGTAGCTTAGATTCGCTAAACAGCGGAGCCAGGTGGAACTTTACCGGTGGATGCTGTGCATAGCCAATATTGCCAACGTATGCCTTTACAAAACCCGATAAGTGATTATTGAAATGCAGGATAGATTTTCTACCCGCGCTTGTAGTGGGAAAAAGCGGATAGGGTACAATATCAATGATACTTTTTGGATCACTCATCTGGGCGTAAAAAAGCGGAAAAATAACTAAAATCCCGCAATTGACCTGTCGGGCTTGGTTGATTGGTTATCTTATTAATTGGTCGACTTGTTAGTTGGGAATTATCTACCGCGAAACTGCAAACCACCTATTAACCTATTCCCCTATCACCTTATTACCATATTAACCTATTCCCCTATCACCTTATTACCATATTAACCTATCACCCTATTAACTTATTACCCAATCCCCCTATTGCCCCATTACCGTATTAACCAACGACTCCTTTGTAAATACCAGCTTATCGCCCTTGAAGAAAAAGAAGCGGTGAAAACGATCGTCCTTAGCCAGCTTATGCCCTGCAAGTTCGTTGGCAAACAGTCGTTCGTATTTGTTGCAGTAATCTGTTTTGTAGTATTTATGATTGGTGGCAAATAGTGGGGTAGGGTTGGTGTTCTGTGGATCGGCACGGGCAAAATCATAATACTCCTGCACCACGTATAGCTTGTAATGATGCACATCGCAATAATGCTGCGCCATAGGCAGCGATATACATACCTTGCTATGGCACTCGGGTGACCATCGATACACTACCGATGTATCATTATCCCTCAGGCATTGCAGCAGTTGCGATGCATGGATGGCATAGATGCGTTTATCATTAGGGATGTTGCAAATGGGTTCTCCATCTTTTACAAACACCACACGGGCCTGCTGATCGGGTGGTAGTTTCTTATACCCGCTATTAAAACCGGATATATTGATGCTGATGCAGCTATTAAGCAATAAGAGGCAACCGATGATTGCAAGGGCTTGTTTCATAACAGTGTGCAATTTACAGTTTACACTTTTTACTTTTTACTTTTGAATTACCCCCCGTTTTAATTAATCTTCACTTTTTGCTTTTGACTTTTTACTTTTGAATTATCCCCCGTTTTAATTAATCTTCACTTTTTGACTTTTGACTTTTTACTTTTGAATTAATATATACCTTGCAGCAAAACAAAACAAACTATGGAGATCAACTGGAAGATACTTGCACTGGTAGCCATCGTGGTGGTAGCGTTATTCTACTTCATCCTCACCCGCAACAAAAAAGACCGCAAAGAACTCGAAGAAGAACTCAACGAAGATTACCCGCACCCAAGAGACGAAGGAGAGAAGGTGTAGTGTTTGGGAATTGGGGTATTAGGGTATTAGGAATTTGGTATTAGGAATTGGTGGTGATCTGGTCAATGGTTTTAGGATTTAGAAATTAGAGATTAGAATTTTAAAAGTCATTGCGAGGAACGAAGCAATCTCACGAAATAAGTTTTTTAGGATTTAGATATTAGTATTTAAGATTTCCACCTCGTCCTCCCGAAAGAGCGATAGCGACAGAGGGATCTCCTGAAGCTGGCGGCAGTGCCCAATGATTGTACTACAGTAACACTACCGGGGAGATTTCTCGCTATGCTCGCAATGAACTGTGTTTAAAAACAAATATTTTTTGCGTAATCCTGCTGATAACATGTTTTTTGTTTAGCGAT
>MKUO01000009.1 GCA_001897855.1 Bacteroidetes bacterium 43-93
AGCGTGCTGATCAAATTGAGAAATAGTTGAACATCCACTCAATATAATAAGCAGGAGAATTAAAACACTGAAGAAGTGATTTTTCATGGTTCTCATGATACTAAATTACAAATCTTAGTATCAAATAAGAATAGTTTGATTTACATGACAAGCACGACTAAGGCGTATACGTTAAAGAGTAGGATGTTGTTTCTAAGAATGAACTTAATATTCACTCGGTAGCAACACAACTCCCATAATACACCATACAGTCGCTTCCTTCGCTTTGAAATCTGTGTATGGAATTTCCTGCGTCTTTAATATTCGGTCGTTTCCATCAGTACCAATAACTACTGCCGAACCATCCTCATTAACACCAAGAGACCATGCCTGAAAATCTTCGTGTTTCAATACAGGTTGATAGGAACATACAATATCTAAGAACCACCAACATTCAAACTGCTCACACAATGCCTTTACTCCGTCGGTGATCAACATTCCGAACATGTATTGGTAGTAGTTCTCCGTCCCTGTAAATTCTTTCAATTGGTCATTCGCGTTCATTGTTTTTTTAAACGTGAGTTTAAAAGAGATCAGCGATACGTGGAATAGGAAATACGCTAATGTTTCGCAAACGACATTGCAGAGGCCAAATGAGCCGATTATTTTCAGTCGATGGCAGAACAAAACAGGCAGAAACTAACAGAGGAATCGATTGATAGGATTCAAAAGTTCGTTGAGGACAATGATCTGAACAGAATGAGCCGTAATATTCGCAGAATATTCTTTGACTATCTGAGGCAGCAACAAGCAGGATTAGATATTGAATTCAACGATGTTTTAAATGATGTTGAAAATGTCATTGACCTGCTGGAAGAAATAAAATTTGGTTCCTCATAATATTAAGTCCGAACTATTACCGTTATTTGTGTCACTTTAAAAAATGTTATGAAAACCTATAAGGCAACAGTAAACTATAAGACGAAAAGCGGAGCAGTAGAAACCATCGAATGCACAGTAACCGCAAATAGCTCGATGGATGCGGAACGAAAAATGAAAGCAAAGTATCCAACATATACTCATATAGGCCATATAAGTTTGGTTGGTTAATTAAGAACATAATAGATAACGGTTCACCAGATAAGGTAAGAGACATTTAATTTTCATTCAAAATTTCAATGTCTTCTATATTAAACGATGGATGTAGGCCAATTTCGCTGAAAGCTTGATTCATTAGTTGCAACGCTGTCTGATAATCTTGTCGTGATGTGACATAAATAGAGTCAAAAATATTAAACGCCTTGATGCCATTTCGAATCAAGGTCATATTTACACCGTCAAACATTATTGTCGCTTCAACCTTCTGTAACTTATTTGCGAAATCCGCATAGTCCCTGCTATACAGGCCACCTTTTTCATCACATGCCATTTCCCATACGCTGGGATACTGTTCAATGAACATTGATTTTAATAGATTATCTTTTTCAATCACCATTGAGAAGAATACCTTTCCGAAAAAATCCTCTTTAAATTGACTCCTTAGTTCATCAGGCAAGTTCAATGCCTTCATAAACTCATCATAAAAGCTGCCATTTTCGCAAGCTGCCTGGTAACGTACAACATCTTCTGGTAACGATCCTTGTTTATTAAGCCAGTAATTTCTGATGAGTATGCATGCAATAAGAGGCTGTGAATTTCTGATGTCAATTGCAGCAACTTTTTTGCCTGCTAATCTGATATGCTTTCTCAACTCCCTTTTAAGATTAGTCACATCACAGTATACACGAGAATGTTCTACAGGTCTGTTTGCAACCATATAACCACCGTTGATAGAGAAGATAGATTTTCTACACCTGGCAATCGTTGTCTCGTCTGATTCCATGACCGTTATCTTTTCGGTTCGTTTCTTGCGAAATGACCTTACTTTAAACCTGCAGGGTTGACACTGAACTGGATTTTGGGACACGCTTATTTCGCTGAAATGGATAGCTTTTTCAGGTACGATTATACCGGCAAATGGTAATATAGTGCAGATTATAAAATTGTTCTTCTGATTGTTATTGGTCTCCTGTTCTCTTATAAACTTCCTATAACTTTCGAGCAATTTCGTCTTTTGTGCTTTATTTTCTAAGATCAGTCTAAACGTATCTTCTAACCCTTCCGTATCGATTGAAATTTGAGAAATTACTTCCTGGTATGCTTTGAGGTCCTCTCTTGAGTTTGTCATTACTTTTAATCTTTGTATGCTATTTGTATACATCGAACGGTTATCGGCAATAGTTATCTCCGTTAAATCAGAAATAGTAACAAACTGGTATCCATAGGATTTTCCTTGTTCTGTGTATATCGTTTTCTTGCCTGATATAACCTTTACAGCTTGCTTCATAATACCGTCCCTTTTCAGCAGGCCGGCGTTTACGCAATCCTTCAATATTTTTGACATCTGCCTATTATTTACAGCAAGTGTCTTCGCCATCCTTTCCATATTTATATTTACATAATCGACAGTAGGGTCCAATTCCTTATCAATATTCTGTAAAGCGATATATTCAAACAGATGGTAGAACTTCTGCTGCCAGATCATCTTGTTTTTATAGAAAGTATTATTATCTACGATTAAGGTTACATGTTCAGATATGCCCTTGGGTATTAAATAGGTAATAAATTGCTGCTCTTTCTTTTTTCTTGGCATTTGACGTCATTTCGCAGCAGTATAAGTTGAATGTTTATGATGGAGTCAATTCTGCCACATTATTTATTCAACTCCAGATAATTATAATGACAGAACGTATCGGTTTATAACCATAAGAGCACAGACTTGCATAACGGCGCCATACTTCTTCAATGTCAAGTCCAGTTCAATAAAGTAGCTGTTATATAAGACTTGAATGTCGTGTTGGTGGCGAGCTCCTAAATGGCCTTTGTGCACAACTCAGCTAATTGCTTCTATAGAAAGGTAACATATATCTTGTCACAAGCAATATCGGTCCATATGACCTCATATTTGAGACATTAAGACGCGGCGGAGTCATTATTAACTCTGAATAAGCTGAACAGTTTGACGAATAGATAAAGTGTCAAGCCGACAAAGAATAAGAACAGGATGGCTATTGCACTTCTATCAATGAAGTCCATGTCCTTCTTTCCTTCCTTATCAAATGGGTTGAGAATGTTCATGTTGTTTTAATTAAAGCCTACAAACCTGCCTTCCTCATTCAATCCTCTTGACCTGAGTTCAAACTTTACCAGTTCAACAACATTGATGCCCCCACTCAATATCTCGACAAGCATTTCTTTGGTCGCACGGTTGAACAGGAATAACGGGTTTTCATCGTCAGGAATGAAGCCAAGGATGGCCGCTGCCTTCCATTCATTTATCTGTTGCATTGGATGTATCATACAAATTCTTTTAAGCGAGTATAGCAGATATACGGATACCATGCTTCAAGAGCGATTGGGAAAACTCTCCTACATAGAAAAAGCCGTACATATGTACAGCTTTTCGGCTTTACGGTCTCCCGATTACAGCCCCTATTGATTGTTTGTTTGGTGCCCCTACCTTAATTTTTATAGAGTGTACTTCCGAAGACTTCGTTTAGTTGCCTATCGTTATATGTCACTTTAAACGAGTTGAGGCAACGTTTGTTCTGATATTCAATGTGCATAGTTTTGCTTCCTGTCAAATAGCACTTAGCATATATAGTATTTGGTTCGGGATATTCAATCTCTCTCGTCCATCCTGCACCCGATACGTCTTTGTAATCATATACTAATATTAAGGTATCTCCTGAAACATGGTTTTTGAAGTCAAGTTCAAGTGCGTTACCTGGACTCCATGAGGATTTCTCTTCCCCGATTGAGAACGTAGTTGAGATATAAGAGTTATCGTCTGCCGATGTTCTCCAAGAACCTTGGAATTCGCTGTCTATTTTATCGGTGGGGGCATCTATAGTTTGGGGACTTGTCATATCTGCCATTATCTGCTGTTGCGTTTTTTCTGTAGCTAATAGGTCAGTATCCTTGTTATTACCAATGAAGTTTTGCCTCTCATCTTGAGCAGGAATGGGCTTAACGGTAGATTCTACATTGGCAGGCTTTCTCTCGTAACAAAGTTCTGAAAGTAATTCCCCGTTTGTGACCCATTGTCCATGTCCCAAAGGAATCAGATTATATAAGAATAAGATGGTACCGTCGGTAGGAATATGCTCATCTGCTTTTTCTATAGCTTCCGATGCAGAATTAAATACACCATTCTTTACAGCGTCCGACAAGTCAAGTTTATAACCATACACGTAGCCAAATCCTGACTCTTTGTAGTTGTAGTCCTTCCAAACAAGAAATCTCTCTTTCAGTGATTTCTTCTTAATAAATACGTACAGCGATTTATTCGATGGTGATTTTAATATGTAGTATTTTTTGCAAAATTCAGACATGTCATAGTTGTCCAGCTTTTCCGCGGTCTGTTTACAAGAGCTTAATATTAATGTTGCGATTGTGACAACGTAAACCAGGTAATATTTCATGATTATCTTTTATTCAATTTGTGAAATGGGTTAGTACTATATAATGAGCCATCGTGGAATTGATATTCACTGCCAAGGTTAAAAAAATAGATGTTCCCGCTTTTAGATGCCTGGCTAATTGCATCATTGGCAGATTTAAATGTATGTTCAAAGTCATACCCATTATAGCCTTGTCCGTCGGCAAGATGATAACCAGGCTCTATTTTTGTGTTGAACATGTCTCCGTAGCCTGGATGCGATAGTTCATAATGTGATGTGAAGTGGATTACCTTGTAATAGCCTTTTCGTTCAGCATCATAGTATATCAATATTTCAGGATTTTCAGGAACAGGATAGAAATTAGCATCGGTATCTTCATATACCTTATAATGGCTGCTGCATCCAGTTAGTGAATGCATAACAAGCGATAAGAATAGCATGTTCAAAAGAAGCGATTTCATGTTAATCAAGATTTAAATGTGATTCAATTTGTGATGGCCATTGTATCTCATGAAATTTTTCACCCAGGGTGTAACGGCCATCTGCATCCTTTTTGTTCTCTATATAATAGAATGATACTTTTAAAAGTATGGCTCCTAAATAATCATGATTTTGAGACAAGAAGAGCAGTCTCTTAAGCTTGTATGTTTTTACCATTGCAATACCAGCGAATGTTTGTGTCTTTACATGAGCTTGTATTTGCTTAGCACGTTCAAGCTCCATTGGGAAAGTGATACCGTCAATACTTTCTTTTACATTCAAAAAATTCAACGTTACCCCGTTCCTGTTATTAGAGATGCTATTCTCTTTGGTTGCCCTGTCTGGTGAGGTCCCATCGGATTTCCATCCTAATGACAGGTCCTGGTCTGTCCGTACAGAGAAGATATGTGTGGCCACATCATAATTGACGTTGTCAGAAATGTATATCCTTGAACTATAGATGGCATTGTCGTCTAATCGCAGACACTCATTTTTAATCGTGTCTTTGTAAGCTGTGATTTTAGCTCGAAGTTCTGTATTTGAAAGTGTGCTGCTGTTGATACCTTTGATTTCAGTGAGATAACGCTTAACTAACGTATCATCTTTTAAAATATCAACCTTCACTGTTTGCCCGGATTTCAAGTTGGTGCCTGAACTTTTAACGTAACTGTAAAAGATTTTGTCCTGCGTAATTTCAGGTGCTGCCTGTCCATAACATATAGAGCTTGTCAGCATGGCTAAAGCATAAAGGATATGTTTTTGATTCATAAAAATGTTTAATGCCTACTCTATTCAGTTTTCGGCTAACCTGTATGAGCAAGATAGCAATTTTGGGCAATAAAACACATATATGTGGTTGTCTGTATTGCTGCTTTAATGTCCCTTTGAAGGGTGAAGAAAAGTGCCCATTACAAAGATGATAAAGCGATTAAGGCCTTTGGTGAAAAGGTTAGGGAGCTTCGTCTTAAAACGGGTAAGTCAATAGAGCAGTTTGCAAACGATGCAGATATATATGCCAACCAATTAGGGCGCATTGAACGTGGAGAAACAAATCCAACCATAAGTTACATCATGCTTCTTGCCGAAAAATTAGGTGTGCCCCCACAAGAACTAATTACCTTTAAAAAGTAAAGCCGACTATAAACATAGCCGGCTCATACAAACGAAGGAGCATCAAATAAAACAGTTATTTAATTGTCGTGTGCTCCAGTATCTCCAATAGAGGAATAGGTACCGTGAACTTCATCCCTTCAGCTGTTTCCGTTGACCTCGCTTCATGAAGATGGTCATTTATCAGGCTTTTAAGCTTCTTCGTAGGAATACTTGCACTTTTCAATGACCATGTTTTTCCTGTTGCAACGGAAGCAGACGGTAGTGATTTCGGGAATAGTAAGCTTTCTTTTTCTTCGCCGGGATAACCAACGATGACATCAGAACCTTTGAATTCAAGGAGCGGATATTCAAGCGCTATATTAGAAAGAGCCTGTTTCAGGTTTGCCAGTATTGTCGGATCAGTTGTTTTCTTTACCGGATACGACAAGTCCCATATATAGCCGTTTTCCTTATGAAATTCATCTCTTTTCTTTTGAGCCGGCTTATCTATTAGCAGATATAAAAAGTATTCTATGTCCTCTTGTTCCATCGTTGTTTTTTATTTTAAATATTCAAGTGCGGGGCAAAATTGCCCTCGCACTTAAGCTGCGAGGGAAAAACCAGTTGCATAATATGGATCAAGTATCTCTTCTTGAATATGCTGCATTATCGCCGCTGCGAAAGGAATCTGTACCATATTCCCCATAAGTCGAACCCTATCACTTTCACTCAGGCCGTTCAGGTCATATCCATATAAATGGGATAGTTGCTGACGTTCTATAATATTGACCTTACGCCACCGCGCACCGTCAAAAACCAATAGATTATCTCCTGAAGCGGTCATTGTATTGATTACATTATTGTGCGCACATTTTGGTGTACCGTTTTTACCATATCTAAATGCATGAATATGCGGTAATACGGCTTTTACAGAAACTTGATTCAAATCAATAGGAATGCTATCGGGGAAACTGGGTACACCGACATCCTTACGAACCATGATGATCGTCACCCTGTCCCTGGATTGATAGGAGCCATAATCCAATGCATTCAATACTTTGATGGTGTAAGTGTAATCAGTCTGTGATTCTAAGGCGGCCAATACTTCCATTCTTAAAGCTTTCATTGGTTCATCGAAGAATCCGGGTACCTGCTCAAACCATGCGGTCTTTGCATACAGGCCTTGCATGCCAGCCAAGCGTATCTGCTTGACCATAAGTGAGTTCCTAATATCGAAATTGCTCCGGAAAGGATTAACACTTGATTGTCCCGGGCAAGGACTACCAGATACCACGCAATCAATATCACCTGGATTTAATATCAGTTGCCCCTTAAAATGGGCCTCAACCTTTTCTTTAATTCGTTTAAAATCCAGATTGAAGAAATCGAAATTGTCAAAGCAACCTTTATTACTATTTCTATTCTGCAGGAAAGCTCTCTCAGCAATGTCCCAGCAATCGGTCGCGTATATAGTTCTGAACTTTGCCAGCGCTGCTCCTTTAGACATACCACCAACGCCATGAAAGAAAGATGCGATGTTGTACAGGTCATCAGATGTAATACCTTGCCTTTCGATTTTGAAGTTTACCTGTTTCATAAATTAAGCTGCAATTTTAGTTTGGATGTTATCGTTATCAATAAATTTTTCAAGACCTTTCAGAATGAACTGAATATCAAAAGAGTCATCATTAGGCAAAAGCGTATGGTGTTGTGAATATTCGCGTTTACCTTCATATCCTTTGTCAGAAACCACATTATGAGTTACCTCCTTAAAATGTTCACCGTTGAGATATATAGATGTTGCGTGAGGTGTAAACAAAACATCCAATAGGCCTATCTCTTCAATATCCATTTTAATAGAGCGGATCTTAAGCTTAGCCTTTTCACCATTACTTACGTCCGGGTTATTCGATATTATTAAGTTTGCATAACGCTTACGGCTTTCAAAAGGTTTATCGATACCTGGCTTCACAACCGGCCTGATTATTTCCAGTGCCTCTTTACTTCCTATTTCTTCGTTGTCTATCCGGTCAAGAAGCTCCGGATTATTATTGCCGATCTGCATGATGGTCTGGAGTTTCCCATCTGATATGCCCATAGTATCAGCGACAATCCCTCTTGTTTTAGGAGACTTTTGCTGCTCACGCCATTCCTTGTCCTTATTTAATACATACTCCGTAAGGAATGTGGCCATTTCATATATCTTCCTTCGGCTCTTACCGTGTTTCCATACATGCTTAAAGCTGATAAAATCGATTATGTCGTTAACCATTGCCTTCCTCATTATAACGACTTCTATTTCTTGCAGGCCTGCTTGCTGAGCTGCGAGGATGTCGGTGGGATGCGTAATGGCATACCCGTCTTCTGTGACAACACTTCTTTCATAGAATTTAAAATGATTAGCACGTTCACAGAATATATCATCCGGCGCGTCATAACCCGCGATCTCCAATAGCGGATGTATCAGGATCTTTGCTGGATTAACCATCCTGGATTCGTAATAGAACTCTTTTTCATTGTTTGCTACGGTGTTGTCAATTTTTTTTAAGTTTTTCATTACTGGTTGTTTTTTTGAGTTAGAAGATTGATTTGATTCAGAATTTTGCGAGTTAGTGTTCATTTTTATATTTTTTAATTGTGAATAATGACTGCTTAAGATTATTGCATAGCTCCGCCACGACAGTATTACTGTCATTTTAAAAATTGTCTTTATAACACAGATTAGGCTGCTACGAAACGAGCATTAAGGGAACAGTTGAGAACTATACATCCTTTGGGAGAATTAGACTTCAAATATTTCCAGGATAGAATGGCCCTTTTTGTCAAGCCAGTTCCCGAGTTTTTACATGTCAATTGATAGCTGTTAAGCGTTACAATGAAAAAGTTCTTTCTAACATTATTTTCTTTTACTGCTTTTGTTATTCTCTTCTTGATATTAATAGCTTGTTTACCAGATGCTTGTTCAATACTATAATGAACAATTACCATAAACTGTTCTGGACCAGGCAGGCCAATACTTTTAAAAGGGTTCTGTTTAAACCATCCATTCTGTTTAAATAAACTATATGCAGGTATAATCTCCACCTTACTTACTAACAGATTCCGTTTCTTAGCACTCTGCCTTTGAAACGCCGCTGCTTTCTTCGCTTCAGCTTCGGTAAAATACCTCTGAACAATTTTTATCCTTCTCATAACTCTTAAATTTTTCTATTATAATTTTTTTTATTTACAAAGGTCTAATCGATGTCATCGTAATCACTTAGTATAATCTCCCCCCCATTTGCTCCACCATATTTTACTTAAACATTCACTATTTATTTACAAAGGTCTAATCGATGTCATCGTAACCACTTAGTATAATCCCCCCGCATTCTGTTTCGCCATACCTCACTTAAACATTTACCCTTATTTATATAAACATCCAGTTCCCATTCAATCGGTCTCAATTAAATCCTGCACAAGATGGGCTTCAATACAGAGGAATTACTTAGATTAGTCCCCTGAAAAACTGTTGTTTTATGATAATACCGACTGAGGAAGCTGTTTTAGAAATTCTGAATGAGTATAAGTGGGATGAAGAGTATTTCTGCTATAAATGCGGACATGTTTATTATAAAAAGGGAAAACAATCATTTTCAAGGAGATGCAAAAAATGTGACTATGACGAATCTCTATTAAAATTTACAGCCTTTGAAGGAGTCAAATTACCTATCGGTAAAGTATATGCTATCATTGAACATTTTGTCGATGAATGCAAAATTGATTGGGACAAAAAGGATATTTTATTAGAGAAGCAGACAAGGAAAGGAGATGAATCGTATTTGGAAAAAATCAATAAGGGACATGCCTCGTCAATAAACTCCCTGTTAGACAAACTCCAGGAAAATGAGATCGGTAAGGCAAAAGCCAATGAGTTATTGTCCAACAACATGAACGCGCATTCAATTAATCTGTCAGAGATCGCAAGAATATTTGATGTTGAGGAAAATTCAGTTTCCAAGCTTTTGGACAGAATAAGCGACAGATTTTCAATAATTGAAGAGAAAAACAAAGAATATACCTCTGCCGAACACATCTTCTCAATTTTGAGAGAAGGGACAAAAGAATTAGATTATTTCCTTGGGCTGTTGATGATCCCAATGGATGAAACATGGATAGATGGGAAGAAAAAGATTAATGATAAATCATATTTTACCGTAAAGCCACCTCATTCTTTTAGAAAAGATTTAGATAATACACGATGGAGAACTGTTGAGGTCGAAATCGTTGATGTCGTTAAAGATTGACAGTCAATACTACCGTGGCAATTTTGACTCTGACAAAACATTAGGCAGGGGATAATAGCCAGTTTCGTATGCGTCTATGAATGAAGCGTTAGCCGAGTAAAAAATATCTAAAAAAATGGCTGGAAAATCTCAATACATAATTCATAGATGTCGGCATCCAGCGTTTCGCAAATATCAAAGCATTTGTCCATTAGCTTATTTCGTACATCCGCTTCTTCAGCCGTATACGTTTGTTGTCTTGTTTCAGCATTGATATAGTCTTGAAATGGTGTATCAGGATGAAAGTTTAAACCTTCATTCAATAATTGCCTGAAGAATACTTTTACATCTTCAATTGTTTCAATTGTCTGTATCATAGTTTAGAAGTTTAATAGTGATTTTGATAGTTCCTTTATCTTTTGATCAGGTATAGTTTTGAGGTAATGTTCAGTGATCTTTCCGTCTGCATGTCCTAAAGCGTCAGTGATAAAAGATGTAGGCGTTCCGCTCAGCTTCAGATTTGTACTGAATGAATGCCTCGCAAGGTTTAATATCAATGGAGTTGAAAGGCCAAGTTCCTCGCCGATCAGTTTTAGCTTATCGTTTACCTGCCGCTGTATCATCTTCCTGCGTTTCTCTTTATCTATAACGCTATTGTAACCATGCAGTATAGGGAATATATAATCGTCAGGGTCATTGCTTTTCACGCCCCATGTTTCAATGATGCGCTTTAGTTCGGGATGTAAATACGCGCGTATCTGTTTGTCGGCAACAGTATTTGTCAGTTTGGTCTTCTCCCTTACAAATGCGATTGTATCTCCTTTAATACTCTTATGCTTCATATAAACAAGGTCTTTGAAGTTGATGCCGTTGCACAGGTAACAGAACATCCAATAGTCTTTCGCACGCCTTGACCTCAATGTTGTCGGTTGGTATGCAAACAACTGTTGTACCTGTTCAGGATACAGGACATTCTTAGATTTGACAGATGTGCCAATTGAGTAGTCATTGAAAGGGTAGAAGCGTTTGGATATAAAGCCGTCCTTAATGGCCTTATTAAAGATCGTGCGTAGGTTACGCATATATATTTGTGCGGTTGTACTACTATTCCCATTGTGACTCATCCACGCCTTATAGCCTTTCAAGAAGGATTCGTTGATGTCCTCGAAATATAGCGGCGACTTATATCGCTTAAAGGACTTTAATGCATACTCCAGATTCTGAGCTGTCTTTATCCTGTCTTCTGAATGAAGGTTATTTATGTATTCCTGGAATAAGAAGGTGACATCTGTTTTGTTTGATGTCGATAGATCTGTTTCAGATTTAAAGAGACGCTGGAATGATTCTCGTGTAGGATTAAGCAATTTGTCTAATGTCGCTTCTGCCTTAGATATGTATGTGCTGATTTGCGACCGTAACTCTTTTACTTCTTTACTGCCACTCTTGCCGCTCATCGCTTTGCCAAAGTCCTCTCTCGTGGCATATAACTTCAATCCGATCTTAAATTGTAAACCGTTTATATTGATCCCCAATTGAATAGGACAGAGGGTGGTTCCTTTCTTGGGATAGCGTTTGTCCCAATGTACGTGAACGGAATTGTTTCTTTGCTTCATACGACCGAAGATGCGAGAAACCGTGATACATAGGCCAGCCTACCTCGCTAAAATTTCGCAAAAATTGAAAGAGACATTGTGAACGTCAAGATAGGATTAAATAATTGTAATGAATTTAAGGTTGATCAGCATTCCTATCTGCGCATGTCTTGATCATTGTCAAATTGAGATATTGATACACAATCGCTGCGAAACGCTTTACGTGTATGTGTGAATATTCAAAATGTCCCTTTTTTAAGAAAGGTCTGGTGATGAAATTTCAGAAAGTCTATTGAATCTACTTAATGGTTTTCCGCGACTATTATTCCTTCACCACTTTCTGATTATATCGGTCGCCCTTTTCATCCGTTATCTGAACAAAGTATGTGCCGGGCGACCAGTCAGCCGTATTGAACTGTTCTTGTTTATTTGTTACAACGTGCTTAATAATTATTCTGCCGTAAAGGTCAGACACGATAATAGACATACCCGCTTGAAGTTGATCAAGTGTTAGTATATCGTTTACTGGGTTAGGATATATTCTTACATCGCCTACTTTGATAATGTTTGCTACATCGGTTGGATAAATATAAACTTGCGAACAATAGGTATTATCGCCGCAACTGTTGGTCACTTTCAGACATACGATATAGCTACCACTGTCTTTAAAACTGTGTGCAGGATTAGCAGTAATTGCAGTATCGCCATCTCCAAAATCCCAGCGATAGGTTGTAATGCCAGTGCTGCCCGCATAGTTAAAATTTGCATTTTTACCGGTTGCTGTCATCGAAAATAGAGGTTCAGGAACATTTGTGCAATTGCAGTTCGCTTGCCCGTATTTGGCAAAGTACCAGTCTGTTTCACCTCCGATCTTAGATAAAGTATTTCCTGCTATAGTTATAGTTGTTGAAAAATCTCCCCCCAGGTACACGTTATCCCGTCCATCAGAAACAGTTGCA
>MKUO01000010.1 GCA_001897855.1 Bacteroidetes bacterium 43-93
ATACGGTGGTGAAATATGGCCACAGCGTACAGCTGCTGGTAAACGGTGCTAAGATGTATAACTGGACCCCTGTAAGCTCGCTGAACAACCCGAACATATCGTACCCGCTGGCTACGCCAACAGAGCCTACGATGTATGTAGTATCCGGCATCAGTGCTACAGGCTGCTATTCTTACGATACGGTCAGGGTAGGCATAGACTATAGAGACAACCTGAACATCCCTACAGCCTTCAGCCCGAACGGCGATGGTAAAAATGACGTGTTTAGGGTAACGAACATCACGTTCCAGAAGATCATAGAGTTCCGTGTATTCAACCGCTGGGGCCAGGAGGTGTACAATGGCGGCGGCGACAGCGGAGCAGGCTGGGATGGCAACTGGAAGGGCGTACCACAGGAGATAGGCGACTACAACTACCTGATACGAGTATTCACCGGACGGACTGGTAGAGACCTACAAAGGGAATGTGACTTTAGTACGATAATATCTAATTACAACATATAAAAAAACACCTCGCGATTGCGAGGTGTTTTTTTATGTCATCAACCTAACTAAGGATATGAAATCCTTACCAGTAAAGCGATTTAACGTATAGTTAAAAATATAACACTAAAAAACACCCATCATATCTCTATAAAATACTGTCTTATTTATTACAACAATTTTATTAAAATTAGTTGTTTTCTTTTTATTAACAAAAAGTTACACAATAACGATTAAATTATTTTTTACCATTAATATTCAACCTTCATGAAAAAGGGAACATTACTACTATCAGCACTTATGATGTTCTTATGGATTACATTAGTAAATCATAAGGTGTATGCGTCTCACGCGGCCGGCGGGGAGATCATCTACGAGTGGATCAGTGACTCCACCTACCGTATCTATTGGAAATTTTACCGTGACTGTACCGGCATCCCGGAAAACAATCAGGAAACGCTTTGCATAACAAATAACTGCCCTTCTGTACCAGGCACCGGTAGCTATGTTATGAACAAATGGACAGGACCGTTACCAGGTGGATACAACAACGGGCAACCGGTATCTGCAGGATGCTCACAATACAAGAACACATGTGATAGCCCAGGCTCTGCTATACCCGGTTACCGTGAATGGTGGTATTATTATTTATGGACGGCAGGCGGCAAATGCGATCACTGGACCTTTTCTGTGTCTATTAGCGCCAGAAACGGCGGCAGTAACCTAGTGCTTGGCGCTAATCTTTATGTAGAAACAACTTTTGACAATTCGAGATTTGAGGGAAACTCCTCCCCTTTCTTCTCGGTAAAACCAATTTCGTACGTATGCGTGAATCAACCATTCACCTATAATAACGGAGCATTAGACCCGGATGGCGATTCTTTACATAGTGAAATGATACGCCCTTTGGATGGTACTTGCGGAGGAGCTCCTTCACCAGTTGGATGGTTGGGAGGTACCCCTCCGTATAATATTACAAACAACCCTTTACAAACCAATAATAGCTTTATACTAGATGGCGGAACAGGACAGATGACTTTTACTGCAACCCAAACAGGTGCATGGACCATTACAACTAAAGTAAGTGAGTATTGCGTTGATCCTGCAAGCCCCTACCGTGGCCGCCTGAAAGGCTACATTATGCGGGATGTACAGGTGCAGGTACTTCAATGTAGTACTAAAGCTCCAGACTTCAGACAGCCCAGTACAGGCGTTAGTGGTGGTAAACTGGTAAATGGTGTTGTAAACGGATGTCTTGGCCAACCGTTAGACTTTGACTTTTATATTAAAGCGAAAGACTCCGATGCGATCATGACAGCAGAAGACAACCATATATACAAACTGCAGACAGCTACCGTTACTTATACCAACCTCAAAACAGACTCTATACATGGTCATTTCCATTGGATCCCTACGTTTACAGGTAGTACCAGCTTCATCGTAACGGCCAAAGACTCTACATGTAAGCCTCCGGGTATTATGTTGTATTATCCGCAAAGTTTCCCAATATATATTTGGGGGCCACTTTCGGTTTCTCCTGATACTTCAGTTTGCTTTGGAGAAACTGCATTCCTGAATGTGACTGGTGGTTCAGATTACGAATGGTCTGTAGTAAGGGGAGGCCCCATTACACAGCTGAACTGTACATTGTGTGCGAATCCTGTATCTACGACCATACTGCCTACAACGTACCTGGTAACCTCTCATGGTACTGATTTCTGTCCTAACCATACCGACTCCGTGCATGTAGGTATACTACCGGGTCTTAATTTCACACCGTTCCCGGACACAGTAACTTGTCCTAACAACTCTGTGGTGATGGACCTGCATGGCACGCCACCAGCCAATGTCACTTATTACTACAAATGGGATACACAATTATATCTTGATGATAGTACCAAAGGCA
>MKUO01000011.1 GCA_001897855.1 Bacteroidetes bacterium 43-93
GCTAAGGGAGCGCAAAGATAAGAGCCTTTTTTCTTTTCGCAAAATTTATTTCGAAACTTTATTTTTCTAATGAATTTCTACTACTCTTACTTACCACACTCTTCACTCTCTCACCCTCCGTTAACCGCTTTAAGAACTTACCCCTTTTCGTTGTTGGGAGTGCAAAGATAAGCACGTTTTTCACTCTGCCAAAAACTTTTCAAAAATTCTTTTTCATGATATAAACTTCCTAACGAAAATCATAGCTTTATAGAAATACACAACCATGCGCAAATACACTATCCTAGCGGCTTTCATCGCAAGCATCATTACAGTAAGCAGTTGCAAATACATGAGCAAGGAACCAAGCAACGAAGTAAATGCTGCTAACAATGAGAAGTTGAGAACTGAATTGAAAAAAGCTTACCCAAGCCTGAACCAGGCATACATCGGTGCCGCGGTTATAGACTTCCATGACATCACCGTAAATCTTGGCGATAAAGAGCTCTATAATATGAGTGAAGCACAGCAGCAGGAAGCCGCTAAAAACATAGCGCAAATAGTGTACAATATATACGATGCCAATAACTACCTGGATAAGGGTACTTTGATACTTACAGAGTCTGAAACGGAAATGCCCAACGCAAGCATGCCCAGCAAAACATACGACCTGCATCTGGCAGAGATAGTTAAAGAGCACGAAAAGTAGCGGCATGGTTTTACTAAACGGTTTTGATTAAACCATTAGTAAACAAATAGCTCTAAGCATAGACAATTTCAGGCTCATGAATTTACGAACGGCTATTCTACCCGTATTGCTATTGTGTGCTCAAATCATTCAGGCACAACCTTTTACAATATCCGGTACCTTCATTGATAATAAAGATAAAAGCGGCCTACCCGGCGTTACTGTCACCATTGCACCGCAAAACGACAGCACCGGCAAGACAGGCTCCGTTAGCGATGTAGATGGTAATTATACACTAACGGTACCTGTAGCTGGTAAGTATGTTTTTAAAGCCAGCTACATAGGCTATGCAAACATCAGCAGGACCTTAGATGTAACCGGGAATGTAGCAATGGGACAAGTAGCTATGAGCCCAGCCTCCTCTACCCTGCAAAATGTAACCGTAGAAGCTAAGCAGATAAGGGGCGAACAACTGGGAGATACCAGCCAGTTCAATGCCAATGCTTTTAAAACCAACCCGGACGCTACAACGGAAGACTTGCTGAATAAAATGCCGGGGATATCTACACAGGATGGCACATTAAAGTCTAATGGGGAAGATGTGAAACAGGTACTGGTGGATGGCAAGCCTTTCTTTGGCGATGACCCTACAACAGCTATAAAAAACCTGCCTGCAGAGGTGATAGATAAGATACAGGTGTTTGACAAGCTAAGCGACCAGGCACAGTTTACAGGTTTTGACGACGGACAATCCACCAAAACAATCAACATCGTTACCAAACAGGGCAAAAACAATGGTCAATTCGGCAAGATATATGCGGGATATGGGACTGATAACAAATACCTGGCGGGTGGTAATGTCAACTATTTTAAAGGCGATACTCGTTTATCGTTGATTGCCATGTTCAATAACGTAAACCAGCAGAATTTTGCGACAGACGACTTATTGGGTGTTGTAGGCAATTCCAGTGGACAAACTCGCGGCGGCGGTGGGTTTCAGCGCATGGGAGGAGGTGGCCCCGGTGGCAGAGCCGGTAGAGGTGGGCCGGGTGGCGGGAGCGACATAGGTAACTTCCTTGTAGGACAACAAGGCGGTATTACTACCACAAGCTCTGTAGGACTTAACTATAGCGATAACTGGGGAAAGAAGATAAAAGTAAGCGGTAGCTATTTCTTTAATTCAACCGATAATGTCAATAATACAACACTTCGCAGGCAATACATCACTGCAAGAGACAGTAATTTGGTATATAACGAGGTGAGTAACACAGATCAGAAGAATATGAATCACCGTGCGAACCTGCGACTGGAATACACTATTGATTCTTCCAACTCGATAATATTAGTACCACGCGTTAGTATTCAAAACAATACACTTACCAGCGCACTAACAGGCAATAACACCCTGCCGGTAGATGTAGCATATGGCAACACTCAGACCAATAATACAGCCAACAATAATGGTTACAATTTCTCTAACAACCTGTTGTATCGCCATAAGTTTGCAAAACGCGGAAGGACCATATCCTTAAACATCAACACACAATTCAATAATAAAACAGGTGATGGCAGCTATCAATCGCATAGCCAGCTACCTACAGACACCAGCATGTTAGATCAGCAGTATAACCTATCATCAAATGGCTATACCATTGCTCCGAGCCTTAACTATACAGACCCCATTGGCAAGAAGAGCATCCTGCAGGCAAACTACTCCCCTTCCTATACCAGCAATAAATCAGATAAAGAAACCTATGATAGAAATCCTGCTACAGGAACATATACAGATGCGGACACCTTACTGAGTAATAAGTATAATAACACTTATACCAAGCAACGTGGTGGCCTTGCCTATCGTTTCAACGACAAGAAGACCAGTTTTTCTCTAGGAGTAGATGCAGCTTACGCAACTTTAGACGGAGACCAGACATTTCCGCAGGCATTTACCTTGTCTAAAAACTATACAAACGTACTACCAAGCGCTATGTTCAACTACCGTTTTAGCAGAACACAAAACCTGCGGCTAATGTACCGGACAAGTACAGACGCACCCTCCATCAGCCAGTTGCAGAATGTGGTAGATGTAAGTAATCCTTTGTTATTAAAAACAGGTAATACGGATCTGCAACAATCATATACACATACTTTAATAGCACGGTATGGTAACACCAATCCTAAGACTGCCCATACCTTCTTTGCATTTGCTTATGCCTCTCTTATAAACAACTATATTGGTAACGCCACATATATACCTGCACGCGATAGTATGGTAAATAACGTATTGGTGGGCAGAGGTAGCCAGATAAGCCTGCCTGTAAACCTGGATGGCAATGTGAATACGCGCACCTTTATTACCTATGGCCTGCCTATAAGCTTTATAAAAAGCAACCTGAATCTGAATGCAGGCTTTACATATAGCCGTACGCCGGGTTTGATCAACTACGCTAAAAACCTATCTGATAATTATACTGTAAACGGTGGTGTAACTATTAGCAGCAATATTAGCGAGAAGATCGACTTTACCATTAACTATACCGGTAATTATAATACCGTGAACAATACGATACAGACACAATCCAATACCTCTTATTATTCGCAAAATGCTTCTTTGAAAGTTAACTGGCTACCATATAAAGGTCTTGTATTGAATACCAACATCACTTACACATCTTATGCTGGTTTAACAGATAGTTACAATCAGAATTTTGTATTGTGGAATGCATCGATTGGCTATAAATTCCTGAAAGACCGCTCGCTGGAGGCTAAGATATATGTTTATGATATCCTGAACCAAAACAGAAGTATATCAAGAAATGTAACGGAAACATACATTGAAGACAGCTATACCAATGTACTGAAACAATATTTCATGTTTAACCTTACATATACACTCAGGAGGTTTAAAAGTTAATGGTTATACATTTAATCTATGCACATAAACATATAGTCAACCATTTAACCATTTCATTATCAGTATAAAAGAAAAGAGATAATTTCAAGGCAGTTCTTATTTTTATATAAAATACTGTACTTGAAAAATACTGCTACTACATCTAATAGTACTGCCAAATCTCTTGCGCAGAACAAACTACTGATCATATCTTTTATAGAAGGCTCCTGCGTAATGGTAGCAGAGCTGGCCGGCGGTAAAATGCTGGCGCCTTTCTACGGCACCTCTCTATATGTATGGGCATCTACCCTGGCACTTACATTAGGTGGTTTAACTATTGGTTATTACCTGGGAGGAGAATTGAGTAAACGTGATCTTGAAAAAAGGCAGAAGGCCTTGTTTACCATACTGGCCATTGCATCTACATTGGTAATGATCATGCCCATGCTTGCGGATTTTATTATGAAGCGAACTATGGATATGAGCTTTCTTACGGGCGTCATTACTTCACAATTTATCTTCCTCCTGCCGCCCATAATGGGTATGGGTATGGTAAGCCCCTTGCTTATTAGTATGATAGCCGAGCATAATGCCTCTGGCAAGGCGGCGGGATTAGTATATGCGGTGTCAACACTAGGAGGTGTTATCTCTACCCTGCTTACAGGCTTTTGGCTGGTACCCGTTGTGGGTATTTCCCTTCCCTGTATTGTAATAGGCGCTTTGCTGCTGATCCTTACACTCATCATTTTAAGGCCGGGGAAAAAGAACTCTGCAGCTATGCTGTTGCTTGTTTTGCTGATTCCGTCTTTTTTTTTCTATAGTACAAGGGGGCAGCAGAATACAGACAAATATAAAGTGCTCTATCACACAGAGGGGATACTGGGCCAGGTAAAAGTGGTTGACTTTAACTACCAACTTCGCGACCGGGAAGTACCTGCACGTGTAATGCTTGTGAATCACAATTGGCAAACGTGGATAGACCGTACAAATCCTGATTTTAGCTTTTTGTACTATACACGTTTCACCCATGCAGTAATCTCTAACCTTCCGCCGGGTAGCAGTGCGTTATTGATAGGTTTAGGTGGTGGTACGGTAGCACGCCAGCTGGAGCGGTATAATGTAAACTATGATGCGGTGGAAATAGATGGCCGCTTACCCAAACTGGCAGAGCAATACTTCGGGCTAAAACATGCAGTCGCTAATACTGCGGTAGATGACGGAAGACATTATATCAATATCTGCAAAAAAAGGTATGACCTCATTATCATAGATGCATTACTGGGCGATAATGTACCATCTCACCTGCTGAGTGAAGAATGCTTTACTGAAATGAAAGATCTCCTGACCAATAACGGTAAAATATTTGTAGAGTTTGATGGCATTACCGAAGAGGAAGATGGTACTGCTCAAAAGCTGCTTTACAATACCCTGGTCAAGGCAGGATACAGCACACGCATATTTTCATCCTACCCACGCAAGGTCGATTATGACTGTATGTTTGTTGCTACCAAAGGAAAAGATAATAACTATGATACCGCTCAGGTTGTTACAGACACCTACTTCCCTATTAAGGGCGATCTTAAGAAATTTGAGATAACAGATATGCTCAATAACCCGCACGAAGAGATCATTACTGACAATAATCCTGTGCTCGACTTTTACCTGAAAGACAGGGTTGTAGCTTTTCGCCACGATTATTTAGGTAAATACAATGCAGAGTTTATGGAAGACCAGATGTCTTTCTTCAAATAGAACATTAAATACGCTCCATCAGTTCCAGCTTATTCTTCCACGGGTCTAATATAGAGACCCTGCGATAGCCCGGTATGGGTAATTCTTCTTTTACAGTAAGGCCTTTATCTGCAAGACGTTTCCTTATCTCGTCCAGTCCCTGCACTTCAAATGCGGGAAATCTTTTGGTAGGGTATATCTCTGGTTCAATGCCAAGGTGCAATTCGCTATTTCCTGCACGGTACCATACCCCTTCTATATTTTTGGGTTTGCTGATCTCTTCCATACCCAATATCCCTGTATAGAAAGCACGGGCATCATTTTCAAAGCCTATGGGTATGCATATTTGTACATGGTGCAGCTTTATAAAATTGATCAGGGACATGAGGCATTATTTATATACGTAAGTTAATACCTGTCTTTGATATTTGATACACCCTCTCCCCTGCTTACGATACCTTTTTTATATAATTCATCCATAAAAGCAATCAGCTCGTCTTTTTTATTAGTGCCTATCAATATTTTTTTACCTTCTTTAGTTACTAATTGCAGCCCCTTATCTCCAGATACATTGATGGCCTTGCCATTTTTAATACTGTACCGTAAACCCCACCCTCCGTATTCCATTATAGGGTTGTATTTGCGAACATAGGCTTCTGCAACATCCTGCCATAATAACTGTTTAGGTTTATTACCAAAAAACACAAACCGATACTTTACACCCGTTTCATCAATATCTGTCTCCATCCTCATAAACCATAACATAAAAAATACCAGCAAAGGAATGCCCAGTAACAACAATACCTGCCAGTGAAACACACCTGTTTTCTTATAGTCCATTAGCTCTATCAATGGGGAGGCCGATGTACTAATGAACGAAACTAAAAGCAGGGCCCATAACCAGCCCTGCCTGAAATTTTGTACTTCGTTATAATTCATTTTCTATTCTTTGATATTGGGTACCGGCAATTCTGCACCAATCATTGTATTAATATCATTTATCCTTGTATCGCCTAAAGACCTTAGGAATGCTGTAATGTCATCCCCATAGCTCCTTTTCGAATATGCGTATAACAAAATACCCTTACTATCTCCTAATTGCACCTGCTTATATCTATAAATGATAAACTCAACGACTGTCATCTTATCATTAACGCTCTCTCCCAATAAACAATCAAGGATCATTTCTTTCCCGTCAGGGCTCTTCATCAGTTTGTAGTGACAAACAGGATCTGTCTTTTTGCGATTGTTAAGCTCAGCTACTTTTACAGCTACAGCATCGTCAACTGTCATTTCCTTTTTCAACAGATGTATCGCCAACATTTGTTTGAAATGATCCGGGTCTTGCCCTTTAGGAAGATATTCCTGAACATAGTAATTAACATCAGGCTTATCTGACCACGCGAGGCTAAATTGATCATTCGCAAAAGTTAGTGGGCCGGGTATCCCAATTCTTTCAGATACATTTTGTGAATATGTGTTGTACCCATAACCACAAAGGAGAAATGATATGACTAATACCTTTCTTAGCAAATTCATATTATATAGAGTTTATTATAAAAGAGCGGTCAGAAATACTAATTATTGTTTTGTAGTAATAACGGGTAATGACGCGGCCATCAGTTCGTTCATGTATTTACTGCGGTTGTCTTTTGCAGTTTTAAGAAATGGTGTAGTTGCCGTACCATAGCTGCGCATGGTAAACGTGTACACCATCAATGCTTTCTTACCATCCACCATTACCTCTTTATAGCGAAATACATTTATTTCTGCCGAGGTAACGGCATTATTTTTTCGTTCACTATTAATAAAACCTAATACCGATTCGTTACCAACAGGGCTATCTGTAACCAGGTAATCGCAGGAGGGATCATTTTGCTTTTTACGCTCAAGGTCTGCTGTTTTTCTTTTCAGCGCATCTGCTACGGTCATGTTATCGGCGACAAAAACATGTATGCCCATTTTCTGATTGAAATGCTCGAGCGTTTCTTTTGCAGGCAAGTACTCCTGCGTATAATAAAATGCTTTGGGATGGGTAGATGATACCAGTTGAAATTTTCTGTTGTTAAAAGATATAGGGCCCGGCTGGCCTATCAGGTCTTTCCCATCTGCGGCCCTCACCTGCCAAACTGCAGATAACAATAATACGATAGAAGCAAAAAGTTTTACGGTAGTGGTTGATCTGTTCATCAAATTATTCCTTTTATACATTAAACAATCGACTATGGGTAAAAATACAGAAAAAAAGCCCCTGCAGGTCAACAGAGGCTATTCTATTAAATGGTTTTAACTTACTATTTATTGCTCATGATCTTCTTAGCTTCGATGCTAAGAGTGGCATGTGGTACGGCACGCAGGCGAGCTTTATCTATCAGCTTACCGGTAACGCGGCATATACCATAAGTTTTGTTTTCGATACGGATCAGCGCTTTTTCCAGGTGGTTGATGAACTGGATCTGGCGGCTGGCGAGCTGCGCTAATTGTTCGCGCTCCATAGCACCACTGCCGTCTTCCATATTCATGTAGCGGTTTTCGGTATCTTCCGTACCTGCTTCATCTTTGCGGGTAATAAGCCCCTGCAGGTATACTAATTCTTTTCGTGCGCTTTCTAAGCGGCCTTGTATAAGGTCTTTAAATTCGTTGAGTTCTTCGTCACTATAACGGTACACTGGTCCTTGCATTTGTTCAGGTTCATCTAATATGGAACGCGTAAATTCCGGTTGGTAATTGATCATTGTTTTGCCGGCATCGTCTTTCGATTTGGCTTTGTTTTCCAAACGACGGTGGGCTACTATCACCTGTGGTTTCTTCTCTGCACCACGTACAGGTGTAGCCTGCTTGGTGGGCCCTGCCACAGATGCTGTTGCCGCAGATGCAGATGATGGCCTTGAAGGCAAGGCACCTTTTGCAAATGTGGTAACGGTTTTAGTAATATGCGTTTTTGCTCCGCCCGACTTTTTAGCCGCTGGTTTTGCAGCTACCGGTGCCGGCTTTACAGGCTCTGCCTTTTTAGGAGCAGGTGCCGGTGCAGGTACCGGCTTGGGAGCTGGTGCTGCTTTCTTTACCGGTTCTGCTTTTTTAGCTGCCGCTTTAGGAGCGGGTGCCGGTTTAGCTGCCGCTTTTTTAGCAGGTGCCGCCTTAGGGGCAGGTGCTGCTTTTTTAGCCGCCGCTTTTGGGGCAGGTGTCGCTTTTTTTGTACTTGATACGGTCTTTTTCAATGAGTTAGCTTTTTTCGAGTCCACTTTTTTAGTGGCTGTCACCTTCTTGGCCGGGGCTGCAACCTTTTTAACAGGTTTTGCCTGGGCGGCCTTCTTAGCAACAACCTTTTTAGCAGGAGCCGCTTTTTTAGCGGGCGCTGCTTTCTTGATATTCTTTTGAGGCGTTGCCTTCTTCACGTTCTTATTCTTCCCGGCCACAGATTTGCTGGCAGCTGGCTTTGCTGCTGTCTTTTTTGCGTTTTTTGCAGGCGCTGTAGTTTTCTTTACTGGCTTGGCTGCCGCTTTTTTAGTGGCCATAGCGTGATTAATTTTTATATATTAACACTTTAAGAACTGATTCATTTACCTCAATTTCAGTACCATCTGATATTGCAGGCACAATCTCTAACCTATCTGCCAAAATTTCCGTGCAAATATAATCCCTAAAATTTAATATGGCAGATTTTAATGGTTCGTGCTCTTCTATATTAACATTGATACGGTCTGTAAGTTCCAGTCCCGTTTCTTTACGTATTTTTTGAATACGATTCACCAGCTCACGTGCATTACCCTCATCCTGCAATTCGGGTGTCACGGTGATATCCAGAGCAACAGTTAAGTTACCTTTATTGGCTACTGACCAACCCGGTATATCTTCTGCTATGATCTCTACATCGTCCGTCCCTATGGTTACCTGCTCCCCATCTATGGTTAGCTGATAAGCTTTTTGTTTTTCCAGCTCTGCTATCTGGTGCTGGTCCATTTGGTTGATAGCAGCAGCCACAGCCTTCATCTTAGCACCCATACGGGCACCAAGCGACTTGAAGTTTGCCTTTATCTTCTTCTTTATAAATCCTTCTGTTTCAGTTAGATATTCAATTGACTTTACATTTACCTCACCTTTCACCAATTCTTCGATCAATTGCACCTGTCCTTTCATGTGCGCATCTAATACAGGTATCAATACCTTTTGCAACGGCTGGCGAACTTTGATATTCACCTTCTTACGCAGCGACAATACCAGCGATGATATATCCTGTGCCAGTTGCATACGCTCTTCCAGCTCTGTATCTATAATGCTCTCATCCACATCAGGGAAGTCTGCCAGGTGTACTGACTGCGCTTCCAGGCGATGGGTAACTCCATTAAGATTGGTATATAACCAGTCTGCAAAGAATGGCGCTATCGGGGCCATCATGATAGAAAGTGTTTCCAAACATTCATATAACGTTTGATAAGCACATATCTTATCATGTTCATACTCTCCCTTCCAGAAACGGCGACGGCACAGGCGAACGTACCAGTTACTCAAGTGCTCATCGAGGAATGTTTCCATAACCCGGCCTGCCTGTGTAGGTTCGTAATCGTCCATATAACCTTCCACTTCCTTTGCGAGGCTTTCCAGCGACGACAATATCCAGCGGTCTATTTCCGGACGCTGATCGTGTGGTATATATTTCTCTTTAAACGTAAAACCATCGACGTTAGCATATAAAGCGAAGAACTGGTAGGTATTGTACAATGTACCGAAATACTTCCGCTGAACCTCTCTAATTCCTTCTAAATCAAAACGTAAGCTATCCCACGGACTTGCATTGGTAATGAGATACCAACGGGTAGCATCTGCACTATATTGCTCTATGGTATCGAATGGATTGATGGTATTGCCGAGGCGTTTACTCATCTTATTGCCATTCTTATCCAGCACCAGGCCGTTGCTCACTACTGTCTTATAAGCCACGCTGTCAAACAGCATTACCCCCAGGGCATGGAGGGTATAGAACCATCCGCGTGTCTGATCCACACCCTCTGCAATGAAATCTGCCGGGAAGTTGTGATGCAGGGTCTTATCTGCATGGTTCTCAAATGGATAATGCAATTGCGCATAAGGCATTGCTCCACTATCAAACCATACATCTATCAGGTCCGGTTCGCGGGTCATAGCCTTGCCGCTATCACTTACCAGCACTATCTGGTCTACATAAGGTTTATGCAGATCAGCAGCTAATGCTTCAGCATCCTGATTGATATTCAATAACTTATTAGCCCTACTTATCTCATCCTTCAATTCTTCTACACTACCTATTACACGTATTTCACTACCATCGTCAGTAGCCCACACAGGTAGTGGAGTACCCCAATAGCGACTGCGGCTCAGGTTCCAGTCTACCATGTTTTCCAGCCACTTACCAAACCTTCCTTCACCGGTAGTTTTAGGTTTCCAGTTGATGG
Source organism: Bacteroidetes bacterium 43-93 (assembly GCA_001897855.1). Taxonomy (GTDB): domain Bacteria; phylum Bacteroidota; class Bacteroidia; order Chitinophagales; family Chitinophagaceae; genus Polluticoccus. The sequence continues at coordinate 10,718 of MKUO01000011.1, forward strand.
TCTTGTTTAGTTCTATCATCCTGTCCTTAACGGCAGTAGTCTTGATGAACCATGCATCAAGTGGATAATAGATCACCGGCTTGTCGGTACGCCAGCAGTGTGGGTAGGTATGTTCATATTTTTCAACCTTAAAGGCTTTACCGTTTTTCTTTAATATATCAACGGCTATGATCACATCCGTATCCTGCCAGTCAGGATTGTCTTTATAATTTTTTACATATCTGCCACTCAACTCGCCCATGTAGTCGGTAAACTTACCTTCCTTATCTACCATGGTGAGGATGCCTATATTATTCTTTTTACCTACACGATAGTCGTCTGCACCAAAGGCAGGGGCTGTGTGTACAATACCGGTACCATCTTCCGTTGTAACGAAATCGCCTGTTATTACCCTCCACGGATCGCCGCCTGCTATCTCCGCTGTATTACCCTCGTAAGGCAGCAATTGCTCGTAACGGCAACCTTCTATATCTTTTCCTTTAAACTCTTTAATGATCTTCCAGGGTATCAGTTTGGTTTCTGCATTATATCCTGCAAAGTCGCCATTCTCCCCTTCCTGCTTAAAGTATTTATGTAGCAATGCCTTTGCAAGTACCACATTTACAGGCTGATGTGTGTATTGGTTGTATGTGCTAACTAATACATAGTCTATATTGGCACCAACTGTAAGTCCGCAGTTGCTTGGCAGCGTCCACGGTGTAGTAGTCCATGCCAGGAAGTGTACCGGTGCGCCGTTCGTTGCTTCGAACAGGAACTCAGATTCCTTATTGCGGATAGCATGGAACATAGCCACTATTGTAGTGTCCTTTACATCCTTATAAGTACCGGGCATGTTCAGTTCGGCATTACTCAGGCCAGTACCTGCTGCCGGGCTGTATGGTTGTATGCTGACACTTTTATATAAGTATCCCTTTTCATGCAATTGCTTCAGCGCCCACCAGAGTGTTTCTATATACTTGTTATCGAAGGTGATGTACGGGTCGTTCATATCTACCCAATACCCCATCTTCTCGGTAATATCCTCCCACTCCTTCTTATAACGCATTACCGCTTCGCGGCATTTCTTATTATAATCTTCTACAGATATTTTTTTACCGATATCTTCCTTAGTGATGCCCAGTTCCTTTTCCACACCCAGCTCTACCGGCAGGCCATGGGTATCCCAGCCCGCCTTACGGCGCACCTGATAGCCCTGCATGGTCTTATAACGACAGATCAGGTCTTTGAGCGTACGGGAAATAACGTGGTGAATACCGGGCATACCGTTGGCACTTGGCGGCCCTTCATAAAAAACGAAGGGGTTGGATGCGTTACGGCTTTCTACACTTTTCTTAAATATATCATTAGCCTTCCAGCGTTGCAGTACTTCCTGCTCTATGGATGGCATGTTTAAACCTTTATATTCTATATACTTATCGCTCATCTTTGGTCTCAAAAACGCCCGGGTATAACATTCAGGATAGGAACACTACACCTTAAGCTACTGAAAAATCAGGCGCGAAGTTAGGGAGAATTTTTGTGATTTGATAGTTATAAAGGGGGATTTATATATGTTACCGGAGCAGCTTTTACATTACCTTTAAGATTAAGATGAAAAGGCTTTTCTACCTCGTTGTATCTATTGCCATCACCCTGGTGCTCATGGCCACATTTTTAAAGCCCTGGAAACGGCAGCTTACCACCGCAGCCATTATATTATTACTTATAAGCATGGGTATGTATTTTATATACCTGCTGCGGAACGGCAAACGTATTGATCGCAGTTAAGGAAGTGTTCAATAGTGTTCAACTGTTCAACATGTTCAACCAATTGAACATTTGAACACTGTGTTTACTCTGTTCACGGTGTTCACGATGTTCATCTTGTTTACGGTGTGAACATGAACAGAACTGTTCCGGGGTGTTCCAGTGTTCCAGGTGTTCCATGGTTGGAACGGTGGAACGGTTGGAACACTTTCCAGACTTTTCATCTTTCCAGGCTGGAAAATTGGAAAATGGATATTCTGTTTCACGTGTTTCATCTGTTTCATTAGTTTCGGGGTGAAACAGAGAAACAAGATGGTCTCACAAAACATGTAAACCTATTCTTCCAATCATTTCACAACTTTCTTTCGGGTTCAAGTTCTGAAGTGTTAGCTTAGAGCAATGTCCTACCGATCCAAACACATGCAAACTGGTTCTGTTTCTGTAAAGGATGCAATCAATGAAGGTCTTAAATCAGCTAAAAGACCCTTATATAGCATACCTATCCTACCTACGATCGTGTGTATTGTACTAATATACTATACACACTCATTTGTATACTTATTACTTATTCCATTTAGCATAACATTATCTGTTTTCTATTCAAAAAAGGCTACCAACAAATGGAGGCTCTGGGCATACAGATATGTCAACGATATTCACCAATTGCAACGCTCAGCGGAATATGCAGGTTTACTACCTTATCAATCTTACAATAAACCAAACGCTTTGGCCACACATACTGAAAAAGAAGAACTGAAGGAGTTACAGAAAAGATTTGAGGAGGCTGAAGGTTTCATTGATGATAAAACCATCCCGTCAGAAACAGTAATCACTCCAGGAGCTGATTTTACTAAGCAATTCCCAAAGGTTACATTGACCCAATCCGGAATTTTGCTTTATCCCGGCAAGCTGATACCATGGGATCATGTATATAACGAACGCATACCTTCTATAACCTATTTATACGCCTCAGCACGTACTGGTGGCTATAATAATTCTTCCTCTGAGCGGGTATTCAGATTCAATACAGATGACAATTATTATGAATTTCAATTAGGGAGTCTTACTACTACGGTATGGATGCTTGATTTACTACTATATACTTACAGAGGGCGTTTCACAACCAAACAGTCTATGTAATTTTCCATTTTCCATTTTCCAGGCTGGAAAACGTGGAAAATCCTGTTTCATCTGTTTCACCATGAAACCATGAAACAGATGAAACCTGTGAAACACTACTTTTAATATGTTCTGTTCACGTGTTCACTCTGTAAACACCATGAACATCGTGAACAAAGTGAACAGGGTAAACAACAGTGTTCAACTGTTCAATCGGTGGAACATATTGAACACTTGAACACCATTGAACACTTCCCTTTCTTTCTACGATATAAATATATTATCTTGATACATCTATCATGATTAAAAAGCTGGCATTACCATTATTACTTTGTTTCCAATTTGGAGTAGCTTACTCACAGTCGGCACATAATTCTGTATCAGATTATGATTATTACACTTTTGCTGACAGGGAACCAATTTACAGGGATGAGTTTAACGACACCAGCAAGAATAATAAAGAGTGGCTAAATACCAACGATACCTATTTCCTAATTAATATCTCGAATGGCTGTCTTGTTATCACAAATAACGGAACGGATTACACAGCATCAGACTATACACTTAAGTTTGAATATCTGAGAGATTTTGAACTGGAGATATCGGCTAAGGTAGAAAGTCCTAAACGCAGAGACAGGAGTGGCATCCTGTTTTGGGGTCGAGACTCAAGCATATCTAAATATAATGGGCAATTTTTATATTTCAGTCATGGGAAACATATCCTATTCAACCAAACCGGAGCAGAAACAGAAAACTATAGATTACCCCTACCCGACTTTACATTCAATGACAAAAAAGACTTTAATATTTATACTATAAGAAAGGTGGATAATGACTATTATCTATTTATCAATCATATATTATATAAAAAATACCCTTACTTCCCGTTAAACGGACAGCTAATAGGACTGGGAGCATCTTCTAACGGTTCAACAGCATATTACGACTATATACATATTGATTATCTCAACAGGCATGAACTGAATAATCCTACAGCAGAATTTAAAGCTGGCACCATAGGTTTGAAAACTTTTTTAAATGACCGTTTAAGCTTTACACTTGGCGCAGCATATGAATGTATGAGAGGCAGATTCCTGGTGCGGTATCGTGTAGATATTACCGGCAAAGTTGATAGCATTATATCGTTGAGTGCATATGATATACTGAACCAGCAAACAGTAAAAGCATTGAATGAAACCGGTAATGGCTGGATACCCGCACACCACAAAGGCACACCTATGGCCTCGTGGAATAAGATGATAGTTGAATTCAGGCTCAATAGTAAAGGCAATTGTCCCCAACCGGTTTATTATTATGACTTGGCAATGAAGTATTACAAAGAAGATAATATACCAATGTCAATTGAGAACTTCAAAACGTCTATAGGCGAAGATTTTGCAGATATCAAATCACTATACAACCTATCTATGATATACATCAATCAGCAGCAATATGACAGTGCAGCCATCTACCTGAACAGAATAAACGAATTGAGGTCGATACCGGAATTGGATATCAAACAGGTAAATGAACAAATTGCCAAGACAGATGCAGATATGTATATTAAACAGTATTGCAAGCAGTAATTTCCAATTTTCCATTTTTCCATTTTCCAGGCTGGAAACGTGGAAAATCCTGTTTCATCTGTTTCACCATGAAACAATGAAACACGTGAAACACTACTTCTGATATGTTCTGTTCACGTTCACACTATGAACATCGTGAACAAGATGAACAGGGTAAACAAGAGTGTTCAACTGTTCAATTTGTTGAACACCTTGAACACTTGAACACCATTGAACACCTCTACTGTTCCAACCGTTCCACCGTTCCAACCATGGAACACATGGAACACATGGAACACTTTGGAACACCCTGCTTTTTGGTATATATTTTGTTGTAACCTCACAAAACCCGCCTACCCTGTTTATCATGACATAATATTTCAATACTTTCACAGCACTCTATGAAGCACTTACTACCTATATTGATATTGTTGCTCTCCTATTCGTCTTATGGTGCGGGCGATACCGTACATTATAGGTACAAGCACCCCAACCAGGCTTCCATCATACCCTTTATCAGCTACTGCCCCGGCGGGCCCGATATGCTGCCTGCAAAACATGGACTGGACGGTAGTTTTATTAACTATGCCGGACTTGGACTGCGCGGACAATCATCGCACAAATACTGGCAGGCGGGACTTGCGCTGGAAGTTGGCGGCACACAAGTAAAGGCTACTGTGAATAAGGGCTACCAGGATCCTGCAAGACATGCCTTCAGCACTCAACTGATGAATGATAATGTGTATTGCCGGGAACGTTATATCAGCTCTTACGTGTACCTGCATGGCAAGATCGGTTTCTTCCGTCAGCATGTGCAACTGTTCGCGGGTATCATGGGCAGCCTTTCTGTAAATGGTGCTGCCAGCAATTACAGCTATTTTGAATATAACAGTCCTTCGGGCAAACTCTTATTAATGAGTGCCCCATCAAATGGCTTGCTACCGGGCTATGGCGGACAGGCGGGCATCGCCGTAAAACTTGCCAAAAAACTATATCTCGTTGCACAGGCGGAAGCTAGAAAAACCAGGGCCTATGCTTATGTACTCGATCCCCAAAGGGCTGATGATAGGTTTGATAACAACACCACCCTTCAATACGCACATTTTTATTATCACTATTGGTATTACCCGGTATCTATCGGTGTGAGGTTTTCGAGGTAGTGGCCTATATAACTAAAATGAACAGACTACTATTAACAATTACTCTGCTGCTAACCTTAGCTATAACAGCACATGCCCAGTCAGATGCACTTATTTACAGGTCTGTCCGGGATTTTTATAACAATAAGTATATGACTGCCAGCGTGTACCTCATCCAACACGATAACGGGGATGATGAGTGGATAGGCGCAAATATCTATAAATTCAAAGCTGTTAAGAACAGGCACCTGACGATGGGCATCAAGGAAAGTTGTTTTGCTTTACAGTACCACGATTCTTTGTTTCTTAACTGTATAGACCTGCTGCATGTAAACGGCTATGCCAATGTATTGATGCGTGCAGGGCCATACTTATTTTTTAATACTATAGCATCTAATGTGCGCGAACATAGGAAGTATATCCCTAAAGGGCCAAACAATAATGCTGCAGGAGCAATGATAGCAGGCGGACTGATCGGCGGAGCTGTTGTAGGTGCATTGTCCTCACCTGTTGCCGATCATGTAAGGGTAAACTACCTATATAATATGGATACCGGCGAAACAGATGTGATGACACCTGAATTGCTGGCAAGCATGTTATCTAAACGTACCGATCTGCTGCAACTGTATCGAAACAGCGGTATGCCCGATGATGATGGTACTTATTATTGGTATTTATCAAGATTGTTTGGGATAGAAAAGTGAGTTGATAACCCTGTACCAAATAATAACTCCCGAATAATAATAAATTTACTATGCAATACCCAAGCTATTAGCTGTTTTTACCGTCTAATAATGTGTAATAACTGCATATCATGAAAAAGCACCACTATCTGTTATTAATTTGTTCCATAATATTTTCCACTGCCTCCGCCTCAGGCAAAAAATTAAAAGTATTATTCCTTGGTAATAGCTATACCTATGTAAATAACCTGCCGCAAATGACAGCCAATATTGCTGCATCAATGGGAGATACACTGGTATGGGATATAAATGCACCGGGCGGACAACAGATCAGCGGACATTTTTCTGACCGGGTAAGTATAGGCAAAATAAAACAGGGAGGCTGGGATAATGTAGTGCTACAGTGTCAAAGCCAGGAAACTGCTCTGCCAGACAATTCAGTACAAACAGATGTATATCCCTATATCACTTTACTGGATAGTGTTATTAAACGTCATAATCCCTGCGCAGAAACCATATTATATATGACATGGGGACGGAAAAATGGCGATGCCGATATGTGCGCAGCATATACACCTCAATGGCCCTACTTTTGCAGCTATCAGCAAATGGATAGCATCATAAGAGTACGCTATACCAAAATGGCTAACGATAATAAAAGTGTTGTTTCCCCGGTGGGCGCAGTAAAGCATTATGTACGGCTCAATTATCCATCTATAGAGTTGTACCAGTCTGATGAAAGCCACCCGAGCGTTGAGGGAACATACGCTGCGGCATGCGCATTCTACACTACTTTATTTGGTAAAGACGCCTCAGCAGCAAAATATGATGGTGGCTTAAGTGCATCTGTAGCCGCCAATATACGCACCGCAGCAAAGAAAGTAGCATATGATAGCCTTAGCTACTGGAACATTGGCAAGTATAAACTCAGAGCAGACTTTAGTTATACAGCAATAGGACAGCAAGTCAGTTTTAAGAACAATTCTGCCAATGCCATCTCCTATAACTGGGACCTGGGCGATGGACAAACTTCCACCTTATCAGCCCCATCACACACGTATGCTAATCCCGGTACATATATCGTACGTATGATAGCTACCAACACAACGTGTGCCGATACTACTTATACAACCCTGCAGCTAAACCCTACAGAAATAAAGGGCCCCTCCTCTATCGACGACCTGGTATTCCCCAATCCGGCGCATGACGAATTGAATATTGCCAACATGATGTTTGTGAATGGCGACTGTACGATTACTATTTTAGATAATATTGGCAAACTCGTGTACAGGCAACCGGGCAAGCCACAGCTAATACAAAAAATAAATATCGCACATCTTTCAGCCGGTATTTATTACCTGCAGGTATCCAACACTAATACCCGGAAGACATTTACATTCATAAAAGAGTAACAGCCACGCCGTCAGTAATACAAGATGCTATAACCGGGATAGCTATTATATTTGTCCCCTGATGAAGTATAGTGCTTTACTGATAATTATCGCATTGTTTTGCAGTTCTATGGGCTGCTCTACCTCTAAAAACCTCCAACGCGATCAACCCTATTCTATTAGCTGGAGCGATGATCCTGTTTGGGGAGAGCCGGTAAGCTTCTACAGTGATGCCCCTATCACCAGTACTTATCTTTGGGACTTGGGCAATGGCCGCACATCTACCCTGATGCAGCCAAAATATACTTATGGCAAAGCCGGCAACTATACTATATCACTGACATTAGATCATAAAAAAAGGAAGAAGATATCTAAGCAGATACATATAGGCAATATGCCTGTGTATAGATTTTACACCATAGCCACCAATACCGATACCGTACAGTTTACATCTACAGCAGATAGTGGCAGTACCTATCACTGGGATTTTGGAGATGGCAACACATCTACCTTGCCCAATCCGGCACATGTATTTACACAACCCGGTGTGTACAATATTACATTGAAGGTGAATAGCCGCACCGCATTTTGTAATAATCCGGTGTTACATGTAGCACAAGACCCATTATATACTTTTAAAATATCAGGCAAGAGAATATTTTATGGCAGTACCAACATTACCATTGCGCAAAAAAATACAATAACACCTGTCAGCAAAGCTGCATACACTATAGGCTACACAGATAAGCTAACATTGATCACGCCAAAGTTTAGCGAGCAGTTTTTTTCAGAGCCTGTTATGTATAATCCTATATTCTCTGCCGGCAATATACTCACCTACACAAGTGCCAATACCACACTGCGCTACGATACCAGGGCCGATACAGTGTATATAGAACAACACTATGTGCAGGTGCCTGGCAAAGACACAATTCGTGCCTTCAATACAGCGCATACTGCTAAATAATATTGAGCAACATCAGCATTTGGTGTGACCATCATCATTTTCCTGCTACACAGTCCACGGTACCTTAGCATTGTAATTAAAACATACTCGTCATGAGAAACACAGGCAAGGCACTATTAGGATTGGCAGCAGCATTTGCTGCAGGTGCAACAATAGGTGTTCTTTACGCACCGGATAAGGGCGACCGTACCCGCAGAAGGCTGACACGCAAGGGACGGCTGATGTATGATGACATGCAGAACGCCTATGAAGAAGGCAAGGACACCCTCGAAGACCTGCGCGACACCCTGAAGGACAACCTGGAGAGGGTGAATGACGAGATCAGCAGATTAAAAAAGTGCAATTAGACATAACAAACAGGTAGCCACCTCGGAACGGCTCAATTTCCGACACAGCTAAATTTTTCATCTTCTCTCATATACTGAGGTACGTTACCAACAATGACAGACAAGGCAGAGATAGCTCTCGTAATGGGGAGCTATTTTTTTTATTCCTTTATCACTTTCTGATTATACCTGTTCCCATTACTATCAGTAATTTGTACCAGGTAAGTACCGGGTAACCAGTCTGCAGCTGCGATCTGTTCTGTTTGGTTTGTTGCAGTAAGCTGAATGATCTTCCTGCCATATAGGTCATAAATAACAACAAATGCACTGGCCTGCAAGCCATCAAGGGTAAGCATATCGTTTACCGGGTTAGGGTATAGCTTATATCACCTGCAGACAGAACGTTGGCAATGCTGTTAGGGAAAAGATATACCTGCCTGCAATAAGTATTATCCCCGCAACTGTTCGTGACCTTTAGGCATACTATATAACTACCACTGTCTTTATAATTATGGGTTGGGCTTGCTGTTGTGGCAGTATCCCCATCCCCAAAATCCCATCTGTAAGTACTGATACCCGACGAACCTGTGTAGGTAAAATTGGCTGTTTGCCCTGTCTTAGTCATACTAAACTGTGGCTCGGGAATATTGGTGCAGTTGCAATTGCTATGACCATACTTGGCTAGATACCAGTCCGATTCTCCACCAACTTTAACAAGGGTATTGCCTGCAACAGTAAGTGTAGTATAGAAATTACCACCTATATACACATTGTCCCTGCCATCAGAAACGGTCGCATATTCTTCACATCCCGATGCAGGTAACTGATCAATACCAAGCACCTTGCCCGTAGTAGTATTGAACCTTGTTATAAATGGACGATATCCGCTATTCTTCGGAAGGTTGAAGGAATCATCATAATCCTGCCATTTTAAAAGACCGGGAAATTTACCATGTAATAACACTTCGCCGCTATTACGCAGGGTTATGCCGCCATCCACAAAAGTAGCAGCGTTGGTTTTTGCTTCCACACCCCATAATACATTGCCATTGCTGTCCATCTTTATTACAGTAGGACTTATATATATGCTAGACAATTTATCCTTAAATCCATTAAATGTTTCTCCAACATCCAGCAACATGGCGGCATATATACTGCCTTCGCCATCAATACCCAGAGTACCTGCAACACCTCCAACATCACCTGCATCCCCCTGCTTGCACCATATATATTTACCTGTTTTATCGAAAGCAGCTATGTACTTACTGCTAATAAGTGGAACGCCATTCACGTTCATAGTTGATGTATTTCCGTACCCTGCATAATAGAATCGTCCGGACCTTTTATCTCTTGTCATATGTCCAACACCCACCAGCGATTTCAGATCAAGTGTTTTCACGCTATTTCCGTAGCGATCATATTCTAAAATATAGTCGTTCATAGCAGACACAACCAAACCTCCGTTCAGATATTCGCCGGGATACATTTGCCACATCCAGTATATAGTACCTGAACTGTCTACGCTTAATCCAAGGTCCAGCGAATTTATTCTACCCGTTGGTCCAATGGTGTCTGATTGGGGTTGGCGCATCCATTTGTAATTACCTGCTGTATCGTACTTTATCAATGTAATGCCTTTATATATTTTACCTGCTGTTGTAAAGCTGGTATCTGTGTCAATATTGATCGTGGTGTTAGACTGGCTCCTATCCAGTAAACAGCTTATGTAGACGCCATCCAACTTATCTGTACACACTTCAAAACCATAATCTTTACTTGGCCCTCCTATTACTTTCCACCACCTTAATGATCCATGGCAGTCAAAGCTTGCTAATACTACATCAAATGCTCCATTACCATTTTTTACATCACCATCTACATTTACACTTGCCTGTGCCACATGCCCAACGGCATATACATTACCATGCACATCCACAGCCATACTGTTTACATGTTCCCATTCGCTGCCACCAGTTGTTTGCGCACTGCCTGCACGTTTGCCCCATTGAAAGGATTGGGCATATCCCCTGCTAAATAATAACAGCAGCATAAACAGCAAATATGTAATGGCCCCTTTCAATTTTTTATTCCTTTATCACTTTCTGATTATACCTGTTCCCATTACTATCAGTAATTTGTACCAAGTAGGTTCCTGGCGACCAGTCAGTAGTATTGATATGTTCCGTCTTACCTTCAGCAATCAGTTGTATAATTTTTCTACCATAAACATCGTACACAGTAACAGATACTCCTTGTTGAACACCATCAAGAGTAAGCATATCCTTTACAGGGTTAGGATATATCCTTAGATCTCCTGCCGATAAAACATTATAGATACTATTAGGAAATAAATATACCTGCCTGCAGTAAGTATTATCCCCGCAACTGTTCGTGACCTTTAGGCATACTATATAACTACCGCTGTCTTTATAATTATGGATTGGGCTTGCTGTTGTAGCAGTATCTCCATCCCCAAAATCCCATCTGTAAGTACTAATGCCCGAGGAACCTGTGTAGGTAAAATTGGCTGTTTGCCCTGTCTTAGTCATACTAAACTGTGGCTCAGGGATATTGGTGCAGTTGCAGTTGCTATGGCCATACTTGGCTATATACCAGTCAGATTCTCCACCAACTTTAGCAAGGGTATTACCCGCAACCGTAAGTGTAGTATAGAAATTACCACCTATATACACATTATTCCTGCCATCAGAAACTGTAGCGTATTCCTCGCAGCCCGATGCAGGTAATTGATCAATACCAAGCACCTTCCCGGTAGTAGTATTGAACCTGGTAATAAACGGGCGATAACCGCTATTAAATGGAAGGCTGAAAGAATCATTAAAGTTCTGCCATTTTAAAAGACCCGGAAATTTACCATGTAACACCACTTCACCGCTATTACGCAGGGTTATGCCGCCATCCACAAAAGTAGCAGCGTTGGTTTTTGCTTCCACACCCCATAATACATTGCCATTGCTGTCCATCTTTATTACAGTAGGACTTATATATATGCTAGACAATTTATCCTTAAATCCATTAAATGTTTCTCCAACATCCAGCAACATGGCGGCATATATACTGCCTTCGCCATCAATACCCAGAGTACCTGCAACACCTCCTACATCACCTGCATCCCCCTGTTTGCACCATATATATTTGCCTGTTTTATCGAAAGCAGCTATGTACTTACTGCTACTAAGTGGAACGCCATTCACGTTCATAGTTGATGTATTTCCGTACCCTGCATAGTAAAACCTACCTGATCTTGTATCCCTTGTTAGCCGGCCACCTGCAACCATCGATTTTAGATTCAACGCGCTGTTAAAATTTCCGGATCTATCATATTGCAAAATATAATCACTAGTCTGAGGCACATTAAGCGTTCCATAAAAATATACGCTAGCCGCCATTTGCAGCATCCAATATACATTGCCTGCACTATCAACATTTAGCCCCAGATCACCTGTATTAATATATGTATTGAGGCTTATTGTATCTGCCTGGGGGGCGCTCAACCATTTATAATTTCCAGCAGTATCGTACTTGATCAAGGACAGGCACTTATTCGTTTTACCTGAAAAAGTAGTATCACTATCTATATGTATCGTATTGCCTCCCTGGCTCCTATCCAGTAAACAGCTTATGTAGACGCCATCCAACTTATCTGTACACACTTCAAAACCATAATCTTTACTTGGCCCTCCTATTACTTTCCACCACCTTAATGATCCATGGCAGTCAAAGCTTGCTAATACTACATCAAATGCTCCATTACCATTTTTTACATCACCATCTACATTTACACTTGCCTGCGCTACATGGCCTACCGCATACACGTTACCATGTACATCCACGGCCATACTGTTTACATGCTCCCATTCGCTGCCACCAGTTGTTTGCGCACTGCCTGCACGCCTGCCCCATTGAAAGGATTGGGCAAAAGAAACATTACAAAAAAGAAATAATATCAGTGAAAAATGAAAAGAGTAGTTTTTTTTCATGATGTCGCATATTGGGTTATTACAATTTAATCATAAAATATTAAATAACCATAGCAAGCTTTTACACCTGCTATGGTTATTATTCTTAGACATTACACGCAAAGACTATTTTACAATACTCAACTTACTGTTAAGCACTGCTTTACCGTCTTGCTTCATTACTACCTGGTAAACACCTGGTGCAAAATCATCCAGCGATAATTGCCAGCTTCCCTTAGCGCCTTGTGCATCCCTGCGCTGCATCATCCTGCCGGTAATATCATACACTTCCAGGCAGCGGTTTTTGCCCTCACCTGTCCATGTATAATCTATCCTCGTACTGTTGTTAGCCGGGTTAGGGGCAATCAGCAACTTCAATGGGCCTGAACTTACGATCGTTTGATCACCATCATGTGATAATGAAGTAGTTCCTTCTTTGCCTTGAGGGTTACATCCTGTTGTAGTCACATACATATCGCCGCTGGTAGCATTACACCAACCGTTATCCAAATACAAGTTGAATGTACCAGGTGCATCAATGTTCAGGTTCGGATAGTCAATCGGAATACCTCCGCCTGCCCATACAGGCAAGCCATTTTTCAGGTATTTCCATTGTACAAAAGACCATATAGGACCTGTGATCAGGTAAGTCTTCTTCGGACAAATTTCCCAGCATCCTGTAGGGAATATCCACAGGTACTCTTTCGGATCTTTTGGCACCCAAAGTGTATTCCTGCTTACGCATCCGTACTGGTCTGTAAATGTGACTTGGTATTTACCACCTGCATACACAGATACCGGTGTACCACTCTGGCCCGTATTCCAGTTAAACGTACCCGGTCCACCGGCAGTGGCAGATAGCTGCACTTCATAGGTAGTGCAATTAACAATACTGAACGACGGATTTGGTGGCGCCGGAGTTCCATGTACGATTACATTAAATATTGCACTTGTTTTGGTACAGTATCCTCCTAATCCATCAGGAACAGAAACAGTTACCTGGTAGGTATGTGTACCCGGACTGCTGTAGATGTCCGTATAGCTTGGAGTTGTAATCGCTGTTGGCGAACCGTCAACGGTCCAGCTATAAGTGATATTAGGATCGCTACCAGCATAACCGTTCAATGTATAGCCAACATTTTCGCATTGATCGCTATCACCTGTAATCACTGCGTCGGGAACTTGTACTACTACTAACGTGTCTCCCAAAGTACTCTCCACACAGCCATACTGATCCTCTACGTGTACCCAGTAATACCCGGATTCAAACACATTAAATGGACGATATGTGGTATGTGCCATCAATGTATTATCATTATACCAATCGTAATAAGGTGGAACCGGTAATACCGTACCTGCATTAGGAGCATAGTCGAGCGTTACTGTACTTCCCTCACATGCGTGATTTGTTGACAATGCTGTTCTACCCTTCAGATCATCTGGTACAATACGGATACGTTTGGTAATGGAAGCTACACAACCATAGTCGTCGGTTACTGTAAGTCGCACGTTGTACAAACCGGCAGCACCATATACCCTGTAAGGGTTGTACTGGTTATTACCACTCAGGTCGCCAAAATCCCAATCAGCAAACATACCTGAAGGCGTACTCGTATTGGTAAACTGTACAGATGCCTCTTGTTCACACGTAACTGGCCTGTAGAAAGAGAAAGATGCTACAGGCAACGCCGGCACATTAATAACCACTGTAGTGGTACAGTTTGCATACGGCGACAAAGACTGTATCACATTGATCGTATGTGGCCCCGGAGTAAGGAAGCCTGAATAGGTCTGCGAAGAACCTGACGAAGTTGGCGGTCCGGTAACAGGCACATCTATATAGAAGGCATAGTTAGTACCAACAATACCTGGTCCTGCAGTAAGTGTCACGCCGCGTCCGCCACCAGAGCTGGTACAATTGTAATCTTCCTTCAGGTCTGGTTTATATGGAATGATAACAGTTGTATCATGGCACACGGTACAGGTATCGCCTACCATATCATCATATGTAGCGCAGTAGCGTATGGTATGATTTCCATAGTCAAAACTATTGGTCATACTAAACTCAGTACCACCCAAGCCATAAGAACTGAAACCTACGATCTCGCTCCATGTATAGCTACCCGGTATATAACCTGTAGCGGTATGGGTTGAGTTGAAGGTGTATGTTTGGCAAGAGCCGTTAACTGCAGATGTAATACCCGTAGAAGCCGGTATCATCAGGTTACAAGGACATACATTCAATATGAACAAGGTATCCGTCATTGCCGGGCAACCGTTGGATGAGGTTATCTGCACTGTGTAATAACCAAATGCACTTGCCGTATAAGTAGAACTTGTAGCACCGGATATTGGAGCGCCGTTAAAATACCACTGGAATGACGAAGCAACAGGTCCACTCACATACGTGGCTGTAAGCAATTGCGAGAATGTGTTACAGAAACTGATACGTCCATAGCTGCCCCATGGAGATATACCATACCTCGATATCGGCTTCACCAAAATACTATCGATCACACTGTCTTTACCGGGACAGGTGTAAGGATTGTAAATGATGGCCTTGACAGTTTTATATACGTTAACTGTGTTGTATATATCATAGGTGTAATCTACACTGGCATCATCAGTGAATGACGGCCGTCCATCGCCAAAATTCCACAATACAGATGTACCACCTGTGTTCAATGTTGCAGTGAACTGTGTACTATCACAAATAGTGGCAGGTAATGTTACAAAGAATGGCGGCGGGAATTGCCCGATATGTATCAGTATAGAATCCTGGTAGGTATCAAAGCAACGCCTCATTTTACAACGCAGCCATACCGTGCCCGAGGTCTTATTAAATAAGATAGTCGGATTCGGAGTACCATCGCCACTGGCAACACTGGCCATCAGTGGGTTAGAAAGTGTCCACTCATATGTTTCACCGGTTGTATAGGTAGCAAAGTAGCCATGATAGCTGCTTGGACAAACACTATCCGGCCCTGTAACTGCGAGGTTCACAATTAGTGGATGCACCGTATCTGTGATGGTATCAGAAGGACAGTAAGGCATTTCCTTGCTTGTCCTCCAGGAATAGATCACAAACGGGCCTGATGAAGAAAGATTCATCTTAATGAAACTTTGCTTACCGCTACCCGCATTTACTGTACCATTGAGCATGCCCCAGTTATATAAAGTACCAGGCAGGTCATTACCTGCTATAAACTTCATCTCTACCCCTTTACAGAAGTATTTAGGCCCTATGATCGTATCCGGTGGTGCCGGTAACGAATCTACTTTTATATATAAAGGAGAAGGAGGGCAGAAACTTGTACCACTTACCTCCAGCTTATATATACCTACTTCATCAAAGTACGCAGGGAAACTGCTGGTTGATGTAGCCGTTTGCGTGGCGGTACTTGGTTTGGTCAGTATCCAGTTGCCCGGATGCCCATATAGTGTATTATATGTTACCGTAGAACCAAAACATGCTTTGTCCGGACCGTCAATCGATTCAGGATCCAACACGTTAATGTTGATGGTAGCCTTGCCACCACATCCAAGTAATGTATTTTTATAAATACATGTAATAGTTACCGGCCCTCCAACAGATGTATTCAGCACTATTTCATTAGGCTGATCCGTAGTGCCCAATGTGGCACCTGTACCGGTAGAAATGCTCCAGTTGAATTTGGTAGTTGGCCATTGCGGCAACCTGTATATGTATTGGCTGTTAGGGCATACAATAGTTGGCCCTACAATCGTACCGATATTCATTACAATAGGCACTTTAGCAACGGAGAATGCACACGGCAAGCCACAACCGGATGCGTCAAACATCACATAGCCAAAGCCATCAGGGCCCGGGGTATCCCATTTTATCTGAACCGTGGTAGGGGTTGCCGAAACGATGGTACCTCCTATTACAGACCATGCTCCCGGGCAAGTCGATGCAACACTGTAGTTTGCAACTTCATTCTGGCACACCACCCTTGGGCATTCTATCTTCATACGCACATTCGGATCTACTTTTATCAGGATAGAATCCGTTGTAGAGCATCCACAAGCATTGGTTACCGTAAGCTTAGCCCAATAAGATGTAGGCATACTACCAATAGTAGTGTACTGATGCGTTATTGGTGTTAAGAAACCTCCCACAGCATTGCTGAATGTTCCATCACCAAAATCCCATCTCCAGGATACTATCGGAGACCCGGCCGGTGCCATAGAACCGTCAAGAAATACGATCTCTGTACTATCACATACATTGAGCACCCGCATATTAGTATCGGGCAGTGCTATGATATGCGCAATGGGAGCATCTATTACGTCAATACATACGGTCTTTGTACCCTGGCATCCATTAACGGTAGTTTCATTAACGGTAATAGAAGCAGACCCTGCACCACCCCAGCAGATACGGGCGCTGTCCCCATCAGGGTCAAGCGGAGTAATGCTAACTGAACCTGAAGCAGACCAGGCGAACGTACTGCCTGCTGCCCCCCATGCGTGGTAAACAACACAACTATAGGCACAAACCTTTATACAGCCCGTATCATCAAACTCTGGTTTAGGAACCCTGTTATCAAACACGGTATCACCCAGGTGTTGGCAGGCAACCCTGGTGTCTGTGGTTATCAACGGCTTTGGCGTCGGATACACGGTAACCGATAAGATGCCGGAATCTATTGGAGCACCGGCGGCATTATGCATTACTACTTTTACATTATCTGTACCTGCGAGCCCCCAATAGATAGTAGCGCTGCTGCTACTACTGGTAAGCACGGTACCAAGAGATCCGGATGTCCATGTGTAAGTAAAACCAGGCGTTGGTGTAATGGTGTAGGTGTGGCTTGTCTTCTGGCAAACATTAACGTCTCCGCTAATGACCGGTGTCTGTCCCCGCGCCACACTAAGGCAAAAGAACATCATTGCACCGATGAGGGCAACAATTGGATTGTTTTTCATGATTCGTGTATTTTAAGGTGAAAGAAAACTTTATTGATATAATGCACTTATATCACAGATCGATCTTCTTATCGGGGTTCACAGGAATCGATGAAACTATTGTATCCTATAGGGAGGACATAAGGATGCTTACGGCAGATTCCAATGAAGGAACCGTTTGGATATCCTAATATTGAAGACGGGAAAAGAGTAGCGCGAACGCATGGTTTGTAGTGTGTATAATGCTTTCATGTTGGTGTGTTTTAAAGATGGTTGGGATAGCTGCATCACATTTTTTGTGATACGTTACAAAGTTTCAGAATATTATTTCACAAAAACAACCGTTAAAACACCCATTTTTTGATAATTTATTTTACACGCTTTTTAACCTGATAAATAAAAAAGGCACTGCAAAATGAATTGCAGTGCCAATTATCAAAAATAGATAGTTTTACTAGAACATAAAGCTAATACCAAGGGTACCACCATAACTAACTTGCTGGTTCTTGATAGTGTTGTTCAGTACAGAATTATACGTGCCAATTTTATCCGTTAGACGTGTATTCCAGTTATCAGAGCTGTTACTAAAATTTTGGTACATATAATAGCCGCCCACCTGCAATCCTATATGATTGCTAAGCCTAAAGGTTACCTGTGGCTGAAATATAACACCGATTGTACCGTTTTTATAATTAAACGTTCCGGATGCCCCGGCCGATTCATTTAAGCCAACATTATATCCTTGTGCTTTAAAGCTGTTAAAATAAGCTACCTGGCCACCATCGCCTTTAGTACGATTGTATTGGTCTTCAGTAATCAACCAGTCAGATCGGTCAGGAACAGGCGAGTTGTCATACACGGTAGTATATCCATCTCCTGTTTGCGCATACTTGTAGGCTGCTTCATAATTAAAGGTGCCGCTACCGGTATAGTCCACTTTGGTTTGCACACTATAAGTAATGCCCGCGTCTATCATAATACCAACCACTTTCGATAGCTGCGTGCGGTATTTAACCACAACCGGTATCGCAATGTTAGTAGTCTTTAGTGATTCCTTCACAGGCCCTTGGGCGGTGATCATTTGCCTGTAGGTCGCGTTTTGGAAATCTGTTGACTGGTATTGCACCGCCCAATTGTTAAGACTTAGGTCGCCATCGTGGGTAGCATACATTACACCGGTTGCTATGCCCCACTCCCTGCGCTTATCAAAGAAGAACCCTATCTGCAGGCTACCGCCATAGGAGGTCTTGTTATCAAAGCTGGTACTTTCAGGCACCCTGTTGTAGATAGCATTGGTATAGTTCAAGCCTGTGGTACGCATGCTCATCTTTTCCCATACACCACCTATCATACCATTGACGCCTATATACCACCTGCCTATGTGCGCATTACTCTGTGCGTTGGCTGCAACAGCCAGGCTCATTATTCCTATTATATTCAGAAGCTTTTTCATAAGCGAAATTCTCTTTAGTTTTTAATGAAACGAGATGTATTTACCCTTGTACCATTTTGCAGCACAGTTACCATATAAACCCCTGCAGATATATCAGAAATATCTACTTGCGCTCCTTTATTGATAAATGTGCCAGACTTGATGCGTTTACCCGATACATCATATACCTCATAGCTAAGGTCATTTACAACTCCGCTAACTTCAATGTTCACCATTTCTGTTGCAGGGTTTGGATAAACACGAACAGTGGTTGCTTCTTCGTTTATCGACTGTATGCCGGTAGCCATGTTATAATAGCTCTTCTGCTGGCAACCATTTTTCATGGTCATCACCCAATAGTTCCTGTTAACGAAATCGGGGTTCGGATTGTAATAATCCTGGCCTGTCTCTTTAGCTATTATTGCAGAGTCAAGTGTAGTAACATCATCATAGCCCCACACGTAAGCATCCACATCGTTTTGCAGGCATACAAACCTGTTGTTTATGTAGATCACTTTAGGATTTTGGGCATCATTAGCACCTACAGTTACTGTATAGGTAGCCTTACTACGGCAACCGGTACTGGTAATAGTAGAAGTGAGGGTAATAACACTCATTCCTTCTTTCGGGAAGCTGATCAATGCATTTTGTGCGCGATTACTACTTTGCGCCCAAACTATTGCATTACTGGCCGTCCAGATATAACTGCTACCTGCAGGTGCCGGCAATGAAGCACCAAAGTTTTGATACATAGTTTGCTCGCAAACCGTGTTTGCAGGTTTTACTGATATTGTAGCAATTACCGGTGTTGGATGCACAGTTAATACTACATTCTGGGTATTGCTGCAACCATTGGCAGTTAATGTATACACATAAGTAACATTAATATCCTGTGCAGTTGAGTTGGTCAGCACTTCATTGATAGCACCCTTGCCGGAAGAAGTGGCTGGTGTAATACCTGAAACCTGGGCACGTGTCCATGTCACAGTGGTGCCTGGCGTTGCACTTGCAGGATTATACACAAACGCATCATCGCTACATATAACACCTGTGAGTGACGTACTTAATTGCGGTGTTGGGTTCACCACCAAAGTAAAGCTTTGGGTGTTAGTACAGCCATTCGCGATAAGTGTATAGTTATAAGTAACAGTTACCGGTAATGGTGTAGTATTGGTCAATGTCTCAGATATAGAACCGGTACCACTGCTTGCCGGGGTACTGATACCCGTTACTGCGGCACGTGTCCAGGAGAAGCTGGTACCCGCAGTAGCACTTGTTGGCGTATAAGAGGCCAATGTGTTGTTACAAATTGGACTTACGACAAGTGGTGAGCTCAACTTCGGAGTAGGATTAACAATCACCGTTACATCCTGGGTGTTAGTACAGCCATTGGCATCCAGCGTATAAGTATATATTACACTGATTGGATCCGCAGTAGTATTTTCCAATGATTCATTAGGATCATTTACACCATTTGCCGCAGGATTAGAAATGCCTGTGATGGCAGCACGGCTCCAGCTAAAGCTGGTACCCGTCGTTGCGCTTGCAGGCAAATAGGTAAACAGATCGTTATTACATATTGGTGCAGGCGTCAGTGTAGTTGACAACTTCGGAGTAGGATTTACCGTATAAGTAAATGTACCTGTATTTCCTACACAGCTATTAGCGGTTGGTGTTACGGTCACGGTTGCTACCACCGGAGCAGTAGTTATGTTAGTTGCAAGGAACGATGCTATATTACCTGATCCGGAGGCCGCAAGGCCAATTGATGTTGTGTTATTGGTCCAGGCAAAGGAGGTTCCAGTTACAGAGCCGGCAAAGTTTACCGCGCTTGTGCTGGAATTATTACACAAAACCTGGTTAGCAACCACATTCACATCAGGTGTTGGATTTACCGTATAGGTAAATGTACCTGTGTTACCTATACAACTATTAGCGCTTGGTGTAACAGTTACTGTAGCCACAACAGGAACACTGGTAGTATTGGTTGCAGTGAATGCACCGATATTGCCATTACCCGTTGCTGCAAGGCCAATGGAAGTTGTGTTGTTTGTCCATGCATAAGCTGTACCACTTACCGATCCGCTAAAGCTTACAGAGTTTGTGGTAGCACCGTTACATAATGTTTGGTTAGCCACTGTATTTACAGTTGGAGTTGGATTTACGGTAATAATAAAGCTCTTGTTACTGCCTACGCAACTGTTAGCACTTGGCGTTACCGTAACGGTAGCAAGTACAGGCACATTCGTGCTGGCAGTTGCGGTAAACGAAGCTATATTACCGGTGCCTGAAGCCGCAAGGCCTATAGATGTAGTACTGTTAACCCATGCATAGCTGGTGCCACTTACAGATCCTGTAAAGTTCACTGCCGTAGTTGCCGCATTATTACAAACCGTTTGATTTGCTATGGCATTAACATCAGGAGTAGGATTAACTGTTATATTAAACGACTTACTGCTACCTATGCAACTATTTGCAGATGGCGTAACAGTAACAGTAGCAATAACAGGCGCACTGGTAATATTGGTAGCTGTAAATGCAGCAATATTACCCGTTCCTGAAGCCGCAAGCCCAATCGAGGTTGCGCTATTGATCCATGAATAAGTAGTACCACTTACAGAACCGCTGAAATTTATTGCAGTTGTAGTAGCACCGTTACATAATGCCTGGTTTAAAATAGTATTCACATCAGGTATTGGGTTAATAACCACTGTAGCACTGCTCAACATAGAGCGGGTACACGTGGTAGTAGTGTTCGTTGCTATCACTGTATAAATCCCCGCTGCAGTTTGGTTACCAAAGCTTATAGCAAAACCGGTGCCTGTTACTGGGCTGCCTGTAGCTACAACGCCATTATATAGCTGATAAGTAGTATTTGTTTCGCTACCACTTAACCCGATTGCTACGCCTGCCCCGCCTGCGCAATATGCGCCACCACCGGTTACACTGTATTGCACAATAGCTGGTGGCTGTGTAATGGTATATGTTTTATTTGCAGTACAACTATTAGCATCCGTTACAGTTACTGTATAAGCACCGGCTACAAGGCCACTGGCTGTAGCGCCCGTACCGCCGCTTGGCGACCAGGAATAAGTATAACCCGGTGTACCGCCTGTTGGAGTGACAGTGGCACTACCGTTAGCTAATCCGAAACAGGAAACATTTGTTTGAGAACCTGTTGACAAGCTAATAGCAGTAGGTTGGGTTACTGTGAAGTTCTTATTCAGTGTACAAGCATTAGCATCTGTAATAGTAACCGTGTAAGCACCCGCAGTAAGGCCGGTTGCTGTGGCTGCAATACCTCCAGTCGGAGACCATGAATATGTATAACCCGGTGTACCACCGCTAACTACTACTGCAGCTGTACCATTGCTACCGCCATTACAGCTAACATTGGTTTGAGAGGTAGATGCAGTTAATGCAGTTGGCTGCGTTAATGTAAAGTTTTTGGTTAGCTGACAAGTATTCGCATCTGTTATCGTTACTGTATAGCTACCTGCAACAAGGCCGGTTGCTGAAGCCGCAGTACCGCCGCTTGGAGACCAGGAATAAGCATAACCCGGTGTTCCACCGCTAACCACGACACTGGCTGCACCATTACTACCTCCATTGCAGGAAATATTGGTTTGGGAAGTGCTGGCAGTCAGAGCTGTTGGTTGTGTTATAGTAAAGTTTTTAGTTAAAATACAAGTGTTACCATCCGTAACGGTTACTGTATAGCTGCCGGCAGTCAAACCTGTTGCTGTTGCAGCCGTGCCGCCACTTGGAGACCATGAGTAATTATATGGGCCGGTGCCACCTGTCACATTTACACCTGCAGTACCATTGCTGCCACCATTACAGCTCACGTTAGTTTGAGAAGTTGATGCAGCAAGTGCTGTTGGCTCGGTAATAGTGCAATTTTTCGTAATAGCACATGCATTAGCATCTGTAACTGTAACTGTATAAGTACCTGCTACAAGGCCGGTTGCTGTGGCTGCTATGCCGCCACTCGGCGCCCATGAATAGGTATACCCGGGAGTTCCTCCGCTTACGGTTACCGTCGCTGTACCGTTGCTGCCACCGTTACAGCTCACGTTTGTCTGAGACGTAGACGCACTTAATGCCGTAGGCTCTGTTATGGTAAATGTTTTGGTCATGGTACAGCTGTTGGCGTCAGTAATAGTTACTGTATAAGTACCAGCAGCAAGCCCAGTAGCCGTTGCTGCAGTACCGCCACTTGGAGACCATGAGTATGTATAACCAGGTGTACCGCCACTAACTACTACACTCGCAGTACCATTGCTGCCGCCATTACAACTCACATTTGTTTGAGAAGTAGATGCGCTTAATGCGGTAGGTTCTGTTATAATAAAGTTTTTAGTAGAAGTACAACTATTAGCATCTGTAATAGTTACCGTATAGCTACCAACAGAAAGCCCGGAAGCTGTAGCAGCAGTGCCGCCACTCGGAGACCAGGAATAGGTATAACCCGGTGTACCGCCGGTTACAACTACAGCCGCAGAACCAGTGCTGCCGCCATTACAAGCAACATTTGTTTGAGATGTGCTGGCTGTTATTGCAGAAGATTGAACTAGTGTAGCATTTTTAGTTGTGGTACAACCGTTAGCATCGGTGGCCGTAACTGTGTAAATACCTGCTGAAAGGCCGGTTGCTGTTGCAGCCGTGCCACCACTTGGCGACCAGGAATACGTATATCCCGGTGTGCCGCCTGTTACAGATACAGTTGCCGCACCTGTACTACCACCATTACATGCAATATTTGTTTGTGAGGTTATTGTTGCAGTCATTCCCGACGAGGGCTGTGTCAAAGTAGCGTTTGCAGTTGCTGTACAGCCATTATTATCTGTTACCGTTGCTGTATAACTACCCGCTGACAAGCTTGTGGCTGTTGCAAAACTGCCGCCGGTTGGCGACCAGGAATAACTATAAGGAGCAGTACCCCCACTACCTGCAACCGTAGCCGAACCGGTACTGCCACCGTAACATGCAAGGTTTGTCTGGGCTGTTATAGAAGCTGACAAAGATGCTGCCGGCTGGGTAATTGTAAAGTTTCTTGTTGTCTGGCAGGTATTATTATCGGTGATCGTCACTGTATAGCTACCTGCAGCAAGGCCTGTAGCAGTAGCTGCTGTACCACCGCTGGGCGACCAGGAATAACTATAAGGCGAAGTGCCGCCACTTACGCTTACTGTAGCGGTACCATTGCTTCCACCACGACAGCTTACATTTGTTTGAGAACTTGTTGCAGATATTGCAGGGGGCTGTGTTATGGTAAAATTCTTAGTAGCGGTACATGCGTTGGCATCTGTAATAGTTACAGTATAATTACCGGCAGCAAGGCCGGTTGCAGTAGCTGCTGTACCACCACTTGGCGACCAGGAATAAGTATATCCGGGAGTCCCTCCGCTTACGCTTACTGTAGCTGTACCGTTACTACCACCATTACAACTTACATTATTCTGAGATGTAGTAGCTGATATTGCTGAAGGTTGAGTGATGGTATAATTACGTGTAGCAGTGCAGCCTTTGTTACTGGTAACTGTAACTGTATAGCTACCCGCACTGAGCCCGGTTGCCGTTGCAGCAGTGCCTCCACTTGGCGACCAGGAATAAGTATATGGCGTTGTACCGCCACTTGGCGTAACAGTAGCGCTACCATTACTACCACCATTACAGGATACATTGGTCAGGGAACCACTTGTAGAGACTGTTTCAACTGTTAATGTAGCTGAGGTGGTAGTTGCAGCAGGACTAACAGCACCTGTAGCAACCATTCTGTAAGAATAGCCATCCATACCCGATGTAGCACCTGTAATAGTAAGTGTAGTACTAGTGGCACCGGAGTATACCCCGCCGTTGCTGATATTTCCAAAACCTAATCCCTGGTTCACCTGCCATTGGTAGCTGGTAGCATTACTGGCCGCTGCTGTAAATGAAGTATTACCACCGGAGCAAGCAGTTTTGTTACTCGGGTTTGTGGTTATAGATGGTGCTGATGCTGACCCCGTTACCGTATAGGTCATTGTCCATGAAGAACCTGTAGAAAAGTTGGCGAATACCAGTGTAGTTACGGGCCCACTTAAAGGATAGGATGCATAGCTACCGGGAATGCTGCCCGAACCTGCACCCGGCCCATTGTAATCGCCAACGCCTACCACGCTTACGCCACCGCTAAATCCACCACCGGATATGCTATAGCTAATACCGGTGATCTGCAGACCAGAGGAAAGGCTGATCGTGAACCAATCCTGCCCATCAGCTGTAGTAGCCAATGTACCGCTTACTGTGTATGTACCGGCAGATGAGATGCTCAGGCTATTACCCGGCGAACTGTTTGAAAGATCTGTACCTTCAGAATAAAGTACAGTAGCCCGTCCCGCCAGGCTTGCTGAAAGTAGGAATAGTAACAGGACAAATGATTTCCTGACGTTCATGGGAATACGTCTGACGTAAAAGTGCATCATAGCAATTTTTGTGTTAATGAATGAATATCGGATCAGCCGGTATGGTGATCTAATGTGACCTCTATTGTAACTAGCGACAAATATCTAAAATACTTACTACAAATGAAAGGGTGAAAAACACCGGAACTCCATAAATCTTTTAGAGAACGTAATTTAGCTTCATGCATGTACCGGATAATTCCTTAAAAACCAGCTCCTATCATTTCTTTAAAGGTTCCTGGAGCTTTAATCGTGACATCAAAATTGATAACGGAATAACAATATATGGAACAGCTACCGGCAACGCTGTTTTTGAACCTAAAACAGAATTTACAGACTGCAATACACTTATTTACTCCGAAAAAGGTATGCTTACTATCAGTCAAACCCAGGTAACATCCACTTTCCACAGAAGCTTCAGATATGTTTTTGCTGATACGATGGCGGTTTATTTCAATGATGGGGTGGATATAGGTAAACTATACCAGGAATACCGGTCAGATGAAAACAAACAAACATTTACTTCATCAGATGCACATCTTTGTGTAGCAGACAATTATAATGCAGAATACAAGATTTTTGACGACAAGAGCTTTCGGTTAATACAATCTATACAAGGGCCTAAAAAAGACTTCCTAATTATTACTGACTTCCAAAAAAGCATTATTAAATAGCAAAAACACATTGTTGTTTACAAAATATTTTTTTTGCTGATAAAAAATATTGCTCTTACTTTGCATCACAATACGGTAATTATGTTATTCAATCAGCTGCATCATCATCATTTCCATACCTCGCACAGGCGGGCATGAAATGACATGCAGTTAAGCTAAATATCTTTCACAGCCGCCTGAGTATCTCGGGCGGCTGTTTCTTTTACTCCAACTGGTTTACTCGGGCATCAACATCCTCAAAATGAGTAAACTAAAGATCGCAATTCAAAAAAATGGCCGCCTGAGTGAAAAATCACTGCAGATGCTTGCAGAATGTGGGTTAAGGTTATCAAACTACGACAGGAAACTAAAAGCTGAGGCTTCAAATTTCCCAGCCGAGGTATTATTTCTCCGCGACGATGATATACCTCAGTACGTAGAAGATGGCGTAGCAGACATCGGCATTGTTGGTGAAAACCTTGTAGCCGAAAAATCAAAAAACATATCGGTTGTCCGCAAGCTGGCCTTTGCACAATGCAGGTTATCTCTTGCTATTCCCAAAGATGAGCCTTATGAAGGATTACATTATTTTCAAAATAAGAAAATCGCCACCAGCTACCCTAATACCCTGAAAAACTATCTCGACAAGCAGGGCATCAAGGCACAGATAGAAGAAATTGGCGGCAGTGTAGAGATAGCTCCGGGCATCGGCCTGTCACAAGGGATATTCGATATAGTAGGCACCGGAAGTACATTATTGATGAATGGGCTGAAAGAAGTAGCCGTTGTGATGCAAAGCGAGGCAGTCCTGATTGCTAATACCAACCTGCAACCCTCCAAACAACAAATACTCGATCAGCTCCTTTTCAGGATAAAGGCTGTAAAGGATGCAGCTTGCAACAAATACATATTGCTTAATGTGCCTGACAATTGCCTCTCGCAGGTAATCTCCTTATTGCCGGGCATAAAAAGTCCTACGGTTATGCCGCTTGCTATACCCGGTTGGAGCAGTGTGCACACGGTTATCAAAGAACAGGCGTTCTGGGAGGTAATCTCTCAACTGAAAGAAGCGGGTGCAGAAGGCATTCTTGTATTAGATATAGAAAAAATGATAGCATAAAATGAAACAGGTGAACTATCCTAAAAGGGAAGAATGGAATGATCTGTTCTTGCGCCCCGTACAAGAGCAGGAAGAGCTGGGCAATACCATTAGACAGGTATTCAGAACCATTGCGCAAGATGGAGACGCAGGTGTTTTGAAATACACACAACAGTACGACTACCCGGAAGCTAAAGTAATCTCAACCGTTTCCCTGGCCGATGCGGGTAATAAACTATCCGACGAACTTAAAAATGCCATACAACTGGCCCAAAATAATATAAGCAAATTCCATAGCACACAGATAGAACACCCTATAAAATTAGATACTATGCCGGGTGTAACCTGTTGGCGTGAAAGCAGGCCTATTGATCGAATTGGAATATACATCCCCGGCGGCAGTGCTCCTCTTTTTTCTACTGTACTGATGCTTGCTATCCCTGCACAACTGGCAGGATGCAGAGATGTGATACTTTGTACCCCACCCGACCGTAATGGCAACATAGACCCTGCCATACTATATGCGGCATATATTACCGGGGTTTCTAAAGTCTTTGCGATAGGCGGTGCACAAGCCATAGCAGCAATGGCAATAGGTACGTCAACTATATCACGGGTAGATAAAATATTTGGCCCCGGCAACCAATATGTTACTGCTGCCAAAACCTATGCCCAGCAATTAGGCATAGCCATTGATATGCCGGCAGGCCCCAGCGAAGTACTGATCATCGCAGATAAACATGCAAACCCGGCTTTCGTAGCAGCAGACCTGTTGTCGCAGGCAGAGCACGGAGCAGACAGCCAGGCAATTTTACTATCCGACAGCAAAGACACTATAGACAATGTGCTAAGCGAGTTAAGTATTCAATTATCATTACTGCCGCGAAAAGCAATAGCACAACAGGCATTACAAAATAGCCGGGCAATATTATTAAGCAACCTGGATGAATGCATCGATTTCAGTAATGGATATGCCCCGGAGCACTTAATAATCGCAACAGAGAATGCTGAAGAACTGGCGGACAAGGTGAATAACGCAGGTTCTGTATTCATCGGCAAATACAGCTGCGAAAGCGCCGGGGACTATGCAAGCGGCACTAACCATACATTGCCCACCAACGGTTATGCACGTAACTATAGCGGTGTATCTGTAGACAGTTTTTTAAAGAAGATCACATTTCAGCGAATTACTGCAGAAGGCATTTTCAATATTGGTCCGGCTATAGAAACACTTGCTGCAGCAGAGGGACTGATAGCCCACAAAGAGGCCGTAACCATAAGGTTAAACGCATTAAACAACATTAAAAAATAA
This sequence comes from Bacteroidetes bacterium 43-93, assembly GCA_001897855.1. GTDB lineage: Bacteria > Bacteroidota > Bacteroidia > Chitinophagales > Chitinophagaceae > Polluticoccus. The sequence continues at coordinate 39,505 of MKUO01000011.1, forward strand.
TTCAAGCTATGCGAAGCCTGTCTTCATTAGTACGACCAAATATTTTATCGCTCGCACCCTACTCCAGTGCCAGAAGCGAATATTCAGGGAAAGGAAGCGTTTTCTTAGACGCAAACGAAAATCCATTTGGCATATATAATCGCTACCCCGATCCGATGCAAAAAGCATTAAAGGAGGAGCTGTCTGGCATCAAAAATATAAACCCGGAAAGCATATTTATCGGTAATGGCAGCGATGAAGTAATTGATTTGTGTTATAGGATATTCTGCCGCCCCGGCGTCGACAATGCCATTACCATAATTCCATCGTATGGAATGTATGACGTTTCAGCGGCCATTAATGATATCAATCTTATTAAAATTCCATTAGATCAAAACTTTCAGCTCGATGCCAACATGCTATTACCATACAATAATGATGAGAATACAAAGCTCCTGATCTTATGTTCGCCTAATAACCCAACCGGCAACCTGCTGGAAAACATAGATGATGTTATCAATAATTTCGAGGGCATTGTATTAGTAGATGAGGCTTACATAGACTTTGCAGGAAGCCTATCCTATATTCAGAAATTGGCTACACACCCCAACCTCATTGTCACACAAACCCTGAGCAAAGCATATGGCTTAGCTGCAGCACGTGTTGGCATAGCCTATGCTTCCCGCGAAATTATTCGCTTGTTCAACAAGGTAAAGCCGCCTTACAATGTCAGTGCCCTGAACCAATCCGCAGCCCTCACTGCCTTGAAAGAAAGGGAAGAGTATGAAAACCAGAAGCAATTACTACTCACAGAACGTAAGCGTGTTGCAGAGGTGCTGATCAATGCTCCTGCTGTAAAAAAAGTATATCCGTCAGATGCCAATTTTTTACTGATAGCAGTGGATGGTGCTAACGAATTATATCAATATCTCTTAAATCTTGGCATCATCACACGCAATAGGAATACGCAAATACCCGGCTGTATTCGTATCACTATCGGCACGCCAACAGAAAACGATGAATTATTGAACGCCATTCTGCAATTCTCAATTTGATATATAACAATGAAAAAAGTATTATTCATAGATCGCGACGGAACATTGATCATTGAACCACCAACAGATTACCAGGTAGACAGCCTGGAAAAACTGGAATTCTATCCACAGGTATTCAGGTATCTCTCCATGATAGCTGAAGAGCTGGATTACGAACTGGTGATGGTAACCAACCAGGACGGGCTGGGCACTTCTTCCTTTCCTGAAGCGGCCTTTTGGCCGGCACACAACAAAATGATGGATGCATTTGCAAAAGAAGGCATCCGGTTTTCAGATATTTTAATAGATCGTAGCCTGCCGGTTGATAATGCCCCTACGAGAAAACCGGGCACTGCAATGCTTGGCAGATACCTTACAAGCGATTATGACCTGTCACGTTCCTTCGTCATTGGAGATCGCATCACAGACGTACAATTAGCCCAAAATCTGGGTGCTAATGCTATATACTTAGGCAACGAACTACAGGCATCGGCTATACTATCCACTACAAGCTGGAAAGACATCTACCATCTCCTGAAGAAACTCAACAGAACCAGCAAGACCGTACGCAAGACAACGGAGACGAATATAGAAGCACAGGTAAACCTCGATGGCAATGGGCAATATAATATTAAAACAGGTGTTGGCTTTTTCGACCACATGCTGGAACAGGTTGCCAAACACAGTAGTATAGACATTTCCATTTCGGTACAAGGAGATCTCCACATCGACGAGCACCACACTATAGAGGATACCGGCCTTGTATTAGGTACTGCCATTAAGGAAGCATTAGGTAAAAAAACAGGTATAGAACGCTATGGCTTTTTATTACCAATGGATGATTGCCTGGCTCGGGTAGCAATAGATTTTAGTGGCCGTCCATGGCTGGTTTGGGATGCGCCATTCCTACGTGAAAAGATTGGCGATATGCCTACAGAAATGCTGTTTCATTTTTTCAAATCGTTTAGCGATGCTGCAGGATGCAATCTGAATATCACTGCAACAGGCAACAATGAACACCACAAGGCAGAAGCCATTTTTAAAGGATTCGCAAAGGCAATAAAAATGGCAGTAAAGCAGACGGGCGAACAAACCATTCCAAGTACAAAAGGTTCTATATGATAGCTATCATTCAATACGGTGCAGGTAATACAGGCTCGGTGCAGAATGCCCTAAATAGACTTGGTGTGCAAAGCATCATAACTGACGATGCTGCTACTATAAAAAATGCGGAAAAGGTGATCCTCCCCGGTGTTGGTGAGGCAAGTACAGCTATGCAGTCCTTGGCTACCACAGGGCTCGACAAACTAATTCCAACACTCAGGCAACCTGTATTAGGCATTTGCCTGGGTATGCAATTGCTTTGTAACAGATCTGAAGAAGGTGACACCACTTGTCTTGGAGTATTTGATGCGGATGTAATAAAATTTCCAACAGGCCACATCGTACCGCATATGGGTTGGAATAATATAACAGACATAAAAGGAGAGCTGTTACTGGGCGCGAACGATGCCGATGTATACTTTGTACATAGCTACTATGTACCTGTATGCGCAGATACCATTGCCACCTGCAACTATATCCTGCCCTTTAGCGCAGCTATGCAGAAGAATAATTTTTATGCAACACAGTTCCACCCCGAAAAATCTGGCGGTATTGGCGAGCAGATATTAAATAACTTTTCAGCTATATGAATATTATACCCGCTATAGATATCATCAACGGCAAATGTGTACGTCTGCAGCAAGGAGATTACAACAAAGTAACCACCTACCTCGCAGATCCACTCGATATCGCATTACAATACCGGGATCATGGGCTGCAATACCTGCACCTTGTAGACCTGGACGGAGCTAAAAACGGGAAGGTGACGAATCACAGGGTATTAGAGCAAATTGCCCGTGCTACTGATCTCATCATAGATTTTGGTGGTGGCATCCGTACAGATGCGGATATACAACTTGCATTTGACAGTGGTGCTAGCAAAATAACACTCGGCAGCATTGCCATCAAAAAACCTGCTACAGTAATAACATGGCAAAAGAAATATGGTAGTGACAAGTTAATACTCGGTGCCGATTGCAACAATGGAAAGATCGCCATTAATGGATGGGAGGAAACAACGTCTATAGGCATTAATTCTTTTATACAAGGATATAAAGAATACGGTCTTACACAAGTGATGTGTACCGACATAGCCTGCGACGGTATGCTGGCAGGCGCGTCTGCAGAACTATACAAAGCCATACTGGCAGAAAATATCGATATACAGCTTATAGCAAGTGGCGGTATTCGCTCCATAGACGACGTAAATACATTAAAACAAATTGGTTGCGACGGTGCCATTATTGGCAAAGCCATCTACGAAGGCTTTATCCAACTAAACGAACTAAGAAACTATGTTGAAGAAACGAATAATACCTTGTCTTGATATAAAGGACGGTCGAACAGTAAAAGGCACCGGATTTATAGACTTAAAAGATGCCGGCGACCCGGTAGAGTTGGCTCAAAAATATGCTTTGCAGGGCGCAGATGAGTTGGTATTCCTGGACATAACTGCCACCGTTGAGAACCGCAAGACATTGTGCGAACTGGTAGAAAAGATAGCAACCGCCATCAACATCCCATTTACGGTAGGCGGTGGCATACGTACCGTTGATGATGCTGCACTGCTTATCAGGTCCGGAGCAGATAAGGTGAGCATTAATTCTGCTGCATATAACAACCCGGCGCTGATACAAGACATCGCTACACGTTTTGGCACCCAATGCGTAGTAGTGGCAATCGATGCAAAGCAGATTGACAATATATGGAATGTATTTACCAATGGCGGACGGACCGATACGGGATGTGAAGTGACAGTATGGGCACAGAAAGCGGTAGGCTATGGAGCAGGCGAGATATTGCTCACCTCTATGGATAACGATGGTGCGCGAAATGGATATGCCATCAGCCTGACAAATGCTGTTTGTGATACCGTCTCTATCCCCGTTATAGCATCAGGTGGTGCAGGATGCGAAGAAGATTTTTCTACTCTGTTCAAAACCACCAAAGCAAGTGCCGCACTCGCTGCAGGTATTTTCCACTATAATAAGCTATCCATCCCCCAACTAAAAGACTATTTAAAAACCAACCAAATACCGGTAAGATGAAACCAGATTTTAATAAAGGGAACGGGTTACTACCCGCCATCATACAAGATGCCTACACCATGCAGGTTTTGATGCTTGGGTATATGAACGAAGAAGCACTTACCCAAACCCAGGCTACCGGCTTAGTAACATTTTATAGCCGCAGCAAGCAACGCTTATGGACCAAAGGTGAGACTTCCGGCAACACTTTATCGGTGGTCGATATAAGCCAGGATTGCGACGCAGATACCATTTTAATAAAAGCCAAACCCTATGGACCTGTTTGCCACAAAGGCAGCCAATCATGTTTTGGTGATGAAACCAATAAGGGTTTCCTATACCAGTTAGAGCAAACTATTAACCAACGCATCAACGAAAAAAATCAAGCCTCTTATACTAATAAGTTATTCGAAAGAGGAATCAATAAAATAGCGCAGAAAGTAGGAGAAGAAGCAATAGAACTTGTTATCGAAGCAAAAGACGACAATATTGATCTCTTCAAAAACGAAGCGGCAGACCTCCTCTACCACATGCTGATATTATTCAAAGCCAAAGGGATTAACCTGGAAGATGTAGAGGCGATTTTGAAGGAACGGAGGAAGTGATAAGACATCTTAGGCATGACTGGTGTATTGAACCGCTACCCAGCTCCTGTCTTCATACTGAAAGCCGCGTCCTTAAAAGAAAAAGGGTTGCTCTTAATCGAGCAACCCTCTGGAATTTCTAAAGAAATTCCCGTCAGTAGCGAAGACGGGAGTTGAACCCGTGACCTCAGGGTTATGAATCCTGCGGCAAATGATTTTATATGGATTAATATGGGCTAAAAGTACCTATTTAAATGCATTTTGTGGATAACTCATTTCGTAAAAATACAGCGAAAACCACCAAATGTTGTAGTATTGTTGTAGTAATTTTTTTACCGTGGCAAGCATAAAAATCGTACTTCGAAAAGAAATAAAAAAGGATGGCACATCACCACTCGCAATCCGTATCACGAAAGATCGCAAGACTTCGTACATCTACCTTGAGTACAGTATCCCTCAGAATGACTGGGATGCTAAAGCAGAGCGCGTAAAGAAATCGCATAGTAATTCCACACGGCTTAATAACTACCTACTGGCAAAAAAGGCCGAAGCAAATAATGAAAGCCTCGAATTGGAAACGATACAAAAACACGTCAGCGCGCAGACAGTGCGTAAACGCATCAAGCCGACCGCTCAAGGCTCAGTATTCGCACAGGCCGATCTGTATATTGAGCGCCTGAAGCAAGACAGAAAATACAACCGGTATAAAGCAGATAAGCCTCGCGTAGAGCGACTAAAAGAGTTTTTGAAATATGACATAACATTCCCAGATCTCACAATTGCATTGATAAGACGTTTTAAAGCCTGGTTGAAAGCTGAACATCAAGTGTCAGAGCGCACTGCTATGAACTACCTTGTTGTAGTTCGTTCTATATTTAGTCAGGCAATCGGTGAAAAGGTTTGCGATTATAAATACTATCCATTTGGAAAGGGAAAAGTTCAGATTAAGTTTCCTGAAAGCTTGAAGAAGGGCGCTACAGCTGAAGATGTAGTTGCAATAGAAGAGCTGGACTTGTCTGGTAAACCACTATTGAATCATGCCCGAAATGTCTGGCTATTTTCATTCTACTTTGCAGGCATGCGGGTATCAGATCTGTTTCGCCTTAAATGGTCCGATTTCCATGCCAAGCGCCTCTATTATTCGATGGGCAAGAACAACAAAGGTGATAGCATTAAAATTCCAGAAAAAGCAGAACACATTCTAGCACAGTATGCCTCGCAAAGGGATAAAACTGACCTTGTATTTCCAGAATTGAAGGGGCTAGACTCACTGGACGATTTATTTCTCGTACAAATGCGCATCAAAACTAAGTTGAAGGTGATCAATAAAGCGCTTAAAGAAGTTGCTCGAACTGCCTCTGTAAGCACCCCAATAACAATGCATATTTCGCGACACACTTTTGGTAGTCTTTCCGGTGACCGTATCCCAATCCAGATGCTCCAAAAACTGTATCGTCATAGCAGTGTTTCTACGACTATTGGCTATCAGGCCAGCTTTATTCACAAGGATGCAGATGAGGCTTTGGAAGCAGTAATTGGCAAATAGTATGACCACTCCATGGAATATCTATTTTCTTCACTCCACAATTACACCAGGAAATTCCGTATAAAGGCTTCAAAGCAAGGAAGTGACCGCATAGTGTATTACATAAGTTATTTTACTACTGGGCGAATATTAAATCTATGTTTATAGTCTTCTTTTTCAAACCATTCTTTACCAGTTATCTATATTAGGTTGTATTATTGGCAATCAGGCTTCCCCAGTCGCCAATATTTGGAATGCCCATTACAAAATTTTATCGATTTGGAAACTCGAACGTCCAAAATCATTTACTACTGATAAATAACTTAGGGTTATAGACGCATGGAATGAACTATAGTGACATGGCATTTCATATCAAAAAAGACATAAAAGACGGACGCATAACCTATCGAAGACGGAAAACAAGCAAGCTGTATGACACAAAATAACAGAGAGTTTATTTCAGATTTTAAACTATTATGTTAATTCAAATCCTGATAGTGCTTTCGTTTTTCCAATCATAAAACACGATAACCCTATGTTTCAATATAAAGATATCCAATGGTCTAGAAAGGTCTACAATAAAAAGCTAAAACAATTAGCTGATCTCTGTAACATTAATAAAAATCTGACAAGCTATGTAAGAAAGCATTCTTTCGCAACACAGGCAATGTTAAATGACGTTCCATTGAATGCTATCATCAGCATGTTAGGCCATTCTGATTTAAAAACGACTCAAGTTTATTTAAAATCTCTTCCGGAAAATATGTTAGATCAGTACAGCGATAAAATCCTGAACCTATAGGTTTTATCTCTTATTGCACGCATCTCACCACGGCTCACGTAAGCGATTTAACAAAAAGCTAAAAGTAATTGCTGAACTCTGTGGCATCGAAACTAACTTAACTAGCTATGTTAGCAGGCATTCATTCGCAACACAGGCACGTTTGGAAAGTGTACCTGTGGACGTATTAGTGTGATGCGTGGCCACTCTAGTATCAAGAAAACCCAAGTTTATTTGGCGAGCCTACTAAATAATATTTTGGATGACTACAACTCGATGGTGCAAATCTCATAGGGGTTAAGGTTAGTTTGGATTGATATAATTGAATAACCAGTCTCGCCTGCTGTCCTGTACTGCAATCTGAAACTCATTAACAATAATTTGCATCAAATGTTGTAAGGCATTCGGATCTGTGTTATTTACCATTTCAAGTTTTGACAAAAGCAAAGATAATCGCTCCGCCGTAGCCTGCTTTCTTGCATAGTTTGCACACACACTTCTAACAAATGGAATTAAGACATACTTTATAACAGCTGACTGTTTGTCAATTGTACGCTCTATGTACGGGACTATATTCATTAATTGTATTATGCTCCGTTCGTCATCTTTTATCTTTGTGAAAGTACCAGCTAGTGCAAGTAGTTGTAGATGCTTTTCCTCGTCGATCGTTGAATAGCTGTTAGCGATGTTTACTAAAGCGTCGATGTCGCAACTATCGGAAAAACTCTTTTGAACAATTTCAACAATTTTCTCCCACCGCACCTTATCAGATGCAGCTGGTAGATAGCCCGTTACTAGATTGATAAGAGACTGCTTTAATTTGTCGTAATCATGATAGTTATCTAAGTACGCCGTGTTAACCTGTAGCATCATCGGTATTAAGCAAAATGCAATAATCGTATCCTCAGCGGTGTTCCAGTATTCGCTAGGCTTATCGTCTTGAATTTCGTCAAAAGATACTTTTGTAAGAGAGTTATAGCGATCTATGCCAGTGCGAGTAAAATAAGCAGCCAAAAGCCCGTTTGTCAAATACTGTTCAAATGCAGTTTCAAACTTTTTATTTATTAAGGGATACTGACTACAGGAAATTGAAACTAGTTGCATGACACCAATGTCATCAGCTGCCCTTGCTGTGTCAAAGGCTTTGTTTGCCCAAAATTCTGCTTCTTCCGCAGAGCCAAGCCTACTTGCTAAGTCGGCAAGATGCACAAACATCAAACAGTCATTTTTCGCGTTATAGCGATCACGATGTTTGTCATCATTGTTATTTACAGTAAAAATTCCAACCGTTGGGACGAGCTCGTGAAATTCAGGATGTGAAACCCAAGATAGAATGTGACCAGTAAAGCCAAAAATTCGATACCATTTAGGATCTACTTCCCCTTTGGCTTTTATGCTGAGTAACATTTCAACTACTTCGCCAAACTCATTTAATGCTTCCAAAGCGTAGTCATTCAACCAATAAGCTAGCGCTAACTCAGCTTTATATTGGAGATGATCGGTTTCAAATGGGCTTATTATTTGGATTAGGTCATAAGCCGTTTTCACCATCGTTAGTGCAAAGCTTTTATTTTCTGCTGCAACTATGGATGCGTTGTAAACTAATGTTTCAGGGAAAGTATGCTGTTTATAGCAATTCAGCGCGACAGCTTCGCTAATCAGTGAATGTGAGACTTCGTTCGGATAAAGTGCCTTGCCAATGGTTGAAACTAATAGGTACTTTGAAGTAGGGTTTTGATATGCATCCTCCATTGATTGAATTTCTGCCAACATGGATTCCTTATCGGTAGAAAAATAATAGCGTATTCTAAAAATTTCCGCCTCGACGATCGCTGCAAGATCTCCGTTATAATCCTGCAAAAACTCTTTCAGTCGGATAAGCTGTTCGAGAATACTCGCTCTATAATCTTCGTTTGTCTCAATCTGCTTTGAATCGCTAACAATCCTACTTTTTAGTACAGATATGCCACTCGAAAAATCATCATAGCCACCTTCAAGTATGTTTACACCTAATTCCCTCTTTGTTCTCGCAACTGCACTCATCCACATATCCACTTGATCGGCGGTTCTTATAAACTGCACTGGAGACCATAATACCAACCCAAGAATTTTCAAATCTAACTTGAGATCGCCCTTCAGTTCTAATACTGATATATGATCGAGCACAAAATTATAATACTCGAAAAACTCTTCTGAATTGGTATCGAAGCCAGAAAGTATTGAGATAGCCAAGAAGAACTTTTCCTGGCTTGAATTGCTAACTTTGTATAGCATTTTTAAGTCTTGTACAAAGCGACTGTAGTCTTTGCCAAGCATTTGATTTAAACGTCTTTGCTCAGTTCTAACAATTGTTTTTATTCCGATGCTCATATTTACGGGCAGAGGCATTTCTGACCATATGGCCAAGTAACCCCATTCTTCAGCATACTTCGCATCTTCTATAGTTGTCGCTGAACTTAGAACCATCGCTAGTACACGCCCTGCTTCATTCACATCTTCAGCCTGTACATATAGATTGATTACTCTGTAGGCAGAGATCTGATCTAATTTTTTGTCCTTAAGTAAAACCACAGCAGCAGCGTTATACACCTGTCTGACTTTTTCGGCCGAGAGATTTTTCTTGCCGATATCGAATATAAGAGGCGAAGTAAGGTAATTCTTACCTTGAGTCTGTATCCATATATTAACAAGCTGGGACAGGCGTTCACTAGGAAAATCAATACCAACTTGCACCTCACCAATTGTTTGCACCATATCGAAGGGGTATTCCCAATGGATTAAACTCAATCGATAAAGTAACTCACGTGAACTTGGATCCTGGATATAATTAGCTATTGTCTCTTGTGCATCATCCAATATCTCTTCGGTTATCTCTCTATCAAGTATAGCTTGAACTGCTTCTTCATCTGTCTCTACAGGAAGGTCGCGGAGGTGATAAATGACTGATGTAATTAATCGTGGATTTCTTCGTGTTTTTGTAGAGATGAAACCAATATGCGGATAGTAAATTTCCTTTATGCCGCTGTTACGCATGTACTCCAAAATCTCCGCATCAGTGAAACTCAGATCATCATATGTAACTAAGGTATCAGCAAGCACGTACTCACGGACTGGTCGAGCAACGTTGTGATTACTTGTTGTTAGAAAGTGACAACTAGCAGACTTTGCTTCAGTTGCGATAGCTGAAAGCAGAATTGCTAGTTGGCTGGAATTAGTCAAACTTGGAAGATCATTAACGACAATAATACTATTACTAGGCAATGATGATATTATCTGTGCCAGCCAGTCTTCTGAGGGTAGCTCCCTATTTTTGCTTACGCTGTTTGCTAGAAACGATTGAAGTACTAATAGCGCTTGCGCTTCGGTATTGAATGATCGTAAATCGAGCCAATGCACATTTTGATATCGTGCTGCCACCAAGGCAGCCAATTGCGTTTTTCCAGTGCCATTTATGCCTTGGAGATTAACCCAACTACTGCGGGTAAATAAGTATATTACTGAATCAACTTTTCTTTTGCGCTGTGAGGCATTATTCACTAATTGTGGGGGTGCAATAGAAAATGGAAGCTGCTGATAATTATAAACCGCATCTATCTTTTCAGACAAGTCGGCTCTTGCAATCAGTCCAGACAAGAGGTTCCTTTGCTCGCCTAGCTCTCTCTTTATGTTTGCGATTTCCTCGGAAACTAAATTGAGGATACCGAGAATAACTTTCAAAAGTTGCTCATCCTTTCCGTCGAGCTTAGGTAGCGTTAATTGTTGTTGAAACTCCTCTCTCCCGAGATATTTTTCTCCTTTTTGGCAAAGTATTTTAAAAACGTGTAGAAATAGTCTTGCGTACAAATCATTGATGTCTATGTCTTCCGTTATAAGGATTTCTATTAGTTGCGCTTTTACTTCTTCGGCTACAGAGTGTTCGCTACCACTGCTAAAGCTCCATTGAAATGATCTAACAAAATCATGAAAGAAGTCTACATCTTCCATTTGTTTCACCATTTCCTCGTAAAATTCTATACTAGCTTCGTCCTTCTCGTCTTTATCTTTTTTTGCTTGCACTTTTTCCTTGCTGGCTTGGAACTTACTTATTATGTGAGACTGAATCTTCTTTAGGGTTTCATTGCCATCGTCTTTTTGCGTTCCATTATGGATGCCTATCCATTTTTTTATCCCTGCTTCGCTTTTTTTAAAGATAGCGGGACGTTCTACTCCATACTTAGTATTTGTCACAAATCGGAAACGCAACTTAAGTGTTGGATTGTTCTTTCGATGCTGATAGAAATTGACGATACTTTCCAACGTCGTTTCAGATGTAAGTGTTAAGTTTTCATCTCTATGCTTTACTTGTCCAAGCTCGCGATCTACTTCCCCACCTTCAATAGTTTGTTTAACAATGTCAAAGTCTTCTCCTTTCTCAAGCTCCAGTCTTTCGTTTTCTTCTAATTTAATCCATTGAAGAATTGTGGTATCAACTTGATATACGTAGCCCCTGATTGTACTCCAGGCATCCCTATTTTTTATTTCCTTAAAGTCTTTCATGTGTTTCTAGTCGTTGGTAATAGATCAAGGAGAATTTCTTTTGCTAACACTACTTACAGAGTAGGTGTCGGAATTTGCTTCGTGATGAAATACAAATTTAATTATTCGCTTGGGTCCAACAGGCATATCAGCAACCCAAAAAGGCTTGTCTCGCCTTTCTTCGTAGAGCTCGCAGAAAAAAAAGCCATTAATTAGATAGCGAAAAATTTGTGACGGATGGCTTAGACTATAATTTTCTTTGACAGTAGAAAGAGCTACACCTTTATACGTGAAGTGCTTGTAAGCATGAAAGACGCCACTGGTAAATTCAGATACACCTTTGGGGTCGGGATCAATTTGGCGGAAGAATGTAACTCTTAAAAGTTTCCCTACCGGCTTCCCATTTCTAAGTTCAGTGATATAGGCAAAATTATCGATGCCTAAAAAATCATCAAAGGCTTCTCTTGACCCTTCCGGTACTGTTTCATAAAGAGCATCTAAAACATCCTTCGCATTACGCGTTCCAAATTTTTCTTTGTGTAGTTCTATCGCTCTTGGTAATGTGCTATGTATTACATCATAGAATACTCTAGTTGCGCCTATTGCGAATATTCTTTTTTTATAAAAGATCAAATGCCATTTATCTCGTGATAAACCTATATGTGCATGTGTCTGCTTTTTGTGCTGTGGGTTCTTCTTATGGACATTATTTTCATGATTGAATAATGCCTCTGATTTTTTCTCAATGTATTCGTGTAGCTTTTCAAAGTCAGCATCATCTATTCGCTTTTTAAACTTGATTTTATGATATGAATACCGATCAGAAATGTAGAAGCATACTTCCGAACAGACATCCAACAACCGCTGCCATAGCTGTATTATTATAGTTTTCATTTTTGTGACATGCTTGCATTTTACAAAGCTAAATATATAACTCTAAAAACGCGATGTTTTAGATTTCAAATATTCCAGTCGGAAACATGCCTTGATGCGCTCGATATAACGGCCGAAGAGTTTTTCTAACATTGTAACGATAAATGCCAGGTGCACTATAAGCATCAGTAAAAAACATGATTAAGTATATCTTCTACCGCTGTTGAAATCTATACGAGAATCACTCATAATGCAAATTTAATCCGAATATGGCTGATCAGTAAAATTTTACAGATTTATTGTTTCAGTAAATTAACACAAGGTATATTATAACTCATGCCTCCTATAGAATATCCTCATTTCTTGTTATCAAACAATTGTATTGTAAAGTTATATAAACCCGAATTCCAATTGTGATCTACTGAATATGAGAATACTGAATAATACTTCTATCTAATTATTTTTTACAAAAATGTGGCTGGTTGAAATATTTTTTTACATTAGCTGCGAAATACGAATGTCCTTATTGGCATTCTTGTACATTCTATCGTTTGTTGTTTTTTTAACAATACCTACCACGAATAATAACGTAATTTGCACCTATAAATCAATTATGAATATTGCCGGTATATACGATAAAATACAAGCCTGTCTCATTACAGGTATTGCCGGTATGCATACTAATAACGAAAATTCAATTCTCGGTAAGGTCTATTATTTCTCAAGTTTCAAAGACTTTAACACTATTTCCCGGGCCTGTATTTAACCTAGGTTCGGGTTTGCTTCCACACCATCCAAATATTTTTGTATCCATCAAAGGCTAGCTGAAATGTTTGAGCCGCCATTTACATTCGGCCGGCTATAATTAAGTTTTATTAAAATCTAAAACTGTATAGTTATGAATACACGTGCTAAAAATCCAGTTATTGTTACCGAGGAGGATTACCAGCTACTGAAAGGGTATATCAATCCTGATCTTGACAGAGAAGATGAACTGACATTAAGCGGTGAACTCAAAAGAGCTGTCATTGTAAGTAACGATGCATTTCCTTCACATAACGTTCGACTTAATTCGAGGGTATCAGTATTGAATTTAGAAACAAACAAAGTTATTGAGTTCACACTCGTAATGCCCGCCCATGCTGATATGCAAAAGAATAAAGTGTCTATCCTTACACCAATGGGTGCAGCGTTGATAGGATTTCGAAAAGGTGAGGAAGTTCAGCTGAAAGTTCCGGGAGGACTTAAAAGATTCAGGATATTGGATGTTTGTAATAATAAGTAGTTTTTACATCTGCATATATTGCAAGCTGCCTTTCCAGGCAGCTTTATTATTTTTTCTTAATACATCTAAATCTAATTTCCATGTCTTGTACAATACAGACAAAATGTCAAAAATCCTTTGAAAGGACTCTTTTATTTCTATTTTCAAAACATACTGTTTGCTTCTATATTTGTTACAAAGCATGGGGAATGTTAAATGTTTTCCCATGTTTATTGTGCATCTTTAAAAAATAATTATTATAAACCGTCAAAAAATTCAGCGATGATCTCTCCGTTTGTTCAAAAGGATCGTAGTCAATTTGATAAAAGAAATATACCCACAATCAGATTATGTTCGACGATGTCGTGAAGAACATATTGACGAATTTGATCGTTAAGGCTGTGGATAATAATCTGAGTTTCATAAAGGATATTTAAAAGATGAATAGACCAGTGCCCCAATTATTAATATTAAATAATGCTATCTCCAACGAAACAAAAACATATTTAAAATATTATCTATATATTAATGAGATACGCGAGGTTATCATTAATAGCCTCACACAGTTCACTAATTTTCCTTCGGTTACAAAGCTGTTTGAATGAATCTCTGATTACTTTATAATCATCATGTATAGGGCATGGATGAGAGGCCGAGCATTTACTTAACCCAAGTCCGCATTGGTTGAATACCTCGTCGCCATCAATAGCTTGTACAATAACAATGATCTTCTTTTCCCGCTGCTTATCAGTAATATAAAATCCTCCGTTAGGGCCTTTTACACTATTAATAATATTTTCTTTCACCAGCTTCTGCAGAAGTTTGCCTACTGTATGCTCACTCTCATCTATGTATTGGGCTATCTCCTTTATGCCTGATCTTGCATTGGCATCCTTTTGAGAGCCTATATATATTACCGCTTTAATAGCTGCCTTGCATGTTACGCTCAACATATTGCTACATTACTGTTCATCAACAATATTATACTTTAATCATGAATTTCTATGGATGACTTTAGTTGCCACAGTTTAATGACCTAAAAATTGCTTCCCCCTTTCAGATATCCTTTCATAACTCCATGGCGGATCAAAAACTAAATCTACTTCTACGCCAAAACCCGGGAAGCTGCCCTCAAGGCTCCTGATAACGTTGTCCCTGATGCTTTCACCCATTGGGCAAAACTGCGTTGTCAGGGTCATCGCGCAAAAAATCTTTCCATTCACTTCATCAAAATCCACCTGGTATATTAAGCCCAGATCAACAACGTTTAATCCTATCTCCGGATCATACACATGCTCCAGTGCGGAAAGCGCCAATGCGCATTGATCGTTATTGTTAGTTATCATTTCCATTTTCAGCTTTGTGTTGCATAATTGATAGTACGTTTACAGCATACATTACAGATGTGATGATGAGCAACACAGCCCCACTCTGCAGCAATAATACGGTTGATGTTAAAATGCCTATCGAAAAAACCGCGAATCCCAGCAAATAGGCAACACTCATTATTCTGAAATTCTTATGATTGAATATATCCTTTGGGCTGGGCGTTTTGCCCGATACACTTCTTTGATGATACACTTTGTTCCATACAATGAAAGGAAGGGTTTTGAAGGTCATTCCGAGAATAATTGCAGTTATCCATCCAAAGAAAATAGTAAACCCATATGTGGTAATGATTGTTGACTGCTTTTTAGTAAGTCCCGACAGGATTATAATAAGTAACAGCAATAGCACAGGGAGCAGCATCATTAAGACGGATAGCAGAGATACCTTCACCTGGTTATCTATCTGTTTGCGGATCCTCTGTTTTGCTGACTTATAACAATAATAAATAAATCCGGTTACTGCTGATAAGAACAACACGGCAGGCACTATTATTAACACTTCTTTGGCCTGCAATAAAAACAATATCGTATAGCAGAGCAAGGCGCCGTTTATCAACCCATAGATCCACCACAACAATCGGGTATTGGTGTACTTAGATATCATAAACATAGGTATCAGCCGGGAGCCCACGCCCGTTATCAGCAGGAAAAACCAGCCTATAATCCCTAAATGTGCGTGCAGTGGCAAATACCTGATCGAATCCTCAGGCAGCAGGATATGGATAAAGTTTAGCAAAAGTATAAACCCCAATGTAACTGTAAACAATAACCAGCCAGTTGCAGTCAACACAAATATTGCATGCACATTTTCGTTGTGGCTTTCTGAGATGCTTAGCGCAATATTGATCAGAAAACTAAGTACCGACAAAACGATGAGGCTGCCCCCCACTATAGCCGGGGCGCCCATGTTAAAAAAAAAGAAAGCATACACGAGCAAGGGAATACCTATTGCAGCCAAAATAAAGGAGGCATAGGCTAATCTTTCGCTATATAGCCGTCCTTCAATAATTACCGGAACAAGCTGATGGCTTGCACCTAGTATGATCATGGTACCCCATCCCAGTGCCATTGTATGGGTAGTAGCAAGCACCCGTGGCTGAAAGTAATGATGCAAAAGTGTGCCGGACGAAAAGAAAAGCATGATCGTTGCCACGACAAAAGATAATGCAGCGTACATATAAAATGGAAGAACAACTTTGTAGGACGTTGTTTTTACTGCGGCATTATTTGTATTCGGAGCAAACATATCATGCTTTGAAAATGATCAGATGCACTTCGCTATCGCTTATCTCCTTTATACGGTAATCGAATTTTCTCTCCTGCAACTCAGGCAGTAGAAAAACAGGTATTCGCTTATGAAACACGTATAAGGCTTTATCGGCAAGAAGATGCTCCAGTTCACTAAGTATAGTCAGCATAGGTTGCGGCATTTCCATATGCCTGACGTCAATCGTCACCAGGGCGTTTTCATATTTTCCAACAATACCGCCCCAGTCTCCTCCGGTGTTTGACTGCGGCTGTTTGAACACCGCTTCGGTTTCCTTATAGAAATAAGTATGCACCTCGTTATCGTCAATTGTTTCCACGTAATATTCATACCCTTCCTTCTTCAATATTTGTATCAGCGGTGTTGGTTCAAAACTATTGATCAGTTTTAATACTTCTCCCTTTGCCAGCTTCTTAAGCCTTTCTACAATATTCTTAAAAGGATCTTTACCACCTTCAATTACAGGGCGTACATCCAGTTCTTCTACACGGATACAACCGATGCGCAACATAAAATCAGGCTTCGTGATATCTTCTTCCTTCTCTTCTGCAGAAGTCCTGTCAATTACAAATCCCAGTGGCTGAAGTTTACTGAAAAACACATCTATATCACAACCACCCGCTTTGCTTGCCATTTTTATGGTTGTTCGGGCAGCCATAATTCTTCGCAATACGGGGTTTCTAAGCTTTTCAAACCTGGGTGTAATACTAATGATGGCCTCCAGCGCCGCGGGATTGGATTTTATAATGGTGGCCAGCTTTGTATTGGCATTAATAACGTTAGGTGATTTATTCATTTGTTTGTTGCTATTAGTTTTCCTTAACCGGGTGTATTTATGCCTTATCCAATTGCTGTAGTTCCTGTTCTATTTTGGTTACGTCCAGACCTTTCTCGGCACAAACCTCTTTTACGGTCTTTTTGCCCTCGCAACTAAAATCCAATCCATATTTTTTGAAAACTTCTGCCTTGCGCAGATCTTTTGCAGCTATTTCGCCAAGTGTTTCATCGCTGTCGCTCATTCGGCGTTTGCTTATTTTTACCTTCCACCATTCCGGGCCTTGCTCCTGGTACTCCCAGATAAATATATTACCACGTTCTCCTATCAGCTGATAATACAGAGGCTTAGGATCATGATCGTTGTGTAGGATCAAACTTTCACCTTCGTGCAGCTTGTCAAATTCGGCAAAAATGGTAGGATGTTTTTGCCTTGGCTCAAGCAATGTTACGTTCAAAATGTTCTCTGCTGTTGCGTTCATTTTTGATGTTTTTAGTTAACTGTATATGCAAAAGTACAAATAACCTCCAAATAAAGGTATTTAAATACTTTTTTTATTTGAAAGCTCTTTTTATACTAATAAAAAACGAAGGGCATTGAATTCCCTTCGTCAAATAATAGCCCCAATCTGTAAACTAATGCGCCTCTTCGTCCTTTTGTAGTGGTACTGTTTGGTGTATAAAATCACCTCCCTTTCCATCGTCTTTGTAGTCATAAGGCCAGCGGTAGACCTCCGGTATCTCATCTTCCCAATTACCGTGCGGAGGTACTACCGGCGTCGTCCATTCGAGTGTGGTAGCATTCCATGGATTTTGCGTAGTTACTTTCTTACCTCTGAAAATGCTGACAAAGAAATTAATGATGAACAGGAATTGACTAATGAACACGAAGACAACAATAATACTTATAAATGTATTTAATCCCTGGAATGGCCGGAAGGTTTCCCAGGCACTATAATCGTAATAACGTCGGGGCATCCCTGCAATACCCTCGTAATGCATCGGCCAGAATATCAAATATGCACCGGCAAACGTTATGAAAAAATGAATGTAGCCTAGTGTATTATTCATAAACCGACCAAACATTTTTGGAAACCAATGGTATATTCCCGCAAACATTCCCATAAAGGCAGATACTCCCATAACTATATGGAAATGCGCAATGACAAAATAGGTGTCATGAAGATGGATATCCAAAATAGAATTACCTACCCAAATGCCTGTGAGCCCCCCTGATATGAAAGTGGAAACAAATCCCAGCGCAAACATCATAGGGACGGTAAATTTTATATTACCTCTCCATATCGTTGTAAGCCAATTGAAGACCTTTATTGCGGAGGGTACTGCTATTATCAAAGTCATAAGAGTAAAGATGGAGCCAAGGAAAGGACTCATACCCGATACAAACATATGGTGCGCCCATACCAGAAACGATAAAAACATAATCGCCGCTAATGATATGATCATCGCGTAATATCCAAAAATGGGTTTCCGGCTATTTATCGCAAGCACTTCAGAAACTATGCCCATAGCAGGCAAAATAATTATGTACACTTCCGGATGTCCAAGAAACCAAAACAAATGCTGATAAAGAATTGGCGAACCTCCGATATTAGATAACGCTTTGCCACCAATAAAAACCTCAGACAGATAAAAACTGGTACCAAAATTTCTGTCAAAGATCAAGAGAACGAATGAAGACAATAATACAGGAAATGACAGTATCCCGATAACAGCTGTAAAGAGGAACGCCCAAATTGTCAGAGGCATCCGACGCATATACATGCCCTTCGTCCGCATGTTTAGTATAGTGCTTACATAATTCAATCCGCCTAGTAATGTAGATACGACAAACAGAGCCAAACTGATAAGCCAAAGATCCATTCCTAGTCCCGATCCGAGCGAGGCCTCTTTTAATGCACTAAGTGGCGGATAGGCAGTCCAACCGCCGGACGCAGGACCTGTCTGTACGAATAAGGATGCGAACATAACAACGCTTGCTGCGAAAAAGAACCAGTACGAAAGCATGTTCATAAAAGGAGACGCCATATCCCGTGCGCCAATCTGCAGGGGTATAAGCAAATTGCTGAATGTTCCGCTTAATCCCGCAGTTAATACAAAAAAGATCAGAATTGTACCATGCATCGTAACAAGCGCGTAGTAGAATTCCGGACTTAATTTTCCACCCTTGGCCCAGTCGCCCAAGAACTTTTCCATTATCGGGAAACTATCATTCGGGAAGCCCAGTTGCAATCGAAAAAAAACAGAAAAAAGCCCTCCAATTACCGCCCATATAATCCCTGTTATTAAAAACTGCTTTGAAATGATTTTATGATCCTGGCTAAAGATATACTTTGAAATAAAGTGCAGCTCTTTATGATTGTGTTCCTGTCCGGCTTCTGCGCTTTCTGTTTTAGTAACTTCAAGAATGTCAATATTACTCATTTTTAATTCTTAATTAAGAAATTGTGGAAGTGGTTAGCGTTTCTCAACGCGTATCAAAAAAACAATTGAGATATCGCGCAACAAAATTAGCAGCAATCATATCGCTCAATTTTATCTAATTGGACAAGTATTTATTCATACCAGCCAATCCTTCTGATTGAATAGCTTTACCACAACATTGCTTCCAGCTCGATGCTGCGGGGGAAAAGTATATTGTTCTCAAGGTGAATACAGAATGTCACCTCTTCCTCAAATACTTCCAGTAATGCGCACGTAAGGTGATAAAGGTTATCATGTTCAGAGACAAGACTATCTTTACTTAACTTCCCTATCTTATTAAAGCATTCAATACAAAATCTGTGCTTCCAGGTTATTTTGCTGGTAATCTTCTCGCCATAGCACGCGAAGGCCTGATTTACAAGACCTACTCGCTTTTCCTGATCACACATTGCAACAATGTATGGGAACAATCCTGATTCCTCATATTTCAAACAAGCCCGCAAAGAATCTGTTAAACATTCAAACAATCTTCGTATCCTTCCGGAATTATAGGCACCGTTTATTTCGAAAACCTTTTCAACGTAACTGGCTAAAATAGGTATCCGGGTCAGTATAGAACTGTGATATCTCTTCCTTATGTGCTGGACGAGTACATCAAGCGGCCACACAACGTAATCGCTGGCTAGAGTATCCTTTGAAAAACTACATTCAAAAATCAATGAAAGTTCTTTTTGCAGTCGCTCATCACATACTTCTTTAACCAATCTATTACCGTCGCATGAAAAATTAATATTGCATTTCCTGAAGATCACCGCTGTACGATAATCTGCGACAACGACATCGCTGATGGTACAATATCCAATATCCATTACCGTGTTATCTTAAAACTTAAGAACAATCATTTAGCTGAGGCGCGATGCCTGATTTGCCCGTTTTTCTTCTTCTTTATATCATGTTGCGTAACATCCTTTTCTATAGCAGATTTTGACCTGATATAAAAAAAGAATAGAAACAAACAGATAAGAAACACTATTACCGGAAAAAATGAAGGAATATCGGAATCTTCAGATTGGGCATTTGCACATGCTGGCATTAGAGACAATATGCTGATACAAACAAATGTACGGGTCGATACAAATTTCAACTTCAAGATCTGCATACTCAATTTTTTACAGTAAAATTAAATATGCGGTGAGGATACTGCTTTTGTAAAATAGCCAACTATTTAATCATTCCGGCCATGCATGAAATACATCAGCTTTTTCGAAAGTCGGACGGACGGGATTGGGTAAACAAATAGAACGCATTGCTGAATGCTCCGACAGAATCGTATCCAACCTGGAAAGCTATGTCGCCAATAGGTTTTTGTGTTTTTACAATCATCTCGATAGCCTTCACCATACGAAGCGTTTTAAGATATTGCAGGAAGGAGATATGCAAATGCGACTGAAACATTCGCGACATCGACCGCTCGCTAAGATTGAAATGCTTACTTAAATATTTTAGGCTTATCGGTTCTGCAATATTCTTTTCAAGAAATCTTATTATTTGCTGCATTCGTTCGTCATCAGTGATTGGTAAAACAATTGGCAACGCATTATTATTCAGCTGCGGGAGTAATTTTTTTAACGATACTAAAAAGTCAAAATTGTAGTTTTTACTGTTTACATGGATGCCATCCCACTTCTCCGTATAATTGATCATTTGAATCAATAGTTCATTCGCGGGATAGATACCAAGCTTATCATAAAAAGGATCATCCTTATCATCTGAAGAATAAAAATACAGGGACCTCAGTACAGTAGCAGAATGCCCGATCCTCAATATATGGGGCATACCTTTAGGAATCCAGAAATAATGCCGGGCAGGCACTACATAGGTTTTATAATTGACCGTTATGTACGCAATGCCACCCTCAACATAACTAAGCTGCCCTTTTTTGTGTGTATGCAAGGGTATCAGTTTTTCTGATTTTTCATGCATTACGAAGACAGATTGCAATTGTCTGTCAATATCGGGCAATGAAGCGATAAGTCCCATATAGTCTGGCGCTACGTATTAAAAAGATCGATGGCGCTTTTCGCGCTACATCCTAACTCAAAGATAATTATAACATAGTGGCCTTAGTACATTTGGCCGGATTGAATAAAAATATGGCTATTATAATAAACTAACGTACCTCGGCCTCCTGTACCTTCGCACTCCAAATTTTCTATATACAATATGCGCAAGATGAAGTTAGTTATACTCTTGCACCTTATCTCTAATTTTTCTTTTGCTAATACCGGCGTATCAGCTACCGCCCAGGCCGATACTTTGCGCATTTCCCTAAAAGAAGCCTGGCAGAAAGCGGAAGAGTATAACCGGCTATTTGAAATTAAAAGGAAAACGGTTGCTGTTCACCAGGAAGAAGTTAGAAATAGCCAGTTAGAACGTATTCCGGAAGTCGGCGTAATGGGAAGCGCGGAAAAAGCAACAAATATTCCCATCTATGATAATGGTCTGTTTTCTAAGCCAAGTCAGCATGAGATAATCCATACTTTATATCGTGTTGGAGCAGATCTATATTTAAATATCTACAACGGCAACAAGCTTAACCTGAAAATTGAGCAGGAAAAAACGCTGCATCAGATCAGCGAGATCGAACGGGACCAAACCTTATCGGATATACATTACAAAACGGCTGCACTATATCTCGACCTGCAAAAATCCATCATATTCAAAAATTTGATCGAAGAGGATATTGCAGATCAGGAAAAACAATTGAAAGAAATAAAGGCATTTCACAAAAACGGAACAACACTCAAGAGTGATGTGTTACGTGTAGAACTCGACCTGTCGAAACGTAAAATGGCGCTGGTAACAGTAAACAATGACATCTTAATTGCAACTCAAAAGCTGAATATAATGATTGGCGAGCCCGACGAAACGATTTTGCTGCCAATAGACATACTTGCCGAACAGGATAAAAACACATCCTATGAGCAATATCTTACAGAAGCCTTACAGCATTCATTTTCTTATCACATATCCGAAAAGCAAACGGATCTTACCAGGATACATCTGAAACAGATCAAAGCAAACGTTCGGCCAAAGCTCGGCATATACGGAGATTTTTATTATGCCAATCCCCAGATATTTCTTTACCCATACAATCCCTTTTGGTATTCATTAGGAATAGCAGGAGTAAAAGCATCTTTCCCTTTATCTGAATTATACCTGAATGTGCACAAAAGAAGAGCTGCCCAACTGGAATTAGAAAAAGAAGAAGAACAACACAGAGACACCGGGGATAAAGTACGGCAGCAGGTAAAAGAGGCTTACCTCCGATATGGGGAGTCACTGGTAAGAATACAGGTTGCCGAGGTAAATGTTCAACAGGCGGAAGAGAACGCGCGCATCATAAAAAACACCTATTTCAACCAGACATCGTTGATCACTGACCTGCTTGATGCCGACATACAGTTATTGCAAACCCATTTTGAACTGGAAGCTGCACGTATTATGGCAAACGAT
Source organism: Bacteroidetes bacterium 43-93 (assembly GCA_001897855.1). Lineage (GTDB taxonomy): Bacteria > Bacteroidota > Bacteroidia > Chitinophagales > Chitinophagaceae > Polluticoccus. The sequence goes on from MKUO01000011.1 coordinate 62,581, forward strand.
AAATATTATTTACTACAAAACATTGTGGGTACTCTTTAGATAAATGAAAAAAAAATATTCAGTTACAGACAGGCTGATTACAAGGATAACCGGGTGGATAGCGGGAGTGATTGTCATAACACTAGCTATCTGGGGCATATACACTCTCTGGGGATATTATATATACGAACAAACAAACGACGCCCAGGTCGAGGAATATGTCAACCCGGTTATTTCCAGAGCCGGAGGGTTTATCGTTGCAGTCAAGTTCGAAGAAAATGAGCATGTTAAAAAAGGAGATACACTTTTGATCATCGACAACCGGGAATATATATTACAACAACAACAAACTGAGGCTTCGATCAAAAAAGCGGAAGGGCAGCTAAGTGTATTGGAAAGTAATATCCACACGCTGGAAAGGTCGGCGGCAGCTTCGCAGGCGCAAATAACAGCAACAAATGCAAAGGTATGGAAGCAGCAACTTGATTTTGATCGCTATAAACAATTATACAACGAGGAATCTGCCACTAAGCAGCAACTTGAAAACATGCAGGCAACACTTGATATTAATAAAAGCGATCACAAGTCTGCGCAGGAAAACTACGATGCCGCCATTTCACGGATAAACGATATACGCGCAGAAAAAACAGTTGTATCGGCTGAACTTGCGCGGCTGAATGCCTTGCTTGACAGGAACAAACTGGATGTAAGCTATACGATCATTACGGCACCTTATTCGGGAAGAATGGGGAGGCGCACGGTAGAAGTAGGACAAATGATAGACGCAGGCCAGGCACTTGCGTTTATTGTGAATAACGAAACCGACAAATGGGTGGTAGCTAATTACAAAGAAACGCAGGTTGCCCATATGCATATAGGTGATTCCGTTAAAGTTGTTGCTGACGCCTATCCCGGCAAAGAATTTAAAGGAACTATCATTTCCCTGTCACCCGCTACAGGTTCCAGCTTCTCACTGCTGCCACCCGATAATTCTACAGGCAACTATGTAAAAATCGTTCAAAGAATTCCTGTGCGGATACGTATCGATGGCAACCGAAGGGATAATGAGGTGCTGAAGGTGGGTATGAATGTTAACGTATATGTACCTAAGGGGCAACACAATGGATAGCGCTATTCCGATATTCAAAAATTGGGCACCGGAATGGTTGATACGTATCATTCTTTTTTCCCTGCTGCTTCCAAGCATTGTTCTGTTCTTTTTACCGCTGGCAAATATCAATGCCGCTGCCGGTTACTATGGCAGTGAGCCGGCAGATATACAGTTTTCAGTCGCCCTGTTCTATGCGGGCTATGTTGGATTTTACAGCCTGGAACGCCGTTTCTTTACTTACCTGGCTACTAAAGAGTATTTCATAGTATTCACATTCTTACAAATCCTTACCAGTTTCATTTGCTATCATACACATGAATTATATATTCTGTTCCCGGTAAGGTTTATACAAGGGATATTATTTTCCAGCACTGTAAACTTATCCCTTTCCTTGATGTTTACCCGCCTGCGTAGCGAACGGGCACGAGAGGTTAGCTTTTCAGTTTTCTTTGGCTTGCTACTATGTGCCATTCCGTTCAACAATTTTATTACTGCAGACCTGATCGATTCTTATAATTTCAATATAGTTTATAAAGGCGCGCTATTCTCTTATCTGCCATCTGTTGTTCTGCTATTATTGTCGATGAATAATATCCGCCTCAATGTCCGCTTTCCGTTATATAAATTAGATTGGCAAAGTTTTTCCCTTTACAGCATTATCCTATGTCTGATCGGTTATATTATGATATATGGGCAGGAATATTACTGGATGCAGGATGAACGTATACGCTACGGAGTAATTTTCATTTTAGGACTAACCGCACTATTCGCACTCAGGCAGAAAACAATGAAGCGACCGTACGTAGATCTGCAAATATTACGGTTCCGCAATTTCAAGGTTGGTATATTGGTGTTATTCGTCATGTACATCTGCAGATTTTCGCTGGGAATTGCAAACAATTTCTTTTCGACAGTATTGCATTTCGATCCTATGCATGTTTCTTATATCAACCTGCTCAATCTCTCCGGTATTGTGGCCGGGGTTATCATTGCTTGCTGCATGATCCTTCAGAAAAAAAGGATTCGATATATCTGGCTACCGGGGTTTCTGCTGCTATTTGCATTTCATGTTAGTATGTTCTTCCTTTTCGATGTACAGGCTGATGAACCAAATTATTTTATTCCGCTATTTATGCAGGGATTGGGTGTGGGTATGATCATGGTGCCAACAATCGTGTACACAATTTCGGCCGTACCTGTCTCTTTAGGTCCTTCAGCATCTGCTATATGCCTGGCAATACGCTACCTGGGATTTTGTGTAAGCATAGGCATTGTCAATTATTTCGAGCTCTTTGAAAAGAGCAGGCACTATAATGCTTTCCAGGATCATCTTACTAAAATGGATTTGATGACAAATTATTATTTCCATAAGCAAACAAGCAATCTTGCAACAAAGGGTATGCTGCATGGTCATATTACAAAGGCCACGTCCAAATTATTAATTACCGGGGTCAGCGAACAGGGTCAGTTGCGTTTTGCGATGGACTATTACGAATTGATATCCTGGCTGATCCTTAGCACTTTACTGCTCATTGTTTTTTCGCCATACCTCAATAGAACGACAGCATATCTAAGATCCCAACGACTTTCACCAGCGTAATATTTCACTTTAAATAAAACATATGGCACCGGTTATCAAAATCAAAAGAGCATACGACAAGCCTCTGAAAAAAGATGGCTATAGAATACTGGTTGACAGGCTATGGCCGCGCGGTATTGGTAAAGATGATGTTTTACTGGATGAATGGGCAAAACAGCTGGCGCCATCATTACATCTTCGAAAATGGTGGGGACATACACCCGAATTATGGGATGAGTTTCAAAAACGCTACATGGCAGAACTCAGACATAATAAGGCGATAGAGGATTTTGTAGAAAGCCATGCAGACAAAAAAGTATTAACGCTCATTTATGGTGCGAAGGATACAGAACATAATCATGCCCTTGTATTGCAGGAATATCTGGAGCAAAAATTTAGATCTTAAATGAAACCATCTTCATTCAAACAGAAAATAGCAGCAGTTACTATACTAATAAGCCTGGTCGGTTGTACCAAGGAGAACAAAATCTTTAGCCTGAAGACAATCCGGTTAAACGATTGCCGGTCGACAAACAGTCACGTCCAAAATGTTTATTTTAAAGTTTTCATCGATAAAAATACGGTAACACCACTTACCACTACCGACGTGTATCCTGGTAATCTTACATTACCGGCAACATTTAAAGTAGCCCCTACCCTGCCGATGACTTTATACAGCAAGACCTATTACGTTCAGTTATGGGGAGATTCCACAGGCTATATATGTGCCTGCAAAATAAACATGGCCGATTACAAAATCATATTCCCCATTGATATGGAAGTAAAAAATGACAGCCTGAATATCTCCATTATGGGTAGCTGGAAATAAGAGGCAATCCACTACCTGTTTAGAAATGGAGCCTGTAAATAATTCTACTTGTTTTTACCACCCTCCGCCAACAGACCTGTATAGCGCAACCTGGCCTTGCAGAATATTCTTTTGTGTCTCTATTAAATTAATTTCTGCTTCTATCGCTGTCTTCTGCGCAGCGATCACTTCCAGGTATGATGCATATCCTGCTTTGAATAATTCGTTAGAGGTACTTACTGCTTCGGCAAGCACATCGGTTTCTCCCTTATTAAGCCGGTAAACTTTTTTGAATTGATCAATATCATTAGAAACCGTAAGGATTTCCCTGAATGCCTGCAGAACGGTTTTATTATAAGTATATAAAGCCATTGTCCTTTCCGCTTCGGCACGTTTGATGTTACCACGAAGACTGCTTCTGTTGATCAAAGGAGCCGTAAGCCCACCGATAATGCCATAAGCCAGGGATGCGGGATCAAGCAACAGCTTACTGTTAAAAGAGCTGTAGCCTGCAAATGGCGTTAAGGTCAATGCAGGCAAGAGGGCTGCTTTTGTTGCGAGCACGTCTGCACCGCTGGCTTTAAGATTCCATTCGGCTTCCAGTATATCCGGCCTGCCGGCAAGTATCTCAGCCGGCAGTAGCGGTTTGTAGTCTGCGGCCATACCAAGTGCTAAAATATCAGCATGTCTTTTTATAGGTTGTGGAAATCGCCCCAGGTAGTAGTTAATTTCATTCTCAACACGTACTATATTCCGCTCCGTTTGTGCCAGTAGCGCTTTAGTCCGCAGCAGCTGGGCGCTCATTTGCTGCACACCCAGTTCTGTAGTTCTTCCCGCCTCCTTTTGTATGGTGGTGATGTAAAGTGCGCTATCCTGTAATGCAATATTATCGTTGATCACATTTTTCATTGCATCTAAGGCCACCAGTTCATAATACCTTGTAGCCACTTCGGCTACCAATGTAGTGATCACCAGTTTACGGCCCTGCTCAGATGCCAGCAGGCTCATGTACGCTGCTTTTTTCTGGTTCTTTAATTTGCCCCAGAGATCTATTTCCCAATTGCTCCTCAGCCCTATAAAATAGTTGGGAACAAAAGGAAGGGATACTTTTTGATCTTCATCAATATTGCCGGAGAGATTGGTATCAAAATTACCTACACCTTCCATGGTGTAATCTCCATACTTCTGTCCCGAGGCAGTGGCATCAGCACTTATAACGGGTAACATAGCGCCTTTTTTTATCCTGAATTGCGCAGCAGCCATTTCTATACGCTGTCGGGTTATGAATACATCCGGGTTTTGCTGAATGGCAATGGCGATCAGGTTGGTAAGGTTCGTATCTGCAAATATTCCCTTATCAATAAATTTTCCTTTATTGAGATTATAACTAACATAAAAACTGTCCGGCACCTTCAATTTACCTTCCTCGCTGTTACTCTTCTTTGAAACGCCGCAACTACCCAATACAAGAGCTGCAACTGGTACAACCATTACAAGGCGTTTAAGCGCACGTAAAAAACTAAGCATTTGATATTTGAACCGTTTAATTATTGTTTGAAATATTTGATTCTTCGGAAAGTACAAGCGGATGTGATACCAGTTCAGAAACCGGCTCCTGCAACCGTTTTTTCTTACCCATGCTCGCAAACAGTACATACAATCCCGGAACGAGTATAAGCCCGAACAATGTACCTGTGAGCATACCGCCTGCGGCGGCTGTTCCTATACTCCTGTTGCCCATGGCGCCTGCACCACTGGCTATACAAAGCGGGATCAATCCGGCTATGAAGGCAAAAGACGTCATGAGGATCGGCCGGAACCTTGATACGGCCCCCTCTACAGCAGACTGCAATATTGTTGCGCCTTCTTTACTCCGCTGTATGGCAAACTCTACGATGAGGATCGCGTTCTTTCCTAATAAGCCGATAAGCATTACCAGCGCCACTTGTGCATAGATATTATTTTCCAGTCCCGCGATTTTCAGGAACAGGAAGGAGCCGAAGATACCCGTAGGTAAAGACAAGATCACCGACAGCGGCAGCAAAAAACTTTCATATTGCGCAGCCAGCAGCAGATACACAAATAGCAGGCATATCAGGAATATAAATACCGCCTGGTTACCGGAAAGTATTTGTTCCCGGGTCATGCCCGACCATTCTATACCATAGCCCCGCGGTAGTTTTTCCTTTGCGATTCGCTCTACCTCATTAATAGCGTCTCCGCTGCTAAAGCCTTGCGCCGCATCTCCATTGATCATTGCAGAAGTGTACATATTATAGCGTGTCAGCTGTTCGGGCCCATATACACGCTCCATCCTGATGAAGGTAGAATATGGCACCATTTCTCCGTTATTACTTTTTACATACAGGTTCAGTACATCTTCCGGCTTGCTCCTGTATTGCGGGCCGGCCTGAAGCATTACCTTATACATTTGCCCGAAACGGATAAAATTAGTGGTGTAGTAACTGCCTAATAAAGTTTGCAAGGTGCTGAGGGCTTTATCAATGGTTACTCCTTTTTGAGCCGCGATCTCCTGGTCTACATGAATAAGATATTGTGGAAAATTCGGGTCGAACCCGGTGAACACATTAGACACAACAGGAGATTGCTCCAGCGCCGTAGTCAGATCCTTGGTTACTGTAGCCATTTTTTGCAGATCGTCTGTTCCCGTCTTGTCCAGCAGCCTTAGTTCAAAACCACTGGCGTTACCAAAACCCGGCACCGTTGGCGGTGGAAAAAACTGGATACTTGCATCTGCTATATGCGCGGTCTGTTGTTCCAATGCTTTTATCGTAGCCTCTAGCGATGCTTTTCGCTCTTTCCAGGGTCTTAAATTGATCATGCCCATACCATAAGATGCTCCTGCAACATCACTCATCAGGCTAAAGCCTGCCAGTGTAGAAATAGATTCAATACCATCTACTCCTTTTGCAGCCTGCTGTATCCGGTTAAGCACTTCTTCAGTACGCTCCAGGGTAGCGCCCGGCGGCGTGGTCACGTTTACATATACCATTCCCTGGTCTTCAGTAGGAATGAAGCCGGAAGGCAAAATTGCCTGCGATCCCCATGTAGCCAGAAAGAAAAACACAAGCAACATCAAAGTAATAGCCCTTCTGCCCGCTATTTTTGTTATCAGGTGAGCATACTTGCCTGCAAGCCTGTCATAGCCGGTATTAAATCTTGTGAAGAATCTGTCTATAAACTCCGTTTTCTTTTTTGCAGGATCCGGATGCTTCAGCATGATCGCGCACAGTGCAGGCGTTAATGTAACGGCATTGATACCGGAGATAACAATAGCTATGGCCAGCGTAAGTGAAAATTGGCGGTAGAATACCCCTACCGGACCGGACATAAATGCTACCGGTACAAATACTGCCGACATCACAAGCGTAATGGCAATGATAGCGCCGCTTATCTCTTTCATCGCCGCCATTGTTGCCTGTAAAGGCTGCATATGTTTTTCTGTCATTTTGGTATGCACGGCCTCTACTACCACTATCGCGTTATCCACCACTATACCAATGGCAAGTACCAGGGCAAATAGCGTCAACAGGTTGATGGAGAACCCAAGCATCTGCATAAAAAATAAGGTTCCTATCAATGCAACGGGCACCGCTAATGCGGGAATGATCGTTGACCGGAAGTCCTGCAGAAATAAATACACAACGATGAATACCAGTATAAATGCTTCCATCAAAGTCTTCAGTACCTCGTCGATGGAAGCATCCAGGAACCTCGATACATCATAGCTGATATTATAGGTCATACCGGGAGGAAAGGAGGTCTCCTTTAATTCAGCCATGCGTGTTTTAATATTCTTGATCACTTCACTTGCATTAGAGCCCGGCCTTTGCTTGATCATAATAGATGCAGAAGGCCGGCCATCGGTCATCGAGGTCATATCATAGTCAAGTGAACCGAATTCTACATCTGCAACATCACCCAGTTTTAATACCGAGCCATTACCTTCGGCCCTGAGCACAATGTTTTTGTATTGCTCCGGCTGAACAAATTTTCCGCTGTATCGCAACACGTATTGCAGAGGTTGTGCATGCTTGCCGGAACTTTCACCTGTTTTACCAGGTGCGGCTTCTACGTTCTGAGCACGTATCGCTGCGATCACTTCTTCTGTAGAGATATTATAAGCATGCAGCCTGTCGGGTTTTAGCCATACGCGCATAGAATAGTCCCTCGCACCCATGATCTCTGCGAAACCAACACCTTCGATACGTTTTAGTTCCTTTAAAACATTGATGTCGGCAAAATTGTATATGAACATTTCATCCGCAGCAGTATCAGTACTCATGATGTTCAGATACATCAGCATACTATTCACCTCTTTTTCTGTGGTTACACCGGCCTTTATTACCTCTTCAGGCAACTCATCCAATACAGTCGTTACACGGTTCTGTACATTCACAGCAGCAATATCCGGGTCTGTACCTACGTTGAAGTAGATCTGTATAATGGTAGTACCATTATTGCTGGTCACGGTAGACATATATGTCATTCCAGGCACACCGTTTATCGCCCGTTCCAGCGGGGTAGCTACTGCCTTGGTGCACACCTCGGCATTGGCACCGGTATAGTTAGCGGTTACTATTACCGAAGGCGGAACAATATCAGGGAACTGCGTAACCGGGAGATTGAACAATGCCAATACCCCCAGCAGGACAATAATAAGTGAAATGACCAGTGACAGTACCGGCCTTTTAATAAAAATATCAAACATGTGGATGAAGATGATTACTTCTGAATACTATAGAATATTCTTTCGGATTAAACTATCCTGGCTTACCATTGCCGGGGAAACCTGCATACCGTCTTTTATATTTTGGATGCCCTCATAAACAACCGTCTCGCCCTCCTGCAATCCTGATTCTATTATATAAAAATCACCCAGCCTTGCTTTGGGCTTAAAATTGCGCATCTTCACCTTATTGGCTTTATCCACTACAAATACATAATTTTTGTCCTGGATCTCGAAAGCAGCCTTTTGCGGAAGTACCAACGCTTCTTCTACGTTATTGGTCAGCTTTATTTTACCGGTAGCACCATGTTTTAGCAGGAACTGCGGATTGGGGAAACGTGCCCTGAAAGCAATAGACCCGGTATTCTCCTGGAACTCACTTACAACCGTTTCAACCTGCCCTGGAAACTCATATTGCTTTCCATCAGAGAGAACGAGATGAACAGTTTTGTCTGTCGTATCCGCACCCTTTGGCCTGGACCTCAAATAGTCCAGGTATTCGTTCTCAGAAATATTAAAATAGGCAAATACCGAACTGATATCCGATACACTGGTTATCAGGGTCCCTTCTTCCAGCAAGCTTCCTGGCTTTAATGGTATCCGGTCTATAATACCATCGTATGGAGCATATATTTTTGTATAAGATAATCTTGCTCTTGCATGATCCAGCGCAGCCCTTGCCTCTTCTATCCTGGCATTTTGAGCGGCAAATTTTGCCTTTGCCACATCCAGTTCAGAAGAAGAGAGTATCCTTTTATTTACGAGTAGCTTTACGCGCTCTAATTCCAGCTCTACTGTCTTCGCATCGGCAATGATGCTGTTCAGGCTGGCCTGGGCCCTGCTTACCTCTGCTCTTAACTCCTCGTCGCTGATGGTAAATAAAAGCTGCCCTTTTTTAATGAACTTCCCTTCATCTACATGTATCTTTTCCAGGAAACCGGCTACCCTGCTCCTGAGCTCTACATTCTGTATGGCTTGTATATCCGCTACATACATCCGGTCCAGGGAGATATCCTTTTCTATAACAGTGGTTACCGGTATTTTTTTATTTCCTTTATCGGTGGTTTTATCAGCTTCAGTGCTACATGAAACCAGGAACAATCCTATTAACGGAATGCCAAAATAGCTGCGTTTACGCATAATATTGCGTTTAAACTTTATTGTTTTTGTTTAGCAATAGTTGATCAGATCAACAAAAAATAAAAGAAGGGAATTAGCTAAATCAGAACAATGTGTACCTGAAAAGGAATAGATAATAATCCGGTCTTACAATACCGGACCAGTTAATGTATATAGGAGTATTAGTGATAACGACAGGCACTCGTTGCTGACTTTGCAGGGCCTGCGCAATATTATTACCCTTATTAACCTGGCTTCTGCCTTTGATCTTGGTAATGGCGCGTACATGTATATCTACATGGTCGCCGTGTGGTTTTATGATACAATCTGTTTGCTCATCTGCTGAAATAGCCATCGGAGCGGTGATCTGCTCTACCTGGATCATCTTTCCAGATACCAGGGCAGCTATTGATTGCTGTGATAGAATAAGCGATGCTACGAACACTAAGATGGCCATAAGCCCTTGAAAAGCAACCTTAGTGTTTATTTTTGATGACATGCGCCTAAAATTCCGGGCAAAACTAAAGCAAAATATTTTTTCAAAAATGTTAATTTGTTGCTACTCATTAGCTTCGCTGAAATATTCAATTTAGAGACTGCTTTTGTGCTGCGCTAAAAATAGTCTTGTCAGATACACTCAGGATGGTTAACGTGAAGAGCCCTAAAACAACCAGTAATGCCATTTCAAGCGTGGAAAACATCTGCGATCTGCTAATTATTGTTTGAGAATTTTGCCTCAGTTCATCACCTGCTCCTATTTGTATCTTACTTAAACTATTAAGATCATTCAATACAGAGTTCAGCCCTGCCTCTAACGCCATACTGTTTGTATTATACTCCCTATCCCCGCTGAGATATTTTTTTTCCAGGTTATTATATAGATCAAGATGCTTCCGGAATTCTGCCCAATGTAGTTTTTCTTCTTTTGTAAGCACCGTCTGCTCATAAGACTGCACCAGCGATGCAATATGCCGGTTATGAGCATTGATAAAAGCAGCCGTTTGTGCGTCATTGCCTTTTTCTTTCAGCAATAATCTTTTACGGTAAATATTATCAGTTATTTCAAAAATATAAACTGATGGTTTGAGCCGATCATCGCAGATAGATGAAATGGACTGATCTAAAGTTGAAATTTTTGCACTCAGGAAAAAATTACCGACGAGGATAATCAATATAATTCCTGTTAGCCCCAAGGCTGCCTTCATCTTGTATTTAATATAATATTGCCACATCATAACTGCTCTTTTTAGGACATTTAAACTAATAAATAATCCCCCACCAAAGGTGGGGCTTTTATGTGTTACCCCCTATGGGGGATTTCTAAAACAACTTTAAATCGGCAGAACCATCCTCCGCACCCTCTTCATCCTCCTGATATTTTACATAACGCTTTATGCGCTCTTCATCAATGCCTACTACCGTACTTACAAAATAACCGCGACTCCAAAAATGATTCCCCCAATAGGGTTTCTTGCGAAAGCTCGGGTAACTCTTAAACAACATTATTGCTATCTTCCCTTTTAGGATACCCATATAATCAGATACACTCAGTTTTGGGGGATACTACACACAAGATGAATATGATCTGGCCGGATGTTCAATTCTACAACCTCTACTTCCTGCCATTGGCTTATCGTACGTATCTTATCCTCTACTGCATCCGCTATCATATCCTGTAAAACACGAAAGCGATACTTCGGTGTCCAAACAATATAATACACGCGGTAGTAAAAACTATGTGATAATTTCCGACACTTATGACCCACAACCCAAATATAGCAAACCGGCACAGCCTTCAAACATAACCACCGCCTAAGGCGGTGGTTTTAATAGATATAATAAAATTTCCACTGCCTATTCCTTTTTGCATAACGTGTTCTATATCAGGGCAATGAATAGTATTTAGTAATGCGAGGGTTTCTTTTGCTGTGACTTGATAGGAACAATTCATTTACAGTACTTTGTTCAACGTAAATACCTAAATTGGCTTTTTATAGGAAGTTCTCAATCACGTCACATCTAGTCTCAAGGGATAGCAAGCGAGACAGGAACGTAAGGAGGCATATAATTTTATTTTATTAATACATATTCACTTGGATATTTCAAAAGGCAGCCCGAACATAGCTACTGGCGTAGTCAATATTCATTTCGATATATGTCATCCCGACACATAAAGAAAGCTTGCGAATGCGGGCACTAGTATCTTGCCAGCCGATCTAATGAGTATTATCACGGAACTGTAAAGAATATCCATTTATTGCCCTGATAGTATTTATAATGACTTTTATTCCGCTATCAAATTCTAGGTACGGCTTTGGAACATCTAAATATATCGCCTTAATCAACCCTTCAGCCCTAATAATCCCTTTAGCATCCAAAAACATAGCAGCATTTATTTTTCGATCCTTGTAATTTATCAAAATTTCCAAGAACGTTTCGTTAATAGCAGAAGTAGATCGAATATTCATAACTTAAAATAAATTGTATTACTTTACTTCAATAATTTAGTAACCTTCTTCTGTCGAATTTTGCACCTTTTGAAGTGTTACTTTAAAATGGCAGAGATAATGTTGTTTTGAAACAAGCACAATTTCCCTCGCCCTCAAGATGATAAGCAATCTCACTTTTTAAGAGACTTGTTAGTAAAAAGCCACTATTGTTTACGATAGTATTTTCGTTCACTCAAATAAGAGGCAGCCGATAAGACGAGCATTATAACAGCAGTAATCTGAATCCAAATAGGTATTGGCATCGGATCTCCCGCAGCATAAGAGTGTAACCCGATCAAGTAGTAGTTTACGCCGAAATAAGTAAAGATAATTGTCCAAATCATCCACATGCCTGTTACGTTAAAAATCCATATACCCTTCAACCCCGGAACTATCCTGAAATGCAGAATTGCAGCATAGAAGATTATGGAAATAAATGCCCAGGTTTCTTTTGCATCCCAACTCCAATAACGTCCCCAACTTTCATTAGCCCACATTCCGCCTAAAAAAGTTCCAATAGTTAATGCAAACAATCCAAGCTCCACAGCCATTTCATTCACTATTGTCAGTTCTTGAATGGAATTTTGAATTTTTGCAGTAGGCTTTATACAGAACATAATTAAAGAGATTACCGAGATGAGTGCAGACAAACCAAAAAAACCATAGCTTGAAGTAATAATGCCTACATGCACCATTAACCAATACGATTTCAATACCGGCTCCAAAGGTGTAATCTGTGGGTCAAGCATGGAACCACCATGTGCAAAACCCATCATAATCATAGCGACCAATGCACCTGCAGCAGGAATAAACGCATTTCTATTTTTGTAAAGCAACAATCCAGCTAATACCCCAATTGATGAAATGAAAATAATTGCTTCGTAGCCATTACTCCATGGTGCATGCCCCGATAAATACCAACGAACACCCAGCCCCACAAGCTGTATTGCCAAAGCAAGAACCATCATACCGAGTAGTACTCTGGTTAATAGCTGAACCGCACGATTAATTCTAGAACTTGAAGATAACACTTCTGCAAAACCAAGAATAATCATTGATATTCCCAAAAGGCTATAAACTATCATCAGCCATAAGAAAATATTTGCATGATTGTATAGGATTTCCAATTCAACTTTTGACTCAGATGGAATGATGTCCTTACCCCAAGTTTTTTGAAAATTGCTAATGCTCGCTAATGTTTTATTTGCATTTTCCCAGTTCCCGGTCTGCAAACTTTGTTTTACGTCATTAAAATAAAGTGCAATAAATGCATAAGAAGCCGAATCAAGTGCTACAATATTATTTTCAGAGCTATAGATCCAACTTCTCCATGTATGTGACAGATCGTTTCTAACTGGGATAATCTTAGTGAAAAATCCGTAAATGATATTCTTGAAAATATTATATCGCTCTGTTAGACTTATCAGTTCTTTATCATAATTCGATTGCTCTGCTTTACGTTTGCTGAATGATACTTCATATTGATTTTGCAACCTGAATTCACCTGTGACAGTATCCATCAAATTGGCAAAAGTTGTATACCCCTCTTCATTAGCGTTGGTTTCATTAGCCAACTCATCACCACCTTTTTTGCCTACATATATCATTGGCTGACTAAACCAAAAAGCCGGGTCAAGTTGCATAGATAAGAACCACTGCACAGGTGATAATCCCCTGTATTTATCTTTTTTATAAATCTTACGAAGCAATTCTAATGTATGCGTATCCATTGGCTTTATTCTACCCTGAAAGTCCTGAACCAGCAGGTGACCAAATCGATCAGCATGGTTTGTACTTATAGTCTTATCTCCCAATTCACCCTGCTTCGAAAATAGTTCTAACTCCGTTTGAGCATATGAGGTATCTACTTTTTCTTGTACTGAATTTTGAGCATTGGCAAAAGGAATCATCAATATCAAAGGAATTAATGCCACAGCTTTCTTATGCAGGCCTTTCAACCGTTGATTCAATTTCGAAATATGGGTTCGCTTACGGAGGAGTGTAAGGAACATCCCCAGGAATAAAAAGAAGTAACCGGTATAGTTAATTCTTGTTCCCCACCAGTCTTTGTTTACAGAGAGAATAGTTCCTGACTCATCGGGGAAATAACTCGCCTGAAAGAATCTGTAACCACTATAGTCCATAACATTGTTCATGTAAATATGATGTGGCAATTTTTTCCCATTATCAATAACGGTTATCCTGCTTTCATAAGAAGATGCATTATTAGAGCCTGGATAACGGTCTAATTTAAAATCATCGCAACGGACTGAAAAAGGTGTTTTTATTAATTTTGAGCCATAGCCAATCGCAACTGCTAGTTTATTAATAGTGGTTTTAACGCTGTAGCCTGTTACGCCTTTTCCTCCTTGCACCATAACAGTATCTTTTTCATTTCCGCAACTTATTTCCAGCTTCACCATACTTAGAAGATTTTTATCCATCGTATTGCTTTTATCGCCGCTGTAATAGACAATTTTACCGATAAATGCAGGATTAGGTATAATGAAGTTGGTATTATTGATTGTATAAAGCGTCCTGAAACCCAATGAGGTTAACTCATTTGCTTTTATTGTTCCTGATTGTTGCGCCAGTAACGCGGTATCGGTAACTACTCCTGCCTGTTGTCCTTGCATGGACATATACCGCCCGGCTAAAGGCGAGTTAATCATTATACTATCTCCCTTTTCTATTAAATGTACCGTTCCCAGTACCGGGTTATTGAAGCTGAATAAAATGCCTCCTATAGTTTTTATCTCACCGCTGAAAATATAATTATTCTCTCCTCCGTCTCGTCCTGTTGTTATGATATTTAGAATTTTTTGCCCCGAGAGTGCTTTCTGTATTGAATCTTTAGCGAGTGGGATATAGTCAAGAGATTTTATTTTGATTACTCTATTATCAAACTCATAACTTTCTTTGAAATTCCTTTTGAGTGGCCACCGTGTATTTTCCCCATTAAAATACGACATCGTATAGGGATGCAGATCATAAGTGATAGATTTTATACCATCATTAATATTTACTTTTATGTATGTAAGATCGCTAATCACTTTATTAGAGGTCTCACCTTCTTTGATTGGCATTTGCCCCTCAAAAGCCCAATAGCGCGTTATAGCACCACCCAAAAACATTAGAATGAATGCAATGTGGAAAATCAGAATGGGCCATTTTCCCCTTTTTGTTAATTGATAGATTTTAATGTTGAAGATAAAAATGATGATGATCCACAGCATCACTATCTCAAACCATTTGGCATTATAAATCAGCATTTTTGCTGTTGGTGTATCATAGTCATTTTCTACGAAAGTGGCTACTGCCATTGAGCCAGCAAAAATGAATAACAATACAATCATTGTTTTCGTAGAAAAAAAAAAAATCGTTCTATCCGGGTCATTATTTATTTTATTTGTCCATGCCAATACATCATTCCTGCTACATATTTGATAGTCTTCTCATACCGTTATCTAATTCAGGTGCTAAAAAAAATCTCTCGGGAGTCATTAAACTCCCAAGAGATACAAGACAACCCACCACCATTAAAGTGATTTTAAATATTCAGTAAGATCAGTTTTTTCCTGACTGGTCAAGCCCAGGCCTTTCGATGTATTATATTTTTCTACAACTGCTGCTAATGTTGCAGCTGAACCATCATGGAAATAGGGGGCATGTTGCCATATTCCCTTAAGAGGTGTAACTCTCCATTGTTTTGTAGCCGAGCGGTTCACATAATCTTTATCTGTGGCTACAGAAGCACTTTGGGGATGAAGTATTCCTCCATTCGTCACGTCAGTATACCGCGGGCCTGAATGACAGGTAGCACACTGGCCTTTGTTATTAAACAAAATTTTCCCTCTCGCTGCCGCAGTAGCGTCAAATGAACCTTCGGGTGCCTTTGGAGCGGCAAGTGAAAATTGGTAAGCTTGCAATGCAGGCAGTTTATCTGTTACCAGATCAGCACCACCACCCGTATTGTCGATATTAAGACCTGTACGTTTATCGTTGAATTTTCCATGACCGCCCATCTCGGTTACCGCAACATAACGGTTCCAATATGCAACAGGACCAACTGATTCATGTTCAACATCACCATCTCCGGTAAAAATAACTTTAGGCAATCCATACAATCCAAAAGCTGGCGGTATCACCACAGGATTATTAAGCCCATCATGATTAAATCTAGGGTCAAACTTACCTTTACCCCATGAAGCGTAAACAGCCTTTTGCGCAGCAGTCAATGAGGGTGATAAAGAAATAATCAGACCCGGGTCTAAATCTCTGTTGGGATAACCATCTAAACGATTTCCAATACCCGAAGCAAATGAGTTATCAACAGTAGAGTGACATAAGGCGCATGTAATACCCACACGATCTAACTTTAGCTTACCATCCGTAGTTGTACTTACCTGACCTTTAACGCCTACTACCGCATTTAATTGAAGCAAAGCAAGTGTGGTTTGGGGATCTGTTAGACTTATTGAACCATTCTGTATGCCCGCAACAACCGCAGCAGGCAAAGCAGATGCATCTACCTTTAAACCAACACTCAAAGCAGTTGTAGGATCTACAGCAGCTTCAATCACTTCATTCATTTTTAAAACATCTGTCCAGGTAGTTTCGTCACCAAAAGTTTCATAGCGAAATATATCTTTTCCCTGATTAACTAATGAAGGGTCTAATGCAGGTAAATTCAAGTCACCTTCACCTGCATCCGGGCGATGGTCGTTATCCGTCTTTTTACAATTACACATAGAAAGGACTATAAGCAAAACCATTCCCCAAAGTGTCAATCTTGATCTCATGATATTAATTCATTTAGATGTTTGTAAGTAATGTGGGCTTCTTTTCAGAGCCTTTAAACAATTAGAGTAAGTGACTTTTGTTTAGGTTACAAAAACTGAAAGATAAAATTGTACTATTGCGACATTAGGCTACAGGTTCATATCTTAAATAACTAATAGAGCCCTGTTGTTGCTGCTAATGCAACAATGACCATTATGCCGTCACTAAGCTAACGACATTAAAATGCTTCCCTAACGATAAACCTTTTCGAAATACCCAGAGCAAATAAATGCTTTTCCACTGCCTGCATCATTGGTTCAGGCCCGCATAGATAGAAGTATTGGGAAGGTTCATTTATATGTCGTCTTATCAAGTCTGCCGAAATAAAACCATACTCATAATTTGCGATATTTTCGTTAGACAGTATGTTTACGAAATTATCACCTAAGAGTTGGCAGAACTTGTCTTCAAAAATAATATCAGCTTTGGTTTTGTTGGCAAAAATGAGCTTGTTATTTCCAATTCTATTTTCTTTTTCAAGCTGTTTTAAAATGGAAATAAAAGGTGTAACGCCCGCCCCTCCCGCAATGAAAATACCTTCGCCTTTATATGTTATGTCACCAAAAACATCATGCATTAACAGTTCATCTCCTTTGTTAAGCGAAAGTAGTTGCGCTGTAACTCCATTGTGTGACGGATATGTCTTAATGGTAAATTCAATATACCCATCGTCAGGCAAAGAAGTGAATGTAAATGCCCTCAACTCGTGTTCCCAGTTTTGCTTGCTTATGGATATGTCCACCGCCTGCCCAGGCTGATAGTCTATTGTTGTCGGTTTTTCAGCGACAATATTAAGTACATCGTGCGTAAGATGCACAATGGATATTATTTTAACTCGTTCCATTATGAACTATCTTTTGTTGTAAATACGGGATAGAAATTCCTGCCTGACAATTTCGTTCTCAAACTGCCCTGAATACTGAAAGGTATGTGTTATGCTATTGGTATCTTTAATGCCTCTTGAAGCAACGCATAAATGGTCGGCTTCAATGGCAACCGCCACATCACTATGCTGCAATGCTTCCTTTAATGCTTCCGAAATTTGAACTGTAAGCCGTTCCTGTACTTGCGGACGTTTGGCATAATACTGTACTAATCGGTTAATTTTTGACAACCCGATAATCTGCTGATCAGGAATATAAGCAACATGTACCTTTCCAATTATCGGAACAAAATGATGTTCACAATTAGAGTACAATGTAATATCCTTTTCAATCAGCATTTTTTTATAACCGTATTTATTTTTAAAAAGGCTGATTTCGGGTTTATTATTTGGGTTTAATCCGCTGAACATTTCTTTTACAAACATTTTCGCCACTCGCCTTGGCGTTCCGCACAAGCTGTCGTCATAAAGATTAAGCCCAAGTGTATCCATTATTTGAGCAAAATGATGTTCTATTCTTTGTATCTTTTCGCTGTCGCTTAATTCAAAAGCATTGCTGCGAATAAGCGTATCTATCATAGTTTCGTCCAATTCCGTATGTGTCATTTCCTGTATTTAATAATCAAAGTCATTTATTTTATTCATTACGCTTTCCACCATTGGGTCGCAATAAATCAAATTAAACTCAAAGAGTTCGTTTGCAGAATAAGCGTTTTCTATATCTCTACGTAACATTATTTTTGCTCTATTTAACCTAACTTTTACATTTGCCACACTAATACCTAACATTTCCGCTGTTTCTGAAATACTTAGTCCATTTATTTCGCGTAACGAAAAAACCATCCGGTAATCAAAAGGGATTTTTTGAAGAGCGCTCTCGATAATATGTCCCAACTCACGATTTTGAATCACCTTGTCGGTATCGTTATTTCTATTGCTAAACATTGGCGCCGAGTATTCGTTTGCATCTTGCAACATTTCGTTTTTAAAACTTGCCTTCCCACGTTTTCTGTAACAGTTATTCATCATTATTCGGATAATCCAGGTTTTAAAATCGGAACGACCTTCGAACTGTAACAAGTTCTTATACGCATCCATAAAGGTTTCCTGCATTAAATCCTGGGTATCCTCGTGATTGTAATTATACGACCTCCCGATTTTATACAAATAAGGATTAAAGCGTCTGACTATAATTTCATAGAGAGCCTTTTCCCCATCTATAACCCGTGAAATAACCTCTGCTTCGGTAAAATTTTCTAATAGAACCATTTTATACAACGATTTTATATATTATTGTTATTTATATAGCTGAAATCGCAATTACGAGGTCACGTACTGTAACACCTACGTAACTGAAGCCAGCTAACAATGTCGGTGCCACGACTGCCAGCCACCCGGAAACGATATAACCACCGATTTCTGCTTTTCGCAGTACAATGATGCCCGCTGCAATCTCAATAATGCCCGCTATCATCATAAAAATCAAATCAGAAAATGGTAAAAGGCTTGCAATCGACGGATTAACATATTGTTTCCAGCGGGTCAGCAGTTGGTTAATTTGTCTGCTCCAGAAACTATAGGAATAATAACAAAAGTGTACTTTAATAGATTGAATGTTTGTTTCAATGCTTGTTGCAAATTATACGATTCCATTTTATTACTTGTTTAATAGTTAATTCATTAGAACTTTTCGGAAAACTGTTTTGGTATACCATGTGAATAAATGTCAGCAGTAAGAAGCACCTCATCAAAGTCGCCAAACGAGAGTGTGTAATCACTATTTAGGAAGCTAAGAGAATACGCAATAGTATATAATATCCAATTCTAATGCCGATTCAGTATTTTATGTCACCCAGTTAACTTGTTCTATGTCTATTAGAGTAACCGAAGCATGGAAAGGTTACAAATAACATAGAAGAATTCAATATGTCGGTAGGTGGCTGGGGGATTGTCGCAACATGGTGTGCGAGCCTAACTGTCATGTATTAATGGCTCATAGTTTCTATTATAAATAGGTTCGTTTTCATACACATTAACTCAAATAAGAATTTTTTCCCTGCCTTTAAAGATGCAAGTCATGCGTTCTATCTGAATGATCTCGCTCAAAAGACTGTAAAAGAATCAGAGATCAAGTGGATCGAAACAAAGAAAAATACTTTCTGTGCCAAGCTCCATCTGAATAGATTTATCGTGTTGGTTAAGAGAATTACTGCGTATGAACATGTTGCTTGCATTATTTCAGTACCTGACGAATCCTGACTGGATTGCCCAGCATAGTGGATTATATATAATGCTACTTATAGCTTTTGCGGATACAGGTTATTCATGAGCTTTTCCCTTCAGGGAGCGTTCAATACTTTGCACCTTTAAGAGTATCAATACTGCTAGTACAAGCAGAATGATAAGTTCAATAAGTATTGCATTAATGTAAGGCTGAAATGTATTTACAGCATGTTCTATTCTTATGGGCTTCCCACCAGGCGATGCTTTAGCAGTCAAATCCCCGGGTTCTAAGGCCAGTAGTAAGATGAAAAATGATTTTAAGCACATCTTTCTTCTTGTTTTTGACTTTCGCCCAATGACCAAAGTATTCGGCAACAAATAGCAATGGCACCTAATAGCACGACAATAAGGAATAATAACCCATACCTCTCGATATTTATTGGTCGTAGATTATTGCTGCCAGGCCGACCTATTGCACATAGTCGTTCTGGTATCAGCAGATTCATACAAATAACTAGTCTGACTCGATACCTTTTGAGTGTATGTATAGTATTATCCCAGGCGCTTCTTATCATGGTCTTGATTTAAAAGATACTGTTTTTGTTACAGACGCTCCTTCGTGGTTAAGTTCAGTCTTTACAAATACTTCTAGATCTGCTGCTTGCGAAAGTGTATCAACCCAAATCTCATTGACCTGCAGTTCTTCCGCATGGGTATGATTATCCATTTCAAATAGGGTGTCTAAAGACTGCTTATCCACTATGAATACCTCATAGCCATGAAGATTAACATCTCCTTTTATCTGTGCCTGTATTGCCAATTTAGTCCCACCTTTGATTTCCTGCTCCGGATGAGGATTTGCTATAATTATTGTTGCAGTTGGCTGCTCTGCACTAGTCAGTTCCTTCTTTTTACATGCACAAAAGACAGACAATAACAATATGCCTGCTGAAAGTGGTATAGGTGTCATTAAATTCTTATTGGTCTTGTTAGAATAAAAGCTGAATACCCGTTTCCACTTTGAGACCAGCAGAAATCAAATTATCAGAATACACTTGTACTATCGGTAAACTAGCGCTTACATTAAATCCAATACGCTTATAAAATGTCTGAAGCCCCAATGTCGCAAATACTACTTTGCCACCGGTCATATCGTCCACCCAATGCTTACGGTAATTTTCAAAGTTTTTTGCATAGCATTCAATTCTAATGCCTGCAAAGGGCAGTAAGGTATAACCTTTCCCAACTAAAGTATGATAGCCTAAAATGGAGACATTTAACCTATTGCCAAATTTATACGATTCATTATTTGCTGTATTCATGGTATAGTTGCCGTCAATGCTTAATCCCGTCTTTCCATATTGCAGGGAATAGTTAAGATTGGCGATCACGTCCCACGATCCTGTTCCGGGTAGCATATTGGGGAGACCTTCCCTTCCTCCAACCGGAATATAGTTTCCGGTTGGTAATTTAATACCACCACCCAATTGCAAGCTATGCTTCCATAGTGGATTACAGTCATCAGCCCTGATCAATCGATAATTAGCGATCATAGAGAGGTCGCCGATCCCATTGATGATGACTGGGAGTCCATCATGATTCGATTTATTGTATGAATACGGCAGGAACGCATATAACTGTATACGTTTACTAATAGTATAACGTCCCCATATCTGGAGGTTCTGGTAATGGTCTGAAGAGCTGTTCCCACTGATATGGTCGATATCTTCATAGCTTTGAAAGAACTTAGAAGAATACTGGATGCCGATAAAATGTTTATTAAACTGCGGGAGTACACCCAGATTCTGACTGTTGGCAGAACCTCCGCATACATTACACGCATAGAGTAGACCTGGCGTTATTGCCAGCACGATTGAAAGGAATGACTTCATGTAATATCTATTTTAGAATTGAAGTGGTAATATTAGAGAAGGCCTCTTTTACTAAAATGGCTAATTCTGCAATAGGTGATGCTGGAAAGGTACTGCCTACGTTTGTACTGGCAGTCCACCTCAACAGTTTCTTAACACAATGCTATTCTACAGCGATTTTCCCTTTCATAGTGGGATGCAGTGTACAATAGTAATTTGAGCTTTGGGTGACGGTCATTGACCATGATTCATCAGCAGGTAGTGCTGATGAAGTCCATGTTTTACCCGGATCATCGGTAATATCGTGTGTTACGAGGTCGTGATTGACAAATGTAATTTTATCGCCTTTGTGAACTATTATTTCCGCAGGTATAAATTTCATTTGTTTGATCTCGATTGTATATTCCTGTTGCTGTGGTACACCTGCTCCCTTTTCTTCCGAGTTATCACGTTCTGTTGGTGTACAACTTATAAATCCGATTGCCAGTACTGCAATCAATAACAGGCTTCTGAAGAAATATGACCTACTCATTATTTATAGTTTTTTTGCACCATTTCAGCATGCCCCAGGTGCGCCTTAAGCGCTGGCACTACATTTTGTAATAGTTGTTTCAGTTCTGCATTATCCGTTTCGGGTATCAGCAAACCTTCTACGGCGCCAATTACTGCTTTATGGTAAGCTACTTCATTGTCGATATATGCTTTATTGAAAGCCTTCCCAGATTTGCCATTGAGACTTTTCTTTGTTTTATCAGCATCCGCCAGAAGCTTTTGACTTACCGCATTGTCTTTGGGTGTAACCCCTAATTTCTTGGCCAACGCTGCCGCTTGTTCTATTACAGCAGTATGATCACGTTTCATTGTCTCCGCAAACTTGACCACTTCTCCATCCTTAGACTTCTTAATGGCGATATCAGCATATCCGATATCAATTTGATTTGCTACGACTGCGACGTGGGCTACCTCAGGATCTGTAAGCGATGGATTGCTTTGTGCCATTGCCGGACCGGTTGTCGTAAATAATGCAAATGCAATAGCAAAAGATCTCATCATTGCAGGTGTCATTTTTTTCATTATCATTTTATTTAGTTTATTATTAGAGAAATTGTTGTTGAAAAAGGTTACAAGAATTTTGTCCATTTTTTAAAAATTAGAGTACCGACGATACAGATGATTAATTGCAATGAGACAGTAGCTAACCAAGCCATCACGATTAATGCGACAATTTTCAGGAGAACTAAGACCGGTATGACCTTTCTTTGTCAGCATTTTTAGAGGTAAGAAAGTAACGATACAAAATCCATGGAATGCTACCACACTCGAATGGACGACGCCGGTAGTGCCTCCGCACGGTAATTGGGAAGATGAGATACCGAAGGTCCACCGCTGGCCTTATGACTACAAAGACGATCTATTAAGCGAAATGACAAAGGAGCAGAATTGCCACATGGGCTAACTAAATGAGGTCAACCGGAATTATTATATGGCTATTGAAACTTCAAAACAGGTTTATTGCGAGTTTCAGTGCGGCTAAAATAAAAAAGCATTGCAATCGTGTGCACGCTTTTAAAACTAATGTTCCCCCTTCAGGACTTGAACCTGAGCCCCCCTGATTAACAGTCATCTGCTCTACCCTACTGGATAAATCTAATCAAAAGCTCATGGGTAGATGCGCTATATATTAGACCATTAAAATTCCAGGTTCCTTTTATGTCCACGATTAATTAATCGGCCTATTCTTCCGAAGTCAATCTGATCTGTATGAGAAAATTTATCAGCCACTTCATGGTTGTTTATAGGCTCGCATTGGATAAAAATCAGAACCCCATCATCTTTCTTTACTCCCTTGATTGAATTGTCACTGGATTTGTTTTTGAATATAACGGCAGCATCTCGTTTAGTTGTGTGTTGTTTAATGATGGCGTCAAACGGTCGCCCTTGGTTAGCAGACTCATTCCCGGCATTACCATACTTTCCCGTATGTTTTCTTGAATTAGATCATTTTCTTTTCCAATATCATTTTGAGACGTAAATGAAACCTCATAAGACTCGACGGGTTCATTTTCATCAAAAAACAACATGCCATTTATTTTGTTGGCCCTTGCCGATGAAAAGTCTTCCTGCAGAAAGGCAAAAGAAGACATTAATGTTAATAAAACTAATAATGCAAATCTCAATTTCGTCTATAAAATTATGTATTACAATACATTTTCTAACACTCATTGATATGTATTATAAATAAAACTTTTATTATCGCTTAATTACATTCATTTTAAACGTCTCTCTAGCATTCTCATTCAGATAATGGTAAATCGAATCAAGATCATAAAGAATTATCTTTTTTGCCGGTTGGGAATATCTGATCTTACCTTCATCTCTCAGCTTCTGCAATGTAGTTTTACTGGTGATTCGTAGCTTTTGCATGGCTTCCTCTGGAGAAATCCATTTATCTTCTTTTTGGGCTAATTCTTTTTGAAAGCGATCAAATAATCGGTCAAGAATAGCATTAAATGCCTGATCTTCTAAGCATATTACCTGCATGTCCCCTCCTTCTTTTGTATCACGTCCTCTTGTTCCGTTGTTTGAAACACATATACAGTATCGCTAATGGGATAAATAATAAAATAATCAAACACATATCCAAATACGTATTCTTCAATTTGTCGAAACCTATTTACCACTGAAAAATCGTATCCCAGGTCCTCAAGAGTTTCGGCACTAATCTCTCGTTTTTGTTTTTCTTCAACGAAATAGTAAAGAATGCTATAATTTATCTTAATTGGGCTTAGATATCGACTATGTAGTACCTCTCGGATCTTGCGTTGCAGATTATTATGCTTAATCTTACAATGACTGTGATACAACTTATCTTGCCTGCCATTTAATGGCAGGTGACAATATCGACAAATATTCTCTTCAGTTTGCATATACTGGAAAGCCGATTGACTTAAATCAGCAATGCATATTACAACTGTATAATGCCGTCGGGTAGCTTGTACGGGTAGGTAATTCTAAACTTTTATTTCTTTAGTAACCGCTTCAGCTATATTAGTTAGGTTTAATTTTTCAAAAAATTCACGAACAATTTGAAGGTTTGTTCTATTCCGATTTTCGTCAATGACTAAACGTTTGCATAAAAACTTATACGTATTTGTATCCTTTATTGGCTTATCCGAACGTTTACCCGTCATAAAGATTATAAACCGCGCAATATCCATTTTGCTGGGTTGATCGCAACTCAAATTTTTAAAGAGTTCCTCTAAAAGAAAATACATCGCAATCACCTGCTGTCTATGATTATTATTTTCGTCAGTATTGGGTTCATCTTCATTTAAAACATTTACTTCATCCAGATTATGGCTACTTGCACCCGGATTAGAAGTATCTGCCTTTGCAATTATATCGATGTACTTTTGGAGAAGGGGTGATCTATCACCCAAAATTTCTTTGTAATCAATTGACATTGCTTGTAATCTGTCAACAAACTCTTCTAAATCCTTGTCAAAATATACTGCAAACTGATACGTAAGAATTGCCTTAAACTTCTCACTTGGACTAAGTCTTAACTTTAAAGCCAAATAGAATAGATAATAAATGTTATCTGGTGTTACAATAAGCTCACTTCTTGAATCTGCTATTCGAATAGTATTATCTTTATTACATGGCAACACATAAAAATCAGGGATTGGTCCGCGTACCTTGTCAGCCACCAGGTCCTTCTGAACAGGAATTCTGACATTAAAATAATTGTCAAAATAATCCGGACTGTGTGATCTGGATATCTCATCTCCAATCTTCGCCGCAATTAATGCACGTTCAATTCTCTGACTAAATTTTAAAAGATCGGGATATTCAAATGATTTTTTGGATTTTACCAGTTCTTCTACAATATCGGCATTGTTCAATTCCAATTCATTAATCGTAGCTAGTTGATGAAGATTACTTTTATCAATTTTATCCGAAAAGGTTAATTCATCAAGGCCCAATGAATTATCAAACTCTATAGCATTCGCATCGATTCGTCTAGATTCATTTTCATCCGCATCAATTCGCTTAGATTTATGTTGGTTTGGCATAGAAGTTTTCTTTAAATTTCACACAATATCAAATCTATCTAATTTCAACATCAAATACTCCTGTTTTTCTGGTAACAGACGGGTCAGTCAACCTTTGTTACTTCGATTAGTTTTCTTTCTACATTTCCGCCTCTGGATTTGATAACTACAGTTTTGGTAAATTTGTTTATCGCCAGTACTTTTCCCTTTTTTATGGTACCATTATCTTGCTTATACATGACAACGTCTCCAGGTTGGATATTATAAAGATTGTCCGACGTATCATTAACCTTTTCGACAGTAAGTACTTTTACAGCTATAAAGGTGATTTTGTTTTTAAAATTCTTTCCGCGTTCAACATTGTATTTTTTCTCTTGTGTGTCAACATTTCGACTCTCTATAATTTCATTGTCTGCATCGGTTAGCATATAAATACCAGTCGCACCATAGCTAGCTGATATTTTCTTGGCCTTTACATAAAGCTTAAACATATCCTTTGGAGTTTCTCCTTCGCAGAACATCATGCCTATTTTTTCGGCATTTTGAGGCACGTCTTGTTGTTTAATATAGACTACTATATCTTCCCAGTTTGTAGGTTTGTAATGCACGTTAGAAGTTTCAAGAAACCGCATCCGAGCCATGGTGGATGATGGGGCAAATAGTAGTGTCACAATAATGATAAATACTTTGTTCATGTTTAGTTTATTTTAAAAAAAATTAGCGTAGCTAACATTCCCTCGCTGTTCAAGGCTCTCCAAAGCCTATAGGTGCAAAAGACATAGCTACGCCGTGAGGCGTATCATATCCATAAGTCGCACCTGTTTTAGATTTTTGGAGATTTAGAACAGCAACATTATGTTATAATACAAATGAGGTATTTACTGTTATTTAGTCAATAAGCTTGATTTTGTACAAAAATAGCTAAGTATTCAATGTTTTGTTTACCCTTTCATATATTGCAAATAAATATTTGAACTTTCCTATTTCGCATTACATTAATCATATAAAGCGCCGTCAATATTTTAAAACTTTCGGGAATAATAAATTGCAATGGCTGACGATTGCCAGCCAATCCAATAAAGTGAACTTTATTGTACTTACATCGAACCGGATTGTCTACGATTTAAAACTCATGACTATTTAAATACTTAGCTTGATAAATATATTATAAATTCGTAAAGCATGGTATTTTAGCCGAGGGAGATAGGATTAGATTTCATATTTTTAATTAAACTGTAAATCATATAAAAAATATCTAATGGCTGAAATTGCAGCAAATAAAAACTCACTATCACCACTCAAGTTCCATTTGTTCTCACTTAAGTTTACGCCGTTCAAAGCGCATGAAAATGATTATGATAGTAAGGGAATATTGAATTCTATTTTTAAGTTCTTGGATGAAGAGCGACTTGCCCACCGCGCGTTCGTTGTGGATCGCAACCGAAACAAAAAGGATGAGGAATCAAGGCAACTATTCTTGGTTGGTTCATCCAGAGATCTTAAAGCAAAATGCTTTAAATGCTCGATTGCTCTTCTAAAAACCGGACGACCGCTTTTAGTAAAATCAAAAGATGCATTCTCTGTCAAACCTTATGACGAGAGTATGGGCAGTATTGCCGAACAGACACATTTTTTCGTAGACTATAGCACAGAAAATTGTATTGTCTGCGTGGAGTTCAATTCAGGTGGCCCTCGCTTTTCGGATATCGACCATTATCTTTTAACTGTCGCAAAAGAAAAATTAGGCATTGCAAAGGCGTCAGATTATCTCTGCTTTATGAATCAGCCGATAGACAAGACATTAGCTGAGCTAAAGGATGTAATGAGTATCGAATTAAAAGTTAAGCCGGCGAAGATTGCGCAGCTTGACCCGATTGTCCAAAGCGAATATTTTTCTGCAATTAATACTTTAGGAAACAAGATAAGGCCATCCTTTATCCGCCTTGAGGCAAATTTTAGCAGTCCTGGCAAATCTATATTGAGTAAGCAAGTTACGAATACCGGAGCAAATACAATGGCCACTCGCCTGATAACTATGTTTAAAGAAAAACCTCAAAACATAGATGCATTTGATGATTTTGTGGTAAAGTATAAAACTAAAGATGGAGCAGATGGCATCTTCAATTTATTAAGTGGAAAAAGAGAATTCCTTAAACTTGTCGATTGGAGCGAGTTAAAGAACACGCGGCATTGGTATGAGTTAATCAAAGAAGACTTTGATTCCTTTATAGCAACTCTATGAGTACGCTTGATCGGTATTTTCGGTATCCAGTATTATGGGACTATGTTTTCGCTAGCATAGCTTCAGCAATCTCTTATTATCTTGTCTTGAAACATATGTTAACACTGCCAACCGCAGAAAGAATATACTCCACTGTTTCCGACTTGGCTAACACATCTTTAACGCTTGCTGGATTTGTACTCACTTTACTGACTGTTCTGATTTCATTTAAAAGCAGTTCTAAAATGATAAATGAGGATATAAAAAGCACAGACACTTTGTTCGATGTCTTTTTTTCATCGGCGTTATATTTCCGAACAGTATTTCATTTGAAGAATGCTATAAAATCACTCACCTTGATTTCGTTGGTAGGTTATATACTTAAATTGCTAATGACGGATTCACTACGGCAGTATCTTTTCTTTTTTTCCTTTTTTGCTGTGACAATAATTCTGTTCACACTTTGGCGATGTATTGTAATACTCAACCAAATTGTAAAACTTCAACAAAATAATAGACATACAGACAGTTAGATAGTATTTTTGTCTTACAAAATAAGCCATGGGCGCAATTCCAAAACTAGTGTAGAAGTTACGGTTCGATTCTTCGGTATATGGGAAACTGCCAAAATAAAATCAGGAAAGCAAAATGCTTACCTAATCGTGCATCTTAGTTATTAGCGGTTTAGGTTATATCTTTATATAAAGCGTTCATGACTCAAAAATGTTCTAGATATGAGTGTTTCAACCCTACGCATAGACAATAAGGAGGATTTTGATCTTGAGCCGGACTACATTGCTAAATTGTGTTCATTAGAAAGGAATACCATTTCTATAATTGGTCATGAAAAAATAGCCGCGAACCTGACAAAGGTCTCGGGAACATTCAAAGCGGAAGTTGAGGCGCGGTTTTCAGACGATGACGACGATGGTAATTTCCAGTTCGCCATTCATAATAAAACTTACGAAACAAAAAGCTTGGAAGCATTCAGAGTAACACTGATTTCAGGACAGATAAAACTGTAAACTTTCAAACCATTATAGAGTTTAAACAATTTTGTTCAACTAGCTTTTTAGAGACTGGAAAATTCAAAGCGTTATTTCCTGTAGATATAAAGGAAATTAAAACGTTCCATACTGAGTTCGAAACTGTCACCCATACTAGAAAAGGAGTCGAGTATTTTTATGATTGTCTTAGAATTGTTTTAAATGATATTCAGTATGACATTGTCCAACTTAAAAGCGACAACAGGGGATTCTATATAATAGAATGCCTACAGCCGCAAACGTATCATGATTTCGCTGATGCCTGCTTTTCTATTCAACAATCAGTAGGATTTATTAACAAACTAATGGTCGGTGGTGAGAAATTCACCTTTGATCAAACAGGACACCTGCATTATACAAATTTTATCAGGCCACTAGTCAAGGGGATGTATAGCCCCATTACAACAAATCCACATTCCTATCGTGACATCAGCGACGATATTGCCAGTAGCTTTCGGGATGGACTTACAAGAATTTCTTTGAATCAACTATCACGGCTAACACATAGGATACATCATGAACCTGACTTTTCGGTTGCAATTTTAGTATTACTTGAAGCAAGTTCAATACGCTCTTTATTGATAATACCAAGCTCATTCGCGGTAATTATTGAGCAACTCTCGAAGCACCTAAGTAGACCAGAAGTTGGCCTCGAGAAACCCATACAAGATTCCAGTTTGGCTCAGATAATTATCAAGGAACTTCACATGATTATCGACAGGTATAGGTCTTTAAGTGACAGTACCGTGTTGAAGTTGAAGCGGCGCTTAAACTCACTAAACCATCCGGTTAATAAACAGAAGCTGACAAATAATGAAAAACTAACAAAGCCATTTGAACAGCTTGGGATAGCACTAACCTTGCATGACATTGCGATTATAGAACATAGAAATGATCTGCTGCATGGGAACATTCTGCTAACAAATGATACCGAGAATAAGAGAGTAGACCAAAATCTCTACATGACATATGTTTCTGCAAAATTATTTACGCTAATTAGTAAGCTCATCTTAAAGAGCGTTGGCTATGATGGGTATGTCTATAACCAAGCGAAATATTTAGAGAAGCACCTCAACATAGAAACTGGCGAAGAATATTTTGAAAGGATATAAAAGGGGCGAAAGATGTGTAAGTACCCCGTTTTTCGGACAGCTCCAAATTAGACAGCTTCTTTCATTTTCATCTGTTTTATCCACTCCATTGGGGTAAGGTGATTAAGCGCTTCATTCAACTCTTAGTTAGTTCCCTTACTTCGTTTAGCTCAAAGAATACACAAGTATTGAGTAATTCTTTTCTGTAGCTACCATTAAAACGTTCAATTTATCCATTCTGCATTTACCGGGTTGGATAAATTGAATGCTTATGTTATTGCTTGCACACCATAGTGCAAAATCTGTACTGGTAAACTCCGGACCGTTATCACTCTGATAGACCGAGGCTTGCCCCTCCTTGTAAGCCATTGCAGATGTCAGTTGTTGTAGGATAGTTGTAGTAAAGAAAAAAGCGTTTCAGGTTTTAGCCTGAAACGCTTGCTGGACTTGTAGCGAAGACGGGAGTTGAACCCGTGACCTCAGGGTTATGAATCCTGCGCTCTAACCATCTGAGCTACCTCGCCATTTTGGGATGGCAAAGGTAATAGAATTTCTTTTAAAAAACACCACCTTTCAGCAGAGTTTTTAATTCCTCGCTCATCAATGCTATCTTCCGGGTGTTATAATCAAAGCATAGCATGCCCGTTTTGGCATGTGCTATATCCTTTATCTGCCCGTTTTGTTCTGTAGATATGTGGTACAGCAGGTCAAACGACCTGTCCGTAATATCATCCGCGTATATCTCAACATTCAATTTATCTCCGTAAAATGCTTCTCCACGATAAGAAATCATCACATCCGCCATTATAAGGCTATTATTTTTAATATCAAGTTCATTACCACCCCATGATTTCAGTAATTGCATCCTGGCTTCGTGGATGATAGACAGCACAGAATCATTGCCTAAATGATTACCATAATTAATATCTCCTATACGCACACTAATACTGCATGAAAACAAGGGTTTTTCATCAGGAAATTTTATTTTTACACGGCTCATAAAATCAAGGTATGAAAATCATTTGTATCGGACGAAATTACGCGGAACACGCAAAAGAATTGAACAATGATGTTCCTACAGAGCCTGTAATATTTATCAAGCCTCGCACGGCGCTGCTCTTTCCCGAAAAGCCGCTTTATTACCCCGAGTTCACAGACGATCTTCAGTACGAATGTGAGCTGGTTTATAAGATCTGCAAGAACGGGAAGTACATAAAAGAAAAGTTCGCCCACAAATACTACAATGCAGTAACGGTAGGTATAGATTTCACTGCAAGAGATTTGCAGCAAAAGCTAAAGTCAAAAGGCCTGCCCTGGGAACTTGCAAAGGCTTTTGACGGATCCGCGGCAGTAGGTGAGTTCATGCCAATCTCCGCGGATATGGATCTTGACAATATCAATTTCTCATTAAAGCGAAACGGCGAAATTGTACAGCATGGTAACAGTCATGACATGATCTTCACTATTGATCAGATCATTGAATATGTATCCATGTATTTTACATTAAACATAGGTGATCTAATATTTACCGGCACTCCTGCAGGCGTAGGGCCCGTAAATGTGTACGACGAACTGGAAGGCTATATCGCTGACCAAAAGTTGTTATTTGTAGACATTCAATAAATAGCAGGTGCGCATATACGATCCCAAAAACTGGTTTGCCATACTATTCCAGTTTCATAAGTCTGATACACTCAGAAAACTAAGCACCCTGATACTCATCATTAGTATCTATTCAGCAGGCATAGCATTTATCGAGCTCGATTATTTCAGTGCAAATACCGAGACCCATTTAAAAAACTTATCTCTTTTACATGGCCTGCTGGGCTTCGCACTATCATTATTGCTGGTCTTCAGGACAAACACTGCTTACGATCGCTGGTGGGAAGGACGCAAGCTTTGGGGTGCTTTGGTAAACAATAGCCGCAATCTTGCATTAAAGTTAAATGCGTTATTACCACATGGAGATGAAGATGCACGTAATTTTTTCCGCAAGGCAATACCGCTATATGCTACCACGCTCAAAAGCCATTTGCAGGCCGAAGTAACCCGCTATATGCTCGATGAGATAGATCATCCTGAATTAAAACAGGTGGATATAGACAAACATGCCCCCAACCAGGTAGCCGGCATTATGATGACCCGTATATATATGATGCATAAGCGGGGAGTTATTACCGGCGAGGAGCTGCTCACGCTGAATGCAGATATTACCGCCTTTACAGATATTTGTGGTGCATGTGAGCGTATCAAAAACACACCCATTCCCTACTCCTACAGCGCATTCATTAAGAAATTCCTTTTTGTATATGTAATGACACTTCCTGTAGCATATACCTTTTCGCTTGGCTATTGGGTTATACCTGTAGTGGCCATTGTATTTTATGTTTTAGGTAGCCTGGAGCTTATTGCTGAAGAAATTGAAGATCCTTTCGGTAAGGATAGTAATGACTTACCTATGGATAAAATATCTGATAATATCCGAAAACATATTGCGGAGATACTCTAAGCTGCAATAATGGGCTAACTTCGCCCAATGAAATATGTGTACTTATTAATAGCCATTGTTTCTGAGGTAATTGCCACCAGCAGCCTGAAGGCTTCAGAAGGCCTTACCAAACTTTGGCCCAGCGTGCTGGTAATTGCGGGTTATGGCTCTGCCCTATATTTCCTCAGCATCACGGTAAAGGTAATGCCGGTAGGTATTTCCTATGCGTTATGGAGTGGTATTGGAATTGTATTGGTTACTATTGCAGGCATATTTTTATACAAACAAGTACCGGACACACCGGCCATTATTGGTATGCTGCTTATTTTGATAGGTGTTTTAGTTATTAACATTTTTTCCAAAACCAAAGGCTTAGAATAAGTATGGATGCTAAACCTGCACCATTTCATGTTATCTTCGTTTATCTCAAAAATGTAGTCATGCAACGTATCATCCGTTCATTTTGCCTGGTCGTTCTCTTATTGGGGTCTAAGTCTATGTATGCACAACAACCGGCGCTCGGTTGCGACGACAAAGCAATGCGTATCCAGTCTCAGCAGTTAAAGCACGATTTTGCCTCTCAGGGCCTTTCTGTATATAAAGATGCTATGATAAGCATGGAATCTCACCAGCCATTTCCCGTAGCTGTACAATTAGATAAAGGCAAACTGTATCAACTAATATTTATAGGCAGCAGGGATTCAAAGAAGATAGGCATGGAACTGTTTGATGGTGCTGATAAAAAGATCGATGAGCGTATCATCAAAAACCCGAAAGAACAGAACTTCATAGTGTACTCTTTCACTCCGGAGAAAACTGATATGTACCTCCTTGTATTCACACAGATCAAGGGGAATAAAAACATGTGTGGCAGTTTCAGCATTATGCAGCCGGGTGGTCAGGACGCTGGACAAATACCACCTCCCCCACCTACCGCACCTGCCAATAACAAACCAGCACCCACCCCTCGCTACGTACCTAAAAAGAAATAGTTAAAACCATCGCCATAAACATATGAATGTACAAATAGAGGATAGCTGGAAGGAACAACTCAAAAATGAATTCAGGCAACCCTATTTTACTGAAATTGCAAATTTTCTGAAAGCAGAAAAAGCCGCGGGAAAAGTAATATATCCTCCCGGTAAATTTATATTCAACGCATTCAATACCACTCCATTTAATGATGTTAAAGTGGTGATCCTCGGGCAGGACCCTTACCACAATCCGGGGCAGGCGCACGGACTTAGTTTTTCTGTACCATTAGGTGTACCACCACCGCCGTCTTTAGTAAATATCTTTAAAGAACAACATGAAGACCTTGGCATAGATATACCCAATCACGGCAACCTCGAAAAATGGGCAAAACAAGGTGTGCTCCTGCTAAATGCCGCATTGACGGTAGAGGCCAATAAACCCATGTCGCACAGCAAAATAGGCTGGCACCACTTCACGGACGATGTTATCCGCATTATTTCAGAAAAAAAGGATCATGTGGTTTTTATGCTTTGGGGTAGCTTTGCAAAGTCAAAACAAGACCTGATAGACAAAAGCAAACACCTGGTGCTCACAGCAGCGCACCCATCTCCATTATCGGCCCACAATGGCTTCTTTGGTTGCCATCACTTCAGCAAGGCAAACAAATGGCTGCAGGATAAAGGCATGAAACCTATAGACTGGGCTTTGAAATCAAACGAATAATGAAGCTTATTAAAAACATTCTGGGTACTGTTTACT
The DNA here is from genome assembly GCA_001897855.1 of Bacteroidetes bacterium 43-93. Lineage (GTDB taxonomy): Bacteria > Bacteroidota > Bacteroidia > Chitinophagales > Chitinophagaceae > Polluticoccus. The sequence continues at coordinate 96,870 of MKUO01000011.1, forward strand.
TTTTGGCAGGTATGCTATTCTTTGTAGCTACCATGCTTATTGTTTTCGTACCTATCTGGATCATTTCATTTTTCAATGATCCGTTAAAATCCAAACTACTCCATCCGGTTTTTAGGGTATGGATGGGGGTATTTATGCCGCTGGTAGGCTGCCCCGTGATACGCAAAGGCAAGGAAAATTTTAAAAAAGGCGAGAATTATGTTGTCGTCATCAATCACAATTCCCTGGTAGATATTCCGGTATCATCTCCCTGGATACCCGGCCCTAACAAAACGCTGGCGAAGGTCGAAATGTCACGCATACCCATATTCGGCGTTATTTATAAAACAGGGTCTATACTGGTAGATCGGAAAAGTGAAGCCAGCCGCCGCGAAAGCTTCACGCGTATGCACGAGATGCTCAATATGGGTTTGCATCTCTGCCTCTACCCCGAAGGTACACGTAACAAAACTACAGAGCCGCTTCAAAAATTTTACGATGGCGCTTTTATTACTGCTATCAAAGCTCAAAAGCCTATTATACCCGGCGTGATCTTCAATACAGGTATAATCCTGCCACACGATACCAAATTGTGGGCAAGGCCTAAACCCATACATTTCCATTTCCTTCCTGCAATACCTACTGCCGGTTTGACAATTGATAATCTACAGGAGCTAAAACAACAGGTAAAGCAGGTAATGCAGGAGTATTATATGGCCAATAAAGAACGCTTATCATGACGTTTAGTATTATAGGCACGGGTAATACGGCGTGGTTCATGGCCACAAAGCTTGCTGCTGCCGGCTTCTCCTGTACGGGTATTTATGGCCGTAATGCAGATTCCGCCAGGTCTCTCGCGGATCGTATCGGTTCCACTTCATACGATCTTTCAAATGGTGTTAAAGACGATGCCGATATCTGCATACTTGCCGTTTCAGATCACGCCATTGGCGAAGTTGTTGCATCATTATCGTTCTCAAAAGCAGTTCTTGTTCATACAGCCGGGTCCGTTAATATAAATGTAATAAAAGATGTAGCTAAGCATACAGGTGTTATATGGCCTGTATATTCTATTGTAAAGAATAATCTACCCGAAACAAAGGATATCCCGATAGTATGGGAAGCATCGGATGAGCCTGCAAAGAAAGTTATTAGCGCTACTGTCAATGCTATCACTAATATTAGCCATGAAGCTGATAGTAGCCAAAGGATATCTTTACATCTTACTGCCGTTATCAGCAACAATTTCACCAATCATCTTTTTGCTATTGCAGAGCAGATATGTGTTGAGAGAAACTTGCCCTTTACACTGTTGTATCCTATCATTCAACAGTCTGTTAACAGGCTTGCATCGCTATCCCCTGCAACGCAGCAAACAGGTCCTGCCAAACGTCACGATACGGTTACAATGCACCACCAGTTAGATATGCTTCGGCAACATCCGCAATGGCAGCGCATTTATGAAGCTATCAGCGTTTCTATTATGGAAATGTATAAAGATTAGAGATCAGACTGTTTCAAAACTTCCTGACAGCTTAAAGAGGTCCGAAGCATCGCTCTTAAAAGATGCGTTTACTGTATAACCTTTGCCCTCTTGCTGCCAGCTTATATTTACTACAGGTTGCACGTCGGGCGTTATGAGTTGAAGAAACTTTACAATACCGGCATTACGCATCCACAGGGGTTTGTCTGTTTGTTGTTCCAGCAGTTCTTTTACCATCTCCATCATACACACGCCTGGCACTACAGGCTGTCCGGGAAAGTGTCCCTTGAATATATCATGCTGTCTGTTGAAGGCTACCTTACAGGAAAAACTATTGGGCTCGCGCTGCATGTATTCGATCTTATAAAAATCATTCATCAACATGGGACTCTATTTTATGTAGTGCTATCGTAAAATTTGCTCTGTGATGGTCAAAAAATACGCTATCCGGCATAGCATTATCTTTTTCCTTACCCATCAGTTTTATTGTTATTACTTTCTTTTTCTCACCTGCGTTTTCTATCTGCTCCAGTTTACCCGCTTCAGATATGTAGTAGGCATACCCTTTGCTTAATGTAAAACGGCTATACTGCCGTTTACCCCTACTGTCCGTGAAAGATTTTTCAGAATTTTTATCCAATCCTTTCATGAGTAGCAGGTTCATATCTTTTCGCAAGGTTTTTACCAATGCCGGCTTATCCAACTCGGGTATTATCTGTCTGACTGTGAACGAATCATCCTTACTCCATTCAAAATCAAAAAAGGTAAATCCCATCTCATTCTGGAATATAGCACGTACCGTGCCATTTTCCATTTGCCTGAAAAACAATAACCCACTTAGATGGAATTTCTTAAAAACAATCCTTCCATTTACAGTACAACGGTATAATACCTTATCATATTGTGGTTTATATATTAGAGCAGACTCGCCTGAGACCTTGGCCGGTACTAAATTTCTGTATGGGGATGCGCAGGACGCTGCTAATAAAATGACAAGAAAAAGACTATTTGATCTTAAAAAGGCTCTCATTCAATGCAGCATTATGTACGGTATTCACGAAGTCCATATCCGTATAGTCTCCGCCTGTTTCTGTCATGGTAAGCCTGTTAACTTCCAGGTTTTTCCTGTTCATAAATACATCTATCTGCTTAAACATTCTCTTCATTGCCTCATTTGCAGGAACGAGCGACAATAGATATGCACCATTACTCTCATAAGCAGCTACCTTAAAATCCGGGTTTTGGAACACAGTGCCACGCATACAATCAATCATAATACGATTGACGGACTGCATTGCTTTGCTATTCTTAGTGTTGATCTTACTTGTCTTTTGTTCATCTTTCACCATTACCTGCCCGCCATTCATTACCAGCAGATAAGAAAATGGGCTGGTGTATTCTATGCGTACCTTGTCTTCCTTCTGAAAAAAGAATTTCCCTTTTGATTTGATCTTGTCGGAAAGTAATGCCAGGCTCTTTGTTTGCACAAAATCGCTGCTTATGGTTTTTATCGCTGCATTGTTTGCAGAAAGTGCCTGTTGAAAGGAAGATATATTTTTTACTGCTTCAAATCCTTTGGGTTGTGCTTGTACGGCAAGGCTGCCAATAATAATGAGTACACTAAGTAACGATCTACGCATAGGCTTCAATTCCAAGTAGTTTATCTACGCGAACAAAGGTATAGCCCTTTTGCCGGGCCTGCACAATAAATTCCGTTAAAATTTCAGCCGTAATAGCCATAGAATCATGCAGTAACACAATGTCTCCCCCTTGCAGTTTGTTCAATATCCGGCTTAGTAGTTTCTTCGGATCTTTTATTTTGGTATCGAAAGACCGTACATTCCAGCCAATGCTATACATACCTGTCCGTTCTACAGCACGTGCAAGGTTGGGATTGGTTACTCCATATGGCGGCCTGAATAGTTTTGGCCTTACACCTGCTATCTCCATTATAGCCTGGTTAGTTTGCTCCATTTCTGCAGCCATCTTTTTGCTCGATTGCCAATCAAAGTTAAACCCGTGATAATAACTATGATTACCGATAAGATGCCCCTCCCTATGCCATCTCTTTACAAGTTCAGGGTTCTGTACTGCATTCTTACCTATTGAAAAAAAGGCTGCTTCTACATTACCCTGCGTCAGAACGTCAAGTATCCTACCCGTATACTCAGCCGGACCATCGTCAAAAGTAATGGCGATAAATCTGCTGTTTTTACCTCTGTTGTAGGATCGGATAAAGAAATCCCATTGTATATATATGGCTCCTAATACAAGCGCATGGACATACAGTATCAGTAATATTGCCAGCCACCACCATTCAATAATACCGCCCAGGTAAGCGATATCCAGCAATATCAACAGGACAACGAAAACAATACTTGTAATTTTGTATGGACGCACGCTGTAAAGAGATTATTCCCAGCCCATTTTTTCTATCAGCGCTTCTGCTTCCGCTATATCTGCTGTCGTATTTACCTCCATTTGATGCGATTGGTCGATCATCATTTTAATATGGACTCCGTTTTCCACCAATCGTAATGCTTCTATGTTTTCCACATGTTCCAGCGGAGACATTGGCCATCCCAAAATTTTCAACATCAGGTCTTTGCGGAAAGCGTAAATACCAATATGGGCATAATGGCTGATCTGGAACGTTTTGTCCTGGATGAAAGGTATCGGCGCACGTGAAAAATAAATAGCAAATAACCTAAGGTCTAAAATTGCTTTAATAACGTAGGTACTGTCGATCTTGTTTGGTGCCTGCAACTTTTGCACCATCGATGCCGCTTCAATATTCTTGCCCATGTTGCCCTCGAATAGCTGAAGCAGTTTTTGTACCGCCGTGCCTTCTATAAAAGGAATATTTCCTTGTACATACACAATAAAGTCTGCATCTGTCAGCGCTGCTACTTTGGCAATACCTTCCAATCCACTTTCTGATGTATGTTTTGTAAGCACGGCCTTGCCATCTACCTTTTTTATCTCTTCTTCAATACGCTTATCGTCAGTTACTACAATCACATCAGAAAACAAACCTGTACTTACAGCAGCTTTATAGGTCCTGGTTATCAGCGGCACTCCTTTTATAACCGATAATAATTTATCAGAAAACCCCGGTGATTGCAGACAAGCTGAGATCATCGCTACTACCTTCATTATCTTGAGTTTAGAGATTAAAATTAATAATTAACAATCTAATAGTCCTCACTTTCTGCGAATACCTAATATCAACATGATCCAACCCAGTATAAAAAACGCGCCACCGATCGGAGTAAGAATACCAACAGCGCCCAAACCCTCGCCACCATTAGCTTTAAGAAGCGCTAAAAGATATAGCGAACCCGAAAACAAAATGATACCAATCATGAAAAAAGCACCCGCCATTGTCACCCCTTTGGTTGGTGCATATAAATGAATGATACCTACAGCCAGCAGCGCTAATGCATGATAAAACTGGTAGCGAACTCCTGTTTCAAAAGTTTGTAGAAGGTCAGGGCCAAGTAACGGTTTTAAGGCATGAGCGCCAAAGGCCCCTAATATTACAGCTAACCCTGCGAAAATAGCGCCTGCCATCAACGACTGCTTATGCATACAGAAAAGATTTTATCAAAATTAGCAATGGAAATTTGTTCCGCTTGCAAAATGTAGTGTGCTTGCTTGTATATATTTTTCCGCTTTTCAAATAGCTGCTGTAATTCGCTTTTAATATCCGAAACAGAAGCCAGCAACGGACGTTCATTGGCATCTTCTTTTTGCTCAAAACGATCGGCAAGGGTTGCTATACCGGCATCCAAAAACACAGTACAACCTGCCTTCTTCATTATCTCCATATTATCATAAAATACAGGGGTGCCACCACCACAAGACACGATTAACGGACGTTTATAGGTATCAATAATCGTTTCTAATAATCGATGCTCCAATATTCTAAAATTGGCTTCCCCATCTGTTTCAAATATTTCTGAAACCGTTTTTCCTTCTGCCTTTTCTATCACTTCATCTATATCTATATAGGGCACACCATAATTTTCAGACAACTTTTTTGCCCAATAAGTTTTACCCGCGAAGGGCATCCCTATAAGAAACATTATATTCATGGGCGGCCCTTGATAAACTTCCACAACATGAACATCGCCATGATGGCCGCGCTTTCTTTATTCCGTATCCGGTCATGGTTAAAGCGAAACTCTTTTGCCTGGGTTTCAGTTGCCGATGCCACCGCTATCCACGCGGTCCTGGGCGCAGCGGTCTCACCTTCTACTTTATCAACATCCAATATACCGGTTATACTAATGCTATAATCACTATTTAGTTTTTCCCTTACCCGTTCAGCCATTTCTCTTGCTACAGGTTCACTCACGGCTCCATATGCGCCCAGTGTTTCTTTTTGTACTCCCAGTACGTTTTCCTTTACTTCTATCAGGTAAGGCACAATACAGCCTTTCAGGTATTTACTCGCACCGGCAACCTGTGTTATCAGATGCGAAATATAACCACCCGTGCAGCTTTCCGCAAGTGCAATGGTAGCGCCTTTTTCGTTTAACAGGTTGCCCAATATCTGCTCAAAAGGTATATCTTCTGCCGCTACCACAATATTAGCAAGGCGCTCATGCAACTTACGTTGCCATGCTTCCACCTCACCAATAAGCCCTTCTTCATTTTCTTTTCTTCCTGTAAGCCTTAGTTTCACCATGCCCAGGCTAGGCAAGTATGCAAGACGTATATAGTGCGGTAATGCATTTTCTATATCTGCGATCCTTTCTGCAATAAAACTTTCACCTTCCCCCGCAGTAATAAGCGTGCGGTGCACCATTGCATCACTTTTAAAGCGGCTTTTATAAAGTGGCAATACACCATCTTCCATAATAGCCATCATTTCAAAAGGCACACCGGGCATCGAAATGATCAGCTTACCATTCCTTTCAAACAACATGCCGGGTGCCGTACCCATCCTGTTAAACAACACCGTACAATTGTCGGGCACCTCCGCCTGCTTTAGGTTTCTTTCCAGAAATGGACGATTTCTGCGAATAAACATTTCCTTTACATGTTCCAGCACACGCTCATCTACTTTCATCTTGCCGCCAAAATACTCGCATAGCAAAGGCTTAGTAATATCATCAGCAGTAGGTCCCAGGCCACCTGTTATCAAAACTGTATCACATGTAGCTATCTCTTCATCCAGGGCCTTACGTATATCCGGTACGTTATCGCCTACAGCTATTCGCCTCACCACATCAATACCCAATGCATTCAATTGCCGGGCTATCCATGCCGAATTAGTATCTATTGTTTGCCCTATCAGCAATTCATCCCCTATAGTAATAATGGATGCTTTTATATTAGCCATAACTATCTACTAAAAAACGGTGCAAGCCTCTGGTATAATTCAGCAGGCATATTTATTTTCTTTTTTTCTTTCGGATCGAAGAACACTAAGGTAGTAACACCAACATTCAGCAGTTGTTCCTGTTCATTATACAATTCTGAATGGAACTGGATTTTAGGCCCTTCCGGCAATTCCTTTAAAATAGTCTTTACCGTTATCAGGTTATCATATAATGCAGGCCGCAAATATTTTACATTTAGCTCCGCCACCGGCATTACAATGCCCATATCTTCCAGTTCTTTGTAGGTAAATCCGAGCTGTCTTATCGCCTCTGCCCTTCCAACTTCATAATACAATGCATAATATCCGTAATACAGGTAACCCATCTGGTCTGTTTCACCATAGCGCACCCGTACTTGTGTTGTCGATTCGTACATAGATCCTATTTGGTAGCGTTTGCCTTTTCTGCATCTTTTATCGAATAAATACCATTCGCCTGGTTCAGGCAGGTTATCGTAAGGTCATTGATACAAACATGCTCCGGCAGCGTAGCACAGTAATACACAGTATTAGCTATGTCTTCCGCTTGCAGTGGCTTAAATCCTTTATAAACATTGTCGGCCCTTTCCTGGTCGCCTTTAAAGCGTACCAACGAAAATTCCGTCTCAGCCATCCCCGGATTCACTGCGGTAACCTTTATACTATAAGGCAGCAGGTCTATTCTCATCGATTGGCTCAGTGCTTCTACGGCAAACTTAGTTGCGCAATACACATTTCCATTTTTATAAACAAGCTTACCCGCAGTAGATCCAATATTAAAGATATGTCCTCCTTTTTCTTTCATCAAAGGCAATACATTTCTTGTTACATACAATAAACCTTTCACATTCGTATCTACCATCAGGTCCCAGTCATCTATATCACCTTCGTCTATTGTCGACAAGCCTGATGCCAGACCAGCATTGTTTACAAGAATGTCTACTCTTTCCACGCTCTTTTTCAACATGCTTATTGCATCCGTCACTTGATTCCTGTCTCTTACGTCAAATATCAATTCTATTACATTCACATGGTATTTTGCTTCCAGCTCTTGTTTCAATTGATTCAATCTGTCAGCCCGTCTTCCCGTTATACAAAGATCATATCCGTTTGCCGCAAACACTTTTGCAATAGCTTCACCAAAACCCGATGTCGCACCCGTAACCAATACCAGTTTGTTCATGCTTATGTTTCTTAGTTTCAGATATTAAAGATACTATCACGTACTGAATACAAAACGTATAGTATTAAAATGAAAATGTTCCGTTTTGCGGAACATTTATATAATTGTCATCGTAGTAGCGTCACATCTCCTTTCTGCAGTTCATCTTTCCCAAATCTATCTGTGACGGATAATACCCAGAAATAAGTACCTATATCAGCATCCTTCCCCTTATACGTGCCATCCCAGCCATCTCCAATATGATCTGTCTGAAATACCAATTCGCCAAAACGATTGAACACCCTGAAGAAATTAATTTTTGCATACCCTACACTTATCATGCGCAGGTAATCGTTCAATCCGTCCCGGTTAGGCGTAAATGCACTAGGCACAAACAATGATGCCTGGTTCACTACCCATACTTTTATCGAATCGTCACCTTCGCAGCCTGCAGCACTTTTAATGTGTACATTATAATTATAATGCCCGGTATCAGGGTAAAATCCCTGCGGGTTATTGATATTCGTTAAATTAAGCCTGTCACTCGGTGTCCATGTATATTCTACACCGCCTACTGCATAAAAGTTGATGGTTTCTCCTTTTACGATCACGGTGTCATTGCCGGCAAATGGATCAAACCAACTCACGTTTACATCTTTGGTTGCCGTGTCAAGGCATCCTTTGATACTCTTTACAATAAGTGAAACCTTGTAATTACCACCCAATGCGAAGGAATGCACAGGGTTGCGGTCATATACATCATCTGTACCGTCACCAAAATTCCATTTCCATTCAATGAGCGGTTTGTAGGTAACGGTAGAAGTATCGGTGAATTGTATCGGTGTTTTAGGACACATCAAACCGCTGTAGAGGTATTCCGCATCTATTGAGGGATATATTTTTACCAGCCTCGATATACTATCGGGGCAGGTACTTCCTTTATTTACAACCAGCTTTACTACATAAGTACCGGTATCAGGGTAATTGAATGTTGGCTCAAAATCGTTCGACTTAGCTCCTTCTACACCAAAGTCCCAGTCATACGCAAAACCGCCGGTGCTTCTGTTTAAAAAATGCACCGATGTACCCTGGCAATCTACTATATAGGTATTAAACTCTTCAGACAACTGCGGTATATCAGCCACTACCGCTTTAGAGCAGTTAGTAACAACAAACTGGAATTCCCTATGCACGGAGTTGATCCGAATTCCGTTTCGCCATTCATTACAACAAACAGACACTACATACCTGCCCTGCAAATTTGGCGTACCGGTTATCAAACCCGTTTTAGGATCTATCTGTATAGTAGGATTGCCCGCCATAGGCTTAGTTGGCGAAAAACCTGTTACATAACCATAACTCGGCGGATTATTGCTGGGCACTGTAATAGGTGCAGGCAACACTGGTGATGGAAAAGGCTTGGGGTTATTAAATACACCACCGGGATAAGCATCACAAAACTCATAGCTCAAAGAATCTCCGTCAGCATCTGTAGCGGAGTGATCGTAAACCAACGGATTATTGATACAAATGATCTGCGGAGGATAATTTTTAAATACCGCACTGTTATTGATACCAATATTCGATGACGGAATATCGCAATAATAGGTGGCACCTACCTGGCTAGGATTGTTGATATTCAGGATGGAAGCATTACGGCAACATCTTACATATATCACACGCATGGCCGTATTTTGCGGCAATGCGTATTGCTTTACAAATGTTACTCGTTTCAGGCAGGTGGGGGGTGGGTTGTTAACGCAACTGTTACTGAAGTTGGGCGGAACAGCTATATCTTCCTTTTTGTAGATGGAATCAATTGGTATGATTGTGTTACCGGCTTGAGTAAAGATGCCAATATATGCCGGGTTATCCTGCATAATTGCATCCGGCAAACCATTAATACAATCCTGGTATATCACCAGTCTTATTTCATAGATCAACCTCCCATTGCCATCGCCACTAATGAATTTATAGGATAATTCTCCACCAACGATATGCGTAGCCCATACCGGCGCAGAAATGACAGATAATATCGCCGTTAAGAGAACTAAAATTGCGCTACGCAACTTCATAGGTGTTACATTTTATAACAGTATTTAACAAAATACGTTAAATCTTTTACTAATTCAACGGGTTGCTCCAGCATGCTCATATGAGCGCATGCGTCGTAAACATTTACAAAGTTAACGTTTGCGACTATTGATTGGTTCATAACCTTTTCGGGTGAGGCTATGGAATCCTCCTTCCCTATTATCCATTGTACGGGAAAATGCCCGTCCTTCAACACTTTCCGTCTATCTGGCCTGTTTATCATGGCATTGTAAAAAGCTACTAGGTTATCACCGGGTACTTTGCAGGCTTCTTGTATTTGTTTTTCAATAACGTCTTTATACTTCTCTCTAAACCTCGCAGAAAACAAGCCCGGTATCATCTGTTTAACAAAGGCATCTTTACCACCCTTGTCTATTAAACTAATGGCTTTTCTCCGGTTCTCCTTTTTCTCTTCAGAATCAGCGTCGCATACGGAGTGCACCATTGACAATCCTATTACAGACCGAGGGTACAATTCTGCAAAGGCCAGCGCTGTGTATCCTCCCATCGAATGCCCGGCAAATACTGCGGTCGAAATATTTTCAGTATCAAGTACCAGTTTCACGCTATCCGCCATCTGTTCCATACGCATCTCCCTCGATACAAAGGCACTATCACCAGCTCCGGGTAGATCAGGAATTATCACCCGAAAATGATTTGAGAGTCCTTCCCACACCCGGCTCCAAAGCGCTCCGGATTGAGGAAAACCATGCAGTAATACCAATGCATTCCCTTTACCACCTGCCCAGTAATTCAGCTTAGGAAAATCTATAGATGAGGTCTGTTTAACTTCCACTTTTTGCAATTTGTTTATTGCTCCTATAAATCATGCCATACACAAAAACCAACGATAATAAAAGCGGAGATAACTCTACAATTGGCAGCTGCTGGATTTTTAGCACATGTAGGAACAACGATACAAAAATCAATATTATACCTATAAGCGGGTATAACGTTTTGCCTCGCTTGCTCGCAAACGCAAATATTACATTCGTTGGCAATGCCCACAGTAAATTAAAGTTATTCTGACAAGCCTGGTGGTCAGTACCTAACCACATAACAATAATTAGACATCCTAAAAGCCCTGTAACAGCCAATATAAGGGTACTCATAATCCTTCCCAATATCTGCAGAGACGGAATAAATAGCCCTGCCATTGTAAGCAAACATACGCCTATCATTAAGAGCAAAGGCATGTTTACACCCGCCGGTTTATATTCCGACCCAGGCTCTATCAATTGCATTGGGCCTGCAACAATTTTACCATTAACAGTTGCGCCTGCCATAGCATCTCTCAGGTAATCGGGCAGGAACATAATATCATTGTTGGTCATCGGCGCATCGATCTTGCTGCCCAACAATATATTAACCCCTACCCGCTCCCAATGCACACGATAGAAATACCTGTTAATGATATCTCTATAACTTAAATTTCCGCCGGGCAATACATCGCGATATTTGAATTTCTTCCCCAAAGCTTCGGGAAACACATCACGTATCCTTGTGGCGCAGTTATCAAAGAAAAAATCATACTTGTAATACTTATACTCTTCTAATGCGTTGTGTTTTAGAAAAGAATAGATTGCTATTTTGGAGAGGCCATTGATATTCAGTACCTGTTCCTGCACACTTCGATGCGCTTCCAGGTATTCCTGCAAAAAGGCCTGGTACGGATAATAGGAAACATAATATAACAGTTTACCTCGCATAAACTGCATTTCAAAATCATCTCCATAACCATTGAAAGTACCATAGTTGTAAACGTTATCGGTACCGTTAATGCTGTCTGTCACCCTGATTGCTGTATGCCCGAAGGTTTCCCATATCTCATCACCTGTGCCACAGGTCAGCAGGCTAATGCGCAAATGGCTGGTATCTACAAACGGGTCTTGTGCTTGTGCATCAAGGGCTACAAAACAAAAGAGTATTAATAACAACTTCCTGATCATGGGCGAAAAATAAGAAAAGGCTGCCTTCTTAGGGCAGCCAATATGATGATTTTAAAATTTCACTATATAGCGTTTTGAGATCCTCCTTCAAACATAGCTCCCAGGTATTCCCTGTTCAGGCGTGCTATATTTTCCAGCGATATGCCTTTCGGACATTCAGCCTCGCATGCTCCGATATTGGTACAGCTACCAAAGCCTTCTTTATCCATCTGGTGTATCATGTTCATCACGCGTGTTTTACGTTCAGGATCACCTTGTGGCAACAGTGACAGGTGAGACACTTTAGCAGATACAAACAGCATGGCAGATGCGTTAGGACATGCAGCTACACATGCACCGCAGCCAATACATGCAGCTGATGCAAACGATTCATCAGCATCATGCTTTTCGATAGGAATAGCATTTGCATCTACCGCATTACCGGTGTTTACAGATACATAACCACCTGCTTGTATGATCCTGTCAAATGCCTGGCGATCTACTACCAGATCCTTGATAACGGGGAATGAATTAGCCCTCCATGGTTCTACAACAATGGTATCGCCATCTTTGTATTCACGCATGTGCAACTGGCAGGTAGTTGTATGATGCCATGGCCCGTGCGCACGGCCATTGATATACATGCTGCACATACCGCAAATACCTTCACGGCAATCGTGGTCAAAAGCGATAGGCTCTTTATTTTCTGCAACCAGTTGCTCGTTCAGCACATCAAACATCTCAAGAAAAGACATTTCAGAAGAAATGTTTTTTACCTGGTAAGTTTCAAAACGTCCCTTTTCATTCTTGTTTTTCTGCTTCCACACCTTTAAGGTGAGATTCATATGATAATGCTCCATGACGGAATATTTTCTTTTAAAGTTTACTATTATTTGTATGAACGTTGCGTTGGATGAACTACATCGTAGATCAGCTCTTCTTTATGCAATTCAAAATTGCTGTCACCTTTGTATTCCCACGCAGATACATACATATATTGATCATCCTGGCGTTGTGCTTCACCTTCTTCCGTTTGATATTCTTCACGGAAGTGGCCACCGCAGCTTTCATTACGGTTCAGCGCATCCATGCACATTAGCTCACCAAGCTCCAGGAAGTCTGCAACGCGGTTTGCTTTATCCAGTTCCGGGTTGAATTCATTCACATCGCCCGGTATGCGCACGTTGCTCCAGAATTCTTTACGCAATGCTTTGATCTCCTCAATCGCCTCTTTTAGGCCTTGAGCATTACGTGCCATACCGCATTTATCCCACATGATCTTACCAAGGCGTTTGTGGAAGCTTTCTACACTTTCCGTACCCTTGATGCTCATCAACTTGTTGATGCGGTCACGTACATTATTTTCTGCTTCTACAAATGCCGGATGATCTGTTGGTATTGCTTTGGTGCGGATATCATCCGCCAGGTTATTACCCAGTGTATAGGGTATCACAAAATATCCGTCAGCAAGCCCTTGCATCAGCGCAGATGCACCCAGCCTGTTGGCACCGTGATCGCTAAAGTTTGCTTCACCCAGTGCATACAAACCTGGAACTGTTGTTTGCAGTTCATAGTCTACCCACAGGCCACCCATCGTATAGTGCACTGCAGGATAGATACGCATAGGTACTTCGTATGGATTTTCACCTGTTATCTTTTCATACATTTCAAACAGGTTACCATACTTCTCTTTTACTACTTCTTTACCTAGTTTGGTAATGGTTGCTGCGTCTGCATTTTCTATACCTTGCTTGTTCACCTCTATCTTTCCATAACGCTGTATGGCTGAAGCATAGTCAAGATAAACGGCCTGTTTAGATGCACCTACACCATAGCCTGCATCGCAACGCTCTTTTGCAGCGCGACTGGCAACGTCACGCGGTACTAGGTTACCAAAGGCAGGATACCTGCGCTCCAGGTAATAATCCCTTTCTTCTTCAGGTATATCGTTTGGTTTGCGGTTATCACCTTGTTTCTTAGGCACCCATATACGTCCGTCGTTACGCAGCGATTCAGACATCAATGTCAGTTTCGATTGGTGGTCGCCACTTACCGGGATACATGTTGGGTGTATTTGTGTAAAGCAAGGATTACCAAAATAGGCTCCTTTTTTATGTGCTTTCCACGCTGCAGTTACATTACTGCCCATGGCGTTTGTTGACAGGTAAAATACGTTACCATAACCACCGCTGCAAAGCAATACAGCATGGCCAAAGTGACGTTCCAACTCACCTGTTACCAGGTTGCGAACAATAACGCCACGTGCTTTACCATCTATAGTTACTACCTCCAGCATTTCGTGGCGGCTATATTGTGTAACGTTACCAAGCGCAACCTGCCTTTCCAGCGCCTGGTACGCGCCTATCAGCAGTTGCTGGCCCGTTTGGCCTGCGGCATAGAAGGTACGTTGCACCTGCGTACCACCAAATGAACGGTTACTCAGCAGGCCACCGTATTCGCGTGCAAAAGGAACACCTTGAGCAACGCACTGGTCAATAATATTAGCGCTCACACTTGCAAGCCTGTACACATTAGCCTCACGAGAGCGGTAGTCTCCACCTTTCACTGTATCGTAGAACAGACGGAAAGTACTGTCACCATCGTTCTGATAGTTTTTGGCCGCATTGATACCACCTTGTGCAGCGATAGAGTGCGCACGGCGTGGGCTATCCTGGAAACAGAATGTTTTTACTTTATATCCTAATTCGCCAAGCGATGCAGCGGCAGATGCACCTGCAAGCCCGGTACCTATTACTATTATTTCTAACTGGCGTTTGTTAGCCGGGTTTACCAGCTTACAGGTCGATTTATATTTCTCCCACTTTTCTTCAAGAGATCCTGCAGGTATTTTAGAATTAAGTGCCATATCGGAAAGATTCGCGATTATTTTAAAACAAGTTGAAGGAAAATTAGTTTACCCAATGCATATAAAAAGAAATAGGCATCAGGGCAAAAATTACCGTTACGATAATGGAAAAAGCCACACCTACATTTTTGATCATTGTTTTATACCTGTGTGTGGTAAGGCCCAATGTTTGCATAGAACTGTAAACACCATGCACCAGGTGCCATGCCAGCGCAATGCAACCTAAAAGGTATATAACAACAATAACCATGTTCTGAAACTCTTCCTTCATCAGCTCATAAAGATTCAATTCGCCACTGCCAAAAGTCTGCGCAAAACGGTTAGGCCCCCAAAATTTAGACAGGTGAATGATCAGGAATAACAGGATAAGGGTTCCCAGCAATCCCATAGAACGCCTGTACCATGGGCTCGTTTGGCTGCCGGCTTTTACAGCATAACGCGTGTTGCGGCGTTTGCTGTTCTTA
Source organism: Bacteroidetes bacterium 43-93 (assembly GCA_001897855.1). Lineage (GTDB taxonomy): Bacteria > Bacteroidota > Bacteroidia > Chitinophagales > Chitinophagaceae > Polluticoccus. Next base: position 112,214 of record MKUO01000011.1, read on the forward strand.
GCCCACAGGCTCAATCCCTGTACAATATGCAATATCAGGAATGCAAACAACCCGATCTCTATCGTACGGATAATAACATTCGTACCCATAAAATGTGCAGCAGTTAAGAACGCGTCCTCACCAAACCATATTTGGGCGTTTATGTAACAGTGCACTATCAGGAATAAGATCAGGAATATACCGGTTAGCGACATTTGAATTTTCTTGCCAACCGAGCTGCTAAAAGCTTGTTTCCAGGACATAATTAGTAGTCTGTATTTTGTAGAATGTAATTGTAAACGGCCACAAAGATAATATGCTATCTTCATAACCTAAAGTGCTAATCCTTTTTATCTGTAAAATAAGGAGTCAGGGATTAGCACTAATTTAAATATGTTGGCTTATTCGCCGTAAAGGCGCAACATTTGGTTATCTACAAGCTGAAAAAAGTGCTGGGGCTGATAGGTGCGCCAGTTAGGAATATCCATCAATCGTATATAATTATCTACGTGCGAACGATGGAAGTCGTACTTAGTTTGTTCAGGCATATCTATTGAAACGATCCATCCTCCTTCCTCCTTGATGTCATCATGCCATTCTTCATAGTATTCGGTATCACTGCTGTGAAAATTAAGAACACTCTCTGTTATGAGTATGAATTTATAGATACCCGTCGCGATCATCTGGTCGATCACTTCGCGCTTCAATTCCATGATATCATTTTCCACAGCATCATTCCACTCGCCTATCATTTCAATGATCACGTAATTCTGGTCATAGTCCGCGTAAAGCACTTTCAGGTATAAAGTCCGTGATCCAAACTCATCCCATTGTGGATGTATATAGTAATTATAAACGGTATTAGAGAATTCAAATTCACTGTATTCCCGGCCATAAAAAGGAGATTTTTCGTCCTCTTCAGCTGCGTACAGGTGTCTCCAGTTAAAATATGGTTCTATATCGTGCATGCAACCTCCGTTAGCTGATCTTCGTATCTCCGTACTTCTCTTTCCATGCCAGCACTCCGCCCGCTACATTCACTGTATCGGTAAAACCAAGTTGTTCCAGCACCATACATGCCTGCATACTACGCTTACCTGAGCGACAATGAATGATTAGCTCTTCGTTCTTCAGGTCGTCCAGTTCGTCTATCTGCATGCTTAGGATATGGCCCAGGGGTATGAGTTTCGCACCAATGTTATATTCCTTATATTCTTCCGGTTCACGAACATCAATGATATTTAATGTTTCACCGGCATCCAGTCTTTCTTTCAGTTGTTCTACAGTAATTTCTCGCATACTGCAATATTAGTATTTTATAACCTTTTGTGGCTGTAATTGCTGATTACCTACTTTCAGGCGAACAATATACACACCGGGCGCAAGATCTGCTACATCAAGGTATTGCTCACTTTTTATGCTCCCTGATAAAATCACTTTGCCCTGCATATCTGCGAGCCAATAAGTTCCATCGCCCGAGATATCATATTCTATCTTCAGCCTGTCGTGTACGGGATTAGGATTTGCAAACCAGCGATTGCCGGGCTTCTCTACCTGTTGCACGTCCGCCGCAAACACAGGGCCTAACATCGGCCTTATCATCACAGCACCGTCTATGGTAGATGGCTGCCAGTAACCAATAACATTATAATAAAGGTGGTTTCCGCCTGTGCGGTTCACATCAAGGCCCAGGTACAGGCTATCTGCATTACCAAAGGCCGGTTGCACTGTTCCTATATAAAAAGTTCCTGCAGGCATAGGAACGGGATTCGTGAATTTATAGGTCCAGGTAAAATCATTACGCATATAACCCGGCACCAATAGGTCTTCTGAGTACACCGCATTTTCCGAACCGCCATTGACGCCAATATCCGAATACACAAAGACAGAAAAATATTTATTATACGCCATGGGCACTTGTCTTCCAAAATATATAGATACTCCGGTTATGGTATCCGGTTGGTTCAGGTGAAACTCTATCGCGGTTTTAGCCGGCAATGTGGGAAACATATTCAGGAAATAAGATTTCTCTGCCGTTCCATCATCATACGCCATATAATTATAGAATATCTGGTGTTTTAAGATAGTATCATTAACAGGGTTATCCGGTGGCGACTGTGCTTCTACATAATACTTCGTATCAAAAGTATAGTTATCATACAAATGGTTGAGTGTAGGCTTTGTTGTATACATCGGGAAGGTAACCTGCTCTTTATCGTCAGACACCACCACTATACTATTTGTTGTACCAATGCCCAATGGCAACCCCGTAAACTGTTCCTGTGCTTTATAATTATAATTAATGCTCTTAGGCGCATTATACCCGTTCCTGATAGTTGCAAAATGCTGGCTTGCCAGTTCTTTATTGGGATCAGCAATAAACTGCCTATAGGGCATTGATGTCAGATCATTGAGCAGGAACGATGGTTCATCAGACATGGCAATGTCGTTGATCAATGTATCATACATATTCCTGTTCTTATCCAGTTTTATGTAATCAATATTCCATACATCGTCATTGGTGTTCAGCGATGCCTTGTTTACAAAACGAAACTGGAAGGTATCATGCATATAGGCCGTATCAACGATGGGTATCAAAACTTGTTTAAAAGAGTCAAGATTTGTGCCTTCTTTTGACCATACTTTTACCCAGGCACCGTTCGATTTCTTAAAATACAGCATCAGGGAATCTTGGCCTTCCGGAGCAAATCCATTCCCTGCCGGCTGGTAAAAAAAACTGAAGTATAAGCTATCTGAAGGAAAATATGGGAATAGGCCAATGAATTTAGAAGTCAGGCTATCGGCATAAAGCAATGTTGTACTCACATTTGGATCGTAAGGAATACCGGCCGCATTCAGCCCATCAAACGTAGCTACTCCCCGGCTTACAGGGCTTATGCCCATGGTATTATTAATATACACTTCAACATCCTGCCATTTCGATGAATCCGGCCAGGTGTCATACCCGGTGAAATCCTCAAAAAAAGGCAGGCCAATGGCTGTAGTTTTTTGTTGCGCCCCTCTTTGATTAGATGCAGTAACAGGCGCATTAGATTTCCTGTTGTTGTGGATGATAGCGCCGTTAAATTCCAGCGGCGCTACAACTTCCTGTGCTCGTAAGTTGGATGCCGAGACTAAAAAAAACAATATGAGTATAAACCTTAATCTCCTTTCCATGGATCATCTGCATTTTCTTTAGGAGTATTTTGGTCCCCTTCATTACTAACTCCATCTCCCGGCTTTTTATTATGTTTCAGCATATCAGGGCCGGGGTTCTGCATAATCCTGATATCAATAATATCACCTTCTTTTATACGGCTTGGCGCTCCCAGTTCATTCAGTGCCTGTGGCGTTTGATCATATACTATAGCAAGAGCAGAATCTGTTATCTCTCCTTCCCACAATGCAGTTACCGTAAGTCCGCTGCCATTCAGCATTGCCAAGGCTTCTTCATAACTCATGCCAACGACATCAGGAACATTCAATTCTGTATTGCCCAATCCATCGCCTATTACCAGGTCTATATGACTACCCTGCGGTATCATGGTACCCGGCCTTATCTGTTGCCCTTTATACAACTGCTCCAGGATGGCGCCTTTTGCTATGTCAGGACGATAAGTGGTATCACCCAATATCAGCTTATTGCTTTTCAATATCATTTCCGCACTCCTGAAAGACAAGTTTTGCAAGTTAGGCATTGGGGTCAGTGGCGGTTGCGATTTATTAATGGTAATAAATACGGTACGGCCCGATTTTACAATTTCTCCAATATCGGGTATTTGCCTCAATACGATATAAGGACGTCGGCCGGGGTCGTAAGATGAATCTATCTCTACATCAAATCCCATACCTTCCAGTTGATTAATGGCCATTTTCACATCTCTGTCTACTACGCCCGGCACTTTAGTCTCTTGTCCATGCCTGGTAATAATACTCAGGCTCGAAAAAAACAGTATATACAGGACGATGCAAAGCAGTAGCACCACCAGAAGGTTAAAGCGAAATGATTTCCTGATATCTTCTCTGATCAAAGCCATACAGCTTACTATATCTTACTTTAATTAAAACTACTTATAATACAGGGGATTTCATGCAATCCTCTATCAGCGCTCCGTAAAATTCTTTTAATGAAATGCCCGCGGCACGTACTTGTTGCGGAACGATACTATTCTCACTTTGCCCCGGCATAGTATTCACTTCCAGGAAGAACAACTTGTTGGTTCCTTTCTGTAAAATAAAATCCATCCTTACTATCCCTCTGCAGTTAAGGTGGCGATATACATATGAAGCCTTGGTTTCCAGTTGCTCTCTTATGTTATCATCGATCAATGCCGGCGTTATTTCACTTGTAACTCCCGGCGTGTATTTTGCCTCATAATCAAAAAACTCATTCTTGCTTACGATCTCTGTTGGCGGCAATGTCCTTAGATAGCCATTTACACGATACACACCAATAGTCAATTCCCTACCTTCTATAAACTCTTCGATCAGCACCTGGTTATCTTCCTTAAAGGCTTTTTCTATAGCTGGCAGCAATGCTTCCACAGACTTTACTTTACTCACGCCCAGGCTCGATCCGCTTTCATTAGGCTTTACAAACATAGGCAGTTGCAGTTGCTCCAGGATATTACCTACCGAGTAGGGCTCGCCTTTTATAAGATGTACGGAGTTTGCGATGTTTACAACATTAAATGCCTTCACTACTTTATTGCAATAACTCTTGTTGAATGTTAATGCAGAAACGATAGCATTACATGTTGTATATGGTATATCCAGCATATCCAGGTATCCTTGTATCCTGCCATCTTCGCCCGGTGTGCCATGAATAGCTATAAAAACGCAATCAAAATTTACCTTTTCGTCTTCTATATTAAGCGAAAAGTCATTTTTGTCAACCGGTATCCGCTCTCCCTTTGTAGTTTCATGCCACCAGCCATCTTTGGTAATGATGATTTTATAAATATTATAAAGCGAACTATCGAGGTTTTTTTCAATAGTTTCAGCGGTTTGTATAGATATCACATACTCACCGGAATATCCCCCGGCCAACAGAGCGATGTTCTTCATGAAATCGTTAAAAGTTTGGTTTCAAAGGTAACAGAAAAACGTGGATGCCGAAATCAGCCCGCCTATAAATAGACGAATAGGGAAAACATTAACAGATTGGTTTTCCTGATCAAGCAAACCAGGCAATATCCGCTTATTTCGACGGTTCAGAAATAAATGTTTTGATTAGGAATGTAAGGTATGCGTTATTTACTTGCTCTATTGGATGGGCAGTACCCGGCAGCATGCCCATTTGTGCGTTTGGTAAATATTTATAAACCTGCAATATTTCTTCCAGGCTTACCATTTTGTCCCTGTCGCCAAGTAACACAAGGATGGGTTGATTCACCAATCCATAGTCTTCAGTTCTTAATGGGTTATCATTTCCCATGGCGGTTAACATATCACGTGTTTTTAGCAGCAAATCTTTCCAATTATTAGGTGCGTGTCTCTTTTCCAGGGCAGCGGCAAAAACCGGAATTTTACTGGCTATTACGTCAGCATCCAGCATTTTATTCTCTTTTTCAGCTATTGCGGGATCCCAGTGATATTTAGTGGCTAATGTAACCAGTTTATTGATCCGCTCCGGGTAATATCTTGCAAGGTACATGCCCACATATCCGCCCATGCTATAACCAAATATATTGACTTTATCCAGTCCATTACTATTTACATACGCCAATACTTCTTCTGCAAACTGTTTTATTGAAAACGCACCCGAATAAGGTGTTCCGCCATGCCCTGAAAAGCTGATGTTGTGCACATTATATGTTGATGATAGCTTTTCGCTCAGGCCCTGCAGTTGGTCTTTTGCACCTATAGCCCCGTGCAGCAGTAGTATATGTTCCATGGCACCAAATATAAAAAAGAAGCGCCGGTTAAGGCGCTTCTGTATAAGGGATAAGAGAGAGAGCTGATTAAAGCTGAGTAGCAGTGTACACTACATCTGTAGTATAAGTACCTGCAGGATAGCTAAAGCCGGGTGTTGCCTGGTACATTACACTGAAGGTTTGGTTACCACCACGGCTACCGTTGGTGATCAGGTTTTGGTTG